>CAVVYZ010000017.1:0-339054 GCA_963752595.1 uncultured delta proteobacterium
GCATACCGGAAGACAAGCTCGCTTCCGAGCGCAAGCTGTTCACGGAACGGAACAAGAAATCTTCTGCGATTTTCGAGAAGGCCAAGAACCTCATCCCCGGCGGCGTTGAGCACAACCTGAGCCAGAACAAGCCCTTTCCCCTGGCCATGGACCGGGCCAAGGGCTACCGGATCTGGGACGTGGACGGCAACGAGTACATCGATTATCTGCATGTGCGGCGCGCCCATCATCCTGGGCCACGGCTTCGACCCGCTGGATGAGAAGATCATCGAGATCATCCGGGAGAAGGGGCCGGCCACCGGGCTGACCTCGGAATATGAACTGCTGGCCGCCGAGGAGATCATCAAGCACATGCCCGGCGTGGAGATGGTCCGCTTTCTCCAGTCCGGCACCGAGGCGGACATGGCCGCCATCCGCATCGCCCGGGCCTTCACCGGCAAGCAGAAGATCATCAAGATCGGCGGGAGCTACCACGGCTGGTCCGATCAGATGGTGTACTCCCTGCATATTCCCGGGACCGGGGCTCTCAATCCAAGGGCATCCCGAACGAGATGCTATGCCCACATCGTGGACGTGGCGCCCAACGACTTCGACGCCCTGGAAAAAGCCTTCAAGGACAATCAGGACAAGGGCGGCATCGCCGGCATCCTGGTGGAGCCCGTCGGCGGCGAGTCGGGCGCCCATCCGGTTCATCCGGACTGGAACACGACGATCCGCGAACTGTGCGACCAGTACGGGTCGCTGCTGATCTTCGACGAAGTGGTGACCGGCTTCAGGCTGGACATGGGCGGCGCCCAGAAATACTTCAACATCATGCCCGACCTGACCGTGCTGGGCAAGATCATCGCCCACGGGTATCCCTCGTCCGGCGCGGTGGCGGGCAGAAAAGACGTGATGAGCGTCTGCACGGGCGGCCTGGGCGAGAAGATCTACATCGGCGGCACCCTGGCGGCCAACCCGATTTCCACGGCGGCCTGCTACCACGCCCTGAAGCTCATGGAGGAGCACGACGCGGTGGGCAAGGCGACGGCCTATGCCGACAGGCTGACCAAGGCCATGAACGATCTCTTCGCCACGCGGCCCGATCTGGGCTTTTTCGTCTACAATTTCGGCCCGATCATGCACTACATGACCACCGCCTTCTTCTCCGTGGACCTGACCGCAGCCGGATGCCTTCAGCCAGATCCTCACCCGGAAGCAGGTAGCGGACGACTACCAGATCGTCACCATGGCCCACGGGCTGTGCACCCTGGCCGGGACCCGCATGTACACCTGCATGCAGCACGACGACGAGGCCCTGAAGAAGACCCTGGGGGTATGGGAATATCTGCTCTCCTCTGATCCCGAAGGGCTGAACATTAGATGACTTACGGAAGGAGCATAACACCATGAAAGACGAGGAACGACCAAAGTCAGATGGATGCCTTTGCCGACAAACCCATCGCCCTGCCCGAAGGCATCGATATGGAAAACCACGTCATCGCCACCTACTGGATCGAGGCCGACAGAACCATGGACATGGCGCTGATGGGCCAGATCCTGGCCATCGAGCAGACCACCGGCACCTGGGTGCCGGTGCCCGGCGAAACGCCGGAGGTCCGCGCCAAGCACGTGGCCAAGGTGATCGGCGTCTACGAGGCCCCGTACTACGAGTACGGCCGTGCCCGAGGATGTCGAGCACCGGCAGTATATCATGCAGATCGCCTTCCCCTCCGCCAATGTCGAAGACCAGCTCCCCATGATGCTCACGGCGACCATCGGCAACATCTCCATGGTGCCCAATTTCAAGCTCCTGGACTTGCGGATTCCCAAGGCCACGCTGGACCAGTACAACGGCCCGAAATTCGGCATCGACGGCTGGTGGAAGGCGCTGGGCATTGAAGAAGGGCCGGCCGCTGCTCAACAACATGATCAAGCCGTGCAGCGGCTACCCCCTGGAAGTGGGCGCCAAGCTCTTCAGGGACGCGGCCCTGGGCGGCTGCGACGTGATCAAGGACGACGAACTGATCGCCAACATGCGCTACAACGACGCGGTGGAGCGGGTCAAGACCTACATGGCGATCGAGAAGCAGGTGTATGAAGAGACCGGCGAGCACACGCTCTACACCGTCAACGTCACCGACCGTCTGCCGCGCATGTTCGACCTGGCGAAGCGCTGCATCGATGCCGGGGCCAACGCCATGATGGTGAACTATCTGGCCGTGGGTCCCGAGGCCATGCGCGCCCTGGCCGAGGACCCGGCCATCAACGTGCCCATCCTGGCCCACATGGACCTGGCCGGCGCGTACTTCATGTCGCCCTACCAGGGCATCTCTTCGCCCATCATTTTCGGCAAGTTCTCCCGGCTGTGCGGCGCGGACGCCATCGTGCTGCCCTTCTCCATGGGCGGCAAGGGCATCTACATGCACGACCGCTTCATGGCCACCTGCCGCAACCTGACCTATCCCTTCGGCAACCTGAAGCCCACCATGCCCATGCCCTCCGGCGGCATCACGCCGGCCAACGTGCCCGATATCGTCGACGCCTGGGCAAGGACATCATGATCGGCTCGGGCGGCGGCATCCATGCCCATCCCAAGGGCCCGACAGCCGGCGCACGCGCCTTCCGCCAGGCCATCGACGCCGCGATCAAAGGCATCCCGCTGGAAGAGTATGCCCAGGAGCACGAAGAACTCGGCGTTGCCTTGGGCATCTGGAAGAAAAAGACCGAGTTCAAGATATAAGATCAGATACATCGACTGTTGTTTGACCCGGGCAGGTCCTTCTCCCGGCCTGCCCGGGCTTCTCGATCCTGTCTTTTTAAACGGATAGGGAACGGAGGGCAGGACAGATCTTGGATTACTACCTGCATGACGACCCGCAGATGCCCGAGGCTTGGGGACCCTGGTTTTCACATGAATACATCACGTATTTCTCGGTCAAGGCCCTGGAGGATATCCTGGGGCTCCCACCGGTGCCGGCGAGGCCGAACCCCTCCCTTTACGACCCACGCTGGCCCGTCGGGCCTCATCATGTCGATGTTTATAAGGAGTCGTTCAGGGATGTTCGGAGGCTGGATCCGGTTTTTTCCTTCGACTACGAACGAAAGAACGGCGAATACGCATGTGAACCTCCCCTGGACAGGGAAATCGAGCCCTGGAAGGTGCTGGTCATCTACAGCACCGAGCCGGACCTCCACCCGGACTGCGGCCTGGACCTCCACAAACGGCAGAAGATCACCGGGGGGTCACACGGCTGGAGGCATATGCAGTTCCGGTTACCGGGCATACTGTTCGGGACAGCGCCCTACTCGTTCCGGTATCACCGGGATGCCGCGGAAAGGGCTTTTCAGACCGGCAATGATTACTGGGGCTGGCGCTTCCTTTCCCGCTGCACACACTATCTCGCCGATCTGGGAAATCCTTTCCATGTCAGGGCTGCACCGGCATTCATGCTGGTCAGGAACATTTTCTCGTTCCACAAGCTATTCAAAGTAATATCCGCAGTTCATACCGGTTACGAGCTCTATGTCGAACGCCGGTTTCGCGAAGGGCTCCCGGCCTTTAAGGAGGCACTTATGCAGGGCGCCTTTGAAGGCCGGGAGTCCTGCCGGGATATCGACTCTGAGCTGAACGGGTATATTCGTACGGCAGAGAAACGCCTGAACCCTGTCTTTCATTTCATGCTTGAAAACTTTGGAACAGATCTCGTGGATGTGTACAGCCGGGTGGACCGCAACAGCAGAACCGATGCGGCAACACAGACCAAGCAGTGCTCTGCAGAAGCTGCCCGCATTCTTTTCCGGGAACCCCGCCCAGCGTCGCTGCATCATCTGGACGACATGACATCCGTTATTCTCAGGGATGTAGGAAGGGTGCTGGGCCTGCTCCTGGCAGGGTTCAGCCATGACGGCAGGACCTCATGAATACCACCTTGCAGGAGGAGAACCTCCCGCAAGGCATAGAACATCGGAATCAATGAACGACCTGCAGCAACCTGCGAGGAATCAACCCGGCAGAGAATAAGGTTTTGGATGTAACCGTGCCCGCTTTCTGCCTTGGTGATCAATAGATGAAATCGATGCCGACCGCAACGATGTTCGTGCTGTTCTTTGTATCCACTTCGCCTATCGGGGTATCAAAAGTTTCGTCATCCCAGAAGGTATGACTGTAGCTCACGTTCGCTTTGAGGTTTTCGGTTATGTTAAATCCGATTCCGGTGGATACATTCAGGTTGTCGGAGTACAGCGTCTCGATTGCGCCGGTTGCATTGACGAAATACCCGTCCATGTCATGCCATGCATGCTTCGTGTACAGGAACCCGCCGCTCACCTCGAGTTTGGGCATCGCCTGGAAAGCCAGCGCAGCGCCGATGCTCCAGACATCACCTGCCATACCCGATATGGACTCTCCGGTATCCGAATTTCCCCAGTCGGCATGCTCCTGGAAGAAGTAGTTGAGGTCCAGTTCCCCTCTGAGCTTTTCCGTGAGCTTATACGATGCACCCAGTCCGACCATGGCGGGAAAGTCTCTGCGGCTCCTCTCTCCGTCTGCGAACAGGCCCAGGTTGTCGTTCTCACTCACATCGGATTCAAAATTCAGGCGAACCTCTGTTTCGAACCGGAAGGCGATGTTCAGCTTATCCATCGGAACGATCTGGATGCCGAAGATGCCCCCCACCCGCCGGCTGACTGCTTCAGATCAACAACCAGGGGCACATCAGGCGTCAACGGCCCTGCCAGACCGCCGGTTACGGTAAGATCTCCGTCGATTTTATTATCCGCCTTGATATACCGGAGGCCTGCCGCTATCGAGACCTGGTCTGACAGCTTGTAGGCACCGCCGAGAGTCCCGGTAAGATAGCGGGAGCTGACTTCGATACTTTCATTCGAGATAGCGCTATACGCCCCGAAGAAAGGGCTTAAGGGGTTGAACAACAGGTCTGCACCGATTGCCCGGGTGGTGTATGAACCGTCGGGGTAATCGATGGTTACCCCGGCGCCCGGGATATAGATACCCGTAAAGGCAGACCAGGCGCCCTTCTTGTACGATGCGTACAGGTTCGGAATGAATAAGTCAGGGCCGTCCTGCTCGAAGCTTAAGCCCCCGCCGGAAATGGGATCGTCGAATGAGTGTTTGGGTTTGCGGAACATGAACTGGTTCGAGACGTTGAGATGGAACCCGTCTGAAAGAGAAACCAGCCCTGCGGGATTGTACACGACGATATCGGCAGCATCGGTTGCAGCATTGCGGTTGGACATGCGCACCCACTCGGCGCTCATGTTGGTGAGATTGTCGATCTGCGCATATGCTTTTGCAGATACTATCATACAAAACAGCCCCACAGCGATTGAGAAATATTTCATAGGCATTCTTCAAGATCCCCCTCTTAAAAAGGATTTGACCTTATTTCAAAGAAAAACCCTGCATCTCGAAGCGGAACAGGTCATGAAGAGAGAATCACAATGAGGGAAAAAATGATATGACCGTTCCTGCCAAAGATAATACAAATCGGGCCAAAATGAACACCATTACTTTCATGAATATGCAGGGCTTTACTATTTGACAATTGAATTCCCGGTTCGAGTTCTTATATTGAACATATCTTTAATTTTGCACAAAAATTTTAAAAAAATGAGGAGGATTTTCCATGGCAGACAAGGTCATCATCTATGGGAAGGCCGGCTGACCCTACACCGATCAGGCCAGGTCGGCCTATGGTGAAAAAGCTCTCTATTATGACGTGAAAAAGGACCAGGGCAGACTCGATGAGATGCTTGCCCATTCGGGCGGGCAGCGGCACGTACCCGTCATCGTGGAAGGCGGCAAGGTTACAGTGGGTTACGGCGGGTCCTGAGGGGTATAGCGCGCCCATGGTCATGGGCAGATAAAGGAACGAATCCACGATTACTTCGCTCCCGGGCTCCGGCCCGGGAGCGAATCAGATGCCGTCAGTCTCCCTCCCTTCCCCCGATCTCTCGATTGCAGACCCGGTACTTGATCCGGTGATCTCGTGTCATACAATAATTACTCATGAAGAATGCAATCTGATGAAGGGAGAAAATCCGCCATGGCGAATAAAATAATCTTTTACGGAAAACCGAGTTGACCGTATTCAGACCAGGCCAGGTCGGCCTATCAGGACAGAGCCGAATATATCGATGTAAAATGGGATGATGAGAAGCTCGATGAAATGCTCCCCTACTCAAAAGGTGTCAGGCAGGTGCCGGTTATCGTAGAGGGGGAGAAGGTCAAGATCGGGTACGGCGGCACCTGAGGGATCTGATGGCTCATCGGGTATGAGCCGGCATGTTGAGGGTTGGCAAAGAATCCTTATTCAAAAAAATCAGGCACGAAAAGTTCATTGAAAACCCGTAAAAAGGTCGTGTCTGTGAGGCTCGCGATGAAATCCCTCACCAGCTCGCCCGGGAGGTGTCTTTCCCGGTAGCACGCATCGAGCCTCCCCAGGAACCTCGCAGAGATGACCGAGTCCGTCCTTTTCTCCACGACATCCTCCAGGAGCCGCTGGAATATGAGATTGTACATGGTCCTGATCTTCGATGACTCGGTTTTTACCTTGGGATTGAGATAGATGTTCTCGTAGTTGAATCGTCTTAAGCTCTCCAGGGCTCTGAACACCTTTGACGAGTAGGCGATCCTTCCTTCCGTGGAATGTTTGAGCAGGTCCTCCACTAGGGCATAGACAATCTTTCCGTTCGTGTCTCCGAGCAGCCCGGAGGCCTCTTTGGGTATGTGGCTGCGTGCGATGATTCCCAGCGATATGGCGTCCTCGATATCGCGTCCTATGTAGCTTACGGTATCCACGATCCGGACCAGACACCCCTCCATGGTCATGGGAGGCGGCATTTTGCCCTGCCCGGCAATCTCGATCTTTGCATCAAGGTCGGCGAAGGTGTGTGCAGGCTCCGGCTGTATGCACTGCTCGGAATTTTCACCGTTGTGGCACAGGATGCCGTCCAGAACCTGCAGAGTGAGATTCAGCCCCTTGCCGCATTTCTCGATCCGCTCCAGGGACTGGATAGCCTGGACATTATGCCGGAACGGCCCGATGCCTGCCAGAATGCACAGCTCGTCGAGGTATCGCTCGCCGTCGTGGCCGAACGGCGGGTGCCCGATGTCATGCCCGATGGCAATGGCCTCGATGAGGTCGTCATTCAGGCCCAGCCTGCGGCCGATGGTGCGGGCGATCCTGGAGAGAAGCTGTACGTGGATTACCCGGTGGGAGATGCCCTGGTGCCCGACGAGATAGAAGACCTGCGTCTTGTCGATGTACGAGGTGTAGGCCTGGGAATGGAGGATCCTGTCCACGTCGATGGAGAAGGCGTCCCTCATGTCCCACTTGCCGGATTTTTCTGCTCTTCTTCTTAAGGCTTTGGTAGGATGAGTACCGTTCATTCCTTATGTCGATATCTTCGAGAACTGTGCAACCCTGTCGAAGAGCCCCACGAGATTCTTGAGCAGTGCGATGCGGTTGCTGCGCACCTGTGCATCATCGCTCATGACGAGCACCTTGTCGAAGAAATTATCGATGGGCTCTTTCAGGCCTGCAAGGAGCTTTAAAGCGCTTGCATACTCGCCTTTGACGGAGTGCGCGATAAAGGGATCTTCCATTTCCTTGAAGCGGCTGTACAGGGTCTTCTCCTCGTCCTGCGCAAAAAGGCTTTCCTTTATATTTCCTGCGGCCTCGACCTTCTTGAGGATGTTCTCGACACGCTTCGAAGCTGCACAGATGGAGCCGAACCATGGCTCGGGCTTCACGCTCATGATGGCGCTTGCCCGCATGAAGGTATCCAGCGGGTCGTCGAAATCCCTGGCCACAGCCTCGATGACATCCCCGGAGATCCCTTTGCCCTGGAGGATCGAGACGAACCTCGACCTGAAGAAGGAGAGCACTTCATCCCGCACCTCTGCACCGTCGCGTTTGAGCTTGGGCGCGAGATGGAGCAACGCCTGCTTGATGAGGTCGGATATGGATATCCGGTAGCCTTTTGCCAGGATGATGTTCTCGATGGCAATGGTCTGCCGCCTCAGGGCGAACGGATCGGAGGTGCCGGTGGGGATCAACCCCACGCCGAAACAGCCGCAGATGGTATCGATGCGGTCGGCAATACCTACGATATCACCGATAATGCCCTTGGGGAGCTCGCCTTCGGCCGAGGTCGGGAGGTAGTGCTCGCGGATGGCCTGGGCCACCTCGGGGTTAACGCCCTGGCGCAGGGCATATTCCCTTCCCATGATCCCCTGGAGTTCGGGGAACTCGCAGACCATGAGGCTGTTCAGATCCGCCTTGCAAAGGTATGCCGCCTCACTCACCTGATCTTTTTTCGCAGGCGCAAGGATACCGGCGAGGTACAGGGCTACCTTTCTGAAGCGCTCCATCTTTTCATACGAAGTCCCCATGTCCTTGTGAAAGATGACGTCGTTGAGCTTCTCGGCGTATTCCTTCAACGGGATATTCAGGTCTTCCGTAAAGAAGTACTTGCCGTCATCGAGGCGGGCCTTAAGCACCCGCTCGTTGCCTGCTCGCACCACGGCGTCGTTCTTCGGGACGATGTTGCTCACTGCCACGAAATACGGCCTCAAGCCGGTTGCGTCATCGAGAGAGTACATGGGGAAGTACCGCTGGTGATGTATCATGACGGTCACGAGGACCTCGGGCGGCAGATCGAGGAAGGCATCGTCAAAGCGGCCGATGATGATGTGCGGATACTCGAGCAGGTTGACCACCTCGTCGAGGAGTTCCTTGTCCTTCACCGAAGCTTTGAGGTTCTTTGCATTCAGCATCACCCCGTCCCAGATCGATGGCCTTTCGCTTTTCGATATCCGGGATCACGTAGTTCGATGCGAGGAGATCTTCATATGCCTCCACGCTCGTTATCTCGATGGCCTTAGGAGCCATGAACCGGTTCCCGTAGGTCTTCGATCCTGCCGTTATATTCCCGAACCTCACCGGCAGTATCTCGCCTCCGTAGAGCGCTGAGATCCAGTGAACCGGCCGGGCAAAGCGCACATCCGGGTTCGCCCACCGCATGGTCTTCGGGAAAGGGATCTGCGGGATCATGTCCTCGAGAATCCCGGGCAGGAACTCCGTGGTCGGCTTCCCCGGGATGGTCCTAGTGACGGAGAGGTACTCCCCCTTGGGGGTATTTGCGATAGAGACTTCACCGATATCCACGCCTGCAGAGCGGGCAAAGCCGAGCGCTGCCTTGGTTGGATTGCCGTCCTTGTCAAAGGCCGCCTGTTTTGCAGGGCCCATTCTCGTCTCAACCGTATCCGGCAGTGTCTCGGCCAGGCCTTTGACGCTTAAACCAAGCCTTCTGGGTGTTCCGAATACTTTGATGGGCTCATGGCCGAGCTTTGCCTCTGCGAACTTTTTCGCAACATAGGTGCGCATGAACGAAAGCGCGGGTACGATGAAACCTGAAGGTATCTCCTCGGAGCCGATCTCAAAGAGCAGCGACTTAGCCATACTATTCCTCTTCCCGGTTTTGCTTCAAGCCTTCGATGTAGAGCTTTGCCGCAGCCTTGGCCAGATCCCGGACCCTGGCAATGTATGACTGGCGCTCCGTTACGCTGATGGCGTTGCGGGCATCGAGAAGGTTGAATGTGTGCGAGCACTTCAGGCACATGTCATATGCGGGCAGGCACAGTCCCTGCTCGGCCGCCCGCTTGCCCTCGGCTTCATAGAGCCCGAAGAGCTGAAGCAGCATCGGGACATCGGCAACCTCGAAGTTGTACCTTGACCACTGGTACTCGCCTGCATGGTGAACATAGCCGTACTTGATGTCGTTTTTCCAGGTGATGTCGTAAACCGAGTTCTTGTTCTGGAGGTACATGGCGATGCGCTCCAGGCCGTAGGTGATCTCGGTGCAGACAGGGTCGAGGTCGTAGCCGCCCACCTGCTGAAAGTAGGTGAACTGCGTGATCTCCATCCCGTCCAGCCACACCTCCCATCCGAGCCCCCAGGCTCCCAGCGTAGGCGATTCCCAGTCGTCCTCGACAAAGCGGATGTCGTGCTCCAGGGGGTCGATGCCCAGCTGCTTGAGCGAATCCAGGTAGATCTCCTGGACGTCTATGGGCGAGGGTTTGAGGATCACCTGATACTGGTAGTAGTGCTGGAGCCGGTTCGGATTCTCGCCGTAGCGGCCGTCTGTCGGCCTCCGGGAGGGCTCTACATACGCCACTTTCCAAGGATCGGGGCCCAATGACCGTAAGAATGTATGAGGGTTGAACGTTCCGGCGCCCACTTCCAGATCATAGGGCTGACCGATGAGACAACCGTAACGTGACCAGTAATCCTGTAAATTTAAAATCAATTCCTGGAAGTCCATACCTCCCCCTCTATCATTGGTTCGGGTTAAAATCAAGCAGCTTTGCCAGAAAGCAGGCGGATTTGAGCCGCTTGTCTGTTACGTGGTTGCACAGGGCAAGGAAAAATCCGGCAATCTCCCTTTTCAACACGGGATTTATGGAAAGCCTCTGCAGCACGTCTCTTTCGAGCCGGGACGCATTGATGAGGAACATACTCGCCTCCCGGGAGAGCGCATTCTGCATCCGGGGCCTTCTGCCGTCTGAACTCTTCTGCGATTTCAGATCGATGCCGTACCCGAGCGATGAAAGGATGTTCAGCAGCGATACGGACCAGACGGAGAACCACTGCCTGTCCGGCTCCATGGCCTCCAGGGCGTTCTGAAGGTGCTCAAAGGTGGCAGGACTCGGATCGAGCTGTCCCAGGTGCTCCTTGATAAGCTCCAGCAGGACCGTGGAATGGGCAAGGAGGTCGAGGTTCTCGCGGATACCCAGGTGGGCATCGGTAAGCTGAGCCGATTCAAGGCGGTGAAGCTCCCCTTCCCGCTTGAGGAACACATCCATGGTAACCTCGCAGAAAGGCTCCAGGGTTCCGGGAAAACGGATTTTGCTCCGCTTTGCGCCCTTGGCGATCGCATTGATGATGCCCCTGTCCCTGGTGAGTGCGCAGATGATCTTGTCCGACTCCAGGAAATCGATGCTGTGCAGGATGATGGCTTCTGTGGTGAATCGCGACATAACCATTAAAAGAGCAACAGCGTTGCTATCGTGAAATAGGTGACGACGCCTATCAGGTCCATTGCAGTGCTTACGAAAGGCCCGGAGGCTATCGCCGGGTCTTTTCCCATCTTGTAGAACAGCATGGGAAGCACTGTTCCCATGAATGCGGCCAGAGTCATCGAATTCATGATGGCCAGACCTACAACAAGGCTCATCTTCACCCTCTCCGGGTAGATGAAAAAGGCGATGCCTCCGAGCATGAGACCGTACGTCCCCCCGAGGAAGAGGCCCACTGCCAGCTGTTTGACTGCCGTTGTTAGGAAATTCGTCGTGGATACCACACCGGTGGCGATTCCTCTCACCACGAGCGTTACCGACTGAGACGCCACATTGCCGCCCATGCCTAAGATGATGGGCATGAAGGCCGCGAGGCCTACGAGCTGGCTCAACGTCGGCTCGAACCGCCTGATGAGGAGGGTGATGAGAATGCCCCCGATCCAGCAGATAAAGAGCCAGGGGATCCTCGTGGAGGCATTCTTGATGATCGACGAGCTGAGCAGGTCTTCTTCGGCACCGGCGAGCCTGAACATGTCCTCGGTCGCCTCTTCTTCGATGATGTCGACGATATCGTCGATGGTGATGCGGCCCAGCAGGACACCTTTGTCATCCACAACGGGCATGGCCACTTCATCGTACTTTTTGAAAAGCTGAGCCACTTTTTCCTGGTCCATCTTGACCGGCACGGCCAGAGGTTCGGCGTTCATGATCCGGGACATATCCACCTGCGGCTTGGAGAGAATGAGCTTCACAAGCGGCACGGTACCGATCAGAACCCGCGCGCTATCCACCACATAGACTGTCTGGATGTCGTCGACCTCGGAATGGAGCTGCCTGATCCGGGAGATGACCTCATCCACGGTTTCATCGGCACGGGCAGAAATGAGCTCGCGCTGCATGATGCCGCCGGCAGTATCTTCCGGGTACTTAAGCAGGGACTTGATATCCGAAGAGTCCTCGGGATTCATGGCGGCAAGGACCCGCTCAACCCGTTCCGCATGGAGATCGCCCAGCAGGTCTGCCGCGTCGTCGGTATTCATATCCTCGACGATCCGGGCCAGGTCCTTATCGGACATGCCTTCGACGACATCCTCCCGTGTCTCGGAGGAGAGCTCGGCAATTACTTCGGATGCGGTATCGACGTCTAAGAGCGCAAAAAAACTGCCCCTTGATTCATCGTCAAGGGTCTCGATAAGCTCGGCTATTTCCACAGGCTTCATATCGTACAGCAATTCGATGATGTGGAACTCCCAGCCTTTTTCGATATACTCCTGCAGCAGTCTTGCATCCGATGGTTTTACCGGCATACCAAACCAACCCCTCATGAGCAATCCGGTGGAGCTTTAAGGCATGCGTTAAAGACTATGACTTCGCCGATTCGATTTCCGATGCGTTCTCAGAGACCGCCGACGCATAGGCACCGCCCGCAGACCCCTGGTAGGTGTCCCTGCATGTCTTCAAAGAAAAACCGATGGCAGCGGCCAATATAACGATCAGCAGGAGCACGAAGAGCATGCGCAGCAGGAAAGAACTCCCCTTGTCTCTCTTCATGAACCTGCTTTTTACCTCGTCTTTTTTCCCATATGCGGTCAAAGTCTCGTCCAGATGGCGGACAAGCTCTTCTTCATCAAAACCAAACTCCTTGCTGATTACCTGGAGAAAACCCCGTAAGAATGCCCGGGGCGGAAGTACGTCTATCTGGTCTTCCTCAAGGAATTTCAGCGTCTGGGCAGGAATCTTCGTGGTTTGCTCGATCTCCTTGAGAGAGATCTCCCGTTTTTCTCTTTCCCCCTTGAAATATTGGCCCAGTGTGAGTTTTTCCTCAGGCATATTACTCCTCCTTGCTTTCCATTTCCCCTTATCATGTCACTATTCATGTGGCAAGCAAGTACTATCATTTTGCCAAGGGTATTGTGTCTCTTTGCTTTCCGGAGAATCGGTCAGTATCCTGCTACCGGGAAAACCGCATGAGCAAAGACGCCGGAATAATGTAAATTCCGTTGACATAGTGCACAAAGGACTGTATCCGCATACTTCTGAAGAGGAAATATTTTACGTGAACCGAATAGATCCCGAACTTTTGTACACCATTACAAAACCCGGCCGTTATATCGGAGGAGAGATAAACGAGGTCATCAAACCCGAGTCCGAGGTTCAGGTCCGTTTTGCGCTGGCCTTCCCCGATACGTATGAGATAGGGATGTCCCATGCCGGGATCAAGATCCTGTACCATATCCTCAACTCCATTCCCGGGGTTTGGGCACAGCGGGTTTTTGCCCCCTGGCATGATATGGCGGAGGCGCTTGAGAAAAAACGGATCGAGCTCTTCAGCCTCGAAGAAAAACGGCCGCTGAGGCAGTTCGATGTAATCGGTTTTTCTCTTCTCTACGAGCTCTCGTACACCACTATTCTTCGGATGCTCAAGCTCTCGAACATCCCGCTCTATGCAGAGGAGCGCAAGGATAGCGACCCTATTGTTATAGCCGGTGGGACCTCTACGGTGAACCCTGGTCCTTTTGCTCACTTTTTCGACCTTGTCGTAATCGGTGACGGAGAGGAGATCATCGCCGAGATGGCCGAAGTATGCAAAAAGACGTTTGATCGTAAGGAACGCATCGCTGCCATGGCAGAGATCGAGGGAGTATTCAGGCCCGGCTCGATTTCCTCTCCGAAACGCCGGATACTGAAAGATCTCGACTCGCACCCGTTCCCTGCAGCGACCGTCACCCCCTATATTTCCATTGTCCATGACCGGATAGGCGTTGAGGCGGCGAGAGGGTGCACCAGGGGCTGCAGATTCTGCCAGGCGGGTATGATTTACCGACCCTACCGGGAGAGATCGTACGAGTCCGTCATGGAGTTTCTGCGCAAGACGCTTCCTGCAACCGGGTATGACACCATCTCCATGCTCGCTTTATCCATGACGGACTTAAGCTACATCAACACAATCATGGAATCGATCGCCTGCCCTTCGAGGGAGATCTCCATCGGCGTCCCGTCCTTGAGGGTGGAAGGCATTACGAAGAAGGTTGCCGACATCATCTCCTCGGTGAAAAAGCCCGGCTTTACCATGGCCCCGGAAGCGGCAACCACACGGCTGAGACAGGTAATCAACAAGGGCAATACCGAAGAAGACCTTTTCAGGAGCGCATCTCTCATACGATCCATGGGATGGAAGAGCCTGAAGCTCTACTTCATGGTCGGGCTTCCCACCGAGTGCTCCGATGATATCGAGGCCATCTGTAAGCTCTCCCGTGACCTTTCCCGGCAGTTCAAGGGCAGCCTCACGATCAGCGTATCCGGCTTCATTCCGAAGCCCTGGACTCCGTTCCAGTGGCGGGAGCAGATCTCGCCTTCGGCTCATGAAGAGATAATACGATACCTGCAGACAAACTTGAGGCACAGGGGCATCTCACTCCGCTGGCAGGACCCGGCGCTGACCTTCCTGGAAGGGATCTTTGCCAGGGGAGACGCACATCTCTCGCAGGTCATCGAGGCGGCGGAAGCTGAAGGCGCATACCTGGACGGATGGGGGGATACCTTCAACAAGGACGCCTGGGATAAAGCGTTCGATAAAACAGGCTTGGATCCTAGCCACTACCTCTCGGAAAGGAGCAAGGAAAAAGCCCTGCCATGGGAGTTCATCGACATGGGAGTGACACGTTCATACCTCCTCGGAGAAGATGACCGCGCCGTGGAAGAAAAGCCCACTCCGGACTGCAGGTTCGAAGGCTGCACCGGGTGCGGCGTATGTACCGGCGATATTTCCAATATCCTCTATCGGGAAACGAAGCCTGCTCCGCTTTTCCGCGAGGGCCTGCCCCGTGAGCCCGTCCCTTATGTCGTCAAACTGACCAAGGAGGGAGATTTACGTTTCATATCCCCCCGTGACTACACGGAGATGATCAAGCGGGCCATCCGCCGCAGCGGCATGAGTGCCGTATATACCAAAGGATACAGCCCCATAATGAAGCTGAGCATGTCACAGCCTACCTCCTTCGGCATTGCCTCCGAGGGTGAGTTCGTTCAGTTCGAGCTCAAGGAGGAAAAAGCACCTGAAGAGATCCTGCGAATACTGAACGAGTCCCTCCCCGGAAGCGCCAGGGCCTTAGCGTGTGAAAAGGGCAGGCTCACGTCTGCAGAAGCCTTTGTTTACCGCGTGGGCAGGCCTTTTTCCCTGAACATTGCCCCAGGTCAGACGATATGGAAGGGAGACAAAGAGCTGATCGTCGATGAGTTCCTGGTCTCCCACGATGCTGTTACCCTGACCATCCGCTTCAAGGATGGAAGAACCTTGTCCCCGCTTGCCATTCTCGAAGCCTTTTCCCTTGATGGAATCCGCGCCTGGGAGATAAGAAAGACCGACACCATATTTCTTTGAAAAACCCGGAAACGAATACTGCTGCAATTAATATCGTAAACAATTTCCCTTTCTCTTGATATGGATCAATGCAAACATTACTAGTGGAGAATATTCAGGGAAGAAATACCTCTGCTCGGTGATCCAAAAAAGGAGTGTATATGAACCATTCAGATCGACAAAAACCGTGCTGTGCATCGAAGAACGGCAATCCTCCGAAAGAGTACCGGGACCCGGTATGCGGGATGACCACGCAGGATCCGGATGCATACCTGAAATATGATTACCGGGGAAAGACCTATTACTTCTGCAGCAGTCACTGCCTGAATAAGTTTAAAAGCAATCCCGAAGCATACACCGGCACATCAGCCCATGTCACGGCCGGAATGCCGGCTGAAGGGGCGGGAACTGCAGGCGGTGAGTACTTCTGCCCCATGTGCCCGGATGTGCACAGCACAAAGCCGGCAAACTGTCCGAAGTGCGGAATGTCCCTCGAACCGGCTATCCCCAAGGGCTTTCCCGGGAGCAGCCAATGGACGTGCCCCATGCACCCTGAAATCATTCGTGATGAGCCGGGAAGCTGCCCGCTGTGCGGGATGGCGCTGGAGCCGGCAGCACCGTCTGAGCCGATGGAAGAGGAAAACGCCGAATACTCGTACATGAAAAACCGTTTCCGGATCAGTCTCATCCTGACGATCCCCCTGCTGATCATAGCGATGCGGCACATGTTACCCGGCAGTGCAGCCCTGCACTCTTTAGCTTCGCCCCGCACCTATCTCTGGGCAGAGTTCATCCTTGCGAGCCCGGTAGTACTATGGGGTGCCTGGCCGTTTTTTGTCCGGGCATGGCAGTCGCTCGTCTATAGGAGCCTGAACATGTTCACGCTCATCAGCTTAGGTGTTGCGGTGAGCTATCTTTACAGCTTAGCTGCCTTATTCTTCCCCGGGATCTTCCCTGATTCGCTCAAGACAATGGACGGGACGGTCGGGGTATATTTCGAGGCAGCAGCAGCCATAACCACCCTGGTGCTCCTGGGCCAGGTCCTGGAACTCAAAGCGCGCAGTAAAACAGGGGAAGCCATCAGGTCACTGCTGAATCTTGCACCGAAGAAAGCGCGGAAGATCTTTGCAGACGGCTCGGAAGAAGACGTCCCTCTTGATCTCGTACACCCGGGCGACCGGTTGCGGGTATTGCCCGGTGATAAAATCCCTACGGACGGTATAGTGATCCAGGGAAGGAGTAATGTCGATGAATCCATGATTACGGGCGAGCCGATTCCGGCAGAGAAAAAGGCCGGAGACCGAGTTGTCGGAGCAACCGTGAACGGGACCGGATCTCTGGTCATGGAGGCAGAGAAGGTAGGGGCAGATACCATGCTCGCCCAGATCATATCGCTGACAGCGAGTGCCCAGAGGTCACGTGCCCCGATCCAGAGGGTTGCCGATGTCGTTGCCGGCTATTTTGTCCCGGCAGTCGTCGCGATCTCGCTCATTTCTTTCGCAGCATGGCTCTGGATCGGACCCGAACCAAGGCTTGCCTTTGCCGTGATCGCAGCGGTATCCGTGCTCATCATCGCATGTCCCTGTGCACTGGGCCTTGCAACGCCCATATCCATCATGGTCGCAACAGGAAAGGGTGCAACCATGGGCCTGCTCTTCCGGAACGCGGGTGCAATAGAAAGACTCGGGAAGATCGATACACTGGTGGTAGACAAAACCGGAACCCTTACCCTGGGTAAACCCAGCCTGACCCATATCCAGCCTCTAGCCGGACTGGATAAAAAAACTCTGGCAGGCTATGCCGGGAGCCTTGAAAGGGCAAGCGAGCATCCCCTGGCACAAGCGGTAACAAAGGGAGCGCTGGATCTGGGTGCGGACTTGGTGGATGTGCAGGACTTTTCTTCTGTGACCGGCAAGGGGATAACCGGAAAGATCGGGACCCACCGGATCATGCTCGGCAACCTGATACTCCTGGAAGATGAAGGAATTTCCACCCGCGAGCTTGCAGGCCAGGCTCAAGACCTCCAGGAGAAAGGCCAGACCGTCATGTATATGGCGATCGACGGCACACCTGCAGGTATCCTGGGTGTCTCCGATCCGATCAAGGATTCGTCGCATGATGCCCTCGGGCGCCTTCACAAGGAAGGCATCAGGATTGTGATGCTCACCGGAGACAATAACTTGACCGCTTCGGCGGTAGCAAAACAGCTCGGGATTGACGATGTTGTGGCAGAGGTTTTGCCCGCAGACAAGGAAGCGGTTGTTTCCCTGCTCCAGAAAGAAGGAAGGATCGTTGCCATGGCCGGAGACGGAATCAACGACGCCCCTTCCCTTGCACGTGCCGATGTAGGCATCGCCATGGGAGACGGCTCCGACATCGCTATGGAAAGCGCTTCGGTTACCCTGGTCAAGGGAGACCTTCGGGGTATAGTCTCGGCAATCCTCCTGAGCAGGGCGACCATGCGCAACATCAGACAGAACCTGTTTTTCGCATTCGTATACAATGCCTTGTGCATACCCATTGCAGCAGGCGTCCTCTATCCTTTTCTGGGGGTCATCCTGTCTCCGATGATTGCAGCTGCGGCCATGAGCTTGAGCTCCGTATCCGTCATAACGAATGCTCTCAGGCTCAAGACACTGCCTGTTGTACCGTAAGGAACGCCGGGTGCCGGGTCCTTGGTCGAGTTGTCCCGAGAACGGTTCACATCCTTTGTGAGAATCGAGGTTTTTTCAGGGCTGTAAAATCGGCATTGCAAAGCTGTGAAAAAAAAGTTATTGGAACTTACAAGGTTTTGCATTGCGTCTCTTGATGCTTGTATTGCTTGCGATGTCATGTGTATTTGATATCAAGTGTGTTCTTGCTGTTATTAATATAATTTATTTAGTCTTTTTAGGATACGAGGCTCATGCATACATGGGCCTTTTTTTCGTGATGTTTGTTGTGATGACGTGATTCGACATCGATTGATGCTCCTCCCTTTTTTGTTCTTTCGGGGTAGAGGAAATGAAAACGTGCAGACCGAGGTTCTCCAGACAGGGGAAGAAGTATGGATAAAAGAGGGATGCGCCGGTTCACGTGCATACAATAGAATCAGATCGAAATTTCAACAGCGCTCGAACAAGGCGGCGTATTTGGTTGCATAGAATCGCCGTTTTCGGGCCGCTCCTTTTCCTTACGCTTGTCATCTGGCTCGATCAGATCTTCGATATCTCCCATGTTATTTTCGGAACGATTCCCGGTAAAACCAACTGGCCGGTTGCTGTTACGGAGACGCTCTTTGTCATCCTGGCAGGTGTTCTTATTTCCCTAATCATTTCTTATGCGGCCAGAGGGCTTGCTGCAGACGAACAGGACAGGAAAAGGCAGAAGCTCATTTCAGACATCTTTATCACTGAATCTCCGACATTGTTTCTGGCCGTAAAAACTGACGGCGGCATCCTTATGGCAAGCAATTCCCTCCTGAGTAAGCTCGGCTATCATCTTGAGGAGGTCCTCGGGAAGAATTATCTTTCCATATTCGTACCTGTACGGGAACATGGGGAAGTTATGCAGATAATCGATAATCTCCTCCAGTCCAAAACACCGACCAGAAATGAGACCCATCTCGTTTCGCGAAACGGGAAAGAATGCCTCGTACAATGGGAAGGCAGGGTTGCATACCAGGCAAACGGTGATGTTGATTTCGTCTACGGGGCAGGGATCGATATTACTGAAAGGAAAGAAACCGAGCTTGCTTTACGCCGCAGCGAAGAGCGGTACCGTTCATTTATCCAGAACTTCCAGGGGATCGCATACCGGGGAAACCTCGATCATACGCCCGTATTCTTTCATGGGGCAGTCGAAGATATTACCGGCTACTGCGAGCAGGATTTTCTCAGCGGCTCTCCGAGATGGGATAAGATACTGCATCCGGACGATATTGAAATCCTGCGCGGAGGTCTGGAAAATATCCATACGATTTCGAATTATGCAGCAGAAAGGACATACCGGATAATCAGACGTGACGGCCATACGCGATGGGTTCGGGAATACATCCAGAATATGTGCGATCCGATGGGCATTCCCGTCGCAGTCCAGGGAATGATCTACGACATCACCTCAACCAAGGAGGCAGAAGCTTCCTTACGGAAAAGCGACGAACGTTACCGGTTGCTCGCTGAAAACGTGAAGGACGTCATCTGGGTTCTCGATAAAAACATGCGCTATACCTACATCAGCCCCTCCGTTGAAAAAGTGAGGGGGTATACCGTGGAAGAGGTCATGAGCCTTCCTTTGGAAAAGATGTTTACCCCGCGCTCCTACAGAAAAATCAAATCGATTATATCCCAGGTATTTGCCATGCAGGAGAAAGGGGAAATCCCTGATATCAACAGGTCTCTTACCTTTGAATCGGAACTGGCATGCAAAGACGGATCAACTATCTGGGTGGAGGTTATGGCAAGCTTTGCCTTTGACGCCGGGGGTGTCCCAGTCGGTATTGTCGGAGTTACCAGAGATATTTCCGAGAGGAAACGGGCGGAAGAATCCATCCGGCAGAGAGAAGAAATCTATAGAACCATTTTCGAGAACACCGGAACAGCCATGGTCATCACCGAGAGCGATACCGTTATCTCCCTTACAAACGACGAATTTGAGAAACTCTCCGGCTATACAAAGGGAGAGCTCGAGGGAAAAAGATCCTGGAAAGAGTTTGTTGCCCCGGAAGATATCGAGCGGCTTGCGGAATATCATACCCTTCGGAGGAATGATCCCTTGTCGACCCCGAGAAAGTACGATTTCCGATTCATGAACAGGCAGGGCTTGATCAAGGATGTCTTTGCAACGGTGACGGTAATCCCCGGCACCACCCGGGCGGTCATATCCCTTCTGGATATCACCGAAACGAAAAAGGCCTCGGAAGAACTCAGGATTTCACGCGAGCAGCTCCGCAACCTTCATAAGCATTCTCAGGACGTCAGGGAGCGCGAACGCACACGTGTGGCCCGGGAGATCCATGACGAACTGGGGCAGGTCCTTACGGCGCTGAAGATGGATTTATCCTATCTTGCAAAGAAACTCCCCCAGAACCTTCCATCGTTGCGCACGAAGACGAACCTCATGCTCAGGTTCATCGATATGACCATCCAGTCCGTTAAGCGGATCACGATGGACCTGAGGCCAGGTCTCCTTGACCACCTCGGGCTGGTGGCTGCCATCGAATGGCAGGCCGAGGAGTTCCAGAAGCGGACAGGAATCAGGTACAGCATTACGGTCGACCCGGAAGATATCCTCCTCAACCCGGACCGCTCAACTTCCATCTTCCGGATTTTTCAGGAAACGCTCACCAACATCGCAAGGCATGCCCATGCAACGGAAATTAAGATATCATTGCTTGAAAAAAACGGTATCCTTGAATTGACAGTAAGTGATAATGGAATCGGGATATCAAAGGACCAGATAGAAAACGCCAAATCGTTCGGCCTTATGGGAATCAAGGAGCGTGCGTATTTCAGCGGGGGACAGGCGAAGATCCATGGACAAAAGGGAAAAGGGACAACAGTGCAGGTTTCCATACCGCTTGATCAGATGAGGGTTCTCGATGATACGAGTGCTTATTGCTGACGACCACCCCATTGTCAGGGAAGGATTGAAGCAGATCCTGTCCGATACGGATGATATCCTCGTTGTGGATGAGGCTGACAGAGGATCTGCCGTATTGAACCTCACCATGAGGAATAACTACGATGTCATCCTTCTGGATATATCGATGCCGGGGAGGGACGGCCTCGAAGTGCTCAAAGAACTGAAGCAGCTGAAGCCGAAACTGCCGGTGCTTGTCTTAAGTATGTACCCCGAAGAGCACTACGCCGTGCGGGTACTTCGCGGAGGGGCCTCAGGCTACCTGACCAAGTCCAGCGCCCCTGATGAATTGATTTCCGCAATCCGCAAGGTTGCTTCGGGAAGAAAATATATCAGCTCAACGCTGGCAGAAAGGCTGACCTACGAGCTTGATCGGGACGCTGACAAGCCACTCCATGAAATCCTTTCCGACAGGGAATATCAGGTGATGAATATGCTGGCCACAGGGAAATCCGTGAAGGAAATTGCCGACGAGCTGAGTTTAAGCGTAAAAACCGTAAGTACTTACCGATCCCGCATCCTGGGAAAGATGAATATAAAGAATAATGCTGAAATCGTCCTGTATGCCGTGCAGAACAAGCTCGTCGACTGATGAAAAAAACACGGTTTTGCCTGTCCTTTTCCTCTTCTCCGGCGCTCGTGCCGTACAGAAAGAGACGGAGGCACCTTCCTGTATAATTCTGTAGGATAATTCCTACACGACATGAGGGAAATATATTACATCTGTTATAGGTATTATCTGATTTACTGTCTTATAATCTTATCATAAAAGGAAGATACAACAAGTGTTGTTCTGACCTCCTTTACGCCAGAAGAGGGGACAAGTCCTCTCGTGCTTTGTCCTTACACCTAACTTCTTCTGGCTATTTTTTTATCCTTTTTTTATTCCCCCTCCTGGGTTTTTCCTCTCCATGTTCAGCAGGGGTTACGATGACTTCCACTTTATCGGCGGACAGTTTCCGCGTGGTAAAGGTACCGCTTCGTGTCAATGTATTTGCTACCTTTCCTGCATGCACATACGCTGTAAGGGGGGGGGTAATGAATCCAAAGATAAATTGTCTGATCGTATCGAAAGATTTTGCCGTAGCAGACATGCGCCCGGCTTCCTGTGA
The DNA here is from genome assembly GCA_963752595.1 of uncultured delta proteobacterium. Taxonomy (GTDB): domain Bacteria; phylum Desulfobacterota; class Desulfomonilia; order UBA1062; family UBA1062; genus Phosphitivorax. The sequence continues at coordinate 22,175 of CAVVYZ010000017.1, forward strand.
TATATTGAGATTGCCGGTCATTTCCACCACTATTTCATGGAACCGGTCCGCCTGCTCCTGCGTGAACCGATATCCCGTATCGATGAGTTCAAACCGGGTGATCCCGGCATGAACCAGAATTGCATCGATATCTACGTCTGGGTAATGAGTTTGAATAAGCTCAATATACCCCTGGATAATCCTTATATCATACAGTCTATTATCCTGCACTCCCCTCTGTGGAGCCCCGCTCGCGCCTTTTTCATCAGTCTTTTTCAACAGCCTATAGCCTCTGTTACGATACCTGTCGTATCTTCGGTTCCTTGTCTCGTCTATCGACATTTTAAGACAGAAAATAGAGGCCAAATCACCTTTTATCTGAAGTTTTCATCCCATGGAGCATACTGCGGGCTTCCTTTCCGGGGGAAGATCATAAAACTCCTTGACCGGCCCAAATATATGGGCGATATGAAGAAAAAGGTTATATGGCGGTCTTGGATGGGATTCTCCTCGGTCCGCTCAACTTTTACCGATATGGAAGAGCATACGACGGATTTAAGTATTCTTGAAATCAATCCCCAAATAGCCGGGGTGGCCAATACCTTTGTTCAGGAAATCTCCTCTGCCTTTTCACAGCAGGTATTAAGCCTTTCCCTGACAGGGAGCTGTCTGACGGGAGATTATATCCACGGGAAATCGGATATCAATTCCGTACTCGTACTCAGGGAGATGGACCCGTCATGCCTGGATAAATTGGCATCTATGGGAAGGCGTTATGGGAAAAAACGACTCAGAGCTCCTTTGACCATGACCCGTGAATACATCGAAAGATCCCTCGATGTCTTTCCTATCGAATTCCTGGATATCAAGCTGATTCACAAAACAGTGTACGGAGAGGATCTTTTCTCAGATCTATCCATCAACAAATCCCTGCTCAGGCTCCAGTGCGAACGAGACCTCAAGGCCAAGCTTATCCATCTCCATCAGGGGTACATTTCCTGTTCAGGAGGCGGAAGGGGATTGAGGGCATTGCTCCTGGAAGCTTATCCGGGGTTCTTCCCCCTTTTCCGCGCAATGCTCTCCATCGTCAGGATCAACCGGCCCCCTTCAATTCTCAAGGCCGAAGTGCTCTCCGACATGGAATCACACTTCGGGATTTCCATGGATTCTCTCAGGGATATCAAGGCTTTTTCCATGAAAAGAGGTTTCGGCTTTGATTGGAGTTTGGTAAAGAATGTTTTCAACCAAGTGTATAAGGTTACCCATGAGCTCTCTTTCACCATGGATAGGTTGTCTTCCTAGAGTTTTTTTATTCTTTCTCCTCATCATTCTCCCCGGACCTTCTCTTGCCCGGGAAGGTGTCCCCACGACCTATGTTGTCGATGATGCAGGGATCATAGAAGAAAACGCAGAGCATCTCCTGTCAAACCGCCTCCAGGAACTTGAACAGAAAACCGGAGCTCAGATGCTTATTCTCACCATAGAGACGACCGGCGATATCCCCATTGAAGAATACGCATTCAAGAAGGCAGAGGAATGGAAGCTGGGGCAGAAGGGAAAAGACAACGGCTTGCTTTTTCTCATCGCTTCCAAGGATAGGAAGTACCGGATCGAAGTAGGGTACGGGCTCGAATCAATCATTCCCGACAGTCTCGCAGGAACCCTTGCAAGGCAATATCTCGTTCCGTATTTCAGGAGAGGCGAATATACTGAAGGGGTTCTTCAAACAGCAGCCGTACTCATGGAGACTATAGCAAAATCTCAGGGTGTTGCCCTCGAGAAAACTATATCTTATCCTTCAGCACGCCGCACCGGAAAACCTCAAGGATCTTCCTTTAAAAGCATTGTAGTATTTCTCTCTTTCTTTTTGGCCTTCTTCCTGTACCCCATGCTGATCATGAGAAGCAAAAAGGACAGCACCTGGAGAAACAGCGGTATGGGAGGAAGGGGCGGAATCGGCAGCTTCGGGGGCAGCGGGTTCGGTTCTTTCGGAGGGGGTGGATTCGGTGGGGGAGGCGGCGGGTTTGGTGGCGGAGGTGCATCAGGGGGATGGTAGGCATTGTTATTTCGAACATGTTTCCCCTGTCAGGAACCATGATACGTTTGAAACAAAGGCAAGCTCTGTGATAACTTTGGCAGGTACCGGGCTTAAGGCCCTTTTCATATTACAATCCTTCAGGGAGGAGCAATGAACAGGAAGATTTTGACCATACTGGCGGTAATCGGCGGCCTTGTTCTGATCGGCGCTTGGTTTGTGTCGCAGTATAATAGGCCCATTGCCATGAAAGAAGCTGTGGATTCGCAGTGGGCACAGGTGGAAAACCAGCTCAAACGCCGCTATGACCTCATCCCCAATCTGGTTCAGACGGTGAAAGGGTTTGCCTCCCAGGAAAAGCAGATTTTTCTCGGTGTCGCTGAGGCAAGGAAGTCATATTTTTCCGCACAGACCGTTGCAGACAAGGCCAAGGCAGCCAGCGGCCTCGAAGGTGCCCTGTCCCGCCTGCTGTTTCTCCAGGAGCGCTATCCGGAGCTCAAATCCAATGAAAACTTCCTGAAGCTTCAGGATTCGCTTGAAGGCACGGAGAATCGTATTTCCGTCGAACGGAAGCGGTATAACGACCAGGTCAGGCTCCTGAATACCTATGTAAAGACCTTCCCGGGGAGACTATTCGCGTCCTGGGCCGGTATCGGGCCGTCAGAGTACTTCAATGTCCCGGATACGCAGCAGCAGGTACCGGAGGTAAAATTTTAGATCGTATATGCAGACAATTACCTCCGTAAAACGGAGGACGAGGGCTGCCTGGCTTCTAAGCTTTCGCGGGGATAACCATACATCTCATGTGCTTCTTAAATACGTTTATACACCCTAGCATGCAGATATTTCCGCAAGGAAGCCCGAGGGTATCTGGAATACCTCCCTGCCGTAGATAGTCCTCACCCGGGACCAGGAGAGAACTACTTCTTTTCGGGCCCGGGTGATACCTACATAGAGAAGGCGCCTCTCTTCTTCGATCTCCAGGGTGGTTTCCATGGAACGGCTGTGAGGAAGAAGCCCTTCTTCAAGCCCCAGGATAAAGACATAATCGAACTCAAGACCTTTGGACATGTGCAAGGTCATGACGCTGATGCGCTCACCTGCATCCACATCCACAGCGCTCATCAATGCCTTTTCTTCCAGGTATCCGCCGATATCCCTTAATCCCGCTGCGCTCGCGATAAGCTCCCGGACATTGTTCAGGCGATCCTCCCCGTCAACTTCAGCCTTCAGCGCTCTTTCGAGCCGGGCAATCTCCATAATATCCTTCAACAGTGAAGCGATATCGCCAAAGTCTACGCGGGACACGATATCATGATATACTTTCAAAAAGCTCTCAAGCCCTTTCAGGCCTGCACCCTTTACCACTTTCTGGGTTACGGCCTCATCGATGACGTGCACCGTCGCCATTCCCTTCTTCCTGGCAAAACTCCTGAGTGCGGCGAGGGTCTTCTCCCCGATACCCCGGGAAGGTGTGTTGATGATCCTGGCCAGAGCCTCTTCATCCGATGGATTCACAAGAATCCGCAAGTAAGCGAGAAGGTCTTTGATCTCCCTGCGCTCATAGAACCTCATGCCTCCATAGACCGCATAGGGAATGCCTTTGCGTACAAAGGCCTCTTCAATCACCCTTGAGAGGGAATTAACCCGGTAGAATACCCCGATATCGCAGGGGCTCACTCCGGAGCGCAGGAGCTTCTCGATGGCAAAAGCCGTGTGATGCGCCTCCCTCTCATCATCGATATGCTCGCTGATGGTAATGTCTTTGCCTTTTCCCTGCATGGCCTTGAGCGTCTTCGGGGCACGGTACTGGTTGTTGGCGATAAGGGATGAGGCTGCCCGCAGGATCCCTTCGGTAGAACGGTAGTTCTGCTCGAGAACGGTCGTTACCGCATTGGGAAAATCATCCCTGAACTTAAGGATATTGCTTACATTCGCCCCCCTCCATCCGTAAATGGACTGATCGTCGTCACCCACAACACAGATATTGCCGCTGTCTCCCACGAGGTTCATGAGGAACACGTACTGGGCCGTATTCGTGTCCTGGTACTCATCCACGAGGATATAACGGAACCGTTTGCGGTATTTTTCCCGGAGTTCTTCATCCTCTGAGAGCATCATGCAGGGTACATAGAGCAAGTCGGCGAAATCAAACGCCTTGTGCTCTTTTTTCCTCTTCTCGTACAGAGAAAGAACGGGCTGGGGATCGTATGGATAATTGCCCCCGATCTCCTCCACATCCCGCATGGTGTCGCGGGCAAAATTCGCGAGCCAGGCCAACGTCGAATCCATGCCGCGCTCGCATTTTATATTCAGCTCCTTGAGGCACTTTGAGATTAAAGATCTTTGATCGGCCTCATCATAGATCACGAACGAAGATGGGTAGCCGATGCGATAGGCCTCCCGCCGCAGGAGCCATGCACCGAATGCATGGAATGTCCCTGCCCAGACAAGGATATCATCGGTATCGAGGATGCTCCTGAGCCGATCTTTCATCCCGCCGGCAGCTTTGTTGGTAAAGGTAAGGCACAGGATCTCACTGGGATGAACGCCCTGGGAAATCAGGTATGCCACCCGGTGGACAATGACACGAGTCTTCCCGGAACCGGCGCCTGCGAAGATGAGAAGCGGCCCGTCCGCGTGCTGGACAGCACGCACCTGCTGAGGGTTCAGTCCCTCTAAGATCTTATCCGGCATTCCCGCACCTTAAGACAACCTTGTCCCCCTCGCTGAAAGGTTTTCTCATGAGTTCGCCTGCAACAGTTTCAAAGGGCAACTTCATCTCGAAGACCTCATTGGGCCGGATCCTTTCTTTCCCGGCCCCTTTCACCTGCATGCCGCTCAAGGTGAATGTCTGCTTCATCCGCCCTGCATCCCGAACCGGGAGCAGTTCGATTTTCATTCCCTCGATGAGGGGGTTCCGTGCCTCGAGAATTGTTTTGTCTCCATTATGTCCGATCACCCGTGCCGCCATCTGATAGGGCTGGATATAACCCTTGAAATCATAATTGATTCCCCGACCATCGGGCTCCCCGAGGAAAAAGCCGGTAAAATAACTGCGGTTGCTGATTTTTTCAATTTCCTCCAGCCAATCTTGTCTTATAAGAAAGACTTCAGGATCATCGAGGAAGGCATCCCTTGCCTTCCGGTATGTCTGAATAGTGGTAGCGATATAGAGTGATGTACGATTTCTGCCTTCGATCTTGAGCCCCTCGATCCCGAGGGCCATGACTTTATCCATCACCGGCAGCAGGCAGAGATCTTTCGAGTTATACAGGAAGGTATAGCCGTCTTCTTCCACTACCGGCATGTACTGCCCCGGCCTTGTCCTCTCGAAAAGCGCATAATCCCATCTGCAAGGCTGGGTGCACCGGCCCTGGTTCGCATCCCGGCTGTTGAGGTAGTTGCTGATCAGGCATCTTCCCGAGATGGAGACACAGATGCTGCCGTGAACAAACATTTCCAATTCTACCCCGGTATTCTTCCGGATGTATTCGATCTCATTGAAGGAGAGTTCCCGGGCGAGGATGATCCGCGAAATGCCGAGAGATGCCCAGGCTTGAATTGCCCGCAGATTCACTGCATTCGCCTGGGTGCTCAAGTGCAAGGGCAACCCGGGTGCAATTTCCCGCACAAGGCTTAAAACGCCGATGTCGGATACAATTACGGCATCGACACCGATATCCCTGGCGTAGAGAATGATCTCGGGCAATTCTTCCATCTGTCTGTCATGGGGATAGGTGTTCAGGGCAAGATATACCCTGACGCCTCTGGCGTGTGCATAGGCGACCGCCGCACCGAGATCTACCAGGGAGAAATTCTTCGCCCCCGCCCTGAGGCTAGACTCCCCCTGCACCCCGAGGTAGACAGCATCCGCCCCATATAGGCACGCAGTCTCAAGGTGTTCCATATTTCCAGCCGGTGCAAGGATTTCAGAGATCTTCATGACACAAAGAGGTATATCGCATCAGGGAGTGATAATACAAGGTGAAATGCCGGGCAGCCCTTCAGAACATTTCCCTTGACTAAACAGGCCGGTGCATTTAATTAAAACCGCATGCCCTCGTAGCTCAGGGGATAGAGCACAGGATTCCTAATCCTGGTGTCGCAAGTTCGATTCTTGCCGGGGGCATTTATTCTTTCTCAAGGCAGTCCCTATACCCCCTCGATGATATTTTTTTCATGTAAGGGACTTCAATTATTCTCAAAAAATGTCCTCTCCTCGTTTAAATTTATTATCATCCCATCGTTTTCTTCCCGTCTCCTGATTATTTTTCTCATGTAGGGAGCACGTTTGTGAGCAAAAAAGATCGAAAGATCATTCTCATCTGTCAATGCCTGTTAAATCCATACTGCAGGGTTCACATCCTCGGGCAGAACTTCCCTTTGTCCCTTGAACTAACTACTTACCTCATGAGAAGGAATGTGGGCATAATCCAATACCTTTGCCCGGAGACAACTGCACTAGGTTTAATGAGAAACCCCCAAGGGCGTCAGCAGTATGACAGTATTTTTTTTCGCGACCACTGCAAGGAACTGCTCAAGACACCCCTGCTCATGGTACGGGAATTTCTGAAGAATAAATTCCGTCTATGCTGTTTTATCGGCCTCGAGAACAGCCCCACCTGCGGAATCCATTGGGGTAAGCACAAGGTAAACCGCTACGGTACCGAGTCTCCTAATCCTATGGATCGCCCGGGAAAGGATGAGCCGGCACTCATGGGCATCATGGCAGAGATCCTTTTAGAAGAACTTGCAAAGGACAATATTCATGTGCCGTTTCTTGAATTCCCGGCACTCTCAGAGCCGGCATCTGAAAAACGTGCTGGATTCTGGGAAGAGCTCGAGTCGGCATTGGCTGCATCATCTGTAAAAGGCTGACTCTCTTGGGCTCTCAAGCTACCGAGATGATTTTCCCTGATTGTATGAGAAACCCTTCCCTCACAAGATCAGTAATGATCCTGTATAAACGATCGTACTCAATTCCTATTTGAATGATCAGGTCATCAATTTTTATTGATTCGCAGGAAGTCAGGATCTTAAGAATCCTCCCCCTGATCTGCCTGTCTGATCCTTCAAATGGAGCCTGCTTGATGTAATGTTTACTTCTTCTATTGGGATTAGGCAGCTTTCCTTTAAGCATTGCTCCATAATCCATGAGCGCATAATACCAATCTCGCGGATTCTCTCTATCCAAAGTTTTTTCCACGAGTGGCAGAATATCGCTGTCTCTTACCTTATCCATTTCTGAAAAGAAAAAATGTATGAACACACGTCTTATATTGGTTTCGATAAAACCTGTCGGGATATTGTGGGCAAAGGAAAGTATTGCGCCAGCCGTTGACCGTCCTATCCCAGGAAGCGCCATGAGCGTGTCCATGTTCTGGGGCAGGCTCCCGTTATGATCCTCCATCACCCTCTGTGCAATTCCCCTAAGGGCAGTTGCACGTCGGTTGTATCCAAGTCCCTGCCAAGCACTCAGTACAGAGCGTAGATCAGAACCTGCAAGAGTATCAAAGTCGGGGAACCTGCCAAGGAAGAGTTCATATTTGCCGAGGACTCTTTCAACCTGTGTCTGCTGGAGCATAATCTCGGAGACAAGGATATGGTATGGGTTGATGGTACCTCTCCAGGGAAAAGAACGCCCAGATTTACGATAGTTTTCCAATATAATTTCTTGGAATACCATGTTTTGACATTTTAGAGCCGGGTCTCCCGAAGGCTTTTGCCCGTCTTCTTCATCATGGGTGAATATATTTCTTGTGGAAAAGTATGGTAACATTAAAACATAATATCAAATTAAATCACTCTCGGAAAAGGCTTTATATTATCCCTCTGGTCCTTTAGCAAAACCTTTTCCAGGATCATCCTTGCCAGATTGAAAACAGAAATTACTTCTTAATCCAGGGCAACTGCCTGTTGTTTTTTGCCAGCACAGTAAGACAGAACAGCAAAAAGCAAGACATGACCCATTTTTGATATGCTTCCTTCAGATCCCACCTCACGGTGACGCCCTTGCGCTTTGCTATGGCGTCACCGTCATCTGTTTGTCAAAAGGATTTCCACCCGCAAGCTGTCGTGCATGCTCGGCACACAACAAAAAAAGCCCGGCATATGCCGGGCTTTTTTCCGATTCGTAAGGATAGCTTCGCGGTACTAGTTCTTCGGGATGTAGTTGACCGGGCAGGTATCGGTGTTATCCGCGTTCCACTGAGCCTTTAGGCCCTGCTCTACACGCAGAGACAAGGTTTTATCAACGCCATCGTTCGCAACATCAAGATTATCCGCTTCAATGGTAACTGTAATGGTCCCGCGTTCGAGAGGCGCATCCCCGTCACCGTTATCTGAAGGTGTGAATGTCGCTGCATTCACGTATGTTTCTGGAATTGTAATGCCCAGTGAGTCATCGATTGCTGTCAGATCTGCCATGGCAGCAGGCATATCTCCCTTTGCCTGGAATAACTCGACAGCTGCATTGCCTACGGCTCCCATGGCATTGGTTATTTCGCTCATCTTGGCCCTCTTGGTGTAGCTGGAATACGCCGGGATGGCTATTGCCGCCAGAATACCGATGATCGCGACGACGATCATCAACTCGATCAATGTGAAACCTTTTTTGTTCCTTAACATAGCTTTACTCCTCCCTAGGGAAATAGATTTGGATGATTCGCTTAACAATGTAGTTATTAAGCCCGTGTATGATTGAATAAATACGCATTCTATCTGCATTCAATGATTACTTTACGGCTGTTTTTTATTAAACTTGAGAAAAAAATTAAGAGATTATCACAAATGGGCGGCAACTCCTGCGGGAGTCCGTACACCCAGCCGATAACCAACGGTTTTACTGAATGATATTCTTCTGTTTTCCATAAAACAGGTGCAGCCCTTTCCTTCTCATGTAATGCCGGATTCATATTCCCCCCATCCGGGCATTTCAAGCCTGTCCCTGTTCTCTGGTGCCTCAGCCCTTACCGAAATATAATCAATACAACTATTTATTTCTAGTCTTATTCTTCTGAATCCCCCGGCTTGTCTGATATATAAAGAATCCGCTGGCATGCCGGGCAGTTGATCATCTTGTCGCCCCTGACGAGCTCATTGTAGAGCTGCGGCGGGATGTGCATGTGGCATCCCTTGCACACGCCGTCTGAGCATTCCACAACGGCAATGCCCTTCTTGCTCTGCCTGATACGGTCGTATTTTGAAAGCAGCGATGGATCAACGCTTTTCCGAAGCTTCTCATCCTGGCCCTTGTACTCGGCAACAACAGCCTCTAGCTCGCGCATCTGCGATATGAGCTTTTCCTTCTTATCATCGAGGATTACTCTATCGGCGTCAAAGGACTTCTGGATCCTCTCCTTCTCCGTCCCCTTCTTCTCAATCCTGTCCATGATGGTAAGAAGCTGTTCTTCGATGTCGGCCTTGCGTTTTTTCGCCAGATCGATTTCTCTCTGCAGAGCGAGGAATTCCTTGTTTGTTTTGATCTTTTTGATCCTGGCGTCCGCTGCATCGAGAATGGTCTGGTTCTCTTTGAGCTCTGCTTCGAGAGGAACCTTCTTTTCTTCAAACGTCGCAATCTCTTCATCGACGGCATTCAAGGAGCTCTTCCTTGCCTGGATAATGCTGTCGATTTCATCAATTTCCTTGGGGAGTTCCCGTAAGCCTTCCTCTGCCTTAAAGATTTCAATCTCTACATTCTGCAAGGCTATCAAACCATCTAACAATTCCTTCAATTTCGTTCTCCTTTGATATTCATGAATACGTCTTGTGCCCCGAATACATCGATTGAAATGTCCGGCAGCTCTCGGCTCAGCCTTTCTGCCAGCGGGGTAATAGCGATCTGCTCGGTAGCGAAGTGCCCGAGATCAACGACATTTATGCCGGATTCTTTTGCATCCAAAGCTCCATGATATTTTACATCTCCGGTAACAAAGGTATCGCATCCCATATCACCGGCGTTTTTTACATACTCCATGCCGCTGCCCGGGCATATACATACATTCTTTACGGGCCGACCGGCATCCACGATCCGTACTGTTTCGAAAGGCAGGCCCATCGCCCATGCGCGAAGCGGCTTCTCTCCACCTACTGTCCCGAGCCGCAAAGGGCCAAAGGATCGTATATCCCGAAGAGAGACCCTCTGTGCAAGCATATCGGATACCCCGCCTGCTGCAATATCGAAATTCGTGTGCATGCTTATAAGAGCGATGGATGAGCGGATGAGCGCCCCGATTTTCCGCGAGAGCGCTTCTCGAAGATCGATCCTCTTAAGGGGAGCATATATAAGGGGGTGATGAGTAATGATAAGGTCTTTTCCGGATTCCGCTGCTGCTTCGATTACTTCATGGGACGGGTCCAGTGCGACGAGAATGGACCGGACTTCCTGGTAGGGATCTCCCACCATGAGCCCTACATTATCCCACTGCTCCGCAGTTTGAAAGGGGGCTATGGAATCAAGAACTGTGAGTATATCGAGCAACTGCATCCTTTTCCACGAATAAAAAAGGGGATGCTTGTCGAAGCATCCCCTTGTCTGTCTCGCAAGAGATTATATGTCCTTTGGCGATATCAGAAAGCAACCCTTTCACTCCCTTTGCTTTTATCTCTTCGTTCTATGGGCCCACCTGGAATCGAACCAGGGACCTACCGGTTATGAGCCGGTGGCTCTACCAATTGAGCTATGGGCCCTTTTACTTGAAGGTTCATAATCCAAACGAAAACATAGTGTCAAGCTCTTATTTGCCCCCCAGAGCCTCTAGGATATTCACGATTTTTATCCCCTCGTTGATGGTCTTGATACTTGAGTCGATCTTCAGGAGCTCTTCTTGCAGGCGAGCCTTCTCTTTCTCATCGGTTTCTCGGGAGAGCTGCTCATCGACCAGCCCCTTGAGACCTTCCATGTATGCCCGTTCCCGATCCGGAAGCGAGAGGATCTTCGGCACCTCTGTCTGTGATCCGGACGAGGTTTCCCGCAAGAAATCGATTACATCCGGAGACTCCGACCTCGTCAACCCATGCTGCATATCCGTGTTCATGAATATGACCTCGTCATAATAGAAGCCGAAAACTTTCTTGATAAGTATTGATCTGTGGTCCAGGAGGTCATTTATATAGCCGGATAGATCAGAAAATTTCTTTTCGCTTCTTTCCTCGATCTTAAGTATCTCCGCTTTATCGGTACAGGTGTAGCAATCTTTTATGGATTCATAGAACAATTCATAATAGCAGTGCAGGGCAAAGAATATGAGAAAATCGGCTACGACATTGCCGTTTGTTGTACAGGAACTTGTGGAAAGCGCTCCTCCCCTCTTGATGATCTCTTCCGGGGCCTTGAAGAACCAGTCGGTCCCGAAGATGCCGGGGACATTCGTAATAGCTTCATATTTCAGCCCGTTGCTTCGTGCCTTATCTACAATCTCCTTGTCCCGATAGATCATGCCGAGGGCCTTGAGATTGGGAATGAGTGCTCCACAGATGAAGCCGTACTCATTATCCTCATAGAAGCTGAAGGAAAGATAGTTCGGAGAGGTGACATTGAGAAAATCAGGGGGGAAATTGATGAGGATTCCCTCGCCGTCTATTTCCCGGATGGTAGTGGGTTTCTTCTTGAGGAACTGGGCATATGCATTGAAGGCATCAGTTTGCAGGATACTGTCCATAATCCTCTTGAAAATGCTCTGAAATTTTTTGGAAGCCTTCCTCTGCTCAAATTGATTGAACTGGTACAAAGGATCTCTCAGGGCAAGGCCTGTCCTGAATAATGTCCCTGTGGGGCTCGAGTTTCTGGAGCACAGTACACTGATCTCATCCTGCCGGGATAAAAGCCTGCTCTCCCATCCCTTTGCAGGGGCAGATTCGAGGAATCCCATGGCATACTGTTTTTCATGGATCTTATCCATCCACTTCTTCATCCTGTCGGCCTTCTTTGCAGTATCGCCCACGCAGGACAGGAGGACATTTGCCCCGAGATCATAGGCAGTATCAAGGACCGTGTCCATGATGGCTTCGGCGGAGAGCTCACCGAAACGTACATTCGCATGGCGGATAATGGAAAGCACCTCCTGTTTGTCTTTGGAATAGATTTTTATTGCCGGCAGCCCTTCGGGGGTATCCACGATCTCCTGGCGGTCGTAGGGGATTATATGATCCCTCTGGGGTTCTTCTGCAAGCGACTGCTCCACGTATTTGGTCCTTAATTCATGCTTGCCGTCCGACTTGATCCGGTAAATCGGATGGCCATTCTTGTCATATCCCTCTAGGACCTTCGATTTTTCAGAGCGCAAGACTCCGGCCAGGAGCTGCTGCACGGTAGGAATGTCAGCGGTAAAAGCACCGCAAACAACATCTATCCAGACATCGTCATCCTTCAACTCTTTGTGCTTGAATCGTGTGAGGATATCTTCGTTATTTTCCATGGAAGCATAGATTGCCTGGAGCCCCATCCTTCCATTTGCCCCTCTGATGGCGACTCTGATTACAGGAACTTTGTCTCTGATATCCATATGGTAACCTCCACCTGTTTTATTAATGAATGATGCATTCTGAGAGCCGATAAATCATATACCAGATCGGCCATTTTCAGGCAAGGGGATCGAGGTCCTTCCTTTCCTCATCTCCTAGAAGAGAATATAGCGGCCAGCCTCTCACTTTTCTATGTACCTCGTTTTGTGAATAAAAGTTCACTGCACAATCTTTAAAACCTATTGTATATCGATGCGCCCCTCGCTTTTCCCGGTGTCGTTTTCCTGATATATGGAGGAAATGGTAGAAGTGGATATTACGATTATCGGCGCAGGGGTCATCGGCCTTTCCATTGCTCGAGAACTCGGCTCCTGTGCTGACCACGTGGTGATCATGGAAAAAGAGCCGAGGCCCGGCATGGGAATCAGCTCGAGAAACAGCGAGGTCATCCATTCAGGGATATATTATCCAACAGGATCGCTCAAGGCACGGTTTTGCGTAGAGGGTTCCGTGATGCTCTCAGAATACTGTACATCCCACAAAGTCCCTTATCAGAACCCGGGAAAGGTCATCGTTGCAACCGAACCATCTGAAGAAAAGACCGTTGAAAAACTCTTTCTCAAGGGGACGGATAATTGCGTACAAGGCTTGAAAATCCTCACCAGATCCGAGCTCAAAAAGATCGAACCGAACGTATCAGGCATATGCGCCCTGCATTCTCACCACACAGGAATTATTGACTCCCACCGCCTCATCAAGTCATTGGAAGCACAGTGCCTCGACAAGGGGGTTTCCATCTTTTATAATACGGAGATTACCGCCCTTCAGAATTCATCTGCAGGCTTTGTATGCACAGCCTGCAGCCTGAACGGAAATCCTTATACATTCTCTTCAAGGGTCGTGATCAATGCTACAGGGCTCTTTTCCGACAAAATAGCGGCTTTGGCCGGTATCGATATAGATGCTGCAGGATATCGCATCTATCCGGTGAAAGGCGAGTATTTTCGGGTGAGGGGAGGCAAACACAAACTCGTGGGCGGCCTCGTCTACCCGGTCCCTGAGAGAAACCTCAAGGGCCTAGGCATCCATGCCACGAAGGACCTTGAGGGATTTTTACGGCTGGGTCCGAACGCTTTTCCCGTCGATGACATCACCTATGATGTGGATAGCTCTCATGCAAATATATTCTATGAGAGCGCCAGGGGCATGCTCCCTTTCCTGGATCCTTCCGATCTCGTTCCCGACATGGCAGGCATCAGGCCGAAAATACAGAAGCCAGGAGGTTCCCAGAAGGATTTCATGATCTGCCATGAGGAAGCACATGGGCTTGCCGGGCTTTTTACCCTTGCCGGCATCGAATCTCCGGGGCTTACCTCATGCCTCTCCATCGGCAGGTATGTTGCCGCTCTGGTGAAAAAGGCCGGATTGATCTCCTAGAATCGATAAACGCTTTGGCCGCAGGCGATCGTATGAACGACCCTTCCCTGAAATTCCTGCCCCAAGAAAGGAGAGTTCTTCGATTTGGAGAGTATGCCCTCTTCCGTGAACGTCCAACGGGCATCCGGGTCGAAAAGTACGATATCCGCCCGTGCTCCTGCGGTTAATGCGCCTCCGTCAATGCCTAGGATCCGGGCAGGATTGACGGTTGCACGTTTCAAGAGCTCCATGAAATCGATCCCGCATTCGCTATGAACCTTCATGATGGCCGGAAGAAGGGTCTGCAGGCCGAGAATGCCAAAAGGTGCCAGGTCGAAATCAAGATCCTTCTCGTCCTTGGTATGAGGGGCATGGTCAGTGGCGATGCAGTCGATGGTCCCATCCGTGAGCCCCTCGATGAGTGCAAGCCTGTCTTCCTCTCTGCGTAGCGGAGGATACATTTTGGCATTGGTGTCATAACCCTGCACCCTGTCCTCGGTGAGAAGCAGGTGATGAGGGGTGACATCGCAGGTAACCTTGACGCCGTCACGCTTTGCCTGCTTGACGATTTCGAGGCCCTTTTTTGTGGAAATATGGGTGATGTGAACAGGAAGCTCAGTATATCCGGCAATGAGCACATCCCGGGAGATTATGATGTCTTCGCTCGCGTTCGGTATCCCCGCAAGCCCGAGTCTGGATGAGAGTGCGCTCTCGTTCATGACCCCGTCCGCGCTCAATGCCTTATCCTGGCAGTGGGTGATCACTGGAAGACCGAAAGTGGAGGCATACTCCATTGCCCTTCTCATCATCGAGGCCTTTTCGACTGTCTTCCCGTCATCAGTTACGGCCACGATACCTGCAGCCTTCATGAGCCCCATCTCGGCAAGCTCGACGCCCTTGAGCTCCTTGGTGAGTGCCCCCGCAGGAAGGACACGTATTACTGCCTTGGCCCTTGCCTTTTCAATGATATACCGGGTTACCGAAGGGTTGTCGTTTACCGGGTCGGTATTGGGCATGCAGACAATGGTCGTCACCCCACCGGCTGCTGCAGCATGGCTTCCTGAAACGATATCTTCCTTGTATTCGTAGCCCGGATCACGCAGGTGCACGTGCATGTCGATGAGCCCGGGCAATACCCATAAGCCCTGTGCATCGATAGTTTCGCCGTCTCTGCCTTTGTCTTCTCCGGGATAGACACCCGTAATGATTCCTTCAGTAACTTGAATATCTCCTGTCTGGACGGTGCCGGCTGCCGGATCGAATATTTTTCCGCCCTTAATCCACATTTATGTTTCCTCCCATCGACAGGTAGAGCAGTGTCATCCGTATGGCCACCCCATTTTCCACCTGGTCGAGGATTATCGAGCGGGCACTGTCTGCAGCATCATAGGTAATTTCAACCCCTCTGTTCATGGGTCCCGGATGCATGATGACCGCCCCTTCCTTCATCATGTCCACCCGCCTCTTATTCAACCCGTAAAATATGGAGTATTCCCTTGAATCAGGGAAAAATCGTTCGTGAAGCCGCTCCTTCTGAACCCGGAGCATCATGATTGCATCGACCTCGGGGATGACCGGATCGAACTCTGTCATCACGTCCGCACCCCATGTCTCCACACCGCGAGGGAGCAGTGTTTTTGGTGCCACAAGGACTACATTCGCTCCCATTTTTTTGAGTCCGTAGACATTGCTTCTTGCCACCCTGGAGTGCATGATATCGCCCACAATGGCTATCTTAAGACCATCCAGACTGCCGAAATGCTCCTTCATGGAATACATGTCAAGCAGAGCCTGCGTAGGGTGCTCATGGTATCCATCCCCTGCATTGATAACCGAGCAGGGTAGCAGCTCCGCCATCTTCTTTGGTATTCCTGCATATGGATATCGGATAATGATGCAGTCCGGGGCCATTGCCATGACATTATAAGCCGCATCCATTATGGTTTCACCCTTGGCAAAGGAAGATCCGGAAGCGGACAGTGTTGTGGTATCGGCGCTCAGGCGTTTTGCAGCGATCTCAAAGGAGAGCCTCGTCCTCGTGCTTGCTTCGTAGAACAGGAGGACTACGGTTTTGCCGCGCAAGGTAGGAACCTTTTTAATGTCTCTCTTGGATATTTCCTTGAAAGAGGATGCCATATCGAGGATGAGCCCTATCTCTACCGACGTCAGATCCTGTATGGCGATGATATCCTTGTGGGGCCAGTTCATTTTTTCACCCCGCTTACGATCACATCTTTGATGGTAATTCCATCAGGTGCCGCCGCTTCGATTTTTATGATCTTTTCCTCGGGGATGCTCATCTGCTTGCCGACAAAATCGGGCTGGATGGGCAACTCTCTCCCGCCACGATCGAAGAGTACCATGAAGTAAATCCTCTTGGGGCGTCCAAAATCTAAAATATGATCTATGGCAGCACGGACTGACCTGCCCGTATTGATAACGTCATCAACGAGGATCACCCGCTTATTATCTACGGAAAACGGGATATCAGTACTCCTCACCTCTGGAGAAAAGAGTCTCTTGGATACATCATCCCGGTACAGGGCGATGTCCAGGGTACCCAGGGGAAGCATCCCTGTCTTTTGTTCAAGGAGCTTCACCACATTCCTTGCCACTAGTACGCCGCCGCTCCTGATCCCGATAAAGACCACGTCATTCCAGGGCTTGATCGCTTCCATGAGCTGATCGGCTAGGTCCTTCAGAATTGCAGTAATCTCTTTTTCGCTCATGACTATTTCCGACATATATACACCTCTAATGGACCAGATGTCCTATCCGGTTGAAGCGTATCCAATGCTTCGAACTATCCCATGAGAAATAAATGATAAAGGCCTTGCCTTTGATATTCTGCACAGGGACAAATCCCCAGAACCTGCTGTCATAGCTCTGGTCTCTGTTATCTCCCATAACAAAGCAGGTACCCGGATCCACCTTGACCGGACCGAAATTGTCCCGGACCATTCCTTGCCCCTGGGTAAGGATGAATGGGTCCGTATGCTTCTCGTAGGGTATTTCGAAGGGCTGGCCGTTGATGTATACATTCTTTTCCCTGACCTCGACAGTATCGCCCGGAAGGCCGATCACCCGTTTCACGAAATCCATTGCGTGGTTTCCCGGGAAAGTGAAGATGACGATTTCGCCTCTATTGGGAACTTTGTCGGCTCCCCAGACCTTGCGCGTGGTGAACGGCACCGTCATGCCGTAGTTGTATTTGGTCGCGAGGATATGATCCCCCTTGAGCAGGGTATCTTCCATGGATGATGATGGTATCCGGTAGGCTTGTAGAACGAAGGCCCTGATAATCATAGCAATGACAAAGGCAACGGTAAGAGCCTCTATCCAATCCCTCGCTACGCTTTTCTGTTTTATATCGCTCAAAACTTACTCCTTTACCTGTAGGATTCGAGAAAATCTTCAGTCTGTATCTGCCCGTACTTTACAGGTATTTTATGCATTTACCACTATTTATCAGAATATAACTCATAACTAAAGACGATTCCATATGTATGATCTCTTCCTTTGGGTGTAGCTCTAACACAGGTCAGGAAAGAAAGGATAGGCCATATCACAGGTTAAGAGTCTAGACGGGACTCGATCTGCGGTACTCAATGAGGAATTCTTTGATATATTTATCCAGTGATATCTGCCATGCAGGCATGAGCTTGCCTGTGACCTCGGTGAAACGCTTCGTGGAAAGTATACTATTCGCTGGCCTCTTCGCAGGACGGGGGTATTCGCTGGTCGATACAGGGACAACCTCTGTCGGAATCCCAACCAGCTCTACGGCCTTCCTGGCGAGATCATACCATGTTGCTTTACCTCTGTTGCAGACATGATAGATTCCTTGGGCATCGCAGTCGATGAGAAGTCTGACGGCCTTGGCGAGGTCCTTGGAATAGGTTGGAGAGCCCCACTGATCGTTCACAACGGTAATCTTGTCTCGGTCCTTGGCGATCCCTAGGATGGCGGAAACGAAGTTCTTCCCATGAGGACCGAAGAGCCATTGGGTTCTCACGATGGAATAATGCTCCATGCCCTCCAGAACGGCGATTTCCCCTGCCCGTTTGCTCTTCCCATATATACTCGTAGGACCTGTTTTATCACCTTCGGTATACGGATCCTCTTTGCATCCATCAAAAACATAATCGGTACTGATATGAAGGAGCTTTGCCCCAAATTCCTCACAAACCCTGGCCAGGTTTCCGGGAGCCTTTGCATTGAGCTCGAATGCCATGTCCTGGTTTGTTTCACATCCGTCGACATCCGTATATGCCGCGCAGTTGATGACCCAATCAGGCTTCATGGTTAACAGAATACTACGGATAGATGCCATGTCGGTGATATCGAGATGGAGGCTCGGAGGAACGATATCAGTTCTGAAAACCGTATCCCCCTGCCCTTCACACACTATCCCGACTTCATATCCCAAGAGGCCTTGAGAGCCAGTGACCAGAATCTTCATCGATTTGCATACATCCTTTCGTAATACTTTTGATAATCTCCCGAAAGAATCTTCTCCCACCAGGGTTTATTGTCCAAGTACCACTTCACGGTCTTTTCTATCCCTGTCTCGAAGTCCACCAATGGTCTCCAGCCAAGCTCGGATTCTATTTTCGAAAAGTCCATGGCATACCGGAAATCATGCCCTGGCCGGTCTTTGACATATTTAATAAGGGTCTCGGGCTTCCGGAGGGATTGTAAAATATTCCGGACAATGAGGATATTCTCTTTTTCTGCATCCCCTCCCATGTTATAGGCCTCACCGCCCCTGCCCTTTTCTGCAACCATGACGATCCCGCAGCAGTGGTCATCCACATAGATCCAATCGCGAACATTCCTGCCATCGCCGTATACCGGTAGCTCGCGATCACTGCAGGCATTCAAGACCATGAGAGGGATGAGCTTTTCAGGAAACTGATAAGGCCCATAATTGTTGGAGCACCGGGTGATGACCGCTTCAAGGCCGAAGGTCTTTACATATGACCTTACCAGAAGGTCGGCAGCGGCCTTTGAGGCGGAATACGGACTGTTCGGCGCCATGGGAAGATTCTCCTTGAATCTGCCGTCAGGCCCGAGGCTCCCATAAACCTCATCTGTCGATACATGCAGGAATCTGCCGACCTTGTGCCTCACCGCTGCATCGAGCAGCACCTGAACACCCAGGACATTGGTCCTGATGAAAATACCGGCATCCTCAATGCTCCTGTCAACGTGGGATTCGGCCGCAAGATTCAGAACCAGATCGAATGCATGCTGAGCAAAGGCAGCATCCACCACGGCACCATCGGATATATCGGCCTTGATAAAGGTATATCTCCCCGGATACTCTTCCTCTAGTCCCAGGGTATTTTCCAGATTCCCTGCATAGGTCAGGAGATCGAGATTCACGAGTCTCCAATCAGGCTTATTCGCAAGGATGTACCGTATGAGATTCGTCCCGATAAACCCGCATCCGCCTGTCAGCAATACATTCATTCAATCCCCCTCGTATGTTGCCTGATGTTTGTTAGCCTTTCTTGTTCGCACCCGTTTTTGCCACAAGATTCCCGGCTTTCAGCAGGCTCTCTGTGGTGCCTGCATCGGTCCACCAGCCATTCAGTTTCGACCAGTGCATCGTCTTTGCCTTGATATAGGCATTATTCACATCGGTTATCTCCAGCTCGCCTCGCTCGGAAGGTGTAAGCCCGCTTATGATATCGAACACCATGGAATCGTACATATAGATACCTATAACCGAGTAACTGCTCTTGGGATCCTTAGGCTTTTCCTCGATCTGGACAATCTTGTCTCCCTCAAAAACGGGAACACCGAATCTTTCGGGATCCGGCACATCCTTGAGCATGATCCTCGCACCGCCTCCTTGTTTTTTGTACGCATCGACAGCCTGGATGATATTCATCTCTATGATGTTGTCTCCGAGCACCACGCATATCGGTCTGCCCTCGGAAAAAGATTCGGCGAGGCTCAAGGCTTCGGCAATTCCGCCCTCTCCTTCCTGGTACGCATAATGGATACGGCTCAGACCGAACTCCTTCCCGTTTCCCAGGAGCCTCAGAAAGTCACCTGCATTGTTTCCTCCGGTCACAACCATGATCTCCTTGATACCGGCATTGGTAAGGGTTTCGATTGGATAGTAGATCATGGGTTTATCATAGACCGGAAGCAAATGCTTGTTCGTTACCTTCGTCAGGGGATAGAGCCTTGTTCCAAGGCCTCCTGCCAGGACAACTCCTCTCATTATTGCCTCCTTATCACGTATGCGTTATCTCTCAGTATCGCGCAATGGAGAGATATCTTATCACATCTTTGCACGGCTCTTGTCCTTTGCCGGACAAGGATCCTCGTACTGTACTCCCACAAGGTACAACCCCTGAGGAGGCGCCGTAGGACCTGCGAGGGCACGGTCCTTCACCGCAATGATCCTCTGTATGTCATCAGCCTCCATTCTCCCCTGGCCTATCAGGATCAAGGTGCCTAAAATGTTTCTTACCATATGTCGTAAAAAGCCGCTACCTTCGATCAAGAAGTATACCTTGGTATCCCTCATGAAGATCTCAGATACATGAATTCTCCTTATGGTGGTCTTAACAGCGGAACCTGCACCCATGAAAGAGCTGAAGTCGTGCTCCCCCATAAGCATTCCGGCGGAGATCCTCATGGCTTCGATATCCAACCTTCCGGGAAGGTGCAGGGCATATCTCATGAGAAAAGGGCTGAAGTTTCCCGATGTTTCTATCACATAAACATAGGTTTTTGATTTGGCACTAAACCTTGCATGGAAGCCAGGGCATACTTCTTCTACATGGGTAACTCTTATATCCCCGGGCAGCACGGAATTCATTGCCTTCAAAAGTCCTTCTTCAGGTATGTCTGATGGAGCGTAAAAATTTATTACCTGCCCGATGGCATGGACCCCGGCATCAGTCCGCCCTGAAGAAATAACCCGAGTTTCATGTTTAAGTATCGTCGAAAGAGCTTTCTCAACCGTTTCCTGGACCGTCTTCGGCCCTGACTGTAACTGCCATCCGTGATAACCGGATCCGTCATAGGAAAGAATTGTCTTAATGTTCCTCATGTTAGGCATACTTCTTGCCGATGAAATATATGAATATATGAAAGAGAGGCAAGGGAAATATGTTTTCATTCAACATGTCTTGTAAATTTTTAGGAACTCTTTCACTGAACGTAACCTGCTCCGGCCAGGAATTATCCTTCTGGGGCACAACCAGGGAACTGGGCGCAAAAGATTTTTGCTTGGCTGTTCCTACCACGAGGATAAAAACTACATTTTCACAGATACTGAACGAGAATGTAACCATTGCGTGCGAAAGTGTACTCCTGGAGGGAAATGTGAGCTGGTACACCATCGAAGGAGATTATTATCTCATCGGTATCAGCATCGGTAAGGCCCATCGGTCAGCCTGGAAGAATCTCTTGTCCGAGAAGTCGAAGGTTTCTCTGCATGCGGAAGTCCGGCATGTCTCGCCTTAAGCGAGAGTGAGGCTCCCCACACCTTCCTCGTCCAGCTTTCCGAGTGTTACCAGGGTCATCTTGGATTCCTGAAATATATCACCAGACAGATTCACAATATCATCAGCTTGAACGCCTTCGATATGCTCAATAATCTCTTCTACCGGGATATCTCTTCCATAATAAATCTCATTTTTTGCAAGCGATGACATCCGGTTCACGGTGTTTTCCCGGGAAAGCAGGAGATTCCCCTTTATCTGCGTTTTTACATCATCGAGTGAGATGCCCCCGAAATCACCCGTTTTGAGCTTTCTCAATTGATCCGATACGACATCGATGGTCTGCCTCACATAATTCGGCGTCGTAGCTGCATATATTGCCAGCACACCGCGATCTCGGTAAGAAATTAAATACGAATAGATGGAATAGGCCAGACCCAGTTTCTCCCTCGCCTCCTGGAAGAGCATGGAACTCATCGAGCCCCCCAGAATGGTATTGAGGGCGATATAAGACCAGCGCGTCTCATCCTTCACGGAAGCGCCTTTCGCCCCCAAGGTAATATGAACCTGCTCGATGTCCCTATCGTATACCTTGGTCCTTCCTGTGAGAGACGGGATGGGGTCATCCCCCCCTTGTCTTTCCCCTGAGGGTTTCAGATCTCTGAATCTGCTCGCTGCCAGATTTACGAGCTTTGTATGTTCAAGATTCCCTACTGCAGATATGATGATGGAAGGTGATGAATAAAACGCAGAGAGAAAATCAAGGACGTTCTGCCTTTTAAATGAGCTTACGCTTTCAAGGGTTCCGAGAATGGGCACACCCAACGATGAACCCTGGAAAAAATCCTCAGCAAAGAGATCGGTGATATAGTCGTCGGGCGTATCTTCGGTCATCCTGATTTCCTGGAGGACGACCTTTTTCTCCTTGTCCAGCTCCTCCGAGTCGATTTCCGAATTCAGGAAGAGGTCAAAGAGAACACCCGATGCCTTTTCGAGATACTCATCGAGCACCCTCGTGTAATACACCGTATATTCCTTGGCTGTCTGGGCGTTCAGGACACCTCCCAGCGCATCGATCTCCTTTGCGATCTGGACTGCACTTCTCTGCTTCGTGCCTTTGAAGAGCATGTGCTCGGTAAAGTGGGCGATCCCTGAGCAATCAGAAGGGTCATGCCGGGAGCCAACGCTTACCCATACCCCCAGAGAAACGGAGCGCACCTCCGGCATTTTTTCCGAGATGATGCGGACTCCGTTGTCGAGAACTGTTGTAGAGACCATGCAGTATCAGCGATTGGTGTCGTTGAGGGCTTCTTTCCGGCTGAGACGGATCTTGCCGGTCTTGCTGTCTATGCCGATAACCTTGACAACGACCTCGTCACCCTCCTTTACAACATCTCTGACACTCTGCACCCTCTCATTCGAAAGCTGGGATATGTGAACCAGCCCGGACTCACCCGACGGAAAATCAACAAAGGCTCCGAAATCCATGATCTTGGCGACGACGCCGCTGTAAACCCGCCCAAGCTCCATTTCCTTGGTGAGTGCCTGTATCATATCCACAGCCATCTTGGCATGATCTTCATCCGGGGAGAAGATATCCACCCGGCCGGAATCATCTATTTCAATCTTGGTTTCCGTCTTTGCAATAATATCCTTTATGATTTTGCCGCCAGGACCGATGACATCCCTGATCTTGTCAGGATTGATACTCAGGGTGAAGATCCGCGGCGCATATGCAGATATGGTATCCCTCGGCCGGTCTAGCGTCTCGCTCATCTTCTCGAGAATAGAAAGCCTTGCCAGCCTTGCCTTTTCCAGCGCTTCTGCAAGAACCTGCTCGGGTAACCCGGAGATCTTGATATCCATCTGCAGCGCGGTGACGCCGTCCGAAGTACCGGCAACCTTGAAGTCCATATCACCCAGGTGATCTTCATCTCCAAGGATATCTGTAAGGATCATATAAACGTCATCTTCCTTGATGAGCCCCATGGCTATGCCGGCTACCGGCTTTCTCACTGGAACCCCTGCATCCATCAGAGACAGGGAACCCCCGCAGATCGTAGCCATGGAGGATGATCCGTTCGATTCAAGGATCTCCGAAACGAGCCTGATGGTATACGGGAATGTTCCCTCTTCGGGGAGCACTTTGCTCAGAGCTCTTTCAGCGAGATTGCCGTGCCCGATCTCCCGTCTGCTTGGGCCCCTGAGCATGCGGACTTCACCAACACTGAACGGAGGGAACGAGTAATGAAGCATGAAGGACTTCGTCGTCTCGCCAAGAAGCGTCTCCACCCGCTGTTCGTCCCGTGGAGTTCCTAAGGTCGTCGTTGCGAGGGCCTGGGTTTCTCCGCGCGTAAAGAGCGCTGATCCATGCGTCCGCGGCAGGATACCCACCCTGCTTTGAATGGAACGTATCTCGTCAAACCCTCTGCCGTCGACTCGTGCCTTCCGCTCTTTCATGAACTTGCGTACGATTTCCTTCTCGATTGCGGCAAAGGCCCCCTTGACGGTGAGAGATCTCTCTTCGGTATCATCGGAAAATTTTGCCAGAACCTCTGACTGAAGTATATCGATCTGGGCATGTCTCTGCTGTTTCGAGTGATTGCCTGCCATGATCTCTTCAACCCTTCCGCCGATGAGTCCCCTGATCTGCCCAAGAAGATCCGGGTCTTCTTTCAGCGGATTATAGTTGCTCTTCGGTTTACCGGCCTTCTGCTTCAATTCCTCGACAGCTTCTACGACCTCAAGGATGCGATTGTGCGCAACGGCTATTGCATCGATGATGGTTTTTTCCGGAAGCTCATTGGCCTCCCCCTCCACCATGACGATGGCATCCCGTGTACCGACAACCATCAGCTCCATCTGGCTCTTTTCCAACTGGGAAACAGACGGGTCTATGACAAACTCCCCATCTATCAGGCCGACCCGTGCTGCACCGATGGGCCCGTTGAAGGGAATATTCGAAATGCTCAAAGCCGCCGAGGCTCCGTTGATGGCGAGGATATCAGGTGTAAACGCAGGGTCGGCTGAAAGCACCATTGCAATCACCTGGATTTCGTTCCGGTATCCCTTGGGGAACAATGGGCGGATGGGCCTGTCTATCGCCCGGGCAGTAAGGATCTCCTGGGCACCCGGCCTTCCGTCTCTCTTGATGAAACCGCCCTTTATTCTGCCTGCGGCATAACTCATCTCTTGATATTCAACGGTCAAAGGCAGGAAGTCGATACCCTTACGTTCCTCTTTTGCTGCGGTTGCAGTAACGAGGACTACGCTGTCACCCTGATAAACAAGAACGGAACCATCCGCTTGTCTGGCAACTTCTCCAACGGAAAAAATAAGCGGCGTGCCGCTGCCTCGTGCTTCTACTTTCATGATTACCTCTACTTCCGGAGATTGAGTGACTGGACGAGTTCCCTATATCGTTTGACGTCTCTGTCTTTGATGTAGTTGAGGAGCCTTCTCCTCTGTCCTACGAGCATCAACAGCCCTCTCCTTGAATGATGATCCTTTTTATGGATCTTGAAATGTTCCGTGAGATCATTGATCCGCTTCGTCAGTATCGCTACCTGAACATCGGGAGAACCGGTATCACTGTCATGTCTCTTGAACTGACTGATTATCTCTTTTTTCTTGTCAACGCTTAAACCCACTTTTTTTCCTCCTGCCTACCTTTCTACTATACTATGTTATCCAACGCCGGAAATTAACATACCATTGATTCTGCTGTAAATAGCTAATCGAGGAGAAATCCACGTTCAATATATCCCCAGATACCTCCTGAAGGCTGGTACCTTGCTACACACAACAATTGTCCATCCGAATTTGTCATGGCAACATAATTCCCTTCGCAGAATTCCGATTCATCCATAACCCACGAAAACTGAATGGGGTTGCCTTCCATAATTCCTTTCTGCCCCATGGGTATCACACGCGCCTTCGGTATATGCAGAGCATTTGTGAGAGGGATGGTGACATCGGCACCACACTCAACCTTCCCTGCAAGCTCATCAAGCGTCAGGGCTTCTTCGATCCGGAAGCCTTCGCTCCTCAGTCTTCTCAAATCCCGCAGGTAACCCCCATGCCCCAGTGAAGCACCAAGGTCTCTTGCAATGGACCGTATATACGTCCCCCTGGAACAGACAATACGGACTTCCATCCAGTCGCTGCCGGAACGTAGGACCTCGGCATCCTCAATATATACCTGCTTCTCGCGAGGCTGAACATCCATATTCGCTCTTGTCAGCTTATAGAGAGGCTTTCCCTGGTACTTCTGAGCACAATACCGGGGAGGAACCTGATTGATCCATCCCTGGTTCTCATTAAACCACCGGATCGCCGAATCAAGATCGACCGTGACCCCTTTAAAATGCTCGATGGGATTCCCGGTAATATCATCGGTATCTGTCATCATATCAAAACCGATGGTTGCAATATATTCTTTCTGGTGGGCATGCATGAACGGAAGAAGCTTTGTCCCCTGCCCTATACCTATGCACAGAAGCCCAGTGGCAAACGGATCGAGCGAGCCGAAATGGCCGGCCCGTTTCACCTTCAGGGTTTTCATCACATGATCGACGACTTTGCGTGAGGTGATGTCTTTTTGTTTGTCTATGAGAACTACGCCTTGCTTACCCACTTCATTCCTTCCTCGATCACCTGCTCTATGAGCTCATCCGCACGTCCTTTGACCGTAAACCCGGCCGCCATGCCGTGTCCGCCCCCGCCAAAGGCTCGAGCGGTCTTTAATGCAGCCTCGGTGCCCTTGCTCCGTATCGATGCGTGAACCGTATCCGGATTCATCTCTCTTAACAATATGACGAGCTCTGCACCGCCTAATGAGGCAAGCTCTTCGATGATCCCGGAGGCATCGTCAGGAGCTGCCCGTATATCGCCGAAATCACGGTATCGGATGTAGCTCCCGAATATCCTGCCGGACTGGATGATCCTGTCCATTATCATGCAGAGGATCTGATAATACTTCAGGCTCCTGTTTTTTTTTAGTTTGTATGCGATCTGATTTGGGTCTGCGCCTGCCTTTGTCAATTCGTAGGCCGTTTTGAAAACCTTCGGCGTAGTATTGGAATGGATAAATCCCCCAGTATCACCAAAAAGGCCCATATAAATATTTGAAGCAATGGCCGGGGTAATATCCAGATCCATTGCCCGGATCAGGTCGTACACCATCTCCGAGGCTGAGGACTTTTTGGGATCGATCCAGCAAGCGATGCCCGGTTGTTCTTTCGTTCTGTGATGATCGATTACCACGATCTCTCCGAGAGGCTTGACCCCGCCGAGAAGCTGCATATCGGATACATCCACAAGTATGGATATCTGGGGGGTGATCCCTTTTGTCTGTTTCGGCTCCGGCGTGAAGAGGAGAGAGTCAGGAATCGGGGATGGATATACCAGACGGACGGTTTTCCCAAGGAGGTTCAGGGCAAGAGCAAGAGCTCGACTCGAGCCGACGGAATCTTCATCGGGCCCCTCGTGAGTAATGATCTCGAAACGATCATATTCTTTAATTAGCTCAATTATCCGGTTCTTCATCCTTGTCCAGCTTTTCCAGAAGTTCGTCTATCTTCGTTCCATAATCAAAAGAAGCATCATAGATGAAAAAGATTTCCGGCACATGCTTAAGCCGAAGCTCTTTACTCAATTCATGCCGCATAAATCCTGCCGTGCTTTCGAGACCCTCTTTTGCATGTTCCTTTTTTTCAGCATCAAAAACACAGAAAAACACGCGACAGACACGCAGGTCAACACTCACATCAACTCCGGTAATCGTAACCCCTTCTACCCGCGGGTCCTTTACCTTTCGTTGCAAAAGTTCCGCTATAGTCTGCTTCAGGAGGTCACCGACTCGTGCCTGCCTTTTCGTAACAAGCTTCATAAATGCATTATCTCCGCCTGATGATACGTAAGCTCGATATCGGGATGCTCTGACAGAGAGTAGGTAATCCTGTCGAGAATCGAGTTAATATATCCTGCATCATTGCTCGTAACCGCAAAACCCATGGTGGATGTCTGCCATTTGTCCTGGTCTCCCACCTCGGCTACTGAGACGTTCATTTTCAAAAATCGATCTTTCAGGGATTTCAACACCCTCCGCTTATCTTTGAGCGATTGCGCCCCCATTATCGTAAACTTGACCTCAAGGGCACCGATTACCACTGATGCGATGTCTCCACTTTCTGCTGGGTATACGCCTCTATGACATCTCCTACCTTCAAATCATTATATCCACCGAGACCGATTCCGCATTCATATCCTGCTGCGACTTCTCGAGCATCATCCTTGAACCGTCTCAACGACTGATCTTTCCATCATGGATAACGACATTGTCCCGCAAGAGTCGTGCGCTTGCACCTCGCAGGATATGGCCATCGGTCACCATACATCCGGCAATAACACCGATCTTGGGAACCTTGAAAAGATCCCTTACCTGAGCCCTTCCCTGGATAACCTCTTCGTAGACAGGCTCCAGCATTCCTGTCAAGGCGTGTTTGATATCCTCGATGAGGTCATAAATAATGGTATAGAGCTTGATATCAACACTGTACTTCTTGGCCAGCACGCGAGCAGTAGGTTCAGGCCTCACATTGAAGCCCAAGACGATCGCCTTGGCTGTCGAGGCAAGAAGAATGTCATTTTCCGTGATTCCGCCGACAGCAGAATGAATCACATTAATCCGCAAATCTTGGCCCGCTGTATCAATTCCTTTTACCGAGCCTTCGATCGCCTCGACAGATCCATGCACATCTCCCTTGATGATGAGATTGAGATCCTTGACTTTGCCTTCCTGCACCTGGCTGTAAAGGTCCTCGAGCGTAACTTTCTCTTTTATTTCCTGTTTCTGCATCTGCTGCATACTTTTCTCATTCTGGAAATAGGAAACGATTTCCTTGGCCTTCTTCTCATTGGGAACGGCAAAGAATGTATCTCCTGCAGAAGGGAGCTCGGAGAAGCCGAGGATCTCGACAGGCGTTGCAGGATCAGCCTTCTGAATCGGCTTCCCGGTAAAGTCTAACATCGCACGAGCCTTTCCCCATGTAGGACCGACCACAAAAATATCCCCGCGGTTCAACTGGCCGCTCTGGATGAGCACGCTTGCCATGGGGCCTCTCGCTTTATCGAGTTTTGATTCAAGAACTATCCCTCGAGCATGTCCTTTCGGATATGCCTTAATATCCATCACCTCTGCCTGGAGGAGGATCATTTCCAGCAGATCTTCCATACCGATGTGATTTTTCGCAGATACATCGACATAAATGGTATCACCACCCCAGGATTCAGGCACGAGGCCGAGGTCTGACAATTGCTCTCTTACGCGTTGCGGATTCGCATTGGGTTTGTCGATCTTATTCACTGCAACCACAATGGGGATCTTAGCTGCCCGGGCATGATTTATCGCTTCTTTGGTCTGATCCATTACTCCATCGTCAGCTGCTACGACAAGGACTACGAAATCAGTTACCTGGGCACCCCTGGAACGCATGGATGTAAAGGCTTCATGACCCGGAGTATCAATAAATGTAATGGGCTTTCCCTTGCACTGAGCCTGGTATGCGCCGATATGCTGAGTTATTCCTCCGAATTCGCTGTCAATAACATTCTCCTGTCTGATAGCATCAAGCAGCGACGTCTTCCCATGGTCGACATGCCCCATTACCGTGACAACCGGCGGCCTTGGTTCCAACTCTTCAGAGGTATATTCAGGGGGGGTAAGATAGATTTCCTTTATTTCATCACGTGCCTCTTCCACCTCAAAACCAAGCTCGTGCGAAACCAGCACAGCCTCTTCCGAACTGATATACTGGTTTTGATTTGCCATCACGCCAAGATCTATAAGGATCTTAATGACATCAGAAGCCTTAACTCCCATTTCTTTTGCAAGGTTGGAAACCGTAATCGCCTTGCCTATGAGTATCTTTTTCTTCTTAGCAGGGGAAAGTACTGCTCCGAACCTACGGTCTTTTTTCCTTTTCAGCTTCTTTCCAAAAGCCGATCGTTCCCCGCCATAGAGATCGGACTGGGTATAGACCTCCATCTCTTTAGGCTTTTTAACCTTCTTGACCGCATGTCGTGCTGTTTTATCCTCAGTTTCAGTTACTTCGACAACTGCACCCTCGACCGGCTTACCCTTTTTCCCCTTCTTTTTATCCTTTTTCTTCTTATCTTCTTCCTTTTCCTCTTTGTTATCCCCGCTCACAGCCGGGACGACAGCCGGTTTTTGCTCTTCTGTTGAGGTCTCCTGCGCTATTTCCGGTTCTGCTTGCGTTTCCCGGATAACTGGTACTTCTTCTTTTTGCTCTGCAGGCTTTTCCTGAGGCTCTTCGATCGTTACTTCAGGAACAGCTTCGCTTGCAGGAACCTCACCACCCTCGATTTTTTCCTGTTTTTCTTCGGCCGCTTCAGTTGCTTTCTTTTTATCCCTCTTTTGAAGCTTCTTATCCGGCTCCTGAGTTATATCTTCTCCTGCCGTCGCTTCCAAAGGAGTCGCCTGCTCATCGGCAGGAGCGGTCGGCAAGGGTGTAACCCGAGCCCTTCGCCTGATAATATTCGCGCTGACACGTTTCTCTACATAAACATCCTCAAGCGGCTGGTCCGGCTGTTTTTCGGTATCTTTCTGGAATCTCTTCTTTATCCTGTCAATATCGTGAACATCGATCATACTCATATTGTTCTCGACAGAGATCGCAAGATCCTTGGCAATTTTCAACAGATCCTTGGGATCTACCGACAAATCCTTAGCTAACTCAAAAACCCTCATTTTTTTCATACAGCCAGCCCCTTGGAAGAAAGCTTTCCATACTTCTGCAGGTCCATCTCCAGCATGGATATCATGGGACAGCCATGATGAACGAGAAAACCCCTGCTCCCTTCCCCAAAGATGGAGGGCAAGTAAAAGGTTTTCAATCTGCGGCTCAAAGCAGTTGTATGCACGTTCTCTATCTCTTCTGGAGGATTATCATGGCTTATAAGGACAAGATCATCCCCCCGGATCAATTTCTCATCTTCCGGGATACCATGGAGATACCCCATCTTTTCACATAATTTTACGTTTTTCTCTATCGCTTTCAATATAATATCTTGTACCTCTCGTATTACTTCGTCAACACTTTCCCGTTTCCTGAAATATTCCGCTCTAATCCTTTTATTTCTAAACGCCTCTCGGAGGCATTTTTCATCCGGGCACAGATAAAAGCCTCTGCCCGGTTGCTTATTGTCACCATCGAAAATCACCGTTCCCGATGGCGTTTTCATAAATCTCAATAACCTCTCTTTGGAAGTTACGATCCTGCAACCTATGCACTGCCTAACAGGTATATGCCTACCGTCCACTCAGGCCCGCCGATGCCTTTTCAATTAATTTCTTCGCTAAAGACTCGTCAATTCCCTCAAACTCAAGGAGATCTTCCTCCTTAGCCTTTGCAAGATCCTCTAACGTCAGATATCCTGCGTCCTTCAATGCTTCTGCCAGTGATTCGTCAACATCATCCATTGACGCTATAGCCTGCCCCTGATCAGAAGATACACTCTCCGGTGCATGCTCGGAACGGACATCAATCTTCCACCCGGTCAATTTCGCAACCAACCGTACATTCTGTCCCTTCCTCCCGATAGCCAGACTGAGCTGATCATCGGCTACAACCACATCCATACTCCAAGCGGCCTTATCAACAATAACCTTCGAAACCCTTGCCGGCGCAAGCGCATTACAAACAAATCTCACAGGATCTTCGGACCAAACAACGATATCCTGCCTCTCTCCCTTGAGCTCCTGAATGACATTCTGCACGCGCGCACCCTTAACACCAACACAGGTACCTACCGGATCCACCTTTGCATCATGAGATCTTACGGCAATCTTTGCACGAATACCTGGTTCGCGGGCAACAGCAACAATTTCAACTATACCTTCCGTAACTTCGGGAACTTCCATTTCGTAGAGCTTGGTTAGAAATCGAGGGTGTGTACGAGAGAGCTCTATCTGGGGCTGACGCAAAGATTTTGTTACATCGAGGATCAATGCCTGAATCCTGTCACCGCGCCTGAAAGATTCTCCAGGGATCATTTCCTTTTCACGCAAGATCGCCTCAGCCTTCCCTATATTAACAATAGCATCTCGCCTGTCGAATCGATGAATGAATCCGGATACCAGCTCACCTTTCCGATCTATGAATTCATTGTAAACCGCATCCCTCTCGACTTCTTTCACCTTCTGGACAATTACCTGCTTGGCACTCTGGGCGGCTATTCTTCCCAGCCGCGAAGAATCGAGTTTTTCACCCAATTCATCACCTATCTGACAATTAGGATCGAGATTTCTCGCATCTTTCAGAGAGATTTGGACATTCGGATCCTCAACCTCATCAGAAATGACTTTGAACTGGAAGACCTCAACCTCATCGATACCCGGATTGTATTGTGCCTCAATATTATCATAGTCGCCATAAACCTTCCGGGCAGCGCTCTGAACCGCTGCCTCGACAACCTGGACCAGATCTTCCTGCCTGAGACCCTTTTCCTTGACTATCAATTCAATAACTTTCGACAGATTTAATACCATAATTACTACTCCTAGAAATCGAAATCCAGATTGGCTTTCACGATATCTTTCATTTGAAGCGAAATCTCAGAACCATCAATATCCAGAAGCACTGCATCTCCTGCCAATCCTTTGATCGTCCCCCTGTATGATTCCTCTTTTGTCTGGATCTTCACCATTCTTCCTATAAAATGTTCGAAATCTTTCTCCGTTTTCAATCTTCTCGTGAGACCCGGCGAGGAAACTTCCAACCTGTACGATCCCTCGATAGGGTCTCTCGTATCCAGCAGCAGGCTCACCCTCCGGTTGACCGCAACGCAATCATCCAGCGTCACACCGCCAGGCTTATCAATGGTAAGCCTTAATACACCTCTGGAGTAATCCATCTCAATGAGCTCAAAGCCCATTATGGCTATCTCCGGCGATATCAGCGCACTCAAGCTATCCAGTAATCCGTTATCTTTCATATGAAATAAAAAAGTGGGCTATCGCCCACTTCGTCCTCTCTAACATTTCCTCTTCTCTAGCTTCCCTAAAACACCTGGAGCGGGCAACGGGATTCGAACCCGCGACATTCAGCTTGGGAAGCTGACACTCTACCAACTGAGCTATGCCCGCACTGATCACTCTAATAGAATATGACCTATACTTTGTCAACACATCTTTAACAATCAAAAAGAAAGGGGTTTTCCTGAAGAAACAATGAGGAAAAACTAGAAATAAGTTCTATCCGATAACTGAAGATTCTTTTATTCTAAGGAACGGTCGCTTTCATTCATTCGATATAATCGGGGAGTATTTTCAGAAGAACCGATCTCTTTCTCGGGCCGTCAAATTCGGCAAGATAAATACCCTGCCAAGTACCAAGAACAAGTGACCCGCTTTCCACAAGCACGGTAAGGCTCGAACCGATCAGACTCGATTTGATGTGGGCATCGGAATTCCCCTCTAGATGACGATAACCGCCGGAAGCCGGAACTAGTTTATCGAGGAACGAAAGTATATCTTCTTTCACAGCCGGGTCGGCATTTTCGTTTATTGTTACTCCGCATGTTGTATGGGGAACATAAATGATCACTATGCCTGAGGAGACATCTTCGCTTTTCAAAAAAGACTTGATGGAAGAGGTGATATCGATAAGCTGAGTCCTTGACGAGGTCTTTATTTCCACCCGTTTCAGCATTCATTATTCCCCTTACAACACATTATTTTTTTGTTGCAAATAATTTATCATAATTCATGGTCGTTTCCCGAGCAATATCTTCAGATGCACATCCCTTGATTTTTGCAATCTGTTCTATCGTATGAATCAGATAAGCCGGCTCGTTTCGCTTTCCGCGGAAAGGGACCGGCGCAAGATAAGGCGCATCAGTTTCAACAAGAAGTTTTTCCATCGGGCACATGCGAACTACTTCTCTTAATGATGATGCATTCTGAAAAGTTACTACCCCGGGAACGGATATATAAAAACCCTTCTCCAGTATTGTTGAAGCCATCTCGGCATCACCGGAATAGCAATGAAATACCCCTCCGAGCTGCCAGGCATCCTCTTCATTCAAAACTCTCATTGTTTGAACGTGGGCATCGCGATCATGGATTACCAAGGGAAGCGAAAGGCTTTTCGCCAGAGATATATGAGCACGGAACAGTTCCCTTTGGAGCGGTTCGCTCTCGGGTGTACGATACAAATCAAAACCGGTTTCTCCTACTGCCGCTACTTTTCCTCGCCCGATGAGACTTTGTAAAGAATGAACATCTTCGGCGGTGTATTTACCGGCATTCTGAGGGTGTATGCCGAGGCTCACCTGTATTCCTTTATCTAGCGAGGCTAATTCCAGTGCCTTTTCCGAATCAACGGGGTCTGTACCAACCAGGAGCATATTCCTGACGCCCGAAGAAAACGCTCGGTCAATTACCTCTTTACGATCTTTATTGAATGCATGAAATTGCAGATGATTATGAGAATCTGAAATACTACTCATATTACATAATTTTCCTGAGATACTTGTGGATCATGGAATTGCTCGCCAGAATATCCCTGCAATACACATCAAAGGGTTTACCATCGATTCCCGTGATTTTACCTCCTGCCTCAAGCACGATTGCCGCACCTGCAGCAACATCCCAGGGATATAGACCGATTTCCCAGAAACCGTCAAACGAACCTGCAGCAACATAGCATAAGTCCAAAGCTGCAGAACCAAGCCTGCGAATACCTTGTACCTCTCCGAGGATCCGTGAAAAACGTGAAATGATATCTCCCGCATGTTCTCCTGAATAGGGAAACCCTGTTACAACGAGAGCATCTATCAACCGGGATGTTTCAGAAACAAAAATTCTCTTCCCGCTTCTATAAGCCCCCTTCCCACGTTCAGAATAATACAACTCCTCGCTTACCGGATTATAACAAACACCTATATAAGGATTTTTATCTTTATAAACAGCTATAGAGACGCAAAATATCGGGATGCTGTGTACATAATTCACCGTACCATCCAAGGGGTCTACGAACCAGGTGAATCCGGCACCTGTCTCTTTTGTCAATCCTTCTTCAGCAATGACTGAATGGTTCGGAAATTCACGTTCGATTTCTCCAAAGATTATATCTTGCGAACCTTTATCAACTCGAGTTACCGGATTGATACGGCTTTTGAATTCTACCTGAAGGTCTGTACCGATATTCTGCTTGAGATAACCGCCAGCCTTTTTTGCGAGATAAATAACAAAATCCAGCATAGCAACTCTTGCCAACCTCCTGACTTTCATGTACCATAATAAATATGGATTGCGTTTACAAGATAAAAAAGAAGCTTAAACTTCCCATGACTCTCGCAACAGTCATATCCATACCGGTCTTTGCAGATGTCATCATGCAAGGCTACAAAACCTCTCTTCTGGTTATGGCTGCTTCTCTTATGATACTTTTCTATCTCCTCACTATCAATAACTTATTACGAAAAGTGTGGATAACGGACAAAGAGATCTCGATCCGCGGCATTACAGGCTTGCGGCGTCTTCCCTTTGAGGATATTTCCTTCATCGACGGCATAACCATGGGCACGAGGCAATTCGTCTCCCTGTCGAGCAAAAAACGAAACTACCTTATCCCCAACAGTTTCGAGAATTTTTCTGATATCGTTTCCACCCTTGAACAGGTAGCAAATGAAGGTACCCTTGGAGAAGGATTAAAATCCATGAAAGAGAATATCGTTGTCCGTAAGAGTGATATAACCGGTGCATGGATTACCGTCATTCTGTTGCTCATCATCATCCTCGTCAGATTTTTTCCCCGATGAATCCATTCAATTTATCAATTCTCAATCAAACAAATTACAAAAAATATATTGTTTATTCGAGATCTTATAAATAGTGTTTCACGTGAAACTTTTCTATTCAAAATGATTTTTTTTTATGGTAGAGCAACATGGTGAGTCCTAAGATTATAAGCATCTCCAATCAGAAGGGCGGCGTGGGTAAGACTACGACTGCAATAAATCTCGCTTCGTCTTTTGCGTTGCTGGGTAAGCGCACATTGCTTGTTGATCTGGATCCCCAGGCTAATGCGACAACCGGTGTCGGCATGAATCCTGAAACAGTAGCTTCCCATATCTATCATGTCATGATCGGGGAAAAAGATGTTAACACAGTAATCAGGCAGACAAAGCTGAAAGATTTCTTCATAATCCCGAGTCATACTGATCTTGTCGGTGTAGAGTTTGAGCTGATGAATGAACCCATGAGGGAACGTACCATTTCCCGTTGCTTTTCTCAAATCACTCATCCCTTCGATTATATTATCATCGACTGTCCTCCCTCTTTGGGGCTCATTACTTTAAATGCACTCACGGCTTCCCATTCCATTCTCATCCCCGTTCAGTGTGAGTATTATGCACTTGAAGGTCTCAAGAGCCTGCTTAATACCTACAAGCTGGTGAAGAAGAGGCTGAATCCGAGCCTTGCCATTGAGGGTTTTCTTCTCACCATGTATGATTCTCGCACCCGTCTGAGTAATGATATTGCAGATAATATGAAGGATCATTTCAGTTCTCAGGTTTTTAAAACTATTATTCCGAGGAATATTCGTTTATGCGAGGCTCCAAGTTTCGGCCTTCCAATCTGCCTGTATGATATTTCATCAAAGGGTGCCCAGCATTATCTCATGCTTGCAAAAGAAATTCTTGCGCTGGAGGCAGGGTATGAAAACTAAAACGCGCTTGGGGAGAGGCATCGATGCGATCTTTACCGACAGTCTCCAGGATGATTCTTCACAAGTTATAGAAATACCGTTGGATGAAATTTATCCCAATCCTACTCAACCGAGAAAGACCTTCGATGAAAATTCCATTGCCGAACTTGCAGAATCTATCAAATCTCATGGTCTTATCTCTCCGATTCTCGTAAGGAGAATGAATTCGAGATATGAGATCATTGCAGGCGAGAGGAGATATCAGGCATGTAAATTAGCCGGCATCCGGAATATACCTTCGATTGTAAAGGATATCTCGGATGCGGATGCCTTTAAGATCTCTCTGGTTGAAAATCTTCAGCGAGAAGATTTGAACCCAATGGAAGAATCAGAGGCTTTTTATACGCTAAAAGAACAATTCAATTTGACACACCAGGATATTGCTGATGCGGTTCAGAAAGACAGGTCTACCATTACGAACTCATTGCGTCTCGTAAATCTCCCTGAAGAGGTGAAAAAATCTCTCAGGGAAGGAGTTATTTCCACAGGTCATGCCCGTGCCATTTTAATGATTGATAATTATCCCTCTCAGATAGTTCTTCTTAATAAAATCATTTCTCACACATTGAGTGTCAGAGAAGCAGAGAAGGCTGCATCTGAGAAAGGAAAGAAGAAAAAATGCCTACGGAAGCAAGACCCGTATTTGGAAGAAATTTCCTCTGTTCTTGCTGAGAAGCTCGGCGTAAAAGTTGTTTGTTTGTGGGGGAAAAGTAAGGGTAAGATCGTAATTGATGTGAGTACGCGAGATGATTTAAAAAGAATTGTACAGGAACTTTGTCAACATGAAGTACCTATCTGACCATAGAAGTTTTGAACATGTTGACACGGAATAGAATCAGATTCGGTATGGTGGTAAATTATAAACGTTGTTTTGAACCGGTCAAAAGGGTTAAAAACAAAGGGTTGATTTGGTTATGAACAGGTGAAAAGGTTTTATTAGTTATAACTATATCTAGGGAGAATAAAAAAAATGAGATGTAACATTTCTAAAGTATCTTTGCAGAACATGCTTTCAAAAGTTCAAGGTTTCACGGAAAAAAAATCCACCCTCCCTATTTTGAGCCATGTCCTGCTTGAGGCTAAAGGTGATTCTTTGCAGGTTAAAGCGACTGATCTCCATACCTCAATTCAAGTGAAAGCTCCCTGCGAAGTCAATCAACCCGGTGCATGTGCAATTAATGGAAAGAGTTTTTATGATGTGGTTCGAGAATTACCCGATCAAATGCTCCAGATACTTATAGAGGATAATTCACGGGCTCAAATCAATGCCGTAAACAGTAAGATAAAAATGAATGTAATGGATGCTGAAGAATATCCTATGGTCGAATTTTCGGATCTGGAGAAAGGATACCCGATCGATCTTGCCGTGATGAAACCAATGATAGAGAGGACGATTTTTTCCATTCCTTCTTCAGCTGAGAGCGACAGCAAGTATACATTAGGAGGAGCTCTTCTTACGTCTGGTATAACGGACAGCAAAGAAGGATATATAGAGATGGTTTCGACCGATACCAGAAGGCTCTCTGTTGTACGATATCTCATGGATAGGCAGATCGACATGGGAAGCGGTATCATTGTCCCGCGGAAAGGACTTCAGGAACTTAAACGGCTTATGGATAGCAAGGAAGGTGATTCCAGTATTCTCCTTACGAGGGATTCGATCTTTTTTGTATCTCCTGATACGATAGCTACGGTTCGGTTGATTGATGGTAAATTTCCGGATTATCAAAGTGTAGTTGCTTTGGAAAGCTTTCCGATCTATACCCGGGTAAATGCTCAGGAGCTTTTTACTGTATTGAAAGTTTGTGTTGCAATGGTTTCTGATATCTCCAATTGTGTGAGATTTTCATTTCAGAAAAACCAGATAGTGGTTTTTGCAAACAATCCTGATCAGGGTGAGGTTGAGACGCCTATCCCTGCAGAGCATTTTGGCCAGGAATTGGAGATTAATTTTAATCCCCGGTATTTTATGGATTGCTTATCGTTTGTTGAAGGTGAAATTGAAATAAGGCTGAAAGGTCCCCAGGGTCCTTGCATGATAACGGATTTTAAAAACACAGAAAGTAAATGGGTAATTATGCCCATGCGCTTCTAGGAGGCGTAAGGTTAGGATATGAAAGAAAGCAACATACCGGCACAAGAATATACAGCTAAGGATATTAAGGTTTTAGGTGGATTTGAGGCTGTTCGACTACGACCAGCAATGTATATCGGATCGACTGCGAGCCAAGGTTTACATCATCTCGTTTATGAAGTTGTGGACAACAGCGTGGATGAAGCAACCGCAGGTTATTGCGATACGATCAAGATAATTATCCATATGGATGAAAGTATTACCGTAAGCGATAACGGCAGGGGGGTTCCTGTTGATATACATCAGGATACAGGAAGGCCGGCTGCTGAAGTCGTACTAACAACGCTGCATGCCGGCGGTAAGTTCGATAATTCAATTTATAAGGTATCAGGCGGTCTTCATGGTGTGGGAGTTTCAGTAGTCAACGCCCTCTCTGAAAGTCTTGATATGGAAATTTACAGGAATGGATTCAGATATTGCCAGAAGTATGAGAGAGGCGTTCCGGTAACTGATCTCCTCCAGTTTGAAAAAGTCAAACGAAACGGCACGACGATCCATTTCAAACCGGATCCTGAAATATTTGAAGTAACGACATTTGAGTTTGATATTCTTGCAAACAGGCTGCGCGAATTAGCATTTCTCAATAAAGGGTTAAAGATTGAGATGGAGGATGAGCGCACCGAAACGACAGAAATATTCCGTTTTGATGACGGGCTAATCGATTTTGTGAAATATCTGAACTCGAAAAAGAAACCTTTTCATCAACCCATATATTTCAAAAAATCAAAGGGCGATGTGGTTGTCGAATGTGTTTTGCAATATAATACTTCCTATTCCGAAAGCGTCTTTTCTTTTGCAAACAATATCAATACCCATGATGGAGGTACCCATGTCGTGGGTTTCAGAAAGGCATTGACCAGAACTATCAATGCATACGCAAAGGATAAGGGTTTTTTGAAAAATGCCAAAGTGCCCATCCAGGGTGAAGATACAAAGGAAGGGTTATGTGCCGTTATATCGGTTCTCCTTCCCCGTCCTCAGTTCGAAGGACAGACAAAGGGAAAGCTCGGTAATTCGGAGATTGCCGGAATAACAGAGAGCGTTACCAATGATTCAGTCGGTCAATACCTTAATGAGAATCCCAATGAAGCTTCTCTAATCATTAAGAAAATTCTGGACAGCGCCCAGGCAAGAGAGGCTGCACGCAAGGCTCGTGAATTGACCAGAAGGAAGACTGCTCTCGAGAGTACCCTGCTTCCAGGAAAGCTTGCAGATTGCCAGGAAAGGGATCCTGCCCTTTGCGAGGTGTATATCGTTGAGGGAGATTCAGCCGGAGGAAGTGCAAAGCAGGGAAGAGACAGGAAAAACCAGGCCATACTCCCCTTGAGGGGAAAGATTCTCAACGTAGAGAAGGCCAGGGTGGATAAAATGCTCTCAAACCAGGAAATCAAAAACCTGGTTACTGCGTTGGGAACCGGGATAGGCTCGGATAATTTCGATATAGCCAAGCTGCGGTACCACACCATCGTTATTATGACCGATGCGGATGTTGACGGAGCACATATCAGAACATTGCTTTTGACCTTCTTCTTCAGGCAGATGCCGGAGATCATCGAGCATGGACATCTCTACATTGCCCAGCCTCCTCTCTTCAAAATAGCGAAGGGTAAAAAACTCTGGTATCTTCTCAATGAAGAGATTATGGATGAGTTCCTTTTGAAAAATGTTGTCAAAGAAGTTTCGTTAAAAGGCGAGGTTGAGATCACCGGAACCGAGCTCATCCGGTATATTAAACTGATAAACAGAAGGAAGAGTATTCTCGTCAATTACGAGATGAGGCATATGGATGAGCGGGTAGTTCAGTCTAGCTCTTACCTTGATCCGGAGATGTTAAGGACCTTATTCGATCCGGCCATGTTAGATCAGGAAATTAAAAAGACCATCAAGGAATGGTTCCCCTATATTGGGCCGGTCACATCGGATATTATTGATGATCAGATCATATTTCATACGATAAAGAACGGTATTCGTAGGCAGACGCCTATTGACCGGCGTCAGGCTGAAACTAAAGGATTCGAAGAGCTTCAGAAGATCCATGCGCAATTGAAGAAGATCGGGCGTCCACCGTTTACGATTGTAAAAGCCGATGCTTCCTATGAAGTACCGAATCTGAGCGAAGTAGCAAACAAGGTAATGGAGGAGGCCAAAAAAGGCTTCTCACTCCAGCGATACAAAGGATTGGGTGAGATGAATCCCGGACAGCTCTGGGAAACGACTATGGACCCTGAAAAGAGAACTATGCTTAAGGTGAGTATCGATGATGCCATAGAAACTGATCAGATATTTACCACGCTCATGGGTGATGACGTTGTTCCCAGGAGAGAATTTATCGAGAAGAATGCCTTGAAGGTTACGAATCTTGATATCTAAAGAAAGAATAACAACTGAGGAATATTCATGAATATAACTACCGTCGCAATAGATCAGGAGATGAGGCGTTCGTACCTTGACTACTCCATGAGTGTAATTATCGGCCGGGCCATTCCTGATGTCAGAGATGGGCTCAAGCCGGTTCATCGCCGGGTATTGTTCGCTATGCATGAGCAATCAAATACTCATAACAGGGCTTACAAAAAATCCGCCCGTATTGTCGGTGATGTTATCGGTAAGTACCATCCCCATGGCGATTCAGCGGTATACGATACCATTGTGAGAATGGCTCAGAAGTTTTCAATGAGGTATCCTCTTGTCGATGGACAGGGGAATTTCGGATCTGTTGATGGAGATCCTGCGGCTGCAATGAGATATACCGAGATACGGATGGAGCGTCTTGCAGAAGAGATGCTTGCAGATATCGAAAAAGATACCGTTGATCATCATCCTAATTATGACGAGTCGCTGCTTGAACCCGATGTCCTTCCCACCCGTATCCCCGCTTTGCTTCTGAACGGTTCTTCGGGAATTGCCGTCGGTATGGCTACGAGCATTCCGCCCCACAACAGCAGCGAGCTTATCAATTCGCTCATAGCATTGATCGACCGTCCGAATATCGAGCTGGAAGAAATCATGAAGATCATTCCCGGGCCCGATTTCCCCACCGGGGGGATTATATTCTCAGGCGGGGAGATAGAAAAGGCATACGCCACGGGAAGAGGCATCATAACCTTGCGGGGAACGTTGAGCAAAGAGCAGGATAATAATCGTGATAAGCTCATCATAACGGAGCTCCCGTATACGGTAAATAAGGCCGATCTGGTTGAGAGGATAGCAATACTCACCAATGAGAAAAAAATAGACGGCATATCCAATATCCGCGACGAATCGGATAAAGACGGCATGCGGGTGGTTATCGATCTGAAAAAAGGTGCTCAGCCTGAGGTGATCGAGAACCTACTCTACAAGCTCACCAATCTGCAGACTTCTTTTTCCATGAACATGCTCGCCATCCATAACGGCAGGCCCAAGG
The DNA here is from genome assembly GCA_963752595.1 of uncultured delta proteobacterium. Lineage (GTDB taxonomy): Bacteria > Desulfobacterota > Desulfomonilia > UBA1062 > UBA1062 > Phosphitivorax. The sequence continues at coordinate 63,873 of CAVVYZ010000017.1, forward strand.
TAATGGGGTTGCGCGAGATGCTCAATGCATTCCTCGATTTCCGTGAGGAAGTAGTAACACGCAGGAGCCTCTTTGAGCTGAATAAAGCCAAAGCAAGGGTTCATATCCTGGAAGGACTCCTGAAAGCCCTCGATCATATCGATGAGATCGTAGCGCTCATCAGGGCATCGGCTACGCCCCTTGAGGCGAGAGATAACCTGATACAGCGGTTCGATTTCAGCGAATTGCAGGCCCAGGCGATTCTGGATATGAGGCTCCAGAGGCTTACCGGCCTTGAGCGGGACAAGATCAGCAGTGAGTACAATGATCTGCTGGCCGATATCAGCCGGCTTGAAAAAATCCTTTCCGATAGAAAAGAATTGTTCAAGGTCATTCGCAGCGAACTTGAAGAAATCAGAGAAAAGTATGCCGATGTGCGGCGCACTGTCCTTGTCCGGGGAGCTGCCGGACAGTTCGATATAGAAGATCTGATCTCCGATGAAAAAATGGTCGTTACCATGACAAAGAAGGGATACATCAAACGGACGGAGCTCGATAAATACAGAACACAGAAACGTGGCGGCGTCGGTGTGAAGGGTGGAGCAGCTTCCGATGATGATTTCATCGAGCATATCTTCGTTGCATCAAACCATGCCTCTATCCTCTATTTCACAAACACAGGTAGAGTCTACCATACCAAAGTCTACGAGATACCTGAAAGGGACCGTGCATTGAAGGGTGTTCCCATCGTCAATATCCGGCCTCTTCAGAAGGACGAGAGGATCTGCGCCATTCTCGTTGCCTCGGACATTCACATGCAGGCCCATGTGGTCATGGTCACTGCCATGGCGTATACGAAACGGGTCCTGCTGGGAAGTTTCAGCAATATCATGAAGACCGGTATCATTGCCTGCACGCTCGAGCCGGGGGACGAGGTTATTTCCGCACGTCTTACCCTTGGGGAGGATAAAATCATCGTTGCTACCAATTCGGGAAAGGCTATCGTATTCAAGGAAGACCAGGTCCGGATAATGGGGAGGCAGGCGCAAGGAGTGCGTGCTATTCGCCTGGATCAAAACGATGTAGTTGTGGGAATGGATGTTATCAGCACACCTGATGATTTCGTGATAAACCTTACCGAGCTGGGATTCGGCAAAAAAACCGCGGTTGGAAAATATCCTGTCCAGAAACGTGCAGGAAAGGGTGTGTCTACGGTTCATATTACGCCGAAGACCGGTAAGCTGGTAGGTGTCAGGGTAGTAAAGGGAACCGACGAACTGATGATCATTTCAACCTCCGGCCAGATCATACGTATGCCGGTAACCCAGATACGAACGACGACGACAAGGTCTGCACAGGGAGTGCGGGCCATACGAATGAAGGAAAAAGAGAAGATCATTGATTTTACCAAGTATATCGGCGAAGAAGATGCCGAATAAGCAAGAGGCGAAATCGTATAGTGAAAAAGGAGGTGCACGATAGCACCTCCTTTTTTTATATAAAAACAAGTAGAATAAAGCAGCTGTTAAGCTATTTATCCTGAACCAGCCTAAATGACACCCTTGAGGAACTGCACTGCATTATCGAATATGGCCATCCCCTCTCCTTTACGCGGGACATCTTTTAACCTTGTCCAGTTCGGATGGTTTGCCGGATGCGTGAAGGCCTCCGGGTGCGGCATGAGTCCGAAGATACGCCCTGTCCGGTCGCATATTCCTGCTATTGCTTCTGCTGATCCGTTGGGATTGTGTGGGTATTCCATCGTAGGCTCGAATGACCCGTCTGTATACCTTAACGAAGCGAGGTGATTATCCCGGACCTCTGCAAGGGTAGAATCGGTATCGCAAATGAACTTCCCTTCCCCGTGGCGGACCGGCAAAAAGATATGGTCAATACCCCTGGTGAAGATGCATGGGCTTGAAGGGTCGGCTGCCATCTTCACCCAGCGGTCTTCAAATTTAGCCGAGTCATTGGAGATAAGGGAAACACGGCGTTTCCCGAATGGAGAGCCGGGTAGTAACCCAGATTTGACGAGGGCCTGAAAGCCGTTGCATACGCCGAGGATGATCATGCCTCTCTCAAAAAACTCTACGATTTCTTCGAACAGGGTCTTTCCCGTTTTCTCTATTTTTGCATGTTTGAGCCGTACACTTTCCACCTGCGCAGAACCGAGGTCGTCACCGTCTAAGAAACCGCCGGGGAGGTTGAGAAAATGATAGTTGCCGATACGGACCTTTCCCTTGAGGATATCCGAGAGGTGGGCGATATCGCTTACGGCCCCGGCTAACCTGCACGCGTGTGCCATTTCTGTCTCGCAGTTCGTACCGAAACCTGTAATGATCAGTGCCTTTATCTGTGCCATATTATAAGTCCAGAGGAGCCTTCCATGATGCCTTCAGCTTAGGGAGCTGCCGATCAATGAGTATCTCGCCGTGGCTGGAGTGTATGATAAGTTTTTGATCAGGCAGCGCTCGTCCGATGCGCCGGGCGTCATCGCCGAATAATTTTTCAAGGGCGAAAGCGTTTTCAGGGGAAACAGAGACGATGATCCTGCTCTGCGTTTCCGAATAGAGGATTTCGGTATCGTTCAAGTCCTGATCGATCGCTACGTCTTTCAACTCTACCGATATTCCCACCGAACCGGCAAAAGCAGCCTCAGCAAGGGCAACCGCCAAGCCGCCGTCAGAGATGTCATGAGCTGATGCAATAAGACCCCTGCGAATGGCCTTATGCAGCAGTTTGTAGCGCTTCAGCGCCTTGTGCGCATCGACCTTTGGAACCGACGAGCCGATCATACCATATGTTGCAAAAAACTCGCTTCCTCCGAGCTCTTTCCTCGTCACTCCGAGCAGATAAATGAGATCGCCAGGTTTTTTGATATCCATGGTCACAGCCGTAGTGATATCATCAATCTTGCCTATCACGGAGATCAGGATGGTGGGAGGGATGGATATTTTAATCCCAGGACCGATGTAATCGTTCTTCATGCTGTCCTTGCCGGAGATAAGCGGACACCGGTAGGCTTTTGTATAGTCATAGAGAGCCTTATTGGTTCGTACCAGCTGGGCAAGCTTATATTCTCCATCCGGATTCCTTTCGCTTACGACCGGGTCGCACCAGCAGAAATTATCGAGACACGCCCAGTGATCGGGATTGCCGCCCACGCATACGTAGTTTCTCAAGGCCTCATCGAGAGCGCATGCCGTCATGTGGAACGCATCGATATCAGAGTACCGGGGAATAATCCCGTTCGAGACGACTACTCCCTGAAGCGAATCGAGCACGGGACGGATCACCGCAGCATCGGAGGGTCCGTCGCACTGCTCTCCGACGAGGGGTTTTACAATAGAGCCTCCCTGCACCTCATGGTCATATTGCCGAACGATATATTCTTTGGAACAGATGTTGAGCCGTGAGAGCATCTCTTCAATCTTGGCATTATGGTCCACCAGCACGGGTGTCTGCTGCTCCGGTTCGTTCCTATTTTTCCATCGGGCATTCAGCTTCATCTTGGGCAGACCGTTATGCAGGAAATCAAGCTCGATATAGGCTACAGTCTTATCTCTATAGGTACAGTGAAAATATCCTGAATCCGTAAACTCTCCGATTACCGTGGATTCCACATCCATCTGTCGGGAAAGCTCAAGGAATTTATGCAGTTTCCCGCGTGTAACTGCGAGCGTCATGCGCTCTTGCGCTTCGGATAGGAGAATCTCCCAAGGGTCCAACCCCTGATATTTCAAAGGCGGCTTGTCCAGTTCGATCAGGCATCCCCCCGATAGTTGTGCCATTTCTCCGATTGATGAAGAGAGCCCTCCTGCACCGTTGTCGGTTATAGCCCGGTACAGGCCAAGATCCCTTGCCCTGAGGAGGAAATCGGTGAGTTTCTTCTGGGTTATGGGGTCGCCGATCTGCACGGCAGAGGTGGGTGAATCCTCATGGAGTTCCTCTGATGAGAATGTCGCCCCATGGATCCCGTCCTTGCCTATTCTTCCCCCTGCCATGATTATGAGATCTCCTGGCAGGAGGCTCTTTTCGTGAGAAGGGATTCCGTTTATCGTTCTGGGCATGATGCCTGCCGTTCCGCAGTAGACGAGAGGCTTTCCCAGGTAACGGTTGTCAAAGACGATGCTTCCGTTGACGGTCGGGATCCCGGATTTGTTTCCTCCGTGTTCCACCCCTTCCCTCACGCCTTCGAAGATTCTTAAGGGGTGGAGGATCTTGGGTGGAAGGGTTCCGGAGTAAAAGGGATCGGCAAAGCAGAAAACGTCGGTATTGAAGATGAGCTTGGCGCCGAGGCCTGTTCCAAACGGGTCACGATTGACGCCTACGATGCCGGTCAATGCACCTCCGTAAGGATCGAGGGCTGACGGGGAATTGTGGGTCTCCACTTTGAAGACGAGATTATATTCGTCATTAAAGCGGATCACGCCTGCGTTGTCGGTGAATACGCTTATACAGATATCGTCTGCTCCGGCTTCCTCGCGGATTTCCCGTGTTGACCGCTGGATGTAGGATTTGAAAAGTGAGGTTATATTCTCGGTACGGCCGTCTTCCTTATACGTGATGTCTGCATTGAAGATCTTATGTTTACAGTGCTCCGACCATGTCTGGGCAAGACACTCGAGCTCCACGTCCGTTAACCCGTCTGTCAGGCCGAGGGTTTTCCTTTCTTCGATCACCAGGGGATCCTGTACGTACGCGGCGATGACCTTCATCTCCTCGACGGTCAAGGCAAGGGTCCGTTCTCTGGAGAGGCTCGAGAGCGCTGAATCACTCAAGGTCAGTGATACTTCCTCTACGCTGGGGGTATGGTTGAGCATCACCTTGGATATGTGAGGCTTTATCGACATGGTTTCGTCAGGATCCATCACCCGGAAATACTGGATAAGGGAATTGGCCAGGCAATCCCGGGCTATCCTTGTTGCGGCTTCTCTTGTTATCGCACCTTTAAAGAGAAAAGCCCTGGCAGAATATACAGGGCTGTCATTGGATGTAATGAGTTTCAGGGTATATGTAGCGCTTTTACCTACGTTATCTGTTACACCGGGCTTGTAGCCCACCTCGATATACCAGTCGAAATCTTTTGTGAGCGGCGCATTAACGGCTATATCCTGAACCACGGGATCGAGGAAGGCTTCCCTGATCCACTCATCATGCAGGGCGCTTGCATCAATGGTATATATGTCGAGGCATCGGATTTTTACATCGGTGCCTAAGGAGGGAAACGCATGCAGAATCTGACGCTTTGTTCGTTCCCCTCGAGCATCGAAGAGTCCGGGCTTGAGGCCTACCTCAACCCTATAGGGCATCTCCCTACCCCTTTTCTTCGAGATACAGGTTCGTATGACCTTCTATGCTTTCTCTCTCGGACTTACATTTGACACACAAGATAGCAAAAGGCATTGCCTTAAGCCTGCCGACCGGGATATTTTCTCCGCAATCTTCGCAATAACCATATTCGCCGTTTTCCATTCTGGACAAAGCGCTTTCGATCTGCTCGAGCTTCTGCTGCTCCCGTGTACTGAGCAAGAGATTAAACTCACGGGACTGCTCGAGATCCGCGTCGTCGAAGATATCCCCGATCTCTCTCTGGTCGGAAATATCGTTGGATTTGATCCTCTCCTCCAGATTCTTGAGAATCTCGTGTTTCATTTCGGCTAGGATCTCCTTTATCTCAAGGAGCTCATTTTTTCTCAGCATTCCGTCCTCCGTTTTCACTTTGAAAGTAGGGTACTTATACTGATAAATCAATATCTGTCAACACTAAATGATCAAGGCAATAATGCCTTGAAAATATGGACACATATCATTTTATTTGAAAATTTACCGGTTCTATAGGATTTTAATGTCGTTATATTTCCACGACGGATGGAATATTTCACAGTCGATGAATTCTCCTTGTTCGACGATCTGTCTCCCCTTCGGAATGATCATGTAGCAATTTGCCCGGGAAAGGGATGAGAGGATGCCCGAGCCCTGAGGGCCGGCAGGGGTTACAATGATCTCACCGCCGTAATTTTCCAGGATGCCGCTCATGTAGTGTGGCCTGTCTCCGGAGCTTTTCACTGTACAGGAGAGTTTCGCCGGGAGCTTCGGAAGCAGGAGATCGGTCGATCCCATGAGTTTGAGTATGGCAGGCCTGGCAAACTGGTAAAAGGATGTCATGGTGGAAAGCGGGTTACCGGGTAGCCCTATGGCCGGGACCCCGTTTATCTCACCAAAAGCAAGGGGTCTTCCCGGCTTTATATCCACCTTCCAGAAAGCCATGGAATTGGCCCCTTCCGTCATGACTTCCCGGACGATATCGAAATCACCCATGGAAACCCCGCCGGAGGTGAGAATAAGGTCTGCCTTTCCCGACATGGAAAATTTCTCGATGAGATCCTTTTTCGTATCCTTTGCAATCCCGAGATATAAAGGTATGGCGCCAAGCTCCGTTATCAGGCCTTTTAAGGTAAAGGAATTCGACGACGAGATCTTGTTCTCGCCGAGTTCCTCATCGAACTCCGCTACTTCGTCACCGGTCGCAAGAACGGCGACGACAGGCCTCTGGTGGCAGAAAACCATGATTTGCCTGATCGAAGCAAGGAGACCGATCCGGGCCGGGCCGAGATATGAGCCCTTTGTCAGTACTATATCTCCTTTCCGGATGTCCTCGCCCATGAAGCGGACGTTTTCATTTTTCTTCGGAACCTTACGGATAACGACCGCCCCATCCAGTTCCAGTGTGTCTTCCCTTTTGATCACTGCATCAGCTCCGGGCGGAACAGGTGCGCCGGTCATGATCTTTACCGCCTGACCTTTACCGAAAGGCCCTTGAGGAACCCCACCTGCAGGAATTTCGTATGCTATTTCCAGGCGGGATTCAGCCTCTTTGATGTCAGCTTCATGCACGGCATATCCGTCCATCGCTGAGTTGTCCCATGGGGGGATATCCCTTGCTGAGACAATATCTTCCGCGAGATACCTGTCGAGGGCCTGTTCGATGAACACCTTCTCGGCATTGAGGGGGGAAATCCTGTTCAAAATGAGTTCACGGGCTTGTTCAACAGTGATCATTTTCAAATCCTTTTCCAAAATCGATTTATCCTAGAGGACCCGATCATACATGTCAAGATTCGATCGCCTTTCGTCGATAGAAACACCTATGGAGTATACGGATATCCTTGCACCCTTGGAGATAGAACTGCAGAAGGTCAATTCCCTTGGCGGAAGCATGGCCGTGGTCGTCATACCCGAGCGGTATGCCGATAAGGCCCTTGCATGCAAGAGAGGGGTAGATACTGCAGTAAAAATGAATGATTATCTCATCTTGGGGTTGTTCGGTACCCAGGCAGATGAGGCGAGTGCGCGGTTTCTCTCCATCCCGAAAGGCATTGCCGTATATCCCCAGGACGGGAAAGACATACAGACCCTGTTCTTCGAGGCCCTGGAGCGTCTGCGTTTCATGGGAAGCTCCAACTGGGTCAAGCGTCTCTGGGATTCGATCAAAGAGGTAAAGTCGCTTGAAAGCAAGGAAGATCAGGAGAGCAGGTTCATCGAAGCTACCTTCTACCAGTTCCTCACATTTCTCACCTCGCATCCCAACGAACTGAAAAAGGTCTTAGCAGGCATGAACGCCTCCGAACTTTCGTGGGTGAAGGATTATATCCCGTACGGATTTTTCTCTACCCCCCCTACTGACCAAAGCATTTCCGATGAGGAGATTAGCACCCTGTTTAACGAGTGGCAATACCAGGAGAAGATGGATGCCAAGCTAGAAAAGGGGAAGACCACCTTGCGGAAATTCCGGAATATAGAGCACCTCTTCACCTTGCCTTCCATATCCCAGGAGATAATAGATCTGGCAGGTGATTCACTCATTGCTGCTTCAAAAATGGCCAGGGTAATTGAAAAAGACCCTGTGCTGACCTCCCGGATTCTGAAAGTGGTCAATTCGGCATTTTACGGATTTCGCAGGCAGATCGATTCGGTGGAGCAGTCAGTAGTGATCCTTGGGAACGATGAGGTTATCAACCTTGCTTTTTCCATAGCCATCCACAAGATCCTTGAAAGCATAGCCCCTGAGAACGCAGAGAGGCTGTGGGAGCACAGCCTGGTAACCGCCCAGATATCACAGTGGCTAGGGCCTTTCATGGGGTACGCGGCAAAGCAGCTTCTGTATACGGTAGGATTGCTGCATGACTTCGGGAAGATCGTGTTCCTGCAGCGGGGATATTATATCGGAGGGATCGAAGGCCCATCTTCCCTGGAAGATCTTTCTTCGGAAGAGGCCGATTCGGGTATATCCCATGCAGAAATGGGCGCATATGTTGCCGAGCGGTGGAACCTGCCCGAGGCAATCGTGGATGCGCTGCTGAGTCACCATCTCCCGAGCAAGGCTCATGATACTGGGCTTGCCGTTACCGTGCATTTGGCAGACGTCATCGCGCACTGCGGCCGGATAGATATGTCCAAGATGAACAGCGCAGCGGTGAAATTTATCTCGGAGAAGAAAGGTCCTGCTCTGTCGCAGGGTATGATAGCCCATACCCTGGAAGAGATAGTAGGACGGGTGAAAGCAGTACTGGATACATAAATGATCGAACGTGACATTGAATCAACCCTCAAAGAGCGCATCGTCTCCCTTGAAGAGGGGTACGAGCAGAAGATCGCCGAGCTTTCTCTCTTAAAAGAGCTCGGGGAGGCGCTCAAAGGGGCAAGCCTCGCCCATTGGAGCGAACTTTTCATCGGGCAGCTGGATATTATCAAGCAGGCCACGGGGATCTTCAGCGTTTCAGTCATGCTCATCGATGAGAATACCCAGAACCTTTACATCGTAAGCGCCTCCATGAGAGGGGATTCACCCAAGAGGCCGCCCATACTCCTGAAAAGGGGAGAAGGGATTGCCGGAAAGGTGTTCGAGACTACCCGGACCCTCTACATACCGGATGTTACCAAAGATCCCAACTTTTCCGACAGGGGAACAAAGCAAAGAGGATCTCTTGCCTGCGTCCCCATCATCTCCGAGGGCAGTTGCATCGGGGTCATCAATTTTCGTGACAGTGTCACCAGTTCGTTCGGTCCCAACGACCTGCGTTTTTTCGAGCTCATTGCAGACCAGCTCTCCATTACTGCCTCATTGGTACGAACCTATCAGGATCTGCTTGATTTGGAAAAAAAGAGGATGAACCTGGGCAGGTACTTCTCTCCGGGGCTAGCGGAACGCCTCGTGGCAGATGACCGGATGACCGAGCTCGGCGGACAGCGCAAAATGGTAAGCGTTTTGTTCGCAGACGTAACCGGGTTTACCACCATGGTGGATGCGAATGCAGTGGAAGATGTGGTGGAGGTCTTGAACCGGTTCTTCGAGACGGTTGTGCCGGTTATATTCAAACACGGAGGGATGCTGGACAAATTCCTGGGAGACGGAGTCATGGCGGTTTTCGGCATTCCGGATCCCGATGACACGGACCCGGTACGGGCGATTAACTGCGCGGTGGATATCCAGAAGGGGATCGAGAAATTGAGAGAGCAGCTCGAAGCCGACAACCTGTTTCCCATTACGGTGGGAATCGGGATTGCCACCGGGGTGGCGCTTGCGGGAAACATCGGAACAAAAAACCAGATGAATTATACCGTGATCGGAGAGCCCGTAAATCTTGCCCAGAGGCTGGAATCTGTCTGTGATCGAGGAGAAATTATCATATCGAACGTGACTATGGAAATGATTCCTCCGGGATCCGATCTCAATGCGTCTTTTGAGCCCATGGGCGCGATCAGGGTAAAAGGAATTCAGCGGGACGTGAAGCCTATGAAAGTGACCTATCGGTGAGAAAGCTCATATTGAGAAGAGGTAATCACCGGCAACTCCTCCCTGGAGGCCTATCGCAAACCACACGGCGCCGGCCTTGATGCGTGGACGCTCTGAGCGGGATTTCCAGCTACACAAGGACACCGATACGGTTTTCCAATCTTGTTGTTATTTTATTTTATAGAGCCGATTGCAAAACTCACAACGAGGGATAATATTGCGAATCAGCATATAAGTAATGAAATAGTGAAGAGAAAGCTCTATTCTTTTTGTGCTGAGCAAAAAGAAAGGAGAAGCGATGAGCAATCTCTTCGAGATATGGAATACCAGACAGGCGAGATTTTTCCATGGTTGGAAGAGAGACTCGATCCGTTGAGTGATAAGGAGCAGCAATTTGTGAGAGTTGTCTGTCTGATGGACCTGCCGAAGCACATGCAGGGGTATCGCTGGATCGGGATAGGGAGGAAGCGAGAGGACAGGGTCTCAATTGCGAAGGCGTTTGTGGCGAAGGCGGTATACAATTTTGAGACGACGAAGGTGCTCATGGAGTATCTGAAGGGGTGCAAGAATCCGAGGCGGTTATGCGGATGGGAGACGAGAGGAGATATTCCCTCTGAGTCGACCTTTTGCCGGGCGTTTGGGGAGTACTCCCATGGATGCCTGCCACAGAAGATCCACGAGGCCATGGTGGAGGAGCATTGTGGGGACAAGCTTGTGGGTCATGTGAGCCGGGATGCGACGGCCATAGAGGCGCGAGAGACGAGAGAAGACGATAAAGAAAGAAGCGGGTGAAACTGCGTCGGTGCCGAAGAGGAAACGGGGCCGCCCCAGGCAGGGAGAAGAAGTTGCTCCCAAGCCTCCGAAGAGGCTGGATCTTCAGGTTGGCCGGAGCCTGGAGGAGAATCTAAAGGATCTGCCGTATCACTGTGCTGTAGGGACCAAGGTAGACAGCAAGGGATACAAGATGACCCGGAGGGGATACAAGCTGCATATCGACTGTATTGATGGGGATATTCCGGTGAGTGCATTATTAACCTCTGCGTCATTGCATGATTCCCAGGCAGCGATACCGCTTATGCAGATGACGTCGAAGCGGGTGGTGAGTCTGTATGATCTTATGGATTCCGCCTATGATGCGCCGCAGATCAAGGAATTCAGTGAGGCGCTCTCGCATGTTCCGATCATTGATCCCAACCAGAGGCGAGGAGAGAAGATCCCGCTTGATCCAGCCAGGAAAGCTCGTTTTGCGCAAAGGAGCAGTAGTGAGAGAGTAAACTCGTATCTGAAAGACAACCACGGAGGAAATCATATCCGGGTAAGGGGGGCATCCAAGATCATGGCACATCTCATGTTCGGGCTCATTGTCATAACGGCAAATCAGCTTTTTCAGATGCTTTGTTGAAAGGTGTACATGCAAACTAGGACATATTCTCGGTACTTCCTGTGCAGTATGGCGGACAGCTACGCCCGAAAATCCGCATTTGGGCAATTTTTAGAATGGTAACATCAGGTAAACAGCTCTCATGACCTTGAACACAGAAAGTAACAGCGGCTTTGGGCTTCAAAATCTAAACCGGCTGAGAGTTTTGCAATCGGCTCTATTGATAAACATTTTTCCCAATAAATATTGATTATAATAAAGAAAGGATTAAGCCATGATAAACGTTGAACTTACCCATGAAGAATTTTCGTTGGTAAGAATGCTCCTCTTCAGAGAAGAAGCCTCCGTACGAGTTGAAACCCATCATGCACGAGGTGTATTCGAATACAGTGAATACTTGAGATCCCGCGAAAAAGAGATCAGGAAGCTTCTTGATAAATTGGAAAAGGTCAGTCCAGGCAAAGCATAAACATCGGGCTGAATGAGCTGATCAGCTGACAAATCAATAATATCCCTGTACACTGAGGATGAAATATCGATTGCCATATTTATTCTAGATGAAAGTTATAATGTCCTTCAGATGAGTATGCGGAAGGCGCATGAATCTTTGTTGTATTCTTCAGCAAGGGCTTACCCGGGATAAGAATGAACCCTCATTCAGATATTCCTTGACACTACCCTTCCTCGCGAGTAAAATCTATACCTGCCCAAAACAACCAAAGTCGTTTGTGTTAGCTTTCCAGAATTCACGGAGAAAGACAAAGAAACATCTAAGCTCTCAGGAGGAGGAAAAAAATGGATTTAAGAGATGCCTATTTCGTTGACGGCTGTCGTACATGGTTCGGAAAGTCTAGGCCTGATGGACTGTTTTGGTCCACACGGGCTGACGACATGGTCACAAAGGTCCTCTATGAGCTCCAGAAGAGGAACCCCACGGTTCCCTGGGGCGAAGTCGATGACTGCATCATCGGTGCAACGACCCAGTCGGGAGACCAGGGCACCACGATGGGCAGGGCCGTGGTATTCACCGCCGGTCTTCCCGAGTCGGTTCCCGGATTCTCCGTTGACCGTATGTGCGCTGGCGGCATGACCTGCCAGGCCTTCGGTGCGTCCTTCATCAAGTCAGGCAGTGCAGACATGATCATCGCCGGCGGCGTGGAGCACATGGCCCATCACCCCATGGGACAGGGCGCAGACCCGAACCCTAGGATCGTCACCGAGAAAATGGTTGCCCCCAAGTACTTCAACATGGGCAACACGGCAGAGAAGCTGCACGACTGGATGCCGGAACACGGCGAGCAGCCGGTCACCAAGGAAGAGTGCGACGAGTACGCCTACCTCGTCCTCGAGAGGTACTTCAAAGCTCTCGACGCGGGCTACTACGATAAGCATTGCGTTGACATGACCGTGTTCTCCCCCAACGGATGGAAGGTTGCCAACTATGACGAGCAGGCCAAGCGCGGCACTACCCTTGAGAGCATCAAGAATCTCAGGAGGTTCCCGTTCAAGGCAGAAGGCCACGTAACCCCGGCCAACGCATCCGGTCTGAACGATGGCGCGTGCGTGTCGCTCCTCATGTCCGGACAGAAGTGCAAAGAGCTCGGTATCAAGCCCAAGATGAAGTTCGTTGGCGCCTCCTTCATCGGCGTTGACCCCACCGTCATGGGCTGGGGCCCGGTGCCTTCCACCGAGAAGGTCCTGAAGAGGTTCGGCATGAAGTTCGAAGACCTCGACTACATCGAGCTCAACGAAGCATTCGCAGTCCAGGCAGTCGGCTTCATGAAGCACTTCGGCATGAAGCTTCCCGAAGACCCCAGGCTCAACCCGTACGGCGGCACCATAGCCATGGGCCATCCGCTGGCCAGCTCCGGTATCCGCCTGAGCATGCAGCTCGCCCAGGACTTTGAGATGAACCCGAAGGCCAAGTACGGCCTCACCACCATGTGCGTGGGCCTTGGCATGGGCGGTTCTATAATTTGGGAAAATGTTGTAGGGAAAATTTAGGAGGTTGTCGTCATGGCTAAATATATAACTGAATGCAAACTCAACTACTTCAATTCGAAGAAGGCAGGCAAGATCGCCATCGTCACGATGGACAACGGGCAGCAGTACAACATCCCCAACACCTGGGGCACCGAGGCCCTCGAGTCCCTGAACAAGGTCCTCGACACCGTTGAGAAAGACCCCGACGTAAAAGGCTGGTTCATGACCGGCAAGCCCTTCATCTTCAACGTGGGCGCAGACATCATGAGCGCAAACCCGAACGTATCGAGGGAAGAAGCCCTCCAGATCGGCCTCGTCGGCCACAAGGCCTTCAAGCGGATCATGGATCTCAAGATCCCGACCATGGCAGCCATCAACGGCGCCACCATGGGCGGCGGCTGCGAAGTGGGCCTCTACCACAACTACCGCACCATCTCCAAGAGCCCGGGCGGCTGCGACCACTATGCGCTTCCCGAGTGCTTCCTGGGCCTCGTGCCCGGTTGGGGTGGAACCCAGCTCGTGACCAAGCTGGCCGGTCCCCAGGCAGCCATCGATCTCATCATCATGAACCCGCTCAACATGAACAAGATGATCAACTCCGTCAAGGCTTACGAGATGGGCCTGGCTGACTTCCTGCTCACTCCTGGCGACTTCACCGGCGCATCCCTCGAGATCTTCGAGAAGATCATCACCGGCGAGCTCAAGGTCGACCGCAAGAAGGTCGACCCCAAGATGAGCGACGATCTCTACAACCGACCAAGTTCCAGATCATGGGCCGCGTCCATTCCGGCGCCAAAGCCCCCTACGTGGCCCTCGACCTCATCAAGGGCGCAGCAGGCTGGTCCTGGGATGAGGGCTTCCAGAAAGAGACCGAGGCCTTGGCTGACGCGATCGTGTCCGACCAGTTCAAGTGCGGCCTCTACTCCTTCGACCTCACCCAGCGCCGCGCCAAGAAGCTCCCCGGCCGTCCGCCCAGAGAGGTGAAGGGCAACAAGATCAACAAAATCGGCGTCATCGGCGCAGGCCTCATGGCATCGCAGATGGCCCTGATCTTCGCACAGCGCTACCAGATCCCGGTCCTCATGAAGGATATCAAGCAGGAGTTCGTTGACAAGGGCCTGGCCTACTGCCGCGACCAGCTGGGCAAGTCCGCCAAGAAGGGCAAGATGTCCGCTGCAGAAGCCAAGTGGATGGGCGAAGAGCTCATCAAAGGCACCGTGACCTATGACGGGTTCGAAGAATGCGACTTCATCATCGAAGGCGTGTTCGAAGAGATGGGCATCAAGCAGAAGATATTCGGCGACCTCGAGGCGGTCTGCAAGCCCGAGTGCCTGTTCCTCACCAACACCTCGTCCCTCGACGTGGCCGAGATGGGCAAGTTCCTCAAGGATCCGGGCCGTGTGGTCGGCTTCCACTTCTTCAACCCCATCGCTATGCTGCCGCTGGTCGAGATCATCAGGACCGATGCAACCACCGATGTGACCCTGGCAACGGCATTCGACATCGCCAAGAAGATCAAGAAGACACCGGTTCTCGTGAAGAACGCAGGCGGCTTCCTGGTCAACAGGATCCTGCTGGCATGGAACGACGGCATCTTCAAGTGCATCGACGAAGGCGCCGACTTCATGCAGGTGGACAACGCGGTTCACGACCTGGGTTACCCCATGTCTCCATTCACCCTGGCAGGGCTGGTCGGACCTGCCATTGCACTCCACGTGCAGGAGACCCTGAACAAGTCATGGCCCGACAGGTTCCCGGTCAGCCAGGGTCTCAAGAACCTGGTGGCAAAGGGCAAGAAGCAGCTGCTCGTCTTCACCGACAAGGGCGTGGATATCGATCCCGACATCAAGGCAGGCTGGCCGCAGGGCAACAAAAAGTTCACCGATGACGAGATCAGGGAAATCGTCCTGTCCCGCGTCGCCGTGGAAATCCGCCACATCCTCGACGAAGGCGTGGTGGCAAGCCCGAAGGACGTCGACACCGGCGTGATCATGGGCGCAGGCTGGCCCTTCTTCATGGGCGGCATCACCCCGTACCTCGACTACAAGGGAATTTCGGAGAAGGCCACCGGCAAGAAGTTCCACCCGGATGGATTCCTGAAGTTCGATTAAGAATAAGTCAACAGTGACCATCAAGCCGGGCAGCTCCTCAAGAGGGTTGCCCGGCTTCTTTTGCCTCTTGACTTTAATAGAAAGGATTCCCCGCACAAGAGTAATCGTAACTATCAGAACTTACACGGGAACAGGCGGGTTCACACCTCTTGTTCCCGCATTTTTTCCCCTTGACATTTTTTCCCGATTCATTTAGTTGAGACTGTATCAAACTGTTTGTAGTGTATCTTTACTATTCTACAGCTCTTCATCTCAAATAGCCGAAAGGATATTAACATGCATTTAGAAGATTTAAAAAAGGTGGAGCCTAAAGAACTGCTCGAGACCGCAAACGCGCTTGAAATCGAGGGTTCCGCCACTATGACCCGGCAGGAATTGATCTTTGCCATCCTCCAGGCCCAGTCTGAAAAGGACATTTACATCTCCGGACAGGGAACCTTGGAGATTCTTCCCGACGGGTTCGGGTTCCTGCGCTCAGCAGATTACAGCTATCTTCCGGGGCCGGACGATATATACGTATCCCCATCCCAGATACGGAAATTCAATCTCAAGATCGGAGACGAGGTGCGGGGAAATATCCGTCCTCCCAAAGATAACGAGCGCTACTTTGCGCTGCTCAAGCTCGAGGCCATCAATGGCGAAGATCCTGACGGAGCAAAGCATCGGGTACCTTTCGACAACCTGACGCCGCTATATCCCGAGGAGAAGTTCACCCTGGAGACAAGCCACGACAACCTCACCGGCCGAACCCTGGACCTGCTCTCTCCCATCGGCAAAGGCCAGCGGGGATCGTCGTATCTCCTCCCAAGGCAGGAAAGACCATGATGCTCCAGAGCATCGCCAACAGCATCACCGCTAACCACCCCGAAGTGGTCCTCATGGTGCTCCTCATTGATGAGCGGCCGGAGGAGGTGACGGACATGCAGCGTTCGGTCAACGGAGAGGTTGTTGCCTCAACCTTTGACGAGCCTGCCTCCCGGCACGTCCAGGTTGCCCGGATGGTCATGGAGAAGGCGAAACGCCTCGTGGAGTATAAGAAGGACGTCGTCATCCTCCTGGATTCTCTTACCGGCTTGCCAGGGCCCATAACACCGTGTGCCCGCCATCCGGCAAACTCCTCTCGGGCGGTATCGACGCCAATGCCCTGCAGAAGCCCAAGAGGTTCTTCGGCACAGCGAGGAACATCGAGGAGGGCGGGAGCATCACGATCATCGCCACGGCACTCATCGATACAGGCTCGCGCATGGACGAAGTCATTTACGAAGAGTTCAAGGGCACCGGCAACATGGAGATCCACCTCGACCGTTCCATTATGGAGCGCCGGGTGTTCCCGGCCGTCGACATCTCGAAATCCGGCACGCGCAAAGAGGAACTGCTGCTTCCCAAGGATCAGCTCGATCGCATCTGGATCTTAAGGAAACTTTTGAGCCCGCTTGAATCCTGTGGACAGCATTGAATTTTTACTGGACAAATTAGCAAAGACGGATAATAATGCCGACTTCTTGGAGTCAATGAATAAATAGGAGTAAAGCAAGATGAAGAAAGGCATTCACCCAGAATACAAAGAGACTACGGTTACATGCGGCTGCGGCAACACCTTCAAGACGCGTTCGACAAAAGATGATATCCGCATAGAAATATGCAGCGCCTGTCACCCCTTCTATACCGGGCAGCAGAGGATGACCTCCGTAGCAGGCAAGGCCGAGCTGTTCAAGAGAAAGTACGGGAACTACCTCAAGCAGGAAAGCAAGCAGGATAAGAAGTAAAGGATTATTGCCACACTGATATGCTGGATAAACTCAAGGAGATCGAGCAGCGTTACAACGAGCTTTCCGATCTCCTCGCAGATCCCAAGATAGTCCAGGACCATTCCCGCTATTCCGAAATCGCCAGGGAGCACGCCAACCTGGAAGAGCTCATAGGACCGTACAAGCAGCTCAAAGGCACCCTCGAGGCCATCGAGGAGAATGAAGCCATGCTCGACGAGCCTGACCCCGAGATGAAGGCAATGGTCCGGGAAGAGCTCGACTCCCTACGGGAAAAGACCCGGGAGATCGAACATACCCTGAAACTCCTCCTGATGCCCAAGGACCCAAATGATGACAAAGACGTCATCCTGGAGATAAGGGCAGGGACCGGTGGAGAAGAGGCGGGCCTGTTCGCGGCCGATCTGTTCCGTATGTATACCCGCTATGCCGAAGGCAAGGGCTGGGGCATCGAGGTCTTAAGCGTCAACGAGACCGGCATCGGCGGTTTCAAGGAAATTATTGCCGGTATAAAGGGTAGGGGGGCCTACTCGCGTTTCAAGTTCGAGATGCGGCGTTCATCGTGTCCAGAGGGTTCCGGAAACGGAAGCCAGCGGCAGGATCCATACCTCTGCAGTCACGGTCGCTGTCCTCCCCGAGGCAGAAGAGGTAGAAGTCAATATCGAACCCGCGGACTTGAGGATCGATACGTACCGGTCATCAGGCGCAGGCGGCCAGCACGTCAACAAGACCGAGTCCGCGGTGCGAATTACCCATATCCCCACCGGGATCGTCGTGTCATGCCAGGACGAGAAGTCCCAGCACAAGAACAAGGCAAAGGCCATGAGGGTATTGCGCTCCAGGATCCTTCAGAAATATCAGGAAGACCACGACCAGGCCATTGCATCCCAGAGGCGCTCCCAGGTCGGCACAGGAGACCGGAGCGAGCGTATCCGTACATATAATTATCCGCAGGGGAGGGTGACCGACCACCGGATCAACCTCACCCTCCACAAATTGCCGCAGATTCTCGAAGGAAATATCGACGACCTCATCGACGAGCTCACCACCAGATCCCAGGCCGATGCTCTCGGGCACACCGGGAGTTAAGACGTGGTATGGACCATCCGCTCCGTAATCACCTGGGCAAAGGGGTACCTTCAGGAAAAAGGGAGCGATTCGCCCCGGCTTGATGCAGAGCTTCTTCTGGCTCATGTCCTCGGGAAGGAGCGAATCAGTCTCTACCTCGACATGGAAAGACCGCTGGTCGATGCAGAGCTTGCCGCATATCGAGTCCTTTTGAAGAGGCGCGCTGAAAAGGAGCCGATTGCCTATATCCTTGGGCATAAGGAATTTTATTCTCATGATTTTGCCGTAAACCGGCAGGTGCTCATCCCCCGGCCTGATACCGAGCTCCTCGTGGATAGGGCCGTGGAACTCGCACCGGAAGAAAGTGAAATATTCGAAATCGGGGTAGGCTCCGGAGCGGTGATCATCTCGATCCTCCTGGAAAGGCCGGACATCACCGGCTACGGCAACGATATCAGCCTCGACGCGATTCATGTCGCCCTCGAAAATGCCGGCCGGCTGGGCGTTTCTGAAAGGCTCCACTTCTTTGCAGGAGATGCGTGCAAGGGCTTAAGAAAGCGATTTTCCACGGTCGTCGTGAATCCGCCCTACATAGCCGAGACACAAAAATGCTCGATAAAAGACGATGTTCTCCTGTATGAACCGGTTCGTGCCCTTTTTGCTGGAAATGAGGGTCTTGATATAATACAAGAGATCTTATCCCGGATTTCAGAATATCTCTTGCCCGGAGGAAGGCTCATCATGGAAATAGGATATGACCAGAAGGATGCAGTAGGAACAGATGGTAAGAGCTTCCGAAGGATTGACACTGCTCCTTTGGGTCAAAGATCTGGCCGGAATAGACCGCGCGGTTATTGTGGAGAGAACGCATGGATAAATTTTTCATCCAGGGGGGCATACCCCTGAAGGGCGAAGTAACCATTTCAGGATCAAAGAATGCGGCGCTGCCTATTCTCTGCTCCTCCATTCTTGCTGAAAGGCCCTGTACCTATACCAACGTCCCCAGGCTCCTCGATATCACGACCATCGGCAAGGTGCTTGAGACCTTGGGTATGAAGGTGAGCAGGACGGCACACGATACGATGCAGATCGATCCCGAAGGGCTTTCCTCAAAGGAAGCGCCCTATGACCTTGTCAAGAGCATGCGGGCATCGATTCTCGTTTTGGGGCCGTTGCTCGCAAAGTTCGGTGAGGCAAAGGTGTCGCTTCCCGGCGGGTGCGCCATCGGGGTCAGGCCCGTGGATCTGCACCTCAAGGCATTGGCGAAAATGGGGGCAGATATCAACTTGTCCCACGGGTTTGTCATGGCCAGCGTCAACGGGCGGTTGAAAGGCACGACCATTGTCTTCGACAACACTACGGTCGGCGGCACCGAGAATATCCTCATGGCTGCAGCCCTGGCAGACGGCGTTACCGTTATCCAGGGCGCTGCGAGGGAGCCCGAGGTGGCCGACCTGGCAAATGCACTGATCGCAATGGGTGCACGCATCCAGGGGGTAGGCGAGAGTACGGTCACCATCGAGGGCGTGAAAGAACTCGACGGCATTCATTACCGGGTCATTCCCGACAGGATCGAAACCGGCACGCTGCTCGTTGCCGGTGCCATTACCAAGGGAGATATAACTCTGCGGGGCCAGAAGACGGACCATGTCGTGGCAGTAATCGAGAAGCTCGCGGAGATGGGAGTCCGCATAGAGCATCTTCCTGACGGCGGACTGCGTGTAGACGGCCGGGGAGAGCTCCTGCCTGCTCAGGTTGAGACCGTTCCCTATCCCGGGTTCCCGACGGACATGCAGGCGCAGATCATGGCGCTCGCCTGCGTTGCGAAAGGGACTTCCCGCATCACCGAAAATATCTTCGAGAACCGGTTCATGCATGTGCCCGAGCTGGTAAGGCTTGGAGGTTGCCTCGAGGAAGTGGGGAATACGGTCATCGTCCAGGGTGTGGAGCATTTCCAGGGCGCATCCGTCATGGCTACGGATTTGCGGGCATCTGCAAGCCTGGTCCTGGCGGCACTCAATGCCACGGGCTATAGCGAGGTGAGGAGGATATATCACCTCGACAGGGGATATGAAGCCCTGGATCAGAAACTTGCCAAGCTGGGTGCTTTCGTGAGGAGGGAAAAGGGGGACTTGTAATGGAAGTGCTGAGGACGGATAATCCCGAGTGGCAGGGGAAGCTTAAAAGGATCCTTGACCGGATGACGAGTATCCCTGCTGATGTGGACCAGACGGTCCGGGAGATTCTCAAGGCGGTACAGGAACGAGGCGACGACGCACTGGCTGAGTATACCAGTCGGTTTGACGGGTTCGATCCTGCCCCGGACGGATTTGTCGTGACAGAAAACCGGATAGGTGAGGCTGCGGCCAGAACAGACCCCGGCGTATATACCTCCCTGGAGAAGGCCGCATCCAGGATCGAGTCGTTCCATTCCCATCAGCGCGAGCGATCTTGGATCGTTACCGAAGACAACGGCATGATCCTCGGCCAGAAGATTACCCCCATAAGCCGGGCCGGGATATACGTTCCGGGGGGAAGGAACGCGTTTCCCTCGACGCTTTTGATGAATGTTATCCCTGCAAAGATCGCAGGAGTGGATGAAATAACCGTTGTGTCTCCTACGCCCGGTGGCCTCCTGAATGACAGTCTGCTTGCGGCTGCCCACATCGCCGGCATCAAGAAAATCTACCGGATCGGCGGTGCCCAGGCTGTTGCTGCGCTCGCCTTCGGAACAGAGACCATACCGGCCGTGGATAAGATCGTCGGGCCCGGAAATATTTACGTAGCCCACGCCAAACGGCTCGTTCAGGACAGGGTGGGCATCGACGCCTTTGCCGGACCTTCCGAGATCCTCGTCATTGCCGATAAAGGTGCCGACCCCGGAATCGTTGCCATGGACCTGCTCTCGCAGGCAGAGCACGACCCAATGGCCTCCGCTATCCTGGTAACCCCGTATGAAGCCCTGGCAAGGGGCGTTATCGAAAGATTGAACAAAGCTGCCCTGTCGCTCCCCAGGAAGGAAGTCCTTGCCCAATCGCTGAAAAGGTACAGTCTGTGCGTCATTACGCACGATCTCGATGAGGCATTCTGCGTGGCGAACATGGTAGCACCGGAGCATCTCGAGCTCATGGTCGAGGGGGCCTTCGGTTTCCTCGGAAAGGTCAGGAACGCAGGTGCCATATTCCTCGGGTACCATACACCCGAGGCCCTGGGTGACTATGTCGCAGGGCCGAACCATACCCTGCCCACAGGGTCGACGTCACGGTTCTCCTCCCCGTTGGGCGTCCATGATTTCACCAAGAGGTCATCCATCATCAGTTCATCGGAGCAATCGACAAAGGAGCTGGGACAAACGGCCGTAAAGATTGCTCGGGCAGAAGGCCTAGAGGCGCATGCACGATCTGTCGAGATGCGTATCAAGTAACCCGTTCATCAGGAGGATTTCAGATCTCCTGCCTGCCGGCACCTACATCGTGGGGGGGTGCATCAGGGATATGCTCCTGGGACGTGACCCGTTGGACCTTGACCTCGTTACGTATTCGAATATCGAAGATCTCGCCGGAAGCATTGCATCAAGAATACATTCCAGGCCTTTCTGGATGGACGTGAATCGAGGTGTTCTGCGCATTGCCGTAAAAGGCGGCGGAAGCCTCGACATCTCGAAACCCAAAGGCAAAAATATCGAAGAGGACCTTTTCTCCCGCGATCTCACCATCAATGCCATGGCATATGAGATATCCGAAGGGATATTCCTCGATCCTGCCTCAGGGCTCAAAGACCTCATGAGCGGGGTGGTAAGGTTCATCTCGGAACGCAACCTCCTGGATGATCCCTTGCGGGCGCTGCGTGCGGTCAGGTTTTCCGTTACCCTGGATTTTGCCCTCCAGGAGGAGACCTCACGGATAATCAGAAAGCATGCAGACCTTCTGAAGGCCGTTTCTCCCGAGCGGATAAAACAGGAAATTTTCCGAGCCCTCGATTCCGTCCACGGTGCAAAATTCTTCCGGCTCCTTGTGTGGACCGGGCTCATTCACTCCCTGTATCCCGGATCTCTCACCGGCACGCGTGACCTTCATCAGATCTGGCAGCCGATCTTTTCCCTTGCGTTACCCGTTTCCCTCGAGATGGACGGGCTCATCTATGCAGCCGATGCCCTCATGCCGGGGAGCAGCGCCGTCCTCGAGCAGGAAGAGGAAAGCCGGGTAAAGCGTGCAGCTCTGCTCCGGTTTACCGCGTTTCTCCTCGGCCTTAGGGATGCACGCAGGGAAGGCCCTGCGCATGAAGGTCCCGATGATGGAGATTCCTTTGCAGACCTGGCTGCCGGCTTCTGTACATCACTGCGGTTCTCTTCATCATCTACCCGGATGGTAAGGAACCTCCTGGCGCAGGTGAACGATACCCGGGCGATCCTTTCGCGGTCGGATGCGAGTCCCCTCGGTCTGTATCGCTTCTGCGAGGAGGAGGCCGATTATCTGCCCGAGGCCCTTTTCCTGTCTCTTGCCTGGGCCCAGGCCCATAACGTGGTCCTGCGGCAGTGGGCTTCTGCAATCTGGGAATATTACCGCACTACGTACCTCGTCCAGAAAAAGACCCCGCTCGTTACGGGCAAAGATGTCATGGAAATACTGAAATCCCCTTCCGGCCCCCAAGTGGGAAGCCTTCTGCGGCAGATCGAGGAGGCACGTGCACAAGGAGTTGTACAGACACGCCGCGATGCACTGAAATTTCTGCAGGACATCACTGTCTGAGATCAAATTATTTCCCGGCAAAATCCCTTTAATACGTTTAAAAGGGAGAGATCGTGGTTTTCATATGAACGTTGATTTGGTATAATTTTGTTATGAACGTAGACTCATGGATGGTGCGCAACCTCATCACGATAGGAAAAGATGCGGGAATCCGTGATGCCCTGATGGTAATGAAAAAATATTCAGTTCGGCACCTCCCGGTTGTGGAGAACGGTCTTTTCGTTTCGTCCGGAGACCTGAAGCAGGTGATCCTGGCATCCATGCTGGAGAACTTGAAAGTCAGCGACGTGATGCTTCAGAAACCCTATACCATTACCAAAGAAACCTCTCTGGACCGCGCCGCTCTGATCATCTTCGAGAAGAACATCGGCTGCCTTCCTGTCCTCGAGGAAGGAAAGATAATCGGGATCATCACGGTCAAAGACATCCTGAAGGCCTTCATAGAGATCATGGGGGTGCTGAAGGCCGGCTCCCGGCTCGACGTAGTCCTCAAGAACGTTCACGGGTCGTTCGATGAGGTCGTAACGATCAGTGAGCGGTACGGCGGGTACATCATCAGTGTGGGCATGTCCATGAACGACGATGTGAATGCCCATCACTTCCGGATTTCCGGAGGCGATACCGGGGCAATGGCGGAAGAGCTCTCGAATCTCGGGTATCGAGACGTCAAGGTAGTCCAGTAATACCGAGCCGCTTTTTTACCTCATCGGGCCCGACCCCGCTCAGCAAGAGCACCTTCGTCCTTCCCTTTTCCCCCATGCGGATCGAAATCCTGGTCTTTGCCAGGTTAAGGCGCTCCGAAAGGAATTTTATGAGAGCCTTGTTCGCCTTTCCCTCGACGGCAGGGGCGTTCAGATGAATGACCAGCCGGTCATCCCGCGGGGGATCGAGGGAATCCTTCCGGGCATTGGGGTGGATCCTGCATACGAGGATGGTCCCATTACTGCTTTCCCGGATCCACATGGGTCATCTCTTTGGTCCAGTTCTGATAGGATTCAATAACCGACTTGAGCTCGGCAAAGAGGTTCATCCGTTTGACCTTGATCTCCATGATTTCTTTTTCCAGGGTTGCCTTTGTATGCTGCGCGTCTTCGAGGATCTCGCGAGACCTCTTGCCGGCCTCTTCCTCCATCTCGCCGGCCTTCTGTTCCGCCTCTTCTATCTTCTGCTGGGCTTCGGCTATTATGGCCGCTGCATTATTCTTTGCTTCGGCGAGCATGACACTCGATTCCTGCTCGGCGATCCGCCTCTTTTCATCAGAGAATTGCTTGGCGGAGAGGAAAATGTCTTCAAGGTCCCGCTGCTTGCTTCGCAATGTTTCGATTTCGCTTTTGAGGAGATTGTTCTCTTCCATTATCTCTTCTATGTCCTCCGCGATTCCCATGAGAAAGTTGACGACTTCTTCCTTATCAAATCCGGAGAATTTCACCCGGAAGCGCTGCTCCCTTACCATTTCAGGTGTTAAATGCATTAAAAGCCCCCTTTCAATTTTAGATTCAGCCCCATCTGGATGAGACTATGTGAAACCAGGCTGTTCACGATAAGAATGATGACGATCACCAGAGCAGGGGAGAGATCGATCCCGCCGAATACCAGCGGAAGCCGCCTGCGGAACCAGGAGAATAAGGGCTCCGTGAATGCGGAGAGGATGCGCACGATGGGATTGTATGGATTGGGGCTCACGAATGAGATGACCGCTGCAATGATAACGATCATGAGATAGAAATTCAGGAGCATGATGATCGACTGGCCTGCGCCGATGAGGATGTTCGCTACAACATTTCCACCTTCCATGAGCGACGGGACAAAGGCGCTGTCGATAAAGGTGATGATCGCAATAGCTATGACGGGCGAGAAATCGATCCCGCCCACGATCAGCGGCAGATTCCTCCTGAGCCAGAAAAACAGAGGGTCTGTAACCCTGCGGAGAAACCGGACGATGGGGTTGAACGGATCAGGGTTCACCCAAGAGATCAATGCGCCGATGACAATGATCCATAAGTAAATGTTCAGTCCGATATGCAGTATTTGCCCGACTACGGTAAGGAGATTGTTCATCCCATCCATGCTTCCCTCCCGGAATGCTCATAGGGAAAATATCCATTCCTCTATTGCCGTTTTCGTGATGAGAATGCAAGGGTTTTTCAGGAAGAAGAAAGCTGACTTCCCAATGCCCCTGATGCAAGAAACCCTGCTTGCGATCCCAGACAAGCTCTGATAAATCTAAATTGTGAAGTTGAAGAGGGTTGAAATCAAGGGCTTCAAATCAATTGCCAAAAAAACATCCCTGTCCATTGCGGATGGCATCACCTGTATAGCCGGACCCAATGGATGCGGGAAGAGCAATATTATCGACGCAGTACGTTGGTCGCTGGGCGAGCAGTCGAACAGATCTCTGCGAGCCGGATCCATGAACGAAGTGATATTTTCCGGTACCCAGGATACAGGCCCCGGCTCCATGGCTGAGGTGACGCTCGAATTCGTGCGGGACAGCGGTTATTTTCCCAAGACCCTCGACGGGTTCGAAGAGGTCTCCATCACCAGGAGACTCTTCACCTCGGGTGAGAGCGTCTATTCCTTAAACGGCGTCAAATGCCGGCTCAAGGATATCACCGACCTCTTCCTGGATACCGGCCTTGACCGTCATGGATACGCTATTGTCGAACAGGGCAAGGTAAAGGACATCATCCAGTCCCGTCCGGAAGACATCCGCTACCTCATCGAAGAAGCTGCCGAGGTCGGCAAGTTCCGCATCAAACGCATCGATGCCGTGAAACGCCTGGAGGCGACGGCCGTCAACCTCGACCGTGTCAAGGATCTCCTCTCTGAGGTATCGATGCAGAGGGACGACCTGAAGTCCCAGGCGAACAAGGCCCGCAGGTATCAGGGCGTACGCTCGGAGATAAATGAACTTACAAAGATTCTGTGGGCATACGAGATCGGGAAGATCAAGGACAGGAAGACAAAACTCGAAATCGAGAGCGTTGAGATAGGCGGGCGTCTCGATGCTTTTAAAAGGCAGCATGAGGAATATGTACAGGTACTGAAGGAGCATGACACGAAGGCTTCGGTAATCCGTCAGAAGATCGAGGATGTCAGGCGGGAAATGAATGAAGCGCAGTCGAGAGAACTCCTGGCCCTCAGAGAGATAGAGGGAAGCGAGAACAGGAAACAGGATATCTCTTCGACGCTGGACATGCTTCAAGCCCGCATCGAGCAGATGGGCCGCACAAGGGAGGATCTCTCAAAAAAGCAGGAGCAGGGAACGATGGAACTGGAAAACCTCCTGCAGGAGATCTCTCGGCTTAAAGGGGAGATGGACTCCCGTTCCGGGCACCTTGAGGCCGCCAGGACGGCATACCAGAAACTTGAAAACGAGTACAACCAGGGGAGGGCCGGGCTCTTCGATGCAATCGGTCATGCCAGGGCTGTGGACCAGAGAACGGCCTCCATGGAAACCAGGAGCCAGGAGATCGTATCCAACTCGGAAAAGAGGGGAAAAGACCTCGCCGAGCTCTCCGAAAAGCGGGCAGCCCTGGAGGAGAGATTGAATTCCCTGGAGGCAGAGCTCGCTTTGAAGCGGGCAGGAAAAGATGACCTCGATGCCGCCATCCATACCCTGGACGAACGCATCCAGGGATTACAGACGGAGATCGAGGCGTGCTCGCATGAAGTGGTGGGCCTCGAGAAGACGCATGCTCACCTCCTGGCCAAGATCTCCATGCTCGATCGCATCATCAAATCGAGCACCATGCCCATCCCTCCCGATCTGTCCAGGCTCAACGGGTCAAAGCGCGTTGCTGATGCCTTGCGGGTCAAGGCAGGGTTCGAGGAGACAGTAGGCAGGTCCATGGGTAGCACGCTCGATTACCTGATAGTTCATGATCATAAAGAGATCCTGGAGTATGAGGCCATCCAGGATGGAGGCCCGGGATACATCCCCAAAAAGCCCCATTTGGAAAACGGGTGGGGGAAGAAGCACCCCAAGGGCAAGGGTGTCATTGCCCCCTTGAGCGAGCTCGTAGAGGCGCATGAGGGGTACGAGGACGTCATTCATGCCTTGTCCCGGGACATGGTGGTGGTGGAAGACATCCATTGCGCGATCTTGCTGTGGAACGAGGGCAAGAGGTCATGCTCACTCGTCGCGAAAGACGGAACCATCCTTGAACCGACAGGGGTGGTCCGAACCACTGCCGCAATGGAAAAATACGCTGAAGGCTTGAAGGCCAAGGCGGAAATGCAAGAGACGGAAAAACAGAAGATTTTTCTGGAACAGGACATAGCAGGCAGGAGCGAAAGACTTCACTCGCTAAGGGCAGAGCTTCAAAGGCTGAAGCAGGAACTCGATGGAGCAAGAGAAAAAGATCGGGAGATGAAGGCCCAAATCGATGCACTGACGGAAAAGAGGCATGGCGAAGCCAGGGAGATGGACCGGTTCTCCGAACGTGAGCTCTCTTTCCGCCGCGACATCGAGATGTGGAATGACATGGCGAAAAAGCTCAGCGGTGACCTTTCTTCCCTTGCCCTTGAAAAAGAGAAACTCGACTGCCGGATCGAGATGCTGCAGGAAGAGGTGCGGAATCTCGAGGCTGGAAGGCTTTCGGCAAAGCAGACCCTCGATCAGGCGCAGAGTGCGATCGGCGCTCATGCGACGAGGATGGGCGCACTCAAGGTCCTGATTTCCTCAAAGCAGGAGATGCTCCAGGCGGTCGAAGAGCAGATCGAGGGCATATCCCGGGAGATTGCAGGGGACGAAGCCAAGAGAAGAGAGCTTCAATCCACCAGGGATACGGTCCTGGATGCCCTGGAAAAGGCAAAGGCAGGGCTGGCGAGGGCCGGGGAGGAGACGCTGAAAGCCGGCGATCTTTTGAAGGAGCTCCTGCCCGAATACGATGAGGTAGCGGACACCCTGAACTCCCTCACGCGGAACAGGGAAGAGTGCCGGGAAAACCTCGACCTGCTCGAAAAGTCGAGAAGCGATATCATGCTCAAAGGCAAGGAGCTGGAGATCTCCCTGTCTATGGGGCTGGAGCGTTTCAATTCCCGGTTTGCCAAAGAGCCGCTGCCTCCGGTCCCGGACCATTTCAACCCCGACGAGGCGCGGGAAAAGGTGGAGAGGGCAGAGGCCAGGATCGAGAAGATGGGACAGATCAACTTCGCATCCCTCGATGCCTATGAGCAGGTCGCAGGCCAGGTGGGATGATCTCCACCGGCAGTACGAGGATGTCGTCCAGGCAAGCACCCGGCTGAAAGAAGTCATTGCCGGCATCGAGCAGCAGAGCATGAAGGCATTTATGGCCACCTTCGAGCTGATAAAGACCCATTTCCAGGAGCTCTTCACCACCATGTTCGGAGGCGGGAAAGGCGGATCTCGTCCTCGCTGAGGGCAATCCCCTGGAGGCCGGAGTAGAGATCCTCGCCTGCCCGCCGTTCAAGAAACTCAAGTCCATGAGCCTGCTCTCGGAAGGTGAAAAGACCTTGTGCGCTCTGAGCTTTATCTTTGCCCTGTTCAAGGTGAGGCCGTCACCTTTCTGTATTCTCGACGAGGTGGATGCGCCGCTGGACGATGCCAATGTGATCCGCTTTAACCGCCTGATCCGCTCGTTTTCAAGCGCTTCCCAGTTCATCATGGTCACCCATAACAGGCACACCATGGAAATGGCGGATGTTCTCTACGGAGTGACCTTTGATGTACCCGGGGTGAGCAAGGTGGTATCCATGGTCCTCCAGGACCTGTAAGAGATAAAAAGTTCTCAATTCTGAGAAAACATTTTCCTGTTCGATCGAAAACGCTTGAAAAATCCTTTTATTTCCCATATGCAAGCTGTGCACATATATTGCAAAGAGAAAATACAAGGATAGAGGTATGCCTCGGGTTATTTCGATCACATCAGGGAAAGGTGGCGTGGGCAAAAGTAACTTTGTGCTCAACGTCGGCATTTGCCTTGCCATGATGGATCACCGCGTTCAGATCCTCGATGCCGACCTTGGACTTGCCAATATCGATGTGCTCCTGGGTATCAGGGCCGGCAAGACCCTCGAAGATGTGGTCTTCGGGCGTGTCGAGGCCAAAGACATCCTGGTAAAAACAGACTACAAGGTGGAGCTGATCCCCGGCTGCTCAGGCGTCCAGGATATGGCCGACCTCAAGCAGGAAGAGATAGAAGGCCTCGTACAAAAAGTCGTGACGCTGTCGGATTCTGCCGAATACCTGCTCGTTGACACCGCATCAGGCATCTCAGCGGGTGTTATCTCGTTCCTTCTTGCATCACCGGAGGTAATCGTGGGCGTCAGTCCGGAGCCGACAAGCCTGACCGATGCCTATGCAATGATCAAGGTGCTCCGGAAGAACGACTATCACGGCAGGATATCCATGTTTTCGAGCATGGTGAAGAACAGCACATCCGGTCATGCCCTGTACAAGAAAATAGCTTCCGCCTCCCAGCGCTTCCTCGATACGCACGTGGAATACCTGGGGAGCGTGTATCAGGACGAAAAGCTCTCAAAAGCGGTGAACGATCAGGTCCCTGCCGTAGTCCGATACCCCACGTCCGATATTTCCCGGTGTTACAGGGTTATTGCCTTGACGCTCCTTGGCCAGGAGCCTTCCGAAGTGGACCAGGAGAAGTTCTGGACCCGCCTCATTGCGATGCTCTCGAAGGTTTCGAGACCAAGGGTCATGAAGGCTGTTTCGTTCAACGGCGAAGAGGTCAACGGTACTATCGAGAACACCATTCACGATATCCTTGATGAGCAACGCAAGACCCGGCTCCTCCTGGAACGGCTCGTTGCGAAGGTCGAGCAGGGTGCGCCGGTTTCAAGGCTGAAAACCGGTCCATTAATATGATCTCGCCCTATGATACCCCCTGCGGCAGACTTTGGGTTTCAGGAGATAGCGATACGATTCACCAGGTGAGCTGGGAAGTCATCGACGGCGTTCCCCATCAGGGCGAGCTCGACTGGTTCCTTTCTTCCCTGGACAGCTATTTTTCCCATACGGCCGAGAGTTTTCCCGGTACGCTTTCTTTCCGGGGTACACAGCCCCTCTGGAAAAGTACAGGAAAGCCCGTCCCTCCCCAGAACCTTCACCAGCGAGTCCTTCACGCCATATCCTGTATCCCCTTCGGTCATCCGGCAGCCTATGGCGAGATAGCGGCCGGCATCGGAAACCCTGGGCTCGCCAGGTTCGTAGGGCAGGTGTGCAAGCACAATCCGCTCGCCATAGTCGTTCCGTGCCACCGTGTCGTTGCCAAAGGATCCCTCGGAGGGTACAGCCCATGCCTGTTCAGGAAGGAAATCCTCCTGAAGCACGAAGGGGTCGATATCGGAAGCCTTTAGCACACAAGGCTTTACCTCCTCCTCAGTTTATTATATTATTTTAAGCTATATTTGACAAAGAACAGGCAAAAGGCATACGCTAACATCCATGATTGAGAGTCTCATCAAGGCAGTATCCGAAGAAGATCGCAGCAGAAAGGTCTTAAACGCGGTTCTCGGGCTGGGCTATACCGCTGTAGAAGTGGAAGGCAAGGGTGTCGGATTGAGCGCCAACATTTCCCCTGTTCCCGCCGGATGTACCGTATTCCGGAAGGCGGGCTCGCTCAAGGGGTCGCCTGCGGGAGAGGTTCTCGATCTGGGCTTAGAGAATGATCTCATCAGCCGCTCGCTCAGCCTCGCAGCGTTCAATGCCGTCAACAACAGCCTCTCGCAAGGATACGAGGGGGATGTCTTCGCCAAGATCTCGGTCCGTGAAGGGGACAGGGCAGCCATGGTGGGTTTCATGGCACCGGTCGCCCGGATGCTACAGGAACGGGGTTTGACGGTGGATGCCTTCGAGCTCAAGGATACGAAAGATGATTGCATCCGTCCCGCTGATGAAATGCAGCAGGCCCTAATGCAGGCAGACATTGTTATCCTCACTGCGACAACGCTCATCAACGGGAGCCTGGGAGATGTCCTCAAGATGCCTGTCAAGGCACGGGATGTAATCCTCATGGGACCGTCTGTACCCATGGCTCCTTTGCTGTTCTCGGCAACACCGATTACTTTTCTTGCCGGCAGCCGGGTCATCAATGGGGAAAAAACGCTTCGAATCGTTATGGAGGGCGGGGGAACGGAAGTACTGTACCGCCAAGGCGCCATGAAGAAGATCATCCAGGAGGTACGGTAGGTGAAACCCCTAATCGATGCGCATGGAAGGCAGATCCGCTACGTGAGAATTTCTGTTACGGACCGGTGCAATCTGCGGTGTAAATACTGCATGCCCGCATCCGGGGTCGAGTGGATCCCACATGAGCGTATCATGCGCTACGAAGAGCTTTTGCGGATAGCGCGCATCTGCTCCTCTCGGGGTGTGGAAAAAGTACGGATTACCGGAGGCGAACCGCTGCTGCGGAAGGGCATTACGGACTTTATCCGGTGCATCCGGAAGATGGAGGGAATCCAGGATCTCTCGCTGACTACAAACGGTGTGCTGCTGTCATCCATGGCGCATGAGTTGCAAAACGCCGGCCTGCACCGGCTGAACATAAGTCTCGACACCCTTGACCGTGAAAAATTTATCCGTATAACCGGCGTAGACGCCTTTGAAAGGGTCGTTGCCGGGATAAAGAAAGCAGTCGATTTGGGGTTTTCGCCGATTAAGATCAATGCAGTGGCCATCAGGGGCATCAATGACGACGAGATCCCATCATTCGCCGATCTGACGTTGCGGGATGATGTTGAAATCCGCTTTATCGAGCTCATGCCCATGGGGTGCGCGACCCGCTACGGGGATCATGATATTATCGGCTCATCAGAGATCCGCGGCATGATCGAAGAGAGGTTCGGGGCACTTGAAAGCATCGAATACAACCACGGCCCTGCCCGGGTATTCAGGATCAAAGGCGCCAAGGGCATGATCGGAATCATCGGCGCCATGAGCGAGCATACCTTCTGCAGCAGGTGCAACCGCATCAGGATCACGGCGAACGGACATTTAAGGCCATGCCTTTTCTCGGAAAAAGATATCGATCTGCTCACACCCATGAGGCAGGGGATTCCCGATTCCGAGCTCGAAGCCATGATCGAAGAAGGGGTGAGGATGAAAAAATTGAACCACGGCCTCTGTGCAGGAAAATCCGCAACGCCTGGCCAGGGCTGCAAGACGATGATGAATACCCTGGGGGGCTAGAGAGCTGCCTGTTTGCGAGCCGAATCGACCATCTTCGCAAAAGAGAGCAGATCTTTCCGGAAGAGGATCTTGTTCGTATTGAGGAACGAGAGCCCGGACATCTTCTCAGGGTCCTTTTTCCTCGATGCCCAGACAACCTTGCAGTACAGGGAGATGTTGGGCGTCTCCTCGGGAAAGTCGATCTCGAGGCGGACAACGGAACCCACGGGGAAATCGGCTCCGCAGATGCATACGCCCTCTTCGGAGGCATTGAGGATGGTAACGGGTTTCAGGGTTTCAAAGAGCTCGACGGACCCGCTCAGTTTCGGAAGGCTGATTCTTTCATATATGCGTTTTTCTTTCTGGTTGCCCATAATTTATCCATTACCTTGAAAACACAGTATATGTCAAGAGATGAAAGAGGGTATCTTACTTGCATTCAGCAAAAGCTCAGGCGTAAGATGAAAGTCATGCAGAGGGGCATGATGAAAAAAGGTGAAACGGGACGGGAATGCGGGGCAAGAACGTTCTCCTGATCAATCCCTGGATCTACGATTTTGCCGCGTACGACATGTGGGCAAAACCCTTGGGGCTGCTGAGCCTGGGAGCGGTTCTTCAGGAGAACGGGTGCAGGGTCTCTTTCATCGATTGTCTCAAATCGCCCCATCCCTCCATGGGAGGAAAGGCGCCCAAGGTTCATGCCGGAGGGCATGGGAAGTACTATCGTGAGATCATCCCGGCGCCCGGGAAGATCAGCGACATTCCGAGATACTACGGCAGGTACGGAATCAGCCCTGAAGCCTTCATGCACGACCTGGCTTTGGTTCGGAGGCCGGATGCCGTTCTGGTAACCTCCCTCATGACGTACTGGTATCCAGGGGTGTTCGAGGCGATCAGACTCCTCCGGGAAGCTTTTTGCAATGTCCCGATCCTCCTCGGCGGCATCTACGCAACCCTGTGCCGGGATCATGCCCTGCGATTCTCAGGTGCGGACTACGTCATCAGCCATGAAGGAGAGCTCAAGGTTCTTGAAACGTTGAGACATATTTGGGGAACGAGCCCTGAATATATCCCTGACGTGCAGGACCTGGACAGCCTCCCGTATCCGCTCTTCGATCTCGTTGATCCGTTGCGGTATGTCTGCATCCAGACATCAAGGGGCTGTCCGTACCGCTGCACCTACTGTGCGGCGCACCTGATTTCATCAGGCATGCGGAGGCGGAATTATGAGCGGGTAGCCGACGAGATCGGGCACTGGGCAGGGGCGCACGGGGTAACGGATTTTGCCTTCTATGACGACGCCCTGCTTTTCCAGCCCGAAACCTGGGCCTTGCCCATGATGAGAGAGATAATCAAACGGGGGCTGAAGGTGCGCTTCCACTGCCCCAATGCTCTGCACGCGAGATGCATAACGCAGGAAACCGCTCATGCCATGAAGGAAAGCGGGTTTGCCACCATCAGGCTAGGGCTGGAGACGAGCGACCCGAAGCGTCAGTCGAGCCTAGGCGCAAAGGTGAACAATAATGATTTCCTCAACGCGGTGGAGAATCTGACAAAGGCGGGCTTTGATCCTCCGGACATCGGAGCATACATTCTTTGCGGGCTTCCCGGGCAGCACGAACGAGAGGTGCTTGATGCCGTGCAGTTTGTGAAAAGTACCGGTGCACGGCCTATGATAACAGAGTTTTCTCCGCTGCCCGGCACGAAAGAATGGGCTGATGCGTGCCTGACGAGCAGGTACCCTCTTGCCGAAGACCCCATCTACCAGAACAATACCCTGCTCCCCTGCGCCTGGGAAGGGCTTACCCTCGAGATGTACCGGGAGATAAAACGGGAAGCAGGAAAGGGACGAACTCCTGCCTTCGAGGCGGCGGCTGCCGGAAAATGATGCAATGCACAGGAAAGGCTTTTATCTCTTCTTTTCTA
Organism: uncultured delta proteobacterium; assembly: GCA_963752595.1. Taxonomy (GTDB): domain Bacteria; phylum Desulfobacterota; class Desulfomonilia; order UBA1062; family UBA1062; genus Phosphitivorax. Next base: position 97,782 of record CAVVYZ010000017.1, read on the forward strand.
TCCCTTTGATGATCGCGGTTAGGGTATCGTTGACGGGCGTATAGACAGAAAGCTCGCGGCCATAGCGGGCAATGGCCCCGTTGAGGGCATCGATCTCCGTCAGGCGGCCCTTTTCCATATCCTGGAGCATGGAGGAACGGTGTGTAGCCGTTGGGGGGAGCTGATTCTCGAGGAGGAACCGGTAGTAGTCATCCGGGCATGCATACGCCATGGAAACTCCTTTGGCTTCGGCCACGGCAAAGATCTCATCGATGATCCTGTGCATGGTTTCGCGCACCTCGGGAACCTCGCCAAGGTGTCCGTAAGGGACGTTCAGGATCGCGCCCAGCGCGTTCAGAGAGCAGTTATAGAGAACCTTTCCCCACAGGGATGATTCGATGCGGTCGCTCACCGCGGTGGGAATGCCCGCGTCATTGAAGTCATCGCATACCCGTTGTATCCTGTCGGTTGAGACGTCGCCCGTAGGGCTGCCCACAAGGACCTTGTCCGCATAGACCGTGACACGTGCTACCCCCGGTTCTTCTATCTCGGCCCCGAATATCACCCGTGCTCCCACGGTCCTGTTCCATCCGATGGCCTCGGCAATCGCTTCCCAGTTTCCCAGGCCGTTCTGGATGGAAAACACCAGGGTATCCTCGCGCATGAACGGACACGCCTGCCGGATAACAGATGCGGTATTATAAGACTTTACACTCAGGAGGATCACATCGAAGGTCCCGCTCAGGCCCTCGGTACCGTAAAAAGCGCAAGCATGAGGAATCTTATGCTCTCCCCAGAGCCCCCGGATGAGAAGGCCTTTTCGCTGTATGGCCTTTACGTGATCGTCGAGGCCCACGAAGGATACCTTGCGGCCTTTTTCCGCCAGAAGTCCTCCGAAAACGCTCCCCAGGGCGCCTGCGCCCATGACGAGGTAATTCATAGATTCATGCCTCCGGCGTTTTTTTCGAGGGACTCGCCCGATAAGGCGCACGGGGCGGCCTGCAACTCTTCATGGATACTGTTCCATCGCAGGATCCCGCTGATGGATGTAATGGCATCCTGCGGGGTGCTGAAGACCGCCATGCCCGCCTTCCGGAATATCTCCGTGAGCTTGATGCGCACGTTTTCTAAATCGATGATATTCTCAGTGAACCGAGAGAGTATGGGAACGATGGGTTTATTGCTGTTCCGGGATGCCTCGACTATCGCATATGGCCCGCTTTCCAGCTGGTCGCTCTGGAAGGAGGTAATGAAATCGAGGGAGAAGTAGGGGATGATGACATCCACATTTTCATCCTGTGCCATGGCCTCGATCGTATGCGCCATGATGTGGAAGTCGAAACCATAAAAGCCCAGGTCTACGGGGTTTGTGGTGCTCGTATTCACGTTGCTGATTTTCTGGCTGATGATTGCTTGTGTATCCTTCCGGAGTTCAGGAAGCACCAGACCCTTCCTCGTTGCGATGTCGGTGAAGAGCACGGACGTTCCTCCGCCGGCGCCGAGAAAGCCGAGTCTGTTTCCGGAGGGGAGCTTGTCGGAAACGGCCATCATGGTGAGATCCACCAGGTGTTCGAAATTATAGGCCTCGACTCCTCCGTACTGCCTCATCATGGCCGACCACACATCATTCCGTACCGCGAGTGCGCCGGTATGGGAAGCAGCGGCGCGTGCCCCGTACTCGGTGGTGCCTCCCTTGAGGATGATCACAGGCTTTTTGGGAGTCGTCATGCTCAGGGCTTTCATGAAGCGCCTGATGTCCTTAATATCCTCGATGTAAGCGGCAACAGCCTTGATGGTATCGTCGCCTGCGAAGAATTCGAGATAATCTTCGACCTTGAGGTCGATCTGGTTGCCATAGGAGACGATCTTGTTGATCTCGATATAGCGCGAATGGGCCATACGCATGAAGTTATGGGTCATGCCTCCGGACTGGCCCAGGAAAGCCACGTTTCCGACTCCTTTTATGGGTGACTTGGGAAGGTCGCAGGTGATGCCTGCCTCGGTACAGTGAATGCCGATGCAGTTGGGGCCGATGATTCGTGTTCCCCCGGCTTTTGCCGCATCGAGCATATCATGCTCGAGATCGTAATTCCCCACCTCGGAGAAGCCGGAGGTGAAAAAATGCAGGAAGCTGACCTTGTTTCGGGCTGCTGCCTCGACGGTCTCGAGCGCCAGTTTGGCAGGGACAGAGGCAATGGCAAGGTCGATGGGCTCAGGAAGATCGTCCAGGGATGCATAGACCTTCTCGCCGTTTATCTCCTGATACTTCGGGTTTACCGGATAGATACGGCCGCGGTACCCGGCAAGCTTGATGAGCTGGTAGTAGGGGAGCTTCCCTCCGCCGAGGTTCGGCGATGCCCCGATAATTGCAATGCTTTTCGGATAAAAGAGTCTTTTGAGATCCATATCGATGCCCGTCCTTAATTCACAGTGTGTGTTATTATCCTATCATAATACAAACAAAATTAAAAAGATGATTTTACATGCCCTTATAAGTGCCTTCGGGATATATCAATAAACCACCTTCCTCGATTTATCAAGAAATGATGTTTCGCTTCCCGATTATTTCTCCCGGAGGCAAAGCCGTGTTCGGCAAGGGGTTATGAAAGAACCGGGCTTTGGAACCAAAGGAATGACGAGGACAAAGAATGGCTTGAAACTTATCGAGTTTACGATTAAATTTGAAAAGATGGGAACTATACCGGTTTTTTTCCACGCTATCCGCATCGATATGCCTGCCCGCGCCGTTTACCGGCGACTCGGCTATCAGAAAGGGAAGACGGAGATCACCCGGGAGCAGCGCTCGGAGATCGAAGCAACCTTAGGCGATGCGGTATCCCTCGTCGAGCTGAAGGGATCCGCGGTTCTGATCCCTGTCAGGGAGCAGGGTGCAGGGCAGATCCTTCTGGATACAGGCGAGCTTCTCAAAAGCGCATCCCTCTTAAGGATGCTCGAAGGATCGACCGAGCTCCTCCTCATGGGAGCAACGGCCGGAAACAGGGTTATGCAGGAGATCAGCCGGGATTCGAAAAGCGGTAACCTGACCCGTGCGATTTTGCTCGATGCAGTGGCGAGCGAGATGACCGATAAAGCCCTTGACTGGATAGCAGAGCACATGGGCAGGGAATTGAGGCGGCAGGGAAAAGGAATCACGCACAGCCGGTTCTCCGCAGGGTACGGGGATTTTGAACTGGAGAACCAGAAGATCATGTACGAGCGTTTGCAGCTTCAGGAGATCGGGGTGAAGATAACGGACTCATGCGTCCTCGTGCCGGAGAAGTCGGTTACGGCGGTTGCAGGCGTCCGTGTCGGCGAATTCGAGCGATAGAACGGGGGATTTTTGAAGAAAAAAGATGAAATACTGGCCAGGGCCTCTTCACGGCTCGTAATCCTCGACGGGGCGACCGGGACGCAGCTGCAGGCACGGGGCATGCCGGGAGGCGTATGCCCGGAACTGTGGTGCCTCCAGAATCCGGAATCCATCAAGGCGGCTCACAAGGAATACCTCCAGGCAGGGTCCGAGGTAATCTATACCTGCACCTTCGGAGCCAGCCGGTTCAAGCTCTTTGAGTATGGGGAATGCGATGTGCGCGAGGTCAACAGGGACCTGGCCCGGATCGCACGCCAGGCGGCAGGAGATACCTTTCTCGTCGCCGGAGACATAGGCCCTACCGGGAGATTCATCGAGCCTTTCGGCGATGTGGGGTTCGAGGAAGCTGTCCACGCATTCAAGGAACAGATTCGAGGGCTTCTGGACGGAGGCGTAGATCTCTTCGTGATCGAGACCATGGTGGATATCCAGGAGGCCAGGGCTGCCCTCATAGCCGTGCGTGAGCTCACCGATGTCTTTACCATGGTCACCATGACTTTTGAACCGAACGGGCGCACCCTGAACGGGACTGATCCCCTTTCGGCGCTGATCACGCTGCAGTCATTGGGTGCCGATGCAGTAGGGTGCAACTGCTCGACAGGTCCGGAAGAAATGCTCCCCCTGATCAGGGCCATTGAACCCTATGCGAAGGTCCCTCTCGTGGCCAAGCCCAATGCAGGACTGCCGGTCCTGGAAAACGGCAAGACCGTCTTCCCCATGTCTCCGGAAGAATTTTCCGGATATGCAGGGGAGTTTACGGCTTCGGGGGTGAGATTCCTCGGCGGGTGCTGCGGTACGACCCCCGCCCATATCATGGCATTGCGAGAAAGGACCGCAGGGCTTACCTTCCACGAAAGGACCGCTGCCATATCAGGGGCTGTGAGTTCTGCGCGGAAGACCGTTCTCCTCAAGACCGACGGCCCTCTCATCGTTATTGGTGAGCGGATCAACCCGACCGGGAAAAAGGACATGCAGGCAGAGCTCCTCGATGGCAGAATGTCTCTGGTGAAAAGGTTTGCCCAAGAGCAGACGAAGAACGGAGCGGACCTTCTCGACGTGAATGTGGGCATGCCGGGCATCGATGAGCCCGAAATGCTTAAGCAGGTGGTAAAAGTTCTCTCGGTATCGACAGACTCCCCGCTCTGCCTCGATTCTTCCATCCCGGAGGCCATCGAGGGAGCGTTGCGGGTCTACCCCGGCCGCGCACTCATCAATTCGATATCGGGTGAAGAGCAGAAGCTCGATAAGCTTCTCGATATCGCTGCCCGCTATGGCGCCATGTTCATCCTGCTGCCGCTCACGGGCAAGAAGCTGCCCAAAACCTCGGTTGAGCGTCAGAAGATCGTCGAGAACATCTATGCAAAGGCAACCGCCTACGGGTTCACCAAGAATGATATCGTAGTGGATGCACTGACCATGGCTGTCTCCGCCGAAGGCCGCGCAGCCCTGGAAACCCTTGCCACAACAAGATGGTGCGCTTCCGAATTCGGGGTGAGGACCGTGATGGGGCTGTCGAATGTCTCTTTCGGCCTGCCTGAGCGGAAATGGATCAATGCATCGTTTTTGGCAATGGCCTCCTCAAGCGGCCTCACCCTTGCCATTGCCAATCCAATGAGTGAGGAGTTCATGCATATCAAGCGGGCTTCCGATGTGCTCATGAACCGCGATCCTGAGGCAAGGGCTTTTATTGCCCATGCAGCCGGGCTTCCGGCGAGGGAAAGCCCGGCGAAACCGGGCGGGGCATCAGGAAAACCGGTCTCCCAGGGAGGGTCTCCGATGGAGAAAGTCCATCAGGCAATTCTCGACGGCTCCCGGAGCGAGATCGCCGATCTCATAGACCAGGCGCTGGCCACAGGCATCCCCGCCCAGAAACTCATCGACGATTTCATGGTCACCGCCATCAGGGAGGTGGGAATCCGCTATGAGAAAAAGACGTATTTTCTGCCGCAGCTCATTGCCAGTGCCGAAGCCATGCAAAAGGGATTCGAGCACCTGGAACCGCAGCTCAAGCGTGATAATTCGTATCCGGCAAGGAAAGGGACGATCCTGCTGGCTACGGTGCAGGGAGACATCCACGATATCGGGAAGAACATCGTCTCTTTGATGATGAAGAATGACGGGTTTGAGGTGATCGATCTCGGAAAGGATGTCCCCAATGAGGAGGTCCTCGATGCAGCCCTTCTCCATAAGCCGCATATCATAGGACTCTCGGCCCTTATGACCACCACTATGGTTCGCATGAAAGACGTGATTGCCAAAGCCAGGGAAGCCGGTCTGGAATGTCCCTTCCTCGCAGGCGGAGCGGTCGTGACAAAGGCCTATGCGGATTCCATCGGGGCACACTATGCAAAGGACGGGGTAGAGGCCGTAAAGCTTGCGCAATCTCTCATAAAGCAGGGGAAGGGCTGAATTATTTTTTCTTGAGCATCTTTTCCAGGCGGCTTCCCGGATCGTTGCACATCCAGCAGGTAATGTTTCCGTCCTTGTCCACGATCACCTTTGTCGGTACGCCCCTGACCCCGTAGCTCGTGGCTACTTTCCCCTCGGTATCGAGGAGAATCGTATACGGGAGCGCGTGCTTCTCCGCGAAAGACGAGACCTTTTTCCGGCTTTCCTGGAGATAGACGGATATGAACTCGAAATCGGACCCTTTAAAGCGTTCATGGAATTTCTTGAGATTGGGGATGTCCTTCAGGCACCACGGGCACCAGGTTGTGGTGAAGTTCAACAGGATCACCTTTCCCCGGTACTGGCTCAGCTTGTGAGTCTTCCCTGAAAGATCCTGCAACGCGAAATCCGGCGCAGGGATGGCATAAATACCTGTTTTCTTGTCGCCCGAGCCTGCTTTCGAAGAGGTTTTATCTTCGCAGGAAGCGAAGGGAAGCGCCAGAAAGAATATCAACACCGAACAAATAAGTATCCGTCGAACCATTCCTATTCTCCTGTTTAGACCATTAACTGTCCTGCTTTGATGAGGAAGTATTCTCCCATGGCTATCAATCCCCAGCCGAATGCTTTCTGCACCGTTACCATCCATCGGCCTGCTTTCGGGAGATTTGCGAGCAGGCTGCTGAATGAGCCCAGAACTATGAGGATCAAGCCCATACCAAAGGAAAAAGCAAAAAGCAGGCTTATACCGAAAAGAACATTTTGTTTCGCTGCAACGAAGCTCAAAAGGACCCCGAGCACCGGGGCTGTGCAGGGACCGAGGACAAGGCCTATACCCGCCCCGACGATAAAGGCGCCGAAGAAGCCTTTGAGAGGTCTGTTCGATCCTAGGGTAAGCGATCTCGGCAGCGGCAGGGTGAATACCCCGATCATCGATAGTCCCATGAGAATGGTTATATTTGCCACCACGAAATATGTCCAGGGGTTTGTCTGGATCCGGCCGAAGAGCTGTCCTGTAAGGGCTGCCGCAGAGCCGAGTACTGTATAGGTCAGAGAGGTCCCCAGAACATAGAACAAAGAGAGGGTAAACCCCTTGGTTTTTGATCCGGCACTTTGAGTTGCGATGTAGGCGACCGTAATCGGGATCACGGGATAGATGCAGGGGGTAAAGCTCACGAAAATACCGCTGAGATACGCAGCAACGTATGCCATGAGATAAGAGCCGCTCAGGTAGGTTTCAAAATTGGCAAATAGATCGATGTTCATAGGTTCTCTTTCAGTGCACGAAGTATCGATGCATCCGAGACCGCTCCCTGAAATCGTTTTACGACAACGCCGTTCTGGAAGATTAATACCGCAGGGACGCTGAAAATCCGAAGGTTTGCGGCTACGGAAGGTTGTGTGCTGATATCACAGATACCGAATGTTACGCGATTATTGAATTCGTGGGATATCGTCTCCAGGGATAGCGCGATCTTTTTGCATGATGCGCACCAGGGGGAGGAAAACGTAATGATCGCCAGCTGCTCCTGAGTAAGTTCCTGGAAGTTGGCCTCGGTGACTTCTCTCATCAATACTTCCTGTTTTTGTTTTATACTAAAGTATTTCGGTGAATATTACCACGCACTTTTCTTGCCTTCTCTTGAGGATCGAGGGCAGCACTTATTTTAGCACAGGTCTCCTTTTTGTGAAGTGGTTGAGATTCCTTGAAAAAAATCGTGCCCAATGCAATTATTTACTTATAAAGGCCATGATTATTCTTAGTGCTTAGCCTGATAAAAAGATTGACATAAGTTGTCATTATTAGTAATGATTATTATTCTTGATTGGTACGGATATCTTCTGTCCAGGATTCATCCCAGGCGTCTAAAGGAGGGAATGTGGCCGGTAAAAAATTCAGGATGACCGATCAACGTCGTATAATTCTTGAAGAATTGGAAAAAAAACATGAGCACCCGAATGCTTCCGATGTCTATGAACGGGTCAAAAAGCGGCTGCCCCATATCAGCCTCGGAACCGTATACAGAAATCTTGAAATCCTCTCTTCAGAAGGAATGGTGAAACGGATCGACGTGCCGTCAGGGCAGAGGAGGTTCGATGCCGGAACGCATGAACACAGTCATATCCGTTGCATATCCTGCGGCAAGGTAGATGATGTCCCCATGAGTTCGGATATCAGGCTCAAACCTGTTATTGCACAGGCGAGCAGTACAAGCGGATATCAGCAGACAGGCTGCACCATTGATTTTTTCGGGATTTGTCCTGACTGTGCGGGGGAAAAACATTAGACGTTTTTCGGGGAAGCTTTATAACAAGAACACGAAGGTATATTGGAAAGGAGGAATACATGGGAAATTTGAAAGGGACTCAGACAGAGAAGAATCTCATCGGATCGTTTGCAGGGGAATCTCAAGCGCGTAATCGGTACACATATTTTGCCGGGCAGGCCCGCAAAGATGGATTAGTCCAGATTGCCGACATCTTCGAAGAGACGGCGAATCAGGAAAAGGAGCATGCAAAGAGGTTCTTCAAGTTCCTTGAAGGAGGAGATGTCGAAGTTGTAGCAAGCTTCCCGGCAGGTGTGATCGGAAGCACTCTGGAAAATTTGCAGGCCGCGGCGGCAGGGGAAAACCACGAACATACCTCGTTGTATCCCGGCTTCGCGAAGATAGCGCGCGCGGAAGGTTTTGAAGCGATGGCCAAAGTGTGGGAAGCCATATCGATTGCGGAAAAGCAGCATGAGAAGCGGTACCGGGACCTGGCGGCAAATATCGCAGCAGGGCGCGTCTTCACGAGGGATACCCAAGTGGTGTGGAGATGCAGAAACTGCGGATACCTTCACGAAGGGAACGAGGCGCCGGGAGGATGCCCTGCGTGCGCTCATCCGAAGGACTACTTCGAGCTTCTGGGCGAAAACTGGTAAGATGTAAACCCGATGTCCCGGTCTGTGAGGATTCCCGGCAAGCCTTCAAGGGAGCATCACTGACCGGGATTGTGCTGGTATGCATAAACTGTTATCCATAATTGCAGGGGTGATTGTCCCGTGTCTTTTTTCTTCGTTCCTCTGGGCTCAGGAGGCGCAGAGCGATTACCGGAACGCCCTCATGAAATTGACGCTGTACGTTCCGGAAGATCCCAAAGAAAGGGAATCCCTTGGCATCAAGAGCTCCTCGGGAAAGATGTCTTTAACACAGATCAAATCCGAGATCCTCATTATCGAGATTTTCAGCATGTACTGTCCCCATTGCCAGAAGCATGCCCCCACCGCCGATAAACTCTACCATGCTATTGACAGCAGGAAGGAGTTTAGGGATAAGATAAAATTTATAGGAATCGGTGTGGGGAATTCACAATACGAGGTGGAAATATTCAGGCAGAAGTATTCACCACCGTTCCCCTTGTTTGATGATAGGGCATGCGTGGTCACAAATTCATTCACTGGTATCCGCACGCTCTACTATCTCGGGATTCGGATCAACAAGGGTTCGAGCTTTGAGATATTCTATTCGAACGCCGGCGGGTTTACGGATGCTGAGGAGTTTTTGAACATGATCGTGAAGGAATCAGGTATTCAACGAGGAGGAAGTCGATGAAGAGAAATGTCTGGGCTGGAATCCTGTGTGCGCTGTTCCTGGTTGTCGGTGCGCAGAACGCACCAGCTGTTTCCGATGCCATGAAAAAAGAGATCTATGACGTCGGGAAGCTCAAGCCCATAGACAGCGAATTGAAGGTCCGGGTAGGCGAGCAGGCTCCGGATTTTACGCTGAGATCCACATCCGGCAAGACGGTTTCTCTGTCGGAGTTCCGGGAAAAGAGCAACGTCGTCATCTCTTTCATCCCTTCTGCATGGACCCCGATCTGTTCTGACCAGTGGCCCGGATACAATGTTGCTCAGGATGTTTTCCGAAAAAATAATACCGTTGTATTAGGCATTAGTGTCGATAATGTCCCCACGTTATATGCATGGACCGCACAGATGGACGGCCTGTGGTTTCCCGTACTTTCCGATTTCTGGCCTCATGGGGCGGTTGCGAAAAAGTTCGGGGTCCTGCGCTCGGACGGCATTGCGGAAAGGGCCATCTTTATCGTCGACAGAAAGGGCAAGATCCGCTACATCGGGCTCCAGGATATTAACGTACGGCCGCTGCTTGAGGATATCGTAAAAGAGCTGGAGAAACTCAGGTAACAAGAAAAAGCGACACTTATTACCTGTGCAGCCCCTTGAGGGAAACATCCTGTTTCCTCATTTTCTGCTTATACTGGATCTTTAGGCTTACCGCCTTCCTTGAATGTAGCGAGATACCTGGCTGCAAGATCGATATACATCTGCTTGCCTACGAGCATCGCGTCTCGGTGTTTCTGCTCGATATCTCCCTTTTCTACGGCAGGAGAACCCGCATAAATCTTACCTTCCGGAACCACCTGGTTCTTCTTTACCAGGGAGTGTTCAGCAATAATCGACCAGTTCCCCACCATAGTATTATCGCTTAAAGTCGAATGCATCCCGATAACGGCATAGGCGCCTACGCTTTTTCCGTGTAACATTGCCAAATGCCCGATGGTGACGGACCTTCCGATGGTCAGAATCGAAGGGGTATGGATAACCACGCCGTCTTCCACGGCTGTTTCGTCATCAATGACGATCGCGCCGAAATCACCCCTGATTACGGCCCCGGGGCCAATCCAGCATCGCTCTCCGATCCGTACGTTTCCGATGATGTACGCGCTGGGAGCCACCCATGTCCCGGCACCCACAATGGGGATGGTATTGTTGAATGAATATATTGCCATACATCCTCCCGAATAGTTCATAATGTTCATCGTGTAAAAAAGAGGAGACGCATCATGAAGTATGGAGACAACATACGTTGGATGCCGACCCTTTGTCAAATATCTGAATCTAATCATAAATAGACAAGGATTAAGCGCGGAAAATTTTATTTCATCCATTTTTTTTGCGTGAACTTTTGCCGATAATAAGTGTGAATACTATTGTATGCTCTGTAGTTGAGAGAATGGGGTCAGATTATGTTAGGCGAATTGACAGGGAACATACCGGGGTTTCCACAGAGAAGCATGTCGCAAGAAAAGGCAGACAAGGGGAAAATCCTTAAGAGGGAACAGAGAGAACGCCTGTATCGGAATCAATTCAAGGGCGCGTGCGTCCGATCCGGCGGAGTGATTGTCATCTGGCTCTTCACGCTTCTCGCGTATCTTTACGGGGCTATCGATTTTCGGGCATTCAAAGGGGCCAGCCTTTCCATTGCCTACATTGTTCTCATGCATGTGCCCCTCATCCCTCTGTTGAGGTATGTCTCCGGTAAAAGACTCTATGAATTCTTCTCCTTTTTGATCAATATCCTGGAAATCATCGGTTATACGAGTTTCATTTATTTTGTAGGCGGCTTTCGTTCCACGTACCTTACCCCGGTTTATGCCGCCATGATATTTTACGTAGGGGTTCTAGCTCCGAAGAGATATCCGTTCATACTGGCAGGCTTCAGCTCGTTGTCATTCGGCATCATGGTAGCCATGGAGCACTTCGGCATCATTCCTCATCAAAATGTGGTATTCGAATATAACTTCCAGTGGAATATCGTATTCCTCGTCCTCCTGATCATGAGCGCGCTATTATTCGTTGTGGCCTTTATGTCTTCGTACACCGCAGGGATACTTCAGAATGCCAGGGCAAAGCTCAAAGAGCAGAATATCGAGCTGGAAAAGGCAAACGATCGCCTCGTGCAGGAGATCGAAGAGCGCAACCGTGCGTATCAGGCCTTGCGGGAGAGCGAGGAAAAGCTTCATGATATCTTCGAAAATGTTTCGGATGCTTTGTTTTCTCATGATCTCCAGGGTAATTTCCTGGAGACGAACATGGGAATGAAACGGTTGCTCGGATATAAGGATGATGAATCCCTGCCTGCTCGGCTCAACCTCAGGGATCTGGCCCCGGAACGCTATGCATCGTCCATCGAGGATTACCTTGAGGATGTGAAGAAAAAGGATAAAAGCGAAGGGATGATGCGGGTTCTGATCAAGGACGGCAGGGAATGCCTCGTGGAATATAAGAACTCGCTCATTCACGATGCAAGCGGCAAAGCAATAGGCATCAGGGGATCTGCCAGGGATGTCACGGAAAAATTCCTGGCTGAAAAAGAAAAGAGCAAGCTTCAGGAGCAGCTCCAGCAGGCGAAAAAGATGGAAGCACTCGGAACCCTTGCCGGAGGGGTTGCTCATGATCTCAACAATATACTCTCAGGGATTGTCAGCTACCCCGAACTGCTGCTCATGGAGATTCCTGGCACCAGTCCGCTTCGCAAACCCCTGCTCACGATACAGAAGTCCGGGGAAAAGGCAGCTTCTATCGTTCAGGATCTTCTCACCCTGGCTAGGAGAGGTGTTGCTGTTTCGGAGTTCATTGAACTTAACTCTGTTATCCGGGAATATCTGAAGAGTCCCGAATATCAGAAAGTCCTCCTGCTGCACCCTGATGTCGAGGTCATAACCGATTTCGACGATGAGCTTCGATGCATTATCACCGGCTCGCCGGTACACGTTGCAAAAACGATCATGAATCTCGTGACAAATGCCTTTGAATCAATGCCCCGAGGAGGCAGGGTAAGCATTACGACCGCCAATGCCACGCTTCATGACCCCATCAAAGGCTTCGATGCCTTCCGTGAAGGACAGTATGCGGTTTTCCAGATATCCGATACGGGGGTTGGTATGTCGGAGAAGGACAGGGAAAGGATCTTTGACCCGTTCTATACCAAGAAGGTCATGGGAAGGAGCGGGACCGGTCTCGGGCTGACCGTCGTCTGGGGAACCGTAAAGGACATGGGAGGGCACATAGATGTCCAGAGCACTGCCGGAAACGGTTCCACGTTCACCCTTTATTTCCCGGCCGGGAATGATGCACATGTCGGGAAAGAGATGAGAACCGAAAGCACTGCTTTAACCGGGAATGGCGAGAAGGTCCTGGTGGTCGACGACAGTGCCGAGCAGAGGGAAATAGCAACCCGCATGCTGAATAAGCTGGGATATACCGTAGTATCTGCATCCAGCGGGGAAAGCGCAGTGCAATACCTGGAGAAAAATGCCACAGATCTGGTTCTTCTCGACATGATCATGAGTCCGGGGATCGACGGCCTTGAAACCTATAAACGGATCCTCAAGCTGCACCCGAAGCAAAAGGCCATTATCGCAAGCGGCTATTCCGAAACCGATCGTGTCAGGGAAGCACAGAAGCTCGGGGCAGGCGTCTATATAAGGAAGCCCTACCTCATGGAAAAGATCGGCCAGGCAGTAAAAATTGAACTGGGGCAAGGCCGGTCCTGACCAAGGGTCAATTACCCCTTACTCCCCTTGTGATATGTTTCTATGAGCAGGGGGATAAAGGTAGTGAGGTCTTCGACGACACCATAATGCGCAACCCGGAAAATAGAGGCGTTGATGTCTGCATTGACGGCAATGATCGTGCGGGAATCTTTCATCCCTGCAAGATGCTGGGCAGCCCCTGAAATCCCGCAGGCAACGTAGAGCTTCGGAGACACTTTGTTGCCAGTGATCCCGATCTGGTGGGTATAATCGAGCCAGCCCAGGTCGCATACCGCCCGTGTCGCTCCGAGGGCCGATTTCGAAAAGAGAGAACAGAAATCGCGTAAGATTCTGATATTTTCCTGCTTGCCGATACCCCTGCCTGCTGAAACGATGACCTCGGCATCGGAAAGGGCCATGTTTTTATGAGTTGACTCACGGATACCATGCGTCCGCGCAGAGACCGGCTCGTCCGGAAAGTTGATGATCCTGACCTCGCCGGGCAACTTTTTTGCATGGTCATACGGCTTCCAGGCGCCGGGTAATACGGTCAGCACGGAAACCTGCATGGAGGGTCGGATTTTCACCCTGAACTTCCCGCCGAACATGGTGCGGATGAATGATCCCTTCCCGATTTCCTCCACAGCGGTTATGCAGCATGCCTGAAGTGCTATAGAGAGCTGCGGGGCAAAGTCGGCTCCCTGAGCTGTATGGGGGATGCATACGCAGTCGGGGTCTTTCCCTTTGAGAAAAGAAGAAAGGGCCTTTGTGTATGCTTCCGCACAATACTCCCTCAAAAAACATCCCTTAATTCCGACTACTTCAAGACCGGTTTTCCGTGCGAGCTGTTCTGCCAGAGGGTCTATCCTGTCCCCATCTGCGAGAACGAGCAGCGTTATCTTTCCTTCTTTGAGCTCACAGGCGAACGATACGGTTTCATAGGTTTCCTGCAGGATCTGCCCGTTTTCGTGCAAAGCGGCTACATAGATCGTTTTATTCATAGAGGATCCTTCTTTTAAAGCAGGGAATGCCTATGGAGAATTTCAAGGAGCTTTTCCGCTTTTTGGGCAGGAGACCCCTCGATGATTTCACCTTTTCCGCCCTGTGGGGAAAAGGCGATCTTTTCTAAAACCTGGGAGGATCGGGGTGCCCCGAGCGTGGAGGCATCGATTCGCTCGAGTGCTGCGGTGCGGGATTTGAGCATGTGGGAAAGCGCGGGGTACCTCGGGGTATTGATCCCTGACTGGATAGTGAGCACTGCCGGGAACTTCAGGGTCAGGCGCTCCCTGCACCCCCCTTCGATCTCCCGCTCTACGGCTAGCTCTCCCGAACGTTCGGCTGTTCCCTGGGAAATGACGTTCGTGGCGCACGCATAGGAAAGCATTGCAGCAGTGAGCCCTCCCACCTGGCCCTCCATGTCGTCCTCAGCCATGACCCCGGTGAGGATGAGGTCGTAGTTTCTGCTTCGAACTGCCGCTGAGATCAGGGAGGCCCGCTCGAAGGCGCTGAAATACCCGTCTTCATTCTTCATGATGTGGATTCCATGGTGAGCGCCCATACCCAATGCACGCCTTATCGTTGCCTGGACCCTCTCCGGGCCCACTGACAAAACATCGACGGCGGTATCCGGATAATGCTCGGCAATGCTTAAGCCCTCTTCGAGGGCATATTCGTCATAACGGTTCATGCGGAAGACCGTGTTTCCCGCATACTCGATCCATGTGGCGGTTTCGTTGATGCCGAGCGTTTCAGTGCTGTCACAGACCTGTTTGACGCAAACGAGGATTTTCATAGCCTCTCCATGGTCAGGATATGATGTAGAAGTTATCATAACCTAAGGGACAGGTGAACGCAATTCTAAAACGAGCAAGCGCTCGTTTTTTATTGACAGGTGGGGCACCTTCTGCTACAGAGGATTGCATGAGTGTATTGTATCTGATCCGTCACGGGCAGGCATCCTTCGGGGCAGACAACTACGACAAACTCTCTCCCATGGGTATACGCCAGGCCCTCATCCTGGGCTCCCACCTGACGAGCATCGGGATAGCGCCGGATGCGGTTTATTCAGGCGCCATGTCGCGGCAGACGCATACCGCAGAAGAAGTAAGACTCTGCTACCGGGAAAGAGGCAAAAATATCCCCGAGCTCCTCTTGAAAAACGGCCTCAATGAGTTCGATTCTTCGGCGATCATCATCTCGCAGCTTCCGGATATGCAGAAGGAGGACCCCCTTCTTGCAGAGCATCTCCCCCGGATGTACGAGAGCAGGGAATCGTTTAAGCGCATCTTTGAAGGAGCGATGCTCAGGTGGGTGTCCGGTGAGTTCGACAGGCCCGGCGTAGAGAGCTGGAAAGATTTTCTGGCCCGGGTAAGCCTCGCAATCACGCAGATCATGGAAGAGCAGGGCAAGGGCAGGAACATATTCGTCTTCACTTCGGGCGGACCCATAGCGGCTGCGCTCCAGTTTGTCCTGGGCGTTTCGCCCGAGGCTGCCATCCGGCTCAACTGGCAGATCGTGAACACCTCATACACCAAAATCATGTATAATGCCGGTCGGATCACCATGGCGTGTTTCAACTGCACCGCACACCTGGAGCTGGAGCAGGAAAGATCCGCGCTTGTCAGCTATCGATAAAAGAAAAAAGTAAGAGGAGGATGTGTATGGATTTCGAAATCCCGGATAAGATCAAGGTTATCACTGATATGATCAATGAGTTCGTCGACAAGGAGCTCATTCCCCTGGAGCCGGAGTTCGTCACCAAGGAATTCAGGAACATGGTCCCGGTGCTGGAAGAGAAGCGGAACATGGTCAGGCAGATGGAGCTGTGGGGGCCGAACCACCCGAAAGAACACGGCGGCATGGGGCTCGAACCTGGTGGAGCATGGCCTCGTTTCCGAAGCCCTGGGCCGGACTCCCCTCGGGCATTACGTGTTCGGCTGCCAGGCCCCGGACGCCGGCAATATCGAGATCCTCCACCTTCACGGCACGCCGGAGCAGAAGGAGAAATACCTGAAGCCCCTGGTGGCGGGAAAGATCCGGAGCTGCTTCTCCATGACCGAGGTGGACATGCCGGGATCGAACCCGGTCATGATGGAAACCACGGCGGTCAAGGACGGCGACGACTACGTCATCAACGGCCACAAGTGGTACACCACGGCCGCCGACGGCTCGAAGTTCGCCATCGTCATGGCGGTGACCAATCCCGAGGCGCCGACGTACCTGCAGGCGAGCATGATCATCGTGCCCTGCGACACGCCCGGCTTCAACCTGGTGCGCAACATCCCGGTCATGGGCCAAGCCGGCAGCGACTACGCCAGCCACGGCGAGATACTCTACCAGAACTGCCGCGTGCCGCAGAAGAACCTCCTGGGCACGGAAGGGCATGGCTTCGTCATCGCCCAGGAGCGGCTCGGACCCGGGCGGATCCACCACTGCATGCGCTGGCTCGGCATCTGCAACCGCTCCTTCGACCTCATGTGCACGCGGGGCAACGAAGCGGATCATCGCGCCGGGCGGCAAGACCCTGGCCACGCGGCAGATCATCCAGGCCTGGGTGGCCGAATCCGCGGCCGAGATACAGGCGGCGCGGCTCATGACCCTGTACGCGCCTGGCGGATCGAAAGTCGGGGCCAAGGAGGCCCGGGACGACATCTCCATGATCAAGTTCGTGGTGGCCAACACCATGCAGCACGTGGTCGACCGGGCCCTGCAGGTCCACGGCGGCCTCGGCATGACCGACGACACGATCATTCGCCTTTTTCTACCGCCACGAGCGGGCGGCGCGGATTTACGACGGCGCCGACGAGGTGCACAAGATGTCCCTGGCCAAGCGGATCCTGAAGCGGTACGAGAACGGCAAGTGAGAAAGGCAAAGAGAGGGATGCCGTTTGAATTTCGAGACCTTCAAGGAGCGGTCATGCTCTCCGTGGAGGAGATCTGCCGGGAGCTCCTGGCGAAAACCGCGACCGCATCAAGATCAAGAAGGAAGACGTTGCGGTCAAGAACCTGGTGACCATCGTCGAAGCGGCCCTGAGCTCAGCAATGAGAAGGGCTTTGACGCCATGAGCCTGCGGGACCTGAGCAGCGAATCGGGCCTGAGCATGGGCGCCCTGTATTCCTAATTTCGAGCAAGGAAGACCTGCTGACATGATCCAGCACCAGGGCAGATCGTTGATATTCAAGGTCCTGGGCGAATATCTGAAGGACATCGAGGACCCGGGGCAAAGCTCGAGCAGGCCATCCAGACCCATCTCTACCTGAGCGAGCTCATGCAGCCCTGGTTCTATTTTTTCTACATGGAGACCAAGAACCTGCGAAAGAGATACCAGAAGATCGCCATAGAAGCGAGCTGTTCACCGAGCAGATCTTCACCGACATCCTCGAGGAAGGCATCACAAGGGCGTATTCCGGAAGGTAAACCCTCAGCTCGGTTAGCCGCCATCAAGGCCATGATCCAGGACTGGTATCTGAAGCGGTGGAAGTACGAACGGCGAAAGGTAACAGTGGAGGAATACGCAGGATTTATCATGGACTTTGTTTCATCCTATCTCATGAGAAAGGTACAATAGGAAGGGATGTCTTACATGGATCTTCAACGACAAGGCAGCTAGCGTCAGACAGGGCGAAGAGCTGGATACGGGAAAGGTCGGGGAATATCTTAAGAGGCATACATTCCCGGCCTCGCCGGAGAAATGGCGGTTAAGCAGTTTCCCAGCGGCTACTCCAACCTGACCTACCTCATCAAGGTGGGGAACACGGAGCTGGTGCTGAGGAGGCCTCCTTTCGGCAGAAAGGCGAAAACCGCCCATGACATGGGCAGGGAGTACCGCATCCTGAAGGCCCTGAACCCGGTGTTCCCTTACTGCCCGAAGCCGCTGGTCTACACCGAAGACGAAGCCGTCATGGGATGCCCCTTCTACGTCATGGAGCGGATCCAGGGCATCATCCTGAGAAAGAACCTCCCAAGGGCTTGATCTTCAGCCCTGGACAGATGCGGACGCTCTGCGAGAACCTGCTGGATGTGCAGTACGAGCTTCATTCCATCGATTACAAAGCCATAGGTCTGGAAGGGTTCGGCAAACCGGAAGGATATGTGAAGAGGCAGGTGGAAGGATGGTCCGAGCGTACCGGGCGGCCCGGACCCCGGATGCGCCGGACTTCGAGGATGTCATGCAGTGGCTCCATGACAGGATGCCGCCTGATTCTCCCCGGCCTGCCATCATCCACAACGACTACAAGTTCGACAACGTGGTGCTCGACCCGGAGAACCCCCTGGAGATCATCGGGGTGCTGGACTGGGAGATGGCGACCATCGGCGATCCGCTCATGGACCTGGGCAGCTCGCTCGGATACTGGGTCCAGAACGATGACCCTCAGGATTTCCAGGCAGTCGCGGATGCTCCCCACGAATCTTCCGGGAGCCCTCACCCGGCAGGAGATGGTGAAGCGCTATGCCGCAAAGGCAGGCATCGCCATCGACAATTTCGATTTCTATCTCTGCTTCGGCCTGTTCCGGCTCGCGGTCATCCTCCAGCAGATCTACTACCGGTTCTATCACGGCCAGACCAAGGACGAGCGTTTCAAGATGCTGATCTTCGCCGTGCACATCATTGACGGGATGACGAAAAAGATGATCGAGCAGTCCTTGCTGTAAGCAATTATTAATGAACAGAAAAATTGAGGAGAGACGGTATGGAAAAGGTAGATTTCAGGCTGAACGGTAAGGTCGCGCTGGTGACCGGGGCGAGCAGGGGTATCGGAGAGGCCATAGCCATTACCTTGGCAGATTACGGGGCGCACTGCATCCTGGTGAGCAGAAAGGAAGATGCCCTGAAGAGGGTTGCGGAAAAGATCGCTTCCCGGGGAGGCAAGGCCGATGTGATGGCCTGCCACGTGGGGGACCTCAAGCAGATCGAGGCGCTCTTCCAAAGGTCAGGGAGCGGTTCGGAAAGCTTAACATCCTCATCAACAACGCGGCCACCAATCCCTATTTCGGCGAGATGCTGGGCGCCGACGAAGGGGTATGGAACAAGACCTTTGACGTGAACCTCAAGGGCCCGTTCTTCATGATCCAGAAAGCGGCCAAGCTCATGATGGAAGCAGGCGGCGGCTCCATCGTGAACGTCTCCTCCATCAACGGCATCAAGCCGGCGCCTTTCCAAGGGATCTACTCCATCACCAAGGCAGGCCTCATCTCCATGACCATGGCCTTTGCCAAGGAGCTCGCCACAAAGAACATCCGGGTGAATGCACTGCTGCCCGGTCTGGTGGACACGAATTTTTCCAAGGCCATCATGGAAAACGACATGATCTATGACTACGCGGTCAAGATGATCCCCATGGGCAGGCATGCACAGCCCATGGAGATAGCAGGGGCTGTGCTCTACCTGGTTTCGGATGCCGCCCCTTTCACGACCGGAGCATGCATGGTGGTGGACGGCGGTGCCCTGGCATAGACTGAACGACGTGCCTGCAAGGGCAGGAGGGCCTTCATCAACACTTGTCCGAAAATCTTCTGAAGGAGGTTTTATATGAACGTATCTGATATCAGGCGTGTCCTCATCCTGGGAGCCGGCACCATGGGCCAGCAGATCGGATTCATGTGCCATGCACGGATATGATGTGGTGATTATGATATCTCCCAGGAGGCATCCTGGACAAGGCGCTAAGAGGATGAGAAAGCTCGGCTCCTGGTATCGTCTCCATCGGCCGGATCACCAGGAGCAGCTAGACGAGATACATGAAGAGGATTTCCGCCACCGCAGATCCCGCAAGAGGCGGCCCGAGACGTTGATTTCATCAGCGAGTCCGTGCCGGAAGACCCGGAGATGAAGGGCAAGATATTCGCACAGTTCAACGAACTCTGCCCGGAGCGGACCATCTTCACCACCAATACCTCCATGCTCATCCCCTCCATGTTTGCCGAGGCAGACGGGAAGGCCTGATAAATTCTGCCGCCCTCCACTTCCACGACCTGCGGATACCAACGTCGTGGATGTCATGCCGCATCCCGGGACGGCACCGGAAGTGGTGGAGCTCGTCCATGATTTTGCCAGGAGCATCGGCCAGATCGTCATCATGCTCCACAGGGAAAACAACGGCTATGTTTTCAACACCATGCTTTCGAGCCTCTTCTTCTCGGCCCTGACGCTTGCATCGAAGAACGTAGCATCCATCGAAGACATCGACCGCTCCTGGATGGGGGTCATGCACACGCCCATCGGCCCCTTCGGCATCATGGACCAGGTAGGGCTGTCCACCGTCTGGACCATCACCGATTACTGGGCAAAAAGGACGCCGATAAGCAGGCCCAGGCGAATGCCGATTTTCTGAAAGGATACGTGGATAAGGGGCTCCTGGGCTTTAAGACCCGTGAAGGATTCTATACCTATCCGAACCCTGCATATGCCGATCCCGGGTTCCTTACCGGCGAGAGAAAAGCAAAATAAGAAAGAAGAGGGCCGGCTGCAGGCCATCTCATTTTAATACTCGCATTTCCTCATTTCTGGGGTAGCCAATTCACGAATAGCGGCCCATGAGTATAAATATCTCATAAAGGCCGGTCGTACTGTGAACAATTTATTCATTAATTCCTACTTCAGTATAAAAGGATGCAGAAGAGTTGTAAAATGACTTCCCAGGCGGTTCTAGGGGTGGTAATATATGGCAAAGATCTGCTAGCATTATACGGGTGACACGGGCAGCTGATAAGAAAATCCACCCGGTAGTGCAGATGGTCTCATGAAAGGCAAAGTACAAATACATGAACACCAAGGAGATGCACCATGAATACACCTTATGATGACCTAATGAGGTTTTTTGGTACGGCTCTGTACAGTGGAACGCCTGAATGGGCTACACCGAACTATGCGATCTATGAAGACGATGCTGTAGTACTGAGGAGATTCGACACGGATAGGACGGGTGATCCGATTATCATTGTTCCTCCTCAGGCAGGGCATCACTCCAGCATCGCCGATTATTCACCCGATCACAGTCTGGTAAAAACATGCCTGCAGGAGACAACGAAGCCTGTCTATGTGATCGAGTGGAAGGCAAGCACTCTCAAAAGAAAAAACGAGACCATTGACGATCTTGTGAAACAAACGATGGTCTGTGTGAAAAAGGCAGGCTCAGGTAGGCCGGTTACCCTTGCCGGGCTGTGCCAGGGAGGATGGCTCGCGACGATTTATGCAGCTTTATTCCCCTATGATGTCAAAGCCCTCATTCTTGCAGCCTCTCCCATAGACTTCACCGCGGGCGGTGGGAAAATACAGGACATCGTAAGCACCCTTCCTTTCTGGTACTATAAGTACATGGTAGACTGTCACGGCGGAAACATGTCCGGAGATGTCATGCTGATGGGCTGGAAAATCATGAACTCCTATGACAGATTCATTGGTGATTACCTGAATCTCTGGATCAACGTACAGGATGACAGCTTCCTGGAAAGAACGAGGAGATTCCGCCGCTGGTATGAATACACCCAGGATTTGTCCGGGAAATGGTACCTTGAGGTAGTGAAGGATCTTTTCATGGAAAACAAGCTGGTTATGGGTACCTTGAAGGTTCTCGGCGAATGCGTGGACCTCAAGAAGATTACCTGTCCCTTGGCATTACTGGCAGGGGAAAGGGATGATATTACGCTTACTCCGCAGGTTCATAACATTGAATACTTTGCATCGACGCCCAAGGAAGATATTTTAAAGTGGTAATTCCCAAGGCCGGGCATATCTCTGTCTTCATGGGCAAGCGGGCTCTCCAGTACGAGTGGCCCGAAGCGTTGAGCTTTATCGAGAGCGCAATGTCCCATGAAACGGGCACAGAGCCCTCACCTGATACCAGGGGATACAAGAAAAAAGCAGCCTGAAGACAAATAACGGGAAGGATTTAAAGCAGGGATTTGTTATTTCCTGCCTTTATCCTTCCCGCTTTGCTCCTGCGAAGCCCCACCGAAGAAGGACCGGAAAGATGACATATCCGAGAATGTCTTTCGGGCAATATTCGAGTAGTCGAGCTGCACATCAATCCATTTGCTGAATTGCTCGTCCGCTACTTTCTTGAACTGGAGGTAGCTGTCGATGATCTGCTGCAGGTATTTCTCAAAAAATTCCTGCAGCACGGTTTCTCCATAGCGGATGATCAGATGGAGAAGTCCTGCCGGAAGCAGGGCATTCTTATTTCTGGCCTGCTCAAGGATAATCTGGGTAAGAATATATGCGGTCACATCTTCTTTCGTGTTTGCATCGATCACTTCGACCTCGATGCCCTGCTTGATCATATCTGCAACCTCGTTTACGGTGATATACTTACTCCTGGCTGTATCGTATAACCGCCTGTTTCCATATTTTTTTAAAAGCAGCTTATCCCTGTTTGCCGTCATGGACGCCTCTATTCCCTCTGCATTGTGTCGCTGAGCATGTAATCTCCGGAAATGTGACTCCGGGCATCGTGAACATAAAAAAGAACATTATAATTATACATTAGATAGAGACGTACCATGAACGTATGTTACCATGCAACAAAAAAATCCTTTTAAGCCGCATTATAGATCGAAAAGCATGGCCAATCCAATTAAAAATATAATAAAATAACTAGGTAATAAATTAATCAGTCACATTTCATCAAAGTGAATAAATTGTTGCATTGCAATAAATCAACCTTGACAAAACAGCAGGTGATCCTATTATTGGATTGAGATTAACATTTCAGAAAAATATGAAGGGGGATTTGGAGATGGATATGAGGACAATCATGTTACAGATGATTGATTTGCAGAAGGCCTCCTTTGACAACGGATATGAAGCCATTGTCACGGTACAGGACCAGACAGAGAAAGCAGCCAATACCTTAATGGGTCAGGCGGCATGGCTTCCTTCAGAAAGCAGGGGCGTCCTGAAAGAGTGGTTCGGGATGCTTAAGAAAGGCAGAGAAGATTTCAAAAAGGTCTTTGATGAAGGATACGATCATATAGGGGGATATATCAATTCAGCATCCGGCAGCTCTCTGCGCTAAAGAGAATTTACATGAGTTCATAACGAAAAAGGAGGAAGATATGGACCAGAAAACAATGGTTAAGCAGGCGTTTGATTTTCAGAAGAATACCTTTGACAATTTCTATAGTAGTCTGGTGACTCTCCAGGACCAAGCGGAGAAATCCGTCAGCTTCTTCTTGGACAGAATGCCGTTGATGCCGGAAGAAAGCAAGAACGTGTTCATGGAGTGGAATAAAATATACAAGAAAGGCAGGGATGATTTCAAAAGGGCAATGAATGATGGATACGAGAAGATGGAGTCTTATTTCGTAACCACTGCCCAGGCAACTCAGCAGGCTGCGCAGCAGGCTACCAGATCTGCTACTGAGGCAGGAAAGAAGGCTTCCGAATCCAGCAGGCAGGAAGGTAAATCATAAACACGAAAAGATCAGCCCTTGCACCTACGGCTGTGAAAGCCTTTGCGTCCAAGATAACTTGACGGCAAAGGCTTTTTGTACAGGTTACCGTGGTTGCCCGAGGAAAGGATGCAGGAGGCGATGATCCGTATTTGTACTATGATAGCGCCTGTGGCATATTATAGGTATTCGCGGGTTTCCCTCCTGAGGGACAGGGGATATGAACCGGGAAATGGCAATACTTCAGAGAAGTGTTTTTTATCCTTTGTCCCGCAATGCCACATGCGGTGATTTGTCCGGACCCGGATGTTTTTTCACAAGGTTGTTTCTGATTCAATCAAGGACCGCATATCTTCACGCCGGCAAAAGATGAAAATACCCTGCCATTAGGATTGTCGGTTCTTCATGATCCGTTATTATATAATGCAGGCGTGCTGTGAAGAAATCGCTGGAAACCTGGCAAGGATTGTCACAAAGATTCCTCCGATGATGCCTCGATTGTATCCCGGGACATCCGCAATAGGGGTAAGGAATGGCAATAAAAAATCTTTAGCATGAAGGTGGAGAATCATGGACCAGAAAGATTTGGTAAAACAGATGATTGATTTTCAGAAGACGTCGTTTGACAACAGTTTCAATGCCATGAAAATGGTTCAGGAACAGACGGAAAAAATTACCGACACCTACGCAGGCCAGGCAAACTGGATCCCCGAGGACGGGAGAAAGCTTATCACCCAATGGATCGGTGCATACAAGAAAGGCCGGGATGACTTCAAGAAGGTTGTCGATGACAACTTCAAAAAGGTTGATGAGTATTTCAGCACAGGAGATAAGGCAAAGAAATAACAAGACGATACGTCTTTTCTACGGTGGAAGCCGATGATAGGTAGCTTGAACCATTTCCCCGAACAATATGGGGCTTTTGGGGAAGCTTCTTCGATGCTTGGTGATATCTTTCCAAAGCTATTCAGGGCTTATGCCGAGAGCGTAAAGGCCTCGCAGGTATATGGAGAAGGCGTGCAGAGGTATTTTCAGGACTTCAATGAAGCCTTTCTGATCGCGGTTGGTGATTTCGAATCAGTGGAAAGAAAAAATATCCTGAAGGCCCCTCCGGATGAAACCATGAGGGAATACGGCCAACTGCTCCTCATGAATCTCAAAGTTGCAGAAAAGGCGATGAGGGCCAGTGGTGCAACCGTAATGGAATACCATCTCCCGAAAGCCGGTGATGCTTTTGATGCCTGGTTGAATACCATATTCGGAAGGGAAGGGGAGGACATTGATGCCTTTTTCTCAGAGCAGGCTCGCCTTCTTGAACGGGTAGTGTACGAGTACCCCAAAGCTATCCGTGCAATCAGGGAAGAATACGGGTTCCACTTTGACCGGAGCGGATATGTCAAAGCCGGGGAAACAGATAGATTCGATCTCTATCAGGTTTTGCCCACGCATAAGGACGTATCGGTGCGGAAGAATGGGAAGCCGGTCATCGTGGTCCCTCCGTTCGTTCTGGGTACGAATATCCTCGCCTTTCTCCCCGGCGATGACAAGAGTTATGTACACGCTTTTGCAAATCATGGAATCCCCACGTACATCCGGGTTGCCAAGAATATTTGGACCACGCCTTCCTTTCAGGTGATGACCGGCGAGGATGATGCGAGGGATACAAAGCATTTCTGTGAAATCGTGAAGAAAAGGCATGGGAAAAATGTCACCCTCAACGGATACTGCCAGGGAGGATTTTCATCGCTGTGCAACATCCTCTCAGGCGAGCTTGACGGTCTGGCCGACACCCTGATCACCTGCGTCTCTCCCATGGATGGGACCAGGAGCCCGGGGCTTGCCTCCTTTTTGAAATCATTGCCGCCCAGGTTCAATGACCTTGCATACGGGACGAAGACTCTCCCGAACGGCAACAAGGTGGCGGATGGAAAGCTCATGGGATGGGTGTACAAGCTCAGGGCAATTGAAAACGAATACCCTCTGGTGGATTTTTACCGGGATATGGTGATGCTTTCCGCAGACGGAAGCTCAAAAGGTCGATTCAATAAGACAGCCCTGGCCATAAAATACTGGCTCGCCTATGAGCGGACCGACCTCCCTCTCCCCATCACGAAGATGAGTTTCAATTCTTATAATATCCCCATTACCAGGGACGGTACACTCCCGGTCCGCCTTTTCGACAGGAAGCTCAATCTCAAGGGCATCCCGGAAAAGGGGGTGAAGTGGCTCATAGCCTATGGGGAAAAGGATGATCTCGTGGAAAAGGAGACTGCTTTGGCGCCTCAGGATTATATCGAGGTGGAAACGACCGAGTTCCCGAAAGGACATCTCGCCATTGCAACGTCCTGGTCCAATCCCAAGACGGAATACGCTCTCGACAAGCGGTTCGGAAAGAATAACCAGCGCGGGCCGGTTCTGTTCCAACTGGAAATAGATCAACAGGCCAAAGGAGAAAAATAATGGAAAAAAACCTCTTTGAACTCTGGGGGAACACCTTCTTGACTGCTGCAAGAGGACAGAAGCAGATGGAGGATACTGCCAAATGGATGAAAGGCGGATTCTGCGAAATCCCGGACATGAGCGATATGCTGGGCAGCCTCACCGGAATCAACGCGATAATCTCAAGTTCCACGGAATACCTCAAGATCCTTAACATGGCGAGTGAAAACTTTCATGAAATCATTCAAGGAATATTTGTCTATGATGGATCTTGTCCCCAAGAAAGACTACGATTCTCTTCTTGAAGAATTCGAAGGTCTCAAAAAACGCACCGAAGAAAAGAGCTCAAAGAAAGTCGATAAGCTCTTGAACGAAGAACTCTCTCTCCAGACACAGAGCTTGCGAAGCTTTGAAGAATTAATGAGAAATCAGACCAGGCAATTTCAGGATTTAATGACCAATTTTACGAAGTTCATCAGTCAGACGAAAACCCGCCCTTCCAAAGAGGGCTCGAGCGGACAGGAAGAAAAGAAGAGTGCCCCGGCCCGGAAAAGGCCCCCGGCTTCTTCGAGTAAAAGCCCATCAGGCGCTACGGGACCGAAGAAGTGAGGAAACAAACATATCCCATGGCCGAGAGGAAGCCTTAACGGGTAGGGGGAATCTATTTCTTTTGTGCCTTGGGAGGGCTTACCAGTGCCTGGCCGTCAAGCACAACCTCACCGTTCTGGTTTGAGCATGTAGTATTCAGGATTACCCGATTCTTCTCCGTATTAAGTTCCGATACCTCAACTCTGGCTGTAATGGTATCTCCGACGCGGACCGGAGCAAGGAAATTGAGTTCCTGTCGTATATAGATTGTCCCGGGCCCCGGAAGTTGCATTCCGATAGCAGCCGATATGAAGCCTGCCTGGAGGATTCCATGAGCGATGCGTGTCTTGAAAAAGGTGTTCTTGGCATACTCCTCATTGATATGGGCCGGATTGAGGTCGCCGGTGAGGCCGGCAAACAGGTAGATATCGGATTCCGAAATCGTTTTCGTAAACTCTGCAAAATCACCTGTCCGGATCTCGGTTATGGTTTTTCCGAGCATAAATCTCTCCTTTTTGTGTGACCAATCAACGTCCTCGTCACTCCATAAGAAATGAAGTTATGATCAGCGGTTTGTTTCTGCTATAGACAGGGCTCAAAACCAGGAACGGTGGCTCCACATGTCTTCCTTGAGCTCTTTGAGATCCTCCTTGAGCATAAGTACACACGATGCATTCTGAATAGCCAAACCTCCCTGATGAGCAATGGCAGTGGCGAGCATTATTTCATCTTCGGAAAACTTTCTGGGGGAAGCGCTGTAGAGCCTTAAAACTCCGATAACCTCATCCATTGCCTTTATGGGAACACAAAGGATGGATGCGATCCCCTCCTCTTTTTTTTCTTTTTTATACTGTACCCCGCCTGCCCGGGATGCATCTTCTATCAGTACAACCTTTCCTTTCAAGGCTTCGGCCATACTTTTCTCTGCAGAAACAGTACCCTTACTGAGGTATTTCTCACTCAGGCCGAAACTCGCTATCAGCTGCAACGTCTGTTTTTCATTATCGAGGAGTCGTACCGATGCAGCCTTTAATCCGAAGGCATTGGCCACGTTTTCGGTCAGGATCTCCATGATATTTTTAAGATCGAGATTTG
Source organism: uncultured delta proteobacterium (assembly GCA_963752595.1). Lineage (GTDB taxonomy): Bacteria > Desulfobacterota > Desulfomonilia > UBA1062 > UBA1062 > Phosphitivorax. The sequence continues at coordinate 125,348 of CAVVYZ010000017.1, forward strand.
AATTCATGCCTACTGCGAGATCGTGGAACAGCTCGGTATTCTTTCGGATCTGCTCTATGAGCCTGGAATGCTCGATAGCTATCCCGCCCTGTTCGGCCAGCGCGGTGAGGAAGCTTATTTCATTGTCTGAGAACCTTCTTGGATCAGAGGTGTACAGCGAGAGAAGCCCGATTACCTCATTGTTGACCATGACAGGAACGATAAGGATTGATGCAACGCCTTCGGCCTTTTTGATATCATGATGCTGTACTCGTGCATCGGTGGTAGCATCATGGATAGCGATGTATCCCTTGCGAAGTATTTCTTTTGCTGCCCGCACGGCCTCTTTGGGCTCAATGTGCAGATAATTCTTCGATAAGCCTTTTTGAGCCAAAGGAAAGAAAAGCGGGCTCTTTGTGTCATTATCCTGCATAAAAAGACAGGCAGCCTTACCATCCATGGTTTCGATGGCGCTTTGGACGATCAGATCCAGCAATTCTTCCTTTTCAAGGGTGGTCCCGAAGGCCCTGCTCACCTTGCAGATCGTTAAAAAATAGCTTTCTTTTTCCGGCATGGCTCATCTCCTCAGTTCTTTTGGTGCTCGAAGATCTTTTCTTCAATGAAGAAGTCGCCCGTATCCGGGTCGAGTTCTTTCTGTTTTGGCTGATATGATGCGCAGGTTCGTACCGGTCTTCGCGTTCTTTAAGCCACTGGATGATTTTGGGAGCAAATTCCTTCTGCGTCTTACTGCTGACATAGATACCGATATGGCCGGTATCGAGGCATACATTTTCGGTGTCCTTGCTTCCCACCACACTGGTGATCTGTTCAGCAGCTCCGGGGGGCACAAGATGGTCGTACTGGCCATAAATATTGAGAAGCGGCATGGTGATATTCTTCAGATCCACCCGCTTGCCGCCGACCACGAGCTTGTTCTGAATGAGCAGATTTCTCTGGTAGCAGTCCTTGACGAACTGTCGGAAGGTCTCGCCCGGTACATCAGGGCTGTCGAAAATCCATTTTTCCATGCGGATAAAGTTTTCGACAAATGCCTTGTTGTCCATGTTCTCCATGAAACCCACGTATTTGTCGATCATCAGTCGTGCCGGATTGAGGAGCAGAAATCCGAAATTCATGAGGTCCCCGGGCATGTTCCCGAAGGTGTCGATCACCTGGTCCGGATCCATCGCATTTCATCCAGACATGCAGCAGGCCCTGGTCGGTGTCGAAATTGGTCGGGGTAGACCGTCGTGATAAGGTTCTTGATCTTGTTCGGGTGCAGTGCGGAATAGATGACGGAGAAGGTTCCTCCCATGCAGATGCCCATGAGATTGATCTTGCTCGACCTTTGCCGCTTCCGGATGAAGTTTACGATATTGTCCATGTACCCATTGACATGATCGTCGATGGTAAGGAACTTGTCCTTTCGTGTAGGGTATCCCCAGTCAATCATATATAGATTGATGCCGTTTTCCTGAAAGCTCTTTACCACACTCCTCTCCGGCTGGAGATCGAGCATGGTTTCCCGGTTGATGAGGGCATAGACGACAAGGAGAGGCGTTTTGATGTCATCAGGGGATGTGCGGGTAGGAGAATAATACTTTAATTTAACACGATCTTCTTCATATATCGTCTCATACGGGGTGGTGGCAATTTCGGTGTTGAGGTTGCTCAGGAGTATATCAGAGGCCTTCTGAGCCCGCACATGGGCACTCTCTGCCTCCTCGGCAAGGTGCTTTATAATCATATCGACAGGAATTACCGGTTTATCCATGGTTTCTCCTTTGCTGCTATTCCTTCCCGTTCACCTTTTCAAGCTCCCTGACTTTCTTTTTCAGCAGGTACACCTCTTTGTAGAGGTCGTCCATTTCCTTGCTCGTTGGAATGGGATAGGTCTGGAGCATGTCCTGTATGATGTCGTTGCGGGCTCCAAGATAGTCCTCCAGCGCAGCCATCGTTTTACTAAAGGTTTTATTGTACTCTGATGATTGAAAGAGGGTCATGAAGTGGCCTTCAAGTGTTTTCACCCACATCCGGTAATACTCTCTGGAATCCCCAGGGAGTTTCCCCGCTTTTGTGAGCACCTCAATTTTTTCGTGCATCATCTTGTTGGTTTTTTCAAACGGCATTTGGACCAGCTGAAGGAATTCGGCAAGGGAAGTTGCAAATAAGTTATATTTATCCAGAGCTTGATTGATTTTCTCTTGATGGTATCTGTTCAAGCCAAGCTGGGGTATATTGAAGTAACGTCTGATTTCGCTCTTGTAAATGTTCGACCAGGTCTGGAGAGTTTCCTGGTCAAGATTGTCGAAGCTGTACGGCTCGGAGCGCGAACCCAGTTTCCCGACTTTCTCGAAGGCTTGCTTCTGAAGGGTAAGGAATGCATTCACCCCGGATTGGAGAAAGTTCGAGGTTATATCGGGCAGTACTGCAATTCCTCGAAATGCGGCATCCATAGCAGACGGTTCACCCAATGCGGTGGATATGGCGGTGAATGATTTGAGGCCGGAGAGGAAAGCATCCTGCAAAGCGTGCCCGTTCTCTTTTTTTGGAGTGGTATTTCCTGTTGAGTTCTGACTGTTCTGTCCGGAGCCTGACTTTACCCAGAACTGATTTGCAGCCTTCAGCCATTCTGAGATCAATGTCTGCTGGTCAGGAATAGTTTGTTCTTTGTTGTCCATACCTTACCTCATGGGCAAAAAGATGTACAGGGATTAGTTCCACACCACACTCCAGCCAAAGGAAAATTCGAGATCAAATATCATACAAAAAGAGTAAGGGCTCTGTTCTGTTTTTCAATGGATGAAAGATGATCGATGTTGAGAAATTTGAAGGTATTCCAAAAAGGAAGCATGAATGAAAAAAAGGATAAGCAGTCGAAGACAGTCGACAAAAGTACCTTGACAAAGAAAATGTAGTTGCTTATATGGGTAGGGTGTTTTTGGGCGGGAATAACTCAGTGGTAGAGTGCAACCTTGCCAAGGTTGACGTCGCGGGTTCGAATCCCGTTTCCCGCTCCAAACTTTTACTTTAGTCTTTCTTGGAAAGATAAACCTCCCTTCGGCAATATCATTTCTTGCACGAACCTTGTGGTCCTGTGCCTCATATCATTCGTCAGAGATAGTGGCAAAAAAAGCCTTGCGGCGCATACCGATCCGCCGCAAGGCCGCGTACTTCTTTACTTCTGAGCCCTCAACCCATTCCTTCTTGCCCCTCTTACGGATATGCGCGATAGATCATCCTAGGGAACGGAATGGTTTCACGTACATGCTTGAGCCCGCAGATCCATGAGAGGGTCCTCTCGATCCCGAGGCCGAACCCGGAATGGGGGACGCTGCCGTACTTTCTCAAATCGAGATACCAGCCATAGCGCTCCGGCTCGAGATTATTGTCCCGTATTGCCTGAATAAGCTTGTCGTAATCGTCCTCGCGCTGAGATCCGCCGATGATCTCCCCATATCCTTCCGGCGCCAGCAGGTCGGCGCACTTGACATACTCGGGTTTGTCCGGGTGCTGCTTCATGTAGAATGCCTTGACCTTCTTGGGGTAGTTCTCGATGAAGATGGGTTTGTCGTAGAGGCTCGTTATGATGGTTTCGTCATCTCCCCCGAGGTCGGCCCCCCACTGGATGTCCGAGCCGTTCTTCCGGAGGAGTTCTAACGCCTCGTCGTAGGTGATTCGATTGAAAGGCGGCTTGACCTTTTTCAAAGGCTCAAGATCTCTCTCCAGGGATATAAGCTCTGCTTCCATCTCTGCAAGGGTGTTCTGGACGATGTACGAAACAAAGTCCTCCTGGAGTGCGAGATTCTTGTCATGATCGAAGAACGCCATCTCGGCCTCGACCATCCAGAACTCGATGAGGTGCCGGCGCGTCTTGGATCGTTCCGCTCTGAATGTGGGGCCCAAGCAGAAGACCTTCCCCAGCCCGAATATGGCAGCCTCGAGGTAGAGCTGGCCGGTCTGGGAGAGGTATGCCTTCCCGAGGTCGAAGTAATCGACCGAAAACAGGCTTGAGGTATCCTCGCCGCAGGTGGTGGTGAATATGGGCGAGTCGATCAGGGTGAAGCCGTTTTTATGGAAATATTCCCTGACATGCCGTACCAGCGCGTCCCTTACCCGCATGATGGCAGTCTGTCTGCTTGATCTGAGCCAGAGATGGCGGTTGTTCAGGAGAAAGTCCGGGCCGTGCTCCTTCTTTCCGATGGGAAACTCCTCGGACTTGTGAACGATCTCTACCTTTGTTGCGTTCATTTCATACCCGCCCGGCGATCTGGGCTCTTCCCGTACCGTTCCCTGAACGATCACGGACGATTCAATGGGGATCTTCTTGATTTCAGGATAGATCTCCTCGCCCATGACTTCTCGTTCCGCAATGACCTGGCAGATACCGCTTCCGTCCCGGATAATGAGAAAAGAAAGCTTGCCGCTGGACCTCCTGTTGGAAACCCATCCCTTGATGATGACCTCTTCTTCCGTATGTTTGGAGAAGTCCTTGATGAGACATTCTATCATATCGTCTTATCAGCCTCCTTTGCCTGTGAACGTTCATAACGTATTAGCCATCTTGAATCAACTACAAACAATTGATTCTTTGCAAGCATAGTGCTATCTCTTGCACTATGAATTTCGGATATAAAATTTGGATCGAAAAGGACGGGAATACGGTTTTCGGGATGGGGATCTTCAGGCTCCTGACCCTTGTAGCGGAGACAGGGTCATTGCATAAGGCTGCCCAGGAACTCAAGATGTCTTATCGTGCAGCATGGGGAAAGGTCCGGGATTATGAAGAAAGGCTCGGGATAGGCCTGCTTGAAAAGGGAAGGCACGGCAGGACCGGCGCCCACCTGACTCAGGAGGGTCAGCAGATCATGACCCGCTTCAAGGATATCCTCAAAGAGGTGGATAAGACCCTTACCGCAGACCCCATCGCAAAGTTGATAAACAATATCGGACATGTCGATCCGACCGCGTGACCGATGGCGACCGTCGAACGCCTAAGCCGCCTCATAGCGACCTTTTTCGGTGCAGGCTATGCGCCGAAGGCCCCGGGAACGGTTGGAACCTGTGCGGCTTTGCCGCTGTATTTCCTGCTCAGGATGATGACGCTTCCCCGCTACCTTCTGGTTATCGGCGTCCTCACCTTGCTGGGAGCAGCTGCATCCACAAGGGTGGAGGCGCAGTGGGGGAAAGATCCTTCCAGGGTGGTGATCGACGAGGTCGTGGGATTGCTTATAGCGCTCGTCTCCAGGCCCAAAGGGGTCAAAGAGATTTGTTTGGCCTTTGTGCTGTTCCGGTTTTTCGACATCATCAAGCCGCCGCCGGTGAGCTCCATGGAATCCCTTCCCGGAGGAGCCGGCATCATGGCCGATGATATGGCCGCAGGGGCATTGAGCGCGTTGGTGCTGGCCGGGATCCGGACAGCAGCGAAAAAATACTAAAATACTTATGGAAGTCTCCATCATTATCACCGGCTCCGAGATCCTGCGGGGCATGCGCCGGGATATGCTGATCCAGCCCATTGCCTCCATGATGGTAGCGCGCGGCATAACCATGGGGGAGATCCGCATCATAGGCGATGATCCGAGGATGCTTTCTGCCGCTGTACGCGAACTGGGTTCAGCGTCCGATGTCATTATCGTCACCGGCGGCCTCGGCCTGACACCGGACGATACCACCCATACGGCGGTCAGGGAATTGCAGGCAGACCAGAAGGTTCGCATGAACCCTGAAATACAGAATCCCGTAGGCTCTGCCAAAGGCATAGACCTGCACCTTGAATCAGGCGCCCGGGTCATTTTTCTCCCCGGCGTTCCGCGGGAGATGTTGGCGATGTCCGGCAGCCTTGTCCAGAATTTGCGCCCGGAGTCCCCGGCAGTTACGGAGATAGCGGTCTTCGGCTTGCGTGAGGTGGAAATCGCAAGGCGCCTCGGGAAGTTGGCCGATTCGTGCGCCTTTCTGCCGAGGGACATGGAGGTTGCCCTGATCGTGCCTGACAAGATAGAGCAGGAGGTCCGCGGGATATTGAAGAGGCATGCCCTTGAGGAACAAAGCCTGAACGCTTCTGTCGGGGCTCTGCTCAAACGGAAAGGATTGACGGTTACCGTGGCCGAATCCTGCACCGGAGGCCTCATAGCGCATCTCATTACACAGCTCCCGGGCAGCTCTGCCTATTTTAAAGGAGCGGTCGTCTCTTACAGCAATGAGCTCAAGAGCACGATCCTGCATGTTCCGGCAACCCTGATCGACCGTCATGGAGCGGTGAGCCGCGAGACCGCCGAGGCTATGCTCAAGGGGGTCCTGGAAGCTACCGGAGCGGATACGGCCATGGCAACTACGGGGATTGCCGGCCCGTCGGGAGGATCCGAAGAAAAGCCGGTGGGAACGGTATGGATCGCCGCAGGCATGCAGGATTCCTATACGGTCAAAAATTTCTGCTTCCCGTTCGACAGGCAGGGGAACAAGATGATCTTTGCAAAGACAGCGCTCTTTCTCTTGAGGGAATTTATCCATGATACGGACGTTCATAGCCTTTGAGCTCCCGGATGAGATCAAGGCCTGCCTGGGAGAGGTCATTTCCGGCCTGAAGCAGAAGAACCGGGCGGTGAAGTGGGTTCACCCCGAAGGCCTCCATGTTACGGTGAAATTCTTAGGCAGCATCGATGAAACCCTCGTAGAGCCTCTTTCCCGTGATCTGGACGCGATAACAGCCCTTCAGAAGCCCATACGCGTGTCCCTCGCTCGGATGGGGGCTTTCCCTGACCGGAAAAGGCCCCGGGTCATCTGGGCCGGTCTGAGCGGGGATACGGCCGTTATGGCCATGATTGCCCGGCAGGTTGACGATATGTGTGCCGGATACGGCATGAAACCTGAAACCAGGCCGTTTCGGGCACACGTAACCATGGGTAGACTAAAGGTGCCGAGTGTGGTAGATTTGGCACAGGAAATTGAGGAAAGGGACTTCGTTATAAACAAAGTAGTTTTATACAAGAGCGAATTGTCCCCTTCGGGGGCCCGCTACGTTGTTTTGCATTGGAGCGTTCTTGGGCAAGAAAAAGGAGAATAAATAATGGAAGACGGAAGAAAGCGTGCGTTACAGGATGCCATAACGAAGATCGAGCGTTCCTACGGGAAAGGCTCCATCATGCGTATGGGAGCCGACGACATCGGCAAGGACGTTCCGGTCATTTCCACAGGGTCGATGCTCGTTGATTTCGAGGCGCTGACCATCGGTGGGATCCCCCGCGGAAGGGTGACCGAGATTTATGGGGCCGAGTCCTCCGGAAAGACCACTCTGTCTCTGCATTGTATCGCATCAGCCCAGGCCCAGGGCGGAGTTGCTGCATTCATCGATGCTGAGCACGCACTGGACATCAATTATGCAAAGAAACTCGGCGTCAATGTCGAAGATCTCCTGGTATCCCAGCCGGATTCCGGCGAGCAGGCCCTCGAAATCGCCGAGACGCTGGTCCGGTCGAATGCCGTGGATATCGTAGTAATCGACTCGGTGGCAGCTCTGGTTCCCAGAGCTGAAATCGAGGGAGACATGGGTGATTCCCATATGGGTCTCCAGGCACGGCTCATGTCCCAGGCGCTGCGGAAGCTTTCGGGCGCTATTTCCAAAACGAACACAACGGCCATATTCATCAACCAGACACGGCAGAAGATCGGCGTCCTCTACGGCAACCCTGAGACCACGACAGGCGGCAACGCTCTGAAGTTCTATGCGAGCGTAAGGCTCCAGATCAAGAATGCCGGCCCCATCAAGGAAGGTACCGAAGTGGTCGGCAACCGGACCAAGGTCAAGGTGGTAAAGAACAAGATGGCCCCGCCGTTCAAGGAAGTGGAGTTCGATATCATGTTCGGCGAGGGGATATCCCGTTTCGGTGAGATCCTGGATGTCGGAGCCATGCCCAGCAGGGGGATCATCGAAAAGTCCGGCGCGTGGTACAGTTATAAGAAACAGCGCCTCGGACAGGGAAGGGAGGCCGCCAAGGCGTACCTGAAGGAACATCCGGAAGTATTCGCCGAGATCTATGAAGACCTCAAGAAGACCTTCGCTGTTGCCGAAAACCAAGGAAAAAGGGTACAGCCCGCCGAGACTCGGGACAAGCCGGTCGAAGCCCTTGAGAACGAGGCAGGTACGTACGGGGAGGCTTAAATGGATATTAACGATGTCTTGAGACAGGCAGTTGAAATGTCTGCCTCAGACATTCACATCAAGGTGGGCCTGCCTCCGGTTATCCGGAGGTTCGGTGCGCTCATTCCTTTACGGGATCGTGAGCGTCTAACGAATGATGACATCTCATCCATGGCGTACAGCCTCATGAACCAGTACCAGCAGGCGAAATTCGATACGACCAATGAGATAGATCTGGCGCACAGCCTGTCCGGAGTGGCGCGTTTCAGGGTAAACTGCTTCAGGCAGAGGGGAAGCTACGGCATGGTGCTCAGGGTCGTCCCCACAGACCCTCCTGATCTCGAAGAGCTCCATCTGCCCGAAGTCATTCAGAAGATCAGCGTGGAGCGCAAAGGGCTCATCCTCGTTACCGGTACGACGGGTTCGGGTAAGTCCACAACGCTCGCAGCCATGGTGAATCATATTAATACCTACCGGAACTGCCACGTGATCACCATCGAAGACCCCATCGAGTTTCTGCACAAGGACAGGAAATGCATCATCAACCAGCGAGAGGTGGGCGCTGACACTAACTCCTTCGCCATGGCGCTCCGGGCGGCGCTGCGTCAGGACCCGGATGTAATCCTGGTGGGTGAAATGCGTGACCGGGAGACAATCGATATCGCACTCTCCGCTGCAGAGACAGGTCACCTCGTGCTCTCTACGCTGCATACCCTTGATGCGGTGGAAACCATCATGCGCATCGTTTCCCAGTATCCACCTCACCAGCACCTGCAGGTAAGGCTCCAGCTCGCAGGCGTCGTCAAGGCGGTCATCTCACAGCGGCTCCTGCCGAAGGTCGACGGTGAAGGCGTGGTCCCTGCCTGCGAGGTCCTCGTATCCACAGCACGGATACGGGAGTGCATTATCGACGAGACCCGGACCAACGAGGTTCCGGATGCCATTGCCGAAGGCCAGATCGCCTACGGCATGCAGACCTTTGACCAGTCCCTCATGGCGCTGGTGAAAGACGGCAGCGTAAGCTACAACGAGGCAATGCGCCAGGCCACCAACCCCAATGACTTTGCGCTGCGCATGAAGGGGATCAGGGGCACCAGCGATTCGAAGTGGGACAGCTTCGAAGGGGAAAAGGCAGAAGAGCGGGGAGAGACCCCAGATGGACAGGAAAAACAGACGATCTTCCAGGACGGCAAGTATCGAGACATATGAGCAAGGTCTTGTCTATGCCTTCCAGGTTATTTCCCGGAGGGCGATCTCGTCCTTTGAGCTAAAAAAAAACTCTTACTTAAAGGACTGAGAGAAGAGATAGTTGATGCGATTCTGGTGAGGGTTCTCGATCTCGGTTATCTCAATGACCGGGAATATGCGCTGCGAAGAGCCAGGCTCATGGCGGAGAAGGGCTATGGAGATTTCTCCATCAGAACCACCCTCGAAGGGCTCCGGCTATCTGATGAGCTGATAGAGGATGCCGTGAACAAGGTGTCGCACGAGTTCGGTGAGGAAGAGAGAATATCCATGCTCATGGAGAAGAAGAAAAACGCTTCGAGGGAGAGGATGATCCGGTTCCTTGCAGGCAGAGGGTTCCCCTATGAGAAAATCATGAATGCAACAGGTGGAGATGATCGATGAAAGGGTCCGAGATTCGCAACATGTTCTTGCAGTATTTCCAGGAAAAGGGGCACACCATCGTACAGAGCTCTTCGCTCGTCCCGGCGGATGACCCGTCGCTGCTCTTTACGAATGCCGGCATGGTGCAGTTCAAATCGGTATTCTTAGGCACCGACAAGAGGCCTTATTTCCGGGCCACTTCTTCACAGAAATGCGTCCGGGCAGGCGGAAAGCACAACGACCTGGAGAACGTCGGAAGGACCGCTCGGCACCATACGTTTTTCGAGATGCTCGGGAACTTTTCTTTCGGCGACTACTTCAAGCAGGGCGCCATCGAGTTTGCCTGGGAGCTCCTCGTCAAGCGGATGGGTCTCGATCCTAGCCCGGCTCTGGCCTACGGTGCATCACAGCGATGAAGAAGCTTTTGCGATCTGGAGGGATAAGATCGGCATCGAACCCGAACGCATCATCCGGCTCGGAGACAAGGACAACTTCTGGTCCATGGGAGATACCGGGCCCTGCGGACCATGCTCCGAGATAATTTATGACCAGGGTCCTTCCGTAGGATGCGGCAGGGCGGAATGCAAAATCGGCGAATGCGACTGCGACCGGTACCTCGAGATCTGGAATCTCGTTTTCATGCAGTACAACAGGGATGCGAACGGTATTATGACTCCATTGCCGAATCCCAGCATCGATACCGGCATGGGGCTCGAGCGCATCACGGCTGTGATGCAGGGCGTTCAGAGCAACTACGATACCGACCTGTTCGTGCCGCTCATTACCTACATCGCCAAGATGGCAGGTGTGGAGTACGGGACGAACGAAGAGGCCGACGTCTCGGTGAGGGTCGTGGCGGACCACGCACGGGCGAGCGCCTTTCTCGTGGGTGACGGCGTCCTGCCGTCCAATGAGGGCAGGGGCTACGTCCTCAGGAGGATTATGCGCAGGGCTGCCCGGCACGGCAAGCTCCTGGGCATGAACAAACCTTTCCTCCATGATGTGGCCATGCAGGTAATCGCTCAGATGGACGAGGTTTATCCCGAACTGAGATCGCGCAAGGATTTCATCGCTAAGGTCATCAAAAATGAGGAAGATCGTTTCCTCAAGACGCTCGACCGGGGCCTCTCACTCCTCGACGAAGTGATGGCGGAGCTGAAGGAAAAGGGAGAAACCATCATCCCGGGCGATGCGGTCTTCATGCTCTATGACACCTTCGGGTTCCCCGTCGACCTTACCCAGGACATCGCCGTCAAGAAAGGTTTTACCTTGGATAATGCAGGGTTTGAAGAGCAGATGGAGTTACAGAGGGAAAAAGCGCGGACCTCTTCGAGCTTTTCCGGAGCCGCTGGAGAAGGCGGCGCCATGGGAAGCACCATCGATAAGGCTGCGGTCCGTTTCGTCGGCTATGATGTCCTGGAAAAACAGGGCACGGTAATGGAGCTCAATATCAGGATGGAAGCCGGGTATATCGGTGCAGGCGAGCTTGTCAGCGGAGACCAGGGAATCCTCATCGCCGATGAGACGCCGTTTTACGGTGAGTCGGGCGGACAGGTAGGGGATACCGGGAGGATCATGGCAGACGGACTCCTCGCCGATGTCGTGGATACCACCAGGACGGAGTCCGGCATTATCGTCCACCACATCATGGTGACCGCAGGCGTGATCAGAATGGGCCAGAAGATAACGCTGGCCGTTGATCAGAACAGACGCAAGAGCATCATGCGGCACCACAGCGCCACGCACCTGCTCCAGAGGGCCTTAAGGAACGTGCTCGGCGAGCATGTGCATCAGTCCGGGTCTCTTGTGAACGAATCACGGCTCAGGTTCGACTTCACGCATTTTGCGCCCATGAGCCAGGATGAGATCGACCAGGTGGAGGCCATCGTGAACCAGTACGTGCTGGAAGACTTTCCCATCCGCACCGAGGTGACCACCAAGGAAGGCGCCATGGCAAAAGGTGCCATGGCACTTTTTGACGAGAAATACGGCGAGTCGGTCCGCATGGTCATCATGGGTGAGGACATCTCGGTGGAGCTCTGCGGCGGGACCCACTGCCGGGCAACCGGCCAGATCGGCCTGGTCAAGATCGTCTCGGAAGGCAGCGTCTCGGCAGGTTTGCGCAGGATCGAGGCAATCGCCGGGACAAAATCCCTGGATCACTACCGGTTCCTTTCCGGCACCATAGCATGGATTACCGACATCTTACGCTGCAGCCCTTCAGAGATAGATCAGCGGATAAGCATCATGCAGACAAGGATCAGGGAGCAGGAAAATACTATCCGGGATCTCACCATCCGTATCGCCACCGGGGCGGGTGCCGGTGAAGGCGAGAAAGAGCATTCCGTAGATGGGCACAAAGTGGTGGTCAAGAAGGTCGACACGGATGATATTCCCCAGATACGGGAGGTCGGCGACAGGGTGAAAGACCGGATCAAGTCCGGTATCATCCTGCTTTATGCCCCGGGCAAGGACAAGGCTACCTTCATGATCATGGCGACGCCCGACGTTGCGCAGAAATTCGATGCAGGAAAGATCATGAAAAAGGCCATGGATGAGGTGGCAGGCCGCGGAGGCGGCAAGGCCCAGTTCGCCCAGGGCGGTGCGGGCCTGGGTACCATAGACAGGGTAATTCAAATCTTCGAGGAATGGGCGGGGGTCGGCGGATGAGAACGGCTACGGTCAGCAGGAAGACAAAAGAAACCGAGATAACGGTAAGTTTAGACCTTGAAGGAGGAGAGCTGATCCTTGACATCCCCTCCGGATTCCTGACCCACATGCTCGATGCCTTCTCAAAGCATGCGGGGATAGGCCTTACGGTGGAGGCCAAGGGCGATGTGCACGTGGATCTGCACCACACGGTTGAAGATATCGGCATCGTTTTAGGCCAGGCTATGAAGAAGGCACTGGGGGATAAGCGGGGGATCACCCGCTACGGCCTGGCAAAGGTGCCCATGGACGAATGCCTCGTGGAAGTATGCCTCGACATCTCCGGCAGGTCCTATTTCCAGATTCACGGTGGGGACGTGTTCCATGGCCAGGCAGGAGACCTAGATCTGGAGCTCGTGCCCGAGTTTTTCCGAGCAGTAGCCTTCAATGCGGGCATCACCTTGCACATGACCGTATGCGCTGCGGGCAACGGCCACCACCTGGCAGAGGCCTCCTTCAAGGCATGTGCGCGGGCCATCAGAGAGGCGGTTGCCGTAACCGGCACCGAGATTCCCTCGACAAAGGCCAGCCTATGATGAAATTCCGGCACGCCAAGGTCAAGACAGCAGACAGCTACACCGCTCCCGGGAAGCCTTTTCACATGGAGATAGACGGAGCAGGCGTTGAGATCGAGCAGGTCATGAACCACTGGCGGCAGTCGTACGAAGATCCGAGTTTTTATCCCGAGGAGTTCTACGAGGTGAAGACATCCGATAAAAAGGTGTATATCCTTCGCTACTGCATCCTCTTCAACAGCTGGTGGGTAAAAGAGTACGAGAGGGCGTCATGATCGTCATCCCTGCCATCGATCTCCATGAGGGAAACGTGGTTCGCCTGAAGAAGGGCGCATTCGACGACGTCACCCGCTACAGCAGCGTGCCATCCGATGTGGCAAAGGCATTCCGCGATGCAGGGGCCAAGCGGATCCATGTGGTAGACCTCGACGGTTCACTGAAAGGGGAAGGCATCAATACGCAGGCAATAGAATCCATCTGTGCTGCGGCCGGAGTCGAGGTGGAGCTGGGGGGAGGCATCAGGAGCCTGGATGATGCGCGGCGGGCGTTCGATCTTGGCGTAACCTATGTGATTCTGGGAACGATCACGGCTGCCATGCCGGATACTGCAAAAGAAATCATCAGGGCATTCCCGGGAAAAGTCGGGATCGGGATCGATGCCCTGAAAGGCTATGTAGCGATCAAGGGGTGGAAAGAGATTACCCCTAAGACCGCTGTTTCCCTGGCACGGGAGTATGAAGAGGCAGGTCCTGCGTTCGTAGTGTACACCGATATCGACCGTGACGGCATGCTCGCCGGACCCAACATCGAAGCAACAGGCGAAATGGTGCGGAGCGTCCACATCCCGGTTGTTGCCTCAGGCGGGGTTGCAGGCATAGAGGATGTCTGCGCTCTGAAGCAGATACCTTCCCTTTTGGGTGTGATTACCGGCAAGGCGGTTTATGAAGGCCGGATAGATCTGAAAGCTGCCATACGTGAGTGCGAATCCTGAATTAGGAGGAAGAGATGGGTTGTATCTTCTGCAAGATTGTAGCGAACGAGATTCCCTCGTCAAAGGTTTATGAGGATGATCTGGTTGTTGCGTTCGATGACATCGAGCCATTGGCACCGGTGCACGTGGTCGTGATTCCCAAGAAGCACATTGCGGACATAGGCGAGCTCGATGACAGCGCAATCTGGTTTGCCATGCTCAAGGCCGCACAGAAGGCAGCGAAGATAAAGGGTGTGGACCGGACCGGGTACCGCCTCGCCATCAACTGCGGGAAAGACGGTACCCAAATCGTCCAGCATGTTCACCTCCACGTCATGGGGGGAAGACAGCTCGAGAGCAAGATGGGATAACAAGGACAGAGGTAAGGATTCAGGGCCCGGAATCATAACGACCCTAAAATGAAATGCCCCGGTTTTATTCTTTATAAGAAAAACGGCCAAGCATATCCGTTACACTCAGCGCACCCTGAACTCATGCAAAGGGGTGGTTCGATTTTTTCCTTTTTTGCAGGTGGCTTTCCCGGGTATCAGGGATCGAGAAGACGAAGAGGCTTCCTTTTTCCCCGTCGCTCTCCACGCTGATACAGCCGAAATGGGCCTCGATTGCCATTTTGCAGAATGTCAGGCCGAGCCCGGTGGAGAATCTTCTCCCGTCATTCTTCTTCGTGATCTGGAAGAATTTATTGAAAACGGCATCCTGGTATTCAGGGGCAATGCCGGGTCCATGGTCCTGTACATGCAGCAATACTCCGTCAACGGTGTGCGTGAATCCGACCTCAACAAATTCACCAGCCGGAGAATGCTGGATCGCATTCACGATCAGATTCTGCATGACCCGCAACAGAATGCCGCGGTCACCCCGGATGTTTCCCCGATCCCTATTTCCGGGGATAGACTCCTTGAGGATAATATCTCTGGCCTTCGCCATGCTGTTCAAACGGATTACGGCCTCATGAACAAGATCTGCCGGATCGATATCTTCATACAAAAGATTGATGCACCCCTCCTCAAGCCTGGTGATATCGAGGAGATCCGAGATCATGCGGAACAGGGTATCACAGGCGGATTGCGCCGACTGGACCCGTTCGAGGTCGTCATCGGCAGTGGTGTACGAAAGGATGTCGATGTTAGCCACAATCTCGGACAAAGGGCCTTTGAGATCGTGGATGAGCATGTTGAAGAGTTCGGTGCGGACCCTCTCCAGTTTCTGCAACTCAGCGTTCTTTTTTTTGATTTCATCCCTGCTCCTCCTCAGTGATTCGCCCTGACGCTGGCTTTCAATGGTGCTGATCACGGAAGAGGCAATGGTCAGGAGGAGCTCCTGCTCTTCGGCACTGAAGGTATCCTCGCCTTTCTTGTCGGTGATGCTCAAGACTCCGATTACCTTGCCCCGGCTCATGATCGGGGCAAGGAGGAAGGCCTCTTTTTTATAATGCGTAAACCTTTTATGGAATGCCGTTTCTTCTCCGCCCGGACCCATGTACAGGGTCCGCTTGTTCCTGACGACCCATGAAGAGGGGGTATCCTCTTCCACCGGATGCCTGAGCCCTACGAGGACAGGGTTTGTTGATGCAGCGATTTCAAAGGTATTATTCCCACGGAGAAGCATAATCGAGCCCTTTTCAGTATTCATGCAAAAGAGCACCTGCTCCAGAATGGACTTCAACTTCTCATGAAAGGAAAGGGATTTCTTATGAGATATCTCAACTATTTCCAATAAGGTTTTGAAGCTGTTCGAGTTCATATAATGCCCCCCTCTCAATCTAATTGCTTTAAAAGCTCTCTGGCCTCCCTGTTCCCCGGGTTGATTTTATCGACCTTCTGGAGAACCAGGTCGGCCCGTGCCGTCAGTTTCAGGGAGATATAGACCCTGGCAACCTTCAGGAGGGGCCGCACGTCTTTGTTCTCCTTCTTTTCGATCTCCGTGAGGTACGGCATGGCCTTTTTTGAATCTCCCGAACGTACATAGGCATCCACGAGCCTGGACATGAGATCGACACGGCCGGGGATGTGGCGGAGGACGAAAGTGTAGAGGTCTATGGCATACCCGTACTCCCCGTTGTTCATACAGATCGAGGCAATGTCTTCCCTGAGAGAAAGAGGGTCTTCGGCAAGGTCGAGAATCTGGGCAAAGACCTTGAGCGCTTTATTTATCAGGCCCTTCTCCAAAAGGATCTTGCCCAGATTCATGCCCCGCTCGAGGTGGCGCGGGCTGATGACCATCGCCCGTTCATAATATTTGGCCGCACTGTCCATGTCTCCCTTCTTGAGGTAGATGTCACCTAGATAGTGGAAGGCAAAAACATCCATCGAGTTCATTTGAACGGCCTTGAGGAAAAGCTTTTCCGCCCCTTCCAGATCGTTCATTTTTAAGTAGAGGTATCCCAGTTCCCTGACGGGCCTTGAAGATGAAGGATTCGCATCCATTGCAAGGCGCGCTTCGTCGATCGCCTTGTCGATATGTCCGCCCTCTTCGAGAATGCGTGAGTTCTTTAAATGAAGAAGCATGGGAGGCGGGCAGTTCGCCTTGGTAATGACCAGCTTTATCCGGTCTTCGAGGGCCTTTACGGTAACGGGCTTGAGAATATAGGCATCAATATCCGATTCTGCGGCCTCTGCAACGATCTCGCGGTTCGCCTCGGCAGTGACCATCACAACAGGCAGGTCGCGCAAGTTCCGGTCATCACGGATACGCCCCAGGAGCTCTACCCCGGTCATTACCGGCATGTTCCAGTCTATGATGGCAAGATCGATCTGTTCACCGCGCTCCAGGATTTTCCATGCATCTAACCCGTTAAAGGCGTAAAAAACCTGACCGCCGATATTCAGGACTTTGAGCATGCTCTTGATCGCCTTGCACATATTCTCCATGTCATCAACGATAAGTACATTCATATGCTGCATATCTATCATGGCACCAACCTAATGTAGAATGATATAGATTACTTATACCCCTGTACGTCATTTTCAAGAAAAAAGTTAACGGGAAAAGCAAAGAAAAGAGCGAGGCACCTATTCCACGTAAAGAATATGCCCGAAGAGATGGATGCCCTGGGGGTGAGTCGGCAGGACCGGGAAGTCACGGCCCTCGTGGAGGGGCTCTATGAGCTTGACGGTTCGGGATGTCTGTTCAGCTGCGCCTTGGACCGCTTTATAAAATTCCAAAGGTGTAAACTGGGGACCGAGGTATGAGGTTGCAAAGAGCAATCCCGAACTTTTCAACCTCTCGAGGGAAAGGGCCATAACCTTTTCCAGGTCATCGGACTCTTTTGGAAAGGCGGGCGGATCGCATATGATAATGTCATAGCGGGACCGGTCGTCCTGGAGGAACCTGAAGGCATCGTCACGCACGTGTTTCCAGACAAAAGGCGCTATTTTGTTTACCTCCAGGTTCTTTTTGGCCAGGGCCTGGGCAGGAGACGAGGAGTCGACGGATACTACCGATTTTGCCCCTCCTTTGAGGGCATGCACTGCATAGGCGCCGGTATAGGAAAAGAGATCGAGTACATCCTTGCCGGCAGCGGCTGCCTGGAGTTTTGCGCGGTTATTCCGGTGTTCGAGGTAAAAGCCTGTCTTGTCTCCTGTGAGAACATCGACCATGAAGGGTATTCCCATCTCATGGACAAGGACCTCTCCCTCCTCGACGGCACCTGAAAGCGGTCCGCTCAAAGGGCGAAGCCCCTCGGACGACCTGGACCTCAAATCGGAGCGCTCATGGATGGGGCATTTGGGATAGAGCTCCTGGAATATGGAGACGATATCTCCTTTGATTTCATCCATACCCGTGCTCAAAAACTGCATGACCACAACCGTATGGAAAAAATCCACTACGAGTCCGGGAAGCATGTCCCCTTCTCCATTGACGAGACGGTAACATGTGGTGTCGGCAGGGATGAGCGATTCCCTCAGCCTGATCGCCTGCTTTATCCTCCTCTGGAAGAATGCCCGGTCAATAGTTTCCTTGCCTCTGGAGAGAACCCTTACCGCGATCTGGGAGTAAGGATTGTAAAAACCCTGGCAGATGAACCTTCCCCGGGAATCAATGACCCTGCAGAGGCTGCCTTCTTCTGGGGATCCTTGAATTTTATCCACTGCCCCGGAAAATATCCAGGGATGGCCTATAATTACAGGTATCTCTTTTTTTGGTTTGAGCCGGACGATCAGCATAGGGTTTAAGCCTTTACCATAGTTTATTGCACGATGCTACAGCTTATTGAGTTTATTATATGAAATAAACTTGTAAAAATCGAGAGAGCATCCAAAAAGGCTTCCGGCATTATCTCGGTCTGTTCGGGCTCTCTATGAAGTCGCAGATCTTTGGAATATCTTCAAAGGAAAACCAGGGAACTCCTGCATCGATATATTCTTTGCTCACCAGTGCAATATAGGAAACATCAGGTTCTTCAATGCACATGGGGGTATCGTAGAGAGCAGGATTAAAAACCTCAATTTTCCTGAAAGGACCATTCTTGAAGCCCTCTACGAGTACGATGTCCATACCGTTTCGCGCGAGCGAGGAGAGATGCTCTATACCGGGCTCGGAGAGCTCATAAAGCATCAGCGCATTGTCGGAGAACAGGATGATGCGGTCAGCCCCCTGCTGAGAGAACTTATAGGTATCCTTGCCTTTTTTATCCACCTCCATCAGGTGGGTGCTGTGCTTGACGGCCGCAACACGTTTCCCCCGTGCTTTGAAGGCACTGATAAGTTGTTCGATGAGATAGGTTTTTCCGCTGTTGGTCCCTCTGGCAACAAAGGCTACGATGTTTTCAAACATGGCGTTTTCATCTTCTCCCAAACCCTATCCGGATGCGTGTAAAGAACCGGTCAGGGTAGGGGATATTGTATGACAAAGATCTTCCCTTTTGTAAACCCCGGCACGAAGTTTCTTAAGCAAAAGATCTTCACGATCCTTAGCTTGTGGGAGAAAAGGGAAGGATGAAAAGATAGTATATTTCTGGAGTAATTTCCTGACAACCCTCAATTTTTTTCTGCAAGAATCGGATGCCGGTGCGAATAGTTTTCGTCCGGGCATATGATCTGAAGGGCGCAGCGTTTGTTGACATTAATGATGATGGGCCCCAGAAGGTTGATGGTCATCTTGTCCGGCTGATTGAGCGGGATGGTAACGACACACATGACTTCGAGCTCGGATAAGTTCTCTGCATGGAGCTCTTTAAGGAGATTTTCTTCTATATTGATGGTATAATCGGACTTCACCAGCTGTGGGTTCATGACCACGAAGGCGATTGTCCCGTCATCGACGCTCTGCAACCAATAAAAAGGGGATCCTTCCGTATGCGGGAAAAGGATAAATTTTTTATTCTGGGAAAAACCCAGGATCCCTTTGGGAAAAAGGATTACCTTATCTTCCTGAGCCGTTATGGTTCCGAACCTCGCAGTTTGAATTTCCAAGATCCTCCTCCTATATGTAATCTACAAGACTCATGCTCGTAATCATGGATGCACTTTTCAAGGTCGCCTGATAGATCGTTTGCTGGTTCTGCAGGGAAGTAAGGGCATCGGCATAGTCCAAGTCCTCGATATCCGATGTGGTTTTCTTATTGTCGACCACTGCAAGCTGGAGAACCGATTTCGTATGCTCGAGCCGGTTGACCACAGCCCCAACCTTTGCAAGCTTGTTCATAAGATTTTTACTTGAATTTTCAAGCTCGGGGAGGCTGTCCTTGATTCTTTGGACATCGTTGTTGCGAAGTGCCTTCTCAAGCTTCATGAGGGTCATGAGGACATCTCCTGACGAGCTTCTGAAGAGCTGGCTGCCGGGGACATTGATTTCCGCCGTATCGGTTTTGCCGATCTTAACGGAAAAGGTATCGTCGTTCCCCGCATACTGGGTGGACCACCGGCCGTCGTGGTATACGTAAAGCTCATTTTCGCTCTGCACTACCGCCGATGTTCCTTCGCCTGCCGCAGTACTTATCTGCCAGGCCGCTCCATCGTATTCGTAAATATTGCCGTCCGTAGTATTTATGTAGCGGTCTCCGGCTGAGGCTGCACCGCCGAGGTTCGCCACTGCTCCCGCGTTATCTGCAGCCATGGTACCCACATCATCCTGCCAGTCCGTAACGGGTGCAGACAGGAAAGGTGCTTCCTGAGTCATGGTGCCGCCGAAGATATACTTGTTTCCATACTTGGAGTTTGCATGGCCGAGGATCATCTCACGGATTTCTTTTATTTCCTGGGCCTCGCCCAATCTTGCGCTTGCGTCCGACGTAGAGGAAGCCATCTGGACTGCAATCTCGGATGCACGGCCGAGCAGGTTATCCACATCATTGACGA
The DNA here is from genome assembly GCA_963752595.1 of uncultured delta proteobacterium. Lineage (GTDB taxonomy): Bacteria > Desulfobacterota > Desulfomonilia > UBA1062 > UBA1062 > Phosphitivorax. The sequence continues at coordinate 145,586 of CAVVYZ010000017.1, forward strand.
TGGAATCCGTTCGTGCGAGCCATCCGTTGGCAAGGTCGATAGACCTCTGGTATTGCTCAAAGGCATTCAATTCGGTGCGGTTTATCAAAACCCTGGAGAGCCCGAGAGGATCCTCGGAAGGCTTGTCTATACGCTTGCCCGATGAGATCTGGCTGTTCAGCCTGAAGAGCTTTTCCGTACTCTTCCCGAGATCCTTGACAAGCTGGTCGTAGAGAAATCTATTGCTCACTCTCATATATCCACCTATCGGCAAGCTGAACTCGCCTCTTTATTACTTTGCAATGATTCTGCCAGGGTGGATAATCCAAGGAGGGCCTTGAGAAAGGCACGCGGCAGGGGGAAAAGAGTTCCCTTCTAAGGAGGAAGTCTTTTCCCCTTCAGCTCTTAGAAACCCTTTCCTGGATCTTGCGGCATTCCCTGATGAGCGCTTCCTCGTCGACCGTAGTCGAAGTAAAATCCCTGACAATGATCCGGCCGTTTATGACTACATCCTTCACATTGGAGCCGGAAGCCGCATAGATTACATGGGAAACAGGGTTATAGACCGGAACCAGATTCGGCGCATGACCGTCCAGGGTTATGATGTCGGCGAGTTTTCCCGGCTCCAGGCTTCCGGCATCTAGCTTAAGCGCTCGGGCAGCATTTTCGGTCATGAGGGACAGCGCAGTGCATTCATCGAGCACGGTCGGGTCCATGGTATTGATCTTGTGCAGCTTTGCAACCGTAGATATCTCCGTAATCATGTCCAGGTTATTATTGCTCGCACACCCGTCGGTTCCGATCGTAACGTTCACCCCTGCTGCAAGCATTTTAGGGATAGGGGCGATCCCTGATGCCAGCTTCATGTTGCTCTCGGCGTTATGGGCCACCGAGACTCCTCTCTCTGCGAGGAGCCCGATCTCGTCATCGTTAAGGACAACGCAATGTGCCGCCAACGTGCGTGGCGAGAGGCACCCGAGAGAATCCAGGAGCTCCACAGGCGTCATTTTATATTGTTCCATTACCTGCCTGACCTCGGCCTCTGTCTCGCTCAGGTGGATCTGAAACACGAGGTCGAACTCTTCAGCCAGGCCGTAAGCCTGGACGAGAAGCTCCGGCGAACAGGTATACACGGCATGGGGGAATACCGTAGGCCGTGCAAGCTCGTCATCGAGCCAGCGGCTTATGAATCTCCGGGAGTGTTCGATTGTGCGCGAAGGGTCAGACAGCGACGGGCTGGGAAACTGGAGGATCCCTTCGCCAAGCCAAGACCTAAGCCCCACTTCATGGGCCGCCTTTCCCACCTGGTCTTCGTAGAAATACCCGTCGCAGAAAGCCGTGGTGCCGGATCTGGTCATTTCCCATGCCGCCAGCAGCGTCCCGAGATAGACGAACTCCTTGTTCACGAACTTGGCTTCCGCCGGGAAGATATAGTCCTGCAGCCACGACATGAGGGGAAGGTCGTCGGCAAATCCCCGGAACAGGGTCATGGAGGCGTGGGTATGGGTGTTGATGAGCCCGGGCATCACGATATCGAAGGGCCCGCCGAGAACTTCATCGATGCCTTGGGGGAGGATCGGCGTTATCTCCCTGATGGTACTGCCTTCTACGACGACATAGTGGTCACGCAGCACTTCCCGGGAATTCTTGATGACATAGCCCCCCTGAACGGCGATCCTTTTCATGCGAAATGCTCCACGATTAAAACTTATTTCACGTTCCTTCGGTACCGCAGTGCACTGGCCAGGGTTACCTGGTCCATGTACTTCAATTCCCCGCCCATGGGGACTCCGGATGCAATCCTGCTTACCCGGACGTTCAGTTTTCTTTCTTCGATGAGCCTCGTGATGTAGTGGAACGTTCCTTCGCCTTCAACCGACGGGTTGGTGGCGACAATGACCTCGCTGACAGGGTTTCGCGTGAGGCGGTCCATGAGTTCGGGCAGCTTGATGTCTTCGGGGCCGATCCCGCCCATAGGTGATACGAGGCCGTGCAGCACATGGTAGAGACCCTTGTATGCATGGGCGGATTCAAGGGCGAGCACGTCGCTCGGCTCCTCCACCACGCAGATTATCGAGGAGTCGCGCGAAGGATCCTGGCATATGGAGCATTTCGGCATATCCGCGAGATTGTAGCAGACGGAGCACAGGCGGATGGTCTCCCGCACCGTGGTCAACGATCCGGCAAGATCGGCGGCAAGATTGTCCCTGTCTGCAAGGATGAACAGGGCGAGCCTGGTTGCGGTCTTTTCACCCACGCCGGGAAGGCGCTTAAGTTGTGATATGAGCTGCTTGAGCGGCTTAGGATACGGGTCCATCTTCAGACGATGTCAAAAGGCAGCGGCAAACCGCCTGTGAGCTGTTTCATCTCTGATGCCATGAGTTCTCTGGACTTCTGTATCCCCTGGTTCACTGCCGCAAGGATAAGATCTTCGAGCATGGGAATATCGCGGCTGTCCACGCAGACGGGGTCGATCTTGATTTCCCTGATTTCCTGCCTGCCGGTCACCGTAACCGTAACCATGCCGCCTCCCGAGGAGGCCGTCACGGTTTTTTGGGCGAGGCCTTCCTGTATCTTCTTTGCGTGTTCCTGGATGTTCTGGACCTGCTTCATGAGTTCTTGAAAATTGAATTCCATATCAACCATTAATACGGAAAAACAACTAGGTGTCAACACGCATCATCTTGACAGCAAGCCTTCCCAATCGTTATCATAATAAAAAAATCTTCCTTATCGAGCAGTGAAAGGAATGGAGGTTTGATCATGCCCCGGAGGTTCATCGACCTTTCCATCGCCATTGAAGACGGGTTGCCCAGCGACCCGCCGCTCATGATTCCCAAGATCACCTATCTGGATCACCGGATAGGTGCGGAGACCATGAAGCTTTTTTATCCCGGGCTCGATTCGGAAGACCTGCCCGGAGGGCTGGGCTGGGCCGTGGAAATCCTTGAGCTGTCCACCCATGCAGGGACCCATATGGACGCCCCCTGGCACTATCATCCGAGCCAGGATTCGGGAAAGCCTGCCCTTACCATCGATCAGTTTCCCCTGGAGTGGGCCGTTGGAGACGGAGTGGTAATGGACTTCACCGACCGGCACGACGGCTATAAGATCACCCCGGATGACATCATCGCAAAACTCGATGCCATGAACTATAGCATGAAAGAAGGCGATATCTTCCTGGCCAGGACCGGAGCGGACGCCTACTGGGGAAGGCCCGAATACCTGGTGAAGGGTTGCGGCTTCGGCCGCGAGGCAACATTATGGCTCATCAACCAGGGGATCCATGTCGTGGGGACCGATGCGTGGAGCTGGGACAGGCCGCTTGCCTTCCAGGCCGAGGACTTTATACGGACACACGATCCTTCCCTCGTCTGGGAAGGACATTTCGCCGGGATCGAAAAAGGGTACTTCCAGATCGAAAAGCTCACCAATCTGGACAAGCTTCCGCCCACGGGATTCACCTTCTATTGCTTTCCCATCAAGATCAAGGGAGCCGGCGCAGGCTGGATCCGGGCGGTTGCCGAGATTCATGGTTGACCAGGTACTGGTAAATGTCTTATGATTTTGTTGTAAGGGCGAAACGAGCTGCCTGAAGGCTGAACCGGACCCTTATACAGGCCTTTTCTCCATGAAGGAATGCCAAAAAAGAAATTGAAAAAAACCTTGAAGATGACCAGCGATGTGGGCTAGAGGAAGGTTATGCTCGCCATTGATGTGGGCAATACCCATATAACCTGTGCAGTCATAGAGGGGGCTGAAATCCGGGTGGTCCGGCGTATCCCGACCGAAGCATGCCTGAAAAGCGGCACCTTCTTTGAGCATCTCGACCTTGCGGGCGAACCGGTGCCCGAAGAAATAGTGCTCAGCAGCGTGCGGAAGAGCATTTCCGGCATCATCTGCAGGGAGTGCGAGGGGCTCTCCGGCATCATGCCCTTTATCGTTGCCAACGATACACCCATGGGGATTACGAACCGCTATCTGTCGAAAGAAACCCTCGGGGCAGACAGGCTCGTGGACGTAGCGGCCTGCTATCATCTCTATACAAAGGGGCAGCAGCCCGGGATCGTAATCGATATGGGCACTGCGACGACCATTGATTACATCACAGAGAAGGGGGAATATCTTGGAGGTGTAATCGCTCCCGGTCTCATCAGCGCATACCGCGGCCTGCTTGCCTCTGCACCGGAACTGCCTGAAATCGAGATATCGCCGGTGGATAGGCTTGTCGGGACAACGACCCGAGACTGCATCCGCTCAGGGGTGGTCGCAGGCCATGCAGCCATGGTGAAGGAGCTTTCCTCCCTAATGGCACAGGCGCATCGGTCAAAACCGGTGGTGGCGGTGACCGGCGGGCTTGCCCCAATGGTTATTGCCTGGCTGCCGGAAGAATTCATCCATGACGAGTATCTGATGATCAAGGGGTTATCATTCATTTATCAGATAAATATAAAAGATGATTAAGATTTTAAAAAGGGTTTGCCGATAATTTCCTTGCGAGGGATTTTTATATAAAAACCCGAGGACAAGTAAGGGATTACTTAAAAAAGACAAAACGTAATGGATTACATCAATGAAAAACTAAGGCTCGCATTCTGTGTCTTTTTCTTCAGTTGCATGGTTGCCTCGATTCTCGGGGCAGAGGCATACGCTTCAAACGACGTTGCCGCCTTGTTCCAGGATGCCAATAAATCCTATGTGGAGCTCAGCAGAGACGCCTCCAAGAAGAAAATACGGGACAACTGGGTAAAGGTGATCTGTGAATTCAGGGATATTGCCGAAAGATATCCCGACTCTGCCTTTGCACCCCAGGCCTGTTTCAAGGTCGGTAAGATTTACGAGCAGTTCTACCGGTATTCAGGGAAAAAGAACGACATATTGATGGCCTCCCAGGCGTATCAGGATTTTGTCAGAAAATATCCTAAAAACGATGTCGCAGATAATGCCCTTTACAATGCCGGTCTCATAGAAGAAAACCTCGGCAACCATGATAAGGCTTCAGTCTATTACCGGCGTATCATCGATGAGTACGCCAAGGGGGATATGGCTGACCAGGCTCGGAAGAAGCTGGGCGAGAGCATCCCGGCATCGAATGCAAAAGCTTCTGTCCAGGCTGTAAAGTCTGAAAAAATTATCCCGGCAGAACGTACGGAGGGAAAAGTGAAAAAACGTTCTGTGGTGAGAAATGTTCGCGATTGGACAGCCCAGGGCAATACCCGCGTCGTAATCGATCTTGACCGAACCGTTTCCTACAAAACCTTTGTCCTTTCCGGGGATCCGAAGGAGAACAAGCCTAACCGGCTTGTCATCGATCTCAAGGATGCCAGGGTGCCTTCAAGCATCCCGTCGAGCCGCAGGATAGAAGATTCATCCGTCTCCGGCATCCGCATCTCGCAATTTTCCGCGGATAAGGTCCGGATAGTCCTTGATTTCAAGGAAAAGCCGTATTTCGAAGCATCCGCCATGGAAGATCCTTTCCGGATAATCATCGATGTCGGCAGCAGCAGTGCATCCCTCAAATCCGCTTCATCCGAGCTGAATACGGCATCCACCCTGGATGCTTCTTCCCAGGGCGCAGCCTCCAAGGAAACAGCTCCATACCAGAGCACGGTGAAGAAGGTCGCGCCTGGTTCCCCGGCAAAGGTCAATGATAAGGAAGATGCCCCGACTATAGCATCCCAGCTCTCTTTACGGGTATCGCGCATCGTGATCGATCCCGGGCATGGAGGAAAGGATCCGGGCGCCATCAGCCCTACCGGTGTACGGGAAAAAGAACTTACGCTGGAAATCGGGAAACTCCTTGCAAAGCGGTTGAAGTCTGACGGTTTCGAGACCTACATGACCCGGAGCAAAGATGAGTTCCTTACCCTGGAAGAACGGACTACCTTTGCCAACAAGAAAAGGGCAGACCTGTTCATCTCGGTGCACATCAACTCTCACCAGAACAACACTGTAAGCGGCATCGAAACCTATTTCCTGAATCTCACGACGGATTCCTCGGCCATCGAGGTCGCTGCCAGGGAAAATGCCACTACCCAGAAATCGATCAGTGATCTGCAGCTGATAATCAACGATCTCATGCTCAACTCAAAGATCAATGAGTCGTCAAAATTCGCCAACTGTGTTCACACCAGCGTAGTCTCATCAGCGGTCACGACCGGATATGACGGAAAAAATCTGGGCGTAAGGCAGGCGCCGTTCTATGTCCTGCTGGGAGCACAGATGCCTTCTATCCTCCTTGAGCTCGGCTTCCTGACGAATTCCACGGACATCGGAATGCTGAAGCGGCGCACGTATCAGGAAACTTTGGTAGATGGTATTGCAAAGGGAATAAATAATTATATAATGAACACCACATATGCGTATAGCTGGAGGAATAGATGAAGCGTAGTATCATGGTATGTATTCTTCTCATGGGAGCGCTCCCCCTCTTGGCGGATTCCGGTTTGAGCAATGTGGTGAGGAAGGAAATCCATCGCACCATGCCTCCTGCTCAGGCTCCCGCAGAGACAATACAGGAAACCCGGGCGCAGCCGGCACAGCCTGTACAGGAAGCAATCCGGGGACAAAAAGCGGTTTCCTTTACCAAGGCGGCCAGCTACCCTTATACGATTCACCTCGCTTCCTTTGAGAATCCCAATGATGCAGCACGCCGTTTCGAGAGGCTCAAGTCCAAGCTGGATATGCTCTTTGTCACCAAGATCGACCTCGGAGCGCCGGGCGTTTGGTACCGGCTGGATTACGGGGCGTTTCCGAACATAAAAGAAGCAGTGGGCAAACTCCAGGAGCTCAAGTCCAAGGGGCTTGTAGAGCAGGGTTCCTTTGTGGGAGGCTCGGTCGCCTATGCCATAGAGATCGGGGTATATTCAAGCAGGCAAGAGGCCCAGTCAAGGGCAAAGGCCCTGGCGGGGAAAGGGGTGGCAGGCTATATCATACAGGAACGTGAAGACCTCTACCGCCTTCTCTCCGGTGCTTATCCCGATGAAAAAAGCGCTGCCCCTGCACTCGATGACCTGGCATCGCTGAACTTTGCGGCTACCGTAAAGAAGAGATGACCCGTGCATTCATAGATTCTTTTCTCGAGTATCTGATCGTAGAGAGATCCGCACCCGAAAATACTCTGGCAGCGTATGAAAATGACCTTAAGGCATTCTTTACATGGCTTGAGGAACAGGGCAAGGATATCCGCGAGCTCGAATCGGGCGATCTGACCGAATTTTCCTCAGCCTGCAGGGGCAGAAAGCTCAAATCCACAAGCATCAGCAGGCGGCTCTCCGCCATCCGGCAATTTTACCGCTTCCTCCTCGAAGAAGGAGGCATCGGAAAAGATCCTACCCGCGACATGGTAGCCCCGAAGCGGGGAAGATATCTTCCCGAAGTATTGAGCATCGATGAGGTTGACAGGCTTCTTGCAGCCCCTGATGTATCGACGTCCTTAGGCATCAGGGACAAGGCGATGATCGAGCTCCTCTATGCCACGGGCTTACGGGTAAGCGAGCTTGTGGGCTTGAAGATCCATATGGTCAACCTCTATGTGGGATATCTTATCTGCAGAGGCAAAGGCAGCAAGGAGCGGCTCGTTCCCATCGGGGAATCCGCGCTGAACCGGGTGAAGGAGTATATCGTTACCATAAGGCCTGCTCTGGCCGGGCCTTCTTCTGATGTCCTCTTCTTCTCGAACCGCGGTGCTGCCATGACCCGGCAGAATTTCTGGTACATGATCCAGCGGTATGCTGCGCAGGCAGGCATCATGAAGCATATCTCCCCGCACGTGCTCAGGCATTCTTTTGCCACGCATCTGCTTACCGGCGGGGCAGACCTGCGATCGGTCCAGATGATGCTCGGGCATGCAGATATTTCAACTACCCAGATCTATACGCACATCAATGATGTCCGGCTGAAGCAAATCCATGAGCAGTACCATCCGAGAGGGTAGGGCATGGAGGTAATCACCTCTCATACTCAGGCAGATTTCGATGCGTTCGCCTCCATGGTAGCGGCGCATATGCTCTATCCCGAAGCTGTCCTTGTCTTTCCCAGTGCTCAGGAAAAAAACTTAAGAGATTACCTCGCTGTGGCCCCGGAGGAAATTACCAAGCCCATCGTCAGGCAGAAGGACATCATCCTGGACGAGGTCACGAGGCTCATCATTGTGGACAACAGGCAGATCTCGAGGATCGGTGATTTTTCCAGGCTCATCGGCCGGGAGGGCGTAGAGGTGATCATCTATGATCACCACCCCTGTTCCGTTGAAGACATCAAGGCTGATGAAGAGTACTGCATCGAATTAGGCTCCAACGTGACGATCATGGTGGATGCTCTGAAAAAGAGGGGCATCACACCGAGCCCTGTTCAAGCGACGGCCATGGCCATGGGCATCTACGAAGATACCGGGTCTCTCCTGTTCCCCTCGACCACGCCTGAAGACTGCATGGCGCTTGCCGATCTCATCAGGTGGGGCGCGAACCTCAAGCAGGTTTCCCATGCGATCCTGCGGGAGCTCGAGGCCGAGCAGGTGGATGTCCTGGACCAGCTCATCAAAAACGCCTATATCCTGCACTTAGGCGGCATCGACGTCCTGTTCACCCGCTCGGAGTCCTCCGGGTATGTGGAGGATTTCGCCATGCTCGTCCACAAGCTCCGGGGCATGTTCGACGTCGATGCCATGTTTGCGCTCGGCCTCATGGGCGAGCGGATTTACCTCGTGGCAAGGAGCACGCTCCCCCAGATCAATGCAGCCGACATTGCAAACCACTTCGGCGGCGGAGGGCATCCCACTGCAGCTGCAGCCTCCATCAAGGAAATCTCTTTCGACCGGGTGGAAAGCAGGCTCGTCAACCTCGTTAAAAAAGAGACAAAGCCGAGGATCATGGCCCGGGATATCATGACCTTCCCCGTCATTTCCTTGAACATGAGCTCTACGATCGACGAAGCAAGCGAAAGGCTCAACCGCTACAACATCAATGCTCTGGTGCTGCAGACAAAGGGCGGCCGTCCGGCTGGAATCATCACCCGGCAGGTGGTGAGCCGCGCCCAGGGACACGGGCTCGGAAATGCTCGCGTCAAAGACTACATGATACGGGATATCAAGCACGTGGACCCTGATGCACCTGTCTGGGAGATACGGACGCTCATCATCGATGGGAACCAGCGTCTGCTGCCGGTAGTGGAGAACAGGAAGGTCATAGGCGTGATCACGAGGACTGATCTCATGATGATCATGCATGAGAAGATGGCAAAGGCCGAAGGGGCAGAGCCCAAGGCCCCTCAGGCAAAGAATCTGAAAAAATTGTTGGAAGAAAGGCTTCCGCAGGAGTTCTTCGATCTGCTCCGGCAGGCAGGATCTCTTGCGGCATCCATGGGATACAATGTTTATGTCGTGGGCGGGATCGTCCGAGATATGCTGCTCCGGATCAACAATCTTGATGTAGATATCGTGGTGGAGGGGGACGGCATCGCCTTTGCCAGAACATTTTCCCAGTCCATAGGAGCCCGGTACGCCGCCCATGAGAAGTACAAGACGGCAGTCATAACCCTGCCTGACGGAAACCATATCGATATTGCCACTGCCCGGCTCGAATACTACAAAACCCCGGGAGACTTCCCCATCGTGGAGCAGTCTACCTTAAAGCTCGATCTCTACCGCCGGGATTTCACGATCAACACCATGGCCGTGGCCCTGAACCCGCAGCGCTTTGGAGACCTTATCGACTTTTTCGGCGCCCAGCGGGATATCAAGGAAAAGCGGATCAGGGTTCTGCACGCCATGAGCTTTGTCGAAGACCCGTCCCGCATCTTAAGGGCGGTCAGATTCGAGCAGCGCTATGGGTTTTCTCTCGGCAAACAGACGAGCTCTCTCGTGCATGCCGCCGTGAAGTCCGGGCTGCTGGGGAACGTCCCCGGAAGGCGCATCTCTCATGAGATCCGGCAGATGCTCAGCGAGAACGATCCGGATAAAGGCATGGAAAAGCTCCAGGATCTCGGCGTGCTCAACGCCATCCATCCCGATCTCCATTTCAGCACTCCTGTCAGGGAATATTTCCTGCGGGTCAAGGAAACGCTCCTGTGGTTCAACATGCTCTTCACCCACGAAGAGTACCGGTCATGGTTCGTATACCTGCTCGCCCTGGTCGACAGCCTGAAGGGGAAAAAGATCATCGAGATCTGCAAACGGCTCGGCCTCACCGACGAAGAAATCCGCGGTATCCTGTCCTCACATGCACGGATACATGAAATCCTTAAAGATTTTGTTGCTGCAAAACCGTTGCGGCCGGCGAATGTGGTAAAAATACTCGAAAACGCGTCCCTGGAGGTGATCCTCTTTGCCATGTCCAAGACCAGGAGCAGCGAGGTCAAGGAGATGATCTCCGCCTACATTACCACCTGGCGCTCCTATAAGCCTCCGCTCAGCGGCAAGGACCTCATCGCCATCGGGTTCACCAGGGGCAAGTTCCTCGGCGACACATTGCGGCTCATCCGGGACAAGGGCCTCGACGGGGAGGTCAAAGATTTCAAGGATGCAATCGGCTTTGCCAGGATCAGGCTTCTGGAAGAACAACAGAAAAGCAAATAGTTGACGAATACCTGTTCCTCATGTAGACAGGATTCTGGTACCTTTGGGGGTGTGGCTCAGTTGGGAGAGCGTCGCGTTCGCAATGCGAAGGTCGGGGGTTCGATTCCCCCCACCTCCATTCTTTAACATATTGATATTATTTCATATTATCTATTATATAATACCCAAAAACGTGTGTAAAACAGCATTAGTCATTCAGTCTCCGGTTTCCGGTTCTTGATGGGGACAATATCCCCCTTCTTTTTCGTCTTGTGGATTGGTCATCATGGGCTTTTTAGCCTTTGGCAACGTCTCTTCCCCCAGGATGTGCTGCGATAGATGGTCAAGGAGGTCACGCAGGTTGAAACAGGATGGTTCGACCATAGTAACTGGAGCCATATCCGAGGAGTTAAAAACGCTATCCTCTCAGGCCCACAATCACGAGATAATTTATTTTCCTTCAGGGCCTGAATTGATGGCCTAGGCTAAACCGGGCATTTGCTACATATCTGCCAGGAGGCGTTTCGCCCAATCTGAATAGTACTTGTCATCGGATACCGATGCCTTTTGGAGGAGTTTTTTTGCCTCATCTTTGCTCCCCGTTTTCATGAGGGTCTCTGCCAGGTACACCTGTCCCTCGGGATCATTGGGGAAAGCTTTCTGGAATTCCCTTAGGTACTGCGATGACAATTTCTTGTCCTGGAGCGGCCAGGGCAGGACGAACCAGAAACGTCCCAGGGCCTTAATGGGCCCGCCGTCGTTGTACATTTTATTTGCCTTGTAGGCCTTCTCAAAGCTGCTCTGTGTTTTGTCCTTAAGGCCTTCCCTCAGGGCGGTGAGCACACTGACGCTGTCCGAATAGCTTGCCACCGAAAATCCATACCAGGTATTCCCTTCAACATTGTCCGGGTTAAGCACGATGGCCTTTTCACCGAATTTCATACCGAGCTTTCCATACTCCTTACAGATAGCCTTCCAGTTTGTTACGTTCTCCTTTTTGGATTCATTCGCAAAATAACGGTAAGAACGTGCCGCCTTCCATGCTGCTTCATAACTGCTTGGATTCGCATCGAGGGCTTTTACAAACATATCCCCCGATTGTTTATAGCTCTCGAAACTTGTCCTGCCTTTATCAAAGAGGGCATTGCCTTCGGCCATGAAATCTCCGGCAAACAGCGCGAGAGGTACCACCCAAAATATGCAAAAAAAGAATACTTGTTTGGACATGCTCCTCATATCATTTCCTCCCTATGCGTTTCTCATGAAAGAAACCCTGCTTCTCCAGGATACTTCTGACCGCCTTCAGGCATGGAGCATCCTCGGGGATATCGGTAATAGGCCTGTCCTGCAGATCGAGCTCCGTGATTCCGGGGTCTTCCGGCATGAATCCAAGAACGTCTATACCCAGGACCTTTGCCTTCTTTCTCATCTCATCTTCTTCGGTGCCTCGAATCCGGTTTAGAATTACCCCCTTGGAATAGTCGCCCCGAATACCATATTCACCGGCTATCCCGCGGATGCTGGATGCGGTCCGCATGCCCTTGGCGGATGTGTCCGTCACCATGAAGAGCCTGGTGATGGTGTCCAGGACACGCCGGTTGATCTGCTCCACTCCAGCTTCACAGTCCACAAGGGTGTAGTCGAACTTCCGGGAGAGTGTGCTTATTCCATACCTGAGGAGATCGTTGATCTTGCAGAAGCAGCCCGGGCCTTCGGATTTGCCCATTACCAACAGGCTGTATCCCTTGAGGGTCATGACAGCTTCCTCTGCTATGACCTCTTCCATAGGGATGTCGCTGATCCTCCTCTTCTCATCCGGATCCTCGATCATCTTTGTCCTGAGGTCGGCGATGGTCCTGTCCAGATTACTCCCGAGGGCATAGGCAAGGCTCACTGCGGGGTCCGCATCCACGGCCAGGACCGAGAATCCCTCCGAACTGAGGATGCGGGTCATAAGGGCGGTCAGGGTAGTCTTGCCGGTCCCTCCCTTCCCGGTAACTGCGATGATCTCATTGACAGCGCTTTTGTGAGAGCTGCAGCATTCGCACATATCGTCCTCCTTGTGCACTTTTCAACTCAAGTACGTACGCTCTTGGCAGCATTTCCTCCGGTCGGACCGGCCTCCCTCTGCTGGGCCTTCTGCCATCTTTCCCGGGCGAACAGCGCTGATCCCAGGGCACCGACGATCTGAGGGTCGACCTCGCCGAGATTCACGAATTTAATACCCATGACGTCGCTGATGGCATTCACCACAGCAAAGTTTTTGGCTACCCCACCGGTGATGGCCACTCCCTCCTTGATACCGACCCGCCTGACCAGCTTCGAAATCCTCTCAGCCATGGCATAGTTGATGCCCGCAGCGATGTCGGACCGTTCGATGCCGTCACTGATCATGTACATCACCTCGATCTGCGACAGAACAGTGCAAGTCTTGGTGATAGCCACACGCCCCTTGGAGCTCAGCGATAGAGGGGCAAGATCCTCAAGACCCACTCCCAGCACCTTGGCCATACTTTCGAGGAACCGCCCAGTGCCGGCAGCACACTTGTCGTTCATGACGAAGTCCATCATGTAGCCGTACTTGTCCACCCGGATGACCTTGCAGTCCTGGCCGCCGATGTCGATGATGGTCCTGACCTCCGGGCACGCCCACTGGGCTCCCCGGCCATGGCAGGAGATCTCCGAGATGCTGCTCCGGGCAAAGGGAATCTTTTCTCTGCCGTAACCGGTGCTCACGCAGTAGTCAATGTCGGCAAGCGTCTTGCCTATCTTTCCAAGGGCTTTTTCCGTGACCTCCCGGGCAGTCTGCTCCGGCCGGGGCCTGACCCGGATGATCTCAGAGCTCAAGATCCTGTCATCTTCCAGTATGACCGCCTCCCCTGTCAGGGAGCCGACGTCACATCCAGCGAATATCATAGGCTGCCTCCTGCTTCATGATTGCTGTACATCCCGGGCGCACAGGGCTGCCCCGACCGCGGCGATGAGCTGGTGGTCTGCTGGTACCGATTTGACGACTTCCATCCCGAGGTGCTTCTCAAGGGCGCAGACTACCCCCCTGCTCTTGGCTACCCCCCCGGTGATCAGGATCGCAGGTATGGCGCCGAGTCTGTTGATCATGGTGGCGATCCCGCTGCCCAGGGAGTAGTTGATTCCCCCCACAATGCTCTTCACTTCGATGCCGTCGTTGATGTGGCTCACGATCTCGCTCTCGCAGAACACTGCGCACTGGGTGCTCATGTGCGCACATTCTTCGGGCGGTACCACCGTCTCCCCCATCTCTTCCACCGTAAGTTCGAGGGCCTGTGCCGCAAGCTCCAGGAAGAAACCCGGAGCCGGATGCGCATTTGTCACTCGTGCGGTACTCGATAACCTTGCCTGCTTCATTCAGCGATATGATGGTGGTCGAAAGCCCGCCGAGGTCCACCACTGTCCGTGCCCCGGCCAGGGCCCAGAAAGATCCTCTGGCAAGGCATTTGATGATCCCCTCGTTGACATGCTCGATCCTGATATATTTATCTCCCATGCCCGTACCGCCACGGATCCTTGATGTCATCAAGGGACAGCCCGGCCCTGGAGACGGCACTATGTATGGATGCCTCAACAAGTCTCCTTCAAAGTTCCGTTGTTCCGGGTGATGTCGTGTGCGATCACGTTGCCGTTATCCATGACTACGGTCTTGGTGAACATGGTACCCACATCGCATCCGAGTGCAAGCATGGTTAGCAGTCTCCTTTGTGCGTCTTCGCGCTTCGGACTCAGAACGTAGCGAAAAAGTCGTTCATGATCCTCTTGAGCTCGGCCGGGCTCGTAAAGCGTTTGTCCATCATATCGAACTCGAAGCGGAGTGTCGGTATGCCCGCTTTCTCCTTAACCTTATCGGACATCAGCTTATTGAGCGCCCAGTAGTGCTTGCAGGCCATGTGGCCGCCCATGATCAGCGCATCGACCTTGAACGCCTTGCAGATGTGCACGAAGTCGTTGATCCACACGTCCGAGAAGCTCATGGTCTGCCTGGCCATGGGCATCTGCATGGACCGCCATGCAAGCCCCTCGATCATGGTTTCCATGTTGGTCGTGTCCACCTTGCCGACATCGGCTGGGAAATAGGTCAGAGTGTCTTCTGTATAGATTGCGCCATGCTCGTTCTCCAGCCAGTTGAAGAAGGGCAGGTCGAAGCATTCCCAGGTGTAACCCCATGCGAGCCTCCTCTCCTTCTTTCCCTCCGGAAGAACCCCTTCTCCTTTGTCTGCGCGTTTCTTGACGATCCCATAAAGGTCTCTGAAGTACTTGGCCCCGTGGGGGGTGCCTATCTGGCACATGAAGATGGTGTCTGCCGGCCTGTGCCATCCCGTGTCGGGACAAGGGACCATCTTCTTGAGCTCCTGTATCTTCACGATATAGTCCACGGCCTCATTCCCGTACTCCACATATTCCCTGAGCCTTCCCTCATCGATCTTCTTCCCGGCGATCTTCTCGAGGTTCGCCACCAGCCTCCTCGTCTCGCCTATCATGAACCGATGCGCCCGCTCGTTGAAGTAGTAGGGTGTCTCAGTGGTGAGGAGGGGGACCTTGCACTTGTGGGCTGCCCATTCATAGATTCGATTGCTTGCATCGCAGGGGTTCGCACCCTTAAGAAACATATCCGGTTTCGGGAGGTATCCCTTGAGCAGGAAGCCTGCCGCACCCTTGTTGGATGAGCATAGATGGTCCGGGTAGCCCTCGCCCTCTATGGCGTCGATACCTTCCTCGCAGCCGTCTGTGTAGAGCGCCGCGGTGAGCCCCGAGAGTACCTCGAAACAAATGGGCACGATATCGAGGGCCAGCATGGGTTCGATGCTGTGGATGAAGTAGTGGTAGCACACCTTGTTCCCGGCATCGAGGCCCTTGTGCATCTCATCCACATAACTTCCAATATTATTCACGAAGTTCAGGGCGGTTTCCTTGTTCTTGTCCTCGAGGATGCAGTTGATGAGGTCGGTCTGGATCATATCGAAGTTTTTCTGGAACACTTCTGGGAGGATATCCCTCACTACCTCCTTCCCACCCCAGTCATCGAGGTGGGTGATATCCTGGCTCAGGATATATTTTGCCAGATCCGCGGTGACCTGCCACCATGTCGTCACTGTCCTGTCTTTACGATCACTGTATTCTGCCATGGCTCTACCTCCTGGAAATCCTCTCAATGAATGCCTCGATCCTTGTCCTGAGCCTCCCCGTGTCGCTGAGCATGTGGTCCCTGTCGAGGTTCAGCACCGGTATACCCTTTGGCTCAAGCTCGTCCGCGAGCATCGTGGAATCCACGGCGTGGTTGTCGCAGAACACGATCTTCTGGAGGATGATGCCGTCCACATTGGCCTCCTTAGCCATCTTTTCGGTGTAAGCCAGCCGCTGTTCGAAGTGACCCATCATGCGCGGGCACGGGTTGCTGTAGTAATAGCTGCGGGCTATAGCCTCGACGGCATTGCCGTTCTTCGGTGTGGCGACAAGGTCCTGAAAGCTCCGGGAACCGGAGCAGAGGGTATCGGTCACGATCACCGCCCCCAGGTCCTCGATCATCTCGAAGAGCTGCGGGTTGTCAAGCTCAGAGCCGCCCACCATGACCCGGGCCTTGTAGTCCGATATACCATCGGCCTTCCGGATTTCATCGAGGGCATCCTTAAGGAGCGTGTTGAACCTTTCCCTCTGCATGATGCCTGCAGCCAGAACGATCCTCAGGGCATCCGAACCCTTGATGGGAACGTTGTCCGCCTTCCTCAGCTCATAAAGATCTGCCACCAGTCGTTTCGATTCGTTGTAGATGTCGATGGACCTGGCAAGGTCTTCGGCGGTAAGTCTCGGGGCAAAGTCGCTTCGGATCTTCTCGCTGAACCGCATGATTTCATCCAGGTACCACTCGAAGCCTGCGTCATAGATGGAGTGCGGCAAGGTCACCATGTACTGGTAGTCGGTGGCGGAAATGTGCTTATCCCACACCTCGTACATGCGTCGGATCTGCTCGCAACCGTTCAGAAAGCACAGCCCGTCCAGGAAGTCGTACTTTCCGGAGAGGCCTTCCTGGAGAAGACATCGGGAATAGGTGCAATTGAACCGGTGGTAGTACACGTCCGCAAGCCCGGTCTCGGTGCACCCCCTCGCTTCCATACGGTAGGGGAATATCCCTGCTGCATGGATGATCTCGGCCGGGGCATAGTGGCATGTGTACCCGACAATGCGGCCGCCGGTTTCTTTCCATTTCGCGATGTACGGGTTCTTGTCGCGTTCGGGAAGCGATTTCAGTTCTTCAAGAGCCGTCATAGAAACCTCCTTTACTGGATTAGACAAAGGGAATATGCCTATCCCTTTTTCTGCTTCATGATCTCCTCTTCCCTGAGCTGACGTTTGAAGATCTTCTCCGTCACGGTCAGGGGGAGATTGTCCCTGAATTCCACAGCCTTCGGCACGGCATACGGTGCAAGGTTGTTCCGGCAGTGCTCAATGATGTCCGCTTCCGTTGTCGTTTCCTTACAGGCGTCCTTCAGGACCACGAATGCCTTGATCCGCTCGCTTCCGTCACGTTCCGGGTCGGGGATTCCGATGGCCACCGCCGCGGCTACGGAAGCATGCTCGAAGAGCACCGTATCCACAAGGGTGGTATAGACCTTGTTGCCCGAGACATTGACCATGTCCTTGTCGCGGTCCACGAGGTAAAAATACCCGTCCTCATCCATCCTGCAGAGATCGCCGGTCCTGAGCCAGCCGTCAATGAGACCAGAACCCGGTTCCGGCCAGTACCCCATCATCACCTGGGGCCCGCGCACATAGAGCTCTCCCACCTCTCCGGGGAGGAGGTCCTCTCCTGTGGTTTCGTCCACGACCCTGGCATCGGTATCCACGACAGGCACCCCGATAGAGCCGACCTTCTCGAAAGGCATGAAGCCCGTTATCTTTGAAAAGCTGGAAACATTGAAGTGTGTCACCGGGCTGGTCTCGGTGAGACCGTACGCCTCGGTGATGGGCATGCCGGTCTCCTTCTTGAACTCGACCCTGACCTTCTCGGGAAGGGGTGCAGCACCGGAGGCAAAGGTGGTGTTCGTCCTGCCGATCTTCTTCTCCACGAGCCTCATGTACTGGGTGGGGACCAGCGGCGCCATGAAGGGACGGTACTTCTTCAGGAAAAAAACTATGGTGTCGGTGTCCCTCGGGTCGGGCAGCAGGAGCATCTGGAGTCCCCAGTAAACGCAGGCCCGGATAGTCCAGTGGCCATAGGAGTGGAACGTGGGAATCCCGATGAGCATGGATGCCTTGCCGATGATCCCCTTCTCAGCGGTTTGAGAACCCAGGGGAAAGCCTGGATCGTGTTCGTGACCAGGTTGCAGTGCGTGAGCATCACCCCTTTGGGCACGCCGGTGGCGCCTCCGGTGAACACCAGCTCGGCAAGGTCTTCCTTCGGGTTCACCGGGACCGCGGTAAGCATGGGATCATGGCCCGCGATCACCTTCCTGAGCTGAAGAGTCCCCGGCCTCTCTGCCAATGGCTGCTCCTCGGAGGAGAAGTCGCTCACCCTGGTGATGATGATGTGCTCAAGCTTGGTCTTGTCACGTATGGAGCTTATGAGCTCAAGTGAGTCCTCAAGGCAGATCAGGACCTTGGCACCTGACTCGCCGATCTCGTAGGCGAGTTCCCTGCTCCGGTGCAGCAGGCTGCACGGCACATGGACCGCCCCTGCCTTGAGTATGGCATAATCACTGATGATGAACTGGGGCGAAGTCGGCAGGATGGTGGCCACCCTGTCCCCCTTGGAGATGCCCAGCGCTGCGAGCCCGGCTGCAAGCCTGTCCACCAGGTTCCTGAGCTCTTCCCAGGTATATTTTTTCCCCAGGTACTCGCATGCCGACCTTTTCGCATACCTTGCAGCAGTCCCGTCAAAGACCGTGGAGAGAGACACATCTGGGTATGGCGCCATGGAATCCTCAAGTTTGAACGGTCCGAGCTTGTAGTTCTTGATCCAGGGTCTCTTGCTGTTTTCACTCATCATTCATTCTCCCAGTTCATCGATTACGAAATCCAGACCGAGCTCATGGAGCTTCTCCGGGGTGGGTATCCCGGTCTGCTTGTCCCAGCCCCTGTACCCGTAGTAGGCGTCCAGGAGCGGCTCAAGGTCAACGGTGAGCCCCGCGGCAGGACCGTCGGGCAGTGGATCTTCAAGCAGTCTCTTTGGCAGGGTGTCATCCTTCCTGCTCAGCCCCTCCCGCACATTGAACGCACGGGCCAGGTTGAAGATCCTCTCGCCAGCCTGCCTGAATCCTGCAACATCAAGATTCCAGCCCGTTGCGCCGTTGATCACCGGCACGATGTCTTCGGCCATGAGGGCCATGCCCATGAACTTGCAGGCGCCCAGTGCATCGAAAGTGGTCAGGGCGTCTTCCATATCCTTGACGACCTTGGCCTCCAGGGGATTCTCTTTCGTTACATCCTCGATGGTGTTCTCCTCCACAATGAGGAAGGGGATGTCCAGGAAGGTGGGACCCTGCACATAGGCCGTGATATGATCGCCGCCCCTGTTGGCGGTGACATACGCCAGGCCCGTGATCTTCGTGGCCCGGCAGTCATAGGCGGGCAGCTCCATGCCCTTGACGTTCATGGCAAACCGCTCGCTGCCGCCTCCCAGCTGCTTCGCCATATCCTTGTCCCCTCGGCCAGAAGGTCTCCGACACCTTCCCTGGCGGCTATCCGGCGTACCAGATCGACCATGGTGTCCGTGTCTCCGAACAGGATCTCTTTGCCGCCCGTGTTCTTCTTGTTCAGGATACCCTTCTCGTAGCACTCCATGGCAAAGGCGATGGTGCTGCCGGCCGAGACCGTGTCGAGCCCGTAGTCGTTGCACAGGATGTGTGCATAGGTAATGGCCTCGATGTCACTGATATCGCACATGGGGCCGAAGGTGCCGATGCTCTCATATTCCGGGCCTTCTCCCTTTATGGCGTATTTTCCGGTCTTGATGTCCACAAGCCTGCCGCAGGCAATGGGGCAGGCATAGCACGCCTTCCTCCCCACCAGGATCTTCTCATTGAGGGACGGAGCGTTGATCTTGTCCGCATAGGTGCAGACACCGCTCTGCCAGTTGCGCGTGGGAAGGCCTCCCTTGACGTTGACGAGATCGAGCACCATGGAGGTGCCATACACCTCGAGCGTCATCTTCAGGAGGCTTTCGCTGATGAAGTCGGATGCCACCTTTGCCGCCGCCTCAAATGCATCCTGGTCGAAGATGGGGATCTTCAGCTCACCCTTAACCGCAACGGCCTTGAGCTTCTTGGAGCCCATGACGGCCCCGAACCCGCCCCGCCCCAGAGCCCGGTGGCGCTCATTCATGATCGTGGCATACTTGACTAGGTTTTCCCCGCCCGTTCCGATGCAGGCGATGCAGAAGCCCTTGCCGAGCTGCTGCTCAAGTATCGTCGTAGTGTCGAAGACGTTCTTCCCCCAGAGTCCGTCCGCATCCTTGAAGACCGTCTTTCCATTTTCAATGATCAGATAGACCGGTTTTTCGGAAACCCCTTCGATAATGATACCGTCATACCCGCTCCTCTTGAGCTCCCTGCCCCACTTCCCTCCTGAACCCGACTGGCCCCAGAGGCCGGTAAGCGGAGACTTGGTGACGGCATTGTACTTCCCGGAGCTGGGAGAAAGTGTCCCGGTCAGAGGACCTGACATGAAGATCAGCTTATTGTCGGGTCCGAGCGGCTCTATCCCCGGCTTGAGCTCCTGGTACAGGTACTTGGTGGCAAGGCCGCACCCTCCCAGGAGAAGGGAGGCATCTCCCCTGGGAAGGGCCTCTTCCGATAACACTTCCTGTTCGTCAGATCGACTCTGAGAATCTTACCCATGAAACCGGACATGTCTCTTTCCCCCTTGCTGTATAGTGTCAGTCGGACCGCATGATGGTTACCATCTTCAAGAGCTTGAGGAGGTTTCCCCTCACTTTGATCCTGCCCTTGAGCACCCCTACGATGGGGTTAAGCTCGCCACAGCTATATGCGGCCACGGTGTCGAAATCGGCCCACAGCGCAGCCGAGGGTTTCTCAACAGGGCCGTCCTTCAGCGAGACGCTACCCTTTTCAAAGATGATGGTTATAGCCACGCCGGTGCTTTTTCTCGTCGCAACCAGGCTCCCGGAAATTTTGCAGAGCTTCTTCATTCGATCCGGGTTATTGATGTTCTGCTCCATGATGGGCAGCAGAGTGGCGCCCAGGCCGTTGAGTTCTCCGATGATATGGATCTCATCCATGTTCGGCTCCTGATGAACGGCAAGCCCTCACTCGCCGAGGTACTCATTCGGGAAGGAGCTGATGGAATTGGCTACGGCCCTGACGAACTTGGCATTGCGCATAATCTTGCTCATGTCGCCCTTAAGCTTCAGGGCACCGCGCACGACCATCTCGATGAAGTCCTTCTCGCCTTTTACGACCAGCTTGAAGTCGCCATAAGAGCCCGTTACATAGAAACCGGGGTCTAAACTGCCCGCGATTATCCATCATTTTGCTTTCAAGGCATTTGCCTTCCTTGGCATCGAGAAAGATATAATGGGTCTTTTCCAGGCCGCTTCCGGGGCTTACCTCGAATACCAGGCTTCCTTTGAATCCTACACCCCAGTTCTTGCCGGACTCGGCAACCGCAGGATCATTGTTCAATGCATCCTTCCATTTGTCACACCATTCCTGAGATGGATACAGAGCCATGCTACACCTCCTTAATGTCAGTCTGCAGGCACGCTTGCGGCGGGCCTTTTCTACAAAGTCTCCAGTTCGTACCAATACCTGGCGTTCTCCAGGTGCTTCAGTCCAAGACCGCCCATCCAGAGTCCGATCATCTTGCTGTCCCGCCAGTGCTTCTCCACATCGAACTCCCGGGAATAACCGTAGGATCCCATGTAGTCCATGGCCGTGCTGCATACCTTTTCAACGGCCTGGCTTGCGAATATAGCCAGCCCACGGCTTTTGTGCGCCATCTTGTTACTCCATGGGTCTGTACCATAGATTTCAGGATGATCCACCTCGCGGCAGTACATATGAATCCAAGCCGATGTAGCCTCGATGGAGATAGCTATCTCTGACAGGGCTGCCGCGACCATGCTGTGTTCTTTGAGTGGCTTGCCCGCAATGATGCGCTCGGTGGTCCACCGCTTGATGATTTCATAGATATTCTTCATCACGCCCAGGCACATGGATGCCGAGGCCATGTTTCCATAGGTGATCATCTCGGTGAAGTACTTCAGATCGTCTCCCGGCCCGTGAGCGCGATAACTCTTGGGCACGTGCACATCCTCGAACCATATATCGGTGTTCATATCGGCTGCCATGCCGGCCTTCTGGTAGGGACCTCCCATGGCTACACCGGGTGCATCGGCAGGCACATAGATGAATGCAAAGTCGTTCAGGTCAGTGGATCCCTTTTTTGTAGTGCACACCACGCCATAAAGATTTGCCACATCTCCCGAATTCGTGGGCCATATCTTGTGGCCATTGATCACCCACTCGTCGCCAATCAGCTTGGCTGTGGTCTGGATGGTCTTGCCGCGCATCCTGTCCATATTCTCAATGTCTGCACCGCTCGACGGCTCGGTCATGGCATTGCAACCGACATAGAGCGTCTCGCCGCAGAATTTGGGTCCGAGAACCTTAATGAGCTCCATGTTGCGATGGGGCTTGAGTATGATCGGCAGCATGGGCCACAGTGAGCAGAGGACTGCGACCGTGAACCCCGAATCGATGCGCCCGCCCTCTTCGGCGAGGATGCAGACCAGCGTACAGGTATCGGGTATGTCGGTCCCTCCCACTTCGGCAGGGAAGAACGCAGCGTTTATCCCTAGGTCAACCAGAACCTCCTTGAGGAGGGGCTTGACAAGCTTATGGTCTCTCCAGTCCTCATCGATCTGCTGCCTGATGGGTATGTATTGGTCCTTGCCCCATTCCCGCAGCACCTTGCCGATATCGGTTACAAAGTCCGAGACCCATTCCTTCGGCCTGATGAAATCATCTATATTCGCCATACCTTACGTCTCCTCCTGTCTATGAAATTCGATCTACACCTTACAGATTCCAGCCTAACGTGGTGCTGAGAAAACCCTTGAGCCGGTCTTCATCTGCCACACCCAGCAGACGGTCCTTTTCTTTGCCTTTTTCGAAGAGCAGGAAGGCGGGACTGCCCTGAAGATCGAGCTTCTCCTTGAGTGCCGTGTGAGATTCTTCATCCACCAGGCACACCTTCAGATCTATAGGGTAGTCTTGGGCCATCCTTCCGAGCACATCCCTGATCAGATCCGTCTGGTTGCCGAACTGGTAGTCCCTGCGGATGCACAGCATGAGCACGGGCTTGTCGTCAGAACCGATCTCACGGTCGAACTCGTTGAACTTGATGAGCTTGATTGGATATTCCCGTTTCCCTCTTCTCTTCATATCACCACACCACGGCAGAATTATGTTCCCGATTCAAAAGCCCCCGAGGGGCGAATGTTCTCATATATTGAAAATTCCATGCCAAGAGGGACATGGCAGAATATCTTCAGGGATTTAGGTTAGTTGCAAAAGAAGCGAGCGGATATGCACTGGTAATATACACAATGTTAAACCATTTACATCATAGTGTATCTGATACATAAGGTGTAAAAAATACAGCGTAGAGAATCATTGGAGACCTCTTACCCCTGCTTGTGGATGCCATACTCCTGCAGCTTCCGGTAGAGCGTGGGCCTGCTCATAGAGAGCACGCGGGCTGCCTTGGCTATATTCCAGTCGGTCTGCGTGAGGATATCGAGGATAAGCCCTGCCTCGCTGCCGGAATGCTTTTCTTCGGCTCCCCCCTCTGCGCTAGGCCGAGCATGTATGGTGGGAGGTGCTCCGGCAGGATGACGCGGTCGTTGCACAGCACGAACGCATGCTCTATGGCATGCTCCAGCTCCCGAACGTTTCCGGGCCAGGGGTAATTGATGAATATTCTCATCACCTCTTCGGAGATGCCGCTGATGATCTTCTTGAACGAGCCCTCGAACATGGTGCGGAAGTGATCCACGAGCAGGGGGATGTCCTCGATCCTCTCCCGCATGGGCGGCAGGTTTATCTCGACCACGTTGAGGCGGTAGTACAGGTCTTCCCTGAACTCACCCCTCTTGACCTTTTCCCTCAGGTCACGGTTCGTGCTGGCTATGACCCTGGCCTCGGTCTTCCGGGTGGCGGAATCCCCCACACGCTCGTAGGTCTTCGCCTCCAGGACCCTCAGGAGCTTGGCCTGGATGCGCGGCGGGATGTCCCCGATCTCGTCGAGAAGAATGGTGCCGTCCTTTGCCAGCTCGAACCGGCCCTGCTTGTCCTTGATCGCACCGGTAAACGCCCCCCTGATATGCCCGAAGAGCTCGCTCTCGAGAAGGCTTTCAGCCAAAGCCGCGCAGTTCACCTTTACAAAGGGCTTGATGGATTTTTTTCCTGAATGATGGAGGGCGTTCGCCACAAGCTCCTTTCCGGTCCCGCTCTCACCGGTTATGAGGACCGTGGTCTCATGATCCGAGAGGGCCTCGACCAGTTTGAAGATGTTCTGCACGTTTCTGCTTTTCCCGATGATGTTGTGAAACCTGCTTCTGTCTCTCAGCTCTTCCTCAAGATCGTGAAGCCGGGTGATATCCCTGACCACGAGAACGGCGCCCATGAATGCTCCCTGGTCGTCCGTCAGTGGTGAGCACGAGAGCAGCACGACCTGCCGGGGCCGGTCATGATGCTCGCACTCCATCCTCAGCTCCCGTATAGGTAGTTTATTTTTCAGGGTCTCCCTGATCACCTTGGAGCAGTTGTGACTGCACTTTGTGAAACAATCGTCAAACGCCCTTCCTGTAATCTTTCTTATGGACATGCCGCTGATGCTCTCGATATGCCTGTTCGCATCGATTACGCGCATGTTCTCGTCAACCGTTATGATCGCGTCGTTCACGCTCTGGAAGATCGCCTCCAGGTTCGTGCGGTATTTCTCCTTCTCTCTCGTTATCTGCTCTTTCTCATCGAGGAGAGCTTTATGGCTGATGGCCATGGAGGCGGCACGAAGCAGGTCGTTTTTCCGGACAGGCTTTATCAGAAAATCAAAGGCCCCGCGCCTGAGCGCATCGGTGGCATTATCCAGGGTCGGGTTTCCCGTTATCATGACCACCGGATGCTTCAGATACAGCGACTTAACCTGTTTGAGCAGGTCCAGGCCCGATTCCCCCCCGAGCACGATGTCGATGAAGATGAGGTCTACCTGGGTGTGGAACAGGATCTTCCGGGCGCTTTTGAGGTCCGATGCAGTGACTACGTCATACCCTTCTTCCTTCAGGAAGTGGGAGAAGGTGAACCTGATGCTTTCCTCATCGTCAACGACGAGGATCTTCTTTTTGAGTCTCTTTTTCTCAGGCTCTGACATGATTTCCCCTTCGTTTAACGTGCCGGCAGGTCAATGATAACCTTAGTGAATTCGCCGACTCTGCTATCGAACCACAGCCTGCCGCCGTGATTCCTGATGATCCCATGGCTGATATTCAGTCCTAGACCCGTCCCCTCGTTCAGGGGCTTCGTGGTAAAAAACGGAGAGCCGATCTTGTCGAGGATCTCTTCCGGTATTCCCGTGCCATGATCGCAGACAACGATCCTCATGGCTTTCCCCTTCTTCATCCTCGCTTTCTCGGCGCGGATCTCGATGATCTTGTTCCGGTGGACTCCCCGGTATTTCTGGTTCAAAGCATAACGGGCATTGCTTATGACATTCAGAAAGACCTGCTGGAGCTGCTGGCTGTTGCAGTAGAGTTTCGGAAGCAGGCCGTTCACATCGATCTTTAAGGAGATGCCGTCATTCTCGAGCTGCTTGGCGACCAGCCCGAGACAGGAACTGAGGATCTCATCCAATGAGGTTGATATAAATTCATCATTTCTCACCCTGGCGAAAGAAAGGAGATTGTGGACGATCCCTGCAACACGCTCCCCTTCTTGGACAATTCTCTGCAGGATTTCATGGTCTGCAGGCGTTTTCCCTGTCTCCTCCAGAAGTATCTGGGCATAGTTGAGTATCCCGTTGATCGGGTTGTTGATCTCGTGAGCCACGCCTGCGGCAAGCTCGCCGAGTGATGCAAGCTGGCCGACGCGGACAGCCTCGGCCTCATACGCCTTCTTCTCCGTGGTGTCCCTGATAAGCTCAAGTATAAGCTCGGGTGAACCATCTTCATACCTGGTCACGATGCTCGTGGTGCTCCAGAAATCCATCTTCTTTTCGCTGCCGGGGATCATGCAGCTGCCCTCCCGCTCATACGTGCCCCCTTTGTAAAAGCACTGTTCGCCGATGCACGGGTCACAGGGGAGATCACTGCCGTGGATGATCTGATGGCATTTGTTGCTCATCAATTCCGGGAAGAGGGAAAGGGCCTTTTCATTGGCCCATACCACCGAGTACGACCTGTCGATGATGATCATATAGTCTGTGACCGATCCCAGGATCGCAGAAAGCTTCTCTTCGCTCTCCCTGAGCGCTTTTTCGGCACGGACTGCATCCGAGGTGTCGATTCCCACCCCGACCTGATACATTTTACCGTCGATCTGTGTTCTCACCCCGGTGAAGTAATGAGGGGCCTCTATGCCGTCCTTGCTGACGACGATGGTGTTGGTGAACGCCTTGCCTCTGCTGAAAACTTCATGAATCTTATCTGCAATATTAGCCTTCTCCCTTTGCGGGAAGAAATCAAGGGCACGAACACTGTCCATCTCATGGGTAGAATAACCACCTACATTCTCCACAGGCTTATTCCATTTTATGAAACGGCCCGATTTATCGATCATGTAGAAGATGCATGGCAGCGACTTGACGATGACTTCAGAGAAATTCTTCTGCTTCAGCAGATTTTTTTCCGCTTTTCTCAAATTATCGATGACCTTCTCGAGCCTCTTGTTTGTCCGGTTCAGCTCGTAGGTCCTTTTCTGGACAAGTTCTTCAAGGCGGGTTTTGTACTTGCGCAGCTCTTTCTCGGCACTCCTTGCATCAGTGACATCGCGGACGATCCCGCGGAACCCTGTCGGGACATTGGATGCATTCATCATGAGAGACACCGAAAATTCGACAAGGCGTTTTGTCTTGTCCTTTCTGATTATCTCCCACTCGAAGGCCTTGACAGGTTTGCCTGTCCTGAAAACTCGGTTGTATATTGTGAAGATCCTTTTGGTGTAGCTGGGTCCGGCGAACACTTTGTACGGCATGCCCACCATGTCTTTCTTGGAGTACCCTATGATTTTGCAGAACGCATCATTGAAGAAAATCACCCTTCCCTGGAGATCCACCTCGTAATACCCGTCCTCGATCTGGTCAAGGATGGTCCTGGACTTCTCTTCAGACTTGAAAAGTGCCTCTTCCACCTCCTTGTGGGAAGTGAGGTCCTGGAGCGTTTCCACTGCGCCTATGGTAACACCGTCGAGGTCCTTCAGAGGGGAGGCCGTGCAGAAGATCCATTTCCCTTTGTCCCCGAGATGGGGGAAAAAGAGTTCTACTGCATAGGCCCCTTCTCTGCGGCTTATCCTGCGGAAGTTCTTACCGTAGTAGGCCTCTATCTGTTCTCTTGCGGTATTGTCGACTACAAGATCCGCAAGGGTCTTTTTTTTGCGTGAATAAAAAGGCGACCATTGCCTTTTCGTATGGAGAATCTCTACCCTGTTATACCCGGTAAGTCGTTCGTATGCCTTATTGCAGTGTGTGACGCGATGTTCCCTGTCAATGACAAAGGCTGCGATGGGGATGGATTCGATTATGTTGGAAAGTTCGTGTTCTTTCTCAAGAAGCAGTCTGATGGTGAGCTGCGTATCGTGCAAGTTATCCTCAAGCCTGCAGATCCTATCCTTCTCCATGCTGATCGTGGGCCCACCCATACCCACCACCTCCAGGGTTTATTCATACAAGGATCTTCAATCCATAAACAAATCATACAGCATTTTTAGATAAATAACCACTTGTGCAAGATGCTGATATCAAATTGATTCTTTACGGTCACATAAAGCTGCATTGCTGCCTGGCCGTATTCTTGGGAGAAATAGCCCACCTATAGGGCGTAAATATTTTGAGGAGAACCGAGTCTCCTCCCCTTGACAGCAGAATAGGAGACAGATAAACATTCACGATTGTACGAAAACATCTTGGGCAGGGGATGGACAGTCTCTCATTGATTCAGGGACGATGGCTCCGGAGGAAGCTCGCACATCGACATTGGTCGTGATTAAGAAGCGGGTCGGGCTTACTATAAGCTGTGAAGGAGTTTATATGCAGGAGAAGGCATTTCAGGACTATTATCCGGATCATTTCAGCCACTGCTACGGATGCGGCAGGTTGAATGAGCATGGACTGAAGATCAGGAGCTTCTGGGATGGAGAGGAAACCGTCTGCACCTTCACCCCTGAGCAGCAGCACAGCGCGATACCCGGATTTGTCTACGGAGGGCTGCTCGCATCCTTGATCGACTGTCACAGCACCGGCTCCGCCGCGGCTTTCGCCCATCGGGATGAAGGCAGGGAGTTCGGCAGTGAGCCGGCTATCCGTTTCCTCACCGCATCTCTTAACGTCGATTTTCTCAAGCCTACGCCGCTCGGGGTTCCCCTGACCTTAAGATCTCATGCCAAAGAGATCAAGGGGCGCAAGGTAATAGTTGTTACCGAACTTTCGGCAGAAGGAAACGTGTGCGTAAAGGGAGAAGTGGTTGCTGTAAGGGTCCCCGAGCATCTTCATGGACAAGCAGAAACGAAATTTTGACAAGGAAGCCTCTTTCTGGGACAACGCGCCCGGCCGGGTCACACTGGCAAACGATGTCGTAATAGTCGTCATGGAAGAGATCAGTTCAATAGCCGAGAGGAATGTATAAAAGACTTCCTTTTTTATAAACGTGCTTAAAAAGGCACATCACCTGTACTTTTAGGGGTTGTGTCGAAGGGAATGTGTGTAAAATATGTGCAGACTGCCAGCAAAGCAAGTCTGGGTCTAATCTGGAGGGGGTTCGATTCCCCCCCTCCACCATTATGGTATTGATCCCAATGAGATAAGACTGGTCAAGGTCCTTTATTCATCAGCGCAACCGCTCATCGACCTAATTCCTGTATCTCAATCTGTGTCTTGCCAGGCAGATTAAGCCTGATCCCAGAAGAAGCAGCGTGGAAGGCTCTGGAACCGTGGAACTATTATACTTAATGTCATCCATGGTAAAAACACGACCTGGAAACTCGAAATCACTGCCGAGACGTTCCACCCAGATTGTCGAAGCCCCAGTGAAATTTGCCTCCAGGAAACTGGGAGCTTCTGAAAGTGTGGACCATGCACTCAGATTCCCCAGATTATCTCGCAGTCGTATCTGTGTTGCCTGGAACTCGGTAAACGCACCTTGTGCTAAAGCAAACCATGCTCCATTAAAGAAAACCGGTGCGGCAAAAGAGAAAGACAGATTGTTGGGGCCGAACGCGTTATAAACAAAATTGGAGCCTGAATGAGACGTTGCATAAGAAGAATCATCATATACCGACCAGAACCCTGCTTCACCGGTACTCGTTTCATCGCTGGATGTTCCCCAGGTTAGACCTGCATAGCCGCTGCCGGTCAGATCAGTCCCTCCATTGAGAGTGTCGGGTATCAAATCATCAAAGGTGATCACGATAGCCTGGGCAGGGGATATAACGAATACTGCGCAGAGCATGAACAAGAACATTGAAAATCTCTTCATAAAACCTCCTTGAAGTTCTGAACAAATTTTATAATGGAATGCATGATATGCATTCTTTATTTCAATGTTTTACCTGTACACACATACCCTCATCTTGTGAGAGCCTTGTCTCTATTCTCTTTCGTTAAGTGCTTCTCCACTTAATGGAGTAAGTATCCTAGAAATAATTATACAAATGCTTTCTGTTAACTCAATATCATGACGGGATCAGTTATCAATTTTCATAGATACGAATAGCTACCGAGGCTTCACATGAGATGCTCGGCGTTCTCTTCCACGATCCGGATTTCAGGAAAGACCAAAGACACATAATAAATTTTTCCGCATAGGGGAATGATTCAGTGGTCAAGGATCAAATCACTGCACACCATCTGCCACGTGACTAGGGAGATGAAAAAGAAATTGAGGATAAACCCCAGCATACCTAACCTTCTCTGAATTATGGGTAATGAGTCCTGCAGGCTGGGCACCTTACGAAAAGGTTTCAGGATGCCGACGCCTGCCCCTGAGATAACACCACCAAGGAGCGTACAATAAAGCAGATAGCCTACATAGGAGTATTCACGCTGCAGGATGCAGAAAGGGCAGTGATGAGTAGGGAGCTCATAAAAATAGAGACAGATGAACGAGATGAGCGCGAGCACTGACACCAGGAAGAATCCTGTACTCGAGATCGAAAAGATACTTCCCAGCTTGTCGAAACCTCGATAAAAGAGAACGTCCAAACCCAGCGAGATGAATGCTGTTCCGTAGAAGGTTGCCCGGAGATACCCTACCGGAAGACTTATTATCATGGAAAAAGGACCTCTGCCGTCTGCCTGACCGGCACTGAAGAGGCTTTCACAGCAGGATGTAATGACATCGGCCTTCAAACTGAGGAAATATGCCCCCTGAAAGGCTGTCTCAGCGAGCATAAGCGGGGCAAGAAAGAGGAGGAACACATATTTTTTCCTGATGAGGGGATGATCTCTGGCCCGGCTGTCAACATGGTTCATGACAAGCCAGAGGCCTGCCAGGATGAGGGTCAGGCCTTTTATCCCAAGCGTAAGGTACCCATACTCGCCGGCATTCAGGCTTCCTGCTGCGCACATTGCCCCGATGAACAGGCTGTGCAGGTTATCGGCAGCATAGATGAACAGAAAGAAAGACAGGATCTCGAAGTCGAAGGCATATGCCATCAGTGTGGAAACAAGGTAGGTCCTTTTTTCCAGCGCGAGCTGTCTTTCGCTCCCGCTGTGCAGGTCCCAATGCCACACTATCTGCAGGCCGAACCATGATGCGATCATGATCATCAGGCTTATCAGGAATGAGCCCGAGAGAAGGGCTATGACGACAGGATTAAGGATCATCATCCATGCTCCGTAATGAAGCCGTCTCTTATCTCTATGACGTGGTCCACGATTTTTGAGCCATAAACAATGGGGTCGTGGCTTGCAAAGAGGACTATCTTCCCACTGTGTTTAAGCTTCTCCATGGTATCCATGAAATCAATGGACAGCTTCGTGTCCAGGTGTGCGGTCGGCTCGTCGGCAATCACGACATCCGGATCATTGATCAGTGCTCTGGCAATGGCTACCCTCTGGGCTTCGCCTCCGGACAGCCATTCCACCTTTGCATCTGCCCTGTGGACAATATTCAGCATTACAAAGAGGCGAAGCGCTCTTTTCTTGAGCGCACGATATCCCTTCCCGGTCGGATAACCGGGAAGCATAACATTCTCCAGGGCCGTAATCCCCCGGATGAGATTCAGCTGCTGGAAGATGAAACCGAAGGTTTTTCTCCTGATCTCCGTCAGGAACCGCTCGGGAAGGCTGGATATTTCTTCCCCCCTGATGTAGATCCGACCCGCTGTAGGCTTTGCCATACAGCCGATCAGAGAAAGGAGGGTCGTCTTCCCTGACCCGCTGGGTCCCCTGAATACCATGATACGGCTCCCGTCTATCTCCAGGTTTACATCTCGTAATGCAATGAATTCATTGGGCCTGCCCTTGTTGAACACTTTGGTGACTTTCTCAAGATCTATCATGGCGGCCTTTAAAGAGATCCCTGTCAGAAGCGCATTGCCGAGTCGGGCTCTATGGTTGATGCAAGCCATGACGGGATGATGGTCGCAACCGTGTAGGGTATGACCGTAAGGAAGAGAAGCACTGCTATCTCATAGAGATCGATCGCGGGGACAAGCCTGAAATGAGGATACACGACCGCCCACCCTTTCAGAACCGGCTCGAAGAGGGTCGAAGAGGCAAAGAAAACATGGATATAGGCAAGGATAATACCTGCAAGGAATGACGACAGAGAGATAATAAGGCCTTCCCATGACTTCAGAGCGATCACCTCGCGGGTATCCCACCCGATTGCTTTGAGGATGCCGATCTCCCTTCTCTCTTCCATGCTCAGACTGGTGGCCTTGTCCCAGGCAAAGATCAGGAAGGCCAGGATCGCCCCGGTGAAGATGACCAGCAGGATGCCGCTGCGCCATGCGAATGCGGCTTCATACGTCCTCAGGATTTCATCCCGGAGGATCGGCCTCGTGTCAGGGAATAGCCTCAGAATCTTATGTGCAACCGCGATCCTCTCACGTGCATTCCTGACCTTCATGGTGACATCGGTATAATACGTCTCCGGAATGCCGAAGAGGCCCCTGAAGTCATTCTCCGACAGTTCGATGAGATCAGCCGACACCAGTTCCGACTCGCTGGAAAACGTATCTACTACCTCAAAGCTCTGGTAGGACCCGTCATGTCCCCGGAGAGCTATCATATCACCTTCCCCTGCCCCGAGTGCCCTTGCTACACCCTGGCCCATTACAACATTCCCTTCTTCCCGGTCTGTTCTATCGGTTGCAAGAATGGTATAGTTGGCGGACAGGGATGCATCGGAATAGTAGGCCCACAAGCGGCCCTGCACATCGGATACACCGGTAATTTTCAGCAGTTCATCTATATAACGGGCAGGGATCAAAGCCTGCCTCCCGGCAACGAGCCGCTGAACGACAATGTCCGGGCTTCCTTCAAGCACGGCATTCGCCTCTTTCTTGATGGCCTGGGTGAAAAAGACGATCGAGGCCAGGATAAAAACGATAAGGGTATACACCGCCGTGAGCGCAAGGTTCTTATTCGATCGCCGCATCAGCGACAACAGTGCAAAATCGATTAAGTATCTTTGCCTTTCAATCCAGATCATATCGGGTCAGGTGAGGCGGCGGCAACATAAGCGCACCGGAAGGAAAATAGTCAAGGGACATCGGGCTGTCCTGGAAAGAAGAATGGATATCAGCCATTGACGGGTTCCTTGTGTACCGGGCATCGGTGAAGAGGCAGATATCAGTGAGTCTGTAAACTTCGACCAGATGTCTTTCATCTTTCAGCATTGCTGCCCCGGCTTTTGAACAGATATGGGCGTGAAGGAAAAGGATTGCCAGAATCGTGAGGTTCAAGACAAGGTAGAGCATGAAAGCATTCGATTTTCTTTGCCGCATTCAGTCGAGACCTCTGATGATTGAAGCCGTGATATCATTGTACCCGAGTGTGGCTTTCCCATGGTGATCGGTCATGAATTCCCTTGCCTCGGACTCTTTCTCGAAGGGTATGAGTTCTCTACCCATGGGGCCATAGACATCGCTGCCCATGACATAGAAGGCCTTTCTCGCATCAATGGGGGTGAGCCGGTAGTACTCGGTCACGTAAAGAGAGGCTATGTCGTCCGGGTTTTTTCCCGGGCTGTACTTGGAAAGGGCATGAAGATACTTGAACATATCCTTTGCTCCGTCAAAGAAGCCGATGCTTGAATCTCTGAAGATTACCCGGGCAAGAAAATCCGGATATTTAAAGATAAACATGCCGCAGACAGGGCACTTGTCAGCCTTCCCGGGTTTCCGGAACTCAGAGGTTCCTGCCTGTGCGAGGGAAACCGCCATAAGCATCATGAATCCGATGCACACGGTTCTTTTCATGATTATACCCATCCGGATTTTCATCCTTCCCGTGTAAGACCTGTTACCCACATTGGCCTTCCTACATGTTCATTTTCCCCATCTTTTTCATCTTCCTTTTTTCTCGGATCATCTTTGTGTCCGGATACATGTCATCATACGAGCACTTGATCGCTTCCTCAAAGCCCTGAAGCGCCCCGCCGTTTACCTTGATAAAATCCTCCGCATCCGCCTTGTTCTCAAAGGCCCACTTTGCTCTCTTGGTCATTACTCCGGGCTTGCTTCCTCCGATAATCCAATAAGCCTTCTCCGTATCAATCAGCTTCTTAGTCTTGTGGTCCCCCACCTCGATGGATTTGGGCGTTTTGTCCAGGCTCAATGCCAGCTCTACTGCGGCACAGTGCAGGCTGCATGTGCCTGCAGAAGTTCCGTCGTCATAGGTTATGAGCACCCGGCTGTGCGAGAACAGAGTTCGATCCATGCCGCAGTACTTGCAGGCCTTGTACATGCTCAGATCATCATCCTGAGCATTGCAGAGGCCCGCAGGCAAGCCGAAAGCAACCATTGCCATCAAGAAAACCATGCTTTTTATCGTTCCCATAATGAAACCTCCTAATGGGGACTAGCCGTCCCTTTATTTATTGCCGGAGCATTTCTCCCTGCACCGGCTATGCTCTTCAGTGATCAGTGCCGGTGCTCTATAAGTTTACATGACCATCCGCTGATTCTTCATCTGAGCCCTTCCCCACAGCAGGAATATGGCGGGATAAATAGCCAGCTCAAGGATCGTCGAAGTCACTACCCCGCCGATCATGGGGGCAGCTATGCGCTTCATGACCTCCGAGCCCATGCCGGTGCTGAACATAATGGGCACCAGACCCGCAAGTATAGTGGTGACGGTCATTACCTTGGGCCTTAGTCTCCTGACAGCGCCGTGCTTGATCGCCTCTCTGAGGTCAGTATCTGTCTTCAGCCTTCCCTGATCGCGCCACTGCCGGAAAGCCAGATCCAGGTAGAGGAGCATGATGACACCCGTCTCTGCATCAAGGCCTGCCAGGGCAATGATCCCCACCCATACGGCTGTACTCATGTTGTAGTTGAGCAGATGGATGAGCCAGAAAGAGCCCACTAGAGAGAAAGGTACAGCCAGAAACACGATGGCTGTTTTTGTTAATGAGCGGGTATTGAGGTAGATGATGAAAAAGATAATGCACAGCGTGAATGGGATAACGACCATTAACCGGCTCTTGGCCTTTTCCATGTATTGGTATTCGCCCCCCCACTCCAGACGATATCCGTCAGGGATCTTGATGCTTGCAATATTCTTGTTGACAGCATCGATGTACGAACCTGTGTCGATGCCGGCAAAGTGGATATACACGGAGGCGCTCAGCATGCCCTGCTCGCTTTTGATGAGCGATGGACCGTTGGTGATGCGGATATCGGCAAGCTCGCGGATCGGGACTTGGGCAATGGTGCCGATGCTGGGGCCGGAACCGGAGAAATATACAGCAGGGGCACTAAGCTCAACCGGAACAAGCACCCTGCCGACAGAATCAAGTTCGCCCCGGAATTCCCGTTCGTAGCGGACATTGACAGGATAACGCGCCCTGCCTTCGATGGTCGTCGTCAGGTTCACGCCGCCGATTGAGGCCTGGATGGCTGAGTTCACATCGTCGACCGTGAGGTTGTACCGTGCCGCCTCATCCCTCTTCACTGTTATGTCGAGGTAGTATCCGGTATTGACCTTCTCGGCATATACGGTGACCGTGCCCGGGACCTGCTTGATCAGCTTCTCCAGATCGGTCCCGATACGCTCTATGGTCGAGAGGTCGGGTCCCAGGATCTTGATCCCCAGAGGTGTCCGGATGCCTGTCGAGAGCATGTCGATGCGTGCCTTGATCGGCGTGGTGAAGGCATTGGCCAGGCCGGGTATCTGCAATCTCTCGTGCATCTCTTCGACGAGCTTCTGGACCGTCATGCCCGGCCGCCATTCTGACTCGTCCTTCAGGTTTATGACTGTTTCGAACATCTCCAGAGGGGCCGGATCTGTGGCTGTTTCAGCCCGTCCTGCCTTGCCGAATACCTGTGCCACCTCAGGGATGGCTGCAAGTGTTCCATCTTGTACCTTGAGCAGATTCGAAACCTCCGAAATGGACACGCCGGGTGCCGTGACCGGCATGTAGAAGATCGAGCCCTCGAAAAGTGGGGGCATGAATTCGGACCCTAGTTTCATCACAGGGTACAGGGTAATTGCGATGACGATCAATGCAGCAATGAAAACCTTGTTCGGGTGTTTAAGGCTGAAGCTTACGACCGGCTCGTAGATCCGTTGGAGCGATCTGTTCAGGGGATTATCATGCTCTGGTCTTAACCGCCCCCTGATGAGGATTGTCATGAGTGCAGGCGTGAGCGTCACTGCAAGCAGCGATGCCGTGAGCATGGCAAAAGTTTTGGCAAATGCCAGGGGTCTGAAGAGCCGCCCGGCTTGATCCTGCAGGGCAAAAACCGGCAGGAAGGCCACGGTAATGACCAGAAGGGCGAAAAAGAGGGAAGGACCCACTTCTGTTATTGCAGAGACGAGCACCTCTGCCCGACTTTCTCTCCGCCCACCCGCCTCCCATTCCTCAAGCTTCTTGTGGGCGTTTTCCACCATGATGATTCCTGCATCCACCATGACCCCGATGGTGATCGCAATGCCGCTCATGCTCATGATATTGGAGGTGACGCCAAAGAAGGAGAGAAACAGGAAGGAAAGGATAATGGCACCCGGTAGTGTGAGGAGTATCACCAGGGCGCTGGGCAGGTGCATGAGGAATATCATGCAGACGATGCTCACTGCGATGATGAGCTTGGTTATCTCGTCGCGGAGCGTGCGGATGGATTTCATGATGAGGTCCGACCGATCGTAGGTGGTGATGATCTCGACACCGTCCGGCAGGCTGGGCGCGATATCGCGCCCGATCTTCTCCTTCACCCGCTCCAGCACCTTGAGGACGTTCTCGCCGTACCTGACGACTACGATCCCGCCTACGACCTCTCCCTTACCGTCTAGATCGGCAATCCCCCTGCGGATCTCGGGCCCGATCTGCACTCTCGCAATGTCGCGGAGGTATATGGGGGCTCCCCTGCCGTCAGTCCCCAGGGGAACGATCTCCAGATCCCTTGCCTCACGGATGTAGCCCATGCCCCGAACGATGTATTCCGCACCGGAGAACTCTATGACCCGCCCCTCTATGTCGTTATTGCTCTTCCTTATGGTTTCGAAGACCCTGGTAATGGGGATTCCGTAGGCCAGGAGGCGGTTCGGATCGATGTTCACCTGGTACTGCTTGATGAAGCCGCCGATGGTCGCCACCTGGGCAACACCGGGCACGCTTTCCAGCGACAACTTCAGGTTGTAGTCCTGGAGGGAACGCAGTTCAGACAGGTCCAGAACTCCTTTCCTGTCTTTGATTGCATAGCAGAAGCCCCATCCCACGCTCGATGCATCCGGCCCCAGGAGGGGATTCACCTCTGCCGGGATTTTACCCTTCACCCCCTGCAGGTACTCAAGGACCCGGCTCCTGGCCCAGTAAATGTCTGTCCCGTCCTCGAAAATGGCATAGATGAAGGAGCTGCCAAGAAAGGAGTATCCCCTTACTGCCTGCACCTTAGGCATGGCCAGGAGCGTCGAGCTGATTGGATAGGTGATCTGATCCTCCACCAAGTGTGGGCTTCGGCCGGTCCATTCGGTGTAAACGATGACCTGTGTATCGCTCAGGTCAGGTAGTGCATCGAGGGCTATCCTGTTCATGGCCCAGATGCCCCAAACAATGACGAGTGAAATAAACAGCAGGACAGCGACCCGGTTCTTTACACTGAATTCTATGATATGCCTGACCATCACTCGCTGCAGCCTTTCAGCTTCGCCTCTGAATCGACGAGAAAGACAGGCCTGGCAACGATCCGATCGCCCTGCTGAAGGCCTCCTAAAACTTCCACCAAGGTATCGGTCCTTATGCCCTGCCTGATACGGCGGGCCTGGAAGAAACCGTCGCCTACATCGACATACACAATCTGCCTTATGCCTGTGTCAAAGACTGCTTCTCTCGGTATGGCGAGCTTTTCACCAAGATCAAGGACCATCTCCACATTGGCAAACATCTGGGGCTTCAGGATTTTATCAGGGTTCGGGACGATGAACCTTACCTTGACAGTCCTGGTGTTCCCCGAAAGAGCCGGATACACGAAGTCGACCTTTACAGAGAAGGCCTTTTCAGGATAGTTGCTCAAACTGATACTTGCTTCCTGGCCCTCCTGAATGGAAACAAGCTCGTATTCATACACATCAGCCAGAACCCAGACAGTAGAGAGGTCCACGATATCGAACAGCTTATCCCCGGGGTTGACACGGCTGCCCCTGAACGCGGGCTTCTCGAATATATAGCCGCTGACAGGGCTTCTGACCATGATAGTCCGATATGCATCCCCTTTCTTCTCGAGCCTCTCGATATCCTTGTCCGTGAATCCCCAAAGCTTGAACTTCTGCCTGGCCACTTCGACGAGGAGCTCGGGGTCGTAGGTGACAAACCGGCCGTTTGTTCCGTAACGGTCTCCCCACTCGAATTCTATTGTCCGTTGAAAACGGGGAACCTGATTCTTCCATTTCATCAGATTGAGGTATTCGAGCTGGACAGATGCAGCCTCTGGGCTGTAGATCTCCGCCAGGGGCTCGCCGCGCCTGACATATTTACCCGAATAGTCGGCATACAGTTTTTCCACCCACCCCTCGTATTTCATGTTTATAGTCGTCAGCTTTCTCTCATCGAATTCGATCCGTCCTACCGTGCGGATGGTCTTGACCATCCGGCTCCGTGAGACCGCAACGGTCTTGAGCCCGATTAGCTTCTGTCTGTCCGGAAGGATATCGAATGCCGGTGTCTGCCGAGTGTTAACTTGGTCAGGAACATGAGTCGTTCCTGCCGTATCCAAAGAAACATGATCAGAGGATGCCGGGTTTTCTTTTGAATATATGCGAGGAGAGGATAAATGCCGGGATGACGAAACATCGCTTTGATGAACACCGAAAATGAGCGCAGCCATAAGAGCGGCAGCAGTGAGTAGAAATACTGCAATAAGACCCTTCCGCATGGTTGAACCCCCCTTTAAGCATTACAAAAAGCTTTAAGTTACTGTTCCGACGCTTCAGCGTACATCTATCGGAAAGACGACCCGACAAAGGTCCGCCTGATTGTGTACGATAATCACAATGTTCCAGGGTCCTGTCATGATGAGATCCATTGTTGCCGTATACTCGTCACCTGTCATGTAAGCCGGAATTGTATAGTTCATCGGGGGCATGCCCGGCATGGGGGGCATGAAATAGTTGATTGTAACAACAGCCCCTCTCACATAATTCCCATGGGCATCTTTGATCCGGACCCGGGTTACGTTTTTACCTATGATCGGCGGGTTCCTGTTTATGAAAGCTTCAACCGTATACCCGCCTGCTCTTCGCCTGACCTGGTAATCCCTGGCATCGGATGCCCCCCGCCCCAAAATCACCATGACCAGAAACACAACGAGACCCGTACGGAGGCCCCACAAGCTACGTTTGGCTTTTATCGCCGGAAAGGGGCGCTGTGCCCGATAACAATCAGGGGGTCCTACCGAAGGGAAGCAACGGCTCCTCCCGATTAAACCGGCTGATATGTGCGGAACGTTCATGATGCGATGCCGGCTTGAACGCTCAGGTCAGGGTACCTGTTTGAGCACCTCGACCCTATCCGCTTTCCGCATCGAGTCGACCCTGGCTTCAATCACATCCCCGATCTTGAGATCTTTCCCGCTTATCTCACGGTCATTCCGGATGATCTTGGATCCATTCCGGATGTATACTATCTGCGATTTGCCGGCTGGATTCATGATGACCAGTGATCCATCCCGTTCGATGAACGTGATCGTTCCCTCCACCTTTGCTGCTTCTTTTCCTGTTGCTGTTCCAGTGCCCGTCGCCTTCATTACTTCCTGTGCCGCTGTCGTGCTGCCGTCTGAATCAGCAGAAAGAGATGCCGCGCTGATAATGAACACCAGGATAAACAGGGACATGAGAGTCCTCGACCCGAAACCCATAGCTGGTTAACCTCCTATTTTTTAAGGTGAAACTACATGAGAGGGGTCGCACATGCGGCCCCTCTTTGCATTCATGCCGATACTATGGACAGCCGTCCGGCCCTGCACAGGCGCAGTTGTTTGTTGCCGGGTCGTTCACGCAGTACGGCCTCATCATCTCATGATCTTCATGAGAGAGGATATGGCAGTGCCAGACATACTCACCTGCAATGTCGAACTTGGCAATGATACGGGTTACCGAACCCGGATTCATTACAATGGTATCCTTCCATCCTTTTTCGTTGTCAGGTGGCTGAACGGGGCTGCCGACAAGCTGAATATTCGTCAGCGATCCATTACCGGCCTGGTCGGCAGTGAATTCCTGCCGGTCCAGGACCTGGAACTGGACGAGATGCAAGTGGATGGGATGGGCATCCGGGGTCGTGTTATATATCTCCCAGATTTCAGTGGAGCCAAGTTCGGGATTCTCTGTGATCGGTGACCTGTATTGAAGCGCACCGTCAGCTACTGTTCCCAATAGAGGCTCCAGACGGCCATATCCGTTCGTTGCCTCGGCCAGGATAAGCTGTCGCGGGGGTAATGATGTTGATAGTGGTGGTATGGGCGTAGTGCGCAGCTGAGTTGGTACCGTGCCCGGCACCACGGGGGTTGAAGCAACCCGGAAGGCCATGATCCGGCCCCCGTCCTGGGGTCAACCGGGGCCCCGGTCGGGAAAGGTACATTAGCATCGTTGGTGAGGATCAGCGTATTGCCGGCAAAGGTCGAGAAATCAACCAGTACATCCATCCTCTCGCCCGGTCCCATGAGCAGGCGCTGCGGCGATGCAATCGTCACCGGTGCATTGAGCAGGCCTCCATCAGTGCCTATCTGGACGAAGGCAGGGCCCGGTTGATTGGTGTTCTTGACCAAGAGAGCTGTATTATAGAAACGAGAGTCTGATCCATTCAAGAGATGCAGGCGGTACTGCCTGGGCTTCACATCGAGGACCGGCCATGCCTTTCCGTTGACGAGGATGAAGTCACCGAAAAACTCGGGCTGGGCGCTTGGAGCGCCACCGGGGAGAAGAGACGGCTGGGTCGGATAATACAACTGCCCGTTCGGAGTGAACATCCGGTCCTGAATGACGAGAAGGACT
Source organism: uncultured delta proteobacterium (assembly GCA_963752595.1). GTDB lineage: Bacteria > Desulfobacterota > Desulfomonilia > UBA1062 > UBA1062 > Phosphitivorax. Next base: position 186,027 of record CAVVYZ010000017.1, read on the forward strand.
TCATACGGATACTTGGGAAGATTGAGGGCAGCCTCCTTAGCATCACGAATCAGGCAGAATCCGGCAAGTCCGGCATACACGTTCAAACGCGTGAGTCCCAGGGCATGATCGTGATACCAGATAGTCGCAGCCTCCTGGTCCATCGGGTAATTGTAGACCTCGTTGAAAAGCCTTCCCTTCTGCGCATATCCAGGGGTAAACCATGCATCCGGCAGGCCGTCACTGAGCGATTCGGTATGGCCGCCATGGAGGTGCATGCATATGGGCACAGGTCCCAGATAGGGGCCGGGCACCCTGTTTGGAGGGTCATTAAACGGGTCTGCCCAGTCCAGTGTCGAATCCACAGGAAGGAGATGCGGTAACGGATTTCCAAGGGTATCGACGAGGTTGTTCTTCCATCTGACTGTGATCGGCTTGGACGGATTTGCCCCTTTATCGATCAGAAAGGTACGGCCTGGATAGGTCGGTGACTGCGTCTTCGAACCATAACCCCAGACAGTCGTCTGCATGGGCGCCATGGTCTTGAGATTGACGAGTCCGAGGTTCTGCTTGAACTGGTATGCCCCGATCTCATAATGAGACCCGCCGGGTGTTGTGGGCTGCCATATAAAGCCGGGACTGAGCGGGTTGGGGCACTGGTTCAGGAACTTCGGCTGAGCCACTGCATCGAGTACGCATACCCCATTAGGGTCAAGCACCGATCCCGTCGGGCACACAGGTTGCGCACTGACTATGAGAGGCAGGGAAAAGGCCATGGCCGGCAGAAATAAAAGCCATATAAGGCTCTTCAGCATATTATTTCGCAGCATCATGAGATAACCTCCTATTATTATTACGCAATATAATTATAATTTAAAATTGGATGAACGTGTTGGTAAATGCCTGCAGACTCTAAGGAATAATCAATAACCATGATCAGGTAAATCTCAATAAGCAAATCTTCTGCGTGGGCTGCACATAAAAATATTTCTGTGGATTCGCATGGAAAAAATATAATGAATTGTTGATATAGGTATGATACCAACAGGTACTCTTGAAAAGGATGTCACAGGTGTGCATCGCATGAGGACACACGGAAAACTTCGGCAGAGATGACCGGGGAAGCAACCCGGGCCGGCTGCGAAAAGGAGTTTTGGGCATTATGAACCGAAACAGCAGGGCGTATCCGGAAAAGATGGTGCCGGCTTGCTGAAAATCCTCTCTTCATTGAAGTTCACGGTAATGCTTTTCTTCAGTATTGCCCTGCTCTGCCTGGTCGGGACCATCTTCCCCCAGGAAGGTACCGTGATGCCTTTCGGGCACGGGTGGGTCTCCGGGATACTATCTCTACTCAGTCCCTATGACATCTTTCATTCGATCTGGTTCATGACCCTCGGATTTCTGCTCTGTGTCAATCTCGTGCTGTGCATGAGGCGGAGGATATATTTGCGCAGGAGAAGTCTCCTGATGCTGCTCCTGCACGGCAGCATTCTCGTGATCATTGGTGGATTTGCCCTCGGCGCCTTCGGCCTGGACGGTTTTATGGATATTCCGGAGGGAACAGCCGTATCCGGGGTGGTTTTGAAGGGAGGAGCCTTCAAAGACCTCGGTTTCTCTGTCCGGTGCGATCGGTTCACGGTGGATTATCACGAAAACGGCATGCCGAAGGAATTCGTGTCCGGTCTGACCTTCATGAAAAACGGCCAGGCGGTCGGTCAGGCACAGGTGAGCGTCAACCACCCGGCCCGTTTCTCCTGCTTCGGCTTCTATCAGGAGAGTTACCGGCAGGTCTTGTCCGCAACCTTGACTGTCTCCGAAGATGAGACAAAGATGACGGTCAAGGCATCCGAGGGCGATATCATCCCTCTTTCACGCGCAGGCACCCAGGCCAGAGTAGTAAAAGTCTGGGATGACCTCATGGAGGCAGGGCCTGCTGTGAAGCTCTTGATCGAAGATTCCTCAGGGGTGCGGTACCTGTGGGTGTTCAAAAATATAGACTTGATCAGGAGCCAGGCATCTGATCTCTTTGAAAGGGCACCGGAGCTCAACCCTTCGGCAGTCAGGCCCTACACGTTCTCGGTTGAAGAGACGGCTGCCTCGTACATAACAGGCATCAGGGTCAAGCGGGACCCGGGTACCCCTGTGGCAGCATTTGGCGGGGCGGTATTTCTCGTCAGTCTGATGCTTGTCTCCTTTACTCCGCGTACCAGGAAGGGGACAGGACCGGATTCCTCACGCGGGGATGCTGCCGAGACCGGCATACACCCGGGCCAGGATCAGGAAGGCCCTGCAGAGGATCTCGCGAAGGCCGGCAGAGGCAGAGAGGGCGAGGATTGAGAAGCGGGATCATCATCGGCATGGTGACCTTCATCTACCTCGGGTCGTTCTCCCTGTCGCTGGTAAGCCTGATATCCGGGAAGGAAGCCCTGGCATGCCTTGCCTTCTTCGGCGCCATGGGCGGGTTTCTGATGCATACGGCAGGAATTCTCCTGCGGTGGCATGAATCCTATTCTCTGGGAATCGGCCATGTACCACTGGCAAATTTTTATGAGTCCCTTGTATTCTTTTCCTGGGCAATTGTCCTGATTTCATTCCTCGGCATCAAAGGCAGGATAAGAGATCCGATGCCGGCCTTTGTCATGCCTGCGGCTGCCCTGATGCTCGGCTATGCGTCGTTTTCGCCCGGCATAGAGAACAGCATCCAGCCCCTCATCCCTGCGCTGAAGAGCAATTGGCTCGCCATCCACGTCATCACCTGTTTTCTTGGCTATGCATGCTTATCAATGGCCACGGTCTTTGGATTGATTATGTTGAGAGGGAGCAGCGTGTCATCCGGTGAGAAAACCTCGGGTCTGATCTTCTACCGCTGCGTGATCATCGGGTTCATATTCTTCGCCGTGGGCATCCTGACCGGATCTGTGTGGGCTCAGGTCGCATGGGGAAGGTACTGGGGATGGGACCCGAAGGAGACGTGGGCGCTCATTACCTGGCTCGTCTATGCAGCCGTGCTCCATGAGAGGATAAGGGGCGGCGGGATGACAAGGAGGGTCGCCGTGCTCGCACTGATAGGATTTTTAAGCATTCTGTTCACGTATTTCGGGGTAAACTATCTCCCGGGGCTGCATGGTTATTTCTGACCACGTCATCCGGGAGAACCCGGCAGAGGTATGTGCAGGCCCTTTCCCCTGTATATGATTCAGGCAGCCGGGCCAAGATAGTACGGGTTCGATCCCCCTACCTTCATTCATGCAGCTTCCTGATCGCATGCTTCAGTTTTGCACAGTTTCCTGGTCAGGGAAATCCGGCTTCTTTTTCGAGAGAAAAGCCGTAATTCCGTAGATGCATTCACCGCTCGCAATCAGGTCAACCGCCTCTTGCGTCTCCAGGGCTAACGCCTTGTCATAGGGCAGGTCAGGGGTGGATCTGATAACTTTCAGGGCATGGCGTACCGAGAGGGGGCCGTTTTCTGCAATAACCATAGCGAGTGCGAGAGCTTCTTCACATGCCTTGCCAGGCGAACTGATGCGGTTGACCAGGCCGAGCGACAGAGCCTCCTGCGCATCTACTTTCCTGCCCGATAGGATCAGGTCCGCAGCTCTTGCAGGGCCGATGAGCCTCGTGAGCCCGACAACTCCCCCATGATCCGGCATGAGGCCGAGCTTTACCTCCGAGAAGCAGAACACCGCTCCCGGGTCCATGACCCTCAGGTCGCACCGGGAAGCGATCTCTGCCCCGCCGCCATAGGCAAGGCCGTTGACTGCAGCGATCACGGGCACGGGAAGCAGGACAAGACTGTCGGTCGTTGTCCTGACGAGGCGTATGAGATCCATGGCAGGTCCCTTCTCATGCTTCTGGACTGCGTCGATAAGACTGGTAACCTGAGGATTCTCCGGGCTTACGTCAAAGCCTGCGCTGAATGCTTCGATCCCGGCTCCCGTAACGACAACGGCGCGGGGCATGAGGTTTTTGAGGTCGGATACTACCTTCCCAAGAGAAGCCCACATGCGCTCGTCAAAGGCATTCTTCTTTTCCGGCCGGTTGAATGTTACGACCGCAATCTTGCCGGTACGCTCCAGGAGCACTCCGTAACCTGACATTGGGCATGCCTCCTTTTATTGCTCTAGAACGCTTCTCCGAATTTGTCGCGGTACAGGAAGCCGGAGAGCTCCTTGCGGGGCGGCCCTGATTTGGGCGGTGCGGCGGGCTTGCCGATCGGCAGCACGGCAACGACCTCATAGCCTTCGGGCACGCTCAGGAGCTTCCTGCAAGCCTCGTGGTCCATGAGCCCCACCACAACCGTTCCCAGTCCCATGGCATGGGCCTTGAGGCTTATGTTCTGGACCGCTATCCCCAGGTCGAACATATACCAGTTGGAGAGCTTGGTGACGTTTTTGCCTCCGTAGCAGCCGGATACGCCGGTCTTTGCACAGGCTACAATGAGGACCGATGCGGAGAGCGATCCTTTGGTGGCCGGATTCTTCTCGGCATAGGTGCCGACTACTTTTTCAATAAGACCTGAGTCCCTGACCGCGATAAATTCCCAAACCTGGGTATTGGCCCAGGATGGAGCCCATCTCGCTGCCTCGATGAGAGACCTGATCTCCTGGTCGCTCACGACATAGTCGGTATATTTCCTTACGCTTCTCCTTCCAACGATTGCCTCATCGAGCTCCATACATCCCTCCTGCTTCATTATGGCTTTGATCCGTATATCAGGAATGATACACGTTCGTAGTGATATTTTCCACTGATTTCAATGGCTCGGATGAAGGAATGTGATATTCCCGAGTAAGAAACAATGATCGGGTAAAAGTTTCTCAAGGGCATAAAGGCATTGTCTGGGAGATACGAAGTGTGGCAAAGTAAAGGGTGCTAAAGCGAAATTGGTAAAAGCTCTGGTCCGGAGGTTGCGGCATGAGGATTCTTATCATCGATCCCGTGGGCGGGATCAGCGGTGACATGCTGTTGGGGAGCCTGATTCACCTCGGGTGCCCGGTGGACTACCTGAAAGGAATCTTCGATATCCTTCCCCTCGGCGGGTTTTCCTTGGAGACATCTCACCGCCCTGTCCATGGGATCGATGCGCTGGACCTGACGTTTACCTGTGCAGAAGAGACCCATGAACACAGGACCTATGCCCTTATCAGGGATACGATCCTTGCCCCGCTTTCCGTCCCGGTAAGAGACAGGGCTGTCACGGTATTCAAAGTCCTGGCCGAAGCCGAGGCAGAAGTGCATGGTGTCGGTGTGGATGAAGTACATTTTCACGAGGTGGGAGCCGTGGATTCTATCCTGGATATCGTGGGCATCTCTGCGGCCCTTGAATATTTTGCAGCAGATGCCCTCTACAGCCTCACCGTTCCTCTCGGCACGGGCATGACGAAATCCATGCACGGAACCATTCCCCTGCCCGCTCCTGCAACCATAAAACTCCTCCAAGGCAGGCACGTCAGGTTCACCGACATCTCCTCAGAGCTCACCACGCCCACCGGTGCTGCCGTCATTGCTGCGCTTGCGGAAAAAGGCGGCCCTCCGTCAGACCTCACGGTCCGATCCGTGGGCTACGGGTGCGGCAAACGGCAGATTCCCGGCTGGCCCAACCTCTGCCGCACGATCCTGTGCGAATCTCGGTCGGCGGAGCCGGGGCTGCAGGCATACCTGGTGGAAGCAGATGTGGACGATATGATCCCGGAGGACACCGAGGCTGCCCTGGCGAGGCTGTACGATGCAGGCGTGCGCGATGCGGGCCTGACGCCCAAGATCATGAAGCGGGGCAGGCCGGGCTTCTGCATACAGGCGATCTGCACCCTTGAGCACCTTGATGATGTCCTGAATTGCCTGCTGGCGCATACCACTTCCATCGGCGTCCGCTACCACCCGGTTGAAAGACGGGTGCTTGAGCGGAGCGTTTACCGCATCAGCACATCCCTGGGCGAGGTCAATGTCAAGGAGAGCAGGCTTCCGGACGGTTCAAAACGCATCAAGCCCGAATATCGTGACCTTGCAGAGATCTCTGAAAGAAAAGGAGTTGCAATAGCAACCGTCCGGGCGGAAGTGGACAAGGTCTTGGCAGAAAGGAAACGGCAAGATCCGTAAAAAGAAGCAGGTGAGTAGGCGGATAGCATGGTGGAGGGACGAATGATCAAGAACCTGATAGAAAAGGCCAAGAACGGCGAGCTCAGTATAGAAGAAGCAGAGGAGATGATAGTCCGCACGCTCTATGACCATGGGGAGGATTTTCTCCTGGACCTTCACCGCCATAACCGGACCGGCTTCCCCGAAGTGGTCTATGCCAGGGGCAAGAGCGCCCGGCAGGTGGAGGAGATTGTCGGGAAATTTCTGGAAAAGACCAAACAGGTGTTCATATCCCTGGCAGATGAGCAGACACTGGAAGACCTTAAGAAAGCCTTCCCCACGGCACGGACAGCGCAGGCCGGAAGCCTGGTGGTATTGAAATCCGCCGACATGGAGCTGCACCGGGAAACCGGAATTGTGGGAATCATCACGGCAGGGACTGCCGACACCCCCTTTGCAAAGGAATGCGCCCTGCTCCTGGAGGAGATCGGCACTGAAGTCATCAAGGCTTTCGATTTCGGCGTATCCGGCCTGCACCGGCCGTTCCTCGGAATCCAGAAGACAAAAGATGCGGACGTGCTGGTGGTTTTTGCCGGAATGGACGGTATACTCCCCACCATGATTGCATCGCTGACCGACAAACCGGTGATAGCCGTGCCCACCCCTATCGGATACGGTCTGGGGGGAGAAGGCGATACAGCCCTTCGGACCATGCTGCAGAGCTGCGTGCCGGGCCTTCTCGTACTGAACATCGGTAACAGCGTGGGCGCAGCGGCAGCAGCAGTAAGGATCCTCAGGGCAGTAAGGAGGCGAAGCAATGGTAAGGCTGGAAGCGATTAAAGAGTCCATGATGAGCAGGGGCAAGCTCGCGGTCCTGCTCTCCGGAGGGCTTGACAGCACCTTTCTGGCTTGGCTTGCCCATGAAGCCTTGGGCACTGAAGCAAAGGCGCTCACCTTCCATTCCCCCCATCATCCACGAGAAAGATGCTGCAGACGCAAGGATGCTCGCCGAGCTTATCGGCATCGCCTGCGAGGAGATCTCTATCAATGAGCTGGAGGCGGACTCATCCTTCTCCCGGAACCCTGCCGAGCGATGCTACCTGTGCAGGAAGATAAGGGACCACGAAGCGAGGCAGTGGGCGGACGAAAAAGGGATAGAGACAATAGCGGACGGTCTGAATGCCACAGATTTCACCGACTACCGGCCCGGCATGAAGGCCGGCCGGGAGGACGGGATATGGCAGCCCTTTGTCGAGTTCAGTATTACCAAGGACGAAATACGACATTATTCAAGGGAGGTCGGACTGCCAACCTGGGACAAGCCCAACACGGTGTGCCTGTGCTCCCGGATTCCCTTCGGCATTGAGATTACCGGGGAGCGTCTCAGGAGGGTGGGGGAAGCAGAGACATTTCTGAAACGGCTCGGGTTCATCGCGTGCAGGGTGAGGTATTTCCCCTTTGAAACCGCTGTCGTGGAGATTGATGACATGGAAAGGGCATTTGCCCATAAGAGGGAAATCGTCCAGGTCCTTCGGGATATGGGCTTCCAGTTCGTCACCCTTGATCTCGAGGGATTTGCAAGCGGCAAGCTGAAAAGGATTTTGCAGGCAAGGGCTCCGCAGGAGGAAAAGCTCTCTGGTGAAAAATTTCCTAAAACTTGATCACCGGCATGATATTTTCCTTGGAGCCGTGAAACTTGGCTGGATGGACAGAAAAAAATATCCTGTTATACCCTTGACATATACATCTTGCTGATTATTGTTTTTAAACTCCGTACGAATGTCCTTTTCCCTATTCATGTGTAGCGGACTCACCCTGGGATTCGATACTGATTTGACTCATTACCTGATCAAAACAGTGAGAACAGGCTTTATGCATCAGCAAAGTTTCCGCAGCGAGACAAAGGAAATCCTCCTTTGGCGTGGAACTGCGGAATACGGCTGTGAAAGCCGGAAGGGAGGCCCATGGATAGCCAAACCGGCCGATTTGACCTTCATATCGATCAGGAACTGGGCATGGGATATATCCGGCATCATGGAAAAGTCAGCCTGAAGGATCTCAATGCAGCGATAATCGAAATGAGGAGCGACCCGAAGTTCGAATCCGTTAGAAGTGGGATTTCGGATTTCACGAAAGCACGAGGCTTGTTATCCTCTGATGACATCAGGAGTCATGTAACCTTTGTTGCAAGCCATATCCCCAGGAACAGAAGGTTCAAATGGGCCATCATCGCCCAGACAAACCTTGCTTACGGCCTTGCCCGGATGTTCGATATCCTCAGCGATACACAAGAGCTCGGTATCGAGCTGCAGGTTTTCAAAGACCCTCACCAAGCAAAGGTATGGCTCGGGATCAAGGAAAACAGGCACGTTTCCTGACTGCAGGAAGGCCCGGATCCATACTCCATGATATAATCAAGCCTTGCAGTGATTGTGTTTTAAGATATCGAGTAAGTCGATCCCGTCTTTCCTTCGGTTAAGCGGTTTCATCCTTCTTAACCATGTCTTTTTTGATATGCTGTCTTGTCATGAGATCATTCAATCATGTAAATAAAGAGAATATTCTGTTGACAGTGTAAGAGTGGGGAAAAGACGCACCCGTCAGGAGTTATTCGGATGCAGTCAATCTCGATAAGGGGTACGCAGAGGCCTACAATAATATGGGCAATGCCTTGGCAACGCTCGGAAAGAATGGTGAGGCTATTGTCTGCTATAAAAAGGCCATAGAAATCAAACCGGGCTTTGTCGATGCCGTAAAAAACTGCCATATCGTTGAGTCGCGTAAAGGACCTTCGGCAAAGAAATAGGGAGCTTATCCAAAAGGATGCCACCCATTGACGGCGGTTTCTCCCTGCGCACTATATGTATAATATGTAGGATAAGGAAAAGACTGACCGGACAGAAGGTACCGTTAAATGGAAGATCTGTATTATAGACACACGCAGAGAGGATACCTGCTTTCAGGAACCCTGATGGGCGCTGCGGTTATCGTGTTTGTCTTGTCTCTGAGTATCGGCTGGAACATAGCAAATATCCTTGTGGGAATTGTCTTTGTTGCAATGGCGTTCCTCTTTTACTCCATGACTGTGGAAATCAGGGGTGATAATCTCTTTATCCGCTTCGGGCCCGGGCTCATCAGGAAGCAGATCCCTTTGTCCGGTGTCAGGGACGTGAGGATCGTCAGGAACCCCTGGTATTATGGCTGGGGAATCAATGTTACGCCGCAAGGGTGGCTCTACAACGTATCAGGTCTGGCTGCTTTGGAGATCGAACTTGAATCGGGCAGGTGCCTCAGGATCGGTACGGATGATCCCAAAGGTCTCTCGGAGGCAATCAGTGAATGGAGCAGGAAGTGACCGGCCGTTTTTTCAGGCCATCCGGATGTCGCAAGGAAGGGCTTTTTAAGAAATTCATGAGAAGAAGAGGCATTTGATATGAAGTCATATAGGAAGGAGCTCTGGTTCAATACGCAAAAACGCCTAGATTTCATCAACATCACTCCCGAGGTGGAAGGGTGTCTCCGGGAAAGCGGAGTCAGGGAAGGCCTCGTGCTCGTGAATGCGATGCACATAACGGCCAGCGTATTTATCAATGACGATGAATCCGGGCTCCATTATGATTTTACACGATGGCTTGAGGAACTCGCGCCCCATGAGCCTGTGTCGAGCTACCGGCACAATGTGGGCGAGGATAATGCCGACGGCCATCTCAAGCGGCAGATCATGGGCAGGGAGGTGGTGGTTGCAGTTACGGACGGCAAGCTCGATTTCGGCCCCTGGGAGCAGATCTTTTATGGCGAGTTCGACGGCAGGAGGCGCAAGCGAGTACTGGTCAAGATCATCGGGGAGTAAGTCTCTCCAGGATCCCACACACACGCACCAGGTAAAAACCCATAAGGAAAGCTCTCATCGTTTGTTCGAATTCGGCACTGCCTGACGAGGCTCGGCCCTGCTGCCGGTTCTTTCTTGCTGAACGGGTTGGGCAAGATGTGTTTTCAGCTTGTCCATGGCACGGCCGAAAGCGGTCCAGTTTCCCTGTTGGAGGGCTTTCTCAGCTTCCTGCATCAGATCGAGCACGTCTCTTCCCGGCTGGGGCTGGGCGCCCTGCTGAGGGGCAGCCGGTGCCGGCCCTGATATTTGGGGCTGCTGCATGCCGAAAATGGCGTTGATTGCATCCTGGACAGACATCTCCATGACCACCTTTCCTCCGTAAACCATGATGACCCGTTTCAGCTGGGGGATGTTGGCTCCTTCTGCAAGGATATACACCGGCTCGACATAGAGGAATGAAGTGTTGATGGGAATCACGAGCAGGTTGCCTCTGATCACCCGGGAACCCCGCTGATCCCACAGGGAAAGCTGCTGCGAGATCAGCGTATCCTGATTGATCATGGCTTCGATCTGTACGGGGCCATAGATGATCCGCTCCTTGGGAAGCTTGTATACGATGACCTCTCCATACCAGGGGAAATCCGATCTGCTTGCCATCCATGCGATCATGTTGTTGCGGTTCTGGGGGGTGAGCGGCACCATCATGATGTACTGGAGATCCTTTTCTTCCGGCAGGCGGACGAGCACATAATACGGCGCCATCGGGCCTTGATTTCCCTGATAGTTCTGCTGGGGGAAAGCCCAGAGATCCTCCCTGTTATAAAAGACCTGCGGGACGGTCATATGATAGGTGCGATACATGTCGACCTGGATGGTGAAGAGATCTTCCGGATAGCGTACATGCCCTTTCAGATGCGAAGGGAACTCGTTTCTGTTTTTGAAGACGCCTGGGAATGCCTTGTTGTACACTTTGATGATCGGATCTTCGGGGTCGAATATGTAGAAACCGAGGGAACCGTCATAGGCATCCATGACCACCTTGACCGAATTCCGGATGTAATTCAACCTCCCCCCTCGAATCTCGGAATAGGGGTAGTTTCTGGAGACCGTGTATGCATCCTGTATCCAATACAGCTTTCCCTGGCTCAAGACCAGGTAGGGATCTTTATCGAGCGCGAGGAACGGTGCAATACGACTCACCCGCTGGGAGATATTCCTCCATATCTGGATGCGGCTCTCCGGCTTCAGGTAGCGGGATATCAAGATGTTGATATCTCTCAAATCCCAGGCAAACAGGATCTTCTTCCAGACACTGTCGAGCAGGATACCTCCGTAGCCCCGGTACCGGGTATAGACGTTGCTGTCCCCCTTCGGGTAGTCGAGTTCCATGATGCCTGTGTTTACGATGCGGTAACCCGGTGTTTTCTCCGCAAAGTAGAGAGCGGCCCGAACTACCTTCAGGGATTGAGACAAAGGCGGGATGTCCTCGATCACATACCTGGGCAGCCCTTCACCCAATGATTCCGACACGGTGTTCATGACGAGCCCGTAGCCGTGCGTGAACTGGAGATTGCTGTTCACCCAGGTCCTGGCTTTTTCCGGAAGTTCTTCGGCAAGCTCTCGCGCGGACAACATCACCTGGCGGTATCCCTCACCCGGAATGTGATACCTGTCTACATCAACTTCGTAGAACTGGTAGTAGAGGCGTATCGCCTGGGTCTGGTTATAGGTCTGCAGGATTGGACGCCAGTCCCAGAGACGGATATTTTTGATCGTATCGTTATTGTCCGCAAGATCGGTCTGGGTGAGGTTGTCGGCCGCGGAATAGGACCGCTCGTGAATCCGGTCGAGGCCATATGCCTTCCGGGTCATCGAAATATTGTGTTCGAGGAACGGTTTCTCGAGGTCCAGCTCGTTCGGCCGCACGATGAACTTCTGCATGAAAGCAGGCAGGATCCCGAGAGAGAAAAGGGCAAGCAGGATGAATGTTCCGAATGCGAAGACGAGATAGCCGATACGCTTGAGGTAGGCGGTAAGTGCGATGGCCGCAGCAAGGGCAAGGCTTGCAAAGAACATGACCAGCAGGCTTGTGCGGACTAGGTGGTAATCCACATACCCCATGCCGGAGACAACTCCTCGCGTGGAAAAGAGGAGATCGTATCTATCCAGCAGGTACCCGGCTCCCAGGGTCACAACGAACAGGATGCTCAAAACTGCGATATGAGTAAGTACCGGCCTGTCGATCGAGATGAGCATAGCGCTTTCCAGAGGGATTTTTTCCAGCGAGAAATAAATCAGGAGCACGGTTACCAGGGCAATAAGGAACAGGCTGGCGAGGCTGTTCTGCACAAGGTTATAAAAAGGGAGTTTGAAGAGATAAAACATCAGGTCGAGGTGATAGATCGGGTCCGTCCGATGCACGGGCTCTCTCCAGAGATACTCAAGCAGGGTGTTCCATTGGTTCATGAGCACCAGGGCGAACAATACGGAGAAGATCAAGACGCCGCCTATGGCTATGAGCCGCGCCTTCTGCAGGCTGATCACGGTATTCTGATAGCCCACGATGAAGAGCTCTTCCTTGCGGAGGCTGAATCTGACAGCGGCTTCGATATTGGTCCAGGAGAACAGAAAGATGAATGCGAACGCAACAGTGAAAACAGCTGCCTTGAGGAGGATCGTTCGGGAAAAGATCGTAAAGAACCCGAGATTATCCATCCAGAGCCATTCTACCAGGGTGCCTGACAAGAATGAGAGAAAGACGGGGATTGCAATGAGGATGATTGCCCCAATGCCGGCAATGACGGATCTCTTTCTATACTTCATTTCCACTCTACCTATACGGCTTATCAGAAGTAACTTCTCAGTCGGGGGATCTCTTGGAGTTTACAGCAAGAGCTCTTCAAAAAGAATGCCAGGGCTTATCATGGAAAGCCTCGGCAGGGTTCTGATGAAGGTAAACAAACGATATACACCCTTTTTGAGCCCGAGAAGAGATCTGCAGGGAAAGTCTGCTTTGTCCATTTGCATGGGAAAGAAATCCCTTTTCTCCGGACAAGTTTCGAAAAAAAGCCTTTTCGCCCAGGCAATAACCTTTTTTTTAAGATTCGGCGTAAGCCCATTTTTTTACCGGCCCTTGGCATGCTCATTGTATCTCCCTATATAAATACATACAAAAGAGCACATCCCTGCCGCCTCTCGAGAACTGCTTTCCGTATTGAAGTGACAGACCGGCGAATAAAGGTATCTGCTCGAAGGGAGTGTGTATATGTTCGGGAAGAGGATTAAGATATTCAAGCTCTTCGGCTTTTCCGTATATATCGATTTGAGCTGGCTCATTATAGCCGTACTTATCACCTGGACACTGGCCCAGGGCTACTTCCCTTATTTCAACAAAGGCTTTTCCCCTAGGACATACTGGATCATGGGAGCTTTCGGAGCCCTTGGGCTCTTCCTGTCCATAATATTCCACGAGATGAGCCATTCCATGGTATCAAGGATGTTCGGGTTGGAAATGAAAGGAATAACCCTGTTTGTCTTCGGGGGAGTCGCGGAGATGGGAGAAGAGCCTGCAAACCCGAAAGCCGAATTCTCCATGGCCATAGCCGGCCCCATTTCGAGCATTGCGCTCGGTTTTGTGTTTTACGGCATCTCCAGAATCGGGATGCAGCTTGCCTGGCCTCAGCCTGTCTGGGCGGTTCTCTCGTACCTGTCCGTCATCAACTTCGTTTTGGCCGCGTTCAACCTTATCCCTGCATATCCGCTGGATGGAGGCAGGGTTCTGCGTTCCGTGCTGTGGTCATGGAAGAAGGACCTGCGGTCTTCTACGCGCATCGCCTCCCGGATCGGTTCCGGATTCGGGATGGGCCTTATCATCCTCGGTGTGCTCAACGTACTGACCGGGAACTTTATTGGGGGAATGTGGTGGTTTCTCATCGGCCTGTTCCTCCGCAATGCATCGAGCACGTCCTATACCCAGGTTCTCATAGAACGGGCGCTCAAGGGAGAGCCTGTCAGTCGGATCATGAAGACGCATCCGGTATCCGTTTCTCCATCGACATCCGTGGATGAGCTGGTCAACGATTATTTCTACCGCTATCACTACAAGATGTTCCCGGTGGAGAATGAATCCGGGAAACTCGAAGGGTGCATAACCATTGATAAGATAAAGGAAGTGCCTCATGACAAGTGGAAGGAGACGATAGTCGAGGACGTGGCATCCGGGTGCACCGAGAACAATACCGTTGATGCCTCTGCCGATGCCCTGAATGTCATGGCGAGGATGAACCGGCAGGGGGTGAGCAAGCTCCTGGTCACGGACAATGGTGAGCTGGAAGGCATCGTCACCCTCAAGGACCTGTTCGATTTTCTTTCCATCAAGATGGATCTCGAAGGTGAAAAGGTCATACCGAAGCGTCCATGAAGAGTTTTTATCAAGGAATCCCATCTCGTAGGATTATGTCCTGCCCGGCAGGACAAGGAGGCATATGCCTGCACGGGCTGTTTATTGCAAGAGACTGAAATGATAGTTGATATATAGTTAGACCCCAGTGGCATGCTCTTTGTAATAACAAAGAATATTGGAATTTGGAATTCTGTAGCAGGGTTGAGTCTTGGTAAGATTGGGGAACGCATATAAGGGGGCAAAGGAAGTTTTTCCTTAAACCTTTTTAATAAAATAAAAACCCCTTGTGAAATGATTCAGACAACACATTATATAAATTTATACGGCGGCCAGAACACAAAGGAAGATGGTTTGATGCTGATCTACAGAAGAATAGAGGATAGGGCAAAAGCAGTGAGCACCGCAATCATACTAAACGTTAGGTGTAAGGACAAAGCAGGAATGGACCACGTATGCTCCTCTTAGCGGGGGTTGGAGAACCTACCTCAGCCCCGTTCTCCAGCCCCCTTTTTTTCTCTCCTTCTAAGGAGAGAGACGAGCGAGGAGATATTCAATATGCGCACCATGCGAATTATGGGGAATTCGTATGGTGCTTCTTTCATTACCCGCCTTGATACAGAGACCCCGATAATCCTGCAGAGGACAGTATAACCAGGAACATCCTTTCCATAAGACCGGCACTGCGCCCTGTTTGAATTCACAATAAAACCAGGTAGTTTGGGATATTTCGAGGAGGCTGTATGAAAGACAACCATTTCATTGGGTATTTACCCCTTTCTTGGGATGGAGCGTTCTTGGGGAAAGCCCTGCCGAGGTGGTATATACTGTTATGATATAAAGGGGGGTGATGGAGGTAGTTTGTCCATTTTGCGGAAAGGCAAAGGATCTGCAAAGAGATTATCTCGGGCTTGTCAATGTACCGTGTGAATGTGGTGCTGTGGGTGTGATCAATAGGGCGGATGCCTTGCACATGATGAACATAGAGCTGGCTGGCATCTTTGCAGTCCCTGATATAGCGGCTTCGGAATTCGACCTGCATGAGCCCGTAAAGATAGATATGGGAGCCGAAGCAAGGAGCGTTGAAGTACTTATGATGATCAAGTGGGCCAGGAGGAAAGTTATCCCGGCTTGACGAGCTCGATCTCTTCTTGCGTTTAATCTACCTTCGTCTGATCTTTTTTTTCAGCTTGTCTATGTGTAGGCAGTTGAGCACATCGCCCTTTCCCAGCCATCCCCGCCGGGCCTGGTTGACTCCGAGGTACATGTAGTTGAGGTCGTGGATGCTGTGGGCATCCGTAGAGATCACGACCGTAAGGCCCATATCCTTGGCTTGTTTGCAGTATATGTCATTCATGTCGAGCCTGTCGGGGTGTGAGTTGAGTTCGAGGAAGCAGCCCCTTTCACGTGAAGCTTCCATAACCTGCTCAAGATCTATTTCGTAGGGCTTCCGTTCGTTGATGAGCCGGCCTGTTGGGTGTGCGAAAATGGTGAAGTAGGGGTTGTCCATGGCTCTGATCACCCGTTCGGTCTGTTTCCATTCAGGAAGTTTCTGGTAGTAATGAACGGAACAGACCGTGAGATCGAGCCTTTTCAATACTTCGTCGGGATAGTCGAGAGACCCGTCTTCGAGAATATCGACTTCGGAAGAATTCAGGATCGTGATATCCGGATAGCGGTCGCTGAGCCTGTCAATCTCTTTCATCTGCTCCATGAGGGCATGCTTGTCAATCCCGTGGGCAATGGTCGTTTTAGGAGAATGATTGGTTATGGCGATGTATTCATACCCGTGCCCGACGGCAGCCCGAACCATTTCTTCGAGGGTGTTCCGGCCATCGGTTGCCTTTGTATGCGTATGGAGATCACCTTTGATATCATTGATCGTGATGAGTACTGGCAGCGTCCCATTTTGTGCCGCTTCGATCTCTCCTCTGTCTTCCCGTAGCTCCGGCTCTATATAAGGCAGGCCTACCGCATTGAAGACCTCCTCCTCGGTATGCCCTGCAATCCGCTCTTCGCCGTGGAATACGCCGTATTCGTTGATCTTCAGATTTTTCTTCTGGCCCATCCTGCGTACGATGATGCCATGCTGCTTTGAACCTGTGAAATAGTGCAGGGCAGCCCCGTAACTGATCTCGGGAACCACCCTCAAGTCCACCTGGAGACCTGAGCGCAGTATGACTGTGGATCTGGTCGTGCCTTTGGATACAATGGTGATAATGTCTTCGTACCGGGTGAAGGAATCCATTACCTTTTCATGATCCGAACAGATCACGAGGATATCGAGGTCTCCGACCGTCTCCATCCTGCGGCGGTAGCTTCCTGCCACCACAACCTCTTCCACCTCGGGCAGCGTTTTGAGGATACGTACGATGGACCGTGCCGTCTCATCGGCAACGATATATTTCACCCGTTGTTTTCCCTGCTCTGACTTGTGAACGATATCTTCGAGGATCTTCTGCTCTATTTTGCTTCCGAACCCCCCGAGCTTGCTGATCTCCCCATGCAGGGCAGCCTCTTTAAGATCCTTTTCCGTGCTGATGCCGAGTTCGTTATAGATGGTGCGGATTCGCTTTGGCCCCAGGCCGTCGATACCCATGAGCGAGCCGAGCTCTTCAGGAATCTGTTCTTCGATCTTATCGAGCTGGTGGAGCCTGCCTGTACGGGTTATTTCTCCGATCTTCGCAGCCAGATTTTTTCCTATCCCGGGCATCTGTGTGAGATCCTCGCCTTCACGAATCATGTCTTCAACGTCCCTTGGCTGGGATTCGATGATTCTCGCAGCATTGCGGTAAGCCCGGATGCGGAACTGATTCGATCCCTGGATTTCCAGAAGGTCTGCCATCTTGTCAAGAACTTGTGAGATGTCATGATTGTGCATGGGCATGAGAACGCTTCCTTTCGTGGATATGTATGAGTTCAGAGATTGCCTTTCAGGCGATAGATGGTTTCGAATGAAGAAAAGAGGTCGAGGTAACTCTCCAGGCTCCGCGTCATCAGAAAATTATCCCTGACTTGCTTTCGAGCCTCTTGTCCCAGCCGCCTGCGCAGGTTTTCATCCCTGATCAGGCGGACGATCCTGTCTGCCGTTTCCTCGATCGATGATACCAGGAACCCGTTGACGCCGTCTTTGATCTGGTAACGGATCCCTCCTGCATTTCCCCCGACTACCGCTGCCCCTTTCCACATTGCCTCGGTCACGGTAAGACCAAACCCTTCACGAAGGGATTTCTGTACGATCACGGCTGATTTACGCTGCAGTGCATTTACCAGGGCGGTGTCCTGCCTGCTGATGATAATGATGTTCTCTTCCCGCTTGCTTAAAAGCAAGTCGTACACCTGCTCGCCTTCCGGGTCATCGGTGGCGATGTTTCCCAGCAATACCAGGGTGCAGGGGACTTCTTTCCTGGCGATCTTGAATGCCCTGATCACGCCTTCGGGATCCTTCCACCTGTCGAAACGTGAAATTTGAGCAACAATAGGCAGGTTGGTGGGGATATGGTAGTAATCGAGCCGTCCCTGAATGTCTTCATCGCTCATCTCCCTGTTCTTGATGGAGAACGGATCGATCGAGGGCTTGAAAAAGAGCTGGGGAATGGAGAGATCCTGCCGATACTCCTCAAGTGTGAAGATCACTGCATCATAGCTTTCAATGAAGGGTAGGAGATAGTTCCAGAGTTTCTGATTCGGATTGGTGAGATCTACATGGCAACGCCAGATCCAGGGGCCGTTTTTCCTGTAGTGTTTGATCATAGGAAGAGGCTGGGGATCGTGGATAATGACGAAATCATGATCGTCCAGGTGATTGCGGATCGAATTCTCGAAGATGATATCCTCGTATATCCGGCATTTCCGCACAGAGAGATTGATATCATCTCCCTGCAGCGCATTATGCATCTTCTTTGTAATACTGAAGAAATCAGCAGCTCCTTCAATTATACGCCATCCTGTTTTGATCCCGATGCTGTTCATGAGAAGGGTGAGAGGAGAAAGCAGCTCGGCAACACCTCCGCCGTAGTAGGTGGAATTGATGTGGGCGATATGCAGATCGCCCAGCTTTTCTGCTTTTCCCCTGATCCGGGCGACGGCTTCCTGCCCGATATAGGGCTCATAGTCCTCAACAGTTACCAGCTTCAGGTTCTTATCCATGGGTTTTTCCTTTCTTTAAAGCTCATCCCTCACAACGCAAGAAAGATGCATCTTCTTCGGGAAGATGGGTATTGATGCTCATGCCGGAACCCATCTCGAATCCTGCTCTGGTCGTGATGCGGGGCTTGACCTGGAGAAACCAGTGCAGATGGGGCTCTTCCGAGCGGTATTTTATGCAGGAGTGTATCATGTAATTATAATCCGGATTCTCCAACCTCTCGAAGAGACTTTTCAGGAGTATATGGTGGATCGATGACAGATCGGATTTCTCTTCATCCGAGATATTTCCGAAATCGGCCTTGTGGGCTTTGGGCATTATCCATACCTCGAAAGGCTGCTCGGCTGCATAGGGCACGAAGGACACGAAGGAGCGGTTCTTGTGGATAACGCGGCTCCCGTCTGCAAGCTCTTGTTGAATGATGTCGCAGTATATGCAGGTCCCCCAATCGTCAAAGTAGTTCTGGGCACGGCATTCCCGGGTACGGATATATTCCGGGGCTATGCCTGTCGAGATTATCTGGGAGTGTGGATGAGGTAACGATGCTCCCGAGCGTGGACCGAAATTCCTGAAGATAACGGCAGTCATGTTTCTGTCAATCTTCATCAGGGTCACATACCTCTGGTGGTAGGATTCGATAATAGTCTCAACCTCTTGCCTCGACATGACCGGGATCTGCCTGTTATGGATCGGACTCTCGATGATGACCTCATGATGTCCATACCCTGCCATTGAGACATGGTTTCCCTCTTTTATCCTGTATTGAGCTCCACCAGGTGTGAGTGCAGGATATTTGTTTGCAATGGAGCGTGTCTGCCAGTGTGGGCCCCGACCCTTGCATTCCATGATGATCTCGGTGAGCTTGTCTTCATTGCCGGGGCAGAACGGGCAGTTCACATCATATGCCGGGAGGTTTTCATGCTTCCGCCCGGTGCTTAAATTATCCTCCGGCCTCTTTCTTCTTGACAGGGCATAGATTACCCATTGGCCTGTAACGGGATTCCGGCGCATTTCATTCCCGGGCAGCGGAGGTAGGTTCATGTCCTTTTTCATTTGGGCTTTTTCATGACTCTGGCTGGCAGCGGGGGCAGAAGAATGCACTCCTGCCCGAAATCCTCCGGTGCTTAAGAGCCCTTGTGCACCTTGGGCAGACAGAACCGGACTTCCTCGTGCGTATTATGTAATCTCCCGGCATGAGATTTGGATCTGCCCCGCACTGGATGGCAGTAGAGAGCACGTCTTTGAGAGCGGTAAAGATGTCCCGGAATTTTTCCTCCGGCAGAGAGCTCAGAGTCGAAGCAGGGTTTACTCCCGACTGGAACAGGATCTCGTCCGTATACACATTCCCGAGTCCTGCGATTACGTGCTGGTCCATGAGTATCGATTTGATCATGCCCCGTTTGCACTTGAGTATCCTTTGAAAAAGGGCGAAGTCCATCCTGCTGTCAAGGGCATCGATCCCCAGGCCGTGTGTATGGATAAACTCGATAGGGGAAGAAATAAGATAGACACCTCCGAGATTCCTTCGGTTGATATACGCCAGGTGATGCCCGTTGGAGAATGAAAAGAGGATGTTCACATGCTGCGGTTTCGTATCAGGAGGCTCCTGGAAGTACTGGAGGCCTCCGGTCATCCCGAAGTGCATCACGATCCACTGTTGTCCGTCCAGGTTCACAAAGAGATATTTTCCGTATCGTGCGGTATCCGTCATGTTCCTCCCCTTGAGGTATTGCTCGAATTCCTGGACCGGCAATTCTTTCACCAGGGAGGGGTTGAATACCCGAAGGAAAGCAATATTCCTATGGAGAGATGTATCATGCAGATACTGCCGTAAACATTCAATATCGGGGAGCTCAGGCATCTTGAATCCTCCTTGATCCTTGATTGCCTGCCGCCCCTTGGCGAATGAAGGGCGGCTTGCGGCAGGTCTTGGAAAAAAAGAGACTGTCTCAGCGTAATATTTCGATAAGTCTTGCCGAAAACTCCAGATGATTGCCGGCTAGAGGATGGTTGGCATTGATGGTGATGGAAGATCCAGAGACCTTCTGGATGACGCCTTTCAACACCTCTCCATCAGGCCGAACAATTTCCAGCCACGCCCCCACATCCGCTTTTTCTCCTTCGGGAAGCTCGGTTCTTTCGATTTCCCTGATCAGTTCTTCCCGATAAACTCCGAATACCATCTGCGGCGGCACCCGGTTTCTGGCTTGCTCTCCCGGGGACAGGCCGATGACTGCATTTTCGACTGCGGGAAATACGTCCCCGTTTCCTATGGTGAACGTAAGGGGTGCACTCAGGATCGTTCCGTTTTCCATCAATCCTGAGAAATCGATAATTACCGTATCTCCTTTTCGCGCTTTTTTCATGGTTACTCCTTTCCCGAAATATGGTCACTGCACGAGATTCTCAGGTGTTCCGCGGATAAAAGCATGGATATTCTCCACCGTCGTATTCAGGATGTCGAGCAGTGCTTCCTGGGTATAGAATGCGCTGTGGGGCGTGATGTAGACATTACGCATGCGAAGCAGGACATGATCCGCCAGCAGGGTCTGCAGGTCATGGTCCCTTTGGAATATTGTCCTGACGAGCTCGGCCTCCTCGCGTATCACCGGCTCATCTGAAAGGACATCCAGCCCTGCTGCGGATAGCTTGCCGGTCGACAGGGCTTCCACGAGTGCCTGCACATTTACGGTAGGTCCCCGAGAGGTATTGATGAGGACCGCTCCGTTCTTCATCAGGCGGAATTGTTCGTGCGAAACGAGATTTTTGGTTTTTTCATTGGAGGGGACGTGCAGGGTAATGATGTCCGATTCTTTCAAGAGGTTGTCAAGAGCGAGGTAAGTAAAGCCCAGGGCACGTGCCAGGTCCTCAACCGGCCTGGCGTCGAAGGCTATTACCTCCATGTCGAATCCTTTTGCAATGCGGATCACGCACTGGCCGATATGGCCGGCGCCGATCACGCCCAGGGTTTTGCCGTGGAGGTCGAATCCTTTGAGCCCCCTGAGAGAAAAATCACCCTTGCGGGTCCGGTCTATGGCCTCGGTAAGGTGATGGGATATCGTGAGGATAAGGCCGAAAACATGCTCTGCAACGGTGCATGACCCATAGGCAGGCACATTGGAAACCAGTATTCCGTGTGCTTTGCAGTAGGACATGGCGATGTGATCGAACCCGGTGGAGCGGGTGGCTATGAGCTTCAGCGATGGAAGCTGCTTCAGCACATCTTCGCCCAGCTCCGAATATATGAAAGTAGAAACAATCTCCGCATCGGCATACTGCCTTGCATTGGATTCGTTCAGGGCCTCTTCCCGGAAGAGGACATCGTTGGTATCCTTGAGCCTTTTGTAAAGATCCTGCTCCCAGTTTTCCGCTTCGAATATGGCTAGCTTCATGATTCCCCCTTATGGAAGAGTTGAGGTTCAAAGAGGGTATTTCTCCCCCAGTCCTTTATGTGTGCATTCTCTCATAGAGCCTTTCGGTATCATCTTTCCGGCACAGTTCGGTGCCCGGAGCCATGACTGCTGCAGCACCGGCTGCTACACCGAACCTCACTGCATCGACGACCGTGAAACCTCTCATCAGGCTGATTACCATCCCTGCCACCATACTGTCTCCTGCGCCGACCTTGCTCACGATCCGTACCGTAGGGGCATGGATGCGCATGCACGTTTCCCCGGTTACGAGCAGCGCCCCGGCCGCCCCGAGCGATACGACAATGATCTCGGCCTTGCCCTTTTCTATAAGCACCCTTGCACAGTCCTCAATGTTTTGCTCTTCCATGATATCCTGTCCCATGAGCACACGAAGCTCGTTTATATTGGGCTTGATAAGATACACCTTTAAATCCAGGGCACATTTCAGTGCCTTTCCGGAGGTGTCGATGATGCACTTCGCCCCCACATCCGCTGCCTTTTTTGCAAGGCGGGCATAAAAATCATCCGGTACACCCGGCGGCAAACTGCCGCTTCCGATGACGTATTCCGGCGCGAAATCCACCGAATCCAGCTCATAAATCAGGGACTGCCACTCTTTTTCACGTATGGATGGGCCCGGCATTCCAAAACGGAACTGACGGCCGCTTGCCTCCTCCAGGATGATGAAATTTTCGCGGGTTTCATCTGATATCGCTGTGGCCCGGTAGCTCACGCCGTCCTGCTCAAGCAGGCCTGTGAGCATATCTCCGAAATGCCTCCCGCTAGGAAAGAGGGCAAGTGATTCGCCCCCCAGCCGTCTGATTGCACGGGATACGTTTATGCCCCCGCCTCCGGGTTCGTGGCTTGGGGCAGAGCACCGGAGTTTGTGTTCCGCCATGACATGAGATATCCTGCTGTTTGTATCGATACTGGGGTTTATCGTAACGGTAACAATTCCCCCCATGACTTCCTCCCTGATCGTTTCGTTAAGTTTCCTGCTCCCCTTCCTCGAGGGCATTGAATCCCGAGATGATATCAAGCAGTTCCTCGGTAATCGATACCTGCCTCTCCTGATTGTATTGATTTTTCAACTCGGTGAGCCTTTCCTTGATATTCCTTTCCGCTCCCTGCATGGATGAGAGCCTTGCTGCGTTCTCGCTTGCCAGGGATTCGGCAAACGCCCTGAAAAGGGATGCGTTGAGATAGTGCCTGACCAGAGCGGAGAAGAGCGTGTCCGCATCCATGCGGAATACCGGCAGCTCCCTGGTGGGCCAGGGCTCTTCGGTAATGCCTTCCAGCCATTGTCTGTCAAGGGGCAGCAGCCGCATCAGGCGGGGTTCATACGAGGCCCCGGAGATATGGTGATTGTATTCGAGTAAGACCTGCTGAATCCCGTATTGGCCGTTCCAGTGGTCGATATCACTGATGATCTCCTGCACGGTCGGGGTAATTCCCTCCGGTGATACCGGCACCGGTAGAAGTTCCTGAATCGGGAGGCCTTCACTCAGAAGTCGGTCATGGATCCTTTGGCCTACGGACAGGATCAGACAACTCTGCCGGTTTATGCCAGGCCTTTTCATCGTGTCCAGGGTATGGTCTGCGATCCTGTCGTTGAATTGCCCGCACAAGCCCTGGTCCGACCCGAAAACAAGGAGGACCATGCGGCCGCGGCCCTGCCGCTGATCTTTACCGGGAGGGAGGTACCTGAGCAGGCCGCGGAAAGCAAGCATGACCGCCTTGTTGTATTCGTTCAGCGATTCCTGTGCCCTTTCGTATTCGCGGATGTTTACCGCAGCCATAGCTTTCATGGTCTTGACCATGGAGAGGAGGTCCTGGGCAGTATCATGCTTTTTTTTCAATACCTGGAGATCCGGCATCATCTTTCCTTTTTGCATATGGGTCTGCAGCATCTCTCGCAATCTTCACGAGAGACTCCCAATCCTGGTCCGAGAGCTCCTTGTCAGAATCGATCTTGTCACAGATCTCGGGAAGGCGTTCTTTGACCGATGATCTGATGGCTTTTTCCACCTCGGGGATATCTTCCAGAGGTATTTCGTCGAATACTCCTTTGGTCACGGCAACGAGTACGGTGATCTGCTCACAGGAGTTCATGGTATCGTACTGAGACTGTTTCAGCGCCTCTCTGACACGGTGGCCTCTCTCAAGGACTTTGCGGGTCTGCTCATCGAGCCTGGTGCCGATCCGGGAAAAGGACTCCAGCTCTTCGAACTGCGTGTAGGAGAGCCTTAAATCCCCTGCTACCACACGGTAAGCCCTTCGCTGCGCTTTGCCGCCGACCCGGGACACAGATCTGCCTACATCCACCGAAGGGAGCTGGCCTTTATGGAAGAGCTCGGGTGAGAGGTAGACCTGACCGTCGGTAATAGAAATCAGATTGGTGGGAATGTATGCGGAAATATTCTGGGCCTGGGTCTCCACGATAGGAAGCGACGTGAGAGACCCTCCGCCGAGTTCTTTGCGCAGGTGGCCGGAGCGTTCGAGCAGGCGCGAGTGGATGTAGAAGATGTCGCCGGGAAATGCCTCCCTTCCCGGAGGCCGCCTCAGGAGGAGTGAGATCTCGCGGTAGATCCTTGCGTGCCGGGTGAGATCGTCGTAAACGATCAGCACATCCCGGCCTCGGTCGAGGAAATATTCTCCTACCGTGGTGGCGCTGTACGGAGCCGTGTATTGCAAGCCCGGCGGGTCTTCGCCAACAGCCATCATTACAATCGTATACTCCATTGCATCCCGTTTCGTGAGCTCGGAGACGACCTTGGCGATAAAACCGCTCTCTTTTCCGATGGCGCAGTAGATACAGATGACATCCCGGCCCTTTTGATTGATGATGGTGTCTATGGCGATGGCGGTCTTGCCCGTCTGCCGGTCGCCTACAATGAGCTCACGCTGCCCTTTGCCGATAGGGATGAGCGTATCGATGACCTTGATACCTGTCTGCATGGGTTCGGTAACCGGGAGACGGTCCATGATGTCGGGGGCCTGCCGCTCGATATAACGGTACTCTGCGGCTGCCACGGGGCCTTTGTTGTCACGCGGCCTGCAGACGGCATCCACGACCCTGCCGATCAACGCCTCACCCACCGGCACCTCAAGCACACGGCCGGTTCGGCGAACCTCCATGCCCGAGGAAAGCTCACTTCCTTCATCCAGCAGGACTACCCCCACACTGTCGATATGAATGTCGAAAGCTATTCCCAGCCGGTTGCCCGGAAATCGCACGAGTTCATCGGCGCGGATTCCGGGGAGCCCGTTTACCCTGGCAATGCCCTGCTCGACCTGTGTTATTATACCGGTCTCCAGGATGGTGAGTTCGGGACGATAGCTATCCAGTATTCCGCGAGAAAGAGGAGAGGTCATTTCCAAAGCTGTCCATATATCGGCTTCCGGATGAATGGCGCCTTCAACTTCAGTCATGTGCATTCTCCCGGCGCTGGCCGAAGGTATCGATAATGGATCGTGATACCTTCTCCTCGATATCTTCCAGGAACTGATCCGCGTTCCAGCTCACTTTGTAGCCATCGGCGTTCACTTCTATCCCCAGGATGAGATCGGATGACTGCTGATACCTGACGGAAATATTTTCTGAAAACTCTTTCTTTAACGCTTCTGTCAGCATATGACGCAGATTGTCGGCAAGATCGAACGAGCTGGTGACCGTGAGGGCGGTCTCTCTTTTCCGTATAGCATCAGCCAGCTTTTCTTTTCGATCAGGCTCAACCCCTTTCAATCGCCGGATGAAAACGTCCACAAGTCCCTCTTCCATATCCTTTCCTGCAAGATCACCGATGATGCGATGAGCAATGCGAGTAGAGTCCTGAATGCTCATGAGCATCAGGCGCTCTGCGATCTCCTTCTTTTTCTGATCAAGGATTTCACGGAGCCGGTAATGTTCTCTCCGGGCATCTTCACGTGCCTGCACAAGATATTCTTCACGCTTCCGGCTCCCCTCCAGTGCTGCTTCTCTGAGTATCTGCTGCTTCTGCTCGCTCAGCTTGAGATTTTCTTCCCGGTATGCATCCAGTTCCTGCGCTGCCCGGTCCTGCTTTTCCTTTGCATCGTCGATCTGTGAAGCGATCTGCGCTTTGCGCTCGCGCATGGCGGTCCTGATCCGGCCGAAGAGGAAAAACTTCAGGAGAGCGACCAGAATCAGAAAATTGACGATTTGAGCGATTATCGTAAACCAGTCGATAATCAAGGCACTTCTCCTTAACGGGATAGAAAGTGGTTCCAGAACGGGTTGGCAAAGATGAGGATCATGGATACGACGAGGCAGTAAATGGACGTGGACTCTATCATGGCAAGGCCCACGAACAATACCCTGCTCAGGGTTCCTGACTCGTCAGGCTGCTGTGCAATGGCAGTCATGGCCTGTGCAACCGCCCTGCCTTCTCCGAGGGCGGTGCCGATCGCCCCCATGCCTATGGTAATACCTGATGTAAAAATCGATACGATTCCGATAACGGTAATTGCATCCATAAACATAGTCTCCTTTTTCCAAGGGATGATAAGGCAGCTTTTGATTTCTCATCTTTGTTGCCTCTGCTCCGTTTCATATTCTGCGTGACTGGCCGAGGTAATGTAGACCATGGACAGCACGGCGAAAATATATGCCTGGATGAATCCGGTAAGCAGCCCGAGCACGTGCAGGAACACCGGCATGACGAGTGGGATTACGGTCAGCAGGATTGCGGCAATCTTTGTCTCTGACATGATGTTGCCGAAAAGTCTTACGGCAAGGGCCAGGATTCGCGTAATTTCACTGATGATATTGAAAGGCAGCATGAAGACCGAGGGCGTGGAGAAGGTTTTCAGGTAGGCAAGGAGGCCGCCGCTTCCGATCCCGTACAACGGAACAGCGACAAAGACGCAGGCGGCCAATGCCGTAGTGGTTGCAAGGGATCCCGTCGGGGGAACGTATCCCGGAACGGTCATAAGCAGGTTCGACAGCGCGATGAAGAGAAAGAGCGCCCCGATGAATGAAAGGTATTTCTCGGCCTTTTCATGTGATATTTCCTCGATCTGGGACGAAAGGATATCCACTATGGATTCTACAAAATTCTGCCAGGAGCCGATCTCTTTTCCCACCGAAAGGCGTCGGGTGGCGAGCAGCGAAATGATCACCAGTATCCCCATGGTGATCCAGG
Organism: uncultured delta proteobacterium; assembly: GCA_963752595.1. Taxonomy (GTDB): domain Bacteria; phylum Desulfobacterota; class Desulfomonilia; order UBA1062; family UBA1062; genus Phosphitivorax. The sequence goes on from CAVVYZ010000017.1 coordinate 213,031, forward strand.
TGTAGAGGATCGTAGCATTGAACTTCAGCCATCCCATCTGCCAGAAGATGACGGCATCCGGTGTTATCTCGCTGATAGTCATGATATCCATCGCGCCCCCCCGATATCTCCTTTCCTGCTTATCTTTGAAGGGGTTATGAAAAACAGAAGCAGTTGCCTTGCAATGAAAAAGCCTGTGATGCACGCGATGTATCCGGTCAGCCGGCCTTGGGAGACCAGGAAAAAAAGGACCAGAACGATACCGGCACGCACAACGAAACTGCCTATGAGGAAAAGGCCGGGTCTCTGCTTCGAACGTATACGCCTGACGGTGAGCATAAGACCCATAAAATAGCCGAATCCGGCTCCGACTCCTGTCAGGAATACGAGAAAGAGCGGTAAAGAATCATGCATAATCTATAGCGTTCCTTTCTATGCATCTCTTTTTGCTTTCCTGATCTTAAGCATTGCTTTCACCCAGAACCACGCGTTCAGGCAGCCGAGAGTAAGCCCGATAAAGAGCATCGTCAGGGTCCATGAATGCGTACCGGGCACCTTGGCATCCATCCATGTTCCGAGCGCGATCCCCAGGAGGGTTGGGATGGCGATTGACCATCCCACAAGCCCGATCATCCCCAAACCGTATATCAGGGTGATCTTACCGGCGCGTTCGGCTTTTTCCCGCCGTATCTTTTTGGTGTTAATCTGTCTGATGAACCCCTTTTCTCTCTTCTCCTTTTTTTCCTGGAAACTAGGCATACTGCTTCATTCCAAAATCGATAAATCTGCGGGCCAGATCTGCTTCAAGCCGAAATGCCGCTGCGCGGACCTTCTTTCCCCGTTCGATTTCTCCGGCGAATTCCTTCTCTACGGTTTCCCTCAATAAGGAGAGTTCATCGCTGCTGACGGCTCGCGAGGTCGAAACGAGCACGTCACTGCCCACCTTGACGAGGACGCCCTCTTCGAGCGCTACATAGTGCAGGCCGCCTTCCATGGGGGAAAAGGTGAGGATGCCCGGGACGAGAACCGTAACGAAGTCGACGTGCCTCGGCAGCAGGCCGAAAAAACCTGCTCCATCCTCTGCGATCACTTTTCGTACACCTGTATCGATCAGAATGCGGGTCAATTCTACAACCTTAAGGTTCATTTTTGGCCCCATCAATGGAACCGATCATATAGAGCGAACTCTCAGGGTATGAATCGAACTCACCGTTTAATATCCTTTCACAACCGGTAATGGTCTCCTCGAGCAGGACCGACCTCCCCTTGTAGCCGGTGAACTGCTCCGTGACGACGAAAGGCTGGGTGAGAAAACGCTCAAGCCTCCTTGCCCGGTGAACTGTGCTGCGGTCTTCCTGGGAAAGTTCCTCGATGCCCAGCATGGCAATGATGTCTTTGAGATCTTCGTAGGTGGCAAAGTAATTGATCACTTCCTGGGCAACCTGGTAATGCCGCTTTCCCACGATAAGGGGGACGAGCATCTTTGAACCTGACTGCAGGGGGTCTATGGCAGGGTAGAGGCCCTCGCTTGCCCTTCGGCGTGACAGGACGAGGGATGCAGAGAGATGACCGAAGACGTGCTCGGCGGACGGGTCCGTGAAATCGTCCGCAGGAACATACACTGCCTGGACTGAGGTTATGGAGGCTTGTTTCGTGCTCGATATCCTTTCCTCAAGCTCTGCAAGCTCGGTCGCTAAGGTGGGCTGGTATCCCAGCCGCGATGGTATCTGCCCGAGAAGGCCGGATATCTCCGCTCCTGCCTGGATGAAGCGGAATATATTGTCGATGAGCAGCAGGACATCCTGGCCGAGATCATCCCTGAAATATTCCGCCATAGTCAGGGCCGCATGACCTACCCGGAAACGCACCCCGGGCGGCTCGTTCATCTGGCCGAAGACCATCAGGGTATTCTTGAGTACCTGAGCTTCTTTCAGTTCCCGGTAGAGCTCTTCTCCCTCACGAGTACGCTCTCCTATGCCGCAGAAGATACTTACCCCTTTGTAGCGCTTGACCATGTTCTCGATCATTTCCATGATGAGAACGGTCTTGCCGACACCTGCGCCGCCGAAAAGTCCACTCTTTCCACCCTGCTCGATGGGGGCAATGAGGTCAATGATCTTGATTCCGGTTACGAATATTTCAGATTTTGCCGACTGCCTGCTCAATGGAACTCCTTGCCGGTGGATTGAGCGCCTCGGAAGGTTTGCAGGTACGGCTCCTTTCCTATCGATCGGCATTCCGAATACGTTGAAAGCTCTGCCGAGAAGCTCTTTGCCGACAGGAACGGTTATGGGTTCGCCGGTATCCTCGATAACTGCTCCGCGCTCGAGCCCGGCTGTCGGGGTAAGCGCGATGCCCCGTATCCTCTCATGGTCGAGATGCTCCAGCACCTCAATAAAGATATCTTCTCTTCCTGCCGCCTTAAGCAGATTATAGATGGGCGGAGGGCCCTGAGGAAACCGTGCATCGACTACGCTGCTTCGCACCGTAAGGACCGACCCTGTCCGGTTTTGACTTTTCTTCTCTGCAGAAGATAAATTCTTCCCCATACCGGTTTCCTCGTTAATCGTGCTCATGCATCATGAAAGAATCCCAATGCACAAGGATTCGCATCATGATCAGGCCGTCCTATTACATCATCTTTAAGGCCGGCTCGCCTACTAGGCGTTTTCCGGAAAATGTATTCATCCCTTCATTGGATCAACATCAAGGGATCTCCCTGTACAAGAGGGTTTCCCCTAAAAGGCAGTAAGCGAGAAGGTCATTGATGACACGAAAGGTCTTCATAAAGAGAACCCGTTCTTAGATTCATGAATAGGGCTATACACAAGATTCTCAATTCTTTCCTGCCAGGCCGGGTTTTACTCTTCAGTGGCAGGTGATATTACTGCAGGTGCAGTTCTTTGACCCGAAACCTTCGGACCGGTAATCTTCCCGTACGGACATAGAGGATGTTTATTGCTTTCTTATGAAGGCCTGTTTCAAACGGAATATCTGTTGCAATTCATTATACTCGAGAGTATATTATCAATGAGTTACAGTCACTTACATGATTATAAATTACTATAAGCATTGATTGTTATCAATCATTATTGACACTCATATTATATATGTTCTACCTATCCATATAGGTAGCTTGCTTTACAGTTATATAGATTAATTTATTGCCACTTAAATATCTAACAAGCAACATAGCTATAAACTTTAACACTGTTTTCTTTCCTGTATCCTGAAATACAAAAGGTACGGTTTTTTCTTGATGCATGAAAAGGATTTTCGGAGCCTTACCGGTGTGTGCTCCGGTCTTCAAAGGAGCTCGTTCATATATCCCTGGGGTGTATATGCCGAGCCTCTCGAAAACAAAGAATTCATATATTCAGAAGAACGGGATTCCCGCTTACACCGGAATGACAGGGAGATTCCTGGATCATCTAGGCCGACATGACATATACACTTTTCCTGGAGGCGGAGAAAACCCGGTGATTTCCACCGGGTCGAACTCCCCCCACAAAGAGATGCTGAAATGGCCGGGTCGAGATTCTGATGTTCCTTACTGCCCGGCCAGTCGGCAGGTTTTATCGCCGTTTCCTCCAGATCTCAAGTCGTCTGAGCTCATGATGGCAATATCCTGGTCCTGCAGGAATTGCTTCATCTTCTGGAGCGATCTTACCTGGAGCTGTCTTACCCGCTCCTGGCTCAAACCAAGCTGCGAACCGATTTCCATGAGGGTAACAGGCGGGTCCGAATAGAACCGTTTCAGAATGATGAACAACTCCCTCCGTGTCAGCATCGTAAAGCCCTGCTGAAAGAGAAAAGATACCTGACGGGATATTTCTCTGCCGGAGTAGAGCGATTCCAGATCGAAATCATCAGTCAGATAATCCACCCAGCGATCAGTTTCGCTGGGATCGCCTGCTATGGTCTCATCAAGAGAAAGGAGATCTTTTGTATGTCGTAAGGTCCCCGTCCGGATCTTACTGCTTTTGCGGATAAAATCCTTTATGGATGCCTCGATCCACCAAACGGCATAATAAATGAAGTGTACTCCGCGATCGGGATCGAACCGGGTAAGGGCTTTCATGAGGCCCAAGTTGCCTTCCTGGACGATCTCAAGGTAATTATGGCCGCTATTGAAATACTTCTGGCTTACCTTTACAACGAACCTCAAGTTTGCATGGATTATCTTTTGGCCAGCATGCACGTCACCCTGCTGGTACTGTTTCGCAAGTTTATACTCCTCTTCTGGCGTTAAGAGAGGGTATCTTCTTATTTTTCTTAAATACAGCTGTAATTCTGAATAATCATGTCTGTTTGCCATATATATTTACCTTTCCTGAAAGTAGCTTCACGGATTCTATGAGTTCTTCTGGTTGATGACTTTTACCATTTGCCTTATATCGCCTAATTGTTCGCCGGCCGGGGATAACCGTCTCGATGAGATGGGCTGTCTCCGGGTATGTCTCTTTTAATGCTTTCTCTATATGCTCAGCGGTGACCAGACGGGATTCTGAATAATCCTGTCCCTGCTCGATTACGTGTAACAGCTTCATGAGGTGCTTCTCGAAGTCACCCTTCAAGAACTGTGGATGACTGCAGAGAGAAAGGATCGCGTGCCGTGCGGATATGTGGAAAAACTTCTTGCTGTTGAGCGTTCGTATTTTATCAAAGGACGGCTCTTTCGGTATCCTGCCGACTGCAAGTTCCTCCTTGTTGCATGGGCGTCCGACGAGATAGGGAAAGTCCGGGTCTACAAAAGAGAGAATGGAATATTCGCACGCACTGCCGGTTATTATGATGGTTGTATTGAGGGGGGTTGCCCCGGATCCGGGCTTCCGGAAGCGAATGTGCCTCCATGCGGAACAGCATGGGTGAAGTTGAGTTCTTTTTGGGAGATACTACTTTTCAATAACTCCCAGAGATGGAACTGTCGCAGTATCCAGGATGCCTCCAGTATCAGGATCCCCCCATTGGCTTCATGCAGGGCACCGGCTTTTGCCATGGTAAAGTCTACCCGAGAAAGGGGAAGGGCCTTGGGAGACGAAGTACTGCAGCGTCCGAATAAGTCCTCGAACCCTGCATCCCTGGCAAAGACCAGTGGACGGTGCCTCTTGTTTGCCCTGCTCACCAGGACATTTACCGTATAGGGTGAATACAGGCCTTCGCGGGAGGTACCCGCCTTGACTTCCAAGGGGGCGGGAAGAGAAGTTCCCTCTGCCGGCAAAGTGAAGATCTGGAGATTCCTAAGGATATCTTCCTCCACGTCCTCAAGATAAACGAGTATCCTCGGCATCTTGCGGTACTTTTTCCTGAGTCTGGCCATGAGAGGGGAAACCCCTTCCCTTGCCTTATCCTTGGTGAATGCATCGAGCTCTTCAGTGCACTTCTTCTTGAGCGACCTGATCCGGTCGCGGATGAGGCGGTAATCTACGGGTTGAGGCTGGTCGAAAATTGCAACAGCGCTGTTGGCTGCCGGTGTCCTTCCTATTCCGGAAAACGCTACAACCGGCTCGGTATAACTCTCCGCAATGGGGGCTTTCGATACCTCCCTTGTAATCCTATTATAGTTATAGAGAGATCCTCTGCTGAGGCTCTGGTAGAGAGGCCGGACAGCGGCCTGTTCCTGCTGGTCATAGCTCAGCATCAACATGTGAACCTTTTTCTGGAAATGATCCGAAAGCAGGATGTTTCGGAGTCGTTGCCGTGCTTCATCGATGAAGTGCTCCATCTCAGAAAGGAACCGGGGGCCTTCCCCTGCAGGAAGGGCAATGACCCTTGGCCGCGACTCTACCTGGAAGTTATGGACACAGCACCAATCGCAGGGTTCCGGAAGTGTCCTTCCAAGGAACTTTAAACCGTCGATGAACTCCCTGATGTAGGGAAGATGCTCTTTTTGAGAGAGGAGAAACAGGAAATCCGCTTCCTTTTCAAAGAGCTTAGTCCATTTCTGAGTAAAAAATTGAAGCGGGTATTGCGCTAATTTTCCGAAAATATTGTATATTATTCCTGACAATTTATTCTTTCCCCTTATATATACTTGACTTGCGCCGAGCTGCTTTGCCTTTGCTTCCGGGCGCGGAGGATGATGGCTTGGACCATGATAAACCTCCTTCTGCCGCGGAATCATTTTCCGCGTCCCAACGGATTTCGAGAAGGCTTCATGGAGCATGACCGTCTCAATGGTCAAATCAGTCGAATAATTCAGGGAAACTTTCCCTGACGTCACGAGGGTGCTTGAATTTGATCCGACCATGTAAAAACATGCTGGAGATCTTTTTGGCGATAAGCCTGTCCTGCGCCGGAATGGATTTCTCTTGGACAGATCGGGAAAAGCGAAAGCCTGAAGTATTGTCGATGCTCTCGCTGATAGCCTCCATGAGGTCATAGAGGGTGGTGGTGATTTCTACTGTTTTGCTCCTCGATCCTAATGAACTATAACCACTATGTATGCTCATAGTAAATCCTCCTATGGTCTCTGTTGATGTTCCGGGCATTCATCTTTTTGTTCATGATGAAACCCATGCGTCACATCCTCTTTATTCAAATGCTGTGCCGACATTGTGGAATAGAAATAAATCATACAAATCCAAAGAGATAAAAAAGGAAGCTCTGAAATACAGATCTCCCACACACTGATTGCTGTCCTGTGAAGCGGGATAAGTCCTCTCTGATGAGAATCTCACTCGTGGTGATGCAAATTTGGCCCAATTCCCGACATGTTAGGCATATTGATCATGCATGTCTTTTTCTCATGTCTTTGTAATTATTAGATGCATCCGTTCTACCATCCGGCATTTTGAAAACCGGTTCCTGTCTGAAGATTTTTAGAAATTATCAGTGTCGGTAGTAAAATAATGAGTGTGCGAACAATTACCGGTCAGTCCCAGGATACCCTCTCTTCAATGATTTTTTAAACCGGTTTTATTATTCCTGTGGTTCAGGGCAGCGCGGGTTACATGTGCCTTGAGAGATCATGTTTATGGAGCAGAGCATACAATCTGGACCGGGACAGACCGGATATCCTGCATGCATTCGATACATCACCAGAGGTACATTTCATGAGTTCCATGAGATAAAAACGCTCCACCTCTGTAATATACCGGCTACGGATCGGACGCAGCCGGGGAAGGTCGGGTGATGGCGACCGATTTACCTTTGTGAGGATCTGATTGAATGACGGCTTACGAATGTCCATACATCACAGCTATAACAAGGTATATGCCAACAGCATCATACCGAACGAAAAAAGATCAATTAATATAATTATATCAAATGGATAGAAGCATTAAAACTCTTCCGGAAGCATACAAAAATATGTGATGCCCGCTGTGCACTTTTCCTGTTTGCGAATACGAAAAGCAAAGGAGTTTCTTGATCAAGCAATGTTCTGCGGGCAAAACATCCCTGTTTCGGAAATCCTGTTTTTTAATAATAGGGTAATCTGGTCAGGAAACGGGAGGATCAGGAGATCTCGTACCTTTTCAGCAGAGCATAAAGCCGCGAGCGGGAGAGTCCGGAAATCCTGCAAGCTGTCTTGATGTCGGACTTTGTCTGGCGCAGGAGCTCCTTGAGGTACTGCTCCTCGATCTCGCTCACTGCCTCTTCCCGTACATCCTTGAGGTTGGGCAAACTGTTGTCTCCTGAAACTTTCAGGGTTTCGGGGTTAAGCTGCTTTTTGGCAGCGGCATTCCGCTTTACCTGGACATGGATGTGGTAGGGAAGGTGTTTCGGTACGAGGATCGGGCTGTCATGGGCTACGGCCAATGCGCTCTCAAGGGCATGGATGATCTCCCGGACGTTGCCGGGCCATGAGTACTGCAGAAGGATGTCGCGGAAGGCCGCACTGACTCGTTTCGGCTTTATCCCGTATTTTTTGCTGTGCCGCTTGAGATAATGGTTGGTCAGCTCCTGGATGTCCTCGGGACGCTCTCTTAAAGGAGGCAGGTCGATACTGATGGACCTGAGCCTGAAGAGGAGATCCTTCCTGAACCTCTTGCTCTGCACCAGATCATTCAGATCACGATTCGTGGCGCAAATAACCCGGAAATCGCTTTCCACCTCGCTCGATTTACCGATGGGCCGGAAGCGTCCTTCCTGCAGGACGCGCAGGAATTTTTTCTGGATGGAAAGGGGAAGCTCTCCCACTTCATCCAGGAACAGGGTTCCCTTATGGGCCTGGCTTACCAAGCCGGGTTGGGCTTTATCGGCACCTGTATACGAGCCTTTCTCGTACCCGAAAAGAATGCTTTCCACGAGGTTGGGAGGGAGCGCGGCGCAGTCGACAACCACAAAATCGTTCCCTGCCCGGAGCGAGTGATTGTGGATTGCCCGGGCAAAAAGCTCTTTGCCGGTGCCTGTCTCGCCGGTAATCAGGACACTCGCATCATTGGAAAGCGTCTTGCTCAAGAGCGTAAGGCATTTCTTCATCCCGGAGCTGTGCCCGAGAATCCCTTCCTTCTCGAAATCCAGTACCGTTTGGGGCAGGGTGTTGCTTTCGTGGTAGAGGATCGCATCTTTGAGAAGCTGCGTCAGATCATTCTTGGAAAAAGGCTTTTCTATATAATCCCATGCACCCCGGGAAAGTGCAAGTTCCACAGACTCAGGATCGCCGTAGGCGGTTATGACGATTACCTCGGGGGATCCGCTGTTCCGGCAGACTTGAGGAAGAATATCGATGCCGTTTCCGTCCGGCATGCGGACGTCAAGGAAGACGACATCATAGGCATCTGCCCGAACCGCATCGAGGCCCTCCTCGAGGGTAAAGGCCTGATTGCTGTTATATCCCAGGATGCGGGATACATTTGCAATAGAGCTGCAAACAAGCCTGTCATCATCGATTACGAGGATTTTTTTACGTTCTTCCATGCGTAATTCTCATAAGACTGTTTTATTGAAATGTAAAGCTTTCTCGGTTGAGCGCCCGGGCAATGGTTTCAGCCAGAAGGGATGTGGAAAAGGGCTTGGAAAGATAGGCAAAAAAACGGGCAGGACGAGACTCAAGCTCCTGTAATGCCTCTTCCGATCCGGAACAGATAATGACGGGAAGGTCCTTACGGACCTCGATCATTTTCGAGGCCATTTCGTCGCCTTTTATGACCGGCATGATCTGGTCTGTGATGAGCAGATCGAATGCCTCAGGTGTCTTCTGGAAAAGATCGAGGGCCTTGAGCGAGTCGTTCGTCGATGCGACGCGGTAACCCATCCGCACGAGCATATGGTGGATGCTGCGCAGCTCCATGGCATTGTCATCGACCAGGAGAACCCTTCCCTTGCGGTCTCCTCCGGGGTGGAGTATTTCCGATGTGCGTTCACCCGAAGACTCTTCCCTCTCCCCGAGATGCTTCGGAAGGTATACCTCGAAGGATGATCCCTTCCGGGGCTTGCTGTGGACGATGATGGAGCCTCCTGCATTCTTGACTACCGCGTGAACGACACCGAGGCCTAAGCCCGATCCCTTGCCGGACTTCTTGGTGGTGAAGAGCGGATCAAAGATCTGCTCCATGACTTCTGTGGTCATGCCGGAACCGGTATCTTTGATGGTGAGCTTCAGGTACTCCCCGGGACCCAGGATGGAAACTGATGCAGGGGTGGCGGTATGGATTTCGGTTTCCTCGAGCCTTACTGTAAGAGTGCCCTGTCCCTCTTCCATGGCCTGTACCGCATTCATGCAGAGATTGGTGAGGAGCTGGTAAAACTGGGGCGGGTCGGTCCTCACAAGACCCTTGGTTGAGGCGATCTTCTGCCTAAGCGTGATGCGGGGAGGGAGGGATTGGCCGATGATCCTCAAGGCGTCCCGTACGACAGGTTCTATGGCAACGGGCTTGAAGAGCAACTTTTTTTTGACCCCGAACATTTTGATCTGGTTCGTGATATCCTTCCCGATCCGTGCCGCCTCGATTATCTGGTTGAGGTACTCCCGTTCAGGGGCATTCTGGGGAAGCGTATCAGCCACAAGCTCTGCATTGATGAGGATGGGTTGGAGGATATTGATGAAATCATGGGCGATGCCTCCTGCAAGCATGCCGAGTGCCTCCATCCTTCTTTTGCGCTCAAGGGCATTCTGCAGGGCCCTTTCATCCGTAACATCGTGTTCGATGATCGTATAATTCGTAATCTGTCCTCCATCATCGCCTATGGGAGAGATGATGATGTCCAGTTCACGCTTTGAGCCGTCATGACTCGTCCTCTTGATAAAGCCCCTCCATGGTTTGTCCCCGATCTCTTTTAAGGAGACTACGCCTTCGGGTGCATCATCAGGGGAGGCATGCTTTTCATATGGTTTGCCCGAAAGTTCTTTGCGGGCGATTCCAAGTGATCGTTCCGCCGCCGTGTTAAGGTACTGGATCATCCCTTTTGAATCGAGGATGAAAATACTCTCGGTGGAGTTTTCAATGGCTGATATGAGGAGCTTTTTTTCCTGTTCGGTTTTCCGGTAATCGGTAATGTCTACGGATATGCCTCCGATGAGCTTCGGGAAGGTATTCCCGAGGATGGGAAACTTCTGGGTGAAAAAAGAGAGGCGTCGACCTCTGGCGGAAAATTCTTCAACCCTCTGCAGGTCTTTCCCTGTGGTCAGAACTTCCCTGTCGTCTTCGTGAATAACCTGTGCAATCTCACCGGACCAGAGGTCGCCGGCGGTTTTGCCGATGCACTCACTGACTGTTACCCCATAAATGTCTTCTATGTAATGATTAAGGTACAGAAACCGGCCCTGCTCATCCTTGAGATAGACCATTCCCGGAAAATGATCCATGAAGAGGGAAAACTGTTCCTCGCTTTGCCTCAAATCTTCTTCCAGGCGTTTGCGCTCATCAATCTCAAGCTTCAGGCGCCGGTTGGTCCTCAGGAGCTGGGCGGTACGGCGCCGGACTTCCCGTTCCAGTGTCAGGTGGGCATCCTGAAGCACGGCTTCGGCTTCATGTTTCAAAATCAAGTCTTTATGCCGCTGAATAGCATTGCCCAGCACCACGGGGAGCAAATCCGGATATGCATCGGAATCTTTTACGAGGTAATCGCAGATCCCTTCCTTGAGGGCTTTCACAATCTTTTTTGTCGAAGCCTGGGCGGTAATCAGAACAAGGGGGGGCAGGACGTTTCTTTTCTTCACCTTCCAGAAGAGTTCCAGCCCGGACAAATCAGGCAACCCAATGTCCGCAACTACAAGATCGAATGATTCATCGGGGTTCTTGAGGATGGATAGTGCCTCATCTGCACGGGTAGACTCGATTATCTCGCAGGACAGGCTGCTTTTTTTCATGGCGAGCTGGAATACCAGGCGGTCATGATCGATGTTTTCAATGAGAAGGATGCGAAGCATGTTTTTCGGTGTAGTCATCTGCTCTCACGTGCGCCCCTTTTTCTTAGTGCGTGTTTCGTCCTTTCCCTCATGGCCCGGCCGCTCACCTCTGATCTTTAAGAAAAACTTCTCCGGTATGAAGCATGATCCCCCTAAAGCTTTTATGGCCGGATGCCTGTCTGTACATACCATTCAATGTGTATATCAACCCTGAATGTTGCTGACCTGCGCTGGGTGCCGCTTCTGAAGTACGAAAGTTACCGCAAGATACGAATTTTCTGTCTCTATCACGGATCTTTCTTCATGGCAAAGGGAAAAATTGGACAATACAGATGGCTTTATCACCAAAGGATTCATGAATCCACGAACACTCCCGGAATCTCCCGACCGCAAGTAGAACAGCGGCCATGCTCCATGTGCATCTCCATTATTCCGGTACCATACTGTCTTTTCAAGACGGTCTTCCGGCAGTTCGGGCAGGTGATGTCCATGGATTCACCCGGAATGTTGCCGGTATAGACAAAGAGAAGCCCTTGGGCTTTGCCGATTTCATAGGCTTCGAGCATCTTCTCAAGCGGGGTGGACCCGGTGCCGGTTGCCTTGTATGAGGGGAAGAACCTGCTTATATGCCAGGGAATAGCAGGGTCGATACGTGCGATGAATGAGGCGATATCCGTAAGCTCCTCCCGGCTGTCATTGGAGCCAGGGACGATGAGTGTGGTAATCTCGATCCAGATATCGCTTTCCCCCACCATCCGGATCATATCGAGAACAGGCTGCAGCCGGGCTTTGCATGTGCTCCGGTAGAATTTATCACGAAAAGATTTGAGGTCGATATTGCAGGCATCGAGATGTGGATGGATAACCTCCAGGGCTTCCTGTGTCATATATCCGTTGGATACGAAGATATTATATAAGCCGTTTTCATGTGCCATTCGTGCGGTATCGAAGGCATACTCGAAGAAGATCGTCGGCTCGGTATAGGTATAGGAAATGCTTTTGCACTCCAAGGCCTTGGTATTCTCGATAATCTCTTCAGGGCTGAGCCTGAAAACAGGCACCTGATCTCCTTTTTCCTTTGAGACTTGGGAAATTCTCCAGTTCTGGCAGAAGTCGCAACGGAAATTGCAGCCGAAAGCTGCTATGGAAAAGGTGTTCGTACCCGGGAGAAAGTGGTAGAGGGGTTTCTTCTCCACCGGGTCGACGTTTGCGGCAACCGCTTCGCCGTAGACATAGGTATACAGAATCCCTGCCTGATTTTGGCGAACCCCGCAAACGCCATACCTCTGGTCTGCGATCCTGCACCGATGGCTGCACAGGCAGCAGTCGACCTTTTCCCCCTCATCCCGGGTATACAGCATTGCCTCGTGGAGCATTGCCTGTCTCCTTTACTTCCCCAAGGGAGTACATGAGCCCTTTGATTAATAATAAGGGGACAGATCCACTTTCCCATTTCCCAATATTTTCAGATAGTAGAGGGGTATACCGATTCGCGGCTATTCGGCCCGGGGGCTGCAGAAAGAACTTTTAGAGTGCCACGAGGATGGCGGAGGACGGGATAACGCCTTCCCTGACGATGACTGGCGGCCAGGTGGTAAGGTCAATAAGTGTCGAGGGTTTCCCTCCCGGTGTCTGCCCGCCATCGAGGATTGCATCGATATCGAGGTTTCCGGCAGCGATTTCTTCCGGCGTGGTTGCAGGAGCTGTCCCTGAAGGGTTGGCAGAGGTTGAGGTAATGGGGCCGGCTGCCCTCGTGAGTGCAAGGGCCAGGGGATGGGGAGAAATGCGTAAGCCGACCTTTCCTCCCGGGGCAATGAGCGGATCGATTGTCTCTCTTGCCGGGAGCAGTGCGCTCAAGGGGCCGGGCCAGAAACGCCCCAGGAACTCTTTCTGCCGTTCATCAATCCCGGCTATGGCACATGCAGATTCCACATCGGGAACGAGCACGATCATGCCCTTGGAAGCATCCCTTCTCTTGGCGTTCACGATCCGCAGCACCCCGTCGTGATCATCGATGCGTGATCCCAGGCCGTAGAAGGTTTCCGTTGGGTAGGCGACAACCGAACCGTGCCTGTGAATAAGGATGGATGCTATTTCGGATGCATCAGGGGTGATATGCATCTTTAGAGCTTCTTGATACTCTCGTCCGCTTCCAGTACGGTCTTCTTCATGTCCTTCCGGTACATGATGAGCTTCTCCTGAAGGCCGGGCTGGGCAAGCGAGAGAATTTCCACTGCCAAGAGGCCTGCATTTTTTGCACCGGCCTTGCCGATCCCCATGGTTGCAACAGGGATTCCTGGAGGCATCTGGACCATCGAGAGCAGGGCATCCATGCCGTTTAAAGATGAAGAATCGATGGGAACGGCAATGACCGGCAGTGTGGTATGCGCAGCGATCACACCTGCCAGGTGGGCCGACATGCCTGCGCCTGCTATGAGGAGGGAGAAGCCGTCATCGTGCGCGGTTCTGCTGAAATCCGCAACCTCGTCCGGCGTCCGATGGGCCGAGAGGATCCGCATTTCAAATGGTATGCCGAACTGGCGCAAAATAGCGGAGCACTCTTCCATGACCGGGAGGTCCGATTTGCTTCCCATGAGAATGGCTACTTTCATGCCAACCTCCTAAAGGGCCTTATGCCCTATGTCTTTCCGGTAGTACATCCTTTCGAACGAGATGAGGGATACTGCCTGGTATGCCTTGTTTATGGCGGCTTTCAGACTATCCCCTGAAGCCGTCACCCCGAGAACCCTGCCCCCGGACGTGACGATGCGGTTGTCCTGGAGCCTGGTGCCGGCATGGAAAACCTTGACCCCTCCGATCTTCTCCGCTGCATCGATACCCTCAATGACCTTGCCTTTTTCATACGATCCCGGGTACCCGCCGGATGCCAGGACCACGCATACGCTCGGGCCCGTTTCCCAAGCGAGATCCATCCCTTTGATGCTGCTGCCGTGAGCGACCTCGAGGAGCATCGGAACGATATCCTCTTCAAGCGCATGAGCAGAGGCTGGGTTTCCGGATCTCCCATGCGTGCGTTGAATTCAAGGACATAAGGGCCTGCCTGGGTCATCATGAGCCCGGCATAAACCACGCCCCGGTATATGATACCCCGTCTTCTTTCAACGCATTGACCAGAGGGTAGAGGACTGTGTCGAGCACGGCCCCGTAAGAGCTTTCATCGAGCACCGGAGCGGGGGAATAGGCACCCATGCCGCCGGTGTTGGGGCCCAGGTCGTTGTCCAGGGCAGCTTTGTGATCCTGGGATGAAGCCAGGGGGATGATGTTCTCCCCGTCGCAGATGGCGATGAAGGAGGCCTCTTCGCCCACGAGCCTTTCTTCCACGACGATGGATGACCCTGCATTGCCGAAGGCTTTTGCAACCAGTATCTCATCAACGGCGGCATACAGCCTCTTCTGTTGAAGAGGTCACGATCACGCCTTTTCCGGCTGCAAGGCCGTCGGCCTTCACGACCACCGGGAAAGCCGCCTCCCGGATATAGGCTTTTGCCGTTGCCGGCATCTGAGAAAAGATCCCGAACCTTGCCGTGGGGATGGAGCCGGTGTGCATCATTTCCTTTGCAAAGACCTTGGAGCCTTCGAGCTGGATGCCGGTTTGTCCGGTCCGAAGACGGGAGCTTTCGGCCTGGAAGGCATCGACAATGCCCTGCAACCAGCGGTGCCTCGGGGCCGACCACGGTAAGGGCTATGGCATTGTCCTTGACGAACTTGAGCAAGCGCCCCGATATCCTCTGCCGGGATATCCATGCAGATGGCATCCTGGGCAATCCCGCCGTTTCCCGGGGCGCAGAAAACCTCATCCACGAGAGGGCTCTGGCCGATCTTCCAGCATCAAGGCGTGTTCCCTTCCGCCCGAGCCGATGACAAGGACCCTCATGGGAGCTCTCCCCTAGTGCCTGAAGTGGCGCATACCGGTAAAGATCATGGCCATATCTGTGCTCGTTCGCTGCATCGATGACTTCCTGGTCCCTCACCGAGCCTCCCGGCTGGACAACCGCAGTAGCTCCTGCCTTGGCAGCCTCGTCGATGCCGTCCCTGAACGGGAAGAACGCATCGGAGGCAACCACGGAGCCTTTCGTGGAAAGGCCTGCATTGGCGGCCTTTATCGATGGCGAGCGCGAGGAGTCCACCCTGCTCATCTGTCCGGCACCGACGCCGATGAGCTGATCTTTGGTGGCATAGATGACGGCATTCGATTTGACGTATTTCACGATCTTCCAGGCGAATTTCAGGGCCTCCATCTCTTCAGCGGTGGGTGCGCGCTTGGTGACCACCTGTGCCTTTTCCAGATCGATGTCTCCCAGGTCGCGGTCCTGCAGCAGAAGGCCACCGGTAACCCTGCGGATGAATCAGTCTGTTTTTTGCTGACCCCCTTGCGTAATGTCGGGAACCTTCAGAAGCCGGATATTTTTCTTCTGGCGTCGAGGATGGCCAGAGCTTCCTTTGTATAGTCGGGTGCAATGACCACCTCGGTGAACACATCGCCGATAGCCCTGGCAGTATCGGCATCCACGGTCCTGTTCAGGCCCACGATACCGCCGAAGGCGGAGACTGTATCCACGGAAATGCATTTTTGTATGCATCTGCGAGCGATTTCTCCGACTGGGCGGCGCCGCAGGGATTGCGAATGCTTCAGGATCACGCATGCCGGATTATCGAATTCCATGATGAGATCGAGTGCGGCGTCGGCGTCCATGATGTTGTTGTACGAGAGCTCCTTTCCCCAGAGCTGTTCCGCATTGGAAATGGAAGGCTGGTCACGGACGTTCGCTGTAGAAGGCTGCCTTCTGGTGCGGGTTCTCTCCATAGCGCATGATCTGCCTGCGCTTGTACTGCACCGTATAGGTCAGCGGGAAACTGCCCTTCCTCCACATCGATGCCCTGAAGGTAATTGGATATGGCCGCATCATAGCGGGCGGTCAGCGAGAAGGCGTTCCGTGGCAAGCTCGAAATTGGTCTTCTCGCTGACGGAGCCGCCGGTGCTCTTCATCTCTTCGATGATGCTTCGCATAGTCGGCCAGGATCGGTGACCACGGACACATATTTATAATTTTTCGATGCTGCCCGTCACCATGGCAGGCCCGCCGATATCGATATTCTCGATGGCGTGTTCCAGCGATGCGCCTTTGGCAACCGTCTCCTCGAAGCGGTACAGGTTGACCACGAGCATGTCGATGGGCTTGATGCCCTGCTTTTTCATGGACTCAACATGCTCGGCATTATCTCTGATGGCGAGCATGCCGCCATGGACCTTGGGATGCAGGGTCTTCAGCCTGCCGTCCATCATTTCCGGGAACCCGGTAAAGTCGGAGATGTCGACGACCTTGATGCCGTTTTCCTGCAAGACCTTGGCTGTTCCGCCGGTGGAGATGATTTCAACGCCGAATGATGCAAGTTCCTTAACAAAATCGGCGAGTCCCCCCTTATCGGTAACACTGATCAATGCCCTGTCCAATTTTCGGCATAATTGCTCCTTTCGCAGATGTATTCAAAAAGAGAATAACAGGCGGTTAATGAAGAATTAATTGTTACTCGCCCCGTTAAACCCCACTCTTTGCATATAATACCAGGTAAGGAACGGGACTATCCTCTCAAAAAGCCCCGATATCAAGATAGCCGATGTGTCTCAACGTGGTTCTTCACCTCTTCACCGGAAATATCGCCCGAGATCATCCCGTCCCTCAGGCGGGTGATCCTGTAAAAGAGCCTGTCTCTCATGGATGCGTCTTCGACACAGTGCGGATACGTACCGGCTCATTTCAGCAAAAAGGCTCTCCATATCCATGAGGCCCGGCGTGCTGGTGCTCTCGGACTCCAGTTCATCGATCAGGGAAGAAAGGAACGATCTGGCATCCTCCAGACCCAGCCTGTACGTCTCTTCAACGACGATCTCCCCAAATCTTCCAGGAACGAGGTAGTAAAATTCGATGGCATGGAATTCCTGAACATAGGGATGTTCATCGCCCAGGATCTTGGCAAGGATGGAATCGGCCCTTTCCTTCCAATCAAGGCTTGGCTCCTTTTCGAGAGGGTCCATCAGCAGACCGTTCACTTCTTCGAACAGGTCCTTGATAAGGACTATATATTTGCTGATGCTGCGATTCATTTTCATGATGCTATCATACACACCGAGACGGGATACGGTCAAGCCTGTTCATTGGGTTCGATTCATGATACTATAACTTTTATGTGCCATGAAAATATCGAGTATTTACTCAGAGACAAAGACGTGCTGAAGGAACATATCAGGAGTATTTTGAGCTCGCGCCGGAGGAAGGTGATTCCCAGGGGAGACTTGAGGGAGTCGGCAGTCCTCCTTCCCCTTTCCTGGGAAGGAGACGAGCCGTCGATTCTCGTTACCAAGCGATCCATGACCGTCGAGCATCATAAGGGGGAAATATCCTTTCCTGGAGGAAGGGCGGAGGAAATCGACAAGGACCTCATTTTCACCGCACTGCGGGAGGCGGAAGAGGAGATCGGGCTTCAACCGGATGACGTAGAGATCCTGGGCCTTCTGGATGACCATATCTCCATTGTCGGGTTCCATATCACCCCCGTG
This sequence comes from uncultured delta proteobacterium, assembly GCA_963752595.1. Classification (GTDB taxonomy): domain Bacteria; phylum Desulfobacterota; class Desulfomonilia; order UBA1062; family UBA1062; genus Phosphitivorax. Next base: position 230,880 of record CAVVYZ010000017.1, read on the forward strand.
GTCGGCGCCGTCCCCAACCCCTATACTTACACGATCAACTCGGAATCCGAGGTTCTGCTGTGCATTCCCCTCTCGGCAGCCTTGAGCGATACGGCATGGATGGCCGAGAAGACAACCTTCATGGGCAGAGAGATTCATATTTATTATCTGGAAATCGATGGGGGTGTCGTCTGGGGAGCGACCGGCAGGATGATCAAGCACTTTGCAGACCTCATAGCAGGAAAGACCATGCCCTTCTCGGCCGTATCGCAGAAGGCAAAATCCTGGGTGCGGGATCTCCTGGTGCAGCAGGCAGGATACAGCAAGGAGTCAGAGTTCAGGAATCAGGGCTCAGAGTAAGTAGGGCGGCGTGACATCGGAATGCTGGGGCGGCCCATGCTGCAATGGGTATTTTTTGTTTCCGGGAGAAGACACGCTTTTCTTGACGAAGAGATGCCGCTCAAGAGCTTATATTTAGTGATATCAAACAATTCCTTAAGTGATACTCTATTATTCCGATGAAGATGTGTATGGAGAGGCGCTGGGATACGCGATAGGCCGGATTCCTTGGAGGGCTAACCGCTTTGAAGAGCGTCATCTATAAAGAGAAGAGAGCCGCGCAAGGCTGGTTCTCCGGTATCTCCGGCATCTCCATGATTTTCACCTCGCTATGGATCTTCCGGTCAGAATCTCATAAGCCGCCAGATATTTCTGAGATGTCTTCTGAATGACCTCTTCGGGCAGTTTCGGGCCCGGGAGCTGTCTTGTTCCAGGCAAGGGTTTCCAGATAGTCTCTCACGAACTGTTTGTCGAAGCTGGGCTGAGGTCCGCCCGGCTTATAGACGTCCTTGGGCCAGAAACTTGAAGAGTCAGGAGTCAGGGCTTCATCTATGAATATCAGCTCGCCATCCATGATCCCGAATTCGAACTTCGTATCTGCAATGATGATACCCTTCTTCAGTGCGTGTTCGGATGCCATCTTATAGATGGCGAGCGAGATGTCCCGGACCTCTTCATGAGGCTTTCCCCCACGAGATCTTTTGCCTGTCTCGAAGCTGATGTTTTCATCATGCTGCCCCTGCTCGGCCTTGGTGGACGGTGTAAAGATAGGCTCCGGAAGCTTGTCCGATTCCTTCATGCCCTTAGGAAGCCTATCCCGGAGATGGAGCCGCTGCTTTGATATTCCTTCCATCCCGAGCCCGAGATATAGCCTCGCACGATACATTCGACCGGCAGCGGCTTTGACTTTTTACCAGCATGGACCTTCCCTTGAGCCGCGCATCTCCTTTGAAGGGATCAGGATATTTATTCACGTCCGAGCGTCAGACATGATTCTCGATGAGGTGGAGGCCTATCCTGAACCAGAAGAGAGAGATCTGATTCAATACATGACCCTTTGCCGGGATAGGATCGGGCAGGACGACATCGAAGGCCGAGATGCTGATCTGTGGTCACAATCAGGAGATGGTCCTTGTCTGCCTCGAATATTTCCCGTACTTTTCCGCTGCCGATTTATTTTACTGCCGGGGATCGTATAATCGACAAGGTTTCCATAACTCCTCCTCTGTGGAAAAGTAAGGCGGATAAGATGCCAAAAAAGTATTGAAAAAGTCAATAGCCTAGTATAAATTGTGCTGCCCTTATAGGGGAGAAAGCTCGAAGAGCATCTTTAATGCCTGACAGTAGGAAGGCTTGCGGGATGAAAGCCGATGCATAATGTCCTTGAGTTTTCTGTTACGGATGAATAATACAGTGGTGAATTCACAAGCAACGAGGCAGCAATGTCAGAGATTTCTGAAGGGAATATGCCCGAAGTTCGGAGCGGGCTGGTTTTGCGTGCATCAGGTGCGGGCGGCGCTACGATATCTATGATTTCATCTATACCTGTCCTGCTTGCAGATCCCTTCTGAAGATAGAGAATACCTTAAGCTTTGAGAGTACAAGGATGTTTCCCCTGAAACCTGGAAAGAGACCTTTGATGCCAGGAAGAAACTCGAGCGTTCTGGAACTTTCAGGGCATTTTCCGCTTCCACGAATTGATACTGCCCTTTATTCCCGTCTACGGATATCATCTATCTGGGAGAAGGGCAGACTCCGATCGTCAGGGCGAATCCCGAGCTGAGCGAGTGGGTGGGGGCCCCCTTCCTATGTCAAGAATGACGGCCTCAACCCGTCGGCGAGCTTCAAGGACAGGGGCATGGCGTCTGCCATCAGTTATCCTGAACCATGTCATCCGGGTGAAAAACCTGGACAATGTTCTCGGCATCTGTGCCTCCACCGGTGATACCTCGGCGGCGGCAGCACTGTACCTGAGCTATCTGCCCAAATCCAAGGTCTCGGCAGTGGTATTGCTTCCCAAGGGCAAGGTGACCAACCAGCAGCTTTCCCAGCCGCTCGGCTCCGGCGCCCGGGTGATCGAGATGCCGGGCGTCTTCGATGACTGTATGAGCGTGGTGGAGGAGTTGGCGCAGGATTATCATGTGTTCCTTCTGAATTCCAAGAATCCGGTTCGTATACTTGGGACAGAAATCATATGCCTATGAGATAGCCCAGCAGATGAGCTGGTCCACCGAAGACCTGGCCGTGATTGTGCCCATCGGGAATGCCGGCAACATCACCGCCGTCATGGAGGGGTTCATGGACCTGTACGAGCTGGGCATCATAAAAAAGCTCCCGACTATACTCGGGCGTGCAGAGCCACCATGCCGACCCGGTTTCCCGCTGGCGGAAATCAGGAGAGTTTGCACCCATGAAGGTGAGCCCGTCCGTCGCGCAGGCTGCCATGATCGGGGATCCCGTCTCATTTCCCAAGGTCAGACAGCTGGTGGAAAGATACTATGACGACCGGTTCTTCGTCATATCGGTAACGGAGAACGAGATCATGGAAGGGATGCTCAATGCCAACAGGCACGGCCATGTGGTATGCACCCAGGGAGGGGAATCCATAGCGGGGCTGAAACGGGCTTTGAAGGAAGGATGATACCGGATACCGGGCAGTTCGTGGTGGACTCCACCTCGCATCAGCTGAAGTTCGCATCCTTCCAGCAGATGTATTTCGATGACGGATTTACCCCTGAATACGGCATCATGACGAGAAAGGAGCTTAAGAACAGCCCGATCACGCTTGAAGGCGGGGCATCGACCATAGCCGGATTCCTTGGCCTGAAAAGAAAGAATTAACGCTGCAGAATATGAAAGAAGCGGTCCCGGGATAAACACAATGTCCGGATGTAATTGGATTTTATAAATGGTGAATAATTCAAGAACAATAGGAGGGTCAACGCATGAGTGAACAGAAATTTTTTATTTTCTTCCGAGTCAGTAACGGAAGGGCATCCCGACAAGGTAGCAGACAACATTTCCGATGCAATACTCGATGATATCATTGCCAATGACAAAAATGCTCATGTGGCATGCGAGACCATGGTTACAACAGGTCTTGATAATCGTTTCCGGCGAGATAACCACCACCCATCATATCGATGTGCAGCGCATTGCCCGGCAGACGGTAAAAGAGATCGGTTATACCGAAGCGGTCATGGGATTCAGCTGGAATACCTGCGGGGTCATGGTGGCCCTCGACCGGCAGTCTCCCGATATCAATCAGGGCGTGCAGGAAGGCGAGGGGCTTTTCAAGGAGCAGGGGGCCGGCGACCAGGGCATGATGTTCGGGTTTGCCTGTGACGAGACCGATGTGCTCATGCCTGCGCCTATCTACTATGCGCATCACCTCACCAAAGCCCTGGCCGATACAAGGAAAAGCGGGGTTCTGGAATTCCTGAGACCCGACGGCAAATCACAGGTCAGCGTACAGTATGAGGATGGGAAGCCCAAGCGGATCGACAATATCGTCATCGCATCGCAGCACGATGAAGATGTGACATACGACGCCGTCAAAGAAGGCATCATGGAAGAGGTCATCAAGAAGCAGATTCCCGCCTCCCTGCTGGATAAAAAAACCAAGTACTACATCAATGCCACCGGCCGGTTTCGTGCTCGGCGGGCCCCATGCCGACTGCGGGCTCACCGGCCGTAAGATCATCGTGGATACCTACGGCGGATTCGCCAGCCATGGCGGCGGTGCATTTTCCGGCAAAGACCCGTCCAAGGTCGACCGCTCGGCAGCATACATGGCCCGCTACGTGGCCAAGAACATCGTTGCGGCAGGGCTGGCCAATAAGTGCGTCGTTCAGCTTGCCTATGCCATCGGCGTTGCAGATCCTGTATCCGTCATGGTGGACACCTACGGGACCGGCAAGATCTCTGATGAAAAGCTGGCAGACCTGGTGCGAGAGGTGTTCCCGCTGAAGCCGAAGGGCATCATAGACCAGCTCGATCTTCTGAGGCCCATCTTCAAGAAGACAGCGGCATATGGCCATTTCGGAAGGACACGAGCCTGAATTTTCCTGGGAAAAGACCGATAAGGTGGATATACTGAAGGACAAGGCGGTGTGATAATGGCCGAGACAGCAGTAAAGATGGATCAGATCCGGATCCCGGATTATTCGGGCCAGGGTTATAAGGTGGCCGACATGGCCCAGAACGATTTCGGCAGGAAGGAAATCGACGATAGCCGAACAGCGAAATGCCCGGACTCATGTCGGTGCGGGAAAAATACGCGCCCAAGCAGCCTCTGAAAGGCGCGCGGATAACCGGGTCGCTGCACATGACCATCCAGACGGCGGTGCTTATCGAGACACTGAAAGAACTGGGTGCAGAGGTGCAGATGGGCATCCTGCAACATATTTTCCACCCAGGACCATGCCGCAGCGGCCATTGCCGCCACAGGCACCCCGGTTTTTGCCTGGAAGGGGGAGAGCCTGGAGGAGTACTGGGCCTGCACCCTGGAAGCAATGAGCTTCCCGGGCGGCAAAGGGCCGAACCTCATCGTGGATGACGGCGGAGACGCGACACTCTTGATTCACCGGGGATACCGGGCCGAAGAAGATCCATCCATTCTGGATGAAGCCCACGACGAATAAGAGAGCTGGCCATCATCAATGCCACCCTCAAGAGAGGCTGAAGAGGACCCGACGTTCTGGCACCGGATGGTGAAGGAGATGAAGGGCGTATCCGAAGAGACCACCACCGGCGTTCACCGGCTTTACCAGATGATGGAGAACGGAGACGCTCCTCTTCCCTGCCATCAATGTGAACGACTCGGTTACCAAGAGCAAGTTCGACAACCTCTACGGTTGCCGGGAATCGCTTGCAGACGGCATCAAGCGCGCAACGGACGTGATGGTGGCAGGCAAGGTGGTGTGCGTGTGCGGCTACGGAGATGTCGGCAAGGGCTGCGCGCAGTCCATGCGCGGATTCGGTGCCCGGGTGCTGGTCACTGAGATCGATCCCATCTGCGCACTGCAGGCTGCCATGGAAGGATATCGAGGTCACCACCGTGGAAGATGCGCTAAGAGAGGCCAACATCTTTGTGACCGCAACGGGCAACTGCCGGATCATCCGCATCGAGCACATGGAAAAGATGCGCGACCAGTCCATCGTCTGCAACATCGGCCATTTCGATGACGAGATCGAGGTGAGCAAGCTCCAGGCCTATCCCGGCATCAAGAAGACTGAATATCAAGCCGCAGGTGGACAAGTACACCTTCCCGGACGGGCACTGCATCTATCTGCTCGCAGAAGGGAGGCTCGTGAATCTCGGATGCGCAACCGGCCATCCTTCATTCGTCATGTCGAACTCGTTCACCAACCAGACTGCTGGCGCAGATCGATCTCTGGGCAGAACCCGACGGGAGATCAGCGTAAAAACGCTTCCGAAAGTCCTGGATGAAGAGGTGGCAAGGCTGCACCTTGGAAAGCTCGGCGTAAAGCTTACCGTCCTCACCAAGGAACAGGCGGATTATATCGGCGTGCCGGTGGAAGGACCGTTCAAACCCGAGCATTACCGGTACTGAGCAGGCGATCAAAAGAAATAAAAGGCTGTCCTGCCGGCAGAAATGCCGGCGGCCTTTCTCTACATGCTTATCGATCTATTCGCCGGGCGTCGAGCCAGGTGCGGAGGTCTGCGAGAACTTTGCCCGGTCAGCCGGGAGCTCGTTATAGACCTCATGCTTGAGGCCCTCGTAGACTTCAGTGTCTTGTCCGTGGCGCCGATGGTTTCAAGCAGATCCTTCTGTCCGGAAAAGGCGGTATCTTCAGAACCGTGCAGGATGAGCACCGGACTGGTTATGCGCCCTGCATTCGCAGCCGCCGCTCAACAGTAAATTTGTTCATCTCATTCTGCCAGTCGCGGGGTAATGACGTTATAGACGAGCGGATCGTTTACATATGCCTTCACCACCTCCGGATCCCGGGAGATGAATTCCGGCGGCAGCGGTGATTTCACATGGATCTTCGGGAGGATATTGGCAAGTACCTTGGTGAGGGCGATGATGAACCTTGCTGATACGCCCGGCTGCCCGGCTGAGAGCCGGTGCCGGAGAGCACGATGGCCTTGATTCCCTCCGGGAACTGCTCGCATAATTGAGGGTGATAAGGCTGCCCATGGAATGCCCCACGAGTAAGTAGGGGACATCGGGCAATGCCGGTTTGATCACCTCGAGTGCGAACTGTTTTTCATCATCGATATAATCCTGGAAGCTCTTCACATGTCCGCGCCTGCCGTCGCTTTTGCCATGGCCCCGGTGATCCGTTCCGAAGACGGCATAACCGGCCGGAAGCAGCTCATCCACAACGAATTCGCGTAGCGGTTGCGTGTTCCGCATAGCCATGGATGAGGTGGATGACTGACTTGGTTTTTCCATCGGGAATCCAGGCCTTCCAGTAGATGGATAACCCGTCTTTGGCATTCAATTTTCCTTCACGAATATTCATGAGATTCCTCCTTACCCACGCTTTGAAATTACAATTCAATCTGCAATAATAATCTTATTTATGGCATAAAACACTCGCTGAGGACAACCCGGTATTTTCCCTCGGAATGCAAAAATGGAAAAGAAATAGAAGATCTATTGACAGTGTTAGTCACAAAGTATATAAGAATGAATGCTCATTCATAGGTCAGGGCAATGCTAGTATAACGACAATCTTGTAAGGAGGATATATATGGCAAGTCAATGGGTAGACGTGCGGGATCTTCAGTTCTTACTGCACGAAGTCTTCAAGATCGGCGATGAGATCCTTGGTAAGGGCAAATTCGCAGGACCACGATGCCGACATGGTGAACATGGTTCTGGAGCAGGCAGCAAAATTCACAGAGAACGAAATCGCACCCACGTATCCTGATGAAGTCCAGAGAAAGCCTGTCGAGGCAGTCTTCAAGGACGGCAAGGTATATCGCACCCGAGTCATACCACAAGCTCTGGAAGCTGTATGCAGAAGGCGGCTGGTTCGGTGTTTCCGATAGTCCGGAAGTGGGCGGCCAGGGTTTCCCTGCCACCATCGCTGCTGCATGCGCGCAGATGTTCCTCGCCGGCAACCAGGCATTCCTCATGTACCCCGGTCTTACCCACGGCGCAGCCAGACTCATTGAAGACTTTTTCCAGCATCCCTCTGAGGGATATCATCCTTGAGAACATGTTCAATGGAACATGGGCAGGCACCATGTGTCTGACCGAGCCGGGCGCCGGTTCCGACGTGGGCGCTCTGAAGTCAACGGCAAAGAAGAACGCCGACGGCTCCTATTCCATCACCGGTACCAAGTGCTTCATCTCTGCAGGCGACCATGACCTTGCCGAAAACATCATTCACCCGGTACTTGCCAGGATCGAAGGCGACCCGGCCGGAACAAAGGGCATCTCCATTTTCGTGGTCCCCAAGGTCATGATCAACCCGGACGGCACCATCTGCGGCGAGCCCAATGATATGAACTGCGGCGGCATCGAGAGCAAGATGGGTATCCACGGCAACGCAACCTGTACGCTCAATTTCGGCGAGAACGGCAAGTGCATCGGCTGGCTCATGGGCGAAGAGCGCCAAGGCATGCAGATCATGTTCCACATGATGAACGAAGAGCGCCAGGGCGTGGGCATGATGGGTGTCGCCCTGTCCACCGCCGCTTATCTCCATGCACTGTCCTATGCAAAGGAAAGGCTCCAGGGCGCCAACATCATGCAGATGAAAAACCCCGATGCCAAGCAGTGCACCGATCATCCAGCATCCGGACGTCCGCAGGATGCTGCTCAAGATGAAGTCCATGACCGAAGGCATCAGGGCCTTGGCATTCTACTGCTACTTTGCCATGGACAAAAGGCGGCGGCAACCGACGAAGCCGAGAAGGACAAGTGGCAGGGCATGATCGAGATGTTCACCCCGATCGTGAAATCCTACTGCACCGACATGGGCGACGTGGTCACCAAGCTGGCCGTCCAGACCTACGGCGGCTACGGCTTCTGCCGAGAGTACCCGGTTGAGCAGATGGCCCGCGACAACAAGATCAACACGATCTATGAAGGCACCAACGGCATCCAGGCACTGGACCTCCTGGGCAGCAAGCTCGGCATGAAGAAGGGCATGTACTTCATGACACTGCTCGGCGAAACCCAGGCAGAGATCGCTAAGGCAAAGAACAGCGACAACTTCAAGGAAGAGGCCGTCATCGTGGAGAAGGCACTGAACAAGTGCGCAGAGGCTGCAATGACCTTCAGCGCACTCATCAGGACCAACCCCTTCATCCCGCTCATCGCCGCATACGATTACCTCAACTGCCTGTCCGAGGCACTGGTCGGCTGGTTCCATATCTGGATGGCCAATGTTGCCACCGAGGCACTCAAGACCGCTACCCTCGATCAGGAAAAGGCATTTTACACCGGCAAGATCGAAGGCGCCAAATTCTATATCAACCGCACCACGGCCCTCGTTCCTGCAAAGTGCGAAGTTCTCGTGAAAGACGAGATCAGCGCATGAGGATTCCCGAAGAGGCATTCGCAGTCTAAGGAAAGTTTTTTTAGAAAATAACGAAAGGGGAGGCTTTAATGGCCTCCCCTTTTTTATGGTAAGTATTCAGATTAATCGACCGGCCGCAGAGAGATCCTCTCATTGTTCGTTTCAATATAATCATTCCATAAAAAGCCGACGGACAAAGGGCTTGGGTTTTTATAAATGATCTTTTCACAGGGAAATCGCGACCTCTTGTATAAACAACACTTATCGTTGAAACTATAAAGATTCATCCATGAAAAACCGAAAGATGTGTTCATTCAGCATGATGCATTAATAAGATTGTATTAATGCGAAATTAAAGGGGACACCGATGAAAGAAAATACAAAGATTCTCTTTTTAAGGCCGCTATTGTTCCAGGAAATGATCCCTATTGTTGTCCTTGTGCCTATCCTGGTTTTCTTTTTCAGGTATATATCAGAGTCGGTGATCGAGAACTTTGTGCCTGTGGTCATAGGGGCATCGACTGCTGCAAACCTAGGACTTCTCCTGGGCTGCTTGACAAAATACTATTTTGTCCATCCAGCCATTGCGGTATTGGAGAAAGATTCCTGTACGCCAGAAGAAATGCAGCATGCAGTCCGTTCGGCTGCATACCTTCCCCTGGCTGAATCGATTGTCGTGTTTCTGAGATTCGCCCTTTTCGGGAATCTCATTGCAGCAACACCTATGTACCTCAAGGGGTTTATAAAATATCCGGAATTTTTGTTTGCATTGAACTCGGTTACCATGATAGGCCTGCTGGCTATCCCGATTTTTTATCTGGCCTCCGAGAACAGCCTCACCCATTTTTATATGAAAAGCAATTTCAAAGGGATTCTGGGTTCAAAAAAAGGTTTCTTCCGTATGAGCTTGAGCCAGAAGACCCTGTGGACAATACTCTTGATAGCAGTCCCACCGCTCGGCCTTCTTATCGGGCTTATTTACCTGTCTATGGCAACAGGGCTCAATCTGGCATCCCTCCAACTGGGCTTTTTCGTCATTCTCTTCGAGACGATACTGCTCGCTGTCATCTGCGGATTTCTTCTCATGAAAAGTTTTTCTCTTTCGGTCGGCAAGATGTCTTTCATGTTCAAGGATATGGCAAAGGGCCAGGGAGATCTCACCAAGAGGCTGCATGTAACCGCGCTGAATGAAGTCGGCGAGCTTGCTTTCTGGTTCAATGAGTTCATGGATGATATCGAGCAGATTGTCGGGCATGTGAGGGAGACATCGCTTCAGCTCCATCAGACTGTCGAGGATGTAAGCGCAGGCTCCCAGGGGCTTTCGCAGGCAACTCAGGAGCAGGCATCTTCGGTAGAAGAAATATCTGCTTCCATCGAGGAGATGAATGCCACGGTACAGCATAATGCCGAACTCATTACCGAGGGGCAGGAAACATCGAATGTGATTACCAAGCTGATCGACCATAGCAAGCAGATCTTTGCCGAACTCATGAAGGCCATTGAAGATATTTCACTGGACTCAAGAAAGATCGGAGATATCGTATCCACGGTGAATGAGGTTGCCTTCCATACGAACCTGCTGGCATTGAACGCCTCCGTGGAGGCTGCCCGGGCAGGAGAGCACGGAAAGGGATTCGCTGTAGTGGCAGGAGAAGTCAGGTCTCTGGCTCAACGCTCTGCAGGTGCTGCCCGGGAAATCAAAACTCTGATTGAAGGTACGGTCGGCCGGATAAAGAATGGCGATGAGATGATGAAGAAAACTTCCTCATCCCTTGAAGAGCTGATGTCCCGCATGGAGTTCTTCTTCAAGATGATGGAGACTATCAGCACCTCCAGCATGGAGCAGAAGCAGAACATAAGCGAGCTCAACAGGGCTATCGGCCAGATAGACGGATCGACCCAGCATAACGCATCCACTGTGGAGGAACTGGCCAGCACCCTTGACAACCTTCGTATGGCGGCAACCGTGCTTGCAGAAGATGTTCAGAAATTCAAGACATCGTAGGAGTTACGGTGTGTGCAAACTTAATACTAAGCCACAGCATCAAAATAGGAATGAACAGAAGGCATGAACTCACAGAGAAGCAATGGGAAAAGCTCAAAGGATATCTCCCGGCCCGGAAACCAGAAACAGGACGGCCCGCGGAAGACCATCGTAAGATCATCAATGGGATCCTCTGGAAGGTGAAAACCGGGGCTCCCTGGCGGGACATCCCGGAGAGATACGGGTCATGGTCGACCATACACAGTCGTTTTCGCAGGTGGAGAGATGCCGGGGTATGGGACCGGATACTCTCTGAGCTGCAGATCGACTCGGATTCGGAAGGACATGTGGATTGGGAGGTCCATTTCATTGATACCACGGTTGTAAGAGCACACCAGAATGCAGCGGGTGCAAAAAAAGGGGGCAGAGAGAAGAGGCTCTTGGCCGTAGTCGAGGTGGGTTCTCGACCAAGGTCCACCTCCGGGCGGAAGGGGAAGGCAAACCGATAACGGTTGCCCTTACTCCCGGCGAAGCTCATGACACCACAGCTTTCCTTGACCTTATGGAACATGGGTCGATCAATCGGCTCCATGGAGGGAGACCAAGAAATCGCCCCGAACGCATCGTCGGAGACAAGGGATATAGCGCCCAGTGGATCAGAGAGTATCTTACGAAACATGGCATCCATGTAACGATCCCGAGGAAGAGCAATAATAAACGGGGTGGTCCATTCGACCGTGCAGCCTATCGGATGAGAAACCGGATCGAACGGCTCATCAACAGGCTCAAACAATTCCGCTCCATAGCAACAAGATATGATAAACGAGCAGACAGTTATCGCTCCATGTGGGTCATCGGTGCTATATTCCTCTGGTTATGAGCTTTGCAAACACACCCTAGTCTGCGAAAAGAAGCGTATTCCAGTTCAAAATATATATGGCCCCTCGTCCTGGTGACAAGATGCCATATCTTTTATAATGCCAAAAATGAGCAGGAAAACCCGTCCGTTATAGCTTCGGCCATGTTAACCGCGATGCAGCTCGTTCCGGGCGGAATTGCGGGTTTCATGTTTGGCCGGAGCCGGCTCTTCACTGGTCGTCTCTTTCGTTGCCGGCAGCTGATTTGATTCGGCGGGGGGGGCAACCCTCAGTTCCCTGTTTACCGACTGCGATTGTTTCGTCTCCTTGGTACTTGACCTGGCCTTTGCCTCCTGGGATGGGGCATCGGATTTCTGCTTCAGGAGATTTTCCATTGCTGTGTAGGCATCGCCGTATTTGTTCCCCGGGCTCCACAACAGCCAACCGGTCCCTCCGGCATCCTTGGCTGCATCAATCTGTGTCCTGATATATTTTTCGTCAAAGCCCGTTGTAATCCGTAAGGGAAATGACTGGAGCCAGGGGCGGATGATCACATCATCACCTACAAGGTCTTTCATTCTCTTCACCCCGTTGAAAATAAACCTGTAGGGGTCATCGGCAGGGTTCTTGACCCCGCCGAACCCGGCATTGAAATGTGATGGATAAAGCATAGGGGATATGATGTCCACATGCTGTTTGATCTTGGAAACATCCTGGCCGACTACGAGCACGTCAACATCTCTCTGCCAGATAACGATCCCGAACATATCCACGGATAGCAGTACGCCTTTCGATGCGGTAACATCGTGTGCCTTTTTCAAGAAACCTGCGATGACATCCGTTCGCGAGAGACCTTCGATGCCCGATCCGGTCTTGCGGTCTGCGAAATAACGGACGTAATCAAGCTGGATTTCATCCAGGCCGCTATCGGTGAGCTCCCTGATCACGGTCAGCATATATTCTTGTACTTCCGGATTTCCCGGATTCAGCCAATGCTTCTCTCTGTTGATGCACCACTCAGGCCTGGTCTTCGCCATGATCGGATCTCTGAACGCCACCACACGAGCGACCACATGAATGCCCAAGCGGTGCAGGTAATCGACCAGCTTCGGAAGCTCTTCGATATTCGGCGTGTAATTCTCATTGGGTGAGTACTTATCCGGGATGGAGCTCGGGAAGGTAATGGCGCCCATATCGTCTTTGGCATCGAAAACGATAGTGTTGCCCCCATACTTCTTGAGTTTTGTTGCCGAATCGAAGACGAATCGTGTACCGGAGTTGGCGGTGTTCATGTAGAGGCCCTTGGCCACGTAATCTTTCGTTTTTGAAATGGTCTTGGGCTTGAGCGGTTCCTTCCACGCCACCGGTATGTTCAGGTTTTGGCCGGGCGAAAGGGATCCGGTGACACTGTTGATCGCTCGAATACTGTTGATGAGCTCCCTCTTTGTATACGCTGCCGTATAGGGCATGTACTTCGCGGCAATTCTCGCGAGCGTATCGCCTTTTTGAACCGTGTAGACCGTCCCTTCCTGGGTGGTTGTTGTCGCACCCATGAAGAAGAAAGAACACATGCACAGGATACATATTGCGACGAACTGTCTCTTCATGCTGCCCTCATAATAGTTTTAGATTCAATCAAGCCAATACATATCCTATTTGCCAGGGCCTAACAAGATAGTTAATAAAAAATTATCATGAGCTAAACCAAGTCTACACCTTGATTGCGATGAATTATTTTGAGAAAGTTAGAAAAAAGGACTGATATTTTTTTCAAAGGATATCATCACATGAAATTGGTTCTTCGAGACATTGAATAGGAAGTGCCCACCTGAAATAATAATCAAACATGCTGGAATCCGGCATTGGAAGCCTTACCGCGCTGCTACTTGACGATTAAACCGTAGGTGCCTATGTCATCTTCGGTGCCTACATAAAATTTATCGGGGTATCCATCCTCGGGGCGTGTGACAGCTACTCCATCAATGATCTCTTTTGCCTTAATCCGGTTATCAAAAGGACCTGCATAGTGATTCTTCGCATATCGGATGAGGCCTCCTGGTGTAAGACTGTATGTGGTTCTTATTACGTACCACTTGTCCACCTGGGTCACCCTCCTTTCTGCTGATATCCTATCATATAGAAGCCGACAAGTATTGTTCAAGCCTGAAAGGCCGGTGAAATACATACAAGTCAGGTCAGAAGAGAGGTTTATTCAATAAGGGAGGCGGTATAAGCAAAAAATGAAGGTCTCCTATACCTCGCGCAGCCCGAGTTTGCCCCTGCCCAGAAGGTCATGGAGATGGACCACGCCGATGAGCTCATCGTTTTCGTCCGGAAACGATGAGTGAAGTGATCTGATGTTTCTCCATCATCTCGAGGGCGTCCAGCGCAAGCTTGTCACTGCGATATTCTTTTTGGGTTTTTCGACTCATGATATCATGCGCCGTGAGGCCCTTCAGATTGTCGCCCCATTTGAGGAGCACCCTCCGTATATCGCCATCCGTGACCATCCCTTCGATCTGGGAAACACTCCCCACAAGGGTGAATCCGAGCGATTTTTTCGTCATCTCAACAACAACCTCCGGCAGCGGTTTCGTAGGCTCTACCAGAGGGATGCGATTCCCTGTGATCATGATCTGGGATATCCTGGACATCAGCTGCTTGCCGAGTTCGCCTGCAGGGTGGATAATCTTGAAGGCATCCCGGTCAAACCCTTTGATATGGGAAAGTACCACTGCCAGGGCATCGCCCAGGGCGAGCTGCGCAGTGGTGGATGCCGTGGGGGCCAGATTCAGGTTGCACGCCTCGCGTTCAACCGAGCAGCGTAAGCACGATGTCCGACTGCCTGGCGAGCGGTGAATTCGGATTGCCGGTAATGGCGATGATGGGAATGCCGAGGTTCTTAAGCGGCGGGAGGAGGTTCAGAATCTCTCCGGTGTTTCCGCTGTTGGAAAGCACGATGACTGCATCGGCAGGCATGATGGTCCCGAGGTCGCCATGGAGGCCGTCCACCGGGTGCATGAAAACCGCAGGGGTGCCGATGCTGACCATGGTAGATGCGATCTTCCGGGCAATGATGCCCGACTTCCCGATGCCGGTGAGGATTACCTTCCCCTTGAGACCGGCAATGATCGTCACCGCTCCGGCAAAAGACTCGCCCATCTGCCCGATGACTCCCTCGAGGCCTTCGATCTCAGTCCGAACGGCTTCCCTTCCCAGCTCAATAATTTCATTCGTATTCATACGATTCTCCCCACCAGATCGTACTCCATTGTGTCGGTTATCTCAACCTGTGAAAATGTCCCGAACGGGGCTTGACCCTCATTGATGATGACCACGCCGTCGACTTCGGGTGCCTGGAACTCCGATCTGCCTTTGAGGAGGAGGTCGGTTTCGGGATGAAAGCCTTCCACGAGCACGCGCAGCTTTTTCCCTACCAGTGATTTAAGTCTTCTGCGGGAAACATCCTGCTGGAGCGCCATGATCCTTTCCCTTCGTACATCTTTTACCTCCTGGGGAAGCTCATCGGGCATCATGGCACTCTTAGTCCCCTCTTCCGATGAATAGGTAAATACCCCCAGATGGTCGATGTACCCCTGGCGGGTAAAGTCTTCGAGCTCGTGCAAAGGCTGATTGGTCTTCCCCGGGATGTCCCACCATGATCGTAGACCTGATCCAGATGTCTGCAGCCTTTGATTTCAGCAGATCGAAGAGCCTTCCATACCGCATCCGATCCGCCTTTACGGCCCATGGCCTGCAGCACCTGCTGCGAGATATGCTGGATGGGCAGATCGATGTAGGGGACAACTTTCGGGTTCTCCGCTATGGTCCTGACAATTGCACCTGTCGTAGTGGCCGGGTGCATGTACATGAGCCTGATCCATTCGATGTCGTCGAGGCGCGAGATTTTTTCGACCAGATGGGGCAGGTGGAGAGAATCTTTCCTGTCCGACCCATACGAGCCCAGGTCCTGCGCCACGAGGATGATCTCCCTGACCCCGCGGTCTGCCAGGTCTTTGCATTCGTCAATGACCTCCTGATGAGGCTTGCTGACGAGCTCCCCCCTGATGTCGGGGATGAGGCAGTAGCTGCAATGGTTCGAACAGCCTTCGCTCACCTTGACATAGGCATGTGGTCCCGTGGAGGTGTACGATCTTCTGACGACCCCTGAGAAGCACCGCCGAGATATACTTCGCGCCGGATTTCAGTGCATGCGGCAGGCCGCCGTAGGTGCCCGGGGCTGCAAAGAGTTTTACCTCCGGCAGCTCTGCCAGGAGCTCTTCTCCATACCTGCTCACGATGCACCCCGTGCAGATGACGTTCTTTCCCTCATCGATGAATTCGAGCATGGTCTGAATGGATTCCTCCACCGCAGACGTGAGAAAGGCACAGGTATTCACCACTACGATTTCAGCATGTTCAGGGTCGGATACAAGGGTATATCCGCACTCCCATGAGCTGTTCGCAGATATATTCCGAGTCAACGAGATTCTTCGGGCAACCGAGACTTATCATGGCGATGCGTTTCATGGAGGAGGTGTTACTCGAAAGCGGTGAATTTTGGAACAACTACGATCCCTCCGGGAGAGATGTCGTATCGCTTCCGGTCTTCTTCGATATTATAGCCGATGGTCGTATTGGGGGGAATCTTCACGTACTTGTCGATGATGGTGTCTTTGATCCTGCAGTTTCTCCCCATGGAAACCCCTTCCAGGAGAACCGAATCCTGCACCTCGGCATAGCTGTTTACCCTTACATTGGGAGAGATGATGGTGCGGGATACCCTGCCTCCGGAAATGATGGCGCCGTTACAGATAATGGAGTCCAGTACGGTCCCGATGCGCTTGCCGTCCTCTCCGCCGGCAAAAACCATCTTTGCCGGTGGGAAGGGACTGTACACGGTGTGGATCGGCCATTTGGGATCGTAGAGGTTGCACTGAGGCGTGACCGATACGAGATCCATGTGGGCCTCGTAGTAGGCATCCAGGGTCCCGATGTCTCGCCAGTAGGAGTTGCCCATCACGCCCAGTGAAATAATAGGCGAGCACTTTGCTGTGGTGCCCACCATCTTGGGATGATGTCCTTCCCGAAGTCATGGTTGCTGTCCTTGCGTTTTGCGTCATCAATGAGGTTGCGTATGAGAGGCTTCGGTTTTGAATATATAGATGCCCATCGAAACCAGGACCTTCGTCGGGTCGTCCGGCATGGTGGACGGGTTTTCCTTGGGCTTTTCCTGGAACCCCACTACAGACATATTCTGGTCCGCAATGACGATTCCGAACTCGGACGCCGTCTCCACGGGCATGGGCACCACGCCGATAGTGATGTCGGCATCGTTATCGATATGGTATTTCAGCATTTCTGCATAGTTCATCTGGTAAATATGGTCGCCCGAGAGGATAAGCGTATATTTCGGCCGGTCCTGCTGGAGGGTATAGATATTCTGGAAGACCGCATCTGCGGTTCCTTCGTACCAGCTGCTCCCGATGCGCTGCTGGGCCGGGATATTATAGATGAACTCACCCAGAGGATACGAAAAGAACGAGAGCCAGCCCCGCTGGATATGCCTGTCCAGGGAATGGGATTTATACTGGGAAAGCACGTAGATATGGCTCAGGCCTGAATTGACGCAATTGGAAAGGGTAAAGTCGATGATGCGGTACATCCCTCCAAAAGGCACAGCAGGTTTTGCGCGGTCCTTTGTCAGGGGGTACAGTCGTTCGCCTTTCCCTCCGGCTAAGATAATAACATCAACATCTTTCATTCTAGGCATTATTCACCGATGAGTTCTTTAATCATTTCTTTGAGTTTAGTCAAGTCATGAGATTTTTCAATGTACGCATCAGCCGCCATTACCATAACATCATCACGATAGCTGGCGTATGCTGTGTGGATGATAACCGGTGTGTTCTGCCTCGACTTGATGATATTCCCCATGGTTTCAAATCCATTCATCTTTGGCATGCGGAGATCAAGGATGATGAGGTCCGGCTTGTTACCGTTTTTCCCTTCCAGGTAAGAGAGGGCTTCTTTTCCGTTAGAAGCTATATCGATCTCATATCCGTCTTCGTGGAGTTCTTCCTCAAGGAGTCTTTGGATATTTTTATCGTCTTCTACCAGAAGAATCCTTTTCATAGTGAGTTATAATAACGGCTTATCCGAGATAAGTCAAATCTTTATCCCCAGATTTTATTGAAAAAAAAGGCAGGTGAATCAGTACATGTGAACGTATATTTTCAGGCTCTGTCTTTTGGAAAATTTTCTTAAAAATGGAGAGCCGATTTCTTTCAGTGAGGGATAGCCGAATTTCCCTCATGGCCCATCAAAGCGTTCAGAGCTTCAACCCTTAAGCGGTTTCGTGGCAAGGGATATACGTTCGTGGCCTGACGAGCTCAGGATATCGAGCATGGAAATGACCCTGAAATAGGGGATGTCCTTGGAGGCAAGGATGATGATATCCTTGTCCACGGCCAACGCCCTGAGAGCCTTTTCCGTTGAGTTCCGGCCGTTGATGAGAATACCTGCCGAAGAAATAGCGACCGTTATTGCCTCCTTGGCGAGTGCCTCGCCTATGTTCGATTCAGGGAGGCTTACTTCAGTGATTTTGAGCGGAGAGCCTAAGGTGAGCAGAAAGAAGATCTGGATGAGAAACATGACGTCCACCAGCGGTGTGACATCAAATGCCGAGCTGTTTTTGTATTTTTTCTTCTTTCTGAACCTCATGGTTTTCACCTTTCAGGTATTCGAGGACCCTGGCCGAGGTCTTTTCCATCTCAAGGACCAGGAAATCGCTGCGTGAAACGAGCAGCCGGTAGCATACATATACGGGTATGCCGATGGAAAGTCCTGCAACAGTGGTGATGAGGGCTTCGGAGATCCCGGCTGCGAGCAGTTGGCTGGAATTGGCACCCGTTGATGTGCTTACCGCTTGAAACGACGTGAGCATGCCCGTAACCGTGCCGAGGAATCCGAGCAAAGGGGCTATAGCTGCGATGATACCCAGAACATCGATATAGCGCTCGATGGCGTTTGCTTCCGTTGCCCCGGCTTCTTCCATGTAGTCCTTGAGGATCTCTCTGCGCATCCCTGCGTTCTTGACTGCAATCATGACCACAGGCGATATGGGAGAAGAGCTCCTCCTGATGAGCCTTTCAATATCGGAAAGTCTCCCCAGGCGGGCAAGGCGTTCTATCTCTTCGACAAGGGTTTTCGGGATGATTTTGTTCCTGCGCAGCGCCAGAGAGCGCTCAATAATGATGGCCAGTGCAATGATCGAGCATGCAAGAAGGGGCCACATTACGGGGCCGCCTTTGATAAAAAACTCCCAAAGCGTCATAGTCCTCTGCTCCCCCTTTGGAATTTTCGTCACCCTTATCCCATAAAAAATGGCAAGAAGCAATGACCTGGACGCCTTACAGGTTCTATAAATATAGGTAATTGATTTTACATGGATAATTGAGTGAGGGTTTTTATCCGGCAGCATGGCATAATGCTGTATCCTGTTCGTTCAAAGGAGGAAAATGGAGCAAAATATAAGGGCAGGGCATGATTATCGAAAAGATATCCTTGATAAATATTGTGTAAGATTGCTAACATGATGTTGATGGAAAATATGGAAAATAACGTTGAAAAACCAAAAAAACTGGTATGCGTGAGATTTCCCGCAATTCCAATGTCATACATATTCGATGCCCGGGATCTGGAGCTGACCACCGGGGATATGGTCCTGGTGAATACGGAATCCGGACTCACTGTCGCCAAGGTACTCGGCATTCCCCCTGAAGAGGACGCGGTAGGACTCGATGAGATCAAGCCTGTGGTAAGGAAGCTCACCGATAGCGATAAAGAGAAGCTCTCGGCCATCCGGGCCAAGGAGAAGGAATGCTTCGAGTTTTGTGCCGAGCGCATCCGAACCCGGGAACTGTCCATGAAGCTTACCCGAGTGGAGCAGATGTTCGACGGTACCAAGATCACCTTTTCCTTCGTTGCAGAAGGGCGGATTGATTTCAGGGATCTGCTCAAGGATCTGGTGGAAAAATTCCGGACGAGGATCGAGCTGCGCCAGATCGGGAGCCGGCAGGAGTCGGCCATGCTGGGCGGCATCGGGAGTTGCGGCAGGGAACTGTGCTGTGCGGTATATCTCACCGGATTCCAGCGGATATCGGTCAAGATGGCAAAGAACCAGAATATGACACTCAACCCCACCAAGATCTCGGGATTATGCGGCAAGCTCAAGTGTTGCCTTGCCTATGAGAAGGAGTCATACTCCAATCTTATCGATAACCTGCCGAAACCCGGGAAAAGGGTCTTCGTCGAACAGGGAGAGGCCTTTGTCGTAAGCATCAATATCATCAACCAGACGTTTGTCGCCAAGCTTACTGACCGCCGGTTCATTAAATGCAAGGTTTCCGATATACTGACCGAAGAAGAGTTCCGCCAGCTCGGCGATCAAAGACCCACAGACCTGAGCAGATTGAGAGACCCGCTCCTGGATATCCCCGTCAATGAGACGCCTCCAGCAGAGCGGGAGAAACAAAAAGGGAAGAGGAGAAGATCCTCCAGACAGAGAAATTCCAGGAAGAAAAGGAGCAAGCCCTCATGAGCGGGTATTTTTATATCACGACTCCCATTTATTACGTGAATGCAAAGCCGCACCTCGGCCATGTCTATACTACGGTGATCGCCGATGTCATGACCAGATATCATAAGCTGATGGGAGAACAGGTTTTCTTCCTTACCGGCACCGACGAGCACGGCGATAAGATCGTGGAAACCGCAAAAAATCTTGACACGACGGCTAAAAAGCTTGCCGACGAGAACAGCGCGCGGTTCAGAGACCTGTGGCCCGAGCTGCAGATTAACTACAGCCGCTTTATCCGGACCACCGAGCCGGATCACATCCGGACCGTCCAGGCCATCCTCCAGGATGTCTATGACAAGGGCGACATCTATTTCGGCGAATATGGCGGGCATTACTGCATCGGGTGCGAGCGGTTCTTCACGGAAACCGAGATGGTGGACGGGAAATGCCCGATCCATGACAAGGAGCTCGTGTACCGGCAGGAGCAGAACTATTTCTTCAAGATGGAGAAGTACCGGTCGTGGCTCATCGAGTATATCCACAACAATCCGGAATTCATCAGGCCGGAGAGGTATAAGAACGAGGTCCTGGGAATGCTCCGGGAGCCGCTGGACGATCTGTGCATCTCGAGGCCGAAGACGCGTCTTACCTGGGGGATCGAGCTGCCGTTCGACAATAACTACGTGTGCTACGTCTGGTTCGATGCCCTGATCAACTATCTCACAGGGATCGGGTATCCGGATGGCGGGCAGTTCAAGGAGTTCTGGAGGGCTGCACAGCATATCGTGGGCAAGGACATACTCAAGCCCCATGCCGTGTACTGGCCGACCATGCTCAAAGCGACAGGCATCGAGCCCTACCGGCATCTCAATGTCCATGGGTTCTGGAATGTGGATGCTGCCAAGATGTCCAAGAGTCTCGGCAACGTCGTTGACCCGCTTGACCTCAAAGGGAAATACGGGGTCGATGCTTTCCGGTATTTCCTCATCCGGGAGATGGTCTTCGGGCTGGATTCGAATTTTTCCGAAGAGGCACTTATCGAGAGATATAACGCAGATCTGGCAAACGACCTCGGAAATCTGGTGAGCAGGAGTACGAGGATGGTCGCCAAGTATTTCGACGGCATCCTCCCGGACGGAAACGGCCCTCTCCAGGAAGATGACAGGGGATTGAGGGATCTGGCTGTGAAGGTCGTGGCCGATTACAAGGCAAGGATGGAGAGTTTCGAGCTTCACAACGCCATGGCAGCCGTGTGGTCGCTCATCTCCTCCATGAACAAGTACATCGACAAGACAGCCCCGTGGACGCTGGCAAAGACCGACACGGCACGTCTCGGGGTAGTCATGTACCATCTCATGGAAGGCTTGCGGTATGTGGCGGAGCTCGTATATCCGGTCATGCCCGATACCTCGAAAAAGATATTGGGCATCCTCGGGATCGAAGGGGAATTCACGGCCCAGAACCTCGATCAATTCGGAAAGCTCCGGGCAGGAGTGAAGATCGGGCTTCAGGATGCCCTCTTCCCCAGGGTGGAACGCATGAAAAAGGAAGGCGAGGAGGCGGCACCCGAGGCGAAAGGGGAAAAAGAAAAACCGAAAGAAACGGAGAGCGGGAATCTCATCGAGATCTCCGATTTCGCCAGATGTTCCATAAAGGTCGGCAGGATCCTGGAGGCGAGCAGGGTTGAGAAGTCGGAAAAGCTCGTTGTCCTGAAGGTCGACGTAGGAAGGCAGGTGCAGATCGCTGCAGGTATCGCCAAGGCATATTCACCCGAGGAACTCGTGGGGAAATATGTTGCCGTGGTGACCAATCTGAAGCCGGCAAAGCTCATGGGCATCGAGAGTCAGGGCATGCTCCTGGCTACGGATACCCCCGATGGAAGGCTGTCCCTCGTCACCTTTGACCGGGAGCCTGCAACAGGGGCAAGGGTTCGATAAAAGGAAGAGAGGAGTCACTATGCAGAAGCTTCCGATTACCCAGGTAACACCCGGCATGGTCCTCGCGAAACCTGTCATGAGCGACAAGGGAATGCCTTTGTGCGCGGAGGGTTCAGAGCTCACCGAGATGCTCATCGAACGTTTGAAGCAGATGAATATCCCGGTTCTCACCGTCAAAGGGCATCCGGTGGATACCGGGGTGCCGGCTAAGACGATAGAAGAAAAGATCCAGGAGATGTCCGCCAGGTTTGCCCGGGTAGAGGGTGACCCCCTCATGGGCCGGATCAGGGATGCGATTGCTGATGCGATGAGTGCAGAGGCAAGCGAAATACAGGAACGGGAAGCAGAAGAGAATAAGGAGATCGGCGAATGAGCAAGGCCGAAAAGATCAAGGCTATTACAAAGCGGATACAGAGCCTGCCGACCTTGCCCCCGGTGGTGAGGAAACTGACCACCATGGTGGAAAGCCCTGATGTTACGGCAAAGGAAGTGGGAAAGCTCATCTCGTCCGATCAGGTCCTGAGTGCAAAGGTCCTCAAGCTCGTGAACTCGCCTTTCTACGGCTTCCCGGGAAGGATATCGTCCATAAGCCATGCGGTGGTCCTCCTGGGCTTCAATGTAATCAAAGGCGTTGTGCTCTCCGCCTCGGTGTTCGAGATCATGGAGAAGTCCATGGTAGGACTCTGGGAGCACTCGCTGGGCTCTGCGATCATTTCCGGCGCTATCAGCAGGGAACTCGGGTTGCACGAGCCCGAAGAGATATCCACGGCCGCCCTTCTCCACGACATCGGCAAGGTCCTCGTCCGTGTCTCCCTGAGTGCGGATTACGACCGGATAACCATGATCGTGGAAGAAAAAGGGTGCTCTTTCAGGGAGGCTGAAGTCGATGTGATCGGTGTCGACCATTCCGAGATCGGATTATGGCTTTCCCAGGAATGGGGATTGCCGGAGCGGCTTGTTATTCCAATTTCCTATCACCACGAGCCTGAGAGCGCTGTGAAGCTCAAAGAACGGGTTTCCGTGGTTCATATCGCCGACAGCCTGGTCCGAGCGTTCGGGGTGGGCTTTGGAGGAGACAAATGGGTGGGCAGGATATCCTCGACGGCATGGGAATATATAGGGATGCCCAGGCTCGATCTCCCGAAGCTCATGCGAAAGATCATCGTCGACCTGGAAGAGGTTGAAAATTTCCAGTTGTAAAGGGAGGAACATACGTGAAAATGGTCGTAATCGTAAAAGAGAGACTTGACGACTATCTCTCATCCATCATCTCTACGATCTTCGATTCGATACAGGTGATCCGGAGCGACGAAGACATTTCATCCCTCATCTACATGGATCCGCCGGATCTCATCCTCATAGACCGGACATATCTCAAGGAGCACGACAGCAAGATTATCGAAGAGTTCAGGAGCAATACGATCTACGGGCATCTGCCAATGGTGGCTGTCTATACCAGGGATGATCTCTCTGAAGTATCGGCAGTCGACATACCCATCGACGACTTCATCATCCTCGACAATTCCGAGATCGAGATCAGGCGCAGGCTCGAGTTCGATACCAAGAGGGCGGTACGGGAGATGGACACCAACCCGCTCACGAGATTACCCGGGAACGAATCCATTATCCGCTGCATCCAGCAGATGTTCGATCAGGAAAAAGAAATCGCCATGGCTTGGGTGGATCTCGACAATTTCAAGCCCTACAATGACCGGTACGGGTTCTCTGGCGGCGACGAAGTGCTCCTGGCAACGGCGCGCATCCTCGCCAATGCCGTTAAGGAAATCAAGCAGGACGATACCTTTGTCGGCCATGTGGGAGGGGATGATTTCGTGTTCATATGTCCCGTCGGCAATGCGAGGCTTCTCTGCGAGGAGATCATCTCGCGCTTCGATATGGTGATCCGGAATTTTTACAATGACGAAGACCTGGAGCAGAACGGGATCATTTCGACATCAAGAAACGGTGAGACCAGCAGATTTCCGATCATGACCGTGTCCATTGCGGTAGTCATGAACGATAAGAGCCACTACAAACACTACGGTGAAGCCTCCCGGGATGCCACGGACATCAAGAAGTACGTCAAGGGACTCGACGGGAGCAACTACATGATCGACAGGAGGGGAAAACCGAGGTGATCAAACGGTATACAAGACAGACCATGGAGCGCATCTGGTCCGATGAAAACCGGTACCGGAAGTGGCTCGATGTGGAGATGGCGGTGTGCGAGGCCTGGGCCTCGCTGGGGAAGATCCCAAAGGAAAGCCTCGATACCATCAGGAGCAAGTCGAGGTTCACTGTGGAAAGGATCGAAGAGATCGAAGAAATCACCAAGCATGATGTGATCGCTTTTGTTTCTTGTGTGGCGGAATATGTCGGTGATGATGCCAGGTTCATCCATATGGGCATGACCTCTTCCGATGTCCTGGATACCGCATTGGCGTTGCAGCTCAAAGAAAGCGGACACATCCTCCTCGATGATATCAAGGCTCTCATGGCGGCACTCAAGAAGAGGGCCTTCGAGTTCAAATATACCCCGGTCATGGGGAGATCACACGGCATCCATGCAGAGCCGACCACTTTCGGCCTGAAATTCGCCTTGTGGTATGCCGAGATGGAGAGAAACCTCAAGCGCATGGAAGATGCCGTCGAGGTGATCTCGTACGGCAAGATATCCGGTGCGGTGGGGACCTTTGCCAATATCCCTCCCGTTGTTGAGGAATATGCATGCAAAAGGCTCGGGTTGAAGCCCGCCCCGGTCAGTACCCAGATTATCCAGAGGGACCGGCATGCCCAGTTTTTCACCACGATCGCCATCATCGGGTCGACCCTGGAAAAGATCGCCACCGAGATACGCCATCTCCAGAGGACCGAGGTCCTAGAGGCCACGGAGCCCTTCGGTAAAGGACAGAAGGGATCATCCGCCATGCCCCACAAGAAGAATCCCATCCTCTCGGAGAATATTACGGGCCTGGCCAGACTGCTCAGGGGCTACTGCCTAACCGCCATGGAAAATGTGGCCCTGTGGCATGAGCGGGACATCAGCCATTCGAGTGCGGAGCGGGTCATCGGCCCGGATGCGACGATTGTGCTTGATTTTGCGCTTGCAAGGCTGACGAGGGTGATCGAGGGTCTGGTGGTATATCCGGAAAATATGCAGAAGAACATTGAAATGACCAGGGGACTCTGGCATTCCCAGGGAGTCCTGCTGGCCCTGGTGGATAAGGGCGTTGCCCGGGATACCGCCTACCAGTGGGTCCAGCGGAACGCTCTGCAGGTATGGGAAAACAAGGGAGACTTCAAGGATCTTTTGAAGAAGGACCGGGATATTACGGATGTGCTCGGCAACGAGGCCATTGAAAGCCTCTTCGATCTCTCCCACCATTTTCAGCATGTGGATAAAATATTCGAAAGGGTTTTTTCATGAGTATGACCAGCGAATTACTGGATATTGTACGCCGCGACGCGGTAAAGTTCGGAAAATTTGTCCTTGCATCGGGGAAGGAATCGGACCTCTATATGGATTTGAGGAAGGTCACCCTGCAGCCGAAAGGCGCCTTTCTCATCGGGTCGATCATTCACGACATGATCAAGGACCGGTCGGTGGAAGCGATCGGCGGTCTTTCCCTGGGGGCTGATCCTATAGCGGTCGCCACGAGCCTAGTCGCATACCAGAAAGGACAGGAGATCGTCGCGTTTCTCGTAAGAAAGGAAAAGAAGGAACACGGCATGAAGAACGCGGTTGAAGGCCCGATACGGCCGGGGCAGAAGGCCGTAATCGTCGATGACGTGATAACGACGGGTTCGAGCACCATAACCGCAATCCAGCAGGCAGAGGCTGCAGGACTGAAAGTCGACCTGGTGATCGCGGTCATGGACAGGCTGGAAGGCGGTAGGGCTGCAATCGAAGCCCTCGGGCACGAGGTGCGCACCCTTCTGACGAGAAACGACCTCTGACATGTCGGGTGAAAGGGCTTCGTGAAGAAAGAAATCTCCGCGTAAAACTCATACCCAAAGGCATATCTTGATATGATCAAGAGTTGGGAAACCATGAATATATTGGCGATAGAAACGTCCTGCGACGAGACTGCGGCAGCAGTTGTAGATGATAACGGGAAAATCCTTTCGAACGTTGTTGCAAGCCAAATCAAGGATCATGCCGTCTTTGGCGGTGTCGTGCCGGAGATTGCATCGAGAAGACATACCGAGCTCATCGATCCGGTCGTGAAGGAAGCCCTCGATAAGGCAG
The DNA here is from genome assembly GCA_963752595.1 of uncultured delta proteobacterium. Classification (GTDB taxonomy): domain Bacteria; phylum Desulfobacterota; class Desulfomonilia; order UBA1062; family UBA1062; genus Phosphitivorax. Next base: position 257,311 of record CAVVYZ010000017.1, read on the forward strand.
GCATTTCTCTTAAGGAACTTGGCGCTTTGGCCGTGACGAAAGGCCCGGGACTCGTAGGAGCCCTTCTCGTGGGTATCTCCTATGCCAAGGCCCTTGCCTATGGATTGGGAATTCCGCTGTGCGGGGTCAACCATCTCGAAGGTCACTTAAGTGCAGCCAAGATAGATCATGAAGTCACCTACCCCCATATCGGGATGGTCGTTTCCGGAGGACATACCTCTCTCTATAAGATTACTTCGCCCGCACAGGTGGTCCAGATCGGCCAAACCCTCGACGATGCCGCAGGAGAGGCGTACGACAAGGTTGCAAAGCTCCTCTATCTCGGGTACCCGGGCGGTGTGGTTATCGAAAGGATCAGCAAAGGAGTCGATGCTGAAGAGATCGATTTCCCCAGGCCTCTCATGAATGGCGATACCTATGATTTCAGTTTTTCAGGCCTCAAGACTGCCGTGCTGAATCGCGTGCTTAAGGAAGGGATCTTTGAGCGTATGGATCTGGCCTTTTCCGGCCTGCCCATAGAAAAAAAGATGGTTCCCGGCAAGGAAGGACTCATTCCGAAGATAGCCGCGGCATTCCAGGCCGCCGTTGTTGACGTTCTCACGGCGAAGGCATTCAAGGCAGCGATGGATAACCGCATGGATCTCCTGGTGGTGACGGGTGGAGTGGCGAGCAACGGGTTCCTTCGAGAGTCCTTGAGCAGGAAGTCCCAGGAGACAGGGATAAAGCTCATTATCCCTGACAGGAAGTATTGTACGGATAACGCCGCCATGATCGGCATCGCCGGTATACGGCATATCAGGGAAGGCAAATTTGCGCCGCTTGATATGAACGCCGTATCACGATGGACCTGGGAATGAGACCGAAACATTCCCTGGGGCAGAACTTCCTTAAGAGTCCGGGCATTATCGACAAGATCATCCGATTTTCCGAAGTGAACAGCACCGATACGGTTCTGGAGATCGGCCCCGGTACCGGGGTTCTCACTGCACGGCTCCTGGATCTCGCAGCAGAGGTGGTCGCCGTGGAAAAGGACGATGCCCTTATCATTGATCTGCAGGAGAAATTCAAGAATTACTCCGGCCTCATGCTCCTGCATGGCGATATCCTTGAATTCGATCTGAATGAGATTGTAAGGGAAGGCATGAAGGTCGTTGCAAACCTGCCGTACAATATCGCTACGAATGTGATCCTTCGCCTTGCAGATATCCCGGAAAAGCTGAAAGCAGTGGTTGTTATGGTGCAGAAAGAGGTCGCACTCAGGGTCTGTTCCCATGCAGGGCAGAAGGACTACTCGGCGCTGAGCGTCATTCTCTCCTCCGTTTTCAATTATGTGCCGGGGTTTGTTGTCGGGCCCAAGAATTTCTATCCCGTGCCTAAAGTAGACTCGATGGTAATAAAGCTCGTCCCGAAAGTAACCCCCCTTCCGAGGGATGACCGGGGCGGTTACAAAAAGGTAGTTTTCTGTGCATTCGGCCAGAGAAGGAAGATGCTCAAGAATTCTCTGATGAACCTCCCCGGCGTTACGAAGGATCTGCTGACGGAGATTGGCCTTATCTCCGGGATCAGCCTTGAGAAGAGACCCCAGGAGCTCTCCTGGGAAGAGTTCTATACGCTCAGCCGCACCTATCACCGGCTTACGATGACCTGATGCTGCCTTCTACAGGCCTCTGATTACAATCGAGATTACAAACCATCGTAACCGAAATTACAAACCGGTAACCAGTGTAACCGTCACAAAGCAGACAACAGTACTTATACAACGGTCAACTTATTGATAATAGATCATAAATAAAAAACAAGAGACAGTCACAAATTTGGCATCCGCATTGCCTTATACATCCCGGATCGATTAGATCCGGGGGGTATTAGATGAAAGACGCAACGAGAACCATCATCGGAATTCTGGTTGGAGCAAGTTTAAGTTTCCCTGCCTTTGCCACTGATTTCATCCCGGGAGAGGTCATTGTTAAATTCAAGGCACCTATCCCTCGGTCTCACTCCGTAATGGTGGCCGAGGAAGCCCGTGCGATCACCGTAGCGGTTGAAGACACCGAAGCGGCTGTTTCCGAGCTGAAAGACCGGGAAGACGTTGAATACGTTGAGCCGAATTACGTGATCGAAGCGGAATCCGTCCCGGATGACTGGCCTTATGCCGAGACCCTCTGGGGCGATGTCGAGCTTCCCGGAGCCTGGGATCTCCTTTCAGCGGCCACGCCCGGTCAAAAAGTTACGATCGCAGTGATCGATTCCGGGGTCAGATTGGATCATCCCGACCTTCAGAGCATTCTTATCAATGGATACGATTTTGCAAACAATGATCCTACGCCCGAAGACGATGCCGGACACGGGACGAGGGTATGCGGGATCATCGGCGCGCTCGGGGAATAACGGGGCAGGGATTGCCGGCGTCATTTGGAACATCGATGCGGAAATCATGCCGGTAAAGTTCATGAAGAACAATGACGGCAAGACCACCGGGAGCCTCTCCGATGCAGTAAATGCAATCTACTATGCCGTGGACCACGGGGCCGACGTCATCAATGCGAGCTGGGGATTTTACTTCCTATTCCCGCTCCCTCGAAGATGCCATACGGTATGCGAGTGATCAACGGTGTCCTGTTCATCGCTTCAGCAGGAAACACGGGACAGGACAATGACGCAGAGCTGGGCACTATCCTTCCAACTATACCCTGGATAACATCATCGCTGTGGCTGCAATGAGCAGCGCCGGAGAACTGGCCAGCTTTTCCAATTACGGACTGAACAGCGTGGATATCGCTGCTCCGGGTGTCGGATTAAGCTCGACGGATAATAACGGCGGATACGTTTCGTGGACATCCGGCACCTCATTTGCCACGCCGTTCGTTACTGCCATAGCGGCCATGATGAGATCCCAGTCTCCGGATATGAGCTGTACGGAAGTGCGAAATATCCTCATCAGCACGGTAACGAAAGAAGGCGGACACAAGTTTGACGCTCTCGCAAGCGGTGGATGCGTGAATGCATACCAAGCGCTTCTGGCAGAGCGAGGCTCGATGATCTCATCGAAAGAATCCGACCCATCGGATCAGCAAACTGAAACGACAACTCAGCCTGCATCAAGCGGAGAAGGCGGAGGCGGTGGAGGCGGAGGCCTGATCGATAGATTCCAGCCGGAACAGCGGCAGCGCACCTGGCCTCCTCGTGTTCATGATCCTTGCGGTTGCGTTCCGGATGCTCAGTTTCCGGCATCTGGGATAGCCTATACCACCGCCCCCCTTGCAAAAGGGGGGCTACCCCCCCCTTTTATTTTCTAACTCTCTTTCGTTTATATCGCCTCTATTGACATGGCCATACCCATGCCGCCGCCGATGCAGAGGCGTTGCAAGGCCTAAGCTTACTCCGCGCCGTTTCATTTCGTTGGCAAGTGCAATGATGAGCCGTGCACCGGTGCAGCCGATGGGGTGGCCGATGGAGATGCCTGAGCCGTTCACATTCGTGATGCTTCATCTATGCCGAGTTCTCTCATGCAGGCAATGGCCTGAGAAGCGAAGGCCTCGTTGACCTCGAAGAGGCCGTAGTCCTTGATCGATGTCCCGGTGATCCTCAGGAGCTTCCTGACGGCGGGAATCGGACCGAGTCCCATGTATGCAGGGTCCACTCCGCCGGATGCATATCCCTTGATCCGTGCAATGGGTTTGAGCCCGTACTCTTTGGCCTTTTCTTCACTCATGACGAGCAGTGCTGCTGCAGCGTCATTGATGCCCGAAGCATTGCCCGCGGTTACGGTCCCGTCTTTCTTGAAGGCAGTGGCAAGCTTTCCCATCTTTTCCAGGGTGGTGTCCATGGGCCGCTCGTCGGTATCGAAGATGATCGGGTCGCCCTTTTTCTGGGGGATGACAACCGGTACGATCTCATCTTTGAGAATCCCGGACTTGATGGCGGCACGAGCCCGTATATGCGATTCTACGCCGAGCTTGTCCTGGTCGTGCCTGTGATACCGTATTTTTCCGCAATGTTTTCCGCAGTGATGCCCATATGGTACCCGTAGAAGATCTCACACAGGCCGTCAAATACCATAAGATCAGACCGTCTGCCCGTAGGGCATGTCCATGCGGTATCCCCAGCGGCCTTGGGTAGAGAGATGGGAACTTCGCTCATGTTTTCCATGCCGCCTGCCATGACCACCTCGTTGTCGCCGGCCTTGATGGTGGCGGCGGCCAAAGCGATGGCCTTCATTCCCGAGGCGCATACCTTGTTGATGGAGATGGCGGGTGTCTCCTTGGGATACCTGCCCGGATCATGGCCTGCCTGCCGGGGTTCTGGCCCTGTCCTGCCTGGAGGACATTCCCCATGATGACCTCGTCGATCGATATGGGCTGGTTTGTCTCGCGGCCAATTGGAGAATTTTTGCTCAACCGGAGACAGATCCGGCGTTCTTGAGGAGATCAGGGGCATCTTCCCTGCTGCATGGCGAGGCATCCGGCTTCAGCCCTTCCGAAAGGAGAGTTTCACGCATCACGAGAGCGCCCAGCTCTTTTGCCGGGATATCTTTCAGAGATCCGCCAAAGGATCCCACAGCTGTCCTCACTACCGTCAACGATTACCACGTTCCCCATATTGCCTCCTTATTCCTTGATTTCATTTCGTTTATCGATATTTCCTCACTATTTCATAAGAGGTGAATCATTGGCAAGAATGGATTCGCCAGTGCGGATAAGCTCATCCGGGCTCCTTGATAAAAAATGGCCTGGGTGTAAGTTCGCATCATGGACATATGACTATGAAACTCATTCCTGAGGCGGTACTCGATGGAGCTGCTGGACCAGAAGGGGCTTTCCAGGGAGACGTACAGGGCGTATCTCAATGACATCAAGCATATGGTGGTTTTTCTGAGGGAGCGCGGGAAGACATTCCCGACCGGCTCACGTCCGGTCCTATATGCTCAAGCTCCATACCCCGTATACCCGTACCACCATCAACCGCAAGCTGAGCGCCATCAAGGGTTTCTTCGACTTTGTCATGAGGCAGCGGCACCTCGCGATGAACCCGTTCGGCCATGTACGGTCGCTGAAGAACCGGGAGACCCTCCCGTGTTCCTGAGCCATGACGAGATATTCGACCTCATCGAGGCGGTCACCGATCTCGAGGGACAGGGCGATCCTGGAGCTCCTCTACTCCACCGGTATCCGGGTGGGAGAGGCCGAGGCGATGCAGTGCGCCGATGTGGATATGGCCTCCGGGTTTATCCGGGTGACGGGCAAGGGGAACAAACAGAGAACGGTGCCGGTGGGGAGACGGGCCTTGGCTGCCATTACGGGCTATCTGAAGAGCAGGGGCATACAGGATCCCATCTACTGCAGCGAGCCCCTCTTCCTGAACAGCAGGGGGAAGATGATGAGATCCCGGAGCATCCGGAGGGTCGTGTACCAGTGGTCTCTGGCAGCGCTGCGGTTGCGCAAACAGGTGAGCCCCCATGTGATCAGGCACACCTTTGCGAGCCATATGCTCGATGCCGGGAGCCGATCTTCAGGTCCATCCAGGAGATGCTCGGCCATGCGAGCCTCTCCACGACCCAGCAGTATACCCACTTGACCGTAGACAAACTCATGGATGTATATGATAAGGCTCATCCGAGGGCAAAGGAGGGATGAATGGAAATCAGGGGAACGACCATACTCTGCGTCAGGAGGGGCGCGACACGTGGTGCTTGCCGGCGACGGCCAGGTCACCATGAGCAATGTCGTCCTCAAGGCGAATGCCCGCAAGGTGAGAAAAATCCATGAAGACAAGGTCCTGGCCGGATTCGCCGGATCGACATCCGATGCGTTCACCCTTTTCGAACGTTTCGAGGACAAAGCTCAAGGAGTACCGCGGCAACCTCACCAGGGCAGCCGTGGAGATGGGCAAGGACTGGAGGACCGACCGGGTGCTCAGGAGGCTCGAAGCCCTCATGATCGTCGCGGACTACCGCAAGACCTTTCTCCTCTCCGGTACCGGCGATGTGGTCGAGCCGGATGACAATATCTGCGGCATTGGTTCGGGAGGCCAGTATGCCGTGGCTGCGGCCATGGCCCTTCTCAAGAATACGGATCTGTCTGCCAGGGAAATCGCAGAAAAGGCCATGGATATCGCTTCTGATATCTGTATATATACCAATAAAAACCGTAATATTCGAGGAACTGTCATGAGCACCTTACCCCAAAGGAAATCGTGACCGAGCTGGATAAATATATCGTCGGCCAGGACAAGGCAAAGCGGGCCGTTGCCATCTCGCTGCGCAACCGCTGGCGCCGTCAGATGGTATCCCCGGAAATTCGGGAAGATATCTATCCGAAAAATATCATCCTCATCGGCCCTACCGGGGTGGGAAAAACCGAAATCGCACGGCGGCTCGCCAAGCTTGCCGGTGCGCCCTTCATCAAGGTGGAGGCCTCCAAGTTCACCGAGGTGGGATATGTGGGCAGGGATGTGGAGTCCATCATCCGTGACCTCATGAGGATCGGTATCCAGATGGTTCAGACGGAGGAGAGCGAGAAGGTAAAGGACAAGGCGCAGGAGATGGCCAAGGAGCGCGTCCTCGACTATCTCCTCCCTGTCAGAAAGAGATGGCCAGGTCCATGCAGAGAGCAGGGAGAAGATGAGAACATGTTGAAAGAAGGCCTGCTCGATGAGCGGATGATCGAGGTGGAAGCCCGGGAGACCGCAATGCCCATCGATCGAGATTTTTTCCGGGCAGGGGCTCGAGGAGATGGGCATTGATTTCAAGGAGATGTTCTCCAACTTCATGCCCAAGAAGACCCGGCGCAGAAAGATGACGGTCAAGGAAGCGCTCGAATTTCATCGCATCCAAAGAGATATCCCGGCCTGATCGACATGGATAAGGTCTCCGAAGAAGCGAGGCAGCGGGTGGAGAACAACGGCATCGTCTTCGTGGACGAGCTGGACAAGGTGGCCGGAAGGGAATCGGGCCACGGCCCCGATGTGTCGCGGGAAGGGGTGCAGCGGGATCTTCTGCCCATTGTGGAGGGACTACGGTGAACACGAAGTTCGGGCCTGTGAGGACGGATCACATCCTCTTCATCGGGTCGGGCGCATTCCATGTGAGCAAGCCGTCCGATCTCATCCCGGAGCTGCAGGGCAGGTTTCCCATCAGGGAAGAGCTCAACCCCCTGACCCAGCAGGATTTCGTCAGGATCCTACGGAACCGAAGAATGCCCTGATCAAGCAGTACCAGGCCCTGCTCGCTACCGAGGGGATCGACCTTCAGATACTCGATGATGCGGTTTCAGAGATCGCCCGCATCTCCCAGTACATCAATGACCATACGGAGAACATCGGGGCCAGGAGGCTCCATACGGTCCTGGAAAAACTCCTTGAGGACATCTCTTTCGAAGCTGCCGAAGCTGCCGGGAAGATCAGCATTGACGCGCAGTACGTTGCGAAAAGGCTCGATCCCATCATGCAGAAAGAGGACTTGAGCAGGTATATTCTCTGATCATCAGGGCATATCGTTGCCTTGGAACATCGGCAAAGAGCGGCTTCGCCGCGGGAAAGACATCGTACGCAGATGAATCGCAGCAAAGGGCAACTCTGTGCTTTTCCCGTATCGTCTCGAATGCAATTCCTTTGGCTTGCAAAGCTGTGGTAAGATGCGCCAAAATGGAGGAGATATGATCCCTAAAGGAAGATTTGTTACTGATCTCCATGACGGAGAAGGAGTTAGGGCTGTTTTCATGGTTTCCGAGCGCAGGATCCTCGTTGCGAGGAACGGAAAGCCGTACGCCAAGATGCTGCTCACCGACAAGTCCGGTGATGTCCTCGGCATTGTCTGGGAAGACGCCCGGCAGCAGGTTAGTCCCATTGCCCCTGGAGATGTGGTGGGCATCCGGGGAAATGTGGAGTCCTATGAGGGAAGGGTTCAGATACGGATAGAGAAGATCGTAAAACTCAAGGAAGACGAGGTGGATATGGCTGCCCTTGTCCCCACGACGGGCAAGGATATCCCTGCCATGATAAAAGAGGTTGATGAGCATCTTGCCGAGATCCGGAATGCATACCTCAAAACCCTTGTAGAGAAGATATTTGCGAGTGACGGAATAAGAGACGCATTCCAGAAGGCCCCTGCAGCCAAGGGAATACATCATAATTACATCGGCGGACTTTTGGAGCACACCCTCTATATCATGAGGACAGTGAATGCTCTCTACCCGATCTATGCGCACCTTGGGCTGAACAAAGACCTGCTCACTACCGGCGCCCTCCTGCATGACATAGGGAAGATCTACGAATATTCGTTCAGCAGGATCATCGAGATGACCCCCATGGGCAGGCTCGTAGGTCACATCTACCTCTCGACGCACATTGTCGACCAGGCCATTTCAAAGATCGAAGGTTTCCCCGATGAACTCAGGCTCCAGCTCCTCCACATCCTGCTGGGACATCACGGCCAGCTGGAATACGGCTCGCCGAAGCTCCCCATGACCAAAGAAGCCATGCTGCTGCATATGCTCGACGATCTCGATGCAAAGCTCATCGGCTTTTCCTCGATCATCGGGGCTACTCCTGATGAAGAGGAGTTCACCGCCTACTCCGACACATACAGCAGGTACCTCTATACAAGGGTATATGATGAGAATTCGTAGATACCTCTTTCCAAAACAGAGGCCACACCACGCATGAGGTCTGAACGTACGGGAAGAAGCTTTTAAGGAGGCAGTTCTATGGGGAACGGACTGAGCGAAAAGCATGGTCAAGCCCTGGTGAAGATGGCGAGGAGGACGATCGAGGACAGCCTGGACATCCGGGTGAATAGCGAGGATCCGGCTGACGCGGTTTTGAAGGATGCTGTTATGCGCGAAAAGCACGGAGTCTTTGTAACATTGACAAAGAGAGGCCAGCTCAGAGGGTGCATCGGTTTTCTCGAAGGACGGGAATCCGTGGTGGATGCGGTGAGGCACAATGCCATGAATGCTGCATTCAGCGATCCCCGATTTCCTCCCCTGAAGGTGTCCGAACTGAAGGATCTCGATATCGAGGTAAGCGTCCTTACCGACCCCAAAGTGCTCGAGTATCGCGGTCCTTCCGACCTTCTGGCAAAGCTTAACCCGGGAATCGATGGCGTGATCATCCGCTATGGTCTTTCCTCTGCAACCTTCCTGCCCCAGGTCTGGGAACAACTGCCCGGCAAGGGGGAATTCTTAAGCCACCTCTGCCTCAAGGCAGGGCTGCCAACGAATGCCTGGAAGAAGAATTCCTTAGAGGTCCTGACTTACCAGGTCCGGTATTTCGAAGAGCGCAAGGAACACGCCGAAGATATCAGCTGATCGTGAGCCAGCGGTACTCCCGTATATGATCCAGAAGCTCGTAAATGATTTCCTGGCTCTCAGTGGAGCAGGCGCGGGAAGAGAATATGCTCCTTAACCGCGGCGTTCTGCTTAAGGAGATGAGATCGAGCAGAGCACCGCTGCGCACGGTTTTCCCATGAGCTTCGGCTATCTTGATCAGGTGAGAAAACCGGATGGTGAACTCGCTGTGCTTGTAAAGCTTTATCTCGCGGGGGTATGCATCAAGGGCTAACGCTCTTTTCAGATAGTCCATATCTTCGGGTATAATGGGATCGGACGAGTGTTCGGAGAGAAACGCAGGGGTGTTTTTCCTGCAGACGGCCTCGACAAGCTTCAGTGCCCCTATATTCAGGTTGAAAAAATCTTTTTCCGGGATTTCAAGCTTATAGGCCTGTATGAAGTGCAAAGCCTCATCCGGTATCTCTGCCGGATCGATATTGGTCATGGTGTTCAGATCCCCAAGGACCTCGTTCATGATAATGAGATCTATACCGTTTAACGCATCGATGATTTCATGAATATCTGCCTGGATAGGCGTAATTCTGGAAAGCCATGGATAGAGATTCCGGAGCTGCCGTTTCAGGAGCTTTCCCGAGAGATCGATCATATAGACGCGGCTTATGAAGCCATCATACTCGCTGAGAAGTCCGGACATGAGGCTTCCATATCCGCCGCCTATCTCGCATATGATCGATCCGTTTTTCAGGAGCCCGTTCTGAGTCAGGAAGTCTCCGATCATCGCACCGTAGCTTCGCGGGGATTCCAGCATGATTCCATAAGGCGAATCCGTAGTGGAAAAAGATTCGCAGATGGTAAACTCCTTCATGAGGTCTATGGTTGTCTCTCTGTGGAAATCCCTGGTCGAATTCATCCCAGCCATGGGTGCAGATCTATACAGTACTTCCAGGGGCATGTACAGGATGATCTTGAGTTACTTGCCCCACTTGTTATAAGGTAATCCCATGTAGTGACCATGGAGGTGCAACTATGCAAAAATCCATTAGAACCTGTCTTTTGTGTACTCTCCTCATCTTTGTTTTCATCTGTACGTCACAAGCCCAAACACCGCAGCCTTCGCAGAAGAACTGGGTGGAAGATGCAGCCGATAAAGTTCTCCCGTCGGTTGTGAATATTTCATCCACGAAAAAGGTAAAGGTGAGTCCGTCTCCATTTTCCAATGACCCCTTCTTCAGGGATTTCTTCGGCGGCGGAGTTCCCCGGGAGCGCATCCAGCGAGCGCTGGGGTCCGGGGTTATCGTTTCCCGGGACGGCTATATCGTTACCAATAACCACGTTGTTGGTGGCGCGGACGAGGTGGAGGTGCGGCTCTCCGATGAAAGGGTATTCCCCGCGAAGATCATCGGCACAGATCCGAAAAGCGATCTTGCGGTTATAAAGATCGAAGCCAAGAATCTCCCGGTTATCAGGATCGGAGATTCAACGAAGCTCAGGGTGGGCAACTTCGTGCTGGCAGTCGGGAACCCGTTCGGCCTCGAAGGTACGGTCACACACGGAATCATCAGTGCGTTGGGACGCACCGGCTTGAATATCGGTGTCGACTATGAGAACTTTATCCAGACCGATGCGCCGATTAACCCGGGGAATTCGGGAGGGGCTCTGGTGAATACGGATGGCGAGCTCATCGGGATCAATACCGCGATCCTCTCAGGGTCCGGAACAAATGTGGGGATCGGGTTTGCAATCCCTGCCAATCTCGCCATGAATATCGTAAGGAGCATCGAAAAGACCGGGAAGGTGGTCCGTGGCTGGCTCGGCGTGACTGTGCAGGAGGTTACCCCGCAGATTGCAAAGGCCATGGGACTTGAGATCCCGAAAGGTGCGCTGGTTGCCGAGGTGGCCAAAAATTCTCCCGCGGGCAAGGCAGGGATCAAGCAGGGAGACATTATTGCAACCATTGACGGCAATGAAGTCAAAGACGCCTCCAGCATACGGCTCCTCGTATCGGAGATCCTTCCCGGCACTAAAGTTCCTATCCGTGTGATTCGTGGAGGCAAGGTCATGACCTTCAACGTGACTATGGGCGATCTCGCCAAGGCGGAAATTCCCGAACTTAAATATACGGTGAAGGACAACAGGTTCCTTGAGGGCGCGACCGTCTCTAACCTGACACAACCCGCACGAGAGGCGTTGCAAATCGGCACGAATATTCAGGGGGTCGTGGTCATTGCGGTCGAGAACGGTTCGGCAGCTGCAAGCGTGGGCGTCAGGCCGGGCGATGTGATCGTGGAGATAAACAGCCTGAAAATAGGGAATATTTCTGAATTCAAACAGGCGCTGGGCAAGATGGAAGGGAAAAAGGCAACTGTCAGCATCTACAGGCAGGGAATGCTCCTGACCATGACGCTTATCAGGTAAAGACTGTAATGCGTACGGTGATCCAGAGGGTGCATGATGCGTCGGTTTCCGTAGATGGGGAAGAGCTTTCCAGGATTGGTAAGGGCTTGTGCTGCCTTATCGGAGTAGAGGCAGGAGACGGGGGTGATGATGTCGAGTATATCTCACGCAAGATTGTAAGCCTCAGGATTTTCGATGACGAGAAGGGAGTCATGAATATCGACGTAGGTGAGGCACAGGGCGAGATACTCATGGTGTCCCAGTTTACCCTGCTGGGTGATGTACGGAAAGGAAGAAGGCCTTCCTACTCGTCGGCTGAGCCGCCCATTCCGGCGCAGGCGATTTTCGATCAGGCAGTTTCCCGTGTTTCATCCCTGCACCAGGGAAGGGTCGCCACAGGGAAATACCAGGCCGAGATGGATGTCCGCATCAATAACCATGGCCCGGTAACCATTCTCCTGGACAGCAGAAAGCTCTTTTAAGGAAGCTTTTTCTTATCTGAACGTATTGATCCGCTCAAGGAGTTTGTTTTCAGGCATGGCTCCCACGATGTCTCCCGCCTTCTGGCCGTCCTTGAAAACTATCAGGTTGGGGATGGAGCGGATGCCGTACTTTGATGCGGTCTGAGGATTGCTCTCCACATCGAGCTTAGCAAAGACGATATCCCCCTGGTATTTTTTTGCCATGCCCTCGATGATCGGTCCCAGCATCCTGCATGGGCCGCACCACTCCGCCCAGCAGTCAACGATGATGAACGGATACTTCGCTATGGCCTTGTCGATATCTGTATCAGTCAAAACGATAGGGTGGTCGGGATTGTCCACGAATTTTTCCTCGCTCATAGAAAGTCTCCTTATTTTGTTAAGATGTCAATGTCAGTGCGCACTCCAGGCGGCATAGGAGGTCCCTTTCATCTCCTGGACATACTGTTCCGATGCAAATGCCGCAGTTGCCCCGTCGCCGCAGGCTGTCACCACCTGGCGCAGCAGCTTCTTCGTGCAGTCTCCGCAGGCAAAGATTCCTTTTGCAGAGGTCCTCATCTCACCATCAACCTGGATGAATCCTTTCTCGTCACATTCGACCAGGCCTTTGGCAAATTCGGTGTTGGGTACGTTGCCGGTAAAAATGAATACCCCCTGGACTTCCAATGTCTGTTTTTTATCTGGATCGCCGACATCGCTTACCCTGACTGCCTTCACAACATCGTCACCGATCACTTCATCTATCACCGAATTCCACATGAAATCGATTTTTTCATTGGCAAAAGACTGGTCTTGGAGCACTTTGGTCGCCCGAAGACGCTCGCGACGGTGGATCATGGTCACTTTCTTTGCAAACCTGGTGAGGAAGACGGCCTCCTGCACCGCTGCATTCCCGCCGCCCACTACCACGACATGCGCATCGCGGTAGAACGGTCCGTCGCAGGTTGCACAATAGGATACGCCCCTTCCGGTATACTTCTGCTCGCCCGGTACATTGAGGTGGGCGTACTCCGTGCCTGATGCTAGGATGATCGAGCAGGCATCATAGGCATGATCAGAAACGTGGACCCTCCAAGCATCTTTGCCTTCATGGGCAATCTTTTCGAGGGAGGAGACATCGCTTTCGATTATTTCGAGACCGAAAGACAAGGCCTGGTCTTTGAATCGTTCTATGAGCTCGAACCCGTTGATTCCTCCCGGGAAACCCGGGTAGTTCTCAACCAGATCCGTGGTGGTGATCAGGCTCGGATTTACCTGGCTTGTGAGCATCAGCGTTTTGAGTTTCGAACGGGATGCATAAATACCAGCAGTCAGGCCTGCCGGACCTGACCCGATGATGATTATGTCATGCATAGCTCACCCTTCGGGAGATTTTTCTTCCAGGATATCGATGAGCTGCTGGATTTTTTGGGGGTTCTTGAGAAAATAACACTTGAGGTTTCCTTTCCGTATGCAGTCCACTATCCCGTTGATCTTGAGGATAGAGAGATGCTGCGATGCATTTGCCTGGCGGATATTCAAGGTACTTTCAACCTCCCCCACACACTTCTGGCCTTTGATGAGTTCCCGTGCTATCATAAGCCTCACAGGATGTCCCAAGGCCTTTAAGTAGGAAGCAGTCGTCTCATTTTGCGACATAACGTTTAAGTTCCTTTACGATATTATTTTTATATTAATATATTTATGACATACCAAAACTGTCAAGCCTTGATTTTTCACGATCGCTAGTAGTATGGTTACAATACATGATAAAAAAAATTTCCCGGGGGTCAAGATATGAAGAGGTTTTTGACCATATTGGGTATCTTCTCAGTGCTTTTTCCTGCTGTATGTTCAGCTAATGGATACATCATTGCCAATTACGGAATAGGAGGCGGGGATGTCGATGAGCCGAGCCTCGGCATAGAGATGGGGGGGATCTTTCTCTCCAACCTGCACCCTACGGGAGGTGCGTTCAGTTTCGGCCTGGGGGTGAGTGTTGCGGACACCGATGATGACCCGCCTTCCGGCATTCAACCCACATCCGGTCTCACCTACGACCCTCTGATCGAATACAATGATGGAAACGAGCAGGAGATCGATCTCACCTTCGGCACCGAGATGATCCCATCGCTTTTTGCAGTTGCAGGGATCGGATATGCCGGCCAGGACACTGTTCGGATCGGTACCAATGGCGAACAGAATTATGAGGTCGATTCCGACACGGAAAGGAATGTCGCCTGGATGCTCGGCACCCGCTACGTCATACAGGGGTTGAACGTCGGCATTGGGTATCACTCCAGACGCGGGATCATGGCAGGCATCGGCATCGCATTCTGATCCCGTAAAAACCAGCAGCCGAAGATAACCTTAAGATGCATCACCTCGCTCTGCTCCTGCTCACTCTTATCCTTTCCCTCGCCACCGGCTGCGGCAGCTTGATGAATTATTCGAAAAAGACAGAGCAGGCGAGGCTCTCCATCTCCCAGGGCAGGTTTGAAGACGCGCTGACGTCCTTTCCCGATAAATCCGCACGGGGCAAGGATGAGGTGCTCATACGGCTGGAACGTGCGACGCTCTTTCAGCTCATGGGGAAGTATGGCGAGAGTTCCCGGGAATTCGAGCTCGGAACCGCGAAGATCAGGGAATATGAAGAAAAAGCGTTCATATCGGCATCCAGGGCAACCTCCCAGATAGGCTCTCTTCTCTTGAACGAGCAGGTCCGTCCTTATGAAGGAGAAGATTTCGAAAAGGTCCTTGTCCATGCCTTTGACGCGGTAAATTATCTGATGACAGGAGACCTTGAAGGGGCACGGGTAGAGATCAGGAATGCCTACCAGAGGCAGAATGATCTCAAGGAAAGGCATGAAAAGGCCCTTGAAAAGGCGGAAAAGGAGAGTAGGGGCGCGAGCTGGCAGGAGTCGTTCCAGAAGGCGGACAATGACAGGTACCAGGAACTGAAGCGCAGGGCAGGAAACATCCAGAGCGTTTATCAGAATGCATTCGCCTACTACATCTCTTCTCTGGTGTATGAGCTCGGCAGCGAAGAAGATGAGGCATATATCGACCTGAAAAAGGGAATTGAAGCCGCACCCTGGTCGAAGAGTATCCAGAAAGACCTGATCCGTCTGAGCACAAGGCTGGGTAGGGGAGAAGACACGGAAAAATGGCAAACTGCCTATGGAAAACCGGAGAAGGAATACGGCAAGGGCGTGGATGTTTTTGTTATTTTCCAGCACGGCGTGGCGCCGGTCAAAGAGGATTTGAGCTTTCCCATTCCGCTTTGGCGAGGGGGGATTGCCTTTGCGTCGTTGCCGGTATACCGCTTTGTCCCTTCATCCGCCCAGGGAGCTGCGCTCACTTATGATGGTCAGTTCTTCGAGACATCCCTGGTGTCCGATACTGATGCGATCGCATCCAGGAATCTTCTCGACAAGTTCCCGGTGCTCTTTGCAAAACAGGTCGTCCGATCCTATTTCAAAGCACGGATGACAAACAAATTGTCAAAGGATTACGGTGCAATAGGTGCTATCACGGGTACGATAGCTTCTGCCGTCACCGAGCGGGCTGACTTAAGGACATGGGCCTCTCTGCCCAAGGAGATCCAGATCGTCCGGGCATATGTGCCGGATAGAACGAAAAATATTACCATCAAGGGGATCCCTTCAGCGCATGTGAAGGACATCAATATCCCGGAAGGAACCCGGCATCTGATCGTATTCTGCAGGGATACGGACGCCGGTCTATCATTACAGACAAAGGCTTATTAGACAGGAGGAGCCGATATGAGAAGGGGAAGGATTTTTTTATGGCTGTTTATTGTGCTGTTTCTCGCTTCATGTGCAGGGACAGCGCCCAATATTCTGCAAGTCCAGGCAGGTCCGGGGGGCTTAAGCTCCAAGAAGGAGGAGATCAACGACAAGTGGCTGGCGCGAACGCTTTCTTTTGGTGAAGTGAGTGTACGTCCGCTTGGACTCGGCTCATCTATGGAGACGCAAGTTATCATCCAAAACCAGAGCTCCCGGGATGTCGAATTTGAGTACAGGTTCGTCTGGTACGATGCCGCAGGATTTGAGATCTCTTCCGTTACCAACTGGATACCCGCATCCCTGTCGGGGATGGAGGCCCGGGGCTTCAAATCTACGGCGCCCGGCCCGAATGCGGCGAGTTTCAAGTGCATGATGAGGGAGATGCATTCCATCACGGATTCAGGATCATAAGAATAGGATCAGGAGGAGAAACATGAAGCGACTCATAGGAATAGGTTCTATCATTTTAATGGTATTCTTTTTCAGCGGATGTGCCTCGTCGCCGACCGTTACATACGGGAATCCCGGGCAGGTAGAGACTGTAACGACGGAATTCGGCTCGACGGATCTTCAGACCATCGCGGAGAAGATGGTGAACTCACTGCTGGCGTCTCCGGTCCTTTCCTCAGGGCAGCACCCTGTGCTTTATGTCCATCAGGTGAAGAACATGACGGATGAGCACATCGACACCAAGTCGGTAACCGACAAGATCAGGGTAACGCTGCTGAAATCCGGGAAGGTCCGTTTTACGGCCGTCAATGAGGTGAATGACGAGATCATCAAACAGCTTGAGTACCAGACCAAATCAGGGATTGTCGACCCGTCTACGGCAAAGTCTGCGGGCCATCAGATAGGCGCTGATTATTTCCTCTTCGGTGAAATCAGCTCCATCAAGAAATCAGCCGGCCGGGTCAAGGATGTGTACTTCAAGTTCACCATGAACCTGGTGAACATCAAAACCGGCCTCATCGAGTGGGCGGACGAGAAAGAGATAAGGAAACAGGCCAAGAAGGCCCTTATCGGGGGTTAGCCGTAAGGCTCTCTACAAGGTCGGGTCCGGATAGTTCCTTCCGGCCTCGTGCCCGTTCTCTTTCGAGAAAAAGCCTTCGGATGTTAGGCTTGACTGGATGGAGAGAAACGGATACATAGCAAAGTCAAAGTAATTTTGGAGGAATGGAAATGACTTGGGAGGATAAACTCGAAAAAATAACGAGCAAAACCGTGCCCCTGTATGCAATGATAATCCTCCTGGTGATCTTTGCCGATCCCACCTGGGCAACCAGTTTTATCGGGATTATCCTGGTCGCCGGTGGAGAGGCATTACGATTCTGGGCCACAGGGCATTTGCGGAAGAATGAGGAGCTTACCACTTCCGGCCCGTATGCTCACATTCAGTCACCGTTATATCTGGGGAGCTACATTATCGGCACCGGGCTCTGTATCATGGCATCGAATGCCGTCATATGGGTTCTCATGACCCTGATATTCTTCAAGTCGTATATTCCCAGGAAAAAGGAAAGAGAGTGGGGAAGGCTGGAAAGGATGTTCGGGGAGGACTTCCTCAAGTACAAGAGCGAAGTTCCCTACATGTTCTTCCCGCGGATCGATCCTTACCCCCATGGGAGCAAGCACCTCTGGTCATTTGCCGCGAGCATCGAAAATACAGAACACCAGACGGCAATCGCGGTATTCCTCATTACCTTTTTTATCTTGATCAGGCTCTTCTAAAGAAAAGCCGGGCCTGGAACTCCAGGCCCGGCTTCTTGAATCTTTTAAAGAAAATCCGACTGTAAGACTCTTTCCCCTCAAGGGTTCAGTCCGATATCTTCACGCGCCAGCCGAAGGGATCTGTCTTTTCTCCATACTGGATCTGCAAGATCTCGTTATACAAGCGTTCCGTTAGGGTCCCGGTCTTGCCACCGTTGATGAGGTGCTCTTTCCCCTGATAATAGATCTGGCCGATAGGAGAGACAATGGCCGCCGTACCTGAAGCAAACGCCTCTTTCACTGTCCCATCAGCAATCCCGGAAATAATCTCACTCATGGCCGGTGCCCGTTCCGTCACCTTCACGCCCCAGCTCCGCGCCAGTTGGATGACGGAATCCCGGGTGACACCGGGGAGAATCGAACCTGAGAGCGGCGGTGTAAAAAGTTCATCGCCGATCACGAAGAAGGCGTTGCTCGTCCCCACCTCTTCCACATATTTCCGTTCAACGGCATCCAGCCAAAGGACCTGCGTATACCCCATATCCTTGGCCTTCTGGCTTGCGTAGAGGCTGGCGGCATAATTCCCCGCATTTTTGCAGTTTCCGACACCGCCGCGAACGGCCCGGACGTAATCCTCGCTGACGTAGATCTTCGTCGGACTGAATCCCTCCGGATAGTAAGCCCCAACAGGACCGACAATGATGAAGAAAAGATACTGATTTGCCGGGTGGACCCCCAAGGCCGCTTCCGTGGCGATCATGGTCGGGCGGATATACAGGGATGTCCCGGCGCCGCGAGGAATCCAGTCCTGTTCCAGAAGGACAAGTTTTCTCATGCCCTCCATAAACAGCTCCGGATCGATTGTGGCCATGCATAGGCGCTCTGCCGAGGCATTCATCCGCTTGATGTTTTCCATGGGCCGGAACAGGTAGATGCTCCCATCCTTTCCGCGATAGGCCTTCAGTCCTTCAAAGATTTCCTGGCCATAGTGGAGACTCATGGCCGTGGGGTCGAGGACGATCGGACCATAAGGGCCGATGACGGGTTCATGCCAACCCTTGCCGGTCTTATATTTTACCGTAAACATATGATCCGTAAAGATCTGCCCGAAGCCCAGTTTGGATTCATTTGCCGGTTTTGCCTTCAGCTTGTCCGGTGCACATTTTGTGATTTTGATATCCATAAAGATTCTCCCCTATGAGTTTTCGGCCCTTAATCCCACACTTTTCTATCACTATATCATCTTCCGATCAAGTTTTCTGTATTGAATGGCCTCGGCGACATGAGATGACTGGATCTCCTTCACCGCTTCAAGGTCCGCGACGGTCCTGGCCACTTTCAGGATTCTCGTGTATGCTCCTGCGCTGAGCCTCAGCTTGTCCATGGCATTTTCGATGAGTTCCCGGAAAGCGCCGTCAATTGTAAAAATGGACCGCTCCCCTTGAGCCTCTTGACAAAGGATATCATGCGGCTATTTTTTGGCAGAGAGGACTTGATGAATACCTATGAAATGCGCTGTGCCGGTTGCGGTATGGCGATTGGTCGGGGGGATAGATTCTGCAGGTTCTGCGGCGTATCTCAGGCGAGCAGAGCGGGCACTCAGGAGCATCGCTACATTACCGCCCTGTATTCGGACTTGAACCGCTATACATCCCTTTCAGCTATCCTTGACCCTGAGGAATTGAAATCAATCATGGGTTCCATTTTCCAGGAGGCAACCCGCACCATAACTTCATTTGGCGGGGTTATCGAAAAATTCTCTGGTGATGCGGTTGTTGCCCTGTTCGGCGTTCATCTCATACACGAGGACGATATCGTCCGGGCTATCCGTTCAGCCATTACACTCCATGCGTTCGTTCAAAAAGAAATGGGGAATCGATCGGGAGAACAGTTCACGATGCATACAGGGATTCATACGGGAACCGCCCTCGTAGATCAGGAGACAGGCAATAACCTTTGTCTCGGCGCCATGGGCATGCCGATCAACATTGCTGCAAGGCTCTCAAGCATTGCCGCACCGGGAGAAATCCTCATAGATGATTCCTCCCGGAATGAGGCCGAAAGATTTTTCCATACCGAGTTTGTCGGGAACAAAATTCTGAAAGGCATCAAAGAGCCGGTATCTGCCTATCGGGTTCATTCAATGAGGCGGATACCCTTGAGCATCCATCGGCCGGCCGGTATCCCTTCGCCCATGGTCGGCAGGGAAGAGCAGATGGCATTGCTCATGAATGCACGGAACAATCTGCTGCGAGGGCGTGGAGCTTATATAGTGATTTCCGGAGAGGCAGGAGTGGGGAAGAGCAGGCTGATCCACGAGTTCTTCTGTTCTCTGCCGGATGAAGTCGCTTCATTCACTATTCAATGCCTCGATCATATGAAGGATACCCCATACTACCCGGTCATATCCATGATCAGGCAGATGGTCGGCATGATGGGCGAAAATGGAATCGACCTTGACCGGATAATCGAAGAGCAGCTTACCAATCCGAGACATGCATTTCACATCAGAACCCTGCTGGGGAGCGTGCAGGAGTGTGAAGATCTCATGCCCGATATCTGGAAGACTGAGATTTTTGAAGCATTATCGGCTTTAATGCTTTCTTTTTCTCAAACCCGGCCGTTGGCTCTCTGCATCGAGGATATACACTGGGCAGATCCAACCACCAAAGATCTCCTGCACAACCTCATTCTTTCCGATGCCGGAGGCATTCAATGCCTGTTCGTCGTAACGTCGAGGGAGGAGCATCGAATGCATGCTTCGGGAATAACCATACCTCTTAAAGAACTGTCCAGGGAGAATACCGGAAATTTGATCATGGATATGCTGGGAGGTCTGGGCATATCCAATGAAGCTGTCGATTCCTTGTATAGAAGGACAGGAGGAAACCCATTCTACATTGAGGAATATACCTCCTTTTTACGGGAAAAGGGCATATCGCTCCTCATGACAGTGGCTGGGGAAAACACCAGGGCAATACCTTCAACGATCCAAGGGCTTATTACAGCCAGACTGGACAACTTGGGAGCTTCCTGCAGGAATCTCTTACAGGCAGCCTCCATCATCGGGATGGTCTTTTCTCCCTCACTCCTTGAGGCGATATCTTCCAATGAACAGGAGATACCTGCATCACTTGAAACCCTTGAGAAGGCTGGATTCATAATAAGCACCCGTTCGGATGAATACCGTTTCCGCCATGCCCTCACCAGGGAAGTTGTCTCCATGGCCCTGCTGAAGAGGAACAGAGGAGATCTCCACCGCAAGATAGGCCTTCATCTTGAGATGTCATCTAAGAGCAGGACGGAAAACTGCGGTATGATCGCATACCACTTATTCCATGCTCTGGAGCATGCAAGGGCATATCCCTACTGTATGCTCTCTGCAAGGACATATCAGGCAGAGGGTTCTTGGATCGAAGCATCGGCTCATTACCGGATGGCCCAGCTTTGCCTGGAAAAATCTCAAGATTACCCGGATCGTGATGATCTGCTCATCAAGATAGGCGAAGGGATATGGTCCTGCTCAAGGATATTCAATCCGGATCAGGCCATTTCTGCCCTGGAAAATCTTATTTGCCTGTATAGGAAAGCAGGGCATAAAAACCAGGAGATCTTCTCGCAGATCCGTTTGATCAACCTCTATTCACAGAAGGGGTTATTCCAAAAGGCACTGGATGCCTTTGATGATGTGGTGTCCAAGGCTTATGGAAATGATTTTTTGATTGCTGCTGCCAAGACATCCGTTGCATACACCTATACCTACCTCGGGAAGCCTATGACAGCCCTCAAATACCTCGAGGAGGCACGGAACAGGCTCGACTCTTCAGACAGATTTCTCCTTTCAGTCAACTATCTTACCGCGCTTGCCGCAAGCATATGGAGGGGAAGTATGACCGATGCCCTTGCCTGGTATTCCCGGATGAAAGAGCAGAGCTCTCCTTATATGGATCTCGACCTCATGGCCGAGGTATGGCATGGGTATATTCTTTTTCTCAAGGGCGATATCCTTGACGGGCAGAGGATATTCGATGAGGTCAGGGAAAAAGAAAAGAAACTGGGCTGCCTTGCGGGAGGATTTTCATATCTCCGTATCCAGAGTTCCATCTACCTGTATTCCCGATACTCGGGCTGTCTTGAAAAGGCCCAGGAAGAGCTTGAAAAACTGGAGGAATCAACAGTCCATGAGTCCTCTCCTTCTGCACTGCTCAGCCTCTACAGGGCATGGATCGGTATTGAACAGGGACAGTACCAAATGGTAAGGGATTTAATCGAAAACGCACTGCCTCATCTCGAAGCAGGTATTGCCAACAGGGTGCCCTATGCCCTCAATGCACTTGCAGAAGCACTTTTAAGTCTTGGGGATCTTACGAAAGCCTCTGAAATTGCGAGCAGAAGCATAGACTGGAATTGCGAAAATGGAAATATGGACCAGCTGATCTGGGCACGAAGAATCATGGGGTGTATTTATCTCCGCCAGGACAGGAAGGATGCTGCGGAGGATTCCTTATCGACAGCTTCCCGCCTTGCCTGGGAAATGAAAATGAAGCCTCATGTCGCCTGGACAGTCGGATCCTGGGGAGACCTCCATGCGTCAAGCGGAAAATGGAAAAAAGCCAAATCGTGCTATGCAAGAGCGATCACCCTGTGGAGGGGCATGGGGAATACTTATCAGGCTGAAAAAATCGAGGCGGTACTGACACGTCTGCCCACCTGATATATCAGGTGGAAATCTGCCTTTATCTTTCGAAAATACCGTCAGGATATTTTTATCTCTCATGTTTTCAATGATCGAATCGATACGGATTATATAAAGGCAGGAGAATTGCCGGTACGGTTCTTTGACAATTGAGCGGGGCATGCCATGTGTATTCTTTGTCCCAGAGAATAGACATGGGTAAAAGAGTAACTACAAGCAGACGGAACGTCGAAAGAAATCAAAACGGGGGTATGGGCAAAGGCCGTCACAAGATTGCTCATATTCTCATTCACAAGCCAAACCACAGGTAACTGTGGGACGGAAAGCCTAGGGTCCGTACCGATCAATGGGCGGACAGCCGGGTTGCCTCCTTCACTGCCACACCATGGGTAACCATGGGCCGGAAAGCCAAGGGTCCGAAAAGAGTGCTCGGACAGCCGGGTTGCCTGAGAAGGATTCACCAGCACAGTCACTCTAGCCACACCATGGGTAACCATGGGCCGGAAAGCCGCGGGTCCACCCTGAAAGTGGACAGCCGGGTTGCCTGGAGAACTTATCAGAAAGGAGTTCCAATGAAGAAAACAAGCCTATTTGCTGCTCTCTATATGATCGGACTGCTTTTGTTACCGCAGGCAGGATCAGCCAAAATGGTGGCTCTGTCAGACAACACCTTGAGCGAAGTCGTCGGTCAGGCGGGGATTGCGAATGATGCAATCCACGCGGCATTCGACTCGCATTTTGACAATGTATCGACGATGAACGGGATTTTGAATCTGAGCGATGTAACGATCAGGGGTTCTGTAGACATTAGGGATGTAAACGCGATGAATATAACCATGGTCAATCAATTGACGAATCCCGGTCTTTCGAGTCTTCCCTGTTTCGGGATGATGGGACTTGGGTCAATGGGCCTCGGAACCCACGTTATCGATATGGCCACCAACATCGACCAGTTTTCTATCGGCGCCATCCGCATAGGGAGAGATACGACTAGTCCCAGCCTCGGCAGTATCGACATATTGGATATGCACGTAGATATCAAAGGGACAGTATCAATTACGGCGCGCTAGAAGCTTCGTGTTGCTCTTTTACCTGCCTCTTTTGAATTACGGATGAGCGGCAGCCTTCCAAAGAGAGGCAGGTTCTTTATGAGTTATTGGCGGATAAGGCGGTATTTCCTGATATCACAGGGATCGACCTCGTACGAGCACCGTACGGGATTGATGTCGATCCCTCCCCGCCTCGTGTAGAAGCATCCGACCAGCAGCTCTTCCGGTGTGCCCCGGGAGAGAAAGTCCAGAAATATCTTTTCGCAGCACTCCTCTGCGAATCCCTCATGATCCCGGTATGAGCAGAGGTATTTGAGGAGTGCCGGATGATCGACCTTCCTCCCTCGATACTCGATGAAAACACTGGCCCAGTCAGGCTGGCGGGTGATGGGGCAGTAAGATTTAAACAGATGGGAGGAAAGGATCTCGTGTCCTGTTTCTTCTTGTACGGCAAGGAGATTTGGGTCGACTCCATGGGAGCGGATATCGACGTCGAGATCATCTATGCAAACCCCCGGGAAGGTGTTTTCCCAGGGAATATTCTCGCCCCCTCCAGCCTTACGGATGGAAACGTCTATCCAGGGTGTAGATAGGATTTTCTCGAGATCCCGATCGATTACGGATCCGATCTCCTCCGTGGTAGAGAAAGACGTGTTTGAAAGGCTTCCCAGGTAGAGTTTCAGTGATTTCGATTCAACGATATTCATGCTCCGGACTGGATAGACGATCTCTATGATCCCAACCTCGGGCTTGCCTCTGTGATTGAGCCAGGAGAGCTCATAGCACCTCCAGAGATCGAACCCGTGGAGAACCTCCTTACTTCGAATCCTGGGGATGGCATAGAGAATTGAAGGATCATATGAACGGGGAGCGGCAACTTTTTTACCCAGGAGGATATCATTCATTTTTCATACTCCGTGGGATCGAGGTCCTGCTCAAAGCCGAGAGCCACCTTTCTTTCGAGACAGGTGGCACATTTTCCGCAGTGAAGTTCCTGTCCCTTGTAACAGGAGAAGGTCATTCGAAAATCGAAATCCAGGCTTCTGCCAAGCTCGGCTATGCGTTTTTTATCATAGGATGCAAACGGGGCGAGGATAGACACCCCGGTGAACGTTCCTTCCTGTGCAGCCTTTGACATGGCCTCGGTAAAACCAGGTCTGCAGTCCGGATAAATGGGGTGGTCCCCGCTGTGGGAGGCGATGAGCACGATGGATATCTCAAGGTTCTCGGCGTATCCTGCCGCGATGGAGAGCATGATCCCGTTTCGGAAGGGTACAACGGTGGATGAGATATTGTCTTCTGCATACGGACCTTCGGGGATCTCTTCCCCTGATGCAAGGAGTGATGACGAGAAGAGCTCGTTGATGAAGGGAAGTTCTATCTTCTTCAACTCTGCACCGTAGTAACGGGCAAGCTCCTCTGTCTTTCTGTATTCCCTGGCAGCGTGCTTTGACCCGTAATTGAAATAGAGGCCGTGGATCCGCTCATACCTGTCCCTTGACCATGCGAGCAGAACACCTGAATCCATGCCTCCTGAGAGAAGGATTACTGCATCGCCCATCAGACTCCCCTCCTTGCATCAAAGGCCAGGACATGGAGCCGCGGCGACATCCGGTACCCTTTCCGGAGGCAGTAACCGAACACCGCCTCCATATTCCTGAGCTGGTCTTCCCTGGTTGCACCCAGCGGCATGACGAATACCTTTTCTCTGTCGATCCGGTTTGTCTCGATGAATCCTTCGATTGCCTCCTGCCAGCCCGAGTCTCCGGCCAGGAATTTATAATAGTCGGCGCTGCTGAGATTATCCGGGTCAAAATGCCAGATCCCATCTAGGTACTTCGGGCTGCAGACGATGACTGCATCCTTGACGGAAGGAATCTTCACCTTGCCGCTCGTTTCATACTGCAACGCAAAGCCCTGCTGCAACAGTCCGGCATGGAGGTCTGAGAGACCGCTTTCCCACTGAAGAAAAGGCTCGCCTCCGGTTATGACTGCACGGAGGCAAGGGTAGGGCTGTAAGGTGAGGAGGATATCATCAATACCCATTTCGCCGGCCTGGGTCAGTGCATACCTGGTATCGCACCAGGGACAATACGGCTCGATGCATCCCGATAAACGGATGAATACTGCAGGGAGGCCTATCCATGGCCCTTCTCCCTGGAGGGAAGAGAAAATTTCCGAGACCTGCAGGGAAGTTTTTCTGGCATTTCCTATAGTGTTCTTCACAGGTTCCATCTGTCCTTTCCAAGACATATGAGGGATAATTTTTATCGCGGGATACCTCTCGTCCGCTTTTTTGCTCATTATACTCTATAAGAGAAATCGTCAAGGGTAAGTGAAGTTTCGCATTCTGTGGCAGATAAGGCCTTTGCTTTATCAAAGATTTCTGTTAAGAGTTTATCGTAATAATACTATCATACATAGGGAGATGGTATGAAGATAATCGAACAAGCGATTCGGCGCGGAGAAAAGACATTAAGCGAATATGATTCCAAGAAAGTTCTGGAGGCATACTCCATCCCGGTCACCAAGGAGTTCATTGCCAAGAATATCACAGAGGCAAAGAAATATGCCCAGGAAATAGGGTATCCTGTTGTGCTCAAAGGTCACTCCAGCACATTGACACATAAAACAGAGCTCAACATGATCGAGCTCAACCTCAAGGATGAGAAGGCCGTGGAAGAGGCGTATAAGGGCCTCGAGGAGAGGGGAAAGGGTCAGCTGGAAGGCGTCCTCGTACAGCAGATGATCAAGGGAGAGCGCGAGTTCGTGGCGGGCCTGATTCGCGATCCCCAGTTCGGCCCATGCGTCATGTTCGGCCTCGGCGGCATCTTTACCGAGGTTCTCAAGGACGTCACGTTCAGAGTCGCGCCTTTGGAGAAGAGGGATGCCCTGGAGATGATGAACGAGATCAAGGCGAAAAAGCTCCTGGACAATTTCAGGGGCAAGCCTGCGGTGAACCGGGACATCCTGGCCAACGCGCTCATCAACCTGGGAAGGATCGGTCTGGAGATACCCGAGATTGCCGAGATCGACATCAACCCGATGATTATTTTCAATGATACTCCCGTTGCGGTTGACGCACTCGTAGTGCTGAAGGACCAGAAGAAATAACAAGCTCCATGCACCACCTGCCGAAAGACGCGCTCATCATGGCGCCCATGGTCGATTTGAGCCATGTGGCGTACCGGCAGCTCATTCGTTCGATCGGCGGGTGCGATCTCTTCTATTCCGAGATGCTCAACTCCCGGATCGTGCCCGCTGAAAGCCCGGAAACCTCCATCTACCTGAAGTGGGCGGTCAAAGACGACCTCATCTTGCAGATCCTCGGGAACGAACCGGAAAAAATGGAGGAGGCGGCCTCCAAGCTCGACGGCTACGATCCATGGGGCATCGACATCAATATGGGGTGCTGGCTGAACAAGGTTACGGTCCACGGCTGGGGGGCTGCACTCATGAAGGATATGGAGGCTGCCCGCACAGTCCTGGCTGCTGTCCGCAGGGCAGTGAAAAGCAGGCCCGTATCCGTGAAGATGCGGATCGGATATACCCCTGACAAAGGATATCTGCTGGACTTTGCCTCCATGATCCAGGAGGGCGGAGCCGATTTTATCGTGCTCCACGCCCGGACCGTGCCTGAAGGGATGAACCGAAAGGCGAGATGGGACTATATCGGAGCAGTCAAGGATCACCTCTCGATACCGGTGGTGGGAAATGGTGATATCAGGACACCCCGGGATGCCGTCTCCATGGTGCGGCAGACTGGATGCGACGGGGTAATGATCGGCAGGCAGGCAGTGATACGGCCCTGGATCTTCCGGGATGTTAAGGCCCTTGCAGCAGGTGGTCCCATCGAGGATCCGCCCGATCTCAAAAATGTCATGCTCAAGCTCCTCGATCTCCTCATGGAGTATTTCCCTCCCGACGTAGCCCTGAAGAGATTCAAGACAGCCGTATTCTGGCTGGGCGAGAATCTCACGTTCGGTCACTATCTCAGCAAGCAAGTAGGAAGAGCCCGCGATACGGTACAAGCCCGTGAGGTCATAACAGCCTGTTTTGAAAAAGGTATCTCTTGAATCGCCTTGCGCTTTTCCTTGTGAGCCGGTATTATATCGTTAGATTGGATTATTTTCATCACATGAGCAAATTCAGTACATTCACGGCAAGGAGAGGGAAATGAAACAGATAGAGCTTATGAAAGAACTCCATGAAGTTTCGGATAAGAAAATCATTATGCTTGTTCTTGACGGCCTCGGCGGGATTCAGAACGCAACTGGCCTCACCGAGCTCGAGGCTGCCCGTACGCCGAATATGGACAGCTTAAGCAGGGAGTCGATCCTTGGTCTTTCAACACCTATCGCTCCTGGAATAACTCCGGGAAGCGGCCCGGGCCACCTGGGTCTTTTCGGATACGACCCACTGGAATACCAGATCGGCAGAGGTGTGCTCGAAGCACTGGGAATCGGACTCTCTCTCAAACCCACGTGCCTTGCCGCCAGGGGAAATTTCTGCTCGATAGACCCTGCAACCGGAGTCATTACCGACCGAAGGGCAGGCAGAATACCTACGGAAAAATGTGCGGAGCTGGTTGAAAAGCTCTCTGTCATCAAGTTAGAGGGAGTGAATATCACGATCCGACCTGTGAAAGATTACCGGTTTGCCCTTATTCTCGATGCCGAAGGGCTCGCAGACGGCCTTACCGAGACAGACCCCCAGAGGGTCGGAGCAAAGCCGTTAAAGGTCGAGCCCTTGAGGCCCGAGGCGAAAAAGAGCGCAGACCTTTTCAATCAATGGATCGACAAGGCCTTCGAGATCCTCAAATCCGAGCATCCGGCTAACGGTTGCACCCTGCGGGGTATTGCAAAAGACCCCGGCCTGCCCACCTATGCCGAGATATACGGGCTCAAATCCTGTGCCATAGCCACGTATCCCATGTATAAGGGCCTTGCCAGGCTCGTCGGCATGGACGTGCTCGATGCGGGAGATACCATAGCTTCGGAAATTCATACCCTGAAAAAGAGCTGGGGCACGTATGATTTCTTCTTCTTCCATGTGAAGAAGACCGACTCTGCAGGCGAGGATGGAAACTTCGATGCCAAGGTAAAGGTCATCGAAGAAACCGATGCAACCATTCCGGATATCATGGCGCTGAACCCCGACGTCCTCATCATCACCGGTGATCACTCCACGCCTTCGGCCATGAAATCCCATTCCTGGCACGAATTGCCGGTCCTTTTGTATGCGAAGAAGAACCTCCGCAGGGATACGGTCACAACCTTCGGCGAAACTGCATGCATACAGGGAGGCCTCGGGCATATCAGGCATGTGGACCTCATGCCCCTGGCCATGGCCCATGCAAACAAGCTCACCAAGTACGGGGCTTAACAGGCGGAGTCAAGCGCGAAGAGAGGTGGAAGGCATTGAGCTCGAAGAAAGTAGTTGTAATCCTTTTCGGAGGAGTATCCACAGAGCACGACGTGTCGGTGGTATCTGCCCGTTCGGTGGCCCGTTCCCTTGACCGGGAACGGTTCGACCCTGTTTTCGTTGCCATCGACAAGCAAGGTTCCTGGTATCTGGGAGAAGGTGCCTTTGATTTTCTGGAGACAGGGAATAACCATGATGTCGGCCGGGTATTACTCTCGACCGACCCCCAGCGTCCGGGCTTTCTCTCTCTGGAGAGCGGTAAAATGATCGAAGTCGATGCGGTCTTCCCGGTTCTTCACGGGCCGAGGGGAGAGGACGGTACCATGCAGGGCCTGCTGGAAATCTCCGGCCTTCCTTATGTGGGATGCGATACCATGTCTTCCGCTATTGCCATGGACAAGGATATGACCAAGCGGGTGCTTGCCCAGCGCGGCCTCCCCGTAGTGAAGGGTGTATGCGTGAATAAGTGGATGTGGGAGACGGACAGGGAGGAGGTGCTGGACGAGATCGCCGAGACCTTGCAGTTCCCCCTCTTCATAAAGCCGGCTACCATGGGGTCGAGCATCGGGATCACCAAGGCACAGACGGTCGAAGAGATGATCAAGGGTGTCGATTCTGCGTTCGATTTTTCCATCAAAGTCGTCATCGAGATGTCGATCGAGAAACCCAGGGAAATAGAGGTCGCTGTGCTCGGGAACAACGAACCCAGGGCTTCCATCCCCGGCGAGATCATCCCGTGCAACGAGTATTATGATTTCAACGCCAAGTACAGGGACAGCTCAGAGCTCATCATCCCGGCGAGCTTGAACAAATCCCTGGTCGACGATATTCAGTTCAGCGCGGTCGAGGCCTTTGTCGCCATAGGCGGAGCCGGCATGGCCAGGGTTGATTTTCTGGTGTCCGGTGACGGCTACTTCGTGAATGAGATCAATACGATACCCGGCTTCACGAGTGTCTCGATGTATCCGAAACTCTGGGAGGCGAGCGGCATCCCGTATCCCGCGCTCATCACCAACCTCCTCGAGTTGGCATTTAAGCGCCATGGAGAGCAGAACGCCCTGACGAAGACCGTCAAGCTGGAGATGGGGGTCTGAACAAGATCTTATCTTTGCCCCATGGATCCCTCTCTTTGAATGAGCGCTCCCGCACGAGACGGACCGCTACGGGCAGAGATCACGGGTGTGAAGGTTCCCTGATAAGGGCCGCTATATTTCGTTTGGTACCGTCCCATCCGGATGGGAATCGGAGGGTATGACTCCGGACGGGCTTCCGTTTCCTTCTCCTACCGCGCTAGGTGCCCGGCCCTCATCCGCTGGAGTAGACAGGGCAAGGGCGAATCCCAGGACAAAACCAATGGCCCCGCCTACGAGGATCGGTGTGGCTGTCGAGCTGGTCGAGAATGCTGCGACAGCGGCGCCTGCGATCATTCCGATGCTTGCACCGAGAAGAGGCGTCGTAATCAAACTGCCTGCTTTTGAATAGCCTGCATATGATGAGCAGGGAAGGCCGATCAGGGAAATGCAGATACACAGTGATATGATGATCCTTTTCATCTCTCTTACCTCCGGGCCTGAATACGAACAGGCAGAACTCGTAATAGTCAAGTCATCAGTAAAGATGGAAAACAAAGGATGCTCTATATAGGGTTATAGAAAATATACCGGTGAAGTCAAATTTCCAGGCACGGCGGAATAACCTTAAAGTGGGTGATGCAAAGGGAACGGATCACCCACTGCGATAAGGTTTTCTTCCTTGAAAGAGGATCAAGGGCTTTTTATTTAAGCGGGACATTGACCAGCAGGCCGTAAACACGCTCCCGTTTGCCGTCGTTCGGTTCGGTGTAACTGTACAGCATGGGCCTGATCTCGTAGACACCGAAGCCGACCCCGAGGAGGAGCCCGATGCTCGCACCCTGGGTAACCCGCCGCAGGTGATCGCCGGGGTGGTCCATGAAGGCGAGCGTTGCAGTGCCGGCTAATGCGCCTATACCTGCCCCGACCAAGGAATCCCAGAGCACTACATCGAGCGACGATTCTGCAAAGGACTTGCAGGGAAGGATGAATAAGGCCAGGATAAGCGTCACGGAGACAAGTATTTTCTTCATATCGAATCTTTTAACCTCCCTTGAATGTGGTGTACAAGATCTTCCGGGTTTAGCTCAAAGCATCTCATGCAAGAGTCCGAGGGTCCGGAAGGTGGAAATCCTTTAATGCCCATGGGGGTAAGATCTACGGCGATAGAGTTCGTCGCTGCAATGAAGGCTATCTGGGATGCGAGGCCGGATACCATAAGATGATCTTCTACTACAAAAACAGGGCCCCGTGAAGCAGCATCCCGAACCTCTTTTGCTTCTAAGGCAAAGGGACATGAAATGCCTACCACCTCGATATCTATTCCTTTTGCCTGCAGGTGCTCCCAGGTTTTGACAGCCTGCGCGCTCATCGCTCCGAGGGCGAACAGGGTTGCTTTTGCGCCGGGGCGCAGGTGATGTGCTTTGCCGTAGAGGAAGCCTTCGCTGAAATATTCATGGCCTTCTCTGTCTGTCAGCACAGGGGTCTTGGACCTGCCGACGCCGATCATGACGTTGCCCGGAGTGCTGAAGGCCCACCGCACCGCCAGATCTGCCTCGTTCGGGTCCAGCGGAATCACCACAGAGAAGTTGGCTAAATTCCTGAGCAGGCCGAGGTAGTCGATGCACTGGTGGGTCTTTCCGTCTTCTCCCACGTCTATGCCCAAGTGGGTGCAGAATAGGTTCAGGTTTGCCTCGTTGATGGCATTGAGCCTCTGCTGGTTATAGGTTTCATCGACACCGAACATCCCGAAGTCGGCAAAGACGCTCACCACCTCCTGCGTGGAAGCGGCTCCTGCCATGGTCGCCGTATGGTGCTCAGAGATCCCTGCCTGGAAGAAATTATCCGGGAACTCCCTGGCAAAGGCATCGGTTTTCACGGAGCCGGCAAGGTCGCAGTCAAAGACGGCAAACGGCACTTCCCTATTTTCCTTTGCCATATCAAGCAGCGCGTTTCCGAGGGCGGACCGGTTGTCCGTGAAGATCTCCTTGCCGTATGCCCTGGGTTTTCCCTGCGAGAGGATGGGGAACGGCCAGCGCTTCTTGGAGATATTCTCGCTCACGGGTTCTTTCCTTAAATTTGCCAATTCCTCTATCGGCCACTGAAGGTCGATCTCCGGCAACGCCTTCTCCATCTCCGCCTTGTTCAGTGGCCTGCCGTGGAAGTCGGCTTTGTTCTCCATGAAACTCACACCCTTGCCCATAACCGTGTGGGCGATGATTACATAGGGGGACTGCCTGTCGTCAGCTGCCTTCTTTAAGGACTCATGGATCTCTCTGAAATCGTGTCCGTTCACGTCGAGGACGACAAAGCCTGCAGATTCATATTCTTTCCGGAGATCCTGCGGCATGACCTTGTGCCTGCTGCCCGATATCTGGAGTTCGTTATTGTCGATAATGACCGTGATGTTGGTGAGGCCGTATTTGCGGATGAAGCGTTTCGCTTCCGCGATCTGCCCTTTCTGCTGCTCGCCGTCTCCCATGACGACATAGCAGTTCATCGGCGTGTTCTTTACCCTGGCCGCAACGGCATACCCGCAAGCTACCGAGAGACCCTGCCCGAGGTTTCCGGTTCCCCAGTGGACACCGGGGACGCCCGGCTCAACATGACCCTCGAAAATGCTCCCCACGCGCCTGAAGCCTTTGATGACGTCTTTCGGTGAAAAGATGCCGCTCCTTGCAAGGGCCGAATAAACACCCGGAGAGGTATGCCCGTGGGATATCACCACCTTGTCCGAAATTTTATCAGTAATGTGATAGAGGAGCGTGTAGATATCAATGGAAGACATGGACCCGCCGGGATGGCCCGAACCTGCGAGATATGTCATGGCAACGATGTCTGCCCGGGATTTTCTTGCCCTGTCTTCAAGCTCTTTGATCATTTCCAGCGTAAGTTCCTGAATCACGATATTCTCCTTTTCAAGATGGCTTTCTTTGAAGCGCTTCCCATGATGGATTCGATGATCACTTCCGACGGATCCAGAGCAGGCAGGCCGGTGAAATGCCCGAGCTGCATCTTGCAGGCCCCGCAATCGCTGACGAGAAAATCCGCGTCCAGGGACTTGATGGCACTGGATGCTATTTCTCCAAGCTTCTGCGCGGTCTGCTGGTTCTTCTTCTTGAATCCGTAACTGCCCGAGAGGCCGCAGCAGTTCTCATCGAGGATATGGAAGTGCAGGCCCGGTATCTTCTCGAAGATTCCGGCAGCCGGATACCCGATGCCTAAGGCCCTCAGGTGGCAGGGGATATGGTATGCAACATGCTTGTCCACCTCTGAAAAATCCACGGTCAGGGAGCCGTCTTCGATGCTGTCCAGGATAAACTCGTGCACGTTGTAGGTATTTTCGGCGATCTTCTTTCCTTCAGGGATATCGAGAACCTTGGGATAGTCGTGCACCAGGGTAAGTCCGCAGGAGGTGCAGGCATAGAGCACTTTGTATCCCTTATCGATGTACTCAACCAGTGTTTTGGCGTTTTCCCGTGCGAATTTCCTCGCCATGCCGAGATCGCCGTTGCCCAGGGCAGGCAGGCCGCAGCATGTCTGATGCGGCATAGCCACCCGGCAACCGAGATAGGCCAGGAGGTCACGGATCCCCCTGCCGATGTCGGGACGGTTGTAGTTAAGGTAGCACCCATGGAAAAACACCACCTTCTTCGGCGACCTGAACCTGCCCTTTCTCCTTCGTCCCCTCCCCAGGGTCATGAAGCGGTACTCGGGCATCGGGAGATAGGTGGCAAGGCCCAGCATCCTCAATGTCCCCTTGACGAATGACGAAGACGTCATCGCATTGGCAAGCGGGGTCGCCAGCGAGCCCAATTTCCCGAGATAATGGGTATTGGCGAAGAGATGGGAGGCAAAGGGGCTCATATGCTCGCTGCTGTACTTGAGCTGTGCCTTGAGGATAATTTCGGAGACGTTCACCCCGTAGGGGCAGGCAACCTCGCACCGTTTGCATTGGCTGCAGAGCTTTACCCATTCGTCCACGGACCGCTCCCCGTCCATCCGGAAGCGCTGGGAATCCGGGCCGGATTGCTTCGGCCCCGGGAATGCAGGGTTGACCTTGAACACCGGGCAATTCTCAACGCACAGGGTGCAGCGGACGCAGTGTTCGAACTTCATGACAGCCTCTTTCCGCACATTTTTGCTGCCGCAACCCCGGTTGTCATGGCGAGCCCGTGGCCGCACTGGTTCTTCATTACTTCGCTGTTGGCGATGATACTCCCGCATACAAAGAGATTTTTCAGTCTCGTTGCCTTGGGCCTGAACGCGGCATCAATCTCGATCCCTGCCTTTTCGATGGCATGGCCTGCGGTAAAGAAGTCGGTATTGAACCAGTCCTTTCTGGCACCCGGAACAGAGACCGGGAGATTGAACACGGTCTCCCTCACTGAGTCCCTCGTGGCGTAGAGGCCGCCGCTGACGAACGAACCCGTTGCAAGGATAAAGGCCTTTCCCTGGACACGGGATGATCTGCCTGTTGTGGCAAGAGTTACGGCCTCTATTTCCTCACCCTGGCACTCGACACTTGTCACGCCTTTGCCCCAGTAGATGTGGCCTCCCTTTTCCTGCAAGGCCTTTTTCAATGCCCTAAACAGTCTCATGCCGGGGATCGAAGGGGGCAGGGTCGGGATCTCGAAGATCGTCCTGCCTATTGCGGACGATATCTTATCCATGATGGAAACCGGATTGCCGATGCCCAGCACCGCAGGAATCGCAACCTTGTCGTGGGGGATCTCCAGGCCCTGCAGCCAGGAGATGAAGGTATCCAGAAACGCGGGGTCTTCGAATTTCGTTGCAATACCCAAAGTCGTTGAAACACCGGCATCAAAGACGGAGAAGGCGGAGTTCCTGATCCTGTTGGTGATGTAGCTCGGATAGAAATCCTTGATGCCTTTGAACGAAACCACATGCAGGTATTCTTCCTCGGCCGGCTCTGCGCCTGCCATGGTGAGAGGGACGAGGCAGGTGTTTTTGGTAGTGCCGATGGGCGTGATGATCCGCCTGTTCTGCTCTTGGTCGCCCGCGTAAGGCAAGCCGGCTTGGGCGATAATTTCGAGGAAAAAGGACAAGGCTTCGATCACGGTCTCTTTCCCGGCGAGAGAATATGGGTGCTCTTCGGGCAGTTTTGCGATCCTTTCGAAGGGATTGCCGTCCCCTGTGAAGACATCGATGCAGCCGGTAGAGAGGCAGCAGACCGGGTCTCCCTTGGAGATCAGGGCAGTCTTGAACCCTTTGCTCGAAAGGTGCAGGGATGCCATGATCCCCGAAACACCCCCGCCGATAACGACGGCATCATACTCGTGCACGCTCATGGCTTATGTCCCATGTTCAGTATTCCCAGATAAATGCTCTCCACGAGCTGCTCTTCCCTGAGCTGATCACCCCAGAGTGCCGGCCGGATGCCCTTGAATCTCCGCTGGAGGAAGCTTTTAAGGATCTGGATCGACTCCCCGGGCGTCAGTCTTCCGGTCTCCTGCATGATGCCGAGCGCCCTGTAGGTGCAGAAGCCTCCCTGGCATGGCCCCATACCGAGCCTCGTCCGGTGCTGGATATCTCCGATATACTGTATGCCTAAGGTATTGATGGCATTTTCCACGCTGTCCCTGTCCACCAGTTCGCACTCGCAGACAATGTTGTCCATTTTTTTGAGCCGCTTGGAGAGAGGATAGCCGCTCAGCTCGTCCTGCCCGTCGAGCGGAAGATCGGCGGTCTTGCAATGGGCTCTGATGCCCAATTCTTCCATAACGGCATCGACGGTTTTTTCAGCCATGAGCCGGTATGTGCTCAATTTGCCGCCCATGATGCTGTACATGCCGTTTTTATGGTCGATGATCTTAAAACCGCGGGAGATATTCCTGTTGTCGGAGTCGTCCGCCTTGAGCAGGGGCCGGACGCCGGTATAGGCCCGGATGAGGCGCGTGGTGCCGAAACGGGGGATCATCTGCTCTGCCTGGGTGGCCACGATGTCGACCTCCTTGGGATCGACCTCGACGGCATCCGGGTCGTCCACCTGGATGGAGGTGGTGCCGGCAAGGCAGACAGCCTCGTTGGGCACGATGATATCACCGTCCGAAGGAGGTCTGAGCCGGTTGATCACCATGTTGGTGAGCCGGTGATTGGAGATGATGAGGCTTCCCTTGGACAGGGTCATGGGAACCTCGCTCCCGCCCATGCGGGCGATGATGTCTCCCCATGCTCCGGATGCATTGATGATGATCTTGGCCCTGATCTCTTTTGTCTGGGAAGTGAATTTGTCCTCGAACTTTTACACCCACGCACCGGCCCTTTTCCCGGACGATTTCGACCAGCTTGTGGTGTATGAGGATTCCTCCGCCCTTTCTGCGTGAGGTGAAGGCATTGAGCATGCAGAGCCGGAACGGATCTATGGAGCAGTCCGGGACCGAGACAGCTTCCTCGATGGCAGGGTTGAGCTCCGGCACGAGATCGAGTGCCCGGGAAGGGGAAAGAATCTCGGTAGATATCCCGACCTCGACGCAGTTTTTCAAAAAACTGTCCCGGTATCTCTTTGAATCGCCGGGCAGGCGGACAAAGAGGCCGCCCGTTATCTCGACGCATTTCCGGGCTATTTTGCGCAGTATCGAGTTTTCGCTGATGCACTCACGGGCCGCCTCGGAGTCTTTGACTACATAGCGGGCGCCGCTGTGCAGCAGACCGTGGCAGGCACCCGTGGCCCCGCTGGCAAAATCGCCTTTTTCAACCAGGTAATGGTGAACCCCCCGCAGGGCAAGGTCGCGTGCAATGCCGCACCCGGTAGCGCCGCCACCGATAATAATGACGTCAGTCTTGATCATTCCTTACATTTTCCTTAAGGCCTGCAATGAAAAAACGTGACCACCATATACAAGCTTCCACTCGCGGTCAAGAGATTGTGTTTTCAGGGATTGTCAGCCGGATGATCCCCGGCAGCCTGCTCCCTGGTTACCCCTATATCCTCTCGCGACCCGCTTTGGGGGTGCCCACCGGAGAGGATATGGGAGAGGGGATAAAATCAAAAGAAGTTTGAATAACCCATTGCTTGCTGCGTGGTACTTCACAGGTATTACCACTGGCGAGGCTTAGAGAGAGCTTCGGATGAATCCGGCAGGGAAAAGACTGGTTATCTGAAAATGTATGGAACCGCCTCTTTAAGAGTTACCCTGCATGTGCATTTTGGGGGATAATGTGCAATACGGCCTCGTTCCATCCGGCAGGCCCTGGGGAGGCGGGTGTGACGACCTGCTGGGACGGTGAAGGGGTATAGTCCATGAGGGAACCATCAGGCTTTCGGATAACTACCGCGACATCGGCAGAGCGCAGCAGCTCTGCATCGTTGGGGCCGTCGCCCAGGGCGACCGACGTCCAGGAAATCTCAGGATAGGCATACCGGTAAATTTCCATCACCCTCCGGGCTGCGATTCCCTTATCTGCACTCCCCTGCGCATGGTAGAGCTTCCCGCCTTCGATAACCGTTATGCCTCTTTCCTTCAGCGTTTCCCTCAGCAATATAAGGTCGGATTTGGATCCCTTGAAGATGAAGGGCTCTGAGAATTCGCGCTCTTTTGCCCGGGCAGCGGAATCGGGATCTAATCCGGTGAATCCGGATATCTCCTCTATGGTCATGTCGAAAAACCCTGTTACCGTTGCATTGCAGAGAGACCAGAGGGACCTGGCTGTGTGCAGGGCATCGATAATCTCTCTATATCTTCTGCCGAGCACTATGACACGGTATCCGCATTTCAGTTCCGCCTGAATTCCGGGCGGGGGAGCGAAATCCCTGTCCAGGAAGACGGCGCTCCCGTTCTCCACGACGAATACCTTTGAAAGGGAGCGAAGCTCGGTCATGGGCTCGATCTCGGCTCTGGTCTTGCTTGAGACGATGACAAGCGGGATCCCGTGTTCCCGGATCTTGGTCAATGCGGGCATTGCCTCGCCATACGAGTAGGTATGATGGTCGAGGAGCGTAGCATCGAGATCGGTGAAGATGAGGAGGCGCATAAGACTCTGCATGTGCAAGGATATTAGCATGTTAAAGGGATATTGTCCAGGGAACCGGCATCAGAAAGTGAATAGGGAGGATGCGAGGGCGTTTCCTTCCTTGACAGGGGAAGCTTCGCATCGCTACAATCACCTCATGCTCAAGCAAAGCGCTACTCTTGCAATATTATTTACCGATATTTCGGGCAGTACAAGCCTCTACGAATCTCTCGGGGACGAGAATGCCCACAAGCTCGTGAGTACGTGCATCTCTGCGCTTTCGGGTGTCGTGTCAGACCACCAGGGCACGGTCATCAAGACTATCGGAGACGGGGTGATGTCGACCTTCGGTAATGCGGAAAAGGCGGTATATGCCGCTATTGCGATGCAGAAGGCCCTGGACTCTCTCTTCCTGGTCCTTCAGGAAAAAGAAGTTTCGGTGAATATCCGCATAGGACTCCATTTCGGCCCTGTTATCAAACAGAACTATGATGTCTTCGGCGATGCTGTGAATGTTGCGGCCAGGATGGTTGCCCTGGCAAAACCGAGACAGATCCTCACGACTCAGAGCACCATCGATGAGCTGCCCACTGGCATCGGGATAAGTATCAAGCGAATAGATAAGACCACGATCAAAGGCAAGGGCGGCGAATTTTCCCTCTTCGAGATAGTATGGGAAGAGAAGGATCAGACCGTCATGCTCTCCAACGATCCTACCATTCCGGTTATCTATACCCGCCTTCACCTCCTGATGGGGGAGAAAGAACTGTATGTGGACAGCAGCAGGCCGAGCATAGTCCTGGGAAGGCAGGCACACAACGACCTGGTAGTGAGCGAGGTCACCGCGTCGCGCGTGCATGCCCGCATCGAGTACCGCAGGGGGAAGTTCGTCCTCATCGATCAGAGCACAAACGGGACCTGCGTGGCAATGGACGGGAAAAAATCTGCATTTATCCACAATGATGAGGTCGTGCTCGGCGCCCGGGGATACATCAGCCTCGGCTGCGAGGTGGATGCCTCATCTTCCCAGGCGATCCACTTTGCGTACGAGTACAAAGGCGATAAACAGAGGTAGGTAACAGACTCTTGCGATCCGTTTAAATCCCTTGCGAGTTGCCATGCTGAAACAAGTATGGTATTTATGCTCTGAAGATAAGGAGGCGGTATATGCTCGGCGGAATAGGCATGACAGAACTGATGATAATCCTGGTAATCGTGCTCGTGATCTTCGGGGCAGGCAAATTACCTGAAGTTGGAAGCGCCCTGGGAAAGGGAATAAAGAATTTCAAGTCATCCGTGAGCGAAAGCCACGAAGACAAGTCCGTTAAGGGAGATATTGAAGATAAAAGTAAAAAAGACGTGTAACCTACATTCCCGAAGATCATAACGATAGGTCTCTAGTAATTTATCGTAACCCACAGATAATTATGAAACAAGTGTGTTTTCTCCTTGCCTTAAGCATCGTTATGTGAGATTATAACATAACGATGCTTAAGGGAGGTTTTATGGCCATTGTGCGTCAGCATGACAAAAGATCCGGCATCACCTATGCCTACGAATCAATTTCTCATTGGGATAAGGAAAAGAAACAATCCCGGGCAAAACGTACCCTGATTGGTCGAGTGGATGACAGCACCGGAGAGATTATTCCGACCAAAGCAACAAACAGACCGAAAGGGATTACCACCCCGATGGCTGCCAAGAGAGGCCCTGCTCCAAGCACGGAAACCTCCCGGAAATTCTACGGTGCCACCTACCTCCTTGATACCCTTGGCCAAAAGGCTTGGACTTGTTTCGGATTTGAAGCAGTGTTTTCCTCACAGCTATAAGCAAATCATCTCACTTGCCTACTATCTGATTCTTGAGGCAGACAGCCCTTTGAGTCGCTTTCCGAAATGGTCTTCATTGCATCTACATCCATACATGCAAGATATTCCATCCCAGAGAAGCAGTGAACTCTTTGCCTCCATCACAGAAGAGGATCGCTATCGATTCTTCCAACTCCAGGCAGCCGGCGCTGTGAGAAGGAATACTGGGCCTACGACATCACCTCTGTATCAAGTTACTCGGAGTGCCTGAAGCAGATCAGGTACGGAATGAGCAAGGAACACGATCATCTGGCGCAGCTCAATCTGGCCCTTGTATTTGGCCGGGAATCAAGCCTGCCGTTTTATTACCGCAAGCTGCCGGGAAACATCACCGATGTCAAAACAGTCAGGAACATGTTGGCAGACATGGACTTCCTGAACCTGCAAAAGGTTCATCTGGTCATGGATCGGGGATTTTACAGCGCCGAAAACATCAATGAATTGTACAAAGAGCACCACAAATTTCTCATTGGAGCCAAGCTTTCTTTGAAGCTTGTAAAAGAGCAGTTGGATAGCGTTCGTCATTCTTTGCGTGAATGGACAAATTACTGCGAGAACCATGAAGTATTTGCTACTATGCGTTCCCATGAAATGGGACTATGCCCAGGAGCGTCCCAATAAAGGGGATACCATCCGGGAAGAGCGAAGGATGTACCTTCACCTTTATTTCAACAGCGAGCGGGCTGCCGAAGATGAGCAAAGACTAACGCGACGCTTGCTGGCACTCCGGAAGGAACTGCAGACTGGCGAAATGAAGCCCGAGAACTCAAAGCTCTATGATAAATACTTTGAAATCCATGAGACACCAGCAAGAGGTATCACGGTCATAGCCAGACAAGAGGCAATAGATGAGGCCAGAAAAAATTATGGTTACTTTGCGCTTGTCAGCAATGAAATCAAAGACCCAATCAAGGCGCTTGATATCTACCGCAACAAGGATCTGGTAGAAAAGGCGTTTGGCAATCTTAAGGAGCGCCTGAGCATGCGAAGGTTGCTGGTTTCGTCGGAGCAATCACTGGATGGGAAATTGTTCGTGCAATTCGTGGCTCTGATATATTTGTCCTGTATCAAAAAAGTGATGCAGGAAAACAAGCTTGTTTGGCAAGTACACTCTTCAAGGCTTGCTGGATCAATTTGATGTGATCGAATGCTTTGGCAGGCCCGGAAAAGACATGCGTGTGGGCGAAATCACCAAGAAACAACAGGAACTCTACGAAGTTCTCGGTGTGGTTCCGCCTTCATCGTTATGAAGTAGCGGGAATCCAGGGTGTAAGGACTCCTTCCTGCAAGAGGAATTTCATAGGTTGTCTTTTTAGTTGACTTTTTTTGATACTGACCGGGTGTGTTCTTCCCCGGCATTTCTCTGTGAAGATATTTTCTTTGTGAACGTAAATAGGTGTATGTATAAAAATGCCCCCTTAAGTGGGGGCACGGAAAATCTTGAACTCGTCTTTTTTATTCGTCGAGTTTGTTGTCGTACTCGATGAGAATCCTGTAAATCTTATCCGTGGATTCTGCCCCGATCAAGCTCTCACGCAAACCGGGATTTTTCAGCAGCATCGAGGCCCGGGCGAGTGCCTTGAGATGGCCGCTCACCGAGTTGCTGGGCGCTACCAGGAGAAAGAATATGTGGCATGGCTTCGAATCCAGGGCATCGAACTTGAGCCCGGCCTTGCTTTTCCCCACGGAGCCGGCGATTGTTTTCAAGCCCGGGATCTTGCCGTGGGGGATGGCGATGCCTTCGCCGATCCCCGTGGAACCGAGCTTTTCCCTGGCAAGGAGCACATCGACCAGCTCATCGAGGGCGATCCCGTATTCATGCGCAATGGGCCGGGAAAGCTCGGTAAGGATATCCTTCTTGGTCTTCCCCGTAACTTCGGGGAGAACGCATTCAGGCTTCAGTATATCTTCGATTTTCATACCATGGGCTCAACAAGTCCGAGGTCTCCATCCTGCCTTTTATAGAGCAGATTGATCCGATTTGATCCGGTATTCTGGAAAAGGATGAAATCGTTTTTCGACACATCGAGCTGGAGGGCTGCTTCATCGACACTCATAGGCTTGATGAAGTAGTCCTTCTCATAGACAATCTTGGAGGATTTAGCCTTTTCTTCCGATTCTGCTGCCGCACCTGCAAACTGGGTCTTGGCCTGCCCTTTCTTACCCTGGATCTTTTCTTTATGTTTTTTGACCTGCCGCTCCAGCTTGTCCATCACCATGTCGATTGCAGAATACAAGTCCTCGGTAATCTCTATTGCATTGATTGCCACCCCGTCGGCGCTTAAGGTTACATCGGCGATATGGCGCCTTTTTTCCACCGAGAGCACCACATGGATCTCAGATGGTTTGTCAACATACTTATCTAATTTTGATAATCTTTTTGAAGCGTATTCTTTGAGTGCATCCGTGGAATCGATATTCTTGAAGGTGATGTCTAACTGCATACTGGCTCCTCCTTTTGTTTACAGAGTTAATTAATAATGTTTCTTCCTTCGATTTGAAGGAACGATACCAAGCAGCTCTCTGTATTTCGCAACTGTCCTCCTCGCTATCTTCACTCCCTTGACTTTCAGCTTCTGGGCAATGGCCTGATCGCTCAAGGGGTGACGTGCATCTTCGGACTTGATAATACCTTCAATCTCGTTTTTTACGCTCTGGGATGCGACGAAACTGCCATCGCTCCTCGAAATACCGCTGTTGAAGAAATACTTGAGCTCAAAGGTCCCCTGGGGGGTGTGCACATATTTATTCGATGTGACCCTGCTTATGGTCGATTCATGCATGCCCACATCATCCGCCACGTCCCTTAAGACAAGCGGTTTGAGATGGGTGATCCCCTCTTCCAGGAAATCATGCTGGAATTTCACGATGCTTTCCGTTACCTTGCACAGGGTGTTCTGCCTCTGCTGAATGCTCTTCAGCAGCCATTGGGCTGATTTGAAGCAATCGGAAAGGTACCCTTTGGTAACCTTGCCCATACAGTCGGATGACATCATTCTCTGGTATTCCCTGTTGAGTTTCAATACCGGGATATCCTCTTCATTGAGCACCACGACGAACTCGCCTTC
Organism: uncultured delta proteobacterium; assembly: GCA_963752595.1. Classification (GTDB taxonomy): domain Bacteria; phylum Desulfobacterota; class Desulfomonilia; order UBA1062; family UBA1062; genus Phosphitivorax. Next base: position 300,118 of record CAVVYZ010000017.1, read on the forward strand.
CATCTTCACGACATAGATATCCGGCACGATGTACTGGGGAGGCTCGTCCGCATAATCCCGTGCAGGCCTGGGCTCCATGTTGATGATGATCTGCGCTGCGGTGGAAACCTCTTCCACGGTAGCTCCGAGTTCATGTGCTATCTTGTCGTAGTTCTTTGTCTGGAGATCTTCAAGGTGTGAATCGATCATCCTCCATACGAGCGTGTCTTCGAGATCGAGGATCCTTGCCTGGATGCGAAGGCAGTCTCTCAAGTCCCGCGCCCCGATCCCGGGCGGGTCGAAGCTCTGCACCTTGGTGAGGGTTGATTCTACAACCTCTTTTAGAGTCCCGGTCGCCGCGCATACGGCATCCGTATCCATATTGAAGTAGCCGTTGTGGTCCAGATTGCCGATAATAAATATCCCCACCTCGCGCTCTTTTTCCGAGAAATCATTCATCCTGAGCTGCCAGAAGAGATGATCATAGAGGCCTTCCGGCTTTGTTGCAGAGGACTCGAATGACGGCCGCTCTTCATCGTCATAATAGGGGATATTGTCCTGCCCATAGGTTTCAAGATACGCATCCCACTTCCATTTCAGCAACTCATCGCGCTCTTTCTGCAGGCGTTGCGATTCCGCATCCCGGAATGACGTGGTTTCCGATTCGAGAAGAGGGTTTGACTGGAGTTCTTCAGTGATATACTCCTGGAGTTCGACTCGAGAGAGTTGCAGCAGCTTGATCGCCTGCTGAAGCTGCGGCGTCATGATGAGTTGCTGTGAAAGCTTGAGATGCTGCTTAAGCTCCAATGCCATGCAATGCTCCTCTCACGATAGCGTAAAGTCTTTCCCTACGTATATCTGTTTTACCTGTTCGTTCTCAACAACCTTTTCAGGCGTCCCTTCCTCAATCACAAGCCCCTGGTGGATAATGTAGGCCCTGTCGCATATTTTTAACGTTTCTTTCACATTATGGTCTGTAATAATGACACCAATTCCCTTGCTTTTCAAGTTCACGATCATATCCTGAATATCCTTGACCGTGATTGGATCGATGCCGGCAAAAGGCTCGTCGAGGAGGAGATAAAGGGGATCGAGGGCCATTGCCCGTGCAATCTCCACCCTGCGTCGTTCCCCGCCCGAGAGCGAGACTGCCATGTGCTTCCTGACATGCTCGAGCCCGAAAACAGAGATGATCTCGTCCCGTTTCTGCCGCATGGCAGGCCCTTTCAGGCCTTTTGCCTCCAGAGGCACCGAAATGTTGTCTTCGACGCTTAACCCCCTGAACACAGACGGCTCCTGCGGAAGATATCCGATCCCCTTCTTTGCCCTGCCCGAGAGATCAAAGGAGGTGATTTCGTTCTCGCCGAGGAGGACCCTGCCTTTGTCGGGACGGATGAGCCCCACGATCATGTAAAACGTCGTGGTCTTTCCCGCACCGTTTGGACCCAGCAGACCGATGATCTCACCCCGGCTGCACTCGAGGTCCAGCCCTTTGATGATGCGGCTTTTCCCGAAGCTTTTCTCAAGCTTACTCGCAGTGAGCTTTACTTCTTCCATTCCAGCACCCCGGTTTCCGACCCGCTGTTTACCCTCATCTTCACGCGGCCGCTTTTCCCGCTTTCCACGACTTGATGGTCCTTTATCATGTCGATCAGTATCTTCTGTCCCGAGACCTTCTCCTGCCCTCTGGTTATGATCGCGTTTCCGGTGAGTTCGAGATTTTTGTCCGGAAGGGTATAGACGGCTCTGTCACAGGTGGATTCCTTATCCTCCCATTTGATGTAGACGTTCTTCTCTACGATCATTTTGTTGACCTTTTTGGTGGTATTATCGATAAACAGGGTCAGGGTTGCACCCTTGATAATGGTATTCCCTTGTACCGCCTTCACGTTCCCCTGGAAAACCGCCTCTCCTTTGGCTTTGTTCACGTCCAATCTGTCGGCCTCTACATCGATCATATCGGTAGCGGCTGTCCTCGTCTTTAGCTCGGCAGCGGTGAGCTGCAAAGCGAGGCAGATGCAGGTGATGCTAATTATAAAAAACGTCTTGAGAAATCTTTGCATGTACGTTTCCTGCGAGCTGTATGCGGCTGAAATCATCGAAGAACTCAGCCTGGTTTGCCCGGATCGTCCCTTTCTCCCCCTGTACCGTGACGGGTTTGCGGGTGACGGCGTGGTCGGCCTTTCGATCCCAGACGACATCCGTCAGGTCGGCCTTCCATCCGTCAGGGGTGATAATGGTTACCGGGCCGATGATATTGAGCCGGGAAGCATCCGTATCGTATTGTGCACGGCCGCCAGAGATCTCCAATCCGTCGGTGCGGTCAACGGTGAACTCTTTCATGATAAAGGTGCTGTTGGATTCCTGTGTAATGATCTTGGCCCGGATGACGAAATCCTTATCCGACCCCAGCCTCTTTTCGTGCATCACGATGTTTTTCGCCGTTCGCAAGACCTGCAGCGGCTGGTCTTCCTGAAGCTGAGACTGCTTTCCCAAAGGAGCATCATCCCTGTTCAGGAAATAGATGCCGGCGGTGATGAGCGAGATGATGAAGAGCATTCCGAGAAGTCTAGCCGACATAGCGTTCCATCACTGTATCGAACAGTCCTAACCGCTTGAGGAGCAGTTCCGCAGCCTCCCGGACCGCACCGTGGCCCCCGGGAAGCTTGGTGACTACATCCACCCGCTCCTTGACCATATCCACCGCATCGCTGGGGGCAAGGCTTAAGGCGCACAGGGCCATTGCGGGAAGGTCCACTACGTCATCCCCCATGTACGCCATTTCACCGGGATCGAGTCCTATTTTCTTCGCAAAATCGAGCAGGGCCGCTTTCTTGTCCTTTGCACCCTGGACCAGGTGTTCGATCTTAAGATCCTTTGCCCTGTGTTCGAGGGCCTTGGAGAACCTTCCCGTGATGATGGCGACCCCGACTCCTGCCCGCATGAGGAGCTTGAGCCCGTGGCCGTCTTTGGTATTGAATGACTTGAGCTCTTGGCCGTCGTCCGTATAGGTAATCCGAGAATCGGTCAGCACGCCGTCGGCATCCAGGATAAGGTACTTTATTGCGTTGTTGTTCATTTCACGATCCTCTGGATCTCGGACAGCTTCCTGAGAAGGGGCTCCAGCTCTCCAAGAGGCAGCGAATTCGGACCGTCGCTCAAGGCACGGTCGGGATCATCATGCACCTCCATGAAGAGGGCATCCACACCGAAGGCAACCCCTGCCCGCGCCAGTGACGGAATAAATTCCCGGTTTCCGCCCGAAGAATCGCCTTTTCCTCCAGGCAGCTGCAGGCTGTGGGTGACGTCCAGGACGACCGGTCTCCCCAGCGACCTCATGATCCCGAGGCTCCTTAAGTCGCACACGAGGTTGTTGTATCCGAAGAATGACCCCCTTTCCGTCAGGAGGATCTTTTCGTTCCCGGTGGTTTCGACTTTCTTCACGGCATGGTCCATATCCCACGGTGCCATGTACTGACCTTTTTTGATATTTATAGGCAGTCCGGTTTTTCCTGCAGAAATGAGAAGATCGGTCTGCCTGCAGAGGAAGGCTGGGATCTGGATGAGATCCGCCACCCCCGCTGCAGCGGCAGCCTGGGATGCATCGTGGATATCCGTGGTAACGGGTACGCCGAAGTCGGCCTTGATCCCGGCAAGGATCTCGAGGCCTGCCTCGATTCCAGGCCCCCGGTAGGAGTGAGCCGAGGACCGGTTTGCCTTATCGAACGAGGCCTTGAAAATGAACGGCGTTTTCGTCCGGGACGTTATCTCAAGGAGGGACTCTGCCATAAAGCGTGCGTGATCCCTCGACTCGATCACGCACGGCCCTGCAATGAGCACCAGATCCCCTGAACCGATCGGTATCGTTCCTACGATAACCGGCTGCATGGCACTCCCTTCGGTGATCGTACGCCGACCCGGCTTCTCTGTACTGCTTCCGACCGTATTGTTGCTGCATGATCCCAATGAGGGACATGGCAGCAGAGCATCCCATTCTCATAGTTTCCCATGTAAAAAGATTTATCCCATGGCACCGAGGGGTGTCAAGCAAGATACGGTGTAGTGCTAGCAAATGCCCTGCCATTCTGGATGGACCATGAGGCCGGGCTGACCTCCAGGCAAATGAAGTTTTTCAACATGCTGGCAATCGCGGTCGTTTTGGTTTACTAAATAAATCCAGCACGTATCAGGAGGATATCAAGAATATGAGCAGCAATGTTGCATCGAATGTCTGGAAATCTCTCGAGAACATCAGGGCCAAGTCCCCTGTTGTCCATAACATCACCAACTATGTGGTCATGAACAGCACGGCCAATGCCCTCCTTGCCGTCGGGGCTTCGCCGGTTATGGCCCATGCGGGAGAAGAGGTATCCGACATGGTGGGAATCGCATCCGCTCTGGTCATCAACATCGGGACCTTAAGCAAGGAGTGGGTACAGTCCATGTTCCGTGCAGCAGAGCAGGCGAAGAAGCGCCGCATCCCCATCCTTCTCGATCCTGTGGGCGCCGGGGCCACTCCCTATCGCACCGCGACAGCCAGGGATTTGGTTAAGGAATTCAGGCCGGAAATCATACGGGGAAACGCCTCGGAGGTCATGGCCGTGTATGAGGATGCGGCAAAAACCAAAGGGGTCGACAGCTCGGAAGCTTCCGATACGGCCGTGGCTGCTGCCCGCAGCATCCATGAGGCCTACGGTTCGGTTGTGTGCATCAGCGGGGGAACGGATTACGTGGTCGGCAGAGACAGGATTGTAAAAATTCATAACGGCCATCCCATGATGACCCGCGTGACGGGGATGGGCTGTGCTGCGACAGCGCTGTGCGGTGCTTTTGCAGCCGTCGAGGATGATTATATCCGGGCTGCGGCACATGCCATGGCAATCATGGGCATTGCAGGCGAGATCGCGGCAGAAGGAGCAGGCGGGCCCGGCACGCTGCAGGTGCGTTTTTTCGATACCCTCTATCGTTTGACCATAGGAGATATCGATACCCGCTTGAAGATGGAGTATTGACGTGCAGGGTCTCTATCTTGTCACGGACCGGAAGTTGTGCGGCGGCAGACCGGTTGAAGAGGTTGTCCTGCTTGCAGTAAAAGGAGGCGTTTCCTGCGTCCAGCTGCGCGAGAAGGATCTTCCTACCCGGATGTTCGTTGAGCAGGCGAAGAAGCTGAAAAGTCTGCTTGCGCCGTTGCATGTGCCGCTGATCATCAATGACCGGCTGGACGTGGCCCTGGCAATAGGGGCGGACGGCATTCATATCGGCCAGGGTGACATGCCCTATGAAACCGCCAGGAGGCTCTTGGGCCCGCAGGCGATCATCGGCCTTTCCGTGGAAACCTGGGAGGAAGTAGAAGAGGCTCAGGAGCTTGACGTGAATTATCTCGGGTTAAGCCCGGTTTTTAAAACACCCACCAAAACCGATACCAAAGATGCCTGGGGCCTCTCCGGGATCGCCCGGGTCAGGGGGTATTCCCGCCATCCCCTGGTAGCCATCGGAGGCTTGAACAAGGTAAACGCCGCAGATGCCGTCAGGGCAGGTGCGGATTCCGTCGCAGTAGTCTCGGCCTTGTGCTGTGCCTCTGATCCGATGCACGCAGCCCGTGAACTCGTTGGAATCATAGGGCAGGTTCTCCGGGAGAGAGATCTTCCGGGCAGTCTAAAGATTGGTTTGTTAAAGGAATCTTCAGAGAAGCATTGAAGTCAAAAGCCTTAAAAGGGAAAGGCCCCGGTAGCCGGGGCCTTTCCCTTTTTTCGTAGTGAATGAGCTTATGATGTGTCAGTTAGTCTTCGTCGTCATATACATGGGGTTTCTGCGCATCGGGGGGTACCTCTGAGGCGATGGAGCGGTTGATGCCTTTGGCGAGGATCGCGGCGATGGAGAACAGGATGATCATGGCGCCGAAAAGGATGATGACGATGGTGGCGAGCCAGACCTGGCCTTCTTTCTCGATCTTGTCGGAAGTGACCTTGGCCTGCTCGTTGAACTTTTCGATATCCACGCCCAAGGCTACGAACCCGAAGCCTGCGGGTTTGGGATAATCGGCGGAGTAGAAGGGGATGGGAGCATAGGCAACCATCTTGGTGCGTTCATCGAACTTGTAGGTCTTGATCCCGGACTTGCCGGCCAGGGCTTCCCTGGCTATTTCGGGCATGCCGGGCTCGATCCCGTCGATTGAGATGAGGTTGAGCACTTCTTCGCCCAGCTTCTTCATCTCGTCATAGTTGGTGGGATTGATGGGAGGCACCTGTGTGCCGTCCTTGTACAACCCTGCTATGTGGTAATCGAGCGGATGGGCGATGACGAAACCCTTCTCGTCTACCATGTAGGCATAGTTGCCGGTTGAGGCATCTGCCTTGATGACATACTCGGACTCGGTCGGGATGATGTTGTCCGTATATCGTGCGAGGTGCCGTGCATCGAGGGCAAGAGCCACTACCCCAATGAATCCCTGCTTGTCGAACAGCGGTGTCGCCATTCGAATGATCCCCTTGAATCTCTTCCCTTGCTCGAATTCAGCCTTGTTCACATACCACCCGGTCATGTGAGACAGATAGACCTGACCCTTGTCCAGACCTTTTGCCTTGAGGAAGTAATCTTCGGACTTATAGGTCGTATTGGCAGGGTTGCTCACGTTCTGGAGTGTGTTTCCCGGAACAACCTGGCCGTCCACCAGTTTGATGACCTCCCGGCCGTTTCTGTCGATAAATGACATCTCCACATACAAGGGCAGCTGCTCCTTGACGATGCCCTGGTCGGTTTTGACCCACAGGGAGCCCGTCTTGGTGGTGAGGAAATCCTTGTATGCGGAAGCAGTGGCAGGAATGATGGTGGCGATGAGCGCGTCTTTCTGGCGCTCACGCAGGAAATCCGCGATGTTCTGGCCCAGATCGACCGCGCGCACCTTGATCTCTGCTTGAGACTTCTGATCCAGAGCCAGCATGGCCCCTGACTTGGACATGCCGCCGAAGTGGACAATGCTGAAGGCAATGAGGGAAGATATCAGTAATAAGGGGATGACTACGAGCAGGAAAAATAACCTCGCAACCGTGAGAATGCGACTTCCTTTGATTGTTTCAGGCATTTATTTTTCCCCCTTATTGTTTGAAGCGTATTCTTTACAAACTCTTACGCCGGTTTGTTCATACTTTAGTTGTTCGTGAAACTGGTAACAATTATATATTCTCCCGTCAGTCACTTTCAGCACATCAACCGAACAAGAAAGCCTTGAACGGGTTCACAAAGAGGAGAATGAGCGAAATGACCAGGGAGTAGATGGCGATGGACTCGGCCATGGCCATACCGACCATCATGGTCATCATGATCTTGCCCTGAGCCGCCGGGTTTCTGCCCACTGCCTCGGAAGCTCCTGCCGCGGCATTACCGATGCCCGCACCAGCGCCGATACAGCCGAGCCCGATAGCGAGGCCGGCGCCGATCATGGCGCCCACCGAGAAGATGACCTTTACATAAGGCGCCTGCTGAGGGATGACATCCGCTGCAAAGGCGGCAACCGGTGAAGCCAGTATCCAGACGGCTGCAGTTGCTGCAAAAGAGAATAAAATTTTAGCTGAATTGCGATACATGTTATTTCTCCTTTCATTGTGCAATAGTTTTCGTACCGTAAGCACCGAGTGAATGAATTCTCAATGCTGACTACCATTGAGCAATAGATATGCCAATCGCATACATCCCTCCTGAAACCTGACCAACCATCTGATTTGCAACCTAATTTTCAGCCTCCCCTCCCATGGCACACTCCCCGGTTCATCCACCTTCCATTAAACATATCGTTCAATCCTTCCCCCGCTCGTTGAACGAAAAGTGCGATGCCGGCGATAACAATTGAAATTTACATGCTGAAGACCATCTGCAGAGAGTTGATGACTTTGCCTCTCCATTATGGTACTAAAAACATTGACAATTACTTGACAAAGTAGAGGCAAGAACAGCTGCTGATAATATCGGAGAAAGAGATAAGGTCAAAAGATGAGAGAAATCGGTGCCATTGCAGGATATCTTATAGCCTGGTTGTTCTGTGAGGTGGTAATAGGCATCAAGAGCGGGTTCGTTACGCTTTTAATCTCGCTGCTCTTTGCCTTTGCCATATATGCCCTGATCGCATACGCGGAGCATGAGGAAAGGGATGGCAACACGTGAGCATGGTCCTCTTCAGCCCTGTGTTCTTCCAGCTGGTAGAATGAAGAGAAACGATCTTTTCCGATGAAGAGAAAGGTCTCCCGCTTATACCTGAGATATTCCATCTGGCTCACTGCTTTAAGCGTAATCATTCTGATAGTTTTCCTTGGATTGACTGTCTATTATGTGCGTGAAAGGTCTATCGTCGAGCTTTTCAGCGCCCAGCAGGCATCCGTTGCGGATCAGGTCGCAGCGAGGATGGAAGAGTCCATTGCAAAAAGCGAAAAGGGCATGATCATGCTCGCCAAGCTGTTGGGCGACCAGGGAACGGCTCCGGAAAAGAAAAGAGAGAGCATCGATGCCCTCTATGATGAACTCCGGAATGTCGTGTGGGCAATCATAATAATCGACAAAAACGATGTCGTTATCGACGGGCGCCCGGAAAATGTTGTGTCCAGGATCTCCGGCAGGAGATATGTTGATCCGGCGATGAGTCATGCGATAAAGAAATTGAACCAGAGGTACACAGGCGAGATCGGCATGAAAGGCAGCGAGAAAGAACCACAGGGCAAAACCATCGGGATCGGGCTGCCTGTGCTGAATGAGGAAGGCAGATACGGCGGAGCGGTATTTGCCGTTTTGCCCCCCGAGTTCTTCCTGGGCAGGACCATATCGGTAGATCAAACGTATATGAGCGACTTCTGGCTCGTCGATGAATCGGGCACAGTAGTCTTTCACCCGAATAAAGATATAAGGATTGGAGATTTGAAAAATGAACCATCCTTTAAGATGTTCTCCTATAACCCGAAACGCTATAGCGAGCTGAACCTTTCCCGGGAGGGCAAACATGAAAAAAGCATTATTGCCTATGCACCGATCCGCATCGGCATCACGAAGTGGTGGATCGTTCTTGTTACTCCCTATGATAAGGTTCTGAAACCCATTCGCAGCGCCTCCTTCAACATTATCCTGGGCGCTGTCGGCCTCATTGTCGTGGTCATCATCACAGCCGTTTCCATTGCACGTTCAGACGTGAAGCGGGCACGCCTCAAGGAAGAGCTCAAGCGGCTCAAGGAAAGCGAGGTATGGCAGGGCAAGCTCTTAAGAGAAAAGATGACCATCGACGGGATCATCGAAGGCTCTCCGGTACCGATGTTCGTATTGAATAACAATCACAAGGTCATCTTGTGGAACCGTGCCTGTACCGATCTTACCGGCTTCAGCTCGGACGAGATGATCAATACGGATAACTACCATAAGCCGTTCTATAAAGAAAAACGGCCTTTCCTGGCAGATTTTATCATTGATCGTAACATGGAGAGTTTTGATACCTATTACGGTGAAGGGAAGGTCATTAAATCCGAATCGATCGAAGGGGCGTATGAGGCCGTCAAGCATTTCAAGAACTTACGGGGCAAGGACCGCCACCTGCACTTCCTCGCTGCGCCGATCTTTGATGAAAAAGGTGAGATTGTAGCCGCCATCGAGACGTTCCTCGACGTATCGAAGGAGGTGGAGCTCACCAAGAGCCTGATGGAATATGCCGAGACCCTGCAGAACGAGCTGGATGAGAATATCCGGCTCGCGCATGAGGTGGAAGACCTCTACAACTATCTCCAGAGCATCCTGGACAGCCTGCCGGATAAGATCTACGAGCTGAACAGGGAAGGGATCATCAACTATGTGAGCCGGCATATCAAAGACCGCAGAAGCCCGCACGACCCCAAGGGCAGGCATTTTACCGAATACGTGGCGCCTGAGCACAGGGCATACGCCATGTCGAAATGGGAGGATGCGAAGAGGGGGATCTACAACCCGTACGAGCTCGAACTGTCCATGAAAGACGGCAGAAAGAAAAAGCTCCTGATGACGCCCGGCCCGGTCAAGGGAACAGACAGGTTCGTTCTGGTCGAGCGCGACATTACCGAGTTCAAGGAGCTCGAGGAAAAATACTATGAGAGCCAGAAGCTCGCTGCGATCGGCCAGCTTTCAGCCGGGATCGCCCATGAAGTCAGGAATCCCCTTTCCTCGATAAAGATGAGCCTGCAGATTCTGGAAAAGCGCATGCAGCCTGAAGGCAACGATCTCAAAAGGTTCAAGATCGCACAGCGGGAGGTCGAGCATCTCGAAAAGCTCGTAAGCGACGTGCTCATCTATGCCAAGCCTCTGGACCCGAAGAAAGAACTTTCCGACATGAGGGTGGTCGTTGAGCAGGCACTCGCAATGGTAGAGAAATCTCTCTATGAGAAGGAGATCGCGGTCGAAAAGAGCTACCCGGATGATCCCGGGATGATCATGGCCGATCCGGTTATGATCAAACAGGCGCTCATCAATATTTTCCAGAATGCTACCGATGCTATGGAGCACAAGGGAAGGCTCGGGATCTCTTTGAAGGGCGATCATGATTTCCTTTCCATCGAGGTGGAAGACAACGGCTGCGGGATCGACGAGCAGGACCGCCCCCACCTGTTCAACCCGTTCTTTACCAGGAAAAACTACGGGACAGGCCTCGGCCTCACCCAGGTGAAGAAAATCGTGGATCAGCATGACGGGAATATCGAGATAATCAGTGGCAGCGGCGAAGGAACCCGGTTTATCCTCTCTTTCCCGAGGGCTGGGTGCACTTATGAGGACAGGGATGCATTGGACGATAATCAATCTATACAATCATAAAAAGGGCAGGTAGTATGTCTAAGATCCTCGTTATCGACGATGACAGTTCCATCAGGGAAACGCTCGATCTGTATCTGACGGAAGAAGGATACAGCGTGCAGACCGCGCCGACAGGGACGGACGGGCTCAATAAGTTTACGCAGATCTCCCCTGACGTGGTTATCCTCGATATCAGGCTTCCGGATGTGAACGGGTTCAGGATCCTGGAGGATTTGCGGGAAGAGGACGAGCACGTCAAGGTCATCATGATCACGGCCCATCACGACATGGAATCCACCATCAAAGCGATGAAAGAGGGCGCGTTTGACTATATCCACAAGCCGGTAGACGTCAACGAGCTCGACATCGCCATCAGGAAGGCCATACACGCCCTCGAGATGGAGAAGAAGATCAAGGGCCTTCTCGTGGAGTCTTCAAGAGACTTCAAGGTAGGCGATATCATCGGCGTGGGCCCTTATATGCGGGAGATATTCAAGACTATCGGGGTGGTGTCCCAGAGCAAGACTCCCGTGCTCCTGCAGGGTGAGAGCGGCACAGGAAAAGAGCTCATAGCCAAGGTGATTCACAACAACACCTCAGCAGAAGAGCCCTACATAGGCATAAACTGCTCTGCAATCGTGGAGACCCTTCTCGAGTCGGAGCTCTTCGGCCATGAAAAGGGATCGTTCACCGGTGCGATCAACCGCAAGCCGGGCAAGTTCGAGCTTGCACGCTACGGAACGGTATTCCTCGACGAGATCAGCGAGATGTCGCTGAACCTTCAGGCCAAGCTCCTCCGCGTGCTTCAGGAAAGGGAGTTCGAGCGTGTCGGCGGCAAAGACAGGATCAAGGTGAATGCCAGGGTCATCGCAGCTACCAACAAGGACCTGAAAACACTCATAAAGGAAGGTCTGTTCAGGGATGACCTGTATTACCGGCTGAACATCGTCACCATCACTATCCCCCCGTTGAGGGACCGGAAAGAAGACCTGAACCCCCTGATCGATTATCTTCTCGAAAAGATAAACCTGGATCTCCACAAGCAGATCGCAGGTGTTTCCGATGAAGTGCTGGAGGTTTTCAGGCAATACAGCTGGCCCGGGAATGTGAGGGAGCTCGAGAACCTTCTTGTCCGGGCAGCAGTAGTAGCCAAGGGGCAGGTCCTTATTAAATCCGACTTTCCCGACCTCAATGAAGATCAGAGATCTTCCAGGGCAAAAGATCAGGAGATGGATACCTTCTGTGACTCTGCAGGCAGGATCCTTACCCTGGACGAGGTCGAAGAGAAGCACATCCGGAGAGTGATGAAGGATACAAAGAAAAACAAAGGCGAGATCTGCGATATCCTCGGCATATCCCGGCCGACCTTCGAGAGGAAGCTGGAAAAATACGGCATCCTTTTCGAGCGCGAGTAAAAATAAGCACTTCCGATTCAACGTTTCATCGAACGGGCTGAACATTCCATTTAATTCTTAGCGAGTATGCGGGTGTATTTTGTCTAGGGGTGCCAGTGGCTATCTGCTGATAAAACAAGTAAAAACAATGAACTGGAAGGTTAAAATCATAGTTGCGGAGAGTTGGCACGGTTTTTCCTAAGAGAAGGGGCAGCAAGCACACAAAAAGAGAATAATAAGGAGGGTCCTTACCATGAAGAAAACAGTCCAGACAGCAATCGTAGCATTTTTTGTAATACTGATCACGTCAAGTTTTGCATTTGCGGCGCATGCGACCTCAGGAGGAGATAGCTTTCCGTACTTTCATCTTGGGTGTCTGATCATGGGCGGGATGACGATCGTATCATTGAAGCACCGGTATCCGAGGATGTACTTAAGCGAAGCGGTTGGGTCATTTGCGCTGTACGCGGTGCTGGTAGCGATGTTCACGGCTCCGGTAATCGGAGCGGTAAAGAATCTGGTAAGCTAAGGGAGAAGGGATAAAGGACCTGGTGAGGACCCGCCCTTGAGCAGGGTAGCCGAGCAAGGGGCTTATGGGCGGGGATGAGAAGAAAGGAGGGAACAGGTATGGTACGGATGAATAAGAAGGTCCAGGATGCAAGGAACCTCAATCACATAATGATGATGAGTGCATGGAGCTTTACCATAGTTGTTTCCTCGTTTGTGTTTCTGTTCGCGGGCAGGTGGATCGATGAGAAGATAGGGACGGAGCCCGGGTTCATGATCGGTCTGTTCATCTTGGGCATCGCGCTTTGCATCGGCCGGATGTACGGTGACTTCATCAAGACACGGGAGAACATCAAGAGGTACGGATATCAACTCTAGTCTTATACGCAACTGATAAAGGTTTTAACCCCCACACACCCCGAGAGCCTATGAACCCCATCGGCTCTCGGACTTTTTATTATGTCAATTCCCATCAGCCATATTCCAGGAAGAAGACCTTGGAACACCCTTTAAGGATGAGTGAACTATGCTGAAACTATAGGCGTTTGAAACCCGGGTGAGGTCGAGTGTTTGCATTAAAAAGCAGGAGTTTCCTTTGTAGGAATACTTAAGCATCAATAGCGAGGATTGCATACAGCTCTGTTGCCTCGTCTATGGTTTATCGGGAAGCTCCCCTTGTCTCGAGTATAGGCAGTTTTCAAGAGATGTTCCTTATCATTCACTGAAATGTAAGCAGTTCACCTACAGGGAGTAAGAAATAGATTTACCGCAATATCAGACGCCATCGGGCATCCAGGGGGATTTATTTATCATATATCCCGTACATACAGAAAACTGGAGAAGGAGACGGATAATGGCTGATAATAATGAACAGGATTTTTATGACAAGGTTTTTCCCGTTCCTGACAGAGTCAGGGAGAAATCATACATCAAGAGCAGGGCAGATTATGAGAAAATGTACAAGGAATCCATCGAGAATCCGGATGCCTTCTGGGCGAAACAGGCGCTGTGAGAGACTGAGCTGGTTCAAGTCCTTTGACAAGAAAAAGGTTTCCGACTGGTCGTTCGGTGACGATCTTCATGTAAAATGGTTTGAAGGCGGAAAGCTGAATGTAAGCTATAACTGCCTGGACCGGCACCTGGAAACGAAGAAGACCAAAGCGGCGATCATTTTCGAAGGCAATGACCCCAACGACTGGAAGGTCTATACGTATTACGACCTGTACCGGGAGGTGAACAAGTTTGCGAATGTCCTCAAGGACCTGGGTATCAAGAAGGGCGATGTGGTAACCATCTATCTCCCCATGATCCCGGAGCTGGTCATCACCATGCTTGCCTGCACCAGGATCGGCGCACTCCACGCCATCGTGTTCGGCGGCTTCTCCGCGGAAGCTCTCAGGGACAGGATAAACGACTGCAAATCCACCCTGCTCATCACCTGCGACGGCACCTACCGGGGAGCCAAGGCAGTCCCGCAGAAGGACAACGCGGACAAGGCGGCCGAACAGTGCCCGACGGTAAAGACCCAGATCGTGGTCAAACGGACCGGCACCAAGGTGGACATGAAGGAAGGCCGCGACATCTGGTACGAGGACCTGATGGCCAAGGCGGCACCGTATACTGCAAGCCGGAGGAAATGGATGCCGAAGATCCGCTGTTCATCCTCTATACCTCCGGTTCCACCGGAAACCCAAGGGCGTGCTGCACACGACCGCGGGATATCTCCTGTATGCCTCCATGACCCAGGAGCTGGCCTTCGACGTGCGCGATGAAGACGTCTACTGGTGCACGGCCGACATCGGCTGGGTGACCGGTCACAGCTACGTGGCCTACGGCCCGCTCTGCAACGGATACACCAGCATCGTGTTCGAGGGCGTTCCCAGCTATCCGGACTACGACCGGTTCTGGGCCGTGGTGGAAAAATACAATGTCAACAACTTTTACACCGCACCGACCGCCATCCGCGCCATTGCCAAGGAAGGGGACAAGTGGGTGGAAATGCACGACATCTCTTCGCTGCGGGTCCTCGGCTCGGTGGGCGAACCGCTGAACCCCGAAGCCTGGTGGTGGTATTACAACAAGGTCGGCGGCGGCAGGTGCACCATCGCGGATACCTGGTGGCAGACCGAGACCGGCGGCCACATGATCCTCCCGCTGCCCGGCGCCATCGATATCAAACCCGCCAAGGCCATGGTGCCCTTCTTCGGCGTGTAGCCGGCCATCATGAGATGAAGACGGGAAAGAGATCACGGGTCCCGGCAAGGGAGCCCTGTGCATCAAGACTGCATGGCCTGGCATGCTGCAGAGGAGTATACGGCGACCAGGACTCTGTTCAGGGAAAATTACTTCTCACAGTTCCCCGGGTACTACTTCTCGGGTGACGGAGCCGAGCGGGATGCGGACGGCGATTATAAGATCACCGGCAGGATCGACGACGTCATCAACGTTTCCGGTCACCGGCTGGGAACTGCGGAAGTCGAAGCGGCCCTAACCCTGCATCCGGATGTGGCCGAATCAGCGGTCGTGGGATTCCCCCACAATATCAAAGGACAGGGAATCTATGCCTATGTGACGCTGAATACCGGCGTGAACAAGACCGACGCGCTGAAGAAGGACCTGGTCGCGCTGGTCCGCAAGGAGATCGGCCCCATTGCGACTCCAGACTGTATCCAGTGGGCTGACGGTCTTCCCAAGACCAGGTCGGGCAAGATCATGCGCCGCGTGCTGAGAAAGGTCGCAGCCAATGACTTCACCGATCTCGGTGATACCTCGACCATGGCGGATTCAGGTGTCGTGGACGACCTGATCAGCGGCAGGAAGGAAATAGGCTAGAAGACTCAACAGGCGTGGGGTCCGGGTAAAGGGCCTCACGCTCCCGTTTTTTATGAGCCGGTACATGATTTGTAGGAGAGAAAGCAGGATGTCTCCTTAATTTGCTTGGCGGCTTAAGAATTTACAGATGAACGGCTCGCAGGAATCACCATCAGAAAGAGAGATGAAAGGCCGGATCAACCTCGATCCGGCCTAGTTCTTTTTTTACTCGCAATCGGGAAAAAGGAACGCGAACAATAGACGATGCCCTGGTATATTGGAAAAATAAAGCCATCGATGAAACTGCCTTCCGCCTCAGGCAAGCTTCAAAGACAGGGTAAACATGTTTCCGCTTTTTTCAACGATCTTGAAAGCGCAGCGCTTCAGGACCTTTATCATGGCATGATTTTCCTGCATGGTCTCGGAGACCACGCTTTGAATTCCCCAATGCCTGGCCAGTCCGACACTCATGTCGGAGAGCAGGTGGCCGAGGGTCTTTCTCTGCCACAGGTCGGAAACGATAACCGCGAACTCCGCTTCGTTGTTCCGGGACAGCCTGATGAGGCGGGCGATCCCGATGAGCTTGCGGCGACCGTTTTCAACCAGTTCCGCTGCGATGGCGACCTCTTCTTCGGGATTCAGGTCACAGAATTTCTGCGCCTTTTCAGGAGTGGCGCTGAAAGGCGCCAGAAAACGCATCCAGAGAGCGTCCGAAGAGCACCCGTTTACGAAATCGGTCCACAGGTCCGTATCGTGCACCTTCAGAAGGCGGAACCTGACGTGATTTCCGTCCAGTTTGAAGGTGCTGCCTTCCAGACAGCCTTCCAGATTTTTCAAGAGGGTTTTTCTCCGGCGCAACTCATAACGGTACATCTCGCCCATCACTTCTGCAGCCATTTCCGCTGTGGAATAGACCGGTATTCCCGCCTGTTCCATCCTGATGACGTTGTCGATCATGAACTCCTTGCAGGCAACACAGCAGAGAACCGGTTTGCCGTGATAGTCGATACCTTTCATGGCATCGATGAACGAGGCCAGCTTTTCACCCTGGACAATGATGATGAGCCCGTGGACATCGTTGCTCAGGATGCCGATCTCTATGATCTGCTTCAGCTGCTCGGGCGAAAGGGAGAACGAGCAGTCGACGGGATTCATGACATTGAGATATCCGGGTAGGATTTCTGCAAGCTTTTCTTTGATCTGCGGTTCGAGCGTACTGAGCCTCAGGTTGTTGAGGTAGATCATGTCGGTGGCGGCAACCCCCAGCGAACCTGTATAGGTGACGACCAGGACGCCGGGACCTTTCGGCAGAGGCTGTTTGGAGAATCCCCTCATGAGGGCGAACAGGTGTTCGTTGTCCCGTGCCCTGATGACACCGCTCTGCCTGAAGACCGCGCTGTTGATTTCATCGTCTCCCGCCAGGGATGCCGTGTGTGACGAGACGGCCTGCTTGCCGGCATCGGTCCGGCCTGTCTTCAGGACGATAACCGGTTTCTGCCGGGAGATCCTGCCCGCAACCTCCACAAACCGTTTACCGCTCGTTACATCCTCCATGTACATGGCAATGACATCGATGTGCTCGTCATCCCCAAGGTATTCCAGGATATCCGTTTCGCTGATGTCCATCTTGTTGCCGATGGTGGCCACGATCCCGAAATCGAGGACATTGCGCAGTCCCGCCAGTATGCCGGCCGCGTATACGCCTGCCTGTGCGATAAGCGCCACGTTCCCCTTCCTCAGCGAATCGATGATGCCGATGGACTGCACCATGTTGTGATGGGTATTGATGACTCCCGAGCAGTTCGGCCCGAGCAGCCGGCTTCCTTTCCTGCCGATGATTTCCCTGATGCGCGCCTGCGCCTTTTTCCCGGCTTCCCCTGTCTCTGCGAACCCGGCTGTCTCCACGATCAGGCTCTTGATTCCCTTTGCGCAGCAGTCTTCGATCGCCTGTGGGACAGCCTCTGCAGGAACAATGATGATGGCGGTATCCACCGGTTCTTTTACTTCGAGGATCGATTTTCGGGCCCTGATCCCCATGATGGCATCCTTGTTCGGATTGATGGGGTAGAGACTGCCGTTATAACCGTGGGCGATCAGATTATGGAATACGTTGTATCCAAGCTTGCCCGGCGAATCCGTGGCGCCCAGGACAGCGATGCTCCTGGGGTAGAACAGATTGCGGAGATCATGTTTCAGGAAAGGCCTTTTCGACCGGTTTTCAGGGATGAAATCATCGACGAATATGCGTGCGTCCGCTGCCGTATAACCCTCGGGGTAGAGAAACACCGGATTCAGGTCCAGCTCCCTGATCTGCGGATGCCCGGCGAGCAGGTCCGATACTTTGAGCAGCAGCCGTTTCAGCGCCTCGATATCCGCTGCATGCCCCCGGTATCCCTTCAGCAGGGATCTTCCTTTTATCTCTTCGATCATATCGGCTGCATCTTCTTCATGAATGGGAAGGACCCTGAACGTGACGTCCTTCAGGACCTCCACGAAGATCCCGCCCAGACCGAACATGAGGATGGGGCCGAAGCTCGGGTCGCGCGTAACCCCGATGATCGCCTCAATGCCCGGATCCGCCATCTTCTGCACGGATACCCCGATGACACGGCAGTGGGCGAAGGCTTCCATTATCTCCCGGAAGGCCTGCCGGACACCCTCTTCGTTCCGAACATCCAGCTTCACGCCTCCGCCTTCGGTTTTGTGGATGATTTCGGGGGATACGATCTTGAGGACCACCGGGTATCCTATGGTCCTGCTCGTTTCGACAGCCGAGTCTTCCGAGAAGACCACATGGCTGCCCGTCGTCTGTATGCCGATACTTTCGAGGATCTCCTTGCACTCGTGCTCCATCAGGCAGCTTCGCTCTTCATCGAGGGCCTTCCGGATGATCTTTCCGGTATCTGCAGGCAGAGGATGTTTGAAATCTCCGGGTAACAGATTGCCCGGGGCCTCTCCATGCAGCGAAACATATCCTTTCTTCCTGATCAGCATGCCGCCTTCGTTCATGTGACAGACCCCTTTCCATCTTCTGCAGCAAGGTTAGCTCTTTTATAAAATTGAATTAGAAAGACCTTAACACAGCGGAAAAGGAGCCCGATATCAGGCAAGCGCTCATTTTAGTGTCGGATGGATCATGGATGCGTGACGGACATTATCTGACAGGTTTCCGACCCGATCCTACCTCATCCGGGAGGAGAGGTGCGAGGTTACTGGGTCAGCAGGTTATTTTTCATGGCATAAAAGGTCAGCTCTGCATTTTTCTTCAGGCCCATCTTGTCCATAATGCGGGAACGGTAGGTACTGACAGTCTTCACGCTCAGGCACAGCTCATCCCCGATCTCGCTCACCGATTTCCCTGATGCCAGCATGAGCATCACCTGGTATTCACGGTTCGAGAGCTTCTCGTGCCGCTGTTTGTCCGTTCTGTTGTCCAGCTCCCGGGCAAGTTTTTCCGCGAGCGATGCCGTTACATACTTTCCGCCCCTGGATACCTTCCGGATGGCGCCGATCAGTTCGTCGGATGCGCTGGCCTTGGTGAGGTATCCTGATGCCCCTGCCCGCAATGCCCGTACCGCGTACTGCTCTTCCGGATGCATGCTCAGGATGAGCACGGGGAGCCGCGGGTTCTGGTTGATGATGTCCTCGAGGATCTCGAGTCCGCTCCTGCCGGGCATGGAGATATCGAGCAGCACCACATCAAAGTTGCCCTGGTTTATTTTTTCAAGGGTTTCCTGTCCGTTTTCCGCCTCGTCTTCAACGATCATATCGTCCTGTCCGGACAGGATCTGTTTGACCCCCTCCCGTACCACGGTATGGTCGTCTGCCACCAGAATGCGTATCATGCTCCGGCCTCCTCCCTGGAGATAGGGATCACCACGGTCACTGTTGTGCCGCGGTGGTGTTTTCCGGTTATCCGGAACGTGCCGTTCCAGATGGTTACCCGTTCGCGGATGCCGATGATTCCGAATGATCTGGGATCTTCGATCTGTTTGCGGGTAATTCCTTTCCCATTGTCGATGACCTCGAGCGAAAGCTCATTTTCTTCCTGGGTAAGGCGGACCCAGACTTCGCTGGCCCCGGAATGCCGGGCGATATTGGTGAGGGTCTCCTGAAAAATACGGAATACGGTGGTGGCCAGGTCTTTGTTTATGGAGCTGTCTCTGCAGTCCACGTACACCTCGCACCCGATGCCCGATCTGTTCTGAAACTCCCCGGCCTGCCATTCAATGGCGGCGGTGAGGCCGAGATCATCCAGCAGGATGGGCCTGAGTTCCGTGATGATCCGGTGGACACTGTCGATGGTGGCTGTCCGCCAGACGGGTCATCCGCCGTGTCTTTTCAGCCAGGTGTGCCGACCCGGCAGGCAGCTGGTTGCCAAGCCAGGCTATATCCATCTGAAGGGCCGTGAGTGACTGCCCCAGCTCATCATGGATTTCCCGCGCTATGCGGGTGCTTTCCTTTTCCCGGACGGACTGGAGATAGGCGGACAGGTTTCGGAGCTGTTCACGGGATCGTTCGAGCTCTTCCTCTGCCCGTTTTTTTTCGGTGATGTCTTCGTAGGTAATGACAATCCGCCGTTCTTTCAGCTTGTCTCCGATCCGTGCGGCCCTCATTCTGCAGAGGATATCCTTCCCGTCTTTCCGCCGGCAGTTGAATTCGTTGACAAAGGTGCGCTGGCGCCTGAGGGTGGAGTAGAAGTACCGGGCAATCTCATCCGACTCTTTTTTGCTGCGGTAGAAGATCGTGACGCTCTTGCCGATCAGCTCTTCCCGGTCCCAGCCGAAGGTCCCTTTGATGGCATTATTGGCAAAAATGATTTTGCGGTTATGCAGTCCCACGATGGCCTGGGGGATGGCATCAAGGATGGATGATTCCAGGGCTGCGAACTCCTGGACGCGTCTCCGCCACCGCTGCTCCATGAGGTTCATGAAATCTCCGAGAAGGTTCTTTTTCCTGTCAAAAATCAGCGAGGTTACCTTGTCCATAGTCTGTGTCCCTGACTTTTCATGAGATAGGATATATAGCGGGATCGATGCTCCCTTCTGGGAACTTGTTTTATCGATTGAGAGTATAGGGTAACGGCGATCTCCGGTCAAGAAAAATGGAAGCCAATGATAAGGAAATTCCTAGATTTTCGGAGACATAATACCGGATTCACAGAAAAGCAAAAAAAATATGACGCCCTTACATAAATATCTGAAAAAATATTCATTGGCCGGACATAAAAGCACCGGTTTGGTTAAGGCGGGAGTACAGGAAGAAATGGCTCAATACCTTCAGCTTTATTCAATTCACGCCTGGAATGGGTATAGCCATTTTTTTTATAATAACTCTTGCTGCTCGCCTAACTATAGGTTATATTTATTAATAGTGAATGATACATTGGGAGACTGAGTGGACACTCTGACAAAGATTGAATTAATCGATGAAATCATCATGAAAACAGGCCTTAGTCGGAAAGAGGCATCGGATGGCCTCGAAACCTTCCTCGAAATGATCAAGGAAACCCTTGAGAAAGGCGAGGAGGTAACTTTGTCCGGATTCGGCAAGTGGTCGGTAAGAGATGAAACGACCGAGAAGGGGCCGTAACCCGAAGACGGGTGAGGAAATCGCCATAACTGAAAGGCGTGTAGTTACCTTCTCGTTGTCAAATGTCCTGAGGGCAAAACTGGAAGAAGAAAAATAGCCCAGCGACAAACGGCAACAATTTTTCGAAGGGAAGAGATCAGACAGAGGTTTGATCGGATCTTTGCCTATCCAAAGCTGAGGCCGAGGTGCAGGTGGAGAATGGATCAAACCGGGAATTTTTAAGATAACGTGTATCCGGATTACCGGAAAATATTCCTTAACCTCACGCTGTCGGTCCAGATGAGGTCGGTGTCCTCGTAGAGCTCTTTCATCCTGGGCCCCGATGAACAGCCTTTTCCTCTCGAACTCGTCTTCGTCAAGATCCGGCGGGATGGAGATCGGCTCTCCGAACCTGATGATCACCCGGGAAAACGGCTTGGGAATCAGAAACCTGTCCCAGCTCCTGAAGGACCACTTTTTCTCGGATGACGTGATGGTTGGGGACGACTGCCATACCGGAAGCTTGAGCAATTCTGAGCAGGCCCGGTTTGACTACGCCGAAGGGCCCTTTGGGCCCGTCGACTATATGGCCGATCCTGTATCCTCTCCTTGCCAGTTCCTTGAGCTGCTGCAGGCCTTCGCTGCCTCCTTTCGAAGAGGAACCCCTCACAGCCTGCCATCCGAGAATATTGACGATGTGGGAAATGAATTCGCCGTCACGGCTCCTGCTGATGAGGATGGCGATGGGTTTGCGCGTTGCAAAGAACGTTATCCCGGGAAAGAACCTCTGGTGCCAGGATGCATAAATAATGCTGCCGTCCCTTCCGATCGCATCTCCTTCATTCTGCGGATCGACTATCTTGAGCCTGTATGTCGAGGAGAGCATCTTCACGAGGGAAAGCCCCCCATACGGCAGAACAGAATGAAACAGGAAAAACTTGAACGTTTTCTTCACTTGCCCATAGCTCCTTAACGGTATCTATTGGCTTGATGCTTTGCAAGCCTTACACGTTCTTTACCGCAAGACCGGGCTTTATATCAAGGCTCTCTATCGGGCAAAGACGGCTCCCACGCCTTATTTGGTCTGGTCCACCTTGATCTGGTTGAGCAGAAGTATCTGCCTGTCTTCGTTCACTGAGAGCTCTTTGAACTGGGGTGACAGATTGCTTTCTCCGGCCTTCATGGCTCTCGCCCGGCTCATGAGATCCTGCAGCACAATCTCGTCGATCGGGAGCCGGCCTGTCACCTTTCTATCGTTTTCGACAGCAAGCTTGATCTGTCTTGCCAGGGTCGGTGTACCTTTTTGTTTTGAGCACGGTGAACTGGCTCAATGGGTATGGCCCCGGCCTCGAGCTTGCGTAATTGATCTCATTGAAAGGCCTGTTTTGCTGCTCTCTCAACTGCTTTGCCTGGGTAATGAGATTATACTGGAGGGTGTCCATCTCCTTCACGTTCATGCACGGGTCCGCGTACGGGTCAGTGGCGAACAGCTCTCCCACGTTTACGCCAAGAGAAGCCCCAAGAGAGGCGACGACCGAGGCTATGGCAATGGCGTGCTTGAAAGGTCTCTTGCCCGTACCCTTCTCCTGACGATCCTGCATCTTTTTCTTCACCCTCTCCTTGTCATGGTTTTTGCCCAGGCTTCCACAGCCAGGATATGAACGGCCATTTTTTCTTCTACTCCTTCGGGGAATGGTATGCCCGCTTCCCTGCAAGGGACCGGCTAAGGTGCCGTCCACGCCCGTCAGGGGGACGCTCCCTGTTTCCCTCCGCCGGGAAAACCCTGGATCACGGAGGCAGGCAGTTCGCGCTCCTCGGGCTCGTCATACGTCATCATATACAGTCTCATCCAAAGCTCCAGGTATCCGTCCGCAGCCTCCATGAAGGGAATCGTGCCCTGAGCTTCGATATAGTCCGATTTTCTGTTTTCTTCTCCGTACTCACCTCGGCAGGCAGGGTTGGGTGCGATCTCCGAAAAGCTCTCGCTCCTCGTGCCGCTCAGGCTCCGTCCTCCTCCCAGTCGGAGCGGGGTGACTGCGGCGTGCGTGTAGCGCGAGACGAAATCCTCTGTGCAGATTCGCCGAGTGGATGAGCCATGCGTGAGATCTCGTAGGGATTGACCTGGATCTTCTTGTGACCGCAACAAGACGCGCATTGATTGCACGTAAAAGTGAATCGCGTCTGCGGTTTTAAGCCTTTTCTACGTAGGGGCAAGCTCATAGTCTTTGTATGATTTAATGGCATCAAGGAACTGCAAAGATGTATATGTCCTAAATGGAAGGATGCTCCCTGGCAGGGAAAGTTGCTTGTAATCGAGAACTTTTTGAATGCACTTTGCTCGCTCCTTCATTTCGAAAGGCTCCATGGTCTCTATTGCTTCACAGAAGGATCCACTCCGCCTCTTTTGCAACCCTGCTCCATTAATGACGTGGCCGTCATCAGCCAAAGGCTGCAAGGGTTTAGCCTCCTGAAACGTGCCGCAGTCTGACAGCGGTGGAACCACTGACCTCTCCGGGTTGAGGGATCACGCGCATGGGCCGCCGCAGGTCACGCAAGCGATGGGATCGGGGCGTGGGCTGCTCTTTGTCGGTCTGCCACTGGTCGCACTGGACGCAGACCTTGGCGCCGTTCCGGGTGGTTCGCACCGGGCCCTGGCAGAAGCGGCAGGCCTCCAGGGGGCTTCCCCTCGGCGTCCGTGTCGAAGGACACCTTGCACTCGGGACCGCTGCGCACTTCACGTAGTGGCGGCCTTCCCAGTCCCGCAGATGCAGGTGGGCTCCGCACTTCGGGCAGGTCCCCACCGCCGGGCCGAACACCCGCCGGAGCCCTGGGGCGCCTGCTGCTTGATGCGCTCCACCAGTTCCGAGACGAAGGTCCGGATGCTGCCCATGAACTCGTCCCGCTGGGCCTCGCCCCGGCGGATCCGCTCCAGGCGCGCCTCCCATTCCCCGGTCATCTGGGGGCTCTTGAGGGTCTCCGCCTGGATGGACTGGATCAGCTCGATGCCTTTGGCCGTGGGCTGGAGGATGTTCCGCCTGCGCTCCACGAGCCCCGCTTCAGCAGGGTCTCGATGATGTTGGCCCGGGTGGCGGGGGTGCCGAGCCCGCAGTCCTTCATGGCGCCTTTGAGCTCCTCGTCGTCCAGCTCCTTGCCCGCGCCCTGCATGGCCCCCAGCAGGTCCGCCTTCGCTCATGCGCTTGGGGGGCGTGGTCTTGCCGGCCTTGGGAGCGAGTTCCTTCGTCTCGACGGATTCATCCTTCCGACCGGGGGGAGGGTGCCGGAGTCCTCGTCCTCTTCGGGCTCTTCGCCTTCGCGCCCTCCTCCTTGGCCTTCCTTCTTCGGGCGGCCATGGGGGGGATCCACGGCCGACCAGCCCAGCTCCTTCACCACCGTGCCCGTGGTCTTGAAGGTCTCCTTCTCGATCTTGGTGATGATCGTGGTCTTGCCTTCGATGCGCTCGGGGAAATGGGCGGCCAGGAACCGCCGCGCGATCAGTTCGTAGATCTTCAGGCGGTCGCCCTGGAGATTCCTCGCGGGGTTCTCCGTGGGCACCAGGGCCGAGTGGTCCTCCACCTCCTTGTCGTTCACGAACCGCTTGTCCAGTTTCACGGGCCAGCGCTTGCGCAGATCCTCCAGGAAGGGCTGCAGCTCGGTGAGCTGTCCCTGGGCGATGGCCTTGATCCAGCCGGCGGTCTTCTGGGCGTCGGCCTCCGTCAGGTAGCGGGAATTGGTGCGGGGGTAGCTGATGAGCTTGGCCTCATAGAGATCCTGGGCCACCTCCAGCGTGTGTTCCGCCGTGAACCCGAAGCGCTTGTTGGCCTCCTTCTGCAGGTTCGTGAGGTCGTAGAGCAGTTCCGGCTTCTTCTTCTCCGTCCTGGCGGTGACCGAGGCGATCCTGCCCGGCAGGCCGGCCAGCTGCTCGCGAAGGCCTTCGCGTCCTCTTCCTGGTCTCGAAGCGGTCCTGTCCCTCCGTCCGTTCTGGAACCACTTGCCCTTGTGGTGCCTTCCTCGGCCTGGAAATGGCCCAGAGGGTCCAGAAGTCCTTGGGCACGAAGTCCGTGATCTCCAGCTCCCGGTTCACCAGCAGGGCCAGGGTGGGGGTCTGCACCCGGCCGATGGAGTAGACGCCCTCGCCTCCGGCCTTGCGCATCACCAGGGTCTGGGCCCGGGTGCAGTTGATGCCCACGAGCCAGTCCGATTCCTGCCGGCTGCGGGCCGCGTCCCGCAGGCCGCAGTAAGCATCGCCAGGCTTCATGGAGTCATGAAGCCTGGCGATGCTTACTGCGGCCTGCGGGATGCGGCGCGCAGCCGTCAGGAGGCGGACTGGCTGGTCGGCATCAACTGCACACGAGCCCAGACACTGCTCATGCGCCGTTCCGGAGGAGAAGGGGTATACTCCATCGGCCGCGTTCAGACGCCGACTCTGGCGCTCATGGTAAACCGCGAGCAGGAAATCACGGACTTCGTGCCCAAGGAATTCTGGACCTTATGGGCCATATTTCAAGCCGGGGGCGGAACTTACCGCGGCAAATGGTTCCGCAAATCGGATGGAAAGGACCAGGACCGGCTCGAAAAGGAAGAGGACGCGAGGGCTCTCGCAAGCAAGCTGTCCGGCCTGCCGGGCAAAGTTTCATCGGTCACCTCCAGGACGGAAAAGAAAAAGCCTGAGCTGCTCTACGACCTGACCGCTCTCCAGAAAGAGGCCAACAAGCGCTTCGGTTTTACGGCAGAGCACACCCTGGAAACGGCGCAGAATCTCTATGAATCCAAACTCATCAGCTACCCCCGCACGAATTCCAGATACTTGACGCAATCCGATGCGGAGAAGGCCGCGGGCTGGATCAAGGCCATCGCACAGGGACAGCTCACGGAGCTGCAGCCCTTCGTGGAGGAGCTTCGGAAGCGCTGGCCCGTAAAACTCGATAAGCGTTTCATAAACGACAAAGAGGTGGAAGATCACTCGGCACTGGTGCCTACGGAGAACACCGCTCATAATCTCCAGGGCGACCGGCTGAAAATCTACGAGCTGATCGCGCGCCGCTTCCTGGCTGCGCACTTCCCCGAACGCATCGAAGCCAAGACCGTCATCATCACGACAATCGGGAAAGAGACCTTCAAGACCACGGGCACTATTGTGAAGGAACCGGGATGGTCGGCCGTGGACCCGCCCCATGGCCGATTGAAAAAAGAAAAGGCAAAGGTGGATGGCCCGGAAGAAGAGTCGCCTGAAGAGGACGAGGACTCCGGCCTGCTGCCTCCGGTCTCAAAGGATGATACAGTGGAGGCGAGGGACCTCTTTCCAAAGGCAGGCAAGACCTCGCCCCCCAAGCGCATGACCGAAGCGGACCTGCTGGGCGCCATGCAGAGCGCGGGCAAGGAACTGGACGATGAAGAACTGAAGGGCGCCATGAAGGACTGCGGCCTGGGCACACCCGCCACCCGGGCCAACATTATCGAAACGCTGCTGAAGCGCGGTTTCGTCGAGCGCAAACGCAGCATCCTGCAGCCCACTCCCAAGGGGATCGAGCTGATCCGATCCATCCGGGCCGAGAGCCTCAAGAGCCCCCAGATGACCGGCGAGTGGGAAGCACGACTGGAGCGGATCCGCCGGGGCGAGGCCGAACGTGACGAGTTCATGAACGGCATCAGGGCATTCGTGACTGAACTGGTGGAACAGATCAAACAGCAGTCCCCCCAAGGCTCCCGGCGCGTGTTCGGCCCGGCGGTGGGGACCTGCCCGAAGTGCGGATCCACCATGCATCTCAGGGACTGGGAAGGCCGTTACTACGTGAAGTGCGCAGCCTCCTCGGATCCCGAATGCAAGGTGTCCTTTGATTCGGATGCCGAGGGGAAACCGCTTATGGCTTGTCGATTCTGCCAGGGGTCCGGTCCGAACTACCAGGAACGGCGGAAAGATCTGCGCCCGGTGTGACAAGTGGCAGACAGAAAAAGAAACAGATTCCCACGCCCCTGAACCCATCGCTTGCAAAGCCTGCGGGCATCCCATGAGCGTGGTCCCATCAACACGCAGAGGTCAGTGGTTCTACCGGTGTTCAGACTGCGGCACGTTTCAGGAGGCTAAACCCTTGCAGCCTTTGGGCTGATGACGGCAGCGTCATTAATGGAGCGGGTTGCAAAAGAGGCGGATGGATGCCTCTGTGAAGCAATGAGACCATGGAGCCCTTCGAAATGAAGGAGCCGGCAAAGTGCATTCGAAAGACTCTCGATTACAAGCAACTTTCCCTGCCGGGGAGCATCCTGCCAGATAGGACATATACATCTTTGCAACTATTTGATGCCATTAAATCATACAAAGACTATGAGCTTGCCCCTACGTAGAAAAGGCTTGAACCGGCAGACGCGATTCGCTTTTACGTGCAATCGATGCGTAAGCTGTTGCCGTAACAAGAAGATCCAGGTCAATCCCTACGAGATCTCACGCATGGCTCATAACCGGCGAATGTCCACAGAGGATTTCGTCTCGCGCTACACGCACGCCGGAGTCACGCTCCTCAACTGGGAGGAGGACGGAGCCTGAGCGGCACGAGGAGCGAGAGCTTTTCGGAGATCGCACCCAACCCTGCCTGCCGAGGTGAGTACGGAGAAGGGGGCAGGATCTCGGACTATATCGAAGCTCAGGGCGCGATTCCCTTCATGGAGGCTGCGGACAGATACCTGGAGCTTTTCATGAGACTGTATATGATGACGTATGACAAGCCCGAGGAGCGCGAAGTGCCTGCCTCCGTGATCCAGGGTTTTCCCGGCGGAGGGGAAACAGGGAGCAGCATCCTGACGGGCGTGGACGGCACTTTAGCCGTCTATTGCAGGGAAGCGGGCATACCATTCCCCGAAGGAGTAGAAGAAAAAATGGCCGTTCATATCCTGGCTGTGGAAGCCTGGGCAAAAACCATGACAAGGAGAGGGTGAAGAAAAAGATGCAGGATCGTCAGGAGAAGGGTACGGGCAAGAGACCTTTCAAGCACGCCATTGCCATAGCCTCGGTCGTCGCCTCTCTTGGGGCTTCTCTTGGCGTAAACGTGGGAGAGCTGTTCGCCACTGACCCGTACGCGGACCCGTGCATGAACGTGAAGGAGATGGACACCCTCCAGTATAATCTCATTACCCAGGCAAAGCAGTTGAGAGAGCAGCAAAACATGCTTTTCAATGAGATCAATTACGCAAGCTCGAGGCCGGGGCCATACCCATTGAGCCAGTTCACCGTGCTCAAAACAAAGGTAATGACCCTGGCAAGACAGATCAAGCTTGCTGTCGAAAACGATAGAAAGGTGACAAGCCGGCTCCCGATCGACGAGATTGTGCTGCAGGATCTCATGAGCCGGGCGAGAGCCATGAAGGCCGGAGAAAGCAATCTGTCACCCCAGTTCAAAGAGCTCTCAGTGAACGAAGACAGGCAGATACTTCTGCTCAACCAGATCAAGGTGGACCAGACCAAATAAGGCGTGGGAGCCGTCTTTGCCCGATAGAGAGCCTTGATATAAAGCCCGGTCTTGCGGTAAAGAACGTGTAAGGCTTGCAAAGCATCAAGCCAATAGATACCGTTAAGGAGCTATGGGCAAGTGAAGAAAACGTTCAAGTTTTTCCTGTTTCATTCTGTTCTGCCGTATGGGGGGCTTTCCCTCGTGAAGATGCTCTCCTCGACATACAGGCTCAAGATAGTCGATCCGCAGAATGAAGGAGATGCGATCGGAAGGGACGGCAGCATTATTTATGCATCCTGGCACCAGAGGTTCTTTCCCGGGATAACGTTCTTTGCAACGCGCAAACCCATCGCCATCCTCATCAGCAGGAGCCGTGACGGCGAATTCATTTCCCACATCGTCAATATTCTCGGATGGCAGGCTGTGAGGGGTTCCTCTTCGAAAGGAGGCAGCGAAGGCCTGCAGCAGCTCAAGGAACTGGCAAGGAGAGGATACAGGATCGGCCATATAGTCGACGGGCCCAAAGGGCCCTTCGGCGTAGTCAAACCGGGCCTGCTCAGAATTGCTCAAGCTTCCGGTATGGCAGTCGTCCCAACCATCACGTCATCCGAGAAAAAGTGGTCCTTCAGGAGCTGGGACAGGTTTCTGATTCCCAAGCCGTTTTCCCGGGTGATCATCAGGTTCGGAGAGCCGATCTCCATCCCGCCGGATCTTGACGAAGACGAGTTCGAGAGGAAAAGGCTGTTCATCGGGGCCAGGATGAAAGAGCTCTACGAGGACACCGACCTCATCTGGACCGACAGCGTGAGGTTAAGGAATATTTTCCGGTAATCCGGATACACGTTATCTTAAAAATTCCCGGTTTGATCCATTCTCCACCTGCACCTCGGCCTCAGCTTTGGATAGGCAAAGATCCGATCAAACCTCTGTCTGATCTCTTCCCTTCGAAAAATTGTTGCCGTTTGTCGCTGGGCTATTTTTCTTCTTCCAGTTTTGCCCTCAGGACATTTGACAACGAGAAGGTAACTACACGCCTTTCAGTTATGGCGATTTCCTCACCCGTCTTCGGGTTACGGCCCCTTCTCGGTCGTTTATCTCTTACCGACCACTTGCCGAATCCGGACAAGGTTACCTCCTCGCCTTTCTCAAGGGTTTCCTTGATCATTTCGAGGAAGGTTTCGAGGCCATCCGATGCCTCTTTCCGACTAAGGCCTGTTTTCATGATGATTTCATCGATTAATTCAATCTTTGTCAGAGTGTCCACTCAGTCTCCCAATGTATCATTCACTATTAATAAATATAACCTATAGTTAGGCGAGCAGCAAGAGTTATTATAAAAAAAATGGCTATACCCATTCCAGGCGTGAATTGAATAAAGCTGAAGGTATTGAGCCATTTCTTCCTGTACTCCCGCCTTAACCAAACCGGTGCTTTTATGTCCGGCCAATGAATATTTTTTCAGATATTTATGTAAGGGCGTCATATTTTTTTTGCTTTTCTGTGAATCCGGTATTATGTCTCCGAAAATCTAGGAATTTCCTTATCATTGGCTTCCATTTTTCTTGACCGGAGATCGCCGTTACCCTATACTCTCAATCGATAAAACAAGTTCCCAGAAGGGAGCATCGATCCCGCTATATATCCTATCTCATGAAAAGTCAGGGACACAGACTATGGAAAAAGTAGCATCCATGATTTTTAACGGAAAGAAGGATGCCCTCGATGATTCCATGGATATGATGGATCAGAAGGAGACAAGAGAACGCTTCCTGGAGCTCGCAGCCCTGGAATCGTCCATCCTTGATGCCGTCCCGCAGGCAATCGTGGGGTTGCATAACCGCCGGATCATTTTTGCAAACAATGCGGTCAAAGAGACTTTCGGCTGGACCCGGGAGGAACTGATCGGCCAGAGTGTTGCCATATTCTATCGTACCGTTGAAGAATCGGAAGAGATTGCCCGATACTTCTACTCCACGCTCAAGCGCCAGCGCACCTTTGTCAACGAATTTTCCTGTCGGCGAAAAGATGGGAAGGATATCCTCTGCAGGATGCGGGCCGCACGAATCGGAGACAAACTGGAAGAAAAGCGGATTGTCATCACCTATGTTGATATTACGGAAAAGAAACATGCAGAGGAAGAGCTCGTGCGGTCACGCCAACAGCTCCGCAACCTCTCCATTCACCTCCAGTCGGTTCGTGAAAAGGAAAGTTCCCGTATTGCACGGGAAATTCACGACGAGCTGGGCCAGTCCCTTACAGCCCTTCAGATGGATGTCGCCTGGCTCGGCAATCAGCTGCCTGCTGAATTCACACTCTTGAAAGAAAAGACGCACCGAATGGAACGTCTCGTGGATGCCACCATCGACAGCGTTCATCGGATTATCACCGAACTGAGGCCGATCCTGCTGGATGATCTCGGCCTTACTGCCGCTATAGAATGGCAGGCCCAGGAGTTCCAGAACAGATCCGGGATCGAGTGTGACGTCTATGTGGATTGCAAAGAAAATTCAATAGAAAAAGAGCTGGAAACAGCGCTCTTTCGCATATTTCAGGAAACACTCACCAATATAGCACGACATGCCGGGGCCACAATGGTACGGGTCCGCCTCACGCAAAAAGAGAACGAACTGTGCCTTGAGGTCGTCGACAACGGAAAGGGCATTACCCGCAAACAGATTGAAGATTCCCGGTCGTTCGGGATCATCGGCATACGGGAGCGTGTCAATCTCTGGAACGGCAGGTTCGAATTGCAGGGAAACGCCGGCGCGGGACGACAGTAACCATTCTGATCCCCCAGTGAGGGTTGTATGATACGGATCCTGGTAGCCGATGACCATACCGTAGTCCGGGAAGGGGTAAAGCAGATTCTGGCAGGCCTGGACGATATGGTGGTCGAAGATGAAGCCGAAAATGGACAGGAAGCGCTGGAGAAGGTGACCCGGGGCAGCTGCGACATGGTCCTGCTCGACATCTCCATGCCCGGCAGAAGCGGGCTTGAAATCTTGGAAGATATTTTAAATGTACGACCAAAGCTCCCCGTGCTCATCCTGAGCATGCACCCGAAGAGCAGTATGCCGTCCGGGCGCTGCGGGCAGGCGCATCGGGATACCTGACCAAGGCGAGCGCAGCCTGGAATTGATCGGCGCTATCAGGAAAGTGTCGCGGGGAGGAAAATACGTAACGGCATCACTCGCAGAAAAACTGGCCAGGGAACTTGACAGCAAAGCGGACAAACAGCGGCATGAAAAACTTTCCAACCGTGAATACCAGGTAATGATAATGCTGGCATCAGGGAAATCGGTCAGTGAAGTCGCGGGTGAACTGTGCCTGAGCGTCAAGACCGTCAGCACCTACCGAACCCGTGTTATGGACAAGATGGGTATGAAGAAAAATGCGGAGCTGACCTTCTATGCCATGAATAACCATCTCCTCGGTTCATAATCCATTTTCCCTCCCCCAATCGATACATAACAGTCCCAAAAGTATGAAAAGCAGGACTGTTCCATTCCTGTCAGAGACATTCCGTCAACACCGCACTGTAACTCCGACAGAAAATAAAGCACTTACCTGATATCAGGCACATATCTGCCGTGTTAATGACTAAAGTGTCAATATCTTTATAAAAAACTACGGTTTAAACCAGGTTGAAAATAAAAGGGGGGGAGTAAATGAACGAAAGCGGCATGTTGACGGAATCGCCGGAACATATCACACGGCGAGGAGAGAGTGCCGGTGCAATTTTTCTCCACGAGTTTCCAGAGCTCTTTGCAGGCAGATAAAAAAAGAATCATCGGACCGTGCGCTTCAGGAAAAGCGAAGCTGCCTCATGGAACATGAATGTAAAGAGATCCTTGAAAGCATCGGCATAAAAACAACGGGCAGCCATGTTGCGGTGACGGTTGACGATGCTGTTGAGATGAGCAGGACCATCGGCTATCCGGTTGTTTTGAAAATCGTTTCTCCCGACGTAATCCACAAGACGGATGCCGGCGGCGTCAAGCTGAATGTAAGAAACGAGGAGGGTGTACGGAAGGCCTTCCAGGAAATTATGGATGCGTTCAAGAATTGCACCGTTCTCGGCGTCTCGGTGCAGAAGATGGCAGACCCGGGTATAGAGGCAATTATCGGGGTCACGCGCGATCCCAGCTTCGGGCCCGTCCTCATGTTCGGTTTGGGCGGAGTCTTCGTAGAGGTTTTAAAAGACGTTACCTTCCGTATTCTTCCCATCAATGAAGATGACGCATCCGAGATGATCGAGGAAATAAAAGGCGTCTCCCTCCTGAAGGGATACCGGGGGCAAGCCGCCGATATCGATGCACTCAGAGGGCTGCTTTTAAAAGTATCAGACCTGGTGACAGAACATCCGGAAATCAGGGAAATGGACCTGAATCCCGTGTTCCTCTATCCGTCGGGCTGCCTGGCCGTAGATGCAAGGATATACGTTGACGATTCATCCGGAGCAGCGGCACGAAGTTTCCCTGACAACAGAAGTCTTTATGATTTCTTCTACCCCCGGAGCATAGCTGTCCTGGGCGCTACCGATTCTGTAGGCAAGCTCGGCTACAACGTGTTCCGGAACCTGCTTCACCACGGGTTCCATGGGAAGCTCTATCCCATCAACCCGAAAAAAGAGACTGTTCTTGGGGTAAAAGCTTACAAATCTGTCCTCGATGTCGAAGATCCCATAGACACGGCGATCGTCATCGTTCCGGCTGAGACTGTACCCCAGGCAATAGAGGACTGCTGCGCAAAGGGATCAGATATGTGGTCATCGAAACAGCCGGTTTTGCCGAGCTCGGAGATGAAGGGAAACGGGTGCAGGCCTACATCAAGGAAATCATCAGAGAAAAGGGATGCCGTCTGCTTGGGCCGAACTGCTCGGGCGTCATCAATACCCATCACAACATGGTCCAATCCATCGGGATCCTCGAGAAGCTTAAAGGGGAAACATTGGGCTCATCGCCCAGGCAGGCGTATACGCAGCGGGCATCCTTGCGGGCTTGCGTAATGTTCTTGACTTCGGAATCGTTGCCACCATCGGGAACAAAATGGATATCAACGAAACGGATATTCTCGAATATATGGGAGACGATGAGCACATCGATGTCATTGCCATGTACATGGAGGATGTGACGAGCGGCAGGCGGTTTGTGGATATTGCAAGCCGGGTATCTCAGAGAAAACCGATTATCGTTCTCAAAACAGGCCGGACGGAAGCCGGGAAGAAAGCCGTCTCCTCCCATACAGCCTCTTTAGCGGGAAATGATGAAATCAACAGTGCGGCCTTCAGGCAGAGCGGCATCATCAGGGCCAGGGACAATGAACATCTCTTCTCTCTGATGCGGGGTTTCTCCAAACAGCCTCTGCCCAAAGGACCGGGCGTCCTGGTCATCACGTATACGGGCTCGCTGGGGGTTGCAGCAACCGATATGCTCTATCTCAACAATCTGAAGCTCAGTGCGTTTGAACCGCACCTGCATGAGCAGCTTGCTGCAATCATGCCGGATTATCTGAATATCCAGAATCCCGTCGACTGCTCCTTCTCCATGACGCCTGAACAATTGAAAAGCATTATCGAGATCGGCATCCTGAGCAATGATGTACAGAGCGTTATCGTTATTATCCAGGGGGAGAAACTGGCCTCGTTTGTCGATGCCATGAAGGCAATCGACTATAAGGGGAAGCCGGTGGTCTGTTGTGTAGCCTGCAAGGAATTCATGATCGAGGACGTCATCAGAATGGAGCAGGCAGGAATTCCCGTCTATTCCACATCGGAAATGGCTGCAGAGGTGCTCGGTGAAATGTACCGCTATGAACAGCGCCGTCGGAATGTCATGATAAAGGCTCTGGACAGCTGGCTGGCCGACAAATCGTTCACCATTAGAAAACAAACCGGTCAGATTCCGTCTCCTCCGGGTGAACGATAAGGGTCTCTGGACAGATTTCGTAAACGGGTGCTCCCAGCAATCCTTGTGGCTGCGCTTCCTCTCCCCCTTCAGTGCTACTCCTGAAAGAGCGCAGCGGTTCTGCGATATCGACCCTGAGGAGGAATTCGCCGTCATCGCGGAAACGATCGAAGACAATCGCCGTAAGGTCATCGGCATCGCCCGTGTCATCAAAATAACATTCAATAACGACAATGAAGCAGAGTTCGCCATAATCGTTTCCGATCCATGGCAAAGGAAGACGCTGGGCCACCTGCTGTCCGAGTTGAGTGTAGGACTGGCGAAAAACTGCGGCATCAAGAACGTTGTTTCGGAAACGCTCCAGGAAAATCACCCCATAATAAGGGTCTTGAAGCGTTGCCAATTCAAAGTGGAAAGAAAAGAAGGGAACATGTTCACTCTGTCTTTGAAGCTCGGATAATTTTTTCAGACTCTCAAGATCCGCATAGCTTTCCAAGCTAAGCTAGGGGGAGGTCGTCCGCTATTGTTCGGTGGATTGTCTTATAATAGAATTGATTTCGTCTTAGAAACCCAAAATCGAAGCTCAAGCAAAACCTCATTAAGCTGGTCCGGGTTGTGCAGTGCGATCAATACGTATTAAAATAAGTGTTTGAAAGACCCAGGTTATCTGTGATACCAAGAATGAGGAAAGAGAAAGGCAAGACCGATTCCTGCCTTTCTCTCCCTACGTGAAACGTTACATGGCGATTATAATCTTCTAGAAGGGGAGGCCCCGGCTTTGGAGGCCGGAGCCTTTATTTCTTTTTCTAGCCGATTTTCTTTCTCCCGCTGATCAGGTCTTCCACGACGCTGGAATCCGCCATGGTCGAGGTGTCGCCGAGATCGTTGAACTCATTCGCTGCGAGCTTTCTGAGCACCCGGCGCATGATCTTGCCGGACCTGGTTTTGGGAAGACCATCGGCCCACTGGATGTAATCCGGAGACGCGATGGGTCCGATCTCCTTGCGAACCAGGGCAATAAGGTCTTTCTTCAACGCATCGGTTTTTTCAACACCGTTGTTCAGCGTTACATAGGCATAGATTCCCTGGCCTTTGATATCGTGGGGAATCCCACAACCGCTGATTCGGCGACGTTCGGATGCAGGGTGAGTGCAGCTTCGACTTCGGCTGTTCCCATTCTGTGTCCGGAAACGTTGATGACGTCGTCGACTCTGCCGGTGATCTTATAATCGCCGTCCGCATCCCGCTCGGCTCCGTCGCCCGAGAAGTAGTACCCGGGGAACTGTGAAAAGTAGTTTTCCTTGAAGAAGTCCCGGGTTGCCGTACACGCTTCTGCAGCATGCCGGGCCATGCATTCTTTATGCACAGTGAGCCCTTTCCGGGACCTGTGATCTCCTTGCCTTCTTCGTCCATGAGGGCCGGCACAACTCCGAAGAAAGGTACCATGGCCTTGGCGGGCTTGATATCGATGGCGCCGGGCAGCGGGAGGATCATGTGGCCGCCGGTTTCCGGTCTGCCACCAGGTATCGGCAATCGTGCACCTGCTGCCGCCGACCTTGTTGTAATACCACCACCAGGCTTCCGGATTCAGCGGTTCGCCCACGGAACCAAGGACCCTCAGCGAGGAGAGGTCATGCATTTCCACCCATTTGTCGCCTTCCTTGGCGATTGCGCGGATAGCGGTCGGTGCGGTGTAGAAGTTGTTGACATTGTATTTTTCCACCACTGCCCAGAACCGGTCGTAGCCGGATAGCTGGGAACGCCCTCGAACAGGATGCTGGTGTGTCCGTTGCAGAGCGGTCCGTAGACCACGTAGCTGTGACCGGTGACCCAGCCGATGTCGGCCGTGCACCAGTAGATGTCTTCATCGCGCACGTCGAAGGCCAGCTGCTGTGTCATGGAGGCGTAGAGGAGATATCCTGCGGTCGTGTGTACCACGCCCTTGGGCTTTCCGGTGGAACCCGAAGTGTAGAGAATGAACAGCGGGTCTTCGGCATCCATTTCCTCGGGCTTGCAGTATAACGGAGCGTCTGCCATCAGCTTCTCGTACCAGATGTCGCGGCCTTCCTTCATGTCGACCTTGGTGCCGGTGCGATTGACCACGATCTGGGTCTTTACCGTCGGGCACTGGTCAGCCGCCTTGTCGGCGTTGTCCTTCTGCGGGACTGCCTTGGCGCCCCGGTATGTGCCGTCGCAGGTGATGAGCACTGTGGATTTGCAGTCGTTTATCCGGTCTCTCAGAGCTTCCGCTGAAAAGCCGCCGAACACGATGGCATGGATGGCGCCGATCCTGGTGCAGGCAAGCATCGTGATGACGAGCTCAGGGATCATAGGGAGATAGATGGTGACGATGTCGCCCTTCTTCACACCCAGGCCCTTGAGGACATTGGCAAACTTGTTCACTTCCCGGTACATGTCGAAATACGTGTAGACCTTCCAGTCGTTGGGGTCGTTGCCCTCGAAAATGATCGCTGCCTTGTTTTTCTTTGTCTCCAGGTGCCGGTCAAGGCAGTTGTAGCTTACATTGAGCTTTCCGCCTTCAAACCACTTCACATGAAGATCATCGCCGAACGACCAGTCGGAAACCTTCTTCTTGTCAAAGGGTTTGAACCAGCTCAGTCTCTCAGCGCCTGCTTTGCCCAGAAGGCATCAGGGTTCTCGATCGACTCCTTATACATTTTGTCGTACTCTGCCCTGCTCTTGATGTATGATTTTTCCCTCACCCTGTCAGGAACGGGAAATACCTTGTCATAGAAATCTTTTTCATTAATATCTGCCATTATCCGTCTCCTTCTCCATGCTTTTCTGTAACCGAGGAAATATAGATTAAATAAAGTAACGTGGATACCCGAAGGCGTCTGATATTCCTGTAAATCTATATCTTACTCCCTGTAGGTGAACTGCTTACATTTCAGTGAATGATAAGGGGCATCTCTTGAAAACTGCCTATGCTCAAGACAAGGGGACTTCCCGATGAACCGTAGACGAGGCAACAGAGCTGTGTGCAATCCTCGCTATTGATGCTTAAGTATTCCTACAAAGGAAACTCCTGCTTTTAAATGCAAACACTCGGCCTCACCCGGGTTTCAAACGCCTATAGTTTCAGCATAGTTCACTCATCCTTAAAGGGTGTTCCAAGGTCTTCTTCCTGGAATATGGCTGATGGAAATTGATATAATAAAAAGTCCAAGAGCCGATGGGGTTCATCGGCTCTTGGGGTGTGTGGGGGTTAAAACCTTTATCAGTTGCGTATAAGACTAGAGTTGATATCGGTACCTCTTGATGTTCTCCCGTGTCTTGATGAAGTCACCGTACATCCTGCCGATGCAAAGCGCGATGCCCAAGATGAACAGACCGATCATGAACCCGGGCTCCGTCCCTATCTTCTCATCGATCCACCTGCCCGCGAACAGAAACACAAACGAGGAAACAACTATGGTAAAGCTCCATGCACTCATCATCATTAATGTGATTGAGGTTCCTTGCATCTTGAGCCTTCTTATTCGTCCGTACCATACCTGTTCCCTCCTTTTCCGTCCCCGCCCATAAGCACCTTGCTCGGCTACCCTGCTCAAGGGCGGGTCCTTACCAGGTCTTTTATCCCTTCTCCCTTAGCTTACCAGGTTCTTTACCGCTCCGATTACCGGAGCCGTGAACATCGCCACCAGCACCGCGTACAGCGCAAATGACCCAACCGCTTCGCTTAAGTACATCCTCGGATACCGGTGCTTCAATGATACGATCGTCAGCCCGCCCATGATCAGACACCCAAGATGAAAGTACGGAAAGCTATCTCCTCCCGAGGTCGCATGCGCCGCAAATGCAAAACTCGACGTGATCAGTATTACGAAAAATGCTACGACTGCTGTCTGGACTGTTTTTTTCATGGTAAGGACCCTCCTTATTATTCTCTTTTTGTGTGCTTGCTGCCCCTTCTCTTAGGAAAAACCGTGCCAACTCTCCTCAACCATGATGTTAACCTTACAGCTTATTGTTTTTACCCGTCTTATCAGCAGATAGCCACTGGCACCCCTAGACAAAATACACCCTCATACTCGCTAAGAATTAAATGGAATGTTCAGCCCGTTCGATGAAACGTTGAATCGGAAGTGCTTATTTTTACTCGCGCTCGAAAAGGATGCCGTATTTTTCCAGCCATCTCTCGAAGGTCGGCCGGGATATGCCGAGGATATCGCAGATCTCGCCTTTGTTTTTCTTTGTATCCTTCATCACTCTCCGGATGTGCATCTCTTCGACCTCGTCCAGGGTAAGGATCCTGCCTGCGGAGTCACAGAAGGTATCCAGCTCCTGATCTTTTGCCCTGGAAGATCTCTGATCTTCATTGAGGTCGGAAAAGCTCGGATTTAATAAGGACCTGCCCCTTGGCTACTACTGCTGCCCGGACAAGAAGGTTCTTCAGCTCCGACACATTCCCGGGCCAGCTGTATTGCCTGGAAAACCTCCAGCACTTCATCGGAAACACCTGCGATCTGCTTGTGGAGATCCAGGTTTATCTTTTCGAGAAGATAATCGATCAGGGGG
>CAVVYZ010000018.1:0-13710 GCA_963752595.1 uncultured delta proteobacterium
GTCATCGTAAACAAAATAGGGAGGTTTACTATGGAGATAAAGAAAATCTGTGTTCTGGGAGCAGGGTTAATGGGAAACGGGATCGTTCAGGTCTGCGCACAGGCCGGTTATCGTGTTGCCATGAGAGATATCGAGCAGCGCTTTGTAGACGGCGGCATGAACATGATCAGAAAGAACTTAAGCAACGACGTGAAAAAAGGCAAGAAAACCCAGGAAGAGATGGATGCCGTTCTGTCCAGGATAATCCCGACCGTTGATCTCAAGGAGGCGGCCGCCGATGCGGATGTAGTGGTAGAGGTGATCATCGAGATCATGGACATCAAGAAAAAGGTCTTCAAGGAACTGGAGGAGATAGTCCCCGCGCACTGCCTCTTTTTCAGCAATACGTCGGGCTTGAGCCTAACCGAAATGGCATCGGCAACAAAACGGCCGGACAAGTTCATCGGCACGCATTTTTTCAACCCTGTTCCGGTCATGAAGCTCCTGGAAATCATCAAAGGATATGAGACCTCGGAAGAAACCTTGCAGACTGCTCTGGAATGGGGAAAGAAGATCGGGAAGGAATGCATTGTGGTAAATGAAGCACCGGCCTTCGTGGTGAACAGGATCCTGTGCACCATGCTCAATGAGGCTTTCTTTACCCTGGGAGAGGGACTGGCCAGCGCTGAGGACATTGATAAGGGAATGGTGCTGGGGTGCAACCATCCCATAGGACCGCTGGCGCTTTCCGACCTTGTGGGTCTGGAGACGCTCCTGCACGTCATCGAAGGGCTCCATAAGGAACTGGGGGACAAGTACCGGCCTGCACCGATGCTCGTTCAGCTCGTCAGGGCAGGACGCTACGGCAGAAAGACCGGGAAAGGCGTTTTTGATTATACGTAACAAATGACCCGGATATGAAACGTGCTGCCGTGCCGAAAACGCCGGCAGCACATTAAAAAAACCATAAGGAGGCTTCCAAAAATGGATTTTGGGTTATCTGATGAAATGAGAATGCTTTCAGACATGGCATACAAGTTCGCTGTCAATGAAGTCGAGCCTGCTGCGGCAAAGGCGGACGAGGAGGAGAAATACACGCCTGAGATCCGCAAGAAGGCAGGCGAAAACGGCCTGATCGGGTGCTGGATACCCGAAGAATACGGCGGCGCAGGTGTGGGTTTCCTCGGCAGCACCATCATCACCGAACAGATCTCCCGGGTCTGCATGGGCATAGCTCTGAATATTACAGCTGCCACGTTCGGCAGTGAAAACATTTACTACTACGGCACCGAAGAGCAGAAAAAGAAATACCTGCCTCCGGTGTGTGCAGGAGACACAGTATTCGCAGGCGCTTATACGGAGCCGAATGCAGGAACCGACGTTGCCGGTTACAAGACGCGTGCCGTTCAGGACGGAGATGACTTCGTCATTACCGGAAACAAGATGTTCATCACAAACGGAACGGTCTGCGACTGGATGGTGGTCCAGGCGATTACCGATCCCCAGGAAAAGGTGCACAGGAGCTTCAGCCAGCTCATCGTCCCTGCCGATGCTCCGGGGGTCGTCAAGACGAAGATCAGGGGCAAGCTGGGGATCAGGGCCAGTGATACGGCTGAGATAGCGTTTGATGGCGTACGGGTGCCGAAGGAAAACCTCATCGGAAAGAGGGGGGCAGGGTTCTATCAGCTCATGCATTTTTTCGATACCACGCGGGTAATGGTTGCAGCCCAGGGCGTAGGGGTCTCCCAGGCATGCCTGGACGAATCAGTCAAATACTGCAAAGAGAGGACTATGTTCGGGAAACAGCTCGGCTCTTTCCAGATAACCTTGCAGAAGCTCACCGAAATGTGGATCCGGATAGAGGCCTTGCGGAACATGACGTACAAGGCCGCCTGGCTGCTTGATTCCGGCAAGCCGGACTACCATCTCTCGGCAATGGCAAAATATTTCGCCGGCCAGACAGCCGTTTTCTGCGCCAATCTTGCAGTAGAACTCCACGGCGGGTACGGCTACATAGAAGAATACAAGGTGCAGAAATGGTATCGCGACGCCAAGATCCTCGAACTCTATGAGGGAACCAAAGAAGCCGAGATCATGACCCTGGGGAAAGTACTCATGTCGAGATAGTATTGATTGGACTTAAAACCGGGGACTGCAGAGATACCTCAGGCCCCGGTTTTACCTTCATGAATGAGAAGCTGTGCGAATGCCGCCACCACAAGACCATGAGTTATATACCCCTGGCGGATCATTTCATACACTTTGGGCAGCTTGACGAGTTCTACCTTTATGGCCTCGGTAGGATCGAGGTTCTGGCCGGATCCGGGCGTTGCGTTGCGGGCCAGAAAGGAATAGCACCGATTGTTCTGAATGGCAGGGTTGGGCTCGACGGACCCGATGGGGACGATCTCGTCGCTTAAGTATCCCGTCTCTTCGGTCATCTCCCGTGAGGCTGCTTCCGCAGGGTCCGGATCGTCTCCCGAGATAAGTCCACCGGGTATCTCAAAGGTTTCTCTAGCCACCCCGTGGCGGAACTGCCTGATCATCACGACATCTCCGTCCTGCGTAATGGGGATGATGTTCACCCAGTCGCTGAATTCCAGCACCATAAAATCGTGCGTAATATTATTGGGAAGGAAGTGATAGGTGTCCTCCCTTACCTTTACGATCCTGTTTTCATAGGTAAACCGCGTGTTCAGATGATTCCAGTACCGCTTCACATGTCGCCCCTTGAGAATATTCTTGGTAGTGCTATTCGTATTATTGCTTCTGGAGTCACGAAGTGCAAGCAGGTATTATCATATCCGGTTGCCAAGGCAGAGGAGGTATGGTAATTTTTCCATCAGGAGAAAGAAATGAAGTGTAAATATCTCGATGAGAAATGCTACGAGTTCCATGACAAGGACTGCACCGACAAGTGCTTTCTCTGCAGTGAGAATTCTGAGAAACTTTTTGTTGTGCGGCAGGTCGCAAGCATGAAAATGGTCCACATGTGCGGTGAATGCATGGTGAACAATTCTTCCGAATATCTCCTTGACAACACCCGTCCCTGGGAAGGTGACAAGGGCAAAAGCAACTAGGCTACAGCTCGTACAGCCTCGGGAATTTCATAGTAAAGATCGTTCCTTCGCCTACTTTTGATGCAACCTCGATCCTCCCGTCATGGGCCTCCAGTATCTTTTTGCTGAAGGTCAGCCCGAGCCCGGATCCCTTCTGGCGTTCTTCTTTGCCCCGTACCCGGTAGAAGGGTTCGAAAATGAAAGGAAGTTTATCCTGGGGAATGCCCTGCCCGGTATCTGCAATGGTCACGTAGACATAGTAGTCGTCATAGTCTGACTTCACCAATATCTTCCCGCCGGGAGGCGTATACTTGGTGGCATTCCCGATGATGTTGCTGAAGACCCTGAGCAGGCTTTCCTGGTCCCCCAGGATCTTGGGAAGTTTTTCCTTGTAATCGGGTTCAAGGATGATTTCCCTTTTCTGACACACCGGGCACATCTCATCCATGCTCCTCACAATGGACCTCTGTCAGGTCCAACGGAACCTTTGCCTCGGAAAATGTCCCGTTTTCGATGCGGGAAAGGTCGAGCCAGTGCTCGATGAGGTCCTGAAGGCTCTGGAGGCGCTTTTCGCACCGTGTAAATAATTTCCACCGCATCGCTCTTAAGCGTATCCGCTGCAATGAGCTTCAGCGACTCGATGTATTGCTGGATGGTCACGAGCGGGGATCGCATCTCATGGGAAACAAAGGTTATGAATGTTCTTCTCCATGCGTGCCTTTTCTTCCCGCAACCCGTCTGCTTCTTTCTTGAGATTCAGGTGCTCGATGCCCCTTCTCGTGACTGCCCGGAGCTGGTCAGGAGTAAACGGCTTGGGCAGATAGTCGTACGCACCCTTTTTCATCGCCTCTACCGCAGAAACGATGGAGGCATATCCGGTGATCACGATCAGGACAATATCAGGCATGTCTCTGGAGAGGAGCTCGATGATATCCATGCCTGAACAGTTGGGCATCTTGAGGTCTACAAAGGCGACCTCGGGCTTGATATCCCGCGCCATCTTGATGCCCGCCGCACCGTCCGATGATGTGGCCACCGAATAGCCGGACTTCTCAAGGGCTTGCCTGCACCCATCAAGGATGGATTCTTCATCGTCGATGATGAGAATCTGCGAAGCAACATCCTGTTGCATCCTTATCTCCTCATCTAACCTACGAGCTGTCCCACATACTGTAGGAGATCGTCTGCCTTGATGGGCTTGTGGAGTACAAGATCCACGGTCGGAAGATCCTCGGGCGGCTCGAAAGACTGATAAGGTCCCTGAAGATCGACCGCACTCAGCATGATGAGAGGGATCTGTTTGCCGGTGTCGGAGGTCCTGAGCTTGGATACGACATTGAATCCCTCGCTCCAGGTCTCCATCATCATGTCGATGATGGCGAGGCTCGGGTTCACGGACTTAGCCATCTCAACACCTGATTTGCCGTCTTCCGCAAGGAATACCTCATAGCCGCCTTTTTCAAGGATGAGCTTTGTCGCCATCAAGAAGTCTTTGTCGTCGTCAATGAGTAACACCTTTTTTTTTGCGTCCATAACCTCTACCTCCTTGGTTGATCTTGCTCTTGTTAAGCAAGGTCAATGCCACTCTATAACTAATGAAATTATATAAGATTCAACTGATCAATACATGAAATGAATTCATACGGAGGGGAATAATACCCCGCAGGTGAGGAAGATATACCCATGAAGGGCCTTAAGCTTTACTCGTCTTCATCTTTGACCTCGATCCCGTAATTGCGGATCTTGGTCCTGAGGGTTTTCCT
Source organism: uncultured delta proteobacterium (assembly GCA_963752595.1). Classification (GTDB taxonomy): domain Bacteria; phylum Desulfobacterota; class Desulfomonilia; order UBA1062; family UBA1062; genus Phosphitivorax. The sequence continues at coordinate 4,802 of CAVVYZ010000018.1, forward strand.
GTCTATACCGAGAAACTTCGCGGTTTTGTTTATCTGGTAATTGAAATGGCGGAGCGCTTTCTCGATATGCTCCTTTTCCACATCTACCAGGGTCATCTTCCCGGAGAAGGGATCTACAACCGGTGCCTTCGCCTTAGTGTCCTGGCCGTAGTAGAGAATATCGGACAGATTCACCTCTTCGCGGTCGCAGAGCACGCAGAGCCTTTCAATAGTGTTCTTGAGTTCCCGGATGTTTCCGGGCCAGCCATAGGCTGTCAGCGATTTCATAGCCTCCTGGGAAATGCGTTTTGCCTTGCTGCTGTGCTTGATTCTGAATATCTCAAAATAGTGCTGGGCAATGGGTGGAATATCCTGCTTGTGTTCCCGTAGCGGCTTGATGTGGATGGGAACCACGGAGATCCGGTAAAATAGGTCTTCCCGGAAGGAACCCGACTTGATTTCTTCGCGCAGGTCTTTGTTCGTTGCCGTGATCAGCCGCACATCCACCTTCTCAGGTATGGAACTCCCGACCCTCGGCACCTCCTGCTCCTGGATTGCACGAAGGAGCTTTGCCTGGATTTCCATGCTGATATTGGATATTTCATCCAGGAACAACGTTCCCTTATCGGCCATCTGGAATCTTCCTTCGCGGGTTTCCGTCGCTCCGCTGAAGGCCCCCTTGATGTGGCCGAAGAGTTCCGATTCCATGAGATTCTGCACCAGCGACGAGCAGTCGACCGGCATAAAGAGCTTGTCGGAACGGGTACTCAAACTGTGAACAGTGCGCGCGACGAGTTCTTTCCCTGTCCCGCTTTCACCGGTAATGAGCACGGTGCTGTCGGTTTTGGCGATGCGCCTGATGGTGTCTTTAAGTTCCTTGACATAGTCGCTCGTGCCGATGAGCATCGAAAGAACATCACCCAAGGTACGTTCCTGGACGTCTTCCGAGAAGCAGTCCAGCACTGCCTGCTTGAGCTCGACTGCATTGAAGGGTTTTGTAATGAAATTGCGGGCACCGAGCCTCATTGCCTCTACTGCAAGCTGAATGGTGCCGAAGCCTGTAATGATGATAATATTCGAAGGGCTGTTATGCTCTTTTTTCAAAATCCTCAGGATGTCGAGGCCCTCGATCTTGGGCATGCGGATGTCGAGAAAAATGATATCAAAAAGATCGCCCTTTGCCATCTCGAGACCGGTCTGGCCGTCCGAGGCGGTCTGGACATTGTATCCCATGCGGGAAAGGATCTGCTGGCAACCGTCCCGAATGGATTCTTCATCGTCCACGATGAGGATGTTCACGTTCTTCTTAGCCAATGTCTTCTCCCTGGGTGCCTTGCAATGCTTGCCTCCGATGACGTTTCCTGAATGCCAAGGAACGCCGGAAGGCTGATGATGAAATTCGTGCCCTTGCCGGGCTCGCTTTCGACATCGATGAAACCGTTGTGCTTCTGGATGATGCCGTACGTGATGGAAAGTCCTAAGCCCGTGCCCTGGCCGGGATCCTTGGTCGTGAAAAACGGCTCGAAGATATGCGGCAGATATGCCTTGTCAATGCCTTTGCCGTCGTCAATTATCGAGATTTTTACCGCATTGGTGCTGGATAGCCAAGTGGTTATCTTGAGCATGCCTTTGTTCTGCATGGCATCTGCCGCATTGATGAAAAGATTGAGGAAAACCTCTTCCAGGCGCGAGACATCACCCATGACCTGAGGCAGATTCTGGGCAAGGCGGCTCTCGACGCTGATCCCCAGGAACATGGACTGGTCCTTCACGAGATTGAGCGAGGTCATTGCCACGTCATTGATATTCACGGGGCACATGTCTCCGGAAGGGGTCCTCGCAAAGTCGAGGAGGTTCTGGACGATTTTTTTACACCGGTCGGTCTGGTAGATGATTTTTTCCATATTATTTCTGCTCGTGTGTTCAGTGTCCATCTCCTCCAGCACAAGGTTACTATAGAGCAGAATGCCTCCCAGGGGGTTGTTGATCTCGTGGGCCACCCCGGCAGCCATCTGACCCAGCGATGCGAGCCTCTCGGTGCGCGTTATGCGCTGGAAGGCCTTCTGAAGCCTCTCGTCCCTGTCTTTCAACGATTTTGCCATATTGTTGAAGGCCTCATCGAGCATGTCGAAACCGGAGGAACGACCAGGCGGGAGCTGATATTCCAGGTTCCCGGCTGAAATGGCCTCGGTCGCCTGTTTGAGGATTCTGATCCTCCTGATGATACTATGTCCCAGGCGGAAAGAGATGACGAAGGCGATCACCATACCCAGGAACGTGATGCCGAAGAACAGCCAGATGGTATGGAGCTTCATATCCCGGTACTTTGCCTCGAGGATGCCGGTATAGAACATACCTATGATGTTTTTATTGATGTCATAAAGGGGGGTGTAGGCGCTGATGTACCAGTCGTTGACCACAAAAGCTCTGCCGACCCAGTCCTTTCCCTCGATAAGGACCCGGTCGGATACCTCCTTGGATACAATGGTTCCGACAGCCCTTTTCTGGTCGGCGGTTTTGACGTTCGTCGCGACTCTCACCGGACCGAGGAATATGGTCGCAAATCCTATGTCCCTGCCGTGATAGGTCTCATCCTGATACACTGTCTCCTTGATCGTATCCACGATATTATAATCACGGTTGAGAAGGATCCCGCCGATAAGGGCTCCGAGAAGATCGCCCCTGCTGTCGAAGATGGGGTAGGCTGCCCGCAATACCATGCCCTGTCTCAGCACCTTGTCTTTGATCTCGACCGACTGGGGCGTTTTCACGATGGGAATAAGCACCCGGGATGTCAACCTGGGGTTCTGGTCTTCGATCGTTGCAAGAGGCATCGTGACAGCCGAGGCCTGGGATTTCTTTTCAAAGAGGCATTTCCGGACAACAGGATCCCACAGGAGGCTGTCACCCAAGGCGGTCGGATTGGCTACCCGATATATCACGCGCCCGTGCTTGTCCACCAGGGTGAGCATGTCGAGGCAGTTGCGATCCACGGCGGCCGATGTGCCGGGACGTATGAGACATTCCAGGCCTTTGAGCGGCGTGGGGTCATTCTCGTAGATGGCTTCCTGCAGAGGGCTCCTCAAGGAGATGAACTCCAGCTGGTACTTCAGGCGCTCAAGGTTGTACTGATAAATGAGCTCTGCAGTGTTGATGTCCTGCTGCACCTTCCTCTGGACCTCATCAAGGGTGTTCTTGTTGATGGTTGTAATGCCCACCACGGTCGCAACAGCCCCGGTGAGGCATGTGGCAATCAGAAATCCGATAAAGAGACGAGTTTGTAAGTTCATGGAAATCAGTCTTTCACTAGTTTCACATTTAAACGTTATTTGCTCCAGAGCAAGCCCTGGATTCCCCTTAGCAGCAAGCTGATAAAAATGGAACAAAAAGCATGCTCGCCGGTTTTCCTTGACCGGCGCTGCGTAAGATGAAGCAGTCAAGCCCCGGCAAAGACAACATTGTGCATTATAACACTGTGGTTGCGGTCAGGCAACGTCGGAGAATGATTAAAAAAGGAAAAGAGGGCATCATCGTGCCCTCTTTTGTCAGCAGGATTTCTGGTTTTGAATGAGGCGGTTCACCCGGGAGAGAAGATCTGTTACAGGCACAGGCTTCGCTACATAGTCATCAGCAAGGCAATATTCGCCGTCGGTGTAAGGGGAGAATTTGAACCCGGTTTTCTCCGTCACGGCGGTAACCATGAGGATCGGGATCATCCTGCACGACTGATCGTTTTTCAGATCAGAGCACAGATCGAATCCGTCGGTGTGCTTTTCCATCATGACATCCAGGATGATGAGGTCGGGGGGGCTGGCTTTGATGGATACCCTGTCCTCCCTGGATGTTATCGGCATGCTTCACCTCATACCCCTGATTTTCAAGGACGATCTTCAGTGCATCCGCATAATCCAGATCATCATCAACGATGAGTATTCTTTTTTTATTCCGTGTCATGATATCCCTCCGGAAATGTATTCTTGTGACCTCATCAGGATTTCTTTTCTGTGAGATGTTTTGCGACTTCGATGGTACCGATATGAACCGGGCAGCAATCGGAACATCGGCCGCATCCCACACAGGTGCTCATGCTGCCGTAGGTTTCCCGGTCGGTATGGTAGAGGAGCTTGTGCTCGTGGCGCCGTTTAAGGCGAGAGCCCTTGGATGCCCTGGGATTATGTCCGGACGCCTCCTTGGTGAATCCGCCGTACAGGCAGGAGTCCCAGGATCTCAGGCGTTCCCCGTTGCCTTCTCTGAAAACCCGGTCGAATACGTTGAAACAGGTGCAGGTGGGGCAGACAAAAGAGCATCCGCCGCAGGTGATGCATTTGTTGCCGAAATATTCCCATGACGTCATCCGGAACGCCTGCGCCCTTGAGCTTCTCCATGAGCTCTGGAATCTCGCGGATGAGGGGTATGCTTTCCTTGGCTTCTTTTCTCAATGGTGCCAGCAGCTGCGTTCGCCTCGCTGTCCTCGATGTGAATGAACAGCTCGGAGGATGCTAAAAGCTTCGCCTTCGGCCGACCCGATCTCCACGAGAAACGAGTCGCCAATATCCGTGAGCTGCAGGTCATACCCTGCGTCAGCCCAGGGTCCGCTCCCGTGGTCGTGCAGAAGCAGGTCGGGCTCTGGGGGCCGGGGCAGGCCATGACGACACAGATGCCGTATCCCGGCCCGCGCCTCGATAGTAGACATCCTTGAAATCTTTGAGGACATGAAGTTCCTTCGACTGGAGGAGAGCCTTCAGATCGCAGGAGCGGATCCCGAAGAGAAGCCGTCCTGCCTTGTTGGGTGGCCTGGCTGTATGCGCCGTCTTCAACGTGAAAAATGACATCGCTCTGGGGGAGAAGGGCCTGCTTGGGAGGGAGCGAGGGCTTCCGGTAATCCAGGGTGAAGGAGTCTTCATCGTAGCCGTCGAACATGCACTCGTCCCTGTTCTTTTTTCTGCGGGGCAATGACGGTATAGCTCTTTCGCCCACGCCTTCAGTACACTTATCAGGGCTTTTTTCTGATCTGTTTCATGCGCCCTCCTGATCTTAACTGCGCAGCCCTTGTATTCGGGAATGTCTGATACCGGGTCATGGGCCGAATTGGTGAGAAGATTCACCGGTGTTTCAGTGAAATGGAACGTTGAGAACACCACCTTGCGCGGCACGCGGTCAGTGACTTCCGCCTTGAGCCTGATGGTGCCCCTCCTCGATGATTACCTCAATGAAATCGTTGTTCCGGATCCCGAGCTTCTTCGCGTCCTCCGGGTTGATCTCCACGAGCGCTTGCGGGCGCCTCCCTCTCGAGGAGGTCGATCTGCCTGGTCATGGTCCCGGTGTGGTACTGGAAGTAGATCCTGCCGGTGGTGAGGGTGAAATCGTACTCGCTCGTCAGGCACTTCTGCCATGGGCTTGAAATCACAGGGCAGGAAGGTCCCCAATCCCTTGGAGAACTTGTCTTTGTGGAGATACGTGGTGCCCGGATGCTCTTCGTTGGGGCAGGGCCACTGCAGGCCGAAATCTTTCCTGAGCCTGCTGTAGGTGATGCCCGCGTATGAAGGGGTCACCCGGTTGATCTCGGCCATGATCTCCGCCGTGTCCGCGTAGTGCATCGGGATAGCCCGCAGCGAGTGCATATGTCCTGGATGATCTCCCAGTCGGCACGGGCGGGCCCTGGGGGATCGACGGCCTTGTCGGGCGAGCTGGACCCTGCGCTCGGTATTGCTGTATGTCCCGGTCTTTTCGGCAAAGCAGGCTGCAGGCAGGACAACATCGGCGAGCGCGGCCGTTTCGGACAGGAAGATATCCTGCACCACCAGGAAATCGAGGTTGGACAGGGCCTGCTCGACGTGATTGACGTCAGGGTCGCTCAGCATGGGATTTTCGCCCATGATATAGAGTGCCTTCAGATCGCCCTTCTGCCGCAGCCTCCATCATGCCGGTGATGGTCAGGCCCGGCTTGTCGTCGAGACCCTCAACGCCCCAGGCATCTTCGAATTTCTTCTTTACTGCCGGCTCGTCGACCCTCTGATAGCCGGTATATACACCCGGCAGGCCGCCCATGTCGCAGGCGCCCTGGACATTGTTCTGGCCCCGCAGAGGATTGACGCCGGCGGAGGGGATGCCCACGTGGCCGGTGAGCATGGCCAGGTTGGCGACAGGTTTTCACGTTGTCGGTTCCCGTGGTATGCTGGGTGATGCCCATGGCATAGAGGAGCATGGCCTTTCTCGTTCGCGGCGTACAGGCTGGAGGCGCCCGGATGAGATCGCTGCATTTGACCCCGCTGATCTGCTCCACGACCCGCGGGGAGTATTTACCGGGACACGGTCTTTTTAAGCGCCTCGAAACCCTCGGTGCGGGTCGTCGACGTATGCCTGTCATAGAGATCTTCTTCGATGATGACGTTCATCATGCCGTTCAGCACGGCGACATCCGTCCCGATGTTCTGCCTGAGGTGGACATCGGCGAACTTGTGCAAAAGGGATGGCTCTCGGATCCATGAGAATGAGCTTTGCCCCCCGCTCGACGGCATTAATGACCCGGGTGCCGATCAGCGGGATGCTGCTCGGTGGTATTGGACCCGATCACTAGGAAGAGATCCGCGTCGTCCACTTCATTGATGGAGTTTGTCATTGCGCCCGAACCGAATGTTGCGGCCAGACCGGCCACGGTGGCGCTGTGTCAGAGTCGGGCGCAGTGGTCGACATTATTCGTCTTGAAGGCCGTCCGCGCCATCTTCATGAAGATATAATTTTCCTCGTTGGTGACCTTGGCGGAAGCTTAGGAAAGCAAGCGATTCCGGCTGCCATGTGTGTCGCGAATCCCGGTAAGGCTTCGCGCGACAAGGTCGAGGGCCTCGTCCCAGGTGGCTTTCGTGAGCACGCCGTTCTTTCTGATCGAGCGGGGTCTTCAGCCGCTTGGGGGAATGGACGAAATCATACGAGTTCCAGCCCTTGGCGCAGAGCATGCCTTTGTTGACCGGGTTATTGGGGCTGGGTTCCACCCCGATGATCCTCCCTGTTCTCCTCGAACCAGATAGAAGTTGCAGCCGCATCCGCAGAAGGGGCAGATCGTTGAGTATCTTCTCGCCATGATCAGATCGCCTCCTTGATATGTTCGATCTCGGTGTAATTGAAGACCGGGCCGTCGTGCAGCAGTATTTCTCTCCGATGGCGCAGTGGCCGCACTTGCCTACGCCGCACTTCATCATCCTCTCCAGGGACATGTAGATATTGCTCTTTCGGGAACCCGAGCTTCAGGAGCTTCTCCACGACAAACCGGTACATGATCGGGGGCCCGCACAGGACGGCGTATGTGTCTTCAGGCGAAAGGGTAGCCCGGTCGAACAGGCCGGTGACCACGCCGACATATTGCTTCCAGATTCCTTCCTGGTCCCGGTCCACGCTGTAGAAATACTTGATGTCGTTGCGGTCGAAGAAGCTCAGAAGCTCGTACTTGAACAGGACATTGTCCGGGTTGTTGGTGCCGTACATGAGGATCAGCTCGTCGAATTCATCCCTCCGGTCGAGCAATACAGAGAGGAGCGAGCGAAGCGGGGCAAGCCCAGCCCTCCTGCCACGAGCAGCAGCTTCTTTCCCTTGAGCTATTCCACCGGGAAGCCCCGCCCGTAGGGACCCCGGATATGCAGGCGCGATCCTTTCCCCAGCTCGAAGAGCGCATTGGTGAGCTACCCGTCTTGCGGACGCAGATTTCGAGGTGGTCAGGACGGGTCGGGGGGGAGGAGATGCTGATCGGGGCCTCTCCCTTCCCGAAAATCGATACCTCGATGAATTGCCCGGGCTGGTGCCCGAAATCCTTCCATGTGAGGCCGTTATCGAGCTTCAACTGGAAAAGCCTGTGCTCGCCTATTTGCGGCAAAGTCCTAGAAATTACGACGGGAAAAGGCTCGTATTTATTTGCAGATCCATCACACATGAGACACTCTAATTAGCCTTTGTTGCAAACAGGTACATGAAACTGGAGAGACCTTAGGCAAGTTCAGTACCATTTTATAACTATATGATATTGTGATTAAATATAATATTATGCAATTAGAAGCCTAATCTAGTCGGGGAATTCATACCCAGTACCGGATGTAAGCGTGCTTGGTAGAATGTCTGCCGGCATAACTACGCCAGGTACAGAAACTTGCACCAGAATTGGAATTTAATTTTGTCCAAGGCGCTTAGTGGTTTTGTCACTTTGGTATATTTCAACAGTTTGCCGCCAGTTTGCAACAGACTATACGAGACCGGTGTTGCATTCACGTTGTTGTAATCAATTTTCTTAACGGTCTGGGTTGTGTCAACTGTAGTTGGCGTCCATAGGCCCCAATAGCCAACATAACCGTTCATTTCGGTTTGCGTAGTTAAATCTGTGTAAACAATGGGGAAGCCGGAGCTGCGTTCAATACGCCCGCCTGTGCTTGAGTCGTACAGGCCATAACTCCAGACCGATTCTGCCGCCTCAGACTGATCGCGACTGAAGCATACTGAGGTTGAGGTGTCACTGCGCAGAAAATATCCCTTGTTGTTAGTTCCTCCAGTTGAATTGTATGCAAAATCAAATTGCGTAGTCGATACTGGATTGATGTTCAGGGTATCTATTTGCTTGAGCGTGCCACTACCGGCTGTCTGTGTGTTTGCGCCTGCATTGAGCTTGAGTTGCAAGGTTCGGCCATATGTATTGACGCTAACGGTTTCTGAACCTTCCTGATAAAAATCAAGTCCGCCGATGGTTGCATTGATATAGCCTTTGCCGGCGCGTCCGCCACTTTCAGCGTAATCCAGACGGAATAGCCCATAAGGGTTGGTAGAGGTTGGAGCCTGGGTTGCTGAAGCATATGCCTTGATCACGCTACTATCGCTGGGTTGCTCAATCCAGACTTTTACATTCATGGGTGAGCTGGAATCGGTACGTGATGAATTTACAATGACCGGTTCAT
>CAVVYZ010000019.1:0-125101 GCA_963752595.1 uncultured delta proteobacterium
TGGTTCATCGATTTTTTCAAATCCAAGGACTATACCCTGGGATGTCCGGTCGGCAACTTTGCGCAGGAGATGGGCGATACCAGCCCGGCCTTTCAGGAAAAAATAAAGAGTTCGCTCGATATCATGGTCGGGCAATTCGCGATGGTTCTTCGTGAGGCCCGGGAATCGGGCCAGATATCACAAACCTTGGATATCGATAAGACAGCCCGTTTCATCCTGTCCAGCTGGGAAGGTGCACTGATGCATATGAAAGCGGTAAAAAGCACCGAGCCGCTCGAAATACATGCTGAGATCATTTTTGATTACATCTCGAAAGCATGATGAGGCCCAGCGGATTACCTATATTTTCTTTCCTTGAGCAGGAATACCGTTGCCCAAAGGATTATCAGAAGATCACCCGATGTCTGCGAAATCTTTTTCGATTTAAACAGACCAGTCTGGATTATTCTTGACAAGCAGTGCCTCCTCATGCATTTTAAGTAAACCGGTCTAATTTATTAGAGGGGATCAATTCTCCAAAAAGGGAGTGTATATGGAAAGAAGGGTTCTGTATGAAAACCTGGCAAGACATCTGAATCAGGGCATAGTCGGCGCACCGATGTCCCCTTCCCTTATGGGTATACTCGAGATCATGTATTCCGAAGAGGAAGCAGAAATCGCCTGCAGCCTCCCCTTTGAAAACAAGTCTCTCGAAGAGCTGAAAAAAATATTCCCGGACAAGTCCGAATCCCTGGAATCCATCCTTGCCGCCATGGCGAGGAACGGGACTGTGTTTACCCAGCAGAAGCCGGGTAAGGTTAGGAAGTATCGCCTCCAGCCGACAGTCGTCGGGTTTGCGGAGGCGCCTTACTGGCCGGGCATCGATACGGAAAAGGCCCGCAAGCTCGCCCCTCTCTGGATCAAATACCGGGATGAAGGATTCGGTAAAGAGCTTGCCCGGAATATCCCCACGGTGCGGGTGATTCCCATCGATCAGTCATTGAGAAAAAAGTCTGAAATCCTCCCCTTCGATAGGCTTAAAGAACAAATGGCAGCTCTTTCCTTCTTTGCCGTGAGCAAATGTCCCTGCAGGCAGATGATGGCCTATGTGGGAAAGGGATGCGGTCATTCTCTGGATAACTGCCTGCACTTCAACGATATGGGGCGCTATGTGGTCGAGCAGGGCATGGGCAGGGAGATCACCAGGGAAGAGGCGATAAAGATCCTGGAAGAAGCGGATAAAGAGGGGCTGGTCCATGCCATTGAAAACCTGGACGGCTATCTGTCCATGATCTGCAACTGCTGCGAATGCTGCTGCGTGTTCCTCCAGACTCAGAAACTGCTCAACCTGAAGATGATCTCTTCATCCAGCTATGTCGCCTGCGTCGATCAAGAGACATGCATCGGCTGCGGCACCTGTGAAAAAAGGTGTCCGATGGATGCGATCACGCTCGGAGAAGATGAAAAAGCCGGTGTCGATCCCGCGCACTGCATCGGCTGCGGCATTTGTACCCCCACCTGCCCATCGACCGCGGCCTCTCTCGTGCTGCGGGAAACCATCACGCCTCCGCCCGACGTTTCGGAGTTCTTTACGAAACGATATATTGCCCCAGAGCCGTGACAGGTATACCGCCGGCACTCTGCTCACGCATATCCGGACACGCCCGGATCATGAGCAGGCAGAAGAAATATAACGGGTAGCGCACCCATCGGTAGGCGCCTCTGACAGTTAAAGGCATGATCCTGGTTTCCTTGCCGTGGATATGGCGTTTGATCTTTTTAACACCGTATGGATCGAATGAACCCAGTGAAGAGGAGTGAAAGACAGGCATCAAGAACCAATGCCTGGCCCGGTTTCAGCCCCATGTCGATCACACCGAATGACCCCGGGAAGAGAAAGCTTGCAAACAAGATCAGCGAACCGATCCCGATAAGCAGCGATGATAACGCAACGGCATAAGATGCATTCCTACTCATGAGTTCCTCCTTTTCACCTCCAATAAGACGGAACAGGAGCGGAAAAGATACACTGAGAGGAATTGGGAGAGAATTTCGGGAAGAATTCCAGGCGTGTACCGGGATTCTCTACTCCCCCTTGAACTCGGGCTTGCGCCTGTTTATCATGGATTCGAGGCCTTCGCGGGCGTCCCTGGTCCGACCCGCCCTCATGATGCCGAGGCGCTCCTGCTCAAGCTGGGTTTCCAGCAGGGTCAGCATGGCCCTGTTGAGGTTGTCCTTGGCTATGGCGTATGAGGCGAGCGGCCCTTTGGCGAGGCGCATCGCATGGGCATGCGTTACCTTTTCGAGGCCTGCATCTTCCACCACCTCGTTCACCAGGCCGATCGCAAAAGCCCTCTTCGCATCCAGTACCGGGTCCATGAAGATGAGCTCGCTTGCCCTCCCGAACCCGATGAGCAGGGGCACGAACAGGCTCCAGGCTCCGTCCGGCACGAGCCCTACCGAGGTGTAGGCCTGGCGGAACGTTGCCGAGGTTGCACAGATGCGCAGGTCGCAGGCCGCCGCCATCGAAAGCCCGGCGCCCATGGTTGCGCCGTTGATCATGGCGATGACCGGTTTGCCGATCCTCCTGATGCCCGAGATAAGCGGGTCGAACGACTTGGTCATCTGCCGTGTCGTATCGCCGAGGTCGGGCGAGTTATTGAATGCCGCCACGTCTCCGCCTGCACAGAAGGACCTCCCGCTGCCCGTTATGATGACCGCCTTGATGCCGCCTTCATCCCAGCACACTTCAAGGGCCTTGAGCAGATCGGCAGTGAGGCCGAAGTTCAGTGTGTTCATCTCTTTCGGCCGGTTCAGACGGATAACGGCCACGCCATCCGAATGCTCGAACAAGATATTCTCAAAATCCATAAAAACCTCCTCCAGAATGACTTTGATATCTCCCCCGGTATTTCGTCATATCAGGCCCCGGGTCCTTCAGACAGGGCAACGCCATCCCTGATGAAGCTGTATAAAAATCTGAACTTTAAAAAAATCAAACCTGAAATTTACGATACTTGATTTTATTAATAACGTTAGCAATATTATATTAATTAATAGTGTAATACATTATTATCATCAATCCGTTTATTTTGTAAAGCAGCGTGCGGGCATCACGTTTTGCAGATCCACATGGCAGAAGCACTGAGAAACATATCAGTGAGCTGTAATAGTCGTACAAAGAGGAGGTGCTATGAGATTAATCAGGATGTTAGCTATAGGCATGTTGGCAGGAATGACCCCGGCAATGGTTGGATGCTCACAATTCGATTTCAATAATCCCACTGCAAGTGAATGGGATGTCCAGATCGTGGGCGATTCGGTTTTCGATCTGTCCGGAGATATCCAGAAAGTCTTGAAGACTAAATCCGGCAAAATGTACAAAGACAGATCGGTGAGCGGCGCCAAGATTGCATCGATCCAGAGTCAGCTGAACACGGCACTCGGCAGAACGACCCTGAAGACGGTCCTTGCTGACGGCGGCGCCAATGACATACTCCAGGGGAGCGCGGACTGCAATACGGACCCGGTGACCCCGGCATGCGTCGATGTCATCAATTACATCGGCGACAAGATGGAAGTCATGGTCAATGCCATGTATGCCAAATCACCTAACAACTGCGTGTGGCTCGGCTACTATCATGTGAAAGGCGACGAGATAGAAAAGAACGAAGCCATCGACTATGCCTATGACTGGGTCTATCCGGGTATTTTCCCTTCATACTTCACCAGTGGCTCTTACAGTTGGCCGGCACTCTTCATAAACACAGATTATAAGGCACTCCTCGTAGACTCGAGGCCGAACATCCAGCCGGTGCACATCAAATCGGACGATATCCATCCCACGTATGACGGCTCGGTTATCCTGGCAAACCTGATCTGGAATGCAATGGTAAGCGGGTCGATGTATCGCTGAACCGGTGAAGCAACCGGCTTGAAGGTGAAGCAGCGCTTCCCCCCGGAGGCGCTGCCCCTCAAGCCGTCTATGGACGCTTAAAGATCAGTCCTGCGGTCAGTGTTGCTTGTACCTTTTTGAGAGGTATCATCTGAATGAATAAAAAGTATGCAGCTTTTATCCTGACCGGCATTCTTCTGCTCGCCTTCGGGTTTTATCTTTTTTACGCCGATGGAACAGAACCTGTTCCAGACGTAAAAAATAGGCTTGAGCCACAGTCAGCCGGGCAGCAAACAACGCTACCCCCCAGAGAGGCCGGCTCTTCTGCGGATCAGGCTGAAACAGTATATCAAGAAAAAATTACTGAAGCCCCCCTGCCCCATCCGAAAGACATCGAAGAAATCAAGAAGCAGATTTATGACCTCAATATTGAATCTGTGGAAGATCTCCCGCAGCTCGACAGAGTTGTTCAAACCGGAAACGCCCCCACCAAAGATCTATGGCTGGGCGGCTGGGTGGGTGTGGATGATTTCAAAGAGGAGGCCAACGGCTTCAAGCTGGAACCCCAGGATGACGGCACCTTCATATTTTATCCGGACGAGAAAACCACCCGGACCTATACCTTCTTCGAAACGCCCAAGACCTATACGTATGACCCGGAGAAAAAGGAATTTTTTTGGGAAATCGATTATTACGGCAAGATCATCTCCCACAGGGCCCGATTTATCAATGACAATGTCCTTGTCACGATGCTGATCAGCGGAACAAAAGTGGCAATGGACATCTACCAAAAGCAACCGGAGCAGCAGCCGGAAGGCGAATAATTATATCAGTCGGTCAGCTTCCCCTGCACGCGGATCATGAATTGCGGTCTGGCAGGATTGTCCGTCTGCACATAGATCGTATCTCGAATGACCCCGCGTTCTTTCCTGATATTCTTTGCCCGGATGAGGTATCCTTTCCTGCCGTTCTGCGTTATCTCCTTGTATCCATACGTGATAAATATCCCTCTTTTCGCCTTGAGAGAGGTTATCTTGAACGGATACTCGGCCACGGGCATGACAACGGATGAGCCCTCGATGGGATTGCGCCAGGACCCGCTCAGCATGATCGTATAGGCAGAGATGTCGGCAAACTTCTTCACAAGGCAGGAGATTTCGATGGCCCATTCAGGGTTCTTGGGATCATTGGTCATGGCGCGGATGAAGCCGTGTATCTCCTCACCGCCGCGTCGATCCGTCAGGAGCACTGTCTTGATGACACCCTCTTTCCCTGCAGGTATCTGGGTGCTGAAGGCTTCCACCAGGCTGCCGCAGCAGCCCGTCACCTTCTTCAGCTCTAAGATGTGATCCGAGGTGTTCTCGACAATGAAATCGTGCTTGACCACATCAAATTGCAAAACAGGATCAAACTCATAGCGGCTCTTCGGTGAATCCACCACAGAGGATGAATACACGGGCCTTTCAGGGATGCCGAAATAGAAAGGGAGCTCCTGCTTTCCTGCAGCGGAAGGAGTATCATTGATTGAACACCAACCCCATGAAATAATGATAATTCCTATCAATCCCAATAAGAGACATGTAAAGAATACCTTTTTTCTCATGACGCCCCCTTTTTCGATCAAGACCGACCATTCCCATGGAGAGAACCGGTCTTATGACAAAAATGATGCTTCTCTACTGCCTGAAAACAGGATCGTTATACCGACTGAACATAAGTTCAAATATAACGGGCAAAAGGATCCGGCAATACCCTTATGCTTCTGTCGTCTCGAGGAGTGCGTCGGCAAAGCCCAGGGCGTCAAGGTAGATCTCGGGGAGCCGCGAGGTTTCGAGGCCCAGTGACGATGCCCCGGAGAAGACCTCTTCCCAGTTCCCCATCTCGTATTCTTTGGTGAGCCGCAGGAACTCGCTCAGCCTGTTGTCCTGCTCCAGGAGTGCTGCCTTTATCTCCTGGGCAAGGGGAAGTTTTTTCATGATCTGCTCCATAGGGGAATCAAGGATCGCATCGATGAGAGAGAAGAGCCCGAGGGTGAAGAGCTCGGCCGGGTCTATATTCTTTCCCTGGAGCAGCCCGAGGTTTTCACAGAGCCGTGCCCTCATGACCGAGGCCTTGAGAAGCTCGTCCGGCTTGTCCTGGCTGAGCACAGACATGATGATGACGGAGAGGAAGCTTTTCATGCCCTTTTCACCGAGGAGGAGGATGGCGTGCTTTATGGAGGTTATCTCGTTCCTCCTCCGGAAGAACGGTGAATTCAGGTACCTCAGAAGCTTGTACGAGATTCCCACATCCCGCTCTATGAGACGCTTCAGCTCATCGATGCGGAAGTTGTCGCTGCCTGCCTCAGCCATGATCTGGAGGAGATTCATCTTCAGCGATGGGATATCGGTCTCGCCCATGACCTCGGGCTTGCTGAAGAAAAATCCCTGGAAGTAGGAAAATCCCATCTCGCGTGCCATACGGAACTGCTCGTTGGTCTCAACCTTTTCGGCAAGGAGCTCGCACTTTTTCTTAGAGAGCATCTTCACATACTCACGGATCTCGTCAATGCCCGTGCTCAGGAAGTCTATCTTGATGATGTCAGCCAGCTCGATGAGCTCATCGAGGCTGCTGCGGTAAACGAAGTCATCCAGGGCAATCTGGTATCCCCCGGCGCAGAGATCCCTGCAGCACTCGATAACGAGCTCGTCCGGTTCAACAGTCTCAAGGATCTCGACCGTGGTGGTCTGCATCGGGAAGAGCAGAGGAACCTTTCTATGTATCAGCTCCCTGGTGAAGTTTATGAATGCGCGCTTGCCGCCGGTTATCTTTTCGATGTCGGATGAGAAGAAGGTGCTCGAAAGAACGCGGGAGGTGGCGCTGTCGCCGTCGATGTCCGGGAAAAAGTTCTCCATGCTTTCCCTGAAGAGAAGCTCATAGGCATAGATCCTCTTATTCCTGGTGAAGATCGGTTGCCGCGCTATGTATACCTTCATAGCTCAATCCCGAAGACTTTCCTTTCCCTGGGAAATTATACCATTACCGGTTTCGATACAAGCAAATATCGCAAAAATGAGTAATTGGCCTTACCCAGTAATCGGGTCAGAGACTATTTTGGATTTTTCCTGAGATGATCTATTATTTTCTTATCCTGGGACCTGGCACCTTCGCCTGATCACCGGCAAAGTCGCCTTGATTATTTCTCAGAAAACCCTTAGATGTACCCTGTGTCTACTCTCGGGTATAAGAGTACGGGAAAGGTTGCGGGCGTTGTTCTCCTTGCGGGTTTCGTAATAATGCTTTTCACGGTGAATCAACAATGCCATGGTTCCGACAGTCCTGATCACAGCCGCATGGATCTGTGGGAGATCGCCCGGAGCAAGCTCCATCACGGCCAGGGGCGTTTCATCAGCCCGTTCAGTCCGGACACAGGGCGCAGGAGCTTCCTCGAGGTGCTCAAGTGGAAGTTCTCCACGGACAACCCCTTCAGGCAATACTACAAAGACGAACGCGTCATCCCCGTTGACATGGACTGGGCCAAGGTAAAGGCTCATCATTCGCTCAGCATAACCTTCATCACCCATGCCGGTGTACTCATCAAGGACGCCGAGTCCGGCATCCTGGTGGACCCGGTGCTCTTCGGGATGTTCTGGCCCATCAAGGACTTTACACCCCTTTCGTTCAAGCCGGAAGACGTGCCCATGGTGGATGCCGTGCTCATCACCCACGGCCACTATGACCACCTCGACCTGAAGTCGCTTAAGCTCTTCCACGAAAACGCCCGCTTCATCTGCCCTCTGGGGTATGCCTCCCTGCTCAAGGACAACGGCGCCCTACGCACCCTCGAGCTTGACTGGCTCGACTCCGTAAAGGTGAAGGGCTTCGAGATCACGTTTCTTCCGTGCAACCATTGGACCATGCGAAACCCCCTGGTGGGGCCCAACACTGCCTTGTGGGGATCGTATCTCATCAAGACCTCATCGGGTCGCACCATCTACGTCTCAGGCGACACCGCTTACTTCGAGGGGTTCAAGGAGATCGGGCAGCACTACAACATAGACCTTGCGATCATGAACCTGGGGGCCTATGAACCCCGCTGGTTTATGAAAAAATCCCATATGAATCCCGAGGAGACGGTGAGGGCATTTCAGGATCTAGCCGCCAAAAAGCTGCTCGCGGTCCACTGGGGCACGTTCAGGCTGGGCGACGAACCGGTCTTCCAGCCCCCCTTGGACATCAAGCAGGAGATGGAGAAGGCCGGGCTCATTGACAGTCTTGTGGAGCTCAAGCACGGGCAGACAATACTTCTTGATTGAAGAAATGAAAAAGATCCTTGTAACCATGACCATGCTTTTTTCTGCATCACTCCCCTTGAGGCACGTGATTGCCGGGGAGCTCCCGGCTTGCCTGCAGTTGGGGAAATCGCCCACCGCCCAATCGGTGATGGAAGGAAACAGCATCAGTGAGGAAGAGGTGCTGACGAGACTTGTCCATGCGGAGAGCGTATCTGCAGGTTATGCCGACGATCAGGCCGTATATGAGGCAATCGCTTGGGGAGTCATGAACCGTGTCCGCCTGAGTGAGGCCTGTGCCTCGAAGCAAAGGATCTATGGCCAAGGGATCAAGGGGGTGATATTCCAGGAAGGGCAGTTCAACCCTGCCGTATCCAAGAGGTCTCAGTTCTCGAAGGAATTCATGTGCCCATCAGATCCGGCACGATGGCATATGGCAGAGCAGGCAGCCCGGAAGGCTCTCGCCGGTCGCGGGAATCCCTTTATCGAAACACCATGGGAAAAGAAGCACGGCATCTCTCTCGTCGTGGGCTTCTACTACCCGCATTCCATCCAGGCAAAAAGCCCTCTCGCACCCTGGGAAAAAAGCAGGGCGCTTAAATTTACAGGTGATGTAAAGGTTGGTGACACGATTCTGTCTGCGCAGAAGGTAAGGTTCTACCGGCTCACCTTTGCTCCCGGGGATATCAAGGCAGCATGCCCTTTGGGTAACAAGAGGGACGTCCATCAATAATTCAGCATTCTTGGCATTAAAATGTAATTGTTAAGGGACGTCCCCTTAATTTCTCTAGGTCTGCTTGAAGTGTTCGGGATCAAATAAACTATGTCTTGTCGTTCAGCACCACGTGAATACCCGTATAATAGGTGACGGTAGCGCCTATTACGCAGGCATAGAATCCGATCAACTGCTCCATGGGCGGACACTCCCTGTAGACAAACATCCATGTTGAGATGACAAGCGTGGGGAACAGAAATCCTAACAGCGGGACATGATACTTCAATTTCATAGATACCTCCTCCGGTTCTGTCATACCTTACAACACAGAATATACACTCTGTGCCGTCCTTTAAATAACCTGAAAATCTTCCCCCGTTGACTAGGCAACTTCCAAAGCAAGTATTTGCTCTTTTAGTATAACCGTATGTTTTGTGCCATAGTCTTCTCTTTATATTTATTGAATATCTCCCTGTCCGTGAGGAATATTGAGGGGGTCAGGTATTACTCCCTGAATTCCTTCATCAAGATAAGATAGCATAAAGCAAGACCAGACCCTTTTGTGACCTGCCTCCAGTTCCATCCTATTCACATCCCGACCCATCTCTGCACTGACAGGAAATGCCCTTAAAATTATATCTGCATATATTACTTGACAATACATTTCGCATCAGTAATGTATAGACATAAACTATTGAGGATTCCATTCCATGAAAACAGATAAATCTTGTGACCTTAGCTTCTTTTCCACAAATCCCGAGGACTGTCCCTATTTCCTCATCACCCGTGTCTCTCTGTGTGCTACTGCCGCCTTCAAGCGTGGTTTTGCCGAAGAAGGCCTGACAGGCATGAGGCCTGCTTATCTGGGGGCACTCCTGAGCCTCTGGAAAGAGGACGGCCTCAAAGTCACCGAGCTGGGGAGAAGGGCCGGCCTGGAGCCCTCCACCATGACCGGCCTCATCGACCGGATGGAGAGGGACGGGCTGGTGCAGCGGGTCTTCGACCCGAGCAACCGGCGGGAGCTGAAAATACACCTCACCGATGCAGGGCACGCCATAAAGAACACCGTTGCTTCCACGGTAGACCGCATCCTGGAAAAGGTGCTCACGGGATTGAGCGCCGACGAGATCGAACAGACTGAAAGGACACCTTGCGCAAGGTGCTCATGAATGTACACGAGGAGGAAGATAAATGAGCAGACGGAGAAATGAGTCTCTGGGTATGCGTGTGCATATACGCCGCTGGTGCTGCTCCACGCCGCCGGGTATGACCCATACCGGGTGCTGCCCCTGACGGACATGCCACGACCAGGCAGGCCTTCACCTGCACGACAATCTGTGCCCCCATGTGAAACAGATCCTCGACAGGGCCATGGGGAAAGACCTGCCTAAGCTCGGCGGCATGGTCTTCATGAACAGCTGCGATGCCATGAGGAGGTTGTCCGATGCCTGGAAAAAAGTCCGTGAAGATGATCCGACGGTCCTCGTCGATCTCCCGGTCATTGCGGACAAGCCCGCGGTCCGGTTCTTTGCAGGTGAGCTCAGGCGTCTGGCCGGTGTCCTTGGGGAATGGAGCGGCTACCCTGTTTCCGATGATCTCGTGAAGGAATGCATCCTGGAGCATAACAGGCTTGCCGACACCCTTTCCGGGCTTGCCTCGGAAGTGAATACCGGGGCGTACAAGGGAGGGCGGAAGGCCCTGCAGAAGGCGTACACCGTTGCTGCGACCGAGCCTCTCCCCGAAGCAATCCGATATGCTGAAGACGTGCTCGCCTCAGGGCTGAAGGAGAAGATGGCCGGAAATCCTCCCGCCGTCTTCCTCTTCGGAAACATCCTCCCCGACACCGAGGCTTTCGACCTCTTCGAGGCAGCGGGAGCCTGCATCGTCGGATGAAGATCTGTGCACCGGCTCCCGGCTCTTCCAGCCGATTCGGATCGAGGACGGCGAAGACCTCTACAGCGGGCTGGCGCGGGCGATCCTGGAGAGAAAATCCTGTGCCCGCACCTTCAACCATGCCCGGCCCGGGGAGATAGCGCAGACCGTTATCGAGAGGGCGCGAGGCATGTGATGCGAGGGGGGTGATCTTCCACTCTGCCAAGTTCTGCGACCCCTACCTTGCGCGGCTTCCCTTCATCCGTGAAACGCTTCGGAAAGAGGGCATACCCATCCTCGTGCTCGAGGGCGATTGCACCATGCGGTCCATAGGTCAGCACAGGACAAGGATAGAAGCATTTATCGAGATGCTGAGGTAAAGAATATGCTGATAAATTACTTTGATGATCTTGAGAAGGGAATCGTATCGTCGATCGACGGTCAGGGCGGCAATGCAAGCCCCAGGAAGCTCTACGCACTGGAGATTGCCCGGCTGGGGAAACGGCTCTATTCAGGGTCGAACAAGGTGGCATGGTGCGGCATCGCAGCCCCGTTCGACCTCCTGCACGCCATGGGCCTGACCTCCTGCTTCGTGGAGTTCATCGGCGCCATGCTCGCCTCAACCGGCATGGCGGGCAGCATTATCGAGGAATCCGACCACGCGGGATATTCTTCGGATGCCTGCAGCTATCACCGGTCAGTCATGGGGGCAGCCATGAAAAATCTCATGCCGGAGCCGGAGATCCTGGTGGGCACCACCATTCCCTGCAGCGGCGGCCTGGCGGTCATCGAGAACCTGGCACGACATTTTGAAAAGCCTCTCTTCGTCCTGCACATACCCCAGGGAGATTCGGACAGTGATGTTGCATACCTGGCCTCACAGATAAAAGACCTGACGGACTTCGTCACCTTGCACACGGGCATGGCGCTCGACAGGGACAGGCTGAAGGCAGTCATCGAAAGGACAAATGAAGCCAGGGGCATCCTGGCCGAGATATTCGATCTGGCGAAGCAGTGCCCGTCTCCCGCAAACAGCAAGGACCTGAACAACTTCATGATCACCATGGCGCTCTTTCTCGGCAGCGATGAGTCGGTATCCCTGGCCCGGGCATACCGGGACGAGTTCAGCCGGAGGATCAAAGAGAACAGGAGCGGCGTTAAGGATGAGAAGGTCCGCCTCCTGTGGATCCAGAACCGCATCCAGTTCAAAAACCCGCTGGTGGATACACTCGAGAAAGAATACCGGGCCGTGATCGTGAGCGATGAGCTCAACAGCATCACCTGGGGCCCCATCGATCCGGATGACCCCTTTGAAGGACTAGCCAGGAGGGCGATCTCCATCCCCTTCAACGGCGTGACGCAGCACCGCATTGATCACCTGAAGCAGCTCGCCAAGGACTACCGCATCCAGGGCGCCATAAATCCCTGCAACTGGGGATGCAGGCAGGGGACCGGGACACGGGGGCTTGTCGAGGCAGGCTTAAGGGAAGTGGGGGTGCCCGTGCTGAATCTCGAGGTGGATTGCGTTGACGAGCGTAAGTTCACCGAGGGCCAGTTCCGCACCCGGATCGAGGCCTTCATGGAAATGATCCAGTCCAGGCCGAACCCCTGGCAGTAGCATGAAAGGAGACGTCATGTATTATCTCGGAATCGACATCGGAAGCCTGTCATGTGATGCTGTCCTGATAGACGGGGAAAGAAACATCAAGGCATCGGCCGTCTTGCCCACCGGCGCACGCAACCGCGAGGCCATAGCCCTTGCCACAGAGATCGTTTTGAGCCGGGCAGGGATTTCCGGCCGGGATGTGAAGGCAACCGTATCCACCGGCTACGGCCGCGACAGGGTGGAAGAAAAGATCGCCTCGATCACCGAGATCACCTGCCACGCCAGGGGCATGCAGGCGCTTCGGGCAGGAGCGGAGGTCCTGATCGACATCGGCGGGCAGGACAGCAAGTGCATCCACATGTCGGACAAGGTGGCGGTCGTGAACTTCGCCATGAACGACAAGTGCGCCGCCGGCACCGGCCGTTTCCTGGAAGCCATGGCCCGCGCGCTCCAGGTGGATATCGAGGAGATAGGAGGGCTCGACACAGGCGCCCGGGGCAACGTGACCATCAGCAGCATGTGCACGGTCTTCGCCGAGAGCGAGGTTGTCTCCCTCATAGCCGAAGGGGCCGGCGTGAACGAGATCGTCAGGGGCCTGAACCGTTCGATCGCCGCCCGGACCGTCTCTCTGGTAAAGCGCGTCGTCCCTGATTATCAGGGAAGGCAGGTTGCCATGTCGGGCGGCGTCGCAAAGAACGACGGAGTGGTGCGCGCCATTGAAGAGGCATTGGAGTGCAGTGTTTTCGTCCCGGATATGCCGGATACGGTAGGTGCTTTCGGCGCCGCCCTCTTCGCCCTCGAGAGGAGCATGCAATAAGCCTGCATATCCGCAACCGGAAGGAACAGCACATATCACAGGCCTGTCTGCTCCGGCAGACTTAAAGATTGGCAAAGAAGACAGGAGTGACCCATGAGCGAGAAAACGAAGGAAAGAGTAAAAAGATTTGCCCTGGACCTGGGCGTAGAGGATGTGGGATTCGGCGCGGCATCCGATTATAACAGCCCGTTGTCTCCGAAGATCGAAACGATTTTCCCCAAGGTAAAGACCCTGATCGTCATGGCCTTCAGAGAGCTGTCGAACTGCGAGAGTGAGAACAAACGGATCGCCATGGGCGGCAGGATTGATTCCATGGAATTCGCGAGATCGTGCATTTACAAGCTCTCGCGGTTCATTGAGAAAGAGTTCAAGGCAAAGGCCATGTCAACCCCCCTCTCCTATCCCCTGAACATGAAGCCCGAGAACAGGTTCGGGCTGGTAGCGGATATCTCCCAGCGTCATGCCGCGGTTGCCGCGGGACTGGGCAATTGGGGCAGGCACAACCTCGTGATTCATCCGAGACTGGGCACCAGGGTCATCTTCTCGACGGTCCTGACCGATCTGGAGCTGACGCCGGACCCTCCGGTCAAAGAGGACCTGTGCACCCACTGCAATATCTGCGTGGAGACTTGTCCCGCCCGGGCCCTCGATCAGGAAGGAAAGACCGACGAGTTCAAATGCATGAAGCACTCGCAGCCAAATGGTCTGGCAGCGAACATCAAGTTCTGGATGAAGTTCATCGACTCAAGCCCGGATGAACAGAAGCAGATGATGATCAGCCCTGAATACATGAGCCTGTACCAGGCGGCCTTCATCGGCTTTGAATATCACTGCTTCAACTGTTACATATCGTGCCCGGTCGGCCGGTGATATCGGCGGACGAGATGGCCGGCACCCGTGATGGCGACCGGCATGGAGGAGGAAAACATGGGACACAACCACGGCGGAAAAGATTCTCCTGGCGATCGGAACAGAGACCTGTATCGGAAGCTCGGCAGAAAGATCGACGGGCTGCAGCTGAGGGTTCCCTGGCGTGAAGAATTCCATGAACTGATCAGGGAGATCTATTCGACTGCCGAGGCCGATGTCGTCACAAAAATGCCGTACACCTTCTCCACACTCGATCGTATCGCTCAGGTTGCCGGTTACAACAGGGCGGTATTATCGGGCATCCTGAACGGGCTGACTTCAAAAGGCCTTGTCATCGATATCTTCGTGAAAGATGAGTACTATTACATGCCTTCGCCCCTCTACGTCGGGATATACGAGTTCACCCTGATGAAGACGGGCGGCCTGAGCACGAAAGAGAAGGCCCGATTCCTGCACGCCTACATGAAAGACAACGACGATTTTTACTCGGCAAACTTCAGCGGCGATAAAAAGGTTTCCATCATGCGCTCGATCCCTCATGAAGAGACTGTCAGGCCGGAAGATTATACCGAGATCCTCGATTATGAAAAGGCCGTGGCCCTTATCGAGGCTGTCGACACCTACACCCTCGGAAACTGCTCCTGCCGGGTTGAAAAGGCCAACGTGGGCGAGAAGGAATGCAAGGCCCCGCTCAGGACGTGCATGGCCCTGGGAAGGGCTGCCGACTACATGATCAGAAACGGGATCGGCGTGCCGGCCTCCAGGTCGGAGATGCTCGAGGCGATCGCGGTTTCAAAGGAGTACAACCTTGTGCTCAATGCGGACAATGTGCAGAGGAACCCCCGGTTCATCTGCCAGTGCTGTTACGACTGCTGCATGACGCTGACCGGCATCAGGAAATACGGCTATCCCCATACGGTGATCACCTCGCGCTTCATTGCCGACATCGTCAACCGGGATGAATGCCTCGGGTGCGGGAAATGCGCAAAGGCGTGTCCGATCAATGCCCTGACCATGCAGGATGACGCCGGTGCGCGTTCGAAGAACAAGAAAATCCCTGCCGTCGATAAAGACATCTGCCTTGGCTGCGGCGTATGCGCCCTGAATTGCACGACGGCTGCCCTTCGTCTGGTGAAGAGGGAGCAGAAGGTGATCCACCCGGAGACCACGTTCGAGAGGATCATGATGCAAAGCCTGGAAAGAGGCACGCTGCAGAACCAGATCTTCGACAACCCGGGGAGCATAACGCACAAAGCGATGCGGGCCATGGTCGGCGGGTTCCTGCGGCTCGATCCCGTGAAAAAGGCGTTGATGAGCGATACGCTCCGGTCGTCTTTCCTGGCTTCGCTGAAGCTGGGCGCCAGGGTTCAGGGCCGCGGGTGGCTTCTGGACCTGTAAGGAGGGAGTGGGGCATGAATGATGCGATGCTCACCGATGCTGTGAGCCGGGAGCCGGGGAATACTCCTCTGAAGAATATTCCTTCGGATTATTACCCCGCAGGCTGCGGTTTCTGGTTCGTCATCCCGGACGGGCCGGACAAGGGCAAGAAGATGTTTTGCCGGGACAGCTCTTCAGGAAGCGGCACGCCCGGGAAAACGATCGTCCTTGTGCACGGCAACCCCGAGTGCTCCTATTCTTATCGCAAAATCATTAGTGGCCTGGTGAGCGGCGCGAGGAAGCCCTGCAGGATAATTGCCATGGACCATGTGGGGTTCGGCCTGTCGGACCAGGCCTCGTACGAGATGGCCTGCCCTGACCATGCCGCCAACCTGCTGCATCTCATCCGGCATCTCGACCTTCACGATGTTACCCTCGTGGTTCACGACTGGGGAGGGCCCATCGGCATCGGAGCATTTCTCCGGGACCCGGAGAGGGTATCGAACCTCATCATATTGAACACGACCGTTTTCCCGATACCGGGAGAGGGCTTCCAGTATCACAAGAATTATCCGGTCCCCATCATCCCCTGGTCAAGATTCCCTTCCGTGCTTCCCGATTTTCTGTGGGGTTCCGTCGCGAGCTATACCGCGTACAGAAGGCCTGCCAATGCATTCAGGCTGATAGGATCTTTCATCGTGTATCTCATCCTCTCCCGATTCGGGATAACAGTGGGGAGAGAAAAAGAAGCCAGACAGATATACGAAGCTCAGTTCGGCCCGAGGGCAAACACCAGAAGCTCGAAGCGGATGGTGCGGGAGACGGCGGATTGGGGAAAGAGCGACCCACAGGCAAGGAAACTGCCCGACCCGAGTAACTCTGCGGCATTCTTCAGGTTCATCCACGAGAACATCGAAGAGGCCTGGGGCCTTGAAGGCAGGAATATCGGAGCCCGTGCCCTCATCGGACGCTGGGACCCGCTGGGCAAGGACGAGGTCATACGCCAGTGGATTCACCACCTCCCCCAATTGTATGATAATGTACATATTTTCAGTGAAGTAGGGCATTTTGTGAACATCGAGAAACCCGAAGAGATCGCTGATTCCATACTTGATGTTGCCGGGCTGAAATAGATATCCGGAGAGGTCGAGCACCCCCAAAACTTGCTTCCTGCGCTCGACCCTTTCTTTGCCGTCCTCAGCACCATATGATTGCCACATAGAGGACATATATTATTGCCGGATTGTTCAACTATCTTCTTGCCCTCCGACTTTTGCGTATTTCTTACCTCTCAAGAGAAATGTGAACCGGCAACAAATTCCCCCTTGATTAGTATTTTATTCTAGTATATTATTTTATTATGAGACGGAGAAAAAGCAGGCATACCGGCACTGAATCCAGGCAGAGGGATATCATCAATGCAGCACTCGGCTGTTTTTCAGAGATCGGCTTCTCTGAGACGAGCATGGAGGACATCCGCAGGCGTTCGGGGGCAAGCACCGGAAGTATCTACCACCATTTCAAGAGCAAAGAACAGCTTGCTGCAGCGGTCTACATCGAGGGCATCCGCAATTACCAGGAAGGGCTGATAAATGCCCTTGATGATTGCAAGAGCCCACAGGAAGGTATCCGTGCACTGGTCTCGCATCACATGATATGGATCAGGGATAACACCGGATGGTCGCGCTATCTGTTCCAGAAGCGCCACTCGGTGTTCATTGCCTCTGCAGAAGAAGAGATCGCCGACATGAATAAAGAGTTCGGACAGAGCCTCTCGAAATTCTTCATGAGGCATATCAAAACCGGCATGATCAAAGCTCTGCCTTCAGACATCATCATCTCCCTCATCTTCGGTCCGTGTATGGAGATTACCCGCCAGTACTTCTCCGGTCATGCGTGCACGGATGTCGACAAAGCGATTCCGCTCCTTAGCGAAGCTGTATGGCACTCCCTTGCAGCAAGTCACACAAACACATGAGACGGGGCTTAAACGTTTCTCCGTAATATCAGTGCAAGGAGGTATTCATGAAAGAGACAGCTCTGAGTTATTCTCGAAAAATTCGCCCTTTGCCCCTCTATCTGAAAAAGTTCTTTTTCCGTCGCCGGTGTTTGCGGCCGGGAGAGAGCCTTCCGGCAATAAAAATAGCGTGGAAAAGCTCCCGGATCGATCCTGGCCACCTCGGCAAAGTATCCGTAATAGCGGACTGACACCGGGTAAGACCATGCCGTTCATATACCCCCTCACGTTCCTGTTTCCACTGCATATGGGTATTATCGCACACAGGAATTTCCCCCCTTCTCTACCTCAAAATGCTCCATGTGAGGGACCATATCCTCCAGCACCGGATCGTAGATGCCGGCGAGCAGATGGACATTTCCTGCTGTATCGCCGGGCAGCGTATCATTCCAAAGGGTATCGAGTTTGACATCCACACATTCATGAAATCCGAAGGCACTACCGTTTGGGAGAGCATAAGCACCAACTTCTTCCCCGGCTCGTTCGGCGATCCGCAAAAACCTTCGCCCCTTTCACGATTCGAGCCGATGCCCGATGATTGCTGCATTACCCACTGGACAATGCCCAAGGGAGCGGGTTTCCGGTTCGGCCTGCCGACAGGGGACTACAATGGTATCCATTACCATGCATCATACGCAAGGAAAGGAGGTGCACATGAAGACCATCGGACAGATCTGCATCCATGACCTGAAGGAACATATCATCAAAAACTGGATGACACACGACGGCATGTGGTTTTTCCACTGTCTTCAGGCCTTCGGCATCGAGGAGGCCAACCGGCTCAATAAGGCAGCCATCAAGTCGCTTGCCGCCATTGAATTCAAAAGGACTGTGCAGCTCTTCGAAATCCCCGCCACAAACACCTTCGAAGGGCTTAAGTCTGCTATCGAAGCGGCCTTCAGCGTGAGCAAAGGTGACTTCATGGACTTCAGCTACTCCTTCCCGGAAAAAGGCCTGCTCTGCTGGGAATGGCCTGAAAACACCTGTTTTGCCTACCAGGGCATGAAGCGGATGGGCGCGGTCGACCGCTACCAGTGCGGGGTGCTCTACCGCGTGCTGTGCTGGATGGAGAATGCAGGGGTACGCTGCAGCACTGTAACTCCCGAATTATGCGGCTGCCTCATGCACACACAGGGAAGATGTGCAGGCAGAGTCAGGTTCTCTTTCACCTGAAGAAAAGAAAAAAGGGAAGAGATGCATTCATCTAGAACACAAATCTGCCCTTTTCCCCCTTCTAATTCCCCGAGATATTTTTACTATAATACAGGTTTCTGACCACCATGGTCAGGGGTAGCGCCACAATCGTGCCCACCGAGCCCAGCACCCATGACCAGAAGATGACGGAGAGGATGGTGACCCAAAAGGGGATATTGAGAGATTTTTCCATGAATCCGGGCTTCAGGATATTGTCCCACACGAGATTATTGATCGAGAACAGAACCAGGACCGCAAGGGCAACCTCCCAGCCCGACTCCAGAAAGCCCAGGGCCACAGGTGGTATGACCGCCGCAAACCCGCCGATGACAGGGATGAAATTCATGAAAAAGAACAGGATTCCCCAGGTTACGGCAGAGTCTATGCCCAGGGCCATGTACAGGACAATATTGATCACGGCCTGGAGTGCACCGGTGCTGCTCGTGACGGACACATAGACCTTGACACCATTGCTCGCTTCCTGGAGCAGAGAAAACAGTGACCTTTCTGCCCTTATGTCTTGTGACGGGTGTTTTGAATCTTCGAGGAATTCAACCACATGACCGTATGTGTCTGCCAGAATGGTCTGATATACGGGCAGTTTCCGGCTCAGGCCTATGATGGAATAGCTCAACACCATGGCGATCGCTATACCGCCGAAGACCACGATCAGAAGCGTAATGAGCGCAGCCGGGATTTTCGGCACGTGTTTACGCATCTCCCTTAAGGAAAAGAGTATTGCCGGCATACCCGACCAGGGACGGCATCTTTGGCATACCCGCGCATGTTCCTGTTCAACCTGAAGGTTAGTACATGAGGTGATAACCTGACTATCAACGCAACAGCTTAATGGGATGGTTTTATCTTTTAATATTGTTATGATTTGTTTCTCATAAAAATGGTCTCCGCCCCCCATTTCTCTGACCCCATGTCTCATTTCTGGAGGTTTGACTTTTTTAGGGATATAGATATAGTAACGATATTGATCGTTGAAAATTATCCTTCTGGAAACCTCTGTCCTCTGCAACGAACTACTCCCGCAGCGATGAAAGGATCATCTGAGAATGACTGCAAAAAGTCGGTTGGTTAAATATTTAGGCCCGTTGTTACCGGTATTCGGTTTTTTTCTTGTATCACTTGTTTTTTTAAGCCTGGCGCGACTAGGCTTCATTGCCTGGAAATGGGACCGGGTCGCTGCTGTTGAAGGTCTATGGACGGTTCTCGGATATGGTTTCCGCATGGATATCCTGCTGCTGTCGATTGCCGTGGCCCTGCCAACCTTCGTAAGCCTTCTTCTACCCTCCGGCGACAAGATTCGTCGCATCTGGCACCGCGTTCTGCCGGTATGGCTTACAGGGTACGCGACGATTATTGTATTCATGGAGGCGGCAACGCCGTCATTCGTAGATCAGTACGACGCCCGTCCGAACCGTCTCTTCTTTGAATATCTCGACCACCCACAGGAAGTCTTTTCAACCCTGTGGGCTGCTTACAAAGTTCCACTGATCCTGGCCGTGGTCCTGATTGTCCTGACGATCTGGGGTGTCTGGAAATTGAGTCAAAGACTGGCCTCTGTATCCCAACCCTGGGGGGTGGTGCGGAGACTGGTTGTCCTGCCCCTGGTTCTGCTTCTTCTTTTTGCCGGTGCCCGCTCCAGTTTCGGTCACCGCCCCGCTAACCTGAGCACGACGGCTTTTTGCAACGATTCACTGGTCAACCAGTTGGGTGTCAGTTCCACCTATTCCCTTAGCTTTGCCATTTATAGAATGCATGATGAGTCGGATTCGGTGCGTTTTTACGGTAAAATGGCCACCGATGAGGTCATCCGGCGCGTGCAGGAAGCGATGGACCTTCCCGAAACCGCGTTCACCAATCCGGAAATCCCAACCCTGCACAGGCAGATCCCACAGCAGAAACGTGAGAAGCCGCTCAATCTGGTCATTATTCTCGAGGAAAGCCTGGGTGCTAAATATGTCCAATCCCTGGGTGGTCTTCCCCTGACCCCGGAGCTGGAAAAACTTTCTCAGAAAGGCCTGTGGTTCACACAGCTTTATGCCACAGGGACACGTTCGGTAAGGGGGATCGAGGCGATTGTTACAGGCTTTCCCCCGACGCCGGCGCGCAGTATCGTCAAACTGGGTCTGTCACAGCAGAACTTTTTTACCCTCGCCCGCCTCATGAAAAAGCAGGGGTACGTCACCGAGTTTCTCTACGGGGGGGACAGCCAGTTCGATAATATGCGGGGCTTTCTCCTTGGAAATGGTTTCGATCGTGTGATTGATGAAAAGCACTTTGCCGAATCGGCTTTTCGTGGCTCCTGGGGTGTTTCCGACGAAGACCTCTTCACCCGTACCCACCAGGAACTTCTCGCCCATGGGGATAAGCCGTTTTTTACCTTTGTGTTCAGCGTATCCAACCACTCTCCCTTTGACTTTCCCGATGGTCGTATAGATCTCTATGAGAAGCCTAAGAATACCCCCTATAACGCGATAAAATACGCGGATTATGCCCTTGGGAGGTTCTTTGAGCTTGCTCAGAAAGCCCCTTACTGGGATAACACTCTGTTCCTGGTTGTGGCCGATCATGAAGACAAGGTTTCCGGCGACGAACTGGTGCCCGTTAAACTTTTTCATATTCCTGCGCTGATTATGGGGGCCGATGTCAAGCCGGGCCACTACGACAAAGTAGCCAGTCAGATGGATCTTGCTCCGACTCTGCTGTCCCTCATGGGGGTCGAATCGAGTCATCCCATGCAGGGGCAAGACCTTCTGCAGACGCACGAGAATGATCCTGGCCGCGCTGTCATGCAGTTTAACAACAACCAGGCCTACATGGTGGGAGACCGGGTTGTGATCCACACCCCCAATAAGCCTGCAACCGAGTATATTTTTCGGCAGGAAAAACTGGTGCCGGTAGAAGAGCAGTCTGATCTCATCCGGGACGCCTTGGCTCAGGCCATATGGCCGGTTATCGCCTACAGGGAGAAACGGTATCGGCTTGATGAGAGTAAATCAATCTTCTGACTCATTTATTATAAGTGTTCCCTAGGTTTCCACGAAACAGACGGTCAGGGAACCGGAACGGCCTTGAGCGGCACCCGGAGTATGATAAACTCGGCCGGTTGCACAGCGGCAATGCCGATGAGCAGGTTGACCCTGCCGGCAGCAATGTCGGCTTGTGTCATAGTGGCGCGATCGCATTTCACGAAGAATGCGTCCTTCGGATAAGTCCCCAGCAAGGCACCTTGGCTCCAGAGGTTCGTGAGGAAATTCGTTGTCGATTGGCGAACCCTGGCCCATAGGGTCTCGCCGTTCGGCTCCATCTGGGTCCAGCCGAGGCTCCGGGTGATGCTCTCTTCAATGAACAGGCCCAAACGCCGGACATGGATATAACGCCATCCCGAGTAAGGATCCGCCAGGGTTCTTTCACTCCGGATCGCGTAACGGCCCCTGAGGAAACGCACGCGGTTTACCCCGTTAGGGCCCAGGCTCGATACTTCATAATCCGGGATATCGGAAGCCAGACCGGATACTCCAAGGAAGAACAGTTCTACACCGCATGGCGCCTTCCAGATCCCGCGTTCCATGACGGTGCGGACAAAGATCCCCGCCACGGCGCCGCTTGGCGGCACCAGCACGGGGCGCGCCCGTAAGCACATCGGTCACCCTGATCCAGGGATGATACAGGGCGCCCCAAGAGCCCTTGGAACGGAGCCTATCCGCATGATCTCGTACTGCGGCAGCCCCGGCCATAAAAGGCGCATCCAGAATCGCGAACCGGTAGCGCATCTTCTCGCAATGGTTCAACACCGCAAGCTGAACCGGGATATCGGTCCGCCCCGGCACGGCCACCAGGCCAATTCCAGCCACGGGCTCCAAGGCGGAAAGGGCTGACGTATACTCGGCGTCCACTATGCGGACGATAACCGCCATTTTTCCGCCGTGGCGGAAAAAACCGTCCAGGGCATAACCAAGAAATTGATTCTTCTTGGGATCGGTGTTGCCGAACAGCGCGGTGAATTCGCTTGTGCTTTTAATCGGGACCGGGCTGAGCACCGGCCCTTTCTCCGACGTGCCGATGAATGCGGCCGTAGTGGCAGGCGTGCCCGTGATGGGCCCGGGAAGCCTGTTGATCGTAGTAGTGGATATCGTGTTTGCGGGAGTGTTTGTCTGGAAGATATCGCCGGCAGCCGTCATCGGCAGCCACGCCGCCCAGAAAACGATCATGCATGCAAGAAGCCCCTTGTGCAGCAATAAACGGTTCTTGGCGCCCCGGTCAGTAGACCAGCCATTATTCTTCATGCGTGCCCCTTCCCTTAAAAAACTTATGCCTGAATTGATAACAGGAATCGACAATGCTTACATATGACCGACATTAGAGAGGTTGCAGTTCATTATGGAACTCTTCTGATAAATCGTATATCAATTAATTAATGAGAGACCAACGGGACAAAGCGATCGCATTCATGGATATGGGCACCAATTCCATGCGTCTCATGATCGTCCGCATCGACTCGAATCATACCTATACCATCCTTTCCCGGCAGAAAGAGATGATACGCCTCGGCGAAGGAGAGTTTGACCACGGCTACATCCTGGAAGATTCAATGGACAGGGCGATCGCCGTCTGCAGGAACTTCGCGGACATGGCTGCTTCCTTCAAGGCTGATGACATCATCTGTGTCACCACTTCGGCCACCCGCGATGCGAATAACAAGAAAGAATTCCTTTCACGGCTCAAAAAAGAGGCAGGGCTCGATATCCACGTCATATCCGGCACCGAGGAGGCACGTCTCATTTACCTCGGCGTCTCGAGAGGAACCAATGTCACCGGGCGGTCGCTCTTTATCGACATAGGCGGCGGCAGCACCGAGCTCATTGTCGGCGATGGAAAGCACTATGAGTATCTCGACAGCGTGAAGGTCGGGGCCATACGTCTGAGCACGCTCCTGCTGGGCGACACCAGCGAGCCTGTTTCCACCACTAGCTACCTCCTGCTCCAGGATTATGTGCGCAACAAAAGCATCCGTTCCTTCCAGCGGATCAAGGAGCTCTGGCTGAAAAACGCTTACGGCAGCTCGGGCACCGTACAGAATCTCGCCGAGATCTGCTGCCGGACCTTATACGGAGGAGATCCCGAAAAAAGAACCACCCTTGCCCTCAAAGACCTCAAACAGATCGTCAAACACTTGTGCAGCCTTCCCCTCAAGGAACGAAAGCTCGTTCCCGGGATAAATCCCAGCCGGGCAGACATCGTCATCGGAGGAGCAGCAATCCTCGATACGATCCTCACCGACCTGAATATCCAGGAGATACAGGTCAGCAACCGCGAGCTCAGGGACGGCCTGCTCGTGGATTATCTCTGCCGCATCGACCGGCCTGCAGTGGATGAATCCTCAGTAAGGCAGACGAGCGTACTGCAGCTCGGACGCAGGAGTAACTTTGACGAGCACCATGCCCGGAGAGTTGCAAAACTCGGACTCGAGCTTTTCGACAGCGCCCTGGGGATAGGCCTTCACCAGCAGAACCGGTGGGAACGGGAGCTCTTTTCTTACGCCGCCCTTCTTCATGATGTGGGAACGTTTCTCTCGTACACCAATCACCACGCCAATAGCGCCTATTTCATCCGCAACGCCGACCTTCTGGGCTTCAGCCAGCAAGAGCTCACGATCATAGCCGCGACAGCATACTTCCACCGGAAGGGGTTACCCGGTGATGAATTCCCTGAATTTGCCGCTATCGACAAAACAGCCCGGGACACTGTCAAAGGACAGTTCATCTTTCTCCGCATAGCCGAGAGCCTCGACAGGAGCCATGCCGCCCTCGTGGAGAGCGCCCGCTTCCTGAGCGGAAATAAAGGAAGCATCGTGCTGGAAGTATCTTCATCAAAAGACTGCCAGCTTGAGCTCTGGGGCATCCAGAAACACTGCGAGACCTTCGAGGCAGTTTTCGGCAAGCCGCTCACCATTGCTCATGTCTCAAAGGGTGAACTGTGAACCCGTTTTAATATGAGGGAGGGGGCGGATCATACGTATGCATACTGACCAGAGCACTTATACGTGGGGTTTTTCTTCAGAGAAATGCGTTCAATGCGGGAAATGCCTTGCCGGCTGCCAATACGCGCACTTCACAAAGCAGCAGGCCCGGGATGTGATGAAGAAGGTCACGGTCATGCCGCAGTGGTACCCGGAGCTCGCCTCCTGCATCCGGTGCGGCAAGTGCGACCATCGCTGCCCAAACGATGCGCGCCCCGGCAGCCTGATGCGCGAGTGCCTTGAGCACAAACGGCGCGCAGAGCCCGAGCTTCCCGCTTCCATGGCATACGGCATCAACGGCCTGGGGCCGGAGGGCTGGGGGCCGAATTTCTTCACGGATGTGTACAAGGGTTTGGGAAAGCCGGAGAGAAAAATCCTGCGCAGCTGGGCAACCCCCAAGAAGAGCAGGGACATCCTCTGGGTGGGCTGCACCGACCGGATGATGCCGCGCACCCTGGAGGAATCACCTAGCTTACGGAATATCGCGAAGTTCGGAGGCCCTGACGACTGCTGCGGCGTGTGGGCGATGCAGGCGGGGCTGCTGGATGAAGGATACCGGATTGCGAAGCGGCTGGTGAACCGTCTAAAGGAAAACCGTTTCGAGCGCCTGGTGGTGGGATGCGGGCACTGCCAGAAAGTGCTCACCAGGATCATGCCCGAGACCTATGGCATAGAGCCGCCGTTTCCGATCGTAGGCCTCTACGACTACTTCCTGGAGCTGATCGAATCCGGCTCCGCCCGCGTCACGAACCCTTTGCACCTCGATGCGGCCATATCGGACCCGTGCTTCGGGTATGAAAATGGAAACGATTACCTGGACACTACCCGCCGCATTGCAGCGGCCATCGGCATGACCGTCTCCGAGATGCCGCACAACCGGGAAAATGCCCTCTGCTGCGGATACGGAGGATTATACACCGACGGCAAGATAACCAGGGTCGTACAGGCTGCAAGGATCAAGCGCAAGGACCTGGCTGCAAGCGGGAAAAGGCATGTGGTAAGCTACTGCCCGGGATGCCACCTCGTGAACCATTATTTCCAGCCCGGGTATCGATCGCACTATCTCCTGGAGGGAGTGCTCTCGGCCCTGGGCGAGACAACGGCAACGCCGTTTTCCATCTTTTACCGGCGGCTTGCCCGGCCCCACATCGCCTGGAATCTCATGGGCACTGCCGGGAGCGCCTTTTAGGAAGAGCACCTTCCGTGCGCATCGAGCAGGAGCTGGGGCTGAAGGCAGGATGCTGATATCCATCAGCTATCTCCTAACGTTTGCACTCACAATTTGCCACCATGGCTTTATTCTTCTTCCAGGATATTTACCGGCAAAATATATGTTTTTAAGATAATCGGCCCCGACATCCTTTATATTTTCAAACCCTCTTTTACTTAAAAAAGAATTGATCTTATCTTCCTCAAAGCCCAGGATAAAAGGCTCGTTTGTTTTGGCCATCTTCCTATATTCATTCATTGCCCCTTCCAACTCACAAGTGCCGTCAACAACAGATTTCAAAATGTAATCAAAAATTATCGGACTGCCGGTTCCTGAATTTGCAGAAATAAAAGTCAAGGTTTCATCTACTGATTCCGGACTGATATATGGCGTTGTACCTTCCCAAATAAACAATGTTTTCAAATCCCTTTTATAGCTGCTTTTCAAGAGATTGATATCGATTTTCTCATAATTGAAATCAACATCCACAAAAACAACATGTTCAGGCAGGGTCCCGAATATATTCTTAACTTTTTCTTTTTTTATTGTTTGAGTCGCTGGATGGTCAACTTCGTAAACTTTCATCTTTTTAAGATCGCCAAATCTATATGGCCTTGAATCAAAACCTGCCCCCAATATTACCAGCTGTTCAATCCCGTTTGCGATGTATTCTGCCAGGTAGTCATCAATATATCTTGTACGTGCAATAACATAATAATTATGCCCGAGAAAAAAGACGTTCCATCAGCCAAACTATAAACAACCGCATAATTTTACTCTGAATCAAAATGGAATATTGGCGCTGAGGAAGTCTTTAGCGTACTTATCAAAGCATATACGTTCATTTTCTGATTTTAATGACTCTATCGCCCTTGAGAGAGCCATTTGATCTGCCGTTCTACTGGGTTTTATTTTTTCCAAAATTATCACCCAACTCCTTTAAAGACAATTAAGCAATTTTTGTCCTGTATTTTTACAATCCGGAGCTTCACCACCTGCCGGATTCTATTTTCAGACTCTATATGGTTTCATCAGGCTGGTTATGCTCTCTTTAAAAGCATTCATTGCCCATTCAGTTGAATTCGACTCTCTCGCAAGGTACCAACGAATGCTGATTCCCAGGTAGATCGATGAAATCAATCGCGATATGGCATCAGCATCGATATTCTTCTTAAAAATTTTCTTTTTTTTGCCTTCTTCAATAGCGGACCGGAGGAGTGCAATCCAGTTTTCAAGCCATTCATCAAAAAGCTTTTGGTAATCCTGATCATGAACTGCCAAGGACATGCAATCAAAAAGGAGCGGATATCCCACATGTACATCAGGATCATTTATGTCAAAAAACGTACTGAACCCTAAAAGCTTTTCCATGGGATCATCGATCTGATCCAACTCATCTTTACTCCGTTTGAATATCCGTTGAAAAAATTCCTTAAAAACTGTTCTGAAGAGAACTTCTTTGGACGGGAAATAATGCGCAAGACCCCCATTGGATAATCCAGCAGCTTTTGCCAAGTCACGCATGGTGATATTTGATACTCCGGCAGTAGAAATGGCTAATAAGGCAGCCTCGGTAATATGATTCATCCTGATTTCTTCAATTTTTGGGAAACGTGACAATTAACAACTCCTTTATCATTCACCATTACCGGTCAATCGTATTATATACCGGACGTTCGTATTGTTTATTATATAAAAGATTAATTTTTGTCAAGATAATCAGAGGTAAACGGCTGTTGATCAAGGTATGAAGAGGGTCAGAGATAAATGTGTCAGGTCTTGAATTTAAGCGCCAACCTTCCCCTGGCGAAAGCTAAATATATCAGTTATATGAATGATATGCATGTTGCTGATTGTTTCTCATAGATGATCATCTGATGGCTTTGATCTGATCGGACGGATTTAAGGAAAGGTGGCTGTCGGATCGGATGGGTGGCTACGAATGATAAAGGAGTTCTCTTGCCCGATGTCGTCTTGAGAATCCTGCTGGAGATAATCACCTTCGGGGTGGGATTTTCTCTTGTTTTTGCAGTTGCGCAGATCTGCAGGAAGGATCCAGGCCTGTCGAACTATCTCAACTTCCTGGTCTTTCTTGGGAACAGCATCATCCAGCTGTTTGTCGTGTTGAAGGTGACGAATGTCATCCAGGAATATCCCCTTGCTTCCTTTCTTTCCCTGTCGGCGATTTTCTTTATCGGCCCGGCAAATTATCTGTATCACCATATCCTGCTGAATCCGGCAAAGGCGGTGTCGGTGAAGCTGAAGATTCAATTCGCCCCTGCAGCAGCCGCCCTCATCTGCGAGATTCTCTTCCAGCTCCTGCCCCTCGATCTGAAAAAACAATACCTGGCCGAGCTGATCCGATCGCCGCTTGACCATTGGTTCACTGTGGTACTCGCCTCCGGTGCGATCTTCACCTTCGTCTATTTCATGATCATGTTCAGACTGGGGCTCACTGTTCTGAAGAGTGAAAACATACGGGCGCAGGTCCTTATCATGCTGGCAGCCTTTTCCTCCACGCTGGTATCCATTGTCCTTCTTTCCCTTGGCTTTTTGTTGTGCTCGGACCCCGTGCTGCTCATGGGCGGAACGATTATAACGCTCATAAATGTCTGCGTGTTTCTGTCCAACATGAGGTATCCCAACTTCTACCGGCTCATCGAGCAAGAAATAAAGAAAAGCAGGTACGAAAGGTCTCTTCTCAAGGGGCTGGACACCGAGGTCGTCTTCGACCGCCTGACCTATCTGATGGGTGTCGAAAACATCTATACGGATTTTGAGTTAAGCCTTGAAGGCCTCGCGCAGATGCTGTCCATCACCCCGCACCAGCTTTCCGAGTTTATGAACGAGAGGCTCAATACCAATTTTCGTAATTACATAAACTCGTACCGGATCGAGGAGGCAAAAAAGATACTCATCAATGAGTCGGACAAGAATATTCTCACGATCTGCTACGATGTCGGGTTCAACTCGAAATCCACCTTCAACCATTGCTTTAAAAAATATACGAACAAAACACCCTCCGAGTTCCGCCTGGAGTATCTGTCAGAGGATAAAAACGGTACGGATTCTATAAATCCGGCTGTCTGCACTGCCGTTATCGACGGGCCTGGACCAAAGCCATGAGCCGGTAATCCTAAAAACATCTTTTCCCCGGAGTGCGGATCTATAAACCCGGTCGACGGATGCCTCCCCTACTCTTATCTTTGAAATAAAAATGCACAACTTAAGATTATTTGAAAGGAGGAATTTATCATGGGTTCGACCAGACCGGAGACATCCGGATATTCTTCAGCAAGCCTCGGCTTTACGGATACCCTGAACAGTCTCGAGGCCCAGCATCGTCTTCCTGCACGGATCAAGGCAGATTTTTATGAGGCCATAAAGCTTGCGCGGAGATTCAATGACGAGGTCCTCCGCCCGGTCTACTTAGGAGTAGACAGACATGTCATGGAGGACAACGAATACCTGCCCCGGGATTTCATCAGAAAGGCGAACGAATGGGGCCTGTACACCCTCTGGATACCCAAGATGTATGGCGGAGAGGGGATGAACATGCTGTCCCTGTATACCTTCATGGAAGAGCTTTCATCCGTCTGTGCCGGGCTGGCAAACCTCATCGGTGCCCATTATCTTGGGGTCTCTGTCCTGTGCTCGTCGTGCAACATGAAAACCACCAACAGGATACTCCGTGATATCGTCAGCGAGGCGAAAAAGGGCAACCCCTGCCTTATCTCGCTGGCATGGACAGAGCCCGGCGCAGGCACCGACCAGGTGGAGGGCCCGCTCCTTCCCCAGGCAAAGGTCAGGACGCAAGCCTTAAAGGTTGCAGGCGGCTATATGGTCAATGGAAGCAAGGTGTTCATCTCTGCCGGACACTTAAGCACCTGGCACATGCTCATCTGCTATGAGGATGTGAAGAAGCCTGCAGATTCCCTGATCATGCTTGCCGTAAAGACCGGAATGAAGGGGTTCGGCTTCGGCCATAAAGAGCACAAAATGGGGCAGAAGGCATGCGTGGCCAGCGAGCTGATCTTTGAAGACTGCTTTGTGCCGGATGAAAACGTCTGCTTTTCTCATGATCAGGTCAGTAGTCTCGGCATCACGGCGAGAGAGGCCGGCCTGAAATTGATCAACATGTTCCCTGCCGTGACCCAGCCCGGGGTCGCCGCCCTCGGGGCAGGCATTGCCCGGGCTGCCTGTGAGGCTGCCATCCGGTATGCCGCAAAAAAGAAGGTCGCAGGCGCCAACCTGATCAACCAGGAATGGGTGCAGATGGTCATTGCGGACATGTATGCGAATGTCGTGGCGGCACGGGCCATATACATGGAGGCTGCCTATGCCGCGGGCTTACGGAGCATGATCCGGCTGCTCTTCGACAAGGTGCTGTTTTACCTCACGCTCTATACACCTGCCTGGATGTTCACCTTCTTCGTCTCACCCTTGTTCAACCTCGAGATCGTCAATCATATCTACCGGAAGCTGAACTTCGAATGGACCAGCGCCGAGGACGAAAGGCACATGTCAGGGCTCGGCTCCCTGACGAAATTCACGTGCACCGACATGGCAGTGCAAAACTGCGCAAAAGCCCTGGACCTCATGGGTGCAGACGGAACACGGCACGATGCAGGGGCGGAGAAACTGCTTCGGGATGCAAAGCTGCTTCAGATCTATGAGGGGACGAACGAGGTCAACAGGATCAATCTCTTTGCCACGCACATCGCACGCAACATGCCCGATGTCCGGGTATTCGAAGAAGGATCAAGGAGGTAGACCATGAACCAGTCAGCACTTGCAGCACAAAACGAAGAGCTCAAGGCGTTCAACGACCTGGCACACAGCTTTGCAAAAAAAGAGCTCTTGAAGCATGTACTCGATCATGAATATCCCTATGCCCGTGATGTGACCGAGACGATAGAGACGGCCAACGAAGCCGGGCTGTTCGGCATAAACCTGCCTTTGGATTGGGGCGGCACCGGGCTGAATGCACCTGCCCTTGCCGGCATCGTGGAAAGGATCAGCGCCATAGATGCAGGCATAGCAGGTATGATCTTTACCCATGCCGCAGCCCTTGAAATCATAGCAACCGCCGCAGAGTCCGATGGAGAGAACTGCCGGTCCATCTACCAGCCGGCTGCCGGTCCGGAGGGCGTCCCTCTGGCATTCCAGTCCTATGTCTCGCCCGATGAAATGGATTTCCCCGAAGTCAGTGGGGAGGGCAGGCATCTGCTGAGCGGCCACCTGCCGTTTCTCGTGCTCGGAGGTATGGCCCGGTATGCGGTCGCAGCCGGAGCCCGGCAGAACGGCAAAGGATTTTCCTACTATCTCATCGATCTGACCGGAGAAGGCGTAACGAAGTCAGGCCCGCTCCTCACGCTGGGCTTTCAGGCCTGCCAGGCCGTCGACGTCACCCTGAAGGATGTCCCGGCCCAGCTGATAGGGGCTGAAGGCGATGGCGGGATCTATTTCCGGAAGATGCAGCTCCGCATGTCCATACCGGCTGCGGCAATATCGCTAGGCATCATGGAGGGTTCATTCAAAGAGGCCCTTGAATATGCCGGGCAGCGCTATCAGGGGGGCCGCAACATCGTGGAGTGGTCCGGGGTCCGCATGAAGCTCGCCGAGATCGCCATCCGGATCGATGTGGCCAAGAGCTGCCTGTCCGGAATCCGCTCTGCATGCGATGAGTCCTCCCCTGATGGAAACGGGGCTGCCATTGCGGCGGCGATCCACATAAGCGACCTGGCCTGCAGCGCAACGTCCGAAGGCGTCCAGCTGCTGGGAGGCAACGGATACATGAAAGACTACGGCCAGGAAAAGAGGATGCGGGACGCACGGCAGGCAAGATCCCTGCTGGGCATGAGCGGCTTGAAAAAGATGAACTATATCGGGAGAATCATCGAGGAGGCGAATGTATGAAAAAGGGCATACTGGATACAAACAATTTTTTCAAAGGCCTGGATCAGATCGAGCACCCGGACTATGATGTCAAGCTGCCGATCTTCTATTATGACAACACTGCCATGAGCGCCATCTACACGGCCTCTACCAGAAAGGTGAGAAAGTACCTCCCAACATCGGACATGCACCCTGTCGAGATGTTCCCGGGCAGATGCCTGATGGTGTTTACCGCCTTCGAGTACCGCAAGACGGATATCGATCCATACAATGAATTCAGCATCAGCGCCGTCATATCCTACGGCAAGAGGTCCATTCCTGGATTGACCTCCCTTTCGTATATGCTTAAGGACTGTTTCACCGCCTACATACTCCACCTTCCCGTAACCTCCGAGAGGGCGCGCCGTGGAGGGGTCGAGATGGCAGGATATCCGAAATTCATTGCCGACATCTCCTTTACCCAGGAGAAAGGATACACCACGTGCACGGTAGCGGAGAATGGCCGGAGGATCCTGGCGCTGAGGGGAAAGAACACAAAAACATCACGGGGCAGGCTTACGAAGTATATCATCCACACCATGAAGGATGGTATTCCGCTGAAGGCGAATCTCTATATAAACCCCATCCAGTACCGCCAGACAATCGGATTCGGCGCAGCCAGGCTGGATATCGGAAGCGGCCACAGGATATGCACCGAGCTGCGTGATATGGGATTGAGCAGACTGCCGGTCCTGTATCAGTACATGCCGTCTTATGAGGCAATCCTTTTCAATTCAAAGAATCTCATCGACGATTAGGGGGTTTGTGCCATGGGAAAGAGAGACCTGAGTGGAAAAACGGCGGTCATCACCGGGGCAGCGTCGGGAATAGGAAGAGCGCTGGCGCTCGCATTGGCAAAAGAGCGGTGCACCATACTCCTGGCCGATATCAATGAGGCAGGGCTGAAAGCAGACATCCGAGATGGTACGGCAGTCGGGGGGCAACGGAGAGGTATACTTTTGCGACGTATCCAAACTCGACGATGTCATGCGGATGGCAGACCATTGCTTCGATGCGTGGGGCAAGGTGGACATCCTCATCAACAACGCAGGTGTTGCCTCAATCGGATTCATGGGCGACATCCCGATCAAGGATTGGGAATGGATTGTTTCGATCAACTTCTGGGGCGTCGTGTACGGCTGTCACGCCTTTGTCCCGAGGATGAAGAAACAGGAAAGCGGGTACATCGTGAACGTGGCATCCGCTGCCGGCATCCTCTCATCCGCTGAAATGGCCCCGTACAATGCGACAAAGGCCGCGGTCATCTCACTGACAGAGACGCTCAAGAGCGAGCTCGCCCCGCATAACATCGGGGTGACGGTGACCTGCCCGACATTCATCAAGACAAATCTCATGGAGAAGATGAGATTCACGGACGAGTTCCAGAGGCAATGTTCAACGACAGGCGTGGACAATGCGAGGTGGACACCCGAGATGATTGCCGATCTGGTGATCGATGCTATGAAAAAAAACAAGATGTATGTGGTTCCGCAGGCGGCAGCGAAGATATTCTGGATATCCAAACGCATATCCCCTTCTGCCTTCTTCGGCTTCCTCGCATTTCTGATGCGTATGGGATGGGGGAGGAATTTGATGTTCCAGCTGGCGAAGCTGGGGTTCTGAGGATTCTTGCAAAAAGGGAAGAATTGACTAAATATTTGGGGGTCAGGTCTTGATTCTTACTTCGACGGCTTTACCTTTGCAAAAAGCAAGACCTGACCCCATGACCTGCATTGACTTGGGGAAATTTATCTATTATTATTGTAATACAATATTACTTTGCAATGCATCCATGATGCTTTTCCTTAGCAATACCATTTGAGAGAAGAGGAGGATCTATGCCTTTTGAGAAAGTATGGCACAAGCAATACAATCCGGCCACCCCATCCGAGGTGACCTTCGAGACGGTCACCATGCCGGAAGCCCTTTCAAGGACTGCCAGGGACTTTCCTCACGTACCGGGCCTGGTCTTTCTGGGCAAGAAGATATCTTACCGGGAGCTCGAAGTGCTGGTGAACAGGTTTGCCCGCGCGCTCTCCGACCTGGGGGTAAAAAAAGGGGACAAGGTCGCCATGCTGCTTCCCAACATCCCGCAGGTGGTGATCGCCAATTACGCGACCTTCAGGATCGGCGCCGTAGCATCGATGAACAATCCCCTCTACACCGAGCGGGAGCTTATCCACCAGCTCAACGACTCGGATGCTCACGTGCTCGTGACGCTGGACCTCCTTCTGCCCCGGGCAACGAAGGTGAAGCCCTTCACGAAGATCGAAAGCATCGTCACCTGTCATATCAGCGATTACCTTCCCTTCCCCAAGAAGCAGCTCTTCAGGTATGTGAAGAAAGACATGTACAAGGAGATTTATCCTGAGCCCGGCGTGTTCCAGTTCATGGATCTCATAAGGAAATACCCGAACACCCCGGTGCCGAACGCGGCTGGGTGGGACGAAGTCGGTGCTCTCATCTATACCGGCGGCACGACAGGGGTGAGCAAGGGGGTCATGCTCACCCATGCGAACATGTCCTGCAATGTCCAACAGCTCCAGGCATGGTTCCCTGATATGGTAGAAGGCAAGGACAGCATGCTTGCCGTGTTCCCGTTCTTCCACTCCGCAGGGTTCACCGGAATGCAGAACCTCTGTATATACTGCGGCTGTACCGATATCCTGGTGCCCAGGCCCGAGCCGGGCATCATCATCGAGAACTTAAGGAAGTTCAAACCGACCTATCTTCCGGGTGTGCCGACCATTTTCGTAGGCCTTCTCAACGACAAGCGGTTCCTGTCGATGAACTTACGATTCATCAAAGGCTTTATTGCAGGTGCTGCGCCCCTGGCTGTGGAAACGATCAAGGAGCTCAAACGGCTGACCGGGGGCGATATCATCAATGTCTACGGGCTCACCGAGATATCGCCCATGGGCACCGCATCTCCCTGGAAGGGGGGCACGAAGCCGGGAACCGTTGGCATCCCGCTGCCGAACACCGACCTGAAGATCGTGGATGTGGATGACAGCTCAAAGGAGATGGAGCAGGGGCAGGCGGGCGAGATTGTTTTCAGCGGCCCCCAGGTCATGAAGGGATATTACAAACGGCCCGATGAGACCGCTGCCGTTCTCAAGGACGGATGGCTCTACACAGGCGATATCGGATTTCTCGACGGAGACGGCTATCTGACCATCGTGGACCGCAAGAAAGACATGATCGTTGCGAGCGGATACAATGTGTTTCCGCAGGAGATCGACGAAATACTGTTCGAGCACCCGAAGATCCTGGAGGCGTGCACCATCGGGATACCGGATGCCTATCGCGGGGAGGCCCCGAAGGTGTATGTGGTCCTGAAAGAAGGCCAGAGACTGGCCGCTGAAGAGATCATTGCTTTCTGCAAGGAGAAGCTCGCGCCCTACAAGGTACCCCATCAGATCGAATTCATCGATGCCCTTCCTAAGAGCGCTGTCGGCAAGGTCCTGCGGCGGGAGCTGAAAGAGCTCGACAGGAAGAAGCGGGAAGAGCGCCAGGGCATGTCAGCATAAGGTGCAAAAGGGTCAGACCATGTTCGTCACCGTGCAATCGCCCGCCGCGCAGATCAATACCACCGCGGTCAACAGGCCGCCGGCGACAAGGCGTCTGTCTCGGGCACCCTGATCAAACCTTCGGCTGCGGACCCGGTGCACCTGGGCGAGGGTGTGTCGGGACTCATCTGGGACTACTAGAGGAGTTTAGCTCCTTGGGAGTTTCAGGGTCAGGTCCTGCTTTTTGCATACTTTCTAAAAAACGGTAATTGACTGATTTTGAAATGTATGCAAGCTTTCTATAAATAATGATAGGTCTACTCTGGTTGCAACAGTAACCGCGTTGCGAAAAGATGGTTTGGACAACAGAAAAAGGAGAGATGTGATGGGAGATAAGGGCGGCAAGAAAGATAAGGAAAAGGGTCAGAAACAGAACGCCGAAAAACAGAAACAAAATTTAAAAAACAAGCTGGATAAGCAGCCCAAAAAAAAGGTTTGATAGAAATATAAAAGCTGAGGCTGTTGAAACCTGTGCAGAGAAGCACTCCATATCAAAGTGT
The DNA here is from genome assembly GCA_963752595.1 of uncultured delta proteobacterium. Classification (GTDB taxonomy): domain Bacteria; phylum Desulfobacterota; class Desulfomonilia; order UBA1062; family UBA1062; genus Phosphitivorax. Next base: position 35,864 of record CAVVYZ010000019.1, read on the forward strand.
GCCTCCAGCACAAAATCTTCACCTTGCCGGCCTGATCTCCAGAGATGTTATTGGTTATGCCAACGAGACTTCATCTTGTGTCGTTCTGCTGCTTCTTTTATCATTTGAAGTCTCTCGAGTCGGTTCTGCAATCTGTCGACTTTCTTTTCCGGTATGTTTGTCTTGGTAGTTTTGGCGCTCATCGGTATTTACTCCTATTAATCTGTACAGCAGGCCTGCTCCGGCTATCATTGCTTCATGTTGCTCGTCTGTCAGGAAAGGGGGAGCCTTTCATAGTCAGACTTACCACGCAGGGAAAATTCCTTGAGAGAGTGACGAACTCTTTGATGGAAAATCCAGGTATTCTTCATACTCGCACACTATAGTTTTAATAAGCAACAATATAATTTTTAATAGTTAAAGAGAATCTTTCCGGAATTGATCAAGCCCCTTCCCCTTTCTTTTACCAAGTCTACATCGAAGCGTGTCGCACGGGTGCGTGATGCTTCCGGCAACCCCGTCAGCGCCTCGACGATTTCCACGACGGTCAACGGGCGATCCGTGAGCCGGCTGACAAATGCCCAGGGGAATGCGTCCTTCAGCAACATCGCAGTCGGACAATATTCATATTCTGTCAGCAAGGCAGGCTATTATTCTCCGCTCTCCAATATGGCATTGTCCATCACTGGCGGTGTCACAACTGCAAGTAAATACGTCTTGTTCCAATACGGGAAAGCCAAGGTCAAGGTGAAGTTCGTATGCCAGAAGCTTGGCGATTACATTGTCAGCGTCAACAAAGCCGGTTACATCGGTAGTTCAAAGGATGTACATGCAGTCAATATGGGCATGGCTTATGATCTTACGATGGAGATGCCTGCTGCGCAGTAGGTCAGATTTATCGTCAGCCTACTGGCTGCTTTTCCCGAAGACTTCCTTGAGGAGCTCGGTCGTGCGGGCAGCAGGATCGTTCCGTATTTTCTTTTCCTCCTGGCCGACCATATAGAACAAGCCATCCAGGGCCTTGTTGGTCACATACCGGTCCAGGTCCAGGGATTCCCTGTTCGCCAGGGGAAGCAGGGAAAGGTATTTTTCATTCAACGCCTTGTATTGCCGGGTGACACCCACGGCATCCATGCTGGAGGATATTTCCGGCCTGAAGGCCTGAGCAAGACCCGAGGAGGTCTTTGTCCTGAAATAATCCGTTGCAGCGGTTGACGGCCCGTTGAGAATCCTGGTCGCGTCCTGGAAGGTCATCTCCCTGACAGCACTTATGAAGACGGCCTTTGCCTTGGGCGCCGCCCTTTCGGCGGCCCGGTTCATGCTGAGGACGAAGGCATCCACCTCACTCCCGAGCCCGGCCTTCCTGAGCACTTCGCAGGTCAGTCGAATATCTTCGGGCAAAGGGATCTTGATGGCACCATTACCGAAATAGCCGTTCTGTGTTCCAACCAGGCTGACCGCAGAGCCTGTCCCTACGGACAGGACCTCCCTGAGCCCGGATATCACCGTCCCCTCATCAAGTGAAAGGGATGGCTGTGATGTCGCAGGCCCGAGAAAGATATTCAGTAAATCCTCCAGGAAACCGGCCTGTGCGTTCGGGGCAGTGGTCAACATGAGGACGAGGGATATTAACATTATTCTCAGTTTCATTCTCCGTCATTTACAGGGACACAAAAACTTAGATAGTTCATTTGGGCTGCGGTGCTTCGAACCATTTTCTCTCAGATGGTATCCAATCGGCCAAGTTATCAATGGTATTTGCAAATGAAATTTTGTTTTTCAAGGAACATTGCCAGATAATAGCAATTCGCCACCCAAGTCCTTCTAGTTCCCTGTTTTTATCCTTGTCCCTTTTTCGTGTTTCAGCTATTTTCTTGCGCCAAAATTCAGCCCTTGTTGATGGGAGGCTACTTGCCTTACACCCATGGTGACCATGCCAGAAGCAACCGTGTACAAAAATAACCGCCCTGTATTTTGGTAATACTATATCAGGTTGCCCAGGTAGCAATTTCAAGTGAAGCCGAAAGCGGAAACCTTTCCTGTGTAACTGTGAACGTACCATTCTCTCAATTTTTGTGTTCTTATCATGTATCTTTGACATCACACGACTACGCTGCTCTGGTGATAGGATATCTGTCATTGCCGTTCCTCACATGTCATTATCTTAACATGAACTCAAGTTGGATCTAGCATATCGGCTACATTCTGACGTAACTCATCCAATGCCGGATGAGAAAGAGCAACGGAAGCCATCGTACGTCTGACACAATCGATAGGATCTATATTAGTCCTTTGATGCAAGGTATATCCAAGGTCGTGATGATTCAACTCTACTTCGAGTGCTTGCATGTGGGCTTGTACATCTGCCATGCTGCAACCGAATTCCCACGCAAAATTGGTTTGGTATGTCTCAATTTTAAGCTGGCTTATAACCCACTTTTCAGGAGGCAGACCATTCCCGGGTAGTATAAGATATGGTGGACTGATATCACTACGCTCAGCCCTCTCGGATCTGATCCATTCCCGGATTTCACCATCGGTACAATCTCCATCAAGTACGCAGATATAGTTCATACAAAAACCCGAGCGGTGGTGGGATACACCCTGTTTAATAACCGTGTTGTTGCTACCCACGGGTTGTATTTCTACTCTCAATCTTAGATGTTCAGGCAGCGCTTTCTCAATGAAGATTTTAGCAACTTCATCTTCACAATAAATCATTAGTTCAGGCTGAAAATGTCCTGTCATCTCATATTTGGCATATCTGGTTGATGGTTTTTCAATAATATTATGATCGTTCCCTGCCTTTTTAATTAATAGGCGAGCTGGCCTGGGAAGCGAATCCAAGAACACCTCAGAATGTGTTGAACAAATAATTTGTAAACGTTTTCTACGACAAATTTCTACTAATACTTCGGCGAGACGTTGTTGAGCTTGAGGATGAAGTCCGGCTTCAATTTCCTCGATTACGATCAGTCCACCATTTGGTATCTTTTCAAAACAATGGATCAGCGCGATCATACAACTCTCACCGCCGCCCATATTGAACGCAGTATATTGACACTCGGCTTGACAGCGAGAAAACGAATATCTAGTACTCTTTTGGATCTCGGCATCTGCGTATGGTTTCCCCATGATGAACGAAAGGTATTCTCGGTAAGTCCTGTCAAGAGAAGAGCACTCCACATTTTCTGGCAGCGCTTTGAAGGTCGAACGGACTCCGGATATTTCAGAACCTGATAGAATCCTTGCTAAAGGCAAAAAATCAACATGCCTCTGGGGCCTGCTTTTCATACCGGCCCCACTGTTTCGATGTCTTTTCGAAGGATACAGATACCTCTCGTCCAGAAAGGTAATATCTCCATGTGATTTTTACACCTTGGGGAGGAGTCTCCGCCCGGCCCTCCGATAAAAAAATCTGAAAAAGTATATGACGCTTTACTTATTACACGGCGAGCAGGTGCCGTATTTCCTCTATGGACGAACCATCCACCCGGTGAGTGATGGGCAAGTGCAGCAAGAGCCAATACAGTGCTTTTACCCACTCCATTATTACCACAAATCGCGGTAATAGGATATTTAAAGGGAATTATAAGACCGTCAATACCCCGGAGACCTGTTCCCCCGTTAACTTCGATACTATGAAGATAAGGTGTTGCATTTGTACTCGTTGGTATGTTTCGCCAAAAATTTAATAGGTTCATTTCATCGGCGTTAAGGTGCTTACCCGGCATCCATTTCCTCCATAATAAGCACCATTTCCTCATCATAGCTTTCTTCATAACTCGGAGGGCGAGGAGTTGTTTTGTCAATTTTAAGCCAGCGAGTATATCCAGGACATATCACTCTGAAGTCACAACGCTTACAATGGAGGCCATCACAGCCCTTTAATACAAATTTACCTGAATTAATTGACGAGCGGATGTCTTTAACGGCTTCTTTTACTTTTTGCCTTACATATTCCAACTCCTTAGGTGATATATCGACTACTACTTTCTCTTCGACTCCAAGATTTAATAGATGGTTATCTGGTGGCTTAGGACTAAGGAAATGTGCCACTGCTCTTAATGGATTGTGTCCCAGAGCATGATGGACACCTATGGCATATAAACGAAGCTGTGTCTCTACTTCAGCCTTTTTAATATTATAAGTTTCCTTATCCTTCCAGTGGTGTGTCTTGAAATCAACTATTCCTACAGGAATACGTTTTTCCCCATTAGGTGTACGCTCTACATGTTCTAATAAATCAATAGAACCACTTATAAGTGCGCCGCTCTCTTCTTCAACAAATTCAAAAGATTTCTCCGTGTCCAATACATATTGAGCAGTATCTGAATACTCTTTCAGGTACCTTTTTAATGTTGCCTTAGCAGCCTCTCTGAGTATGGTTAAAGGTTTGCGATATTCACTATCTCGTGTATACCTTAAGTGAAAACGTTCATCGACAAGCTTCATCAATGAGTTTTCGGACAAGTATTCACCAGTAAGGGCTTTCTGATGCAATTCAGCAAGAATATTATGGATCTGTTGTCCATATCCATAAGATTCTTTTACTCCAGGGCCAAACCCCATCATAGATCGTAGTTGATATTCAAACGGACATCTCCAAAAGTAATTCAAATCGGAGTAAGTTGTTGGAAGTAGATCGACATTGGATGGTGGAGTTGGTTGACCTTTTCTCCGTTCAATAATCTGCCCATTTCTTTGCACACAATCATGATGAATCTCTGTAAAATACTCTGTCGGGCGTTTCCTTGAACGATCAAGACTAGTGATGTTTAGAAATTTTCTACATCTGGTAAGAGCAACATACCATAGCCTTCTTTCCCCATCATCACCACCAGCGTAATTACGAGAATTAAATAATGATTCATCAAGAAAAGACTCGGGACCACGATTCCTGTAACTACTTGGGAAATTTTGACTAGATACTCTTGGGATAAAAACAACTGGCCATTCAAGCCCTTTTGCCCCATGAACAGTCATTATTTGCACTGCATTCGGTGTTACTAATTCATCTAAACCGCCCTCATCAACACGACCGACAGCCCATCCCCCTAAAAACATACATAATGAAATAAGGTCGTTTGGAGTAACCCATTGATGGACTGCCTCAAATTGAGTTATCAACCCACTTAATCTACCAAAGTTGAATAGGATATCTTGTTTCCAGGGCTCTTGGCCGGATGCAGCACCAAGTGTCTTAAGCATTTCTTGAAATATTGATTGAGGATATATTCTACGAGCTAGTCTTCCCCTTTGAGTTTTTTCAAGATTTCTTTTATCTAATTCCTCACGTTTTGATGCCACCCATTCTAGAAAGACAGCTTCGTCTGCATTGGGCATAAAATCATTATCACGCAACCAGCGAATATTATCCCTTATGTACTCCCGAATTTCTGGTTCTGTGAGACGGATTAATTTTAAATTATCCTCAAGAATGAAATCGGTACGTGCAAGAAGGCAAAATGCTGCCTGTATTACTCTGATTTCTACATGGTCGAATAACCCGCCAATACCTTTTACAACAACGGGGATATTACTTTCTCTCAATATATCCGCAAAAATTTGACCTGATGATCTGACGCTGCGCAAAAGAATCGCCATGTCCCCAAAATGGATTGCTCTTTCGCTCCCGTCTTTCTCGGTTATAATGCAGCCTAACAGTTGCTTAATCCTTGTTGCAACCCAACTTGCCTCATCTTTTTCATCAACAAATGTTCGCAATTGAACATCAGTTAATTCTCCCATTGTTTCAATGTGATGATCTGATGCTTCATCAAAATGAACGGCTTTCATTGCCTTTGAAATTCGTCTGCCCGTAGGGATTTTTCGAATTGCTTTATTTGCAATTTCTACAATTGCGTGTGTGCTTCTAAAATTATATTTTAATTCTAATTTTTTTACTTTTGGATAATGACCATCAAACCATAAAATGTTTTCAATCTTTGCTCCCACGCCAGCCGTATATTGCTTGATCATCATCTCCTACTGCTGTCACCCATAGTTTTTTACCGGTGTCGGAGAGGAGTCGTATAAGCTCTTCCTGTCTGTCATCAACATCTTGATATTCATCAACTATCAGATACTTAAACCGGTTTCGGACTTCCTTCAATTTTATAGGGTTAGCCACTAAAATATTTATTAGCTTTTCAATTATGTTATTGTAATCAAAGAAATAATTAGGATATTCATATGCAATTTTTTGATAGCGCTCTATAGTCTTTCTTACATATATATCAGTTATTTGATTTAAAGCTATATTGTTTTGATGGATTATATTGAGTGAATTTACAAATACTTGGAGAGCATTAAAAAATCCACCTGTCCTTGTACGTAAACGGAGCTTGTCCCAAGCCAATTCCCTTGTCTACATTAGGATTATATGAGTAATTGGTCATGATCAAAGCTGTTTGACGGGCTTCATCCATTACCTCATATTTCCTAAATGAAGGATCAATCTCTTTAATAAACCTTAGACAGAAACTATGTATTGTTCCTACGTACATATCTCCAAGGGCTGGTTCATTGGGAAGAAGTCTCTCCAAGTGTTCCCGAATCCTTGATTTCAATTCGTGAGCTGCGCGCTCAGTGAAAGTGAACGCAATTATTTCATTGCGTTTTACTCCGTCTTTCACCAAGCCAGCAATTCTGGCAGCAACAACTTCAGTTTTTCCGCTTCCTGCACATGCCAGTATGAGTAGGTTCCCGTCCCGGTGCTCGATAGCAGCTTTTTGTTTATCTGTATAATGCAATACCCTCAATCATTAACTCCTTATAGCAGAACGGAGAGTAGGTGCCAGTTCTTCAATTAGCTGTAAAGGAACTGCATTACCAATCTGCGTTGCAATATCAACAGACGAACCAAAGAATTTGTAATGATCGGGAAATGTCTGTAGCCTGGCCGCCTCCCTCAAAGTAATCGCTCGATTACTGCCCGGATGAGCAAAACGTCCTTTTGTAACGTCGGTGCATCCAGTGTAAGGTTGGTGCCACATCACGCCATTTCATGCGTCCATAAACGTCCGGATGCCCTTTGTAATCTTTATGACATCTAAGTTTCAAATGATACGGTAAATGATGACGGCTTCCTCTGCATCTTTTGGTATATAAGACAGCCTTTCCAAAACAATAAGTTTATGGTTTCGTGAAAAATGAAGATCATCGGATTTATCAATCTCCCCAGAGTTGATATTTGGAAGATCACCTATGGCATCCCATACCGTTATCCTTCTCCGGGAGGAGTAGTAGGTTTTGGTATTTTTGGAGGTAGCCCATTTTTCTTTTAGCCAGAAGGATGCATCTTAGTCTTCTTTGTGGTACACCATAATCGGCTGCATCTATCTTTATAGGTTCACTCAAAGCGTAATTAAGATTTCCAGCCCTCTACGTAGCGCATCAAGAAGCGGAAGAAACTTTTGTTTCTTGATACCAGGTACATTCTCAAAGAAAATAATCTTTGGCGACAGCACCCTTGCAAAATCAATTGCTTTTAAGATTAACTCTGAACGAGTATCTTCAGACGATCTATTATTCTGACTACTAAAAGGTTGACAGGGAGCACATACAACTAACAAGTCTAAGTCTTTTTTATTCAATAATTCTTCATGTATGTACTTAGGGTTTACGCAATTAATGTCACTCTCAAATAATCTAACTCCTGGGTTATTTTGACGATATGTTTGACAAGCTATAGGATCATTGTCTATTGCTGCAACAACTCTGAACTTTCTCTTTTTTAACGCGACAGTAACACCTCCACAGCCGCAGTACATATCCACGACTGTTGGCCATTTCCGTTTTATTTTTCGAGCACTTTATATCCATGTTCTAGATAATTTATTAAACTTATTAGAATTCATACGCAATAATTAAAATCATTAGTATTCGTGGAACTGGGGGCCAAAGACCCTTCCCCAAAAGTAAAATGACATAAGACATAAATGGGGACAGAGACCATTTTCCTCAAAGCGAATTCGCCCCACATAACATCGGAGTGACGGTGCTCTTTCCGACATCGATCAAAACAAATCTCCTGAAGAAAAGGGGAGAAATTTCCATGAAGAATTGCGACTGGATGAATTGGGAGGAGTCCAAACAAAGGAAATTTTAGAAATGTGAACCCACCTCCAATATCCCCCGCCTCCCCTTTTCCGCAATAATTTATCATAAAAATTCTTCAAGAAGCTTAACACCTTGACAGAGGGGTTAAATGAATATTTAATTTGCCTTCATGATGCCGCAGGAAAAGTTGGAAACGAGCCAGGAGAGTGCATCGCCTCCGATACCGGATGATAAAAACCGCCTGGCGTGGCTCTCACATGCTGCCCTCATTGTCCTTGGTTTTGCCTTCTCGTATTTTCTCGCATTCGTCTACGAGCGGGCATACTGCAAGTATTTCACTGTCCCGGTTTCGCTCATACGGCCCGACATGACGACTGTTCTGGCTTTTGCTGTCGCATTGTACACCTTTTCGCTCTCGATATTCGGGCTGGTCAGTATCCTCTATATGTTTTTTCATCCCGGCGAGCAGAGGAGGGTCTCGGCTGTCGGCCGCTTCATCCAGACACGGGGCATTCTCGTTCTTTTAGCGATAATCATAGCTGCCGCATACCGATGGAATAAGTACGGCTGGATAACGATCGCCATCATCCTTGCAATATTATTTGTCCTGGACGTTCTGCCGGCAATCATAGAGAGAAAGAAGTTCAGCACGTTCAATGCGGCGTTTCATGCAGCCATGGACGGCACGGACAGGATGAACACGATCTGGGTGCCTATCAAACGCAGATTCGGCGAGCAGATATTCGCCCTCTACCTGTTCTGCTGGTGTGCCGTCAGTGTGGCAGGGGCCCTGGGTGAATCGGCCGCAGAGAGGCAGACCAGATTCCTGGTTCCGGATCTGAAACCGGATTCCATCGTAGTGAAGATGTACGGGGATAACGTGATCTGCATTTCCATCGACCGGGCCAAAAAAAAGACCGGCAAGGTATTAACCATACTCAATCTTCAGGAACCATCGGCAACACGGCTGCACTGGGAGAAGCTCGGCCCGTTCAAAGAAAATAAAGAACTCGATGCACAGCCATAGTCAACATACATGGACATCTCTGCGGCTTATTGGTATTGCCTTAAGTACTCCAAGATGGAAAGGGCCTCCCCCAAATGAAAACTATAAAAAAATGCCGGTGATGCTTTGTTTGTTCATTATGGCAATATCGCTTCTCCCCGCCTGCAGACACAGTGATCGAAGTACAAACTCTGCCGCGCCGGATGCCCCGGCAGGGGTTGCGGCTGATAATATTGCACGCTGGGGGAAATGATCCGTCCGGGGAGAATTGGGGACAGATTTATTTTTCGGCTGTGTCCTGGCTCTGCTTAGTGCGCGAACGGATAAGAGAGTTAGCCAATAGATGTAAACTTTATATTGTGTTAGATTCAGCTTGAAAACTAAACATCGGAGGTGACCGTCATGTGGGCATTGCAGAAAGCGTATTACCGTACGTATCAGTTCGTCATGGGTCTGGGTATGAATTTCCTTCCCTGGCTCGAACCCGAAATCATTTACGGCATGGACAGCATAAAAAAGCTCCCTTCCGCCATCAAGTGGAAAGGCATTAAAAGCGTTCTTATCGTTACCGACCAGGGCCTCATGGGCCTCCACCTTCTCGATTCCCTCTTTGAGGCGCTCAATCAGGTACGCATCAAGTATGTGCTCTATGACCAGGTGCAGCCCAATCCGACAATCGAAAACATCGAAGCATCATTCAAGGTCTACAACGAAAACAAGTGCGAGGCCATCATAGCCTTCGGCGGCGGCTCACCGATGGACTGCGCAAAAGTAACCGCCGCTCGCGCTGCCCGCCCGAGCCGTTCGGTTACCAATATGAGAGGCTTGTTCAGGGTGATACTCCCTTCTCTGAAAATGGGATCTGTTTTCCCCCGGCCATTTTTGCCGTTCCGACAACCGCAGGGACAGGCTCCGAAACGACCATAGCAGCCGTCGTATCGAATACGCAAACCCATGAAAAATACCCTATCACCGACCCTGCCATCCGTCCGAGATACGCGGTTCTCGACCCGGTCCTTACCGTGGGTCTTCCGCCTCACATCACCGCAACTACAGCCATGGATGCCATGACGCATGCCGTGGAGTCCTACATCGGCAAGTTCTATAATAATGCAGCTACCAGTACGAAAGCCGTCCTGGCAGTTGAAATGATTTTCAAGTATGCTGAAAGAGCTTTCAACGACGGGAAAGACCTCGAAGCACGCGGGCAGATGCTCCTTGCTTCGTATTATGCGGGATATTCATTCACCCGGGGCGGCGTCGGCTATGTTCACGGGATCGGCCATAACCTCGGCGGCATGTATGGCGTTCCCCACGGTCTAGCGATGTCTGTCATCATGCCCTACGTTCTCGAGTGGTACGGCGAAGCAGTGCACAAACCTCTGGCTGAGCTTGCGGAGGTTGCGGGCGTCTCCAAGTTCGACATGAGCCGGGCTCAGAAGGCCAAAGCTTTTATCGAAGCCATTAAAGCCCTCAACAGCAGATTAAACATTCCGACCAAGTTCGACTGCATTAAAGATGAAGACATCCCGATAATCGCAGAACGCGCATTGAATGAATGCAACCCAACCTACCCTGTTCCTAAAATCATGGGCAAAGAGGACTGCATGGCGGTTATCAGATCACTCAAAGCATAACTGCAAAATAAACGAAAAGGGGACAGATTTATTTATTGTTTCTTAAAAATAAATCTGTCCCCTTTTTTGTCATCACTTTCCCACGAGAGATCCCGAGTCGCCTCTTCCCTCGATAACGTCCACAACCCTCTTGCAGAAATACGGAGCAACCCTTTTGGAAAAGTCCGGATTGAGGTTTGAATCCATCGGGCCGGCGCTATATTCACTCTTGAAAGAATTGCCGCCATCGGTCTGGAGTTCGAAGAAATCCCATAGATAAATATTATCACCCGGTTCATCCCATTCCTTTTTAACCCATTCAAAAAACTCCCGTGCAAGCTGTGCCTGGCCTTCAGGTGCTGCTCCCTGGACAATCGCCGGTCCTGTCCAGACAATGAACCTTGTCTTTGGGAAAGACCTCATATGATTTTTTAACGCCCTGTATTCCAGTTTGTAATTCACCATCGTTTTTTCAGAAGGTTGAGTGCCCGCATTCCCTGCGTCAGGGAGGATCGAGCTTACCGGGAAGGAGTGCTTCCATATTACGACATTATAGTTCCGGGTCAGATTCTCCAATGTGGGCTCTCCCCTGAATGATTGTGGTCCTGCGTGGTTCACCCATATGTTCCAATAATCATACGGGTTGTTGTTCCAGCCATAGGGAGCCTTCCTGGGAAACTCGAGCTCGGTTACAGAGTAATTCTTGCCGTGCCGGGCATTGTAATCTGCAAACCATTCCGGAACTCCGCCGGCCCAGACGGAACTCCCGACACTATGATGGAGGAAAACAACCTTGGCACTGTCCCCCAGCGACTTCGGGTTATCCTGAGTAATCGTTATGCGGGCTGTAGCGGAAAGGTTGGTAAAACGGGCAGTCATGGTTACGCTGCCAGGTGAAATTCCCTTGACGACCCCCTTGTTTTCATAGTCATTGCCTATGGCAGCAATGGATTCATCGGATGATTCCCACCTCGCATATTCCGAGATTTCCTCTGTGTACCCACTTAAAAGGGATACCGATGCTTTTAATTTACCTGTCCACTGCATCGGCAGGCTCATTTCACCGGGAGAGATCGCCAGGGAAGCGTCACTAGTATCTCCCGCCTTCATGACTGGTGCCGATACTTGTGAAGAATCTTTCCCGCACCCTGCGATCGAAGCAGAGGTCAACATAAGGCAGAGGGATATCAATACCATTCGCATCTTCATTCTACGTCATTTACAGGAATACAGCCGTTGCGTCCAGATCTCCGAACCTATAATGGCAGCCATATCAGGAATACCTGTGCAACCGGGTGAAATGTGTTTTCCCAATAACGGCGTTTATTGTCCATAAGATTTACTGTCATCCGGCCTTATTCTGCGGACAGTATGAGACAGGTAAATGGCTGTTGCGCAAGGCATGAAGAAGGTTAGAGATAAACAGGGTCAAGTCTTGATTTTTTACTTTCCCGGCTTTACGTTTGTAAAAAACAAGTCCTGTCCCGAATTGTCTTGGCCCGACCCCTTCCCAGCTGTCTTACTTCGGGCTTCCCGAAGGATTGTATCCGTCTGAAAGCGTCTTCAGGAAGGCCAGAATGGCATCCTCATCTTCCCGGCTCAGGCCAATGTTGCCCATGTCGGTCTTGTTGATGTTCCCGGACACTTCCGGTGCCGGCCGGCAGTTGACGCCCGGATTGGGGCTGGTTACCGACTCCGGCCTGGGGAGCACATCCCGCGTGTTGTAGTAGTGGACCACCTCGTTGATGCTCTTGAAGAAGCCGTTGTGTCCATAGGCCTTCACAAACCGTGGGTTCGGCCTTTTGTCGACGTTCCGCAACGTCGGGACCTGGTGCTTGCCGAAATTTGCATCGGCATACTTCGCATACCCGGTCTGGTCTTTCAGGAAGCCAGCAAGACCCGGGTCGACCCACTGCTCTCCGTCGGGATTGAATTCCACAGGCATCTTGTAAAAGGGATTGCGGGGGTTTCTCGGAATGCCGGTATTGTCGAAAGTGAAATCGGTAAAGAGCGGCGGCTCGCCCCTGGGACCCGGCCTGCTCGTATGGCACTGGGCGCATTTCGCCTTGCCCTCGAACAGTGCAAGCCCCTTCTTTTCCTCAAGCGTGAGCCCTGCCCTGCCCTTGAGGTAATAGTCGTACTTGGAGCTGAACATATTGACCTTATCGGAACCCTCGAAGGAGGCAATGGCGATTGCAATGATGTCGTATGCCCTGGATGCGTTTTCATCCGAGCAGATATCGCTGATACTCCAGATCCTGCTTGCCACTTTCTTCAGCAGCGGCGCGTAGTCTGCCCGGCAGGCCTTGGCCGCAACGGCCTTAGCGTCTGCATTGCTCTGCTCCAGCGGATTCAGGAACGGGCCCTGTGCCTGGTCTGCAGCCGGATTGCCCAGCTTCTCGCCTGTAGCGCGGCCGTCCCAGAAATTCCCGCCGATGAACTGCATGCTCCCCTTTATCTTCGCCCGGTGAAGCTGCGGGCTCATGTTTGCATAGGCCGAGCTGTTCGGCTTCCGGTTGCCGAACCTCCCGTGCACTGCACCGGGGTAAACGCCGCCCCCCTTGTTGACCTCTTCATCGGGCCCGGTCCACCCCACTTCCTGTGCATGACAGGCAGCACACGACTGCCCGGGAGGGGTAGAAAGGTTCTTGTCGAAGAAAAGCTTCTCGCCAAGCTGCTGCAGATCTCTGTTCTTCATGAGCTTCTCAGAATACCGGATATCGGATTTGTCTGCAGGACCGGCAGCTCCGGAATATTGCGAAACGGCGCATACGGCAGAAATCGACACTGCTATGCACAACCATGAAAAGGACTTCGTTTTCATACATGACCTCCCCTTATAATGATCAGCGTATGATCTGTTACGGGATGCTGCTGCAGTCGGCACGGGGTTGCCCTTTCCCGTTACACGATGATGTAATTGACTGGTTATATCACTAATAAATAGTACTGATGGCAGGCAAGGACAATGCAGTTAATCTGAGAAGCAGTGGCCATTTCCCGATTTTAAGCATTCCAGCAGGGCACGATGGTGAGAATCAGGGTCTGACCGCAACGTCAATAAACGCTCTCAGCATATGGATAAACCGTCCTGTCTCACCATTTCTCTTTCATGATCTCTGCGCGCTTGAGCGTGAACTCTTCTTCGCTGATCAGCCTGTCGCGCTTCAGGGCTTCAAGGCTGCGCAGGCGCTGCATGGGGTCGTCTTCTCTGCCGTCCTGCCGAAGGCCCGGTTCTGTTTCGATATCGATCAGGGACAATCCTTTTGTGCGCTTGAGATTGAGAACATGATAGACCAGCATGACAAGGGCGGTCGCTATCCATGCAACCATGAAGAGGTAGAAGAAAACGGACATGGCAGCAGGCGCTTCATTTTCGGAAAGCACATTCGCGACCAGGGAAAAAAAGCTATACCGAAAAGGAGCATGAAACAGGCGACGATCAATGACCCGAGTGACGCAGACTTGCTTGGCTTTACACCTATCTTCATTGTTCAATCCTCTCAACAATAAACCTGATCGGCCTGTTGTTCGATGAGCGATACCTTTCCGGCTTTCGCCTTTTTGAAGTATGGGTCGTCCTGACGGATTGAGAGGGCGAAAGAGGATGAAAAGGATTGTCAGAAAGAGAAAAAGGACCAGGGGGTTCACCTTCAGCCTCGGAATGGAAGCGAGCATGCCCCCTATCGTGAACGGCTCTCCCTTCCTATTCGCCCTGGGCTGCGTAAAGGATCAGCAGCGCCGCGACGGGCCCGATGACAGGCAGCACTGCTGCGGCAGCGGCACCATAGAAGCTTAGGCTCCTGAACGGGCGCATAGCCCTCTGTCTTTCAGCTCCGCATATGCGCCGAGGACAAATGCCAGGCAGGCGAAACCGTATGCTATGCAAAAGAAGGCCTGGGCGCCGGAAACGGGCATCATGCCAGCAAGGAGGGCCGCGATATGGCTGACCAGGCCTGTGGACAGGGCGTTTCTTCCGAAGGCTGTATAGGCTATCTCCCTCACGTGCCCTGCCTGCGATGGTCCGTGGAATCTTCCAGCATCATTTCGAGCCCCTTGTCTCTTCTCGAAGACCATGATCTTGTATTGTCCGCCCGCCCTGAACGGGCCGCTCAATTTCAATTCCAGCATACACGATGAGCCCATAGGAAATGACCAGGCGATGTCCCGCTCCTGCGGCTTGCCGAACTCGATGGAATAGAGCCAGGATGCGGAATGCCCGAGGAAGACGCAGGCAACCGCATAATGCTCGAAATCCATATCAGGCGCAGGCTTATCGAAAGCGCGCTTCCAGAGCCCGGCCCATTCCTCTCTTCGTTCCAACCACCTTGACGAACTCTTCTTTCTGGTCGGAAGAATTCCCCTCCCAGGTGATGCCGCCATAGGCTTTTGGCGAGCCTTTTTTCTCCAGGAGGCCCGTGACTGCGGCATGTCCGCCCTGGAACGCATAGGCCCAGGCTGTCCTGCCCTGCTTGTCCTGTGCGCGACGTTGCTTCCCTTTTCCGAGCAGGATCCGCACGGTTTCGGCTTCACCCCTTTGCGCGGCCATGATGAGGGCGGTTTCGCCCTTGTCATTGGCGGGATTGCAGTCCGCCCGGTTCGCCAGGAGCAGCTTGACCGTCTGCAGCTTCGCCTTGTCGAACGAATCCACCGCAGCCATCAGGGCCGTTTTCCCCTCGGCTGTCCTGTGCATTGACATCGGCGCCCTGCGACGAGGAGGTACTTCACCATGCCGGGTTCGCCGGCTGCTGCATACATGAGCGGGGTCTTGCCGTCCGATCCGCGCTCATTGACATCCGCACCCTTTTCCTTCAACAGCCTCACCAGCTCTTCGCTGCCGGCGATGACCGCCGAGGTCAGCGCGCCCGTGGATTTGAAATCGGCCCCCTTCTCGATGAGGAACCGCACCATGGGGACATGCTTGTTCAGAGATGGCCGTATCCAGGGCCGTGTCGCCGTTTTTCGATCTTGGCGTTTATGCGGGCGCCTTTTCCGACCAGGGCCTTCACGGTCCCGACGTCTCCTTTTTCGCAGGCATAGATGAGGGCGGTCTTCTGCTCCTCATCCTGTGCGTTCGCATCGGCGCCTTTGGCCAGCAGCAGTCCGGCGATCTTGAAAGCCCCTTCCTCGATGGCCATGATCAGGGCTGTTTTCCCGTCGTCATAGCGTTCATCGACCTTTGCGCCGTTGTCGAGCAGGAGTCTCACCATCTCGATGTGTTTATTCAGGACCGCGTAGATGAGGGCATCCCCACCGCTGATATTTTTGATGTTCACATCTGCTTTGCTCTGCAGAAGCATCTGTCGCGACTTTCGCATTTCCCTTTACCGAGGCATGGATCAAGGCCGTGTCGTTGGTGCCGTTTTTCGCGTTTACATCAGCTCCCTTATTGATCAGGAATCGCGCGATGTCGGGCCTGTTCCTGTCCGCGGCATACATGAGCGGCGTGCTGCCGCTCTTGGTCCGTGCATTTACGTCCGCGCCTTGTGCCACCAGGGCCTTCACCGCATCGAGATTGCCTTGCTTTATCGCGTCGATCAGCGGCTCGGGCGAGGTCTTTGCCTGCTGCGGCGATCCGCTCGGGTGGCCTGCGGTCGCTTCGAGCAGCTGGACAATATATTCCAGCCCTTCCTTCTTCGCCAGGGACAGGGCGGTGTCTCCTTTGCTGTTCTGCAATTCCGGCTTGGCGCCCTTGGCAAGCATGGCCTGGACCAGTGCCGCGTCTCCCTGGGCCACCGCGAACATGAGCGGCGTCATGCCGGATTTCAGCCAGGATTCATCCTGCACATTCACGTCGGCGCCGTTATCGAGCAGGAGATAGACAGTCTTCTTCTTATCCCCGACAGGGCCGAACTGAACCGAGAAGTGGTCGCATGCCGCAAGCAGAGGCGTGAGGCCTTTGCGCCTGGCGTTCACGTCGGCTCCCTTCGAGATGAGGTATTTCGCTACTTCCACATGCCCGTAGGCAGAGGCCTCCATCAGCGGAGTACTGGCCTCGTCACCCTTTTCCCCGTCGATGGCCGCGCCGTGCTCGGCGAGCAGCCGGACGATCTCGACGTTCCCGTTTCTGGCGGCGGTCGCCAGCGGGGTATAGCCGTAGTTGCCCTTCTCGTTTATTCTCATAGCTGCCGGGAGCACTGCGAGGATCGATTTCACCTCTGCGACAGTCGCCTTTTTTCACGGCCTCGAGGAGAGGGGAATCCGGAGGCGGCATGATCTCCGTGCACATGGCTGCCTGAGAAAAGAGCAGCCGGCAGGATGGCAAGGATCAATGCAAGGGCGTGTTTTCCTTTCATTTGCTTTTTCCTCCGTCTTCAAGGCATTTTCTGCATTCCTCTTCTGTCTCGAAGGGCACGACTCCGCCACAGCCGCCCCAGAAGAATGCCTTGCAGGTCTTGCTGGCAGGGTCGTAGTAATACCGCTCGAACATGGCCTTGCACGGCCCCCGCTCGGGTTTCAGCGAGCATCGTTTTCCCTGGCGGGGTCGTCGAGAGAATCGAATACGCCGCCCCAGCGGTCATCCTGTTCTTCTTTGACTGCCCCTGCCTCGCGCGGGAGGCCGGTGGAGACATCGACGAAGATGTCGTCCTTGAAGGAATATTTCCCGGTATAGCTCACCACCTGGATGTATGCCTTTTTGTCTTTGAAGAAATCCTCTCCACCCGGGTAGATCCCGTCCAGGTCTTTTCTTCCTTCACGATGAGCGGCCGATGTGCTCGCGATGACGGGGATGTTCAGGCACAGCGGCCTCTGGCCGTAGGGCCTCTGCGCTTCCGGGTGCTTTTCTTTGTAGAGCGCGCCGCTGTACGGGTCGAGCGGCTCGTTGCCGGGAAAGCACAGGGTGACGGGCGCGATGATGATCAGCTCTATGCTGCCCTGCCCGCCGAAGGTGTTCGAGGTCTTCAGCGGGTAGTACAGCTCCTTGCTCTTGAACCGGTACGCCACCGGCTCGATGAAGCGTGTTTCGGTGCGATACTTCTACATAATCGAGGACAAAGTAAACGAGCCCGCGCTTCACGTAGTCATTCACCACAGCCTCTTCCTCCGGATACTTCTCTTTGGCGGGAAGACCCTTGGCCTTGAAGTACTTATTCACCCACTGCCTGAACGTGGAGACGTCGTTGACCTTGATGACGGTCATGTCATGGGCCCCGAGCTTTTTGTTCAGGCGAAGCTCGACGCCTTCTGTCTTCGGAGCGGGGAGCCGCCTTTCGTATAATGAAGATACTGATATTTCAGTCCGTACTTTCTTGATCATGGCCGCTGCCTTGTCGAAGGCGCCTGCGGGCGCCAGGCCGACAGCCGGCTCGGAAGGGAAGGGGATGAACCGGATGATCCCGGTCTTTTTCGAGGCCTTGAGATCGGTGCCCAGGATCAGGACCTCTTCGGTGAGATTGTGCAGGATGATGGCCTTCTGGCTAGTCCTCGCTCACCGTGACCGGTTCATTGCTGACATAGACTCTGCCCATGTCGGCTCGGGCGGTGAAAGACAGGCTGAGCGAGAAAACCAGCACGGGGAAAAGCCCTGACGAAATACATACCTTAAATATTCTGCCCATTCATTTCTCCGATATGCTTTTTTAACAGCTCAATCACTTCCTGCTTATCGTTCAGGATAGCCAGATCTAAGGCGGTGTTGCCCCTGTTATCCTGCATCTTCACGTCGGCCCCGGCATCGATCAGCAGCTTCACGATCTCAGCGTGTCCCTTTGTCGCGACCGAATGAATCGGCGCGTCACCGAATGCACCTTTGGCATTCATGTTTGCGCCATTTTTAATGAGGATTTTTACTATTTCCGTGTACCCTCCATCCACGGCAACGTGAAGAGGGGTATCGCTTTTATTGTCTTTGACATTGACATCCGCACCTTTTGAAATGAGGAGCTTGAGCACTGCCGGATTGCCCCACCGGCAGGCTTGCCGGAGCGGGGTATATCCATAATTGTTTTTCACATTCACATCACTGCCTTTTTCAAGGAGGATTCTTACAATTTCTTCGAGCCTCTGATGGACTGCAACATACAGAGGCGTGTTGCCTTCCCCATTCCTGGCGCTCACATCTGCGCCGTGCTTTATCAGCACTTTCGCAGCCTCGGTCTGTTGGAAGTGAATTGCGGTATGTAAAGGGGTGATGCGGTATTGTTCATCACTGATAGTAATATCCGCGCCTTGTTTTATAAATTCCTCAACAATTTTCGGGTTTCCATTGCCGCCACCCAGATACGAGAGAAGGGCCTGCGATGGAGATTCCCCTTCAGCCGCAGCGCAATTGACGGCGAACAGACCGATGGCAAGAGCCGACACAAATATTATTTTAAGCATTCCCATCGCCATTCCTGCCTCCGATTTTCTGCTTCCGGCCAATGAACAAGTAGGCGATGGGACCTAAAAAAGGCACGAAGATAATGGCTATCAGCCATATAAGCTTGTTGTTTCCCTTAAAGTCGCTCTTCAGGATATCGACAAAAGCCAACAGCCAGGGAATAACCCCAATAAACAAAACGAGAATGATTAACTCAGGAAAGCCCGATTCCGGACATGTAAGCTCCTCTTTTATGCAGAAGATGAAGACTACGTCATAGCCTCTATGCATTTAACGGCGGCGTCTTGCAGCGGCGTGTGGCTCGAGCACCAGCAGGAGCTCGCCGGTGGACTGGTCGAAGATCTCCCAGCCGATGGCTTCCATTGTGCTCGATCCCTTTCCTTCCGGCCAGTCGATGATGCGGTCGATCCCTTCCAATGCCGTCTCGAAAGCACACGGCGACACGCTCATACTCGGGCTTTGCGGGGTTCACCTTTCCGGGCTGAAGCATGGCCAGGGCACCGGCGAGGCTTTCCCTGGCTTTCGTATAATTCGCGGGCCGGTTTTCCATCTTCGCGAGCACTTGCTCGCGGCTGCAGTCGGCAATTGCCTGAGCCCCGGCCTTGATGGCTGCCTGACAGTCGCTGTCGGAGTAGACGGGATACGGCACGGTCTGCTTCGGGAGTGGTGGCGCAGCCAGCGGCCAGCGCCATCACCGCCAGACAGACGAGGATGCGGATACGGTTATTAAATTTCCAGCCAAGAAGCGAAGTCTTTTGCATAGTCCTTCATTCTCCTTCTGCATCTTCTTGTACTGATCGCCCCGTGAACGGATGGTCGCTTCATTCACCTCGGCAGCCCGAACGGTGATATTGACCTCGTCCCAGTCGTCTGCCATGGCATCATGGAAGACCTGAGCGCTCTGGAGCTTCTCCAGCGTCGCCATCTCGGCGTCGATCTGACGGCCCAGCTGACCCCGGCCGTGACCGCATAGGCGGTGTCCATCGCTAGTTTCGGCTGCGCCCACAGCAATGCCGGCGTCCGCCGGACAGGGGTTTCGACAGCAGCTTGATCTTGAGGCGCCAGACCTTTTCGCGCGCCTCGCGGTCTTCGAACCACTGTGTGGCATCCTTGCCCTCTGTCTGCAGCCTTGTTGTAAGATTTCACGATATCCACCACGTTGGTGCCGATATCGTATGCCAACTTGCCGTTTGCAGCAGCTTGGTAATCTTCAGCTCCCGATCCAGGGAATCCTTCACGCCCTGCGGCAACGTCTTGTCCTCCAGCGCATTCTCCAGATGCATCTCTGTTTTCGTCAGATTGAAATCCGCGAAGAAGCCGGCGGGATTGGCATTCTTGATTGCCTCTTTGATCTGGGCGTCCTTTTCGCGGATGCTCAGTGTCATCGCCAGGGCGAGCTTCTTCTTTTCCGCCCTTGCTTTGCTGTAGGCTTCGAGCTGCTTTCTCGGCCCGGGCGCGGGCGGCGGCGATGCCCTCTTTTTCCCTGATCTCGCGAAGCTCCTGGCTTCCCTCGATGTGATCGTCGAGCATCCGGGTGCGGCGCATCATGGCCGTCTCCACATTGCCCTGCGCCTTTTTCAGCTCCTCGTCCGTGGTTTTGCTCAAACCTGCATAGTTCTGTGCAATGAGATCATAGACGGCGATATTGGGATCGACCGGCTTCGGCTTTGGTGGGGAAGGCTTCGTCGCGGCCTTGTAAGCGGATACAACGCCATAGCGGATGGGCCCTGTGGGGACATACAGCGCCATCCAGGGAAGGGCGCCCATACGCAGGCCGAAGGTGAATGCACCCGAGGCATACTCGTCGCTGTCCGGGACGTTGAGGAAATTCTGATAGCTGTCAATGAAGAAGTCTTCCTTAAGACTTCCGGCCATCTGCTTGAAATACCAGACGCCGCCTGCAAACACTCCGCCCACCATTCCCACGGGTGCGACAAAGATGGGCGCCCTCTCGAAGGAAGCGCCACCGCCGCCCGACCTTTCCGAGTCGTCGCCGCCTCCGCCACCGCCGCCGTCGTATGGGCAGTTTGGAGCATGGCCGCTGCCGCAGGGCCTGTCGCAGGAGGCGCAGACGCAATTCGGTTCCGGGATGTACGCCGACGAGGTTGTCGCGCCCAGTATCAATCCCGATAAAAACAAACACGCAACCAGCATCGGATAAAAACGTTTCTTCATCTTTTAATACCTCTCTCTTAAGCTGAATTCTCTCTCTTGCTTTAGCCGGTGATACAGGCCGTGCCGTCATTGCCGCAGCCTGTGGTATTCTTATGAGTCTCTTCGATGCACATTCTTATGGCAGTCTAGTCGAGGAAGCCGGGTTTCGAACCGGTTATGATCCGGCCGTCATGGGAGATTATGCACTGATAGCGGCCCATGCCCCTTTTCGGAACCAGGATGCACTCTTTTTCGTTTATCACGATCATGTAATCCTTCTTGGAAAAAACAGACAGATACTCGTCCAGGGGCTTTCCCTTTACGGCTTGATTGCAGGCATCGGCAGCCATATTTTTGGCCTGCCGCATGTCCCATAGGGTATAAGCCGCCGGTATTGCGATCAGAAGGAAAAGGACAATGGTGAAATATTTTTTAAACTTTTTCATCTGCACGATAGCCGCCCACCAATTTCGTCGTTCAAGTGCGTCCTGAATAAGTTGCCGGGATGTACAGCATCACGATCCGGCGCTGATTTTCCCTTAAAAACCGTGATGTGATTTCATTATATCATCCAAACGATTCCTGGGATACACCAATTGCCTTTTTAACGGGGGTATCGGATCTTTTCATTTTTTTAGAGAGAATTCTTTTTACTCCTTCTGCGAAAAGATCTGGGCCGGCTACATCCACCCGTCGGTCAGGCGGTCTTTCAGCTTGTCGCTGAGGAAGCCCTTCCACCGGCTTGCAGCGATCTCCTTTGCATCGGCTGCTGTGATTCTTCCGCCATTGAGCATCTTGAAGCCGGTCTGAAGCTCGGTATCGGAAAACGGGGCTTCACCCAATCCCAGCTCTGCTCCCTGCCTCGTCACCTTGTCGAGGTCGTTCATGATGGCCTGATAATCGCTCGGGCTGCCGTTGGCCAGCGTGCCGACAAGGCGCTGCGGCTCTAAGGTCTGGAAGAGGTCGCCCGTGAACTCGTTCATCTTGTCCACGTGCTCGACCGCGAGTTCGGCGTTCTGCGCGCTGGTGGGAAGGGCGCCCTTGATCAGATCCTTCGCGATGTCCTTCACCGCGTCCTTTGCCACATCCTTCGCATACTCGATACCCGACTTCATGATGCCGTCCTGTAGGGAAGAGGTCTCCGTGGTCAGTGGTTCTGCAAGCTGTTCCATTGTGGGGGCCCTCACGTCAGGGGCTCCTGTACCCAGGATTTGGGGAGTGGCGGTTTCTCCGCTGATCGCAACAGGCGCTTCATCGCGCTGTCCGTCAGTGAGATTGGAGGGCGCTCCGGCGGGGTTAGACTGGATGCCGAAAAATGCCGTGCCCTGGCCCTGACCGGGAACGCTGAACACATCGTCGAGGCTCTCCGATATCTCGCGGTCTCTGCCGTCCCAGAAATTACGCAAATGCTCGGCAGAGATGAGCCGATCCTTGCGCTGTTCCTCCGCGAGCCTCTTCTGTTCCGCTTCCGCCATTGCCTGCGCAGCCTCGGCCTGTGCCGTGTCGGCAGCATCCATTGCATTGAGGATGTCGATCACCATCATACTCGTAGTGAGCGCATTCATGGTGGCTATGCTCGATGCGGAAGGCTTTTTAACGGTATTCTGTACCTTTACCTGAGTGTTCTGGGTGTTCTTTCCGTAGCCCGGTACCCGGGTGGGAGGGGGAACACGAGGGATGGAGCGGTCGATCGTCTGGCCGGTGATACTTTCAAGATCCTCGATTCCGCCGCTTCGAGCCGGGTCCGGGGATGTCAGTGCCGCAATGAAGAACACGGCAACGATAACTGCTGCTGAGCGGATGCATGCCATAACTCTTTCCCCTTTCACGGAAATTCCGTGGCCGTATCTATTTTGCCTGGAGCTTCTTCAGCTCCTCCGAAGCAGCCTCTTTGAGCGAGGCATCGACAGCGGCTGCCTTCTCGAAATCCTTCTTTGCATCGCCGGTGCGGCCCAGGGCTGCAAGGCACCTGCCCCTGGCAAGGCATGCCTCGCCGTCTTCAGGGGCCATTGCCAGTGCCTGATTGAGCATTTTGAGGCCTTCATCCTTGCGGCCGTCCATGGTCAGCGCCGATCCGTAGGTAACATAGGCCCAGGACTGGCCGGGATTGAGCTTCAGAGCCTTGCGGCTGTCGCTGACAGCGTCTCTGGTCTTGCCTTTGGAGAGGTTGATGTTCGCTCTGGTAAGCAGCGCCATGACCTCTTTGGGCTCCAGGGTGAGTGCATTGGTGCTGTCTTCGAGCGCACGGTCGAGAGAGCCCGCTTTCAGGCGTGCGAATCCGCGCAATGCGTATGCAGTGCTTGAGGTTTTGGCCGCAAGGGATGCTGTGCAGTCATCAACTGCCTGTTCATGCCGGCGGAGCATGATGTTTGTGAGTGCCCTTTCGAGCAGCAACGCCGCATCTTGAGGGGCAATATTGACCGCCTTGTCGTATGCTGCCAGGGCGTTCGCCAGCTCGCCCTTCTCACGGTACGCCCGACCGGCGAAGCGGTGGAAATCCAGGTTGCCGGGTGCGATCCTTATGCCGCCGTCAGCGTATTCGGCCAGTGCATCGAAATCGCCGAGCGCAACCGATGCCTGGCAGGCGGTAAGATAGGGCCTGGCTTCCCGCGACCCCAGTGCGATGGCCGTATAGGCATCCCTGGCCGCGGCGTCCCATTTTCCGCCCCGGGCCAGCACCTCTGCGCGAACGATGTACGGAGCAGTAGCCTCGGGCTTGAGCTTGATCGCCCGTGTCAGGTCTTTGGCAGCATCGGTAAGCTTACCCGAGCCTGCATGTGCCCTGCCCCGGTGGTAAAAGGCCTCTGCCGATTTCTTATTCAAGGCAATGCTTTTGTCCAGGTCGGCTCTCGCCTCCTGCCACATCCCTTTCTCCACATAGGCACGCCCCCGGTTCAGGAGTGAAACTGCATCATCCGGCCGGAGAGAGAGTGCTTTCGTGTACACGATGGCGGCATTATCCCAGTCGTGCATCTCGCGGTACGCGATCCCCTGGACGCTCATCGCCTCGACGAGCTTCGGGTCGATCTCCGCGGCGCGCCGGGCATCGGCCAAAGCCTGGGGCCAGCTGCCCTTGAACGACTGAATCCAGGCTCGCTCCAGGATGATATGCGCATTGTCCGGAAAGCGTTTGACGGCCTCGTCTGCCTGTTTCAAGGCTGCATCGGGCTCTCCCAGCATGCGCATCGCCTGGAGCTGATACGCAACAGGCATGGGATCGGATGCATTCTTCTGAGCGGCATCTGACGCCGCTGCCATGAGCTCCAGCCAGCGGCTTTCACCGGCCAGTTTGGCAAGGTCGGTCTTGAGAGGCTGATTCGTTTTCAGGAGGGACGGTTCTCCGGCCCATGCCGGCGTCTGAACCGTGATCAGCGCCAGTGCAGTGAATCCGGCGACAAGGGCTATGATGAAGCACCCCGCAGCAAGCAGTTGGGTATCAAAAAGCCTTCTGATTCTCCCCCCTCTCCTGTGTCCTCTCACGACCCGCTTTGCGGGTGCCCCGGGGGAGAGGAAAAAAGGGGAACCCCGCAGCAGGCTGCGAGATACCATCTGAATGAAGGCAGCGGTCGCACTGCGCATGGAATACCCCCTTCTCAGTTCTGTCTTTTTACAGCCGCTTCCTGCTTGATGGCGGCCAGGATGGGTTTGAGTACCTCGATGCGCTGGCGGCACAGGACAGAGAACTCCCGGTCAGGTGCAGGGTCGCCCTGTCCCTTTTCCACTATGGCTTGAGCGCGGTCTTTTGCCTGTTCGGCCTGCCCGCTCAGATCCAGTATCGACTTTTCGATGCGGGTTGCCAGTGCCGGCAGTTCGTCACCGGTTTTTTCCTTCAGGATTCTCGTCAGCGATCTGTTCTTTGCCTCCAGCAGCACGCCGTTGCTCCATCGCAAAACCTCGGACCTGTCGGCACCCGAGAGATCAGGGGTCTCGATGAAATCCTCCAGGGGAGCTTCCTCGACAGCGCGCACGACCACCTTGGCGGGCACGCCGTTTTCCATGAGGACACCCACGGCGGTCAGGGCCTTTACCGAACGCAGGTACCCGGTCACCGGGTGCCAGGCTCCGGTCTCATCACGCCGGGCCACGATCACTTCATCCAGAGGCTTTAACCCGCGTCTGGGATAATCCTTATATATGAGTGCGGTAAAACTGTCAGCGCTGTTCAGTTTTTGGGAGAGTGAGGGGGCGAGGTAGCTCCAGCAATGCCGGCCGTCGATCGTGACCTCCTGCAGGCGCGTTCTCCGCACCTGGTAGTCGTTCGCCAGTCCGGCCTGATCTGCCGTGCGAAGGGATTTTACGACCGCCTCGACGTGGCAGTTGGTTCTATAATCTCCCTGCTTGGCGGTGGCTTTTTTGATGTTTTCTTCAAAGTTGATGAATAGAATTTGATAGTCCCTCGGCAGGTCCGATGGTCCGACAATCGGCAGAAGGCCCAGTGGGCCCAGAATGGTCATCCACTTGACCTCTTCGAATTCAAAGGCGACCTTTCCGGCCGGTACGCTTTCTCCCAGGGCATTTATCAGTCTGGTCTTCACGTTGTACGTGGTCTTTTCCGTGCCGGGAAAGGGTATCATCCCCAGGCTGCAGAAACCTGTCAGAAAAGCCGCGCGATTCATTGATGAATCATGGCTGAAATCAGTCTCGACCACCACCGGCAGGCCGGTCCACTCGTCCGTAAACAGGTTGGGATAGAGTTCCCTGGAGCGTACAGCGAGTGTCTCATCTTTCCCATCGAGGCTTACGATACTGAAGCGCACGTCGCCCATTTGCAGTGTCTTGTCGCCCGAAGGCTTGAGTGTGCTTACGTAGCGTGTCGAAGCACAGCCGCTCAAAGCGCTGAGTATTAGTACCGCTGCCAGCCATGTCACAGTTGTTTGAAATTTCATCCCGGACTCCTTCTCCTACGGTTTTCCGGCCGCAGCATCCTTTATGGCGGCCAGGATGGGCTTGAGCACCTCGATACGCTGGCGGCACAAGACTGACAGCTCCCGGTCAGGCGCAGGGTCGCCCTGGCCCTTTTCCACCTTTGTCTGCGCGCTGTCCTTGGCCCGCTCGGCCTGCTCGCTCAAATCCAGGATCGATTTCTCGATGCGGGTTGCCAGGGCCAGCAGCTCTTCACCGGTTTTTTCCTTCAGAATTTTCTGTAGTGATTTGTTCTTTGCCTCCAGCAGCACACCGTTGCTCCAGCGCAGGGTCTGGGCCTGGTCGGCTCCGGAGAGGTCCGGGGTTTCGATGAATTCCTCCAGAGGCGGCTCGTCGACAGTTCTCATCGCCACCTTTGCTGGGACGCCGTTGTCCATGAGGACACTGACAGCGGTCAGGCTCTTTGCACGGCGCAGATATCCGGTCTCCGGCATCCAGTTGCCGCTGCCGTCGCGGCGGGCTACGACTACCTCTTCATATGGCTTTGTTCCGCGCTTCGGCTGCACCTGGTACAGCAAGGCAGTGAAGGAAACCGGCCGGCTATTCTCTTTCGAGATATTCGGCGCGAGGAAGCTCCAGAAAGTGCGTCCGTCGATGGTAACCTCCTGGAGGCGTGATGCACGTGCCTTGTAGGCAGTATCAAGCAGGGCGGGATCTGCTGAACGAAGGTCCTTGACCACCGACTCGACGATGCAGTCGGCTACAAAGGTCGGGAGCTTGGTCTTTGAATAGGCATCCTCGGTCAGCGGGAAAAAGAGAAAGATGCCGTCCCGCGGCAGGTCAGCCTGTCCCGGGACCGGGATGCAGCCCAGCGGTCCGATGAGGCTTATCCACACGGCCTGCTCAATCTTGAATTTCGTATCCTTGGTGATCAGGCTTTCGCCCAGCGCATTGCGCACATCCGAGGATACCGAGAAGTCCATCGTAATCTTCCCGGGGAAAGGGATCACCCCAGCTGTCAGTGCTGTCAGAAATGCCGATATCATCATCGAAGTCTCAGAGTACTCGGCATCGGCCTTGATCATTACCGGCAATGCCGTCCATTCGTCCGTGAAAATATCGGGGTAGAGGGTCCTGGCCCGCTGAGCCAGAAAATCCGGGGTGACAGGGTCCATCCAGGCCCCTGCCGGTAAACTGTTCTTGTCGTAAACGCCGGTATAGCTGATGAGGCTGAAACGTGCATGGCCGAGCGCGAGGTTCGTTTCGCCCGAGGGCTTCAGGGTGCTTGCCAGGCGCATCGAGCCGCAGCCGCTCATAAACATGACCATCAGGATCATTATCATCCATTTCAAAGTTGCCCGGTACGCTTTCATTGCCCCTCCTCTCTTCTCATCGGGTAATTCTTATGTCGGTTTTTCCTTTAATATCCCTTAGCCTGGTACATCGGAGTGCAGGCTCATACGCTTCTTCTTTACTGTTTTCCGGCTGCAGCACCCTTGATGGCAGCCAGGATCGGCTTGAGCACCTCAATGCGCTGGCGGCACAGGACTGACAGCTCCCGGTCGGGTGCAGGGTCGCCCTCTCCCTTTTCCACCATGGCCTGGGCCCGGTCCTTGGCACGCTCCGCCTGTTCGTTCAAGTCAAGGATCGACCTCTCGATGCGGGTCGCCAGGGTGAGCATCGTGTCCCTGCTTTCCTCCCGCAGCAGCTTGTCCATGGAGCGATTCTTGGCGTCGAGCAGCAGAGAGTTGCTCCAGCGTAAGACCTCGGCCCTGTCGGTCCCGGGCAGGTCCGGGGTATCGATAAAGTCCTCCAGGGGGGGCACTTCGGGCGTGCGCACCACCACCTTGACCGGGACGCCCTTCTCCATCAGGGGGCTCACGGAAGTGAGCGTGCGTGCGCGGCGCAGGTATCCGGTCACCGGCTGCCAGTGGCCGGATTCGTCGTAGCGTGCCACGATTGCCTCATCCATGGGCTTTGCACTCTGCCTGGGGTAGTCCTGGAATACGAGCAGACTGAAGGTGCTGCCCTTTTTGGGTTTGGTCACAGGGGTCATGGTGAGGAAACCCCGGCACTGCCTGCCGTCGACGGTGATCTCCTGCACGCGGGACTTCCTCTCCCGGTAGGCGGCTTCCAGCTTGATCTGGTCTGCCGATTTCAACGACCGGGCAACCGCCTCGGCAATGCACCCGGCTGCGTGGTTGTTGACCTTGTTTATCGAGACATCGGTCCGGCTCACGAAGTCTCCGCCAAAGAGACTGTCCCTTTCGAGATCCGAGAACCCGGGAACCGGTATCAAACCCCAGGGCCAGTAGCTGCACCACTCGATCACGTCTATCTCGAAGTTGTCGTCTTTCTCGTACAGACATTCGCCTAGAGAATCCATTATGCTGGTACGGACGGTAAAATCATGCTTGTAGGTCTCGGTGGTCGGTATAATCCCCAAGGTGCAGACAAGGGTGAAAAACTTGCTGAAACCGGAAGGGTTGATGTCCGATCTTTTGATATCTACATGAACCGGCAGGCTTGCCCAGTCGTCCGAGAATACACTCGGGTAGAGGGCTTTTGCCTTCTGGTCGATAACCGGAGGCAACGGCTGCACACCCGGCTTCTCGTAGTTGAAGCTCGACATGGTGAGACGCACGGGGCCGTATTGCAGGTCCTTGTCGCCCGAAGGCTTCATGGTGCTGGTGTACCGTGCCGCGCTACAGCCGCTCAAAACCATGGCAACCAGGAGCAATACCATTCCTATGACATATACACGGCAGTTCCTCATTATCTTTACTCCCTTCTCTTGAGGTAATTTTCATGTCTCATGCAGTCAAAGCCCTAAATCCTTCTGGATGCGTTGGAGTGGGAACTTCGGTGTTGATTTTATCGGCTGTCAGCAGCCTGATATTTACTATACCTTTTTAATAGACAATGAAAGGCCTCCGAGGTTTTTTTGAGAAGCCGGAATGCCCCGGAAAGAATCCTACTTCATGATTCTTATTGAAAAACAGTGAAGAAACGCAGCTCGAAGGAGTAAAGGAATTTACCGCCTTTGCAAGGATAACGGGCATCGCGAATATTTATACTTCCGAAATGAATATGATTCAAGATATTGGAATCGATAAGTATGTTTTATCAAAATGAGCGGCTTGAATGATACAGGAGAGAGCAAAGCTATGCCTAGTAACTAAAATTAATAATATTAGGATTGAAATGAAAAGGCAACTATTATTTGAACCTTACACGGCGATTAAAATATATTCTTTGCAGGGAATATTCTGCGGCAATCGGTATTGGTCCCTTTTGATGCCATCAAAGGTATAAGACCAGTATAATGATGGGCACTACATCATATCTAATTGATATTATATTTTATTTAAGATTTAAATTTGGACACAAAAAGGTTGACAAGATATTAAATCATGAGTAGAATTATATTCAGTAAATAGATATATCAAGTGAGATTTTATTCGACACTGGTAGGACAAAATCTTTTAAAGGGGAGCTGAATATGGGAAACTTGAATAAGGTTGGAGTTGTTGGAGCCGGCATGATGGGTTCTGAGATCGCACTTTGTTTTGCGGCATCAGGCATCAATGTAGTTATTCACGAAGTATCCCTTGATCTGGCTAAAAAGGCAAAAGAACGATTAGGCGGTATTCTTGATAAATCAATTAAGAAGGGTAAGGCAACCGAAGAAGAGAAAGAACAATCGCTCAATCGAATCGAGCTGACAGATAGTTTTAAAGGCTTTGACGATGTTGATATCGTTATAGAAGCCGTGTTTGAAGATTTCAAGACAAAGACGGACGTCTTTTCCCGGTTAGACAAGATCTGTAAACCCGGATGTATATTTGCAACCAATACATCCAGCATGCCGATAACCCTCCTGGCCACATCGGTGAGCCCGGATAGAATCGGAAAATTCTTAGGGGCACATTTTTTCTCACCGGCATTTGTCATGAAACTGGTGGAAGTTATCCCGGCGCTTGATACCGATGAGGATTCGGTAACATTCATGATGGATTCTTGTCGACTGATCAATAAGACACCCGTGCGGGTAAAAGATGTTGCAGGATTTGCCGTCAACAGACTGCTCCATGCAATGTGGGTTGAGGCATGCAGATTACTCGAAGAGGGAGTGGCAAGTCCTGAAGATATCGATGCAGCCTGTAAATTCGGCTTAGGTCATCCGATAGGCCCATTTGCCCTCATGGATTTGACCAGCAATGACTTGAACTTAAAAGTTCAGCAAATATTGTTCGATGCGTATGGAGAACGATTCAAGCCCAGGCCCGTTTTAAAACAACTGGTCGATGCAAATCATCTCGGCAGAAAAACTGGACGGGGCTGGCATAATTATAACAAATGATCCAATGAAACAGGAATGACCGGGGCTATTTCGGCATGATAAAAAAATAGCTTTACAAAAAGCTATATTACGTGGTGATTATAAGGAAGCTGCTATAATATAATATGGAGTAGTTATGAGTGAGGACAAAAGAGCAAAAATATTAGCTTCCGCCGAAGAAATCATGTCGGAGAAAAGGCTCGCGGATACCACAATTTCAGAAATAGCCGCCAAGGCAGGGGTAGCTGATTCGGTTATTTATCAATACTTCAAAGGCAAGGAAGATATATTGTTTTCCGTGCCTGGCGAGAGGATGAAGGAAGTATTATTTTTGCTTGGAGAGCATCTGCAAGGCATTCGAGATGCTGAAAGCCGCTTGAGCAAGATGATCTGGTTTCATTTAAGGGACATAGATACTCACCCCGGATATGGCCGAATATTGCTCCTGGAGTGCAGATCTTCACCCGACTTCTATATGACGCCGGCTTATGATCTCGTAAAGGAATATTCGGATGTCCTTTATACTATATTAAAAAATGGCGTCGAGGATGGATCATTTCGTTCTGACCTGAATGTCAAAATAGCCCGAGATATCATACTCGGCACTCTTGATTCGGAAATAATAAGCTCTCTTGCCTTGGGCGAGATTGCAGAAGGCGCTCCGGACCATGAAGATATCATGTCATTAGTTCATGCCATGGTTACCTCGACGGCCAAGCCGATCTACAGTAAATCAGACAGGATCCTCAGGGCAGCCGAAAAAGTTTTTGCCGAGAAAGGATTCACCAAGTCGAAAATATCTGAAATTGCAAAGATTGCCGGGATCTCAGAGGCAACAGTATATGAATACTTTGAAAATAAAGAGGATGTTTTTCTCTCTATCCCTCAGAAACGCTTCCAGGAAAACCTGGATGAACTTTCTGAAACATTCCATATAAAGCATCCTGTGAGGAAACTGAAAAGGTTTACTAAATACTATTTCTTCCTTCTTCTTACAGAAGAAGATTTCTTGAAAGTTTTTCTTCTTCAGCTCCAATTGAGTCCGCGGTTTTATGCCTCAAAATCATTCGCGAGCTTCCGGAGATATTTTTCTGTAGTTGAAGGAATCATAGAAGAAGGCAAGAAAGAAGGATATTTCAGAGCCGATGTAAATCCTCGCGTATTCAGAAATATGTTTTTTGGTGCGTTCACTCATCTGGCACTTCGATGGGTAATGTCTCAGGATGGAAAAGAACCTGACAAAATAAAAGAAATAAAACACGCAGCAGATTTGTTCTGTTCGGCAGTTATGGCTCTTGATGGTGATGAGGATTGAAGCAATGTTTTCAAATCAGACTCGGCTTTTATCAGGAGAGAAAAAAAGGAATTCGATAAAAAAGAGCTAAAACGTAGTCAGATAGGGTTCTGCCTAGAGCCGGCCAACTCGAAGCGGACGTAAGAACGATATAAGCGGGCATTGTGGGAGCCTACATAACCACAATGCCCGCTTTTTTGTTGCCCTGATGAAGGTAAGGGTACGTATTTCATAGGTATTTAAGCAAAAATAAAAATTGATCCGTCAAAGAAAATTAAGGGAGAAAAAAAATGAACAAGAAAGATGATGTCGTAATCGTAAGTGGAGTGAGAACACCATTCAGCAAGTTTGGCGGAACCTTGAAAAATATTCATAGTACAGATCTGGGTTGTGTAGTTATCAAAGAGAGTCTCAAGAGAGCAGGACTCAAAGGCGAAGATCTGGATGAACTGTACTACGGGATGTGCGATCAGGCAGAAGCGGCCCTTTATGATAATGTAAACGGGCGACAGGCATTACTTCGCGCAGGCCTTCCTCAAACCCTGGTGTCACTCACTATAGACAGGGCGTGCTGTTCTTCGCTCTGTGCGGTTCATCTTGGAAGAAGAGCGATTTTATTGGATGAAGCAAATGTGTGTATGGCAGTGGGCGCCGAGAACATGGGCAATACCCCGCTATTGATAAACGGACATCGGTGGGGAGGAGGGATGGCGCCGCTTCTGGTTCAAGATTATCTCAATCCCATCACCTATCGGGAGTATTCTCCTTTGGGAAGAGACGCCGGAGAGATCGCAATTGAATATGGAATATCACGGGAAGAGCAGGACAAATGGGCGGTGGGTTCACAGCAGAAGTGGGCCATGGCTGACAAAGCGGGAAAATTCAAAGATGAGCTTGTGCCGGTAGAAGTACCACAGAAAAGAGCCGACCCGATCCTTTTTGACAGGGATGAGTTCCCGAAGCCGAATACCACTCTGGAAGGTCTGGCAAAATTAAAAACCATATACGGAAGCCCTACGGTAACCGCCGGTAATGCTCCGGGGCTTGATACAGGAGCTGCCGCAGTGATTATCATGAGGAGATCCAAGGCGGAAGAGCTGGGCGCTAAGCCTCTTGCCACCATCATTACAGCAGCCAGTGCCGCCAGTGAGCCAAGGAGAATGGCTGAGCTTCCCGGATTCGTAATACAGAAAGCTTTGAAGAGGGCTGACCTCAGTATCGATAAGATGGACGTTATTGAGATCAATGAGGCCTTCGCGGCAGTTACCCTTGTATCCACCAAGATTCTTGCCGGAAATGATGAAACCAAATGGCGTGAGCTCCTGAAAAAAACGAATCCTAACGGCGGTGCAATTGCGATCGGCCATCCGGTTGGAGCAAGCGGGGCACGAATTCTGATCACGATGATGCACGAGTTGAGGAGAAGGGGCGGCGGTTATGGAGTGTGCGGTATCTGCGGTGGTCTGGCACAGGGTGATTGTGCCATCATCAAAGTGGATGAATAATGGAATGTTCCTGTTCATCAACAAAGATGGATTGAATACAGGAACAGGAACATTCGCTATTCGGTAATGAAACCGGGAGATAACGTAATGAAATATATAAAATATGAGATTGAGAATCAGATAGCAACGATAACGATCAATCGACCTGAAGTGCTGAATGCACTGAATAAAGACCTTATCGATGAGTTTGGGTTGACCATCGACAATATGATGAATGAAGGCAATGCGCGTGTTTTGATTATTACCGGCGAAGGGAAAAGCTTCGCAGCAGGTGCCGACATTGTCCAGATGATAGAAATGAATCCTGCTCAGGCGAGAGGATTCATTTTTAGTGATGTGTTTAATAAAATCGAAGCGCTTCCGATTCCGGTTTTTGCTGCAATCAAGGGTTTTGCTCTTGGCGGCGGGTTGGAACTGGCTCTCGCGTGTGATTTTCGCATCTGCAACGCTAAAGCAAAATTAGGACTGCCGGAAATCAAGCTCGGGATTATGCCCGGGGCGGGCGGGACACAGCGTCTGCCGAAACTCATAGGATTGAGCCATGCCCGGGAAATGATCTATTTCGGCGATATCATCGATGCAGAGAAAGCGTACCAGTGGGGTCTGTGTGATAGAGTCGTAGAGGGAGATCCTTTAGAGCAAGCGAAAGAACTGGCAGCAAAGGTTATTGAAAAATCCTCTGTCGCTCTCGAAGCGGCAAAGAAGACAATAAATTACGGTATAGATAAGGATTTGTCTTCCGGAATAGCCTTTGAAGTCATTGTATGGTCCGACCTTTTCTCCACGGCCGATCAGAAAGAAGGGATGAGGGCGTTTCAGGAAAAGAGAAAACCTAATTTTAAAGGTAAGTAAGTGAAGTGTGGACAGATTGTGAGATGCATACCATTCGTACGAGGAGAGTGGATAAATGGAAAACAAGCTGGCTGATTTAAGAGATACTCGTTTTGTTCTTTACGAACAATTAGGAATAGAAAAACTTTGTGAAACGGAGAAATATGCGGATCATTCCAAGGAAACCTTTGAGATGATCATCGATACGGCTGAGAAACTTGCCGTGAATCAATTTGCCCCGGTCAACAGCGAGGGTGATGAGATAGGATGCGTCTTTGCAGAAGGGACCGTCAAGTGCCCTGAAGTATACCGAACTCCTTTTCAGAAATACTGCGAAGGGGGATGGATGAGTCTTCCCGACGTATACGATGTAGGCGGCCAGAATGCACCTTTTGCTATGTACTTTGCCTGCCATGAGCTGTTCTATGCCGCGAACCATGCGTTAACCGTTTATATGGGCCTTACCCACAGCGCAGCCAAAGTCACAGAGATCTTTGGAACGGATGAGCAGAAGAGGAAATACATGCAGCCCCTGTACGAAGGAAGGTACAGCGGCACCATGGATCTGACCGAGACCCAGGCAGGAAGCGATGTGGGTTTTGCGAGAACAAAGGCAATCAGAAATCCGGACGGTACCTATTCGATTGTCGGAGGGAAGATATTCATCAGCAGCGGGGAGAATAATCTTACTGAAAACATCATTCATATTGTTTTAGCACGCATAGAAGGAGCACCAGAGGGGACTCGTGGTTTATCATGTTTTATCGTTCCCAAATACAGAGTCAACGATGACGGAACACTGGGTGAACCCAATGATCTTACCTGCGCGGGCGTAGAGCATAAAATGGGTATACACGGTTCTCCGACAAGCGTCCTGAACTTTGGCGACAACGGTAGGTGCAGGGGTGAACTCTTAGGACCCGAACAGAAAGGCATTATCGTTATGTTTCACATGATGAATGAGCAAAGGGTGCTGGTCGGCTTGCAGGGTCAATCTCTGGGAAGTACCGCATATCTTCATGCTCTGGATTTCGCACGGGAACGTAAACAGGGCAGCAAGTTCGGCTCTAAGGATTTTTCACAGGTGCCCATCATAACTCATCCTGACGTGAGGAGAAATCTCATGTGGATGAAGTCGTATACCGAAGGACTGCGGGCCCTCATACTGTACACGACTTTTTGTATGGACATGGAGGCTGCAAGTACCGGCGAGGATGACAAGAAGAAGTGGCAGAATATTGTGGAGTTGCTGACCCCCATTGCCAAGGCCTATTCCACCGATAAAGGTTTTGATGTATGCACGCGGGCCATACAGGTTCATGGAGGATATGGTTATTGCAAGGAATACAAGGTGGAACAGTTCGCCAGGGACTGCAAGATCACTGCAATCTATGAGGGCACGAATGCAATACAGGCAATAGATCTGTTCGGCCGTAAGATCAAGATGAACAAGGGTGCGGCATACAACACGGTACTATCGGAAATGAAAGCCGCGGTTGAAAAGGCCTCGGCAGTAAGCGAGCTTGCACCGTATGCCGAGGCAGTTGCACAATCCATATCAGCGCTTGAAGAGATAACACGATTTCTGATTGAAAAGTCCTCGGGCGAAGATGCGTACCTGGCATACTCCTGGGCCACGCCGTACCTTGAAATATTCGGCGATATCGTCCTGGGATGGATGTTTATCTGGCAGGCATGGACAGCCCATGGAAGTGAGGCCGGCAGCAGCGCTAATGACAAGCAATTCTATGCCGGCAAAATCAATACGGCAAAATTCTATATCGGGTCACTGCTTCCCGCAGTCTATGGGAAGATAGATGCCATAAAACAGTTCGACCGGTCATTCCTTGAGATAGGGGAGTCTGTCTTTCTTCCATAATGATCGGATGAAAAAATGGATGTAAATAAATAGTGAGACAGGATCTGATTTACAATTAATAAACTAAATAGGAGTGTTACCATGCCGATGATGAACGCGAAGCAGTATGAAGAGTCTCTGAGAAAACTGAACCTTAAGGTATACATGTTCGGCAAGAGGGTGGAGAACGTGGTGGACGATCCGATCATCCGGCCGTCCATGAACGCGGTTGCGGCGACCTACGAGTTTGCCCACAAGCCGGAATATGAGGATATCCTGACCGCCAAGTCGCACATCACGGGCAAGAAGATCAACCGGTTCACCCACATACACCAGAGCGTGGACGACCTGGTGAAGAAGAGCAAGATGGGCAGGCTCATGGGCTCGCTCACTGCCTGCTGCTTCCAGCGGTGCGTGGGCATGGATGCCATGAATGCCCTGTCCATCACCACCCATGCCATCGATGCCAAGTACGGCACCAAGTACTACAAGAGGTTCCTGAAGTATCTGGAATATGTCCAGGAGAACGACCTGGTCTGCGACGGGGCCATGACCGACCCCAAGGGCGACCGGTCATTGTCTCCGAACAAGCAGTCAGACCCGGACATGTTCCTGCACATCGTGGAGGAGCGTCCGGACGGGATCGTGGTATCGGGCGCCAAGGCCCACCAGACAGGTGCCGTGAACTCCCACGAGATCATCGTGATGCCCACTATTACCATGCGGGAGGAGGACAAGGACTATGCGGTGTCGTTCGCGCTGCCGAGCGATGCGGAAGGCATCACCTACATCATGGGCCGCCAGTCCTGCGATACCCGCAAGCTCGAAGGTATGACCTTTGACCGGGGCAACATGTTCTATGGCGGTCATGAGGCGCTCGTTGTGTTCGATCGTGTCTTCGTGCCCTGGGAGCGCGTGTTCATGTACAAGGAATACGACTTCTCAACCATGCTCGTGGAAAACTTCGCCTCCTATCACCGCCAGAGCTACGCGTGCAAGGTGGGTGTTGGAGACGTGCTCATCGGCGCTACCCAGACCGTTGCCGAGTACAACGGTGCCGAGCGGGCCTCCCATGTGAAGGACAAGATCATCGAGATGAACCACCTGAACGAAACGCTCTTCTGCGGCTGCATCGCCTGTGCTGCAGAAGGCCACCGGGAGCCGAGCGGAACGTACCAGAACGATCTGCTGCTTGCCAATGTGCACAAGCAGAATATCACCCGGTTCCCCTACGAGATCGCCACGGCTGGCCCAGGACATTGCGGGCGGCCTTGTGGTGACCTGCCCGTCCGCCCAGGACCTTTCCTCTCCGGAGACAGGCAAGTGGGTGGATAAATACTTCAAGACCAAGGCAGACGTCCCCACGGAACACCGGATGCGGATCTTAAGGCTCATCGAGAACATCACCATGGGCACCGCCGCCGTGGGGTACCTTACCGAGTCCATGCACGGTGCAGGCTCACCCCAGGCCCAGAGAATCATGATCGCCAGGCTCGTCAATATGAAACAGAAGCAGAAGGTGGCCAAGTTCCTGTGCGGCATCGACAAGGAAAAATAAGGGTCGGTCTGAAGTACTGCGGCGGATGCCGGGCTCAGTACGACCGAGAGGCTGTCGTGAATCATATGAAAGAAGCATTGAAGGATCAAGTCGAGTTCATCTCGCCCGACAGCCGGGAGGCGGAATGTATTCTTGTAGTCAGTGGATGCAAGACAGCCTGCGCGGACGTCTCCATGCTTTCAGATCGCCGGGTCCGGTTCATCACCAGTGAAGAAGATGCTGCAGCCTGGATAGAAGAAGAGAAGCAACGTAAAAAAAACCGCTTAGGGAGGATGAAATGAATATTGCCAGCTTTCTGACAAACACAACGGCACGAGTTCCCGATCAGCCCGCTATTCGATTTAAGGGAAAGACAATCACTTTCCGTGAGATGAATTCCAAGGTAGACGCCATGGCCCACGGGCTCAGCAAGATGGGGCTTAAACCCGGTGACGCCTGCGTTCTCATGACACCCGACTCACCGAACTGGCCGATTGTATATTATGCATTGGCAAAGATAGGAGCGGTCGTGGTCCCGGTAAACCCTATCTACAAAAAAAGAGAGCTTGAACATAGTTTCAAGGACTCAGGAGCAAAAGCATTCGTGGGCCACACTGACTATCTGGCGGAAGCCGGCGCTGTCCTGGATGGAATACCGGCAATTAAGATCAGAGTTGCCGAAGGCAAAAATCCGCCGAAGGGGTTTACTCCATTAAACGATCTGTTTTTGGACGATGCAGGAGAGTATCCTGTTTACCAGACCCAACCTGATGACCCCTGGATTGTAATGTATACCAGTGGTACGACGGGGTTGCCGAAGGGTGCTGTCCTGACTCACTTCAATCTTATGAAGGATGCTGAGGTTATCGCAGCCGTGAGGTATACGGAACCGCATGATGTTGTATTAAGCGTACTGCCTCTCTTTCACTGTTACGGGCAGACCCACTCGCTCAATATCTCTATTTATCAGGGTCTTACTATCCTCATGTTCGATAAATTCAACGTTGAAGAGGTCTTCACGGCTATTGAAGAGGAAAAAAGCACCCTTTTGTATGCTGTCCCGACAATGGTCAACAGGTTGGTTGAACTGGCAGCAGTCAGACCGCCGAAACGATCGGGGCTGCGCTTTTGTATCTCCGGAGGAGCATCCCTTCCTGTGGAGATCCTGCACCGCTTTGAAAGCTTATTTCATGCAACCATCTATGAGAGCTACGGGTTGACGGAATGTTCTCCGACCTGTGTGGAAAATCCTTTTGGAAGACCGCCGCGCCCGGGGTCCATCGGCTTGCCGATTCCTCCCTTTAAGACCCGTCTCGTTGATGAGAACGATCAGGATGTACCACGCGGGGATGTGGGCGAACTGCTAGTATCCGGACCCGGGGTCATGAAGGAATACCTGCACCAGCCCGAAGCCACGGCAACAACAATGAAAGGCGGGTGGCTGCATACCGGTGATCTCGCCCGGATGGACGAGGATGGCTACATCTACATCGTAGACAGGAAGAAAGACCTGATCATCAGAGGCGGATATAATGTGTATCCACGCGAAATAGAAGAAGTTCTTTATACCATTGAAGACGTTCTGGAAGCTGCTGTAATCGGCGTACCTCATAAAGATCTTGGAGAAGAGGTTGCAGCAGCAGTTGTGCTTCGTAAAGGCTCCACAATGACTTCTGAAGATGTGAAACAGTATATAAAGGATCGCGTGGCAGCATATAAATACCCGAGGGTGGTGAACATCATGAAAGAATTGCCGAAAACGTCCACCGGAAAAATTTTAAAGCGAGGTATTACTTTGAATTAAAACCGATCTCTTTATAACTGCCCCCGCGGATAGCTCCGATCTGACAGCTGAGATCTGACTATATATCCTCCGTAAAAGGTGACGACCAGTAAATAAGATCGGAGCTATTCGCTTTTTTGGATCGGGAAAGTCACGAACTGAAAGCCCCCTCTCCCCTCCCTTTCCCCTGTTTCGGGGGGAAAGGGCAAGGGAGAGGGGGCATCTCCACTTGTGAATTCAACGTTGACGAATAACTAGAACAACCTCGAAGAATCGGTCATGAGGGCCTTACCTGCAACCATACGGTTGATCTGGTTGGTTCCTTCGAAGATCTGGGTTAATTTGGCATCCCGCATGAGCTTCTCGACGACAGAACCCTTCATATAACCCGAACCGGCCAACACCTGAACTGCATCGGTCGTGACCTTCATCGCTGCATCAGATGCGAAATATTTGGCAGAAGCAGCCTCTTTCGAGCATCGGATGTTGTTGTCAAGCATCCAGCCGACCTGCAAATAGAGTGCGCGAGATGCCATGACAAGAGTATTCATGTCTGCGAGCATGAATTGCACCGCCTGGAAATTTCCGATGGGCTGGCCGAACTGAACCCGCTCCTTTGCGTATGCTACAGATTCATCAAGCGCTCTCTGGGCGATTCCGGTGGATACCGCAGTAATATTTGCACGTCCTCTGTCGAGGGCCATCATGGCAAGCTTGAAACCTTGGCCTTCGCCACCGATGAGGTTTTCCTTGCTGAGTTCGACGTTGTCGAAGAACAGTTCAGCAACATTCATTGCCCGGTGCCCCATCTTATCCTCGATCCGCCCTACGGTTATTCCCGGGGTGTTCCGGGGTACGGCGAAACAACTGATACCCTTTGTCCCCTTGCTTTTATCCACCGTGGCAAACAGGCACAATAAATCGGCATATTGACCGTTCGTTATGTAACACTTGGAGCCGTTCACCACGTAGCCGTCGCCCTTTTTTAAGGCCGTTGTATTCATTATTCCCGCATCGGACCCGGCATGGGGCTCTGTGAGGCAAAAACATCCGCTCCGGTAACTCTTCGTCATATCTCCGATGAATTTCTTTTGCTGATCCACGGTCCCGCCCAACTGGATCGCTCCCATGGACAAGTGGGATATTCCGATTATCTGCGATATGGCGCAGCACTCGTAATTCAATGCCTCGGTTACCAGATAATGTTCGAGATACGACATTCCCGATCCGCCGTATTCCTTTGGTATGTTGGTATACATCAATCCGGCCTTGTACGCTTCTTTGAGAATCTCTTCGGGATACGTGCCGTCCCTGTCATATTCAATAGCTACCGGCCGGATCCGATCTTTTCCGAACTTTCTTGCAAGATTTAATATACTTTTCTGTTCGTCGCTTAAGCTGAAATCTATCATAGTCAATACCTCACTTCCTTTGATGTAGAATTAATGGCCCTGGTGATTCATTTTTACCGTACGCTCACCTGTATATCCTATCAGCACCTCATTCGGTTCATCTTCTATATGAACCCGTATGCGGTCCATCCCCCATCGATATTCACAACCGATCCGGTCATATAGGTCGACTCGTCACCGGCCATGTACACCGCCAAGCCTGTTATTTCTTCCACATTGCCTATCCTTCTCTGCGGAATGCGCTTCTTCAGGGACTCCGTATCCAATTTCCCCTGCTGCTCGAGCTGTTGAATAAACTCAGTATTCAAGTATCCCGGGGCAATTGCATTCACGCGAATATTTTTTTCCGCCCATTCGGCGGCCAGAACCTTGGTAAGCATATTGACTGCCGCCTTGCTTGAACAATAGGCAGCCCGTTGAGGCACCGGACTATCACCAAATGATGACGAAATGTTTATAATGCATCCGCCGCTCTTTCTGTCGATCATATGTCTCGCAACGGCCTGACTGCAGAAGAATACTCCGGAAAGATTCGTGCTTACGGCATTATTCCAGTTTTCGTGCGACAGGCTTTCCGAAGGGCTTACCATCGGGATCCCGGAATTGTTGATCAGGACATCTATCTTTCCGTAGCGCTCAACCGTTTCGTTTACTGCGTTCTGAATGCTTTCACCATCTTTCACATCCATCCTGATTGGGTATGCTTCACCGCCGGATGCATTGATCTCGCTGCAGAGATCTTTCAGTAAATCATACGAGCGCCCGGTCAGAACAACGGATGAGCCCTCTGAAGCAAATCTCACGGCAAACGCCTTCCCAAGACCTTTGCTTGCGCCTGTGATGATGGTGATCTTGTTCTGTAATAAACCCATTTGCCCCTCCTGCCTTGTCCGGATTCTCCTTAAAAGCGATCTCTCTCGGTTTGATTCAACTGCCTGTATTTATGAGGTTAAATATAGTTCATTCTTTTGCTTTATGCCTCTACGCACGCTTGATCATGAGCGTTTTATATCCGGACTGGACGATCACATTGTTCTGATTCAACAGTTCTAAATACAGCCTTATTATGCCGCGGTCCTTTCTGGTTTTGCTGGGTACTTTCCCGGCAACTTTCACCTTTGCCCGGATTGTGTCTCCAAAGAATATCGGGGCTGCAAATTTCCAGTCGTCAATACCAAGAAAGGCGATAGCAGTACCGTCAAGAAACCCGGTCCGAAACAGAAGCCCGTGGGATATCGACAGCCCGAGCAGTCCATGGGCAATCCTTCTCCCGAACTGATTGCCCTTCGCAACCTCTTCGCTGGTGTGCAGCTCATTATAATCGCCGGTCATCCCGGCAAACATCACCACATCGGTCTCGGTTATCGTTCTGGAGCGAGTTTCAAACTCTTCGTTTTCGTTCCATTCATCAAAGTATTTCCCGTTCACTTTTATATCCTTCTCTCGCAATAAGCGTTGATAACGTTTGAATTACCCGACCCTTCTCCTGCCGCGGCCTTTGGCGTCAGCCAGTTTCATGCCTGCGATGACCAGCTCCGTCGTCACGGGCACGGGCTCGTTGTGTATGGTCTGCTTCTCGGAACAGGCGATCGAAGCGGCTTTCACCAGATCCTCTTCAGATACGTCATTCAGGCCGAGGTCGCCCAATGTCGTGGGCAGGCCGACCGATTCGCAGAATGAATACACCCCGTCGATCACTTCTGACGGTTTGTCTGTCATGAACAATGAGGCCAGTAAGCCGAAGGCAACCTTTTCTCCATGATAAGAGGAATGCTCCCTGTCGAGTGCATTCAGCCCGTCCTGGATAGCGTGAGCCGCAGCAAGCCCCCCGCTCTCGAAACCGATTCCGCTCAAGAGGGTATTGGCCTCTACGATATGCTCCAGCGCAGGCGTTACCACGTGATGTTCGCAGGCGGTCTTTGCGGATGCCCCATATTCAAGAATCGTCTCATAACAGAGGCGGGACAGGGTCTGGGATGTCATGGAGCTTATGTCCCCGGCCATGGTCTTTGCGTATTTGATCCTGCATGATTCCGCCTCAAACCACGTCGCCAGCGCATCCCCCATGCCTGCGACCAGGAGCCTGACCGGAGAGTTTGCGATGATCTTCGTGTCGACCAGAACGACGTCAGGGTTCCGTCGAAGTGCGATTACCCGTTTTATCTGCCTGGTCTCACTCCGGTATATAATGGAAAGGGCACTGCAGGGAGCATCCGTCGAGGCAACGGTCGGTGCAATGATAACGGGAACGTTCATCAGATGTGCAACCGCTTTGGCAGCATCGAGTGTCTTGCCGCCTCCAAGGCCCACTATGACATCACACGGCGGATCCCCTGCAATTGCCGCCAGCCGGGTTATTTCTTCATCGGAACATTCACGCCCGAATTTCTCAACTGTTATAGACGCTGCTTCTTCGAGGGAAGGACGGATCTCAGGGAGGATATGATCGAACACCGAAGGACTGCAGATGAGAAATCCCTTTTTCCCATAGTGAGGAATCAGTTTCTTCAAGCGCAGAATCGCGTCATATCCTTGGATGTATCTGCCGGGGAATAGTGTCGTCGTGATCATGTGGAGCCATTCACTCCTTTTTAATACTCCTTGCCCAAAACCTGTCCATTAACGATCAGTTAACGCACCATGAGCAAGGCAATATGATTCTTGGGATTGAGGCCCATATCATGAAAGAAACAAGAACAGCCGCCCGGCCTTCTACACTGCCGATATGATCTGTTTCTCCTGTTTCAGTCATGATACAGGCCCGTTTGTCGAGGTTTAAGTTCTCATACCCGTTTCAATAATTGATTCCTGTTTTTTCCTGAAAATTACATCATCCGCCAATACCATAAATCAGGTTCGGCAGCCACAGTGCTATCTGCGGGAAAATCGACACGATGGTCAGGCCGAGCAACTGCAGAATGATGAAAGGAATAATGGACATGTAGATGTCCTTGATCATGACTCCTTCGGGCGCGATGCTCTTGAGATAGAAGAGGTTATACCCGAACGGAGGCGTAATGTAGGCACACTGCATGTTCATGATGAAGACGATGCCGAACCACACGGGGTCGAATCCCATGACAGCCACGATGGGCGTGAGAATGGGAGCCGTGATCATGACAATGGCCGATGGGTCGAGCAGCATGCCCAGAGCGAAGAATACGGCCTGGATGATAAAGAAGGCCCCCCAATATCCGAACGGCAGGTCCTGCACCAGACTGCTGATGAACTCCGATGCACCCAGCGCCATGTAGATGGTGGAGAAACAGTAGGCGCCGATAACGATCCACATCACCATACCGGTCAGCTTCAGGGTTCCAAGCGAGATGTCCCTGAACATTTTCCAGGAAAACTGCCCGCTCGCGATCATTAAAATGAAACTACCCGCACAGCCGACCGCCGCGCCTTCGGTCGGCGTAGCGACACCCGTGAAGATCGTGCCCAGAACAGTGCAGATGAGGAGCAAAGGCCCAATAACAGCCTTTGTCGCCAATATTTTTTCCTTGAAGGAAAGGAGCTCGTCTTCGGGA
Source organism: uncultured delta proteobacterium (assembly GCA_963752595.1). GTDB lineage: Bacteria > Desulfobacterota > Desulfomonilia > UBA1062 > UBA1062 > Phosphitivorax. The sequence continues at coordinate 79,961 of CAVVYZ010000019.1, forward strand.
ATGCCGGGACCTTTCGAAGGGTCTATCTTGCATACGGCAAGGGTGTAACCGATGTACAGGGATGCCAGCAGAAGCCCGGGCAGAATACCGCCTGCAAAAAGCCTCCCGATCGAAACCTGGCAGATCATGCCGTAGATGATCATCGTGATGCTTGGGGGAATCAGAATGCCCAGAGCGCCGCCGGCACCGATGCCGCCGAGGGCCAGCTTCTTGTCGTAGCCCCTGGAAAGCATTGCCGGCAGGGCGATGAGACCCATGGTAATGGTGCCGGCCCCGCCGATGCCGGTCATTGCGGCAAAGAGCGTGCACACGATGATGGCGGCAACCGCCAGGCCCCCGCCCATCCGACCGCTCCACACATAAAAGGCATTGAAGAGCTTGTCCGCGATGCCCGAGAACTGAAGGATGAAACCCATGAGCACAAAGAGCGGAACGGAGAGAAGGCCGAACGACATCATGGCCTTCCCGAAGATCAGGGTGGGAATGACAGACATCGCGTCGGGCCACAGGAAAAAGGTAAAGATAACGCCGATGGACCCCAGCACGAACGCGATAGGAAGCCCCGAGCACAGACCGGCGACCATGGCAACCGTCAATAAGATGGTAATCGTCCCGGGCTCCATTATTCTACCTTCCTTTCCTTGTCGGTGAGCGTCAAAATATCCTGCATAATCAGTGCGATCCCTTCAAGGAGCAATAGAACCGCCCCAAGGGGTATCATGAGCTTGACCGGCCAGATTATCGGCGACCAGGTGCTGATCGATCTCTCATTCAGCTCGATCGCACGCATCGCAAAGTCCCATCCAAGCCACAGGATGATCACGGCAAAAACGAAGAACGCGGGAAACGTGATGAGGCTTGCGATCGCCTTTCCCCGTGGCGACAGTTTGACGTAGAAAAGGTCCATATTCACATGGGCCTTCTCCTTCAGCGCATAGGCCCCGCTTATAATGGTGAGCACGCCAAACACCATAACGCTGATTTCGTGTGCCCAGATGGTGGGTTTGTTGAATACGTTTCTCATTATGAGTTCCCATACGATGATCACGGTAAGGATCCATGGAAACCACATGAGAACCATACCGCTCACATCTACTATTTTTGAGATGATCCGGATAAGTGCACGCATTATAGTATCTTCCTCACTTTCTCAAAGGCCATTGTACTCAGGAACGATTCAGAAATGATAGAGGAGGCATCACCGCCGGGATGCCGGAAGCGTGCCCCCTCCTGATCAAACTATTTCAGATAGCCCATTGTTCTCATGTAATTCTTTGTCATCTCCACGAGCTTGGCCGATGCGGGGCTTCTTTGTGCCTCTTTCGCCCACAATTCCTGGGCAGCCTTCTCGGCTTTTGCCAGCTCTGCGCCACTGAGTGTGTTCATTTTTACCCCGGCCTTTTTCATCTGGGCCAGACCCCACTGCTCACCCGTCCAGTTCTGGTGGTAAGTATGGTTCAACCCGGCGATGATCATTGCCTGCTCAAGGGCTACCTTGAGGTCGGCAGGCAGCGAGTTCCATGCCCTCTGGTTCACGATCACGTTAGCAGTGTTGATGGGCATGATCGGGGGCCACAGGAAGTACTTGGCAACTTCATGGAACTTCACGCTGTGCATTGCAATAGCGCTGCCCCAGCTCACCCCGTCGAGGGCGCCAGTCTGAAGAGAGGTATAGGTTTCTTCGCCGGGGATAAACACGCCGTTGCCGCCGAATTTCTCGATCCAGTTCATCATCAGACCGGATGCCCGGACCTTCTTGCCCTTGATATCGTTGAGGGTGTTGATGGGAGTTCTGAACATGAATGAGCCGGGCCAGCAGTCAACACCGGTGGTGAGCAGATATACGCCCTGTTTTTGATATTCCGGCCTCAGTACGTCGATTGCCCGCCAACCGCCGAAGATGTTCGGCAGCTTCTTTCCATACATGAAGTTGTACAGCTCGTTCGGGGTCCTGATTCCGAAAGGAAGACCGTACTCTACGGCTGCTGCCGGAATGACGCCCTGATAGGTATAAGCAGACGCGAGGCCGATCTCAACAACGCCCATCTTCACGGAATCCAATATATCCGGGGTTGCCACCAGCTCGCCGCCCCAGTACATTTTGATCTGCAGACGCCCGTTTGTCATGGCGGGAAGAGTTTTGGTGAGCATCTCTACGTAATATTGCATCCCGGGCTCAGCGGCGCTGCGCCATGCCTGCATCTTCCACTTGTAAACTTTCTGCGCAGGTTGCGCAGCATCACATGGAAAAGAGCTGCTGAGGAATACCGCTAAAGCTAGAAGCACAATCCCTAGAACCTTGTTTTTCATAAAAGCCTCCCTCGATTTTGTATGTATTATCGTTAATCTTTTCCAACATATTCCCTGCATATTGACAAATCCCATGAAGCTACATGAATCACTTCCCGGATACCTTCCGAGGCAAAACAGAATGCTATCCCACACCCTCATCTATCAGCACCAGCAACACCAGCTTAACGACATCAATGTTATCAGCCTTTCCCAAGAATATTTCACCATGCGCTACCCGGAACATAATTATATTTAATTGTTATTTTTATTGAATCTAATTCTATCCGGTCCTTGCCTTGCATCCGCCATCCCATTTATTTCACATCGCCGGGCAACAAAGAGAGCGGGCACTATGGTAATGTGGGCTCCCACAGCGCCCGCTCTCTTTGCTCTTACGTCCACCCCGGGTTGGCCGGCCCGGAGTTGAACCCTTTATTCCCTAATCGTTCATTCCGTCATGAAAACTCCTCTGTCCTCATGCATTGCCGTCTATTTCCCAGCCGTCACTAGTACGGTTCTTCTGCCCCTTCACAACGGAGCACAGGAGATCCGTCACGTGATTAAGTTCTGCAGCTAACGGCTTCCCTGCTATCCGGCAACTATTCATATGGGCGCGGAACGCCCCTTGGGAGAATTCATTCTGCGGAAATACATCACGGCTTGAGCCATCTTTAAGGGTTATACGGCGAGTGAGCATTTCGATATCTGCTGCGAAGGAACAGATAGTAGGCTTTAGTATACCCTTGTAATTTTTATTAGCATTAATAATGTCATGTTGTTGCATTGAACCTGCCCTTCTCTCCTCTATATCGGGATGGGTCATCTTGCCAAAACCAACAACAAGCTTTGAATCCATATCAAATCAATAATGTGATTTGATAAATTTATAGATCAATAGTGAGATTCGGTCAATACTTATTTGTTTTAATTTTATCACTTATATTATTCTCTGTTTTATCATGTAGTTGTTTATTTTCTTCATATCTAGAGTCCCTTTTGTGTCATTGTTTAACCTGAATTTTATTTTTTTTGGAAGGTTATCGAGTGATCATGTTGGCTTTTCTTCACCATACCGGGCCAGGAGAACAATAAGGAATCAAGGGTTCTTCCCAATCGGTTCTTCTCCAAATAATGCTTGATTTGGGAATAAAGGTAAATATTGACTAATCTTCTGCAACTGCTTACAGATAATGATGCCCTCTCCCATGCTCATCAGTAAAAGGAGAGATGCTTGGGGCAGACTGAAAAAATGATTCTATCCTTTGCCAGGATTCTCGGCTGATACCTCGGACCAGATCCTATCGAGGACACCGTTTGCAAACGCGGGAAAGCGGGGCGATCCGAATCGTTTTGCCAGCTCGATCCCCTCGTTGATCACAACCTTATACGGGATGTCGGTTTTAAAGATCAGCTCATAGGCTGCAATGCGCAGGATGTTTCTGTCCGTTGTGGACATCCTGCTTACCGACCAGTTGTTCGAGGCTTTCTCGATATGGGCATCAATGTCGCGCAGATGGGTATAGACCCCGTCTATGAGGTCCTGTGCGTACGGGACGACATCCTTGTCTTCGGCGAAATGATCAAAGAAATCTTTGCAGGTTTCCGTGTTGTGATCTCTCGTGATGTCAACCTGGTACAGGTACTGTAATGCTATTTCACGTGCTTTTGTCCTGAGTCTCATACTAACGATCAGATCTGCGCATAGAGGTCGATCATCTCGAGCAGGGCCATAGCAGCATCGAAGCCCTTGTTCCCGGATTTCGTACCTGCGCGCTCAATGGCCTGCTCTATGGTATCGGTAGTGAGGACTCCGAAGATCACCGGGCACGGGGCATCCAAAGACACATGGGCGACTCCCTTGCTGACCTCTGCCGCCACGTAGTCGAAGTGTGGGGTCGAGCCTCTGATAACGGCACCGAGGCAGATGACGCCGTTCGTCTTCTTGCCCTCTGCAAGCTTCTTCGCAACCGGTGGGATCTCGAATGCACCGGGGACGCGGATGATCGTGATATCCTTTTCCTCTACGCCGTGCCTTTTCAATGCATCCATGGCCCCGTCGATGAGCCTTGCAGTGATGAAATCATTGAACCTGCTCGCAACAATAGAAACCTTCTTGCCCTTGCCGGTCAGTTTTCCTTCAACCATATTCGCCATTACACGACCTCCAGTATGTGTCCCATCTTTTCTTTCTTGGTCTGCAGATACTTCTTGTTCTCCTCAGTGGGCGGTATCTCTATCGGCACCCGGTCAACAATCTCGAGGCCGTAACCTTCCAGACCGATGATCTTCTTGGGGTTGTTCGTCATCATCTTCATTTTCTTCACACCGAGGGCCACCAGGATCTGGGCGCCGATGCCGTAATCCCGCAAGTCCGGGGCGAAGCCGAGCTCCACATTCGCCTCGACCGTGTCGCGGCCTCGCTCCTGGAGGTGGTAGGCCTTGAGCTTGTTGATCAGGCCGATTCCCCTGCCCTCCTGGCGCATGTAGACGATCACGCCCTTGCCTTCTTCTTCGATCATCTCCATGGCGCGGTGCAGCTGATCGCCGCAGTCGCAGCGGAGCGAATGGAGCACGTCTCCGGTGAGGCACTCCGAATGCACCCTCACCAGCACCGGCTCTTCAGGGTCGATTTCTCCTTTCACCAACGCCACGTGTTCCTTGTGGTCGATGTCGTTGTCATAGCCGATGAGATGAAAATTGCCGTAAGGCGTGGGCAGATTCGCCCTGACTACTTCCCTCACCAGGATCTCATTTTTCATCCGGTAGGCAATGACGTCTGCAATGGTGCAGATCCTTAAGGAGTGCTCTCTTGCAAACACTTCGAGCTGCGGCCTCCTGGCCATGGTCCCGTCGTCGTTCATGACCTCGCAGATGACGGCGCCCGGTTTCAGGCCAGCCATCCTGCACAGGTCTACCGAACCTTCGGTCTGGCCGGTGCGGACGAGCACCCCGCCCTCGCGGGCACGCAAGGGAAACACGTGGCCCGGACGTGCAAGGTCGTCGGCCTTGGCGTCCTCTGCTATGGCGGTGCGGATGGTAATGGCGCGGTCGGCAGCGGAGATCCCTGTCGTGACCCCCTTCTTCGCCTCGATGGAAATGGTGAAGCCGGTGCCGAACTTGCTTGTATTGTCCCGGACCATGAGCGGGAGATTGAGCCTGTCTGCGATATGCGAGTCAAGGGCGAGGCAGATGAGGCCCCGCCCGTATTTTGCCATGAAATTGATCGAGTCGGAAGTGACGAATTCCGCGGCCATGGTGAGGTCTCCCTCGTTCTCACGGCCTTCATCATCCACCAGGATGATCATCCTGCCTTGTTTCAGTTCCTCAATAGCTTCTTCAACGGTGCACGTTGGCATGGAACTACTCCTTATATAAATCCCTGCTTCTTGAGAAGTGCCTCAAGGGTTGAATCATCTTCTCTTTTCAGCAGTCTCTCGACGTATTTACCGATCACGTCAAATTCGAGGTTCACCCTATCACCGGGTGTTTTGAGTGTCAAGGAAACCGATCGGGCGGTATGGGGAATGATATTGACCTCAAAGGTGTCTCCCTTGATCTCGTTGACCGTGAGAGACACACCGTCGATGGCGATCGATCCCTTTTCGATGATGTAATGGGAGAACTTTTTGTCGAACCGGAAACTCATCCGGACAGACTCGCCTGCGCTCCCTTTATCCTGAACGGTTCCCATGCAGTCCACATGGCCGAGCACGAGGTGGCCGCCAAGGCGTCCCGACAAGGTCATGGCCCGCTCGATATTCACCTTTGCCCCGGGGCGTAAACTGCCCAGGGTGGAACGGGAAACGGTTTCGGCCGATGCGGTCGCCGTGAACCGTGACCCTTCCAGGGTAGTTGCGGTGAGGCACACCCCATCCACGGCGAAGCTGTCGCCGATTTTATCGTTCTTAAGGTCCATGCCGGTATCGATTGTCAGTTCATAGCCCTGCTTGAAGGGCCGGATACTCACCACTTTTCCGAGTGCTTCGATGATACCCGTGAACATCTATTCCTCCAGATGAGCGGTTATGAGCACATCGCTCCCGATAGTTCTCGCCTCCGATATCACAAGGGGCAAAGATTCTGCAACCGTATCGGGCGGTTTCCAGGATACGATGGGGACGCCTCCGCCCAGGAGCCTCGGCGCAACGAAGATGAGCAGCTCGTCGAAGAGGCGCGACCGGATAAGGCTCGAAAGGATGGCGCTTCCTCCCTCCACGAGAACCGAGTGCAGGCCCTTTTCGCCCAAGATCTTAAGAATGTCTTCCCAGAGGAAATGGCCGTCCGGGCCTATCGGAAGCCGGATGACCCGTACCCCGCTCTTTACGACACCCGGCCTGCTCTGCGGATCGGCTGCGGTGAGCACCACGGCGCTGTCTCCCAGGCACTTCGCCTTTTCCGGAATCGCATACCGGGGGTCGATAATGACCCGCAAGGGATCCCTTCCACCCCGGACACGGCAGGTGAGGAGCGGATCGTCCCGGGTAACCGTGCCGATGCCCACGAGGATGGCATCCACCTGGTTCCTGAGCTCGTGCACATAGAGCCTGGATGCCTCGGAGCTGATCCACTTCGAGTCGCCGGAGGGGGCGGCGATCCTGCCGTCGAGCGTCATGGCTGCCTTGGCGATCACGAAGGGCTTTTTCTGCTCCATCCATTTTGCATACCAGGAGATGAGCTTGTCGGTCTCTTTCCTGGCTGTTCCGACCACGACCTTGACCCCGTTCTCCCGTAAGATCCGTATGCCCGAACCTTGAACCACGGGATTGGGATCCACGCTGCCCACCACGACCCGTGCAATGCCTGCCTCGAGGACGGCTTTTACGCAGGGTGGGGTCTTGCCGTAGTGGGAGCAGGGCTCCAGGGTAACATAGAGGGTAGCGCCCCTGGCATCCTCAGAAGCTGCATTGAGCGCGAACACCTCGGCATGGGGAAGGCCTGCCCGGGGGTGGAATCCTTCGCCGATAACGTGTCCGTCCTTGACGACGACCGCACCGACCGGAGGATTGGGCGCCGTCCTGCCCAGGCCTTTCCGCGCCAGCGTAACGGCCCGCCGCATGTACCGGGAATCGCCCTTCATGGCTTTTTGTCACCGAAGCCCTGGATCTCGTCGACGAAATCCCTCACATCCTTGAACTCGCGGTACACGGAAGCAAACCGCACATACGCAACAGGTCGAGGCGGTGAAGGGCTTCCATGACCTTTTCCCCGATGTAGGAAGAAGGGACCTCGCGGTCCCATTTAGCTTGGATATCGTGGATGATCGAGTCCTTGACCGACTCGATTTCCTCAATGCTCACGGGCCTTTTTTCACATGCGGTGGTGATGCCGGAGATCACCTTTTGGGGTCGAAGGCCTCTCTCCTGCCATCTTTTTTGATCACCATCGGCACCGATTCCTCGACCTTTTCATAGGTGGTGAACCGGTACGCGCACTTGATGCATTCCCGCCTGCGCCGAATGGAGCAGCCATCCCGGCTTATCCTGGACTGGATAACCTTGTCTTCAAGCCCAGAACATCTGGGACAGCGCATGTATTACCCCAAATCCCGGTAGATCGGGAACTGGTCCGGAGAGGGCTCCGACCTTCTTCCTCACCTTCTCGATCACCGCTTCGTCGCCCTTGGCGTCGACGACCCTGGCGATAAACGATGCCACCTGCTCCATCTGGGCTTCCTTCATGCCCCGCGTGGTGAGCGCGGGCGTGCCCGAGGCGGATGCCGGAGGTGACGAACGGGCTCTTGGTCTCGAAGGGGATGGTGTTCTTGTTGACCGTGATCCAGGCCTTGTCAAGGAACGCCTCGGCATCCTTGCCCGTGATGTCCTTGTTGGTGAGGTCCACGAGCATGAGGTGGTTGTCCGTGCCGCCGGAAACGAGGGCGAAGCCGCGGGCCATCAGAGCCGTCGGCCATGGCCTGCGCGTTCTTGATGATCTGCTGCTGGTAGGCCTTGAACTCGGGCGTCAGGGCCTCTTTGAGCGCCACGGCCTTGGCGGCGATGACGTGCATGAGCGGGCCGCCCTGCATGCCGGGGAACACCCTGGAGTTGAGCGTCTTGGCATGCTCTTCCTTGCACAGGATCAAGCCGCCCCGCGGCCCGCGCAAGGTCTTGTGGGTCGTGGTGGTGACGAAGTCGGCGTAGGGCACCGGGCTCGGGTGAAGGCCGGCGGCGACCAGGCCGGCGATGTGGGCCATGTCCACCATGAAGTAGGCGCCCACCTCGTCGGCGATCTCGCTGAAGAGCTTGAAATCGATGATCCGGGGATAGGCGCTGGCGCCGGCGATGATGAGCTTGGGCTTGTGCTTCTTGGCCAGGTCGCGCACCTCGTCGTAGTCGATGCGGTGCGGTGTCCTGCCGGACGCCGTAGGCAACGACGTTGTAGAGCTTGCCCGAGAAGTTCACCGGGCGCCCATGGAGAGGTGGCCGCCGTGGGGCAGGTTCATGCCCGAGATACGTGTCGCCCGGCTGGAGGATGGCTGAAGTAGACCGCCATGTTGGCCTGGGAGCCGGAATGGGGCTGGACATTGGCATGGTCCGCCCCGAAGAGCTTCTTGGCCCGCTCGATGGCGAGGTCTCTCGGCCACGTCCACATACTCGCAGCCGCCGTAGTAGCGCTTTCCGGGGTAGCCTTCGGCGTACTTGTTGGTCATGACGCTGCCCTGGGCTTCCAGCACGGCCTCGGCAGACGAAATTCTCGGAGGCGATGAGCTCGAGCTTGTTCCGCTGGCGGCCCAGTTCATCCATGATGGCTTTGTAGACTTCCGGATCGGTTTTTTTCAGGTTTTCCATATTCATAGCTTGATCTCCTCTCGATTAGATCTGTGATCTTTTTTGTCACCCGGCTTAAATCCTCGATCTTGTTCAGCCGCTGGGTGCCTTCCGCCCTCGAAATCCGTCCTGAGCCAGATCTCCACGATATCCTGGGCAATGGCGGGCCCGAGGACCCTTCCTCCCAGGATCAGGCAGTTCGAGTCATTGTGCATGCGGACATGCGTGCGGAAAAGGCATCGTCGCAGAGCGTTCCCCGAACGCCCGGGATCCGGTTGGCGCAGATGGACATGCCGATCCCGGTCCCGCAGATGAGCACGATGCGGTCGCACCCGCCTTTGAGGAGCATGGATCCAGGGCCTTGACGGCATAATCCGGGTAATCGACGGAGTCGGGAGTGTCCGTACCCAGATCGATCACTTCGCAGTTGTGCTTTGTCAGGGTCTCTATTACGGCCCTTTCAGCGCAGACCGCCATGGTCGCAGGCAAGTGCGATTCGCATTCTCTATCCTTTCCCGAATCATCAAGGATACGTTCTGACCGCCGAAGCCGAAGGAATTGTTCAGGCAGTATGATACCTCGGCGCGTAACAGCCTTGTTGGGTATATAATTCAGATCGCATTCAGGGTCAGGATTGTCAAGGTTGATGGTGGGCGGAGATGGAGCCGTGCTGCATGGCAAGGATGCAGATTACGGCCTCCAGGCTTGCCGCCCCGCCGATGAGGTGGCCGGTCATGGATTTGGTGGAGCTGATGGGGACTGAGCTTGCATGATCGCCGAATACCTTTTTGACGGCAAGCGTCTCGATCTTGTCATTGAGCTGGGTGGAGGTACCGTGGGCATTGATATATCCGATATCGGAAGGCGCTATGCCCGCATCCCGTATCGCTTTCTCAATGGCGTACACTACCGCTGTACCTTCAGGGTCCGGCGCGACCATGTGGTAGGCATCCACGCTCATGCCGATGCCCTTAGAGCACCGCAAGGATCTCTGCACCCCTGGCATGTGCCTTGTCATAGTCTTCCAGCACGAGGACTGCCCCGCCTTCGGACATGACGAAGCCGTCCCGATCGATGGAGAAGGGGCGGCTCGCCTTCCTCGGCTCGTCGTTTCTGGTGGAAAGCGCCCTCATGGAAGCGAATGCCGCGATGGAAAACGGTGTAAGGCACGCCTCCACGCCTCCTGCCACCATGCAGTCGGCATCGCCTGCCTGGATAAGCCGGGTTGCGATGGCGATGGCATGGCCTCCGGTTGCGCATGCGGACGAGAGGCTGAAACCGGGACCCTTTGCCTGGATTCTCTTGGCGAGCTCTGCAGGACCTGTGTTCGTGATGAACATGGGGACGGTCATGGGCGAGACCCTCCGGGCCCCGCGGGTATGGAAAATGTTCATCTGCTCTTCGATGGTAGCCATTCCGCCTGAACCGGAGCCGATGAGCACGCCGATCCTGTAGCCGGGATACGTATCAGGCGTCAGGCGTGCGTGCCGGTATGCATCGAGACCGGCAGTGAAAGCCATCTGGGAATACCGGTCCATGTGGCGCAGTTCTTTGTTCCCCAGGTACCGGCCCGGATCGAACCCTGCAGCTCTCCCACCGAAAGTGACCGGCAGCTCGGAAAATTCCTGAACTGAGTCTATGCCTGAATTTCCTTGTACGAGGTTATCCCAGAGGGTCCTGGTATCGCTGCCGAGAGGGGATACTACACCTATTCCGGTGATAGCGATCTGCTTCATGCAGGAATCATAGCTTTGATTTGACGTAATTGATGGCATCCTTTACAAACTTGATTTTTTCAGCCTCCTCATCGGGAATCTCAATGTTGAATTCCTCTTCCACGGTCATGATGAGCTCGACCAGGTCAAGGGAGTCTGCACCGAGATCATCGGCAAAGGACATCTCGGCCGTGATGTCGGCGACATCCTTGTCCAGCTGCTCCGCGATAAGCTCAATGATGCGTTGTGCAACATCTACCATGAATACAGTCCTCCTTTATCTTTCTATAGCCTCTTCGTAAGAATCATGTATAAAGCCCGCCATCAATAATGAGAACCTGACCCGTGATATAAGAGCTCAAATCAGAACAGAGAAAGGCAACCGCCCCCGCGACATCGCCCGGACTACCGATCCGCCTCAGCGGGATCTGCCCGACCAGATGGGCCTGCATCCATACCCCTGGTCATATCGGTTTCAACCAGACCCGGCGCCACGGCATTCACGAGTATCCCCTTCGGTCCCAGCTCTTTCGCAAGGCTCTTGGTAAAGCCGATGAGCCCTGCCTTGGTTGCGGCATACACGCTCTGCCCCGCATTGCCACCCAAACCAACAATGGAAGAAATATTTACAATTCTTCCACACTTCTGCTTTAGCATAGAACGCGAAGCGTGAAAAGAACATAAAATTGAACCCTTAAGATTTACACTTACCATGTCGTCAATATCGCTGCTTTTTACCCTGAGCAGGAGGCCGTCCTTTGACATGCCTGCATTGTTCACCAGGATATCGAGACGGCCGTGACGGCTCACGATATCCTGGAATGCCTGCTTCACCTGTTCCTCACCGGTGATATCGAAGCACAAGGCCTCGGCGCTCCCGCCCGAACCCTGGATGGAACGCACCACCTCTTCGGCCTTGTCTTTATTTTCCCGGTAATTCACCACCACATGGGCACCGCAGGATGCAAGCGCTGCTGCGATGGAAGCGCCGATCCCCCGGGATGCGCCCGTGACCAGGGCAATTTTGTTTTTGAGATCAATGACCATAGGCGGTTATTACCTCCACGCGTGCATCCGGGACGATCTTCCTGACCATGGGTGCGAGCACGGATTTCGGCCCGATCTCGATGAAACGGTCGATCCCTTTTGCGGCTGCGTATCTGACGGATTTCTCCCACTGGACCGATGAGACGAGCTGATCGGCCAGGAGATCTTTGATTTTCTCCGGAGCTGATTCTTCTCCGGCAACAGCGTTGAAAACCATGCGGGTTTTTGGGCTTTGTATGCGGACGCTTTTCAGATATTCCCGCAAGGATTTCCGGGCCGGCTCCATGAACGGGCAGTGCGACGAAACGGCCACGTTCAAGGGGATAATCTTTTTGGCCCCCTTTTCTTTCAGCAACGGGGCGGCTTTTTGCATTGCGGATGCGGTGCCGGAAATCACGATCTGTGAGTTGGTGTTGATATTGGCTACCCAGACGCCGTCCAGCGCCTCAAGCACTTCAGATACACCGTCGGCGGACAATCCCAGCACGGCAGCCATGGCGCCTTCTCCCTGAGCCATGGCGTTTTCCATGGCAGACGCCCTGGCACTGACCAGTGTGTAGCATTCCTGCAGAGAGAGTGCGCCCGAGGCTACGAGGGCCATATATTCGCCGAGGCTGTGGCCCATTACCAGTGCAGGGGTATTTAACGCGCAGGAATCCCAGAGAGCTGCAGTAACCGCGAACACAGCCTTCTGAGCATTGATTGTTTGTGTAAGTATGTCTTCCGGGCCTTCTGCCATGAGGCTGATGAGGGCATCATCACCGATCCAGTTCAGGTCGAGCCCCACCGACATACCCGGGAATTGAGTACCTTGACCTGGGAATATCAGGCAATACGGCATCACATACCTTTATCAGGATTCAGAGACCTTGATCACCTCTTTGCCGTTGTAGTATCCGCAGGCTTTGCAGATCCTGTGCGGGGACTTGGGCTCCTTGCAGTTGGGGCAGAAGGATGACGCGGGTGCGTCGATCGCATCATGTGCTCTGCGCTTGTCTCTTCTTGTTCCTGAGTGTCTCCTCTTTGGTAAGGGCATTGCTTTACTTCCTCCTGATCTTATCTTTGAGATCCCCTAATTTCTGCATCCTGGGATCTACCGGCGTTTCACAGCGGCACTCTTCCCGGTTGAGATTAGCCCCGCATCCGGGGCAGAGGCCTTTGCATTCTTCGTTGCATATATACCGGATGGGCAAAGCCAGAACCAGCTCGGAAACAATGTAATCGCCTAAGCGGACATTCTTCCGGTAATATCCGGTCTCACTGCTCGACCTTTCTGCCTCAAGATCTTTGGCCATCTCCGGCAGCGCAGGTATATAGTCGGTATCGAGATGAAGTTCCACCTTGTGGGTCATGGGCTCCAGGCACCTCGAGCAGAACGTATCAACCTCTCCGTGGATGTCCACATCGGCGTGGATGGTATCCGAACCCTCTTCCCGCTCCACTACGTAATGAACGTGAAAGGGCTTGGAGACCTTCAGGTCCTCGTCCTTGAAGACCTCGCTCATGACCTCGGGCGAGATGGAGACCTCGTTTTCGATCCCTGCCTCCGGAATTGTCTCCGGGGCGATAATGATATCTTCCAAACGCTTTATCTTTTCCACAATTCACAAGCTACTATTTCATAGTTGGGAGTTTGTCAAGAAGACATGCTTCGTAGGAAGAAGAAAATATATCCAATGGCTATGAAGTATTGACACGACCACCAGGGGCGTATAGGGATAGTTCACATGAATATCGGAATTACTGCGTGGCTCGACGGACAATTCATCGATTGCTCCCAGGCGACTGTCCCCCTCCTCTCCCACAGCTTCAGCAGGGGCTCCGGCGTTTTCGAGGTCATGGCGGTCACGTCCGCGATCAAAGGTCCTGCCTTCTTCTGTCTTCAGGAACACGTGGAACGGTTCTTTTACAGCGCCGAGCAGGCCTACATGGAGCTTCCCTATACGAAAGAGGCCATCACGAAAGCCCTCACCGAGCTTGCGCGGAAAAACTCCGTAAAGAACGGCCTCGCAAAATTCTATGCCTACTACCCGGACATCGAGCTCGGCACGACGCCATCGAATCATATCTCGGTCGCCATCTTCTGCCTTGATTATTCCCATCCGGGCATCAGGTGGCACACGCCCAGTGAGAGCGTGACCGTGGGCATCTCCAAGTACCGCAAGCTGCATCCGTTAACCACCTCGGTCCACGCAAAGGTTGCCGGGAATTATGTGAACGGATACCTGGCCCGCATGGAGATCAAGCGCAGGGGCTTTGACGACGTGCTCATGCTGGATACGAACGGTTTCGTCGCAGAAGGACCGACCTCCAATATCTTCCTCATCAGGGGCACGAGCGTAGAGACACCCACTATCGAAAGTGTGCTGCCCGGCATCACCAGGAGGGTGATCATGGAGATCCTCGACGACATGGGATATCCGGAAAAGGAATCCCACATCCGACCCGAAGACCTTCAGAAGTATGAGGAAGCCTTCTTTTCCGGCACCCTGAACCCGGTCCTGCCCATCGCACGGATCGAGAACAAGGAGTTTACCTGCCCCGGCCCCATGACGCGCGAGATCCAAAGCCGGATGAAAGAAGTGCTGGCCGGAAAATCCCAGCGGTACGAAAAGTTCCTGACCTATATTTTATAAAGAAGCCGGTATCTTTAAATTATAAGAATCGTACCGGACAGGCCTTTTCCCTTATCACCGAAGCGAGTGTTTCGATTTAAAAATGCTTGAGCAAGAACCGTTGAGCCCCTGATTATCCAGGCCTATTACCTCTTGACAACCGTCCGCAATCGTCATAGATACTTTTTTCATGTTCCTCGGTAGCTCAATTGGCAGAGCGGGTGACTGTTAATCACTAGGTTGCAGGTTCAAGTCCTGCCCGGGGAGCCAAATTCTTTTGGTTACGGGTTCTGCCCTTTCTTCTCCCTCGCTCCATTTTTTATTCAATGCATGATGTCTCACAGGCTCATCAGTACAGTTCCCCACCCAAGCGAACCGTTATTCGGATCTGAGGCGCGATAGCATATTTACCTGTACCTGTATCAGACTGTCCCATTGTACCCATTTGGCGCTATCCGATCATCCCGAAGAATCACTTGTATCTTTCGCCATGAAAGACTTTTATTTCCTGGTCTGCATTCGTCCTTTTCTCCTGAACCAGAGCCTCATGAGAGCCTTTTCCAGCTCCACCAGCAGGAACACGGCAAGGCCCGCCCCTATGATCCAGCCCCATTCCACGGCGGGGATAGGGACCGTTCCGAACAGTCTATGGGACACGCCCAGGTAGGTGAAACCGAGCTGGAATATGACAAGCACGGCGACTGCGATCAGCGCCGGGTTGTTGCCTCTAAAGACATGGAAGCCCAGCGCTGAGCTCGTGAGGAAGCGCGTGTTGAAAAGATAAAACATCTCGCCTGCCACCAGCATGTTCACGGCCACGGTCCGGGATGCCTCGATGCTCGCCCCGGACCCGAGTCGCTCGTTGAATAGCATGATCACGGCTGCCCCGATAATTACGGAAACGAAAACGATGCGCCAGAGCAGGTATCCGGAGAGGATCGGTTCATCGGGCTGCCTGGGCGGGCGCTGCATGATGTCCTTTTCTGCGGGCTCAAAGGCAAGGGCAAGGGCAAGGGTCACGGAGGTTATCATGTTCACCCACAGGATCTGAATCGGCGTTATGGGGAGGGATTCGAAGAGAATGATCACGGCGGTGATGACAACGAGCGATTCGGCCCCGTTGGTGGGCAGGATAAACAGGATCGTCTTGACCAGATTGTCGTAGATGGTCCTGCCCTCTTCCACGGCCTTCTCGATGGTGGCAAAGTTGTCGTCGGCAAGGACCACGTCCGACGCCTCCTTGGTGGCCTCGGTCCCTTTGATGCCCATAGCTATGCCCACATCGGCCCGCTTGAGCGCCGGTGCATCGTTGACGCCGTCGCCGGTCATGGCCACCACGTGGCCCCTTGACTGCAGCGCCTCCATGATGCGCAGCTTGTGCTCCGGGCTGGATCTGGCGAAGACATCGTTCTCTTCTACCAGGCGGACCAGCTCCGGGCCTTCTGCCTTCTCAAGGTCTCTGCCGGAAACTGCATTCCGGCCGTCACCGATTCCCATGGAAGCAGCGATGCTGCGGGCTGTTAAGACGTGGTCGCCGGTGATCATTTTGACCTTGATGCCTGCATTGCGGCATTTTTCAATGGCGATAGCGGCCTCCTGGCGTGGCGGGTCGATGATACCCACGAGCCCGAAAAGTGTCAGACCCCTGATATCCACTTCCTTGAAGGATCGGGCATTGCCGGCCTTTTTTACGGCAATGGCCAGCACCCGGTGACCGCTTTCAGCCAACTCCTCCTCGCTCTTTGCCCATCTTTTCCTGTCCAGGGGCGCTTCCCCCAGCCCCGTTCGCTGGGTCGCGCACATGTCCAGCACACGTTCGGGTGCACCCTTGACATAGGCAACGGATTCTCCACCCGGCTCACGGTTCAGGCTTGCCATATAGCGCCGTTCAGATTCAAAGGGGATCTCATCCAGCCTGGGGCGGATTTCCAGCTCCTCACTCCGGGTCATCCCTGCCTTGCCTGCGAGCACTAGCACGCTTGCCTCAGTGGGCATTCCCTCGATGACCCAATTGCCGTTCTCCCGGCGCAAGCGGGCGTCACTGGCCAACAGCCCTGCCCGTATGAGGTCGATCAGCAAGGGATCTTTCCTTGGTGAGACACTCCGGCCTTTGAGAATGAACTCGCCTTCCGGCTTGAAGCCCACCCCTCCCACCGAGTAGATCCCGTCAAGGAATGCAACCCTGGATACGGTCATCTCGTTACGGGTCAGTGTCCCGGTCTTGTCCGAGCAGATGACCGTTACCGAGCCGAGAGTTTCTACTGAAGGCAGCCTGCGGATGATGGCATTCTGCCTGGACATGCGCTGCACACCCAAAGCCAGCGTGATAGTGATGACTGCGGGAAGCCCTTCGGGAATGGCTGCCACAGCCAGGCCGACCACGATCATGAACATGTCCTCGGCAGCGAAACCGCGCAGGAAGTATCCCAGCGCAAATACCACCGCACTGAGCAGCACGATGGCTACAGAGAGAATGCGGCCGAAGGAATCGATCTTGCTCAGGAGCGGCGTACTCATCACCTCCACCCGGGCGACCATCTCGCTGATGCGGCCGATCTCGGTCCGGCTTCCCGTGGCCGTCACCACGCCCTGAAGCCTGCCGCTGGTGACCACCGTGCTTGAGTAGGCCATGTTTTTCCTGTCACCCAAAGACGCATCCTCATCAACGGGCTCGACCTGCTTGTCCACCGGTTCGGATTCGCCGGTCAGTGCAGCCTCCTCCAGCTGTGCGTTCCGGGCGCTCAAAATTCTCAAGTCTGCCGGTACTCGATCTCCGGATTTCAGCATCACGATATCGCCGGGGACAACCTCTTCTGCAGGGATTTCGCGTTCCTCGCCGTCTCGCCGCACCGTGGCCTTTAGCGAGAGCATGCGCCGGATAGACTCCATTGCCTGCTCGGCCTTACCCTCCTGGATAACGCCGATAATCGCATTGATGATCACAACGCCAAGTATGACGCCGGTATCAGCCCACTCGGCCAGAAAAGCCGTGAAGAATGCGGACCCCAAGAGGATATAGATGAGCACGTTGTTGAACTGGTTGAAGAATTTTATCAATATCCCGGGTTTCTTTTCGAAGGGCAGCTCGTTGGGCCCGTACTCCTCCAGCCTCTGCCGGGCCTCATCCCTGCTCAACCCATGCTCGCCGGCACGCAGGATTGACAAGACCCCGTCTCTTTCCATGGCGTGCCAGGGCAGTATCTGACTGTTCCCGTTCCGGCCTGTTGTTTCGTCCTTCATCATAGGATATCGCTCCGTGTGAAAGTCAGTGTGATCATGATGGTCGCTGCGCAAACGTTACTTGGATAAATAAATAATGGGATAACAGGCAGGTGGCAACTTGGCTGCTGTGCGATCTTGACACCGGGGGAGATAAAATATTAGGTTAGCTAACCTAATGTTGAGGGGGTATGCATGGAATCTACAACGGAAGCCGAACCGTCGAAGCACCGCCAGGATTACGACCTCGATGAGCTTGCTTTAAGAGTCATGATGCGAAGCACACGCTTCATCCGGCAGATCATGGAGCCTTTTTTCTACAGCTTGGGAATAAGCCTGTCCCAGTGGGTGATGATGCGCATCATGCTTAAGCATGAAGACGAGACGGGCGGGCCTGTGCGGATGGTCGATCTCTGCGGCAAGCTCATGATCAGGCAGCCTACCCTGACCGCCGTGATCAACAGGCTCGTGCTGCTCGGCCTGGTAGAACGCGTCTCCCGGGCAGAAGCGTACCGCGGAAGGTTTGTCGCTTTGTCTCCGGAAGGGAGGGCATTGGTGAATAAAGCGCACGAGATGCACCGTGTAAACATTCAGGGCTTGTTCCGCGTCTGGAACGATGATGATAAAGAGCGGATCCTCGAGTTGTTTGAAAGGCTGGAGAATCACCTGATGGACACTATCAGGCAGTATCAACAATCCGGACACGGCCGGGCTGATTACAAAGGGAACGCCTCCAGGGGTAAATCATGAAGAGAATTATTACATGGGTTATGATAATCGCTTTTGTCGGGGGAGCTGCCACCTGCGGTGCCTTATGGTCGCGCTCCTCGAAAAAAGGGAATACGAACTACCGCACGGCCCTGGTCAGACAGGGCGATCTTGCGGAAACCATCGGCGCCACGGGCACGGTCGAGCCGGAAGACCTGATCGACGTCGGCGCACAGGTTGCCGGGAGGATCACCGAGTTCGGCAAAGACCGTTCCGGAGCTGAAATCGATTACGGCTCCGAGATAAAGGCGGGCGCGGTCATGGCCCGCATCGACGACACGGTCTACCGTGCACAGATGGAACAGGCCGAGGCGGCATTGAACAGTGCATACGCCGGTCTCGATCGCGCCAGGGCAGACCTTCTGCAGTTAACGGCGAAGAACAATCAGGCCAGGGGCGACTGGGAGCGAGCCCAAAAGCTGGGTCCATCCGATGCGCTGTCACTGAGCGCTTACGAGGGGTACAGGTCGGCAGCCTCTATCGCTGAGGCAAGCCTTCAGATGGGCAAGGCCGCGATCAGGCAGGCCGAAGCAAGCATTGTCCAGGCAAAGGCCGACCTCAACCGCGCAAACCAGAATTTGAGCTACTGCACCATCACCTCCCCGGTTGACGGCATCATCATCGACCGGCGGGTGAATATCGGCCAGACCGTAGTAGCCAGCCTCAATGCCCCGAGCCTCTTCCTCATTGCCAAGGACTTGAAACGGGTACAGGTCTGGGTCGCGGTCAATGAGGCGGATATCGGGAACATCCACCCCGGCCAGAGGGCCACCTTCACCGTGGATGCCTACCCCGATGAGCAGTTCCAGGGCAGGGTCGGAAAGATCCGCCTGAATGCAAGCATGACGCAGAACGTGGTGACCTATACGGTCGAGGTGGCCACGGATAATTCCGACGGCCGGCTCCTGCCGTATCTTACGGCCAACATGCTGTTCGAAACATCACGGAAGGATAATGTGCTCCTGGTTCCGAGCCAGGCCCTGAAATGGACTCCGCCCGATGAAGCGGCCAAACAGGCTAAAGATGCCCGTCAGCAGGACGGAAGTCTACGTGCAGACCGTGTTGCCGCCTCCTCTTCTGCCAAGGGATCACGCGATCAGGGTTCGGGAAAGGGAACCGTCTGGATTCCGGATGGAGCAAACGTAAGGCCCGTCCAGGTCCGTATCGGGATCAGAAGCGGCACTGAGACCGAGGTCAGCGGGCCGGACATCAAGGCGGGCATGGCCGTAGTGATCGGCACGAAGTCCAATACAGAAAAAGAACAGCCGAAAGGCTCGACCAATCCTTTCGTGCCCCAGCTTCCGAATCGTGGCGGCAAAAGGCACTGATCGGGGATACCGTGCCGGGACGCTCCGGAACCTGGAACAAGGAGACGCATACGCAATGGATCTCATCGCACTCAAAAGTATCCATAAGGTCTACCACTTAGGCGAGATCGACGTTCCCGTTCTGAAGGGGATTTCCATGGTCATATCCCAAGGCGAGATGGTCTCGCTCATGGGCGCATCCGGCTCGGGAAAGAGCACGCTGATGAACATCCTCGGCTGCCTCGACCATCCCAGCTCGGGGCAGTATCTCCTCGAGGGCATCGATGTAACGACGCTTTCCGCCGACGAACATGCGGAGATCCGCAACTCGAAGATCGGCTTCATTTTTCAGAATTTCAATCTCCTGCCCCGCACGAGCGCTCTGGAGAACGTGATGATGCCGCTGGAATACCATCACGGCGGCCTGCCCGCGCGCGAGTGCAGGCAGAGGGCCGAGGCGCTGCTCGAACGGGTGGGCTTGAAAGACCGGATGCACCACCACTCTTCGCAGCTCTCGGGCGGACAGCAGCAGCGCGTCGCAATCGCGCGCGCACTCGTCAACAGGCCGTCGATCCTGTTTGCCGACGAGCCTACCGGCAACCTCGATTCACACACCAGCCGCGAGACACTGGAGATGTTTCAGGAGCTCAACACGAATGACGGCATCACCATCATGGTTGTGACGCACGATGCGGAAGTTGCCCACTATGCGCGGCGCATCATCCATGTGCGTGACGGACTTATCGTGGATGGGGCATATCATGCCGAGGACGGCCCGGGAGAGCACTCATGAAGGTCCTTCGTTCCTCACGCACCGCATTGCGAGCTTTGAGCCGCAACAAGACCAGGGCAGTGCTCACTACCCTGGGGATCGTCATCGGCATTGCCGCAGTGATCGCCATGATGGAGATCGGCCAGGGCGCATCGCTGGCAATCCAGAAAACCATATCCAGCATGGGTTCCAACAATCTGCTGATCTTCCCCGGATCGACCACTTTCGGCGGCGCCCACTCCGGCTCAGGCTCGGGTGTGACTTTGACCGCCGAAGACTGCGAGGCAATCCTGGCCGAGTGTCCGGATGTCCTGGAGGCCGCACCGACCGTACGGACCAATGCTCAGGTTGTTTTTGCCGGACGGAACTGGGTGCCCAACTCCATATATGGGTCTTCGAAAGCATACCTCAATGTGCGGGACTGGCAGGAGCTCTCCGAGGGGGATGCATTCACCGACCGTGACATCCGCAATGCGAGCAAGGTGTGCCTGATAGGCCAGACCATCAAGCGTGAGCTGTTTCAGAACGAATCCCCGGTAGGCCATGAGATCCGCATCAACAATATCTCGTTTCGGGTCGTCGGCGTCCTCTCAGCCAAAGGAGCCAACCTCATGGGAATGGACCAGGATGACGTCATCCTCGCGCCCTGGACCACCATCAAGTACCGCGTTTCAAACCGGAGATCATCAACCACCACGGCATCAGCCTCTTCGACGAGTTCGGGCAGCTCCGAGCAGGTCAATACCCTGAACAACCTCTACCCCTCGCAGCAGGTTTCCCTCTATCCCAAAACATCCGCTGCCCAGCAGGCCAATACTCCCATGCCCGTCCGGTTCGCCAATATCGATCAGATCATCGTATCCGCTTCTTCTGCAGCTTCCATTCCCCGGGCCATGGACCAGATAACCAAACTCCTGCGCGAACGCCATCATCTCCGCCCCGATGAGGAAGACGATTTCACCGTCCGCGACATGACCGAGCTGACCAAGACCCTGACCTCCACCTCCACGCTCATGACCCGCCTGCTGCTCATCGTGGCGCTCATCTCGCTCATCGTTGGGGGCGTGGGCATCATGAACATCATGCTCGTCTCGGTCACGGAGCGCACCCGCGAGATCGGACTGAGGATGGCCGTCGGTGCAAAAGGCCGGGACATCCTGGCCCAGTTCCTGCTGGAAGCGGTAATCCTCTGCCTGGCAGGCGGCGTAATGGGCATCCTGCTCGGCCGGGGCATCTCCACACTCATCTCATCCATCCTTCGCTGGCCGACCGAGATCTCCGTGCCGGCCATTGTCCTGTCCGTGGTAGTGGCAGGCACCGTGGGCATCGTTTTCGGGTTCTACCCTGCCTGGAGGGCCTCCCGGCTGGATCCCATCGAAGCGCTCCGCTATGAATGACCATAAGGATTTGACGACTATGAAAAAACTCCATACTTCGAACATCCGCTCACTGAAAATATATCTCACCGCCGTCTCCGCCATCCTGCTGCTCGCGGGCTGTGCCATAGGCCCCGACTTCAAACGGCCGTCCCCGGATGTCCCGCAGCAGTGGATTGGAACTCAGGCAGGACCCGGGCAGGAGAGCACGGCCGCATCAGCGGCGCTGGCCTCCTGGTGGCTCACGTTCAACGACTCCGGCTTAAGCTCTCTCATCGAGCGGGGCATCAGGTCCAACCTTGACCTCAAGATCGCCGGCCAGCGCATCAGGCAGTCCCGGGCAGCCTTGAGCGGCGCCTCTTCCGGCGTTTGGCCCAGCCTGGATGCGAATGCCCGATACCAGCGCAGTGGTACACATTCCCCGAGCGATCCAGAAGACCGGTCAGGCACAGGTGCAGGAACAGGATCCGGTTCAGGGAACTTCTATCGCTTAGGCCTCGACTCCAGCTGGGAACTGGATCTTTTCGGCGGGGTCAGGCGCAGCGTCGAGGCGGCCCAGGCAGAGGCAGATGCTTCCGTTGAGAACAGGCGTGATGTCCTCGTGAGCCTGGTAGCTGAAATCGGCATCGATTACATCGATCTCCGGGGCCTCCAGGAGCAGCTGATGATCACCCGTGAAAACCTGAAAATTCAGGAACGCTCCGCACAGATTACCAGGAAACGCTTCGATGCCGGCTTTGCGGGCGCCCTGGATGTAGCCAATGCAGAGGCACAGGTCGCAACCACGAGGGCACAGATTCCCTCGCAGGAGGCCACGATACGGCAGACCGTCTACCGGCTCGGCCTGCTGCTTGGCGAAAACCCTGCTGCGCTGGTCGATGAGCTGAGCCCCGAGAAGCCCCTCCCGTCCATCCCCGGCAGGATTCCCCCGGACCTGCCGTCCAAGCTGCTCGAAAGGCGCCCCGATATCCGCATGGCCGAAGCACGGTTCCACGCGGCCACCGCGAGGATCGGCGTCGCCAAGGCAGATCTCTTTCCCAGGTTCTTTCTGACAGGCACGGCAAGCCTCCAGGCGAACGAGCTGGAGTCATGGAGCAGGTCGATCACCCGCCTCTGGTCCATAGGCCCTTCGGTCAGCTGGAACATATTAAACGGCAGTCTCACGCGGTCCAGGATCGAGGAGAACAGGGCTCTGGCCGAGCAGTCCCTTCTTGAATACCGGAAAACCATCCTTGCAGCGCTGCAGGAAGTGGAAAGCGCCCTCGTTGCATTTGATAAAGAGGCAGAGCGGCAGGTATCGCTGCAGGCCGCCGTGGATAGCAGCCGTCACGCCGTGGACCTCGCGGAGCGCCTGTATGTAGGGGGTCAGAACGACTTCCTTTCCGTGCTCGTCTCGCAGAGGTCGCTCTACGCATCACAGGCAGAACTGGCCCGGAGCCGTGACAGCAATGCCGCCAATCTGATCGCCCTGTACAAGGCGCTGGGCGGAGGCTGGGAATCTGTGCAGACAACGGAATGAGACACCCGGCAACTGCAGACATCCATAGATAATGGCTACTCCCTGCTGCAATCGACCAGGGGTTTTGATTTTGCACCTTCGTGATATACTGTATAATTGAACGTTGCCGTTGCTGTCTGACCGATTAATGGCCTCATGAGCAGTACCACCCTGCATTTCTGATCAGACTTGATCCTCAGGGTGCCGGGCCTGCCGGGGCGTATGATCTTTTCAGCCAAAGGCTTGAATCCCGGGAACAGGGTGCTGTTCACATATGCACGTGCTACTTTTTCGGCATCTCTTTCACAGACGAGCGAGACTCTTACACCGCCTTCGACTGCTTTGAAGCGGGCGGTGATTGGCTTGTCCGTGTCGAAAGGCCCGGCTGCCAGCATGCTGCCGGTATGGAGCACGCCCCTGCCGTTCGCCGGATACGGCTTTCCGGGAGTGGCGTTTTCGGGGAGCTCTCCTGCCGGGAACGTCCCGAGCTTGAAGTAGTGCTTGCCGCTGCAGAGATCGACGATCAGCGTCAGACCGCTGGATAGTTTCGACTGGAACAAACGGCCGCCCTGCTTCCTGATGGTCTTTTCAGCCCTCTCCTCAGGGGATTTGCCCGTGATCGACCCGGCAATCCCGACAATGGACGACCAGATGCTGTCGGGATCGACGTCGATACCTCCCCTGACTCTGAGATTCACGTCCACCGGCTGAGTCGGGACGAACCACAGGGTAAGGATATGCTCTGCCTGGTCATATGCCGTATCAAAGGTACCGACCATTGAGATATCCACGGCAAACTTGGCGTTATCTTCTACCTTGAACGTGGCCCCGAGTTGCTCTTTGCCCCGGGAAATCCACTGCCAGCCTATTCCTGACAGGTCAATGCGTAAGTGCTTCGGATCGATCTCTCGGGCATTGCAGGTATCGATCCTGATCACTCCGGTATTCGCCTTTTTGCTCCCTTCCGGTGAAGATCCTCCCGAAGACAGCAGGTGATACCGGCCCTTGAGGCGTTCACAGACATTGTACGCCGCAAGATCGATCATCAGCGCCTTCAGGCTCTCCATCTCCCTGCTCACGGTTTTGCCTTCAGGTACTTGCGGTTCCTGATTCTTTTGAATACCCTCGGTTGGCTGAAACTCGGCATTCTGATCGGCGGCCCTGTTCTGGAATGTGCTGCATGCCCACACCGAGGCCGATATAGCAGCAGCGAGTGCGATCATCCTTAAAGATCCGGCAAACATCAATAGCTGCCTCCTTTACATACAATATACAATCCCCTATCCTTATTAAAAGATTCTCACCTGCGGCACTCACCACAATACACGAGCAAAAGAGGGATTTTTTTCCATGGAAAAGACAACCCGGAATTCACTGCTCTGGCATACAATGCCTGTTGATGCAATATATCCCCAGCTTAAATCCGCACCATCCGGATTGACCAATGAAGAGGCAACCAGGCGCCTGGAGGAGCACGGACCGAATGAACTGGAAACATTGGATAGAATCTCTCCCTGGATGATACTGCTCGAACAGTTCAAGAATGTGCTGATCATCATCCTCCTTATTGCCGTCATCATCTCTGCTTTCCTGGGTCATGCGATCGAAGCCGCAGCCATTGCCGTTATCGTGCTGTTTGCCGTACTGCTGGGCTTCGTTCAGGAATACCGCGCCGAACGCGCCATCAAGTCTTTGCGCCGCATGGCCGCTCCTACCGCGAGTGTCCTGCGCGAGAAACAGGAGATCGAAGTCCCGGCGCGAGAGCTTGTGCCCGGAGATATCGTGTTGCTGCGGGCAGGGGATAGAATTCCTGCCGATGCCAGATTAATTGAGGCAATCAACCTGCAGATAGAAGAGGCAGCCCTGACGGGCGAGTCTGTTCCGTCGGAAAAACAGACAGCCCCCTTCGATGATCCCGATCTGGCGCTGGGCGATCGGAAGAACATGACCTATGCCGGCACGGCAGCGAGCTATGGCAGAGGTCGGGCGATTGTCACGGCGACAGGTATGGCCACGGAATTCGGCAAGATAGCCAAGATGCTGCAAACGGTCAAGACAGAAAAGACTCCCTTGCAGGAAAACCTGGATAAGGTCGGAAGCGTGCTGGCCCAGGCAGCCTTTGTCATCGTAGGAATGATCGTGATTCTTGGCCTGCTTCGAGGACAGCCGTTTATCGATATGCTCATCTTCGGCATAGCACTCGCCGTTGCCGTTGTCCCGGAGGCATTGCCTGCAGTGGTCACCATTTCTCTTGCGATCGGCGTTCAGAGAATGGTGAAGCGGCATGCGCTCATGCGCCGCCTTCCGGCAGTAGAGACACTCGGCAGCACAACCATCATCTGCACGGATAAGACCGGCACGCTGACAAAAGACGAGATGACGGTCAGGAAGATCTTCACGGCTGGAGAGATGATCGATATTTCAGGCACAGGCTATGAGCCCAAGGGACAGTTCCTGCTTGGCGGCCTTCCCGTCGAACCATCTTCCCCGATGAAACAGTTGCTGAAGGTAGCTGTCCTCGCCTCTGATGCGCATATTGTATTTAACGAGTCCGATAACCGCTGGCAGGTAAAAGGCGACCCGACAGAAGGGGCCTTGGTAGTTGCTGCTGCCAAGGCAAACTTAAGTAAAACCACCCTCGATGCAGATTTCCCCCGCATGAACGAAATCCCGTTCACTTCCGAAACCAAGCGTATGACTACGCTGAACGCCGGACCCGAGGGAGTGATCGCATGCTCCAAAGGGGCACCGGAAATCATCCTGGATTCCTGCAGCTCTCTCTTGACGGCAACCGGAGAGACACCGCTCGATTTCGAGAAACGGCGCATGATCCTCGATGCCGGCCGCCGGATGGCAGGCGATGCGCTGAGGGTCCTAGGTGTGGCGTTCAAACCGGGCGCAGAGCTGGAGACCTCAGAGCAGGGCATGACCTTCCTCGGACTGGTGGGGATGATCGACCCGCCGCGCCCCGAGGCGAGATCCGCTATTCAGACATGCGAGCAGGCAGGCATCAAACCGGTGATGATCACAGGCGATCATCCGCTCACTGCCCAGGCAATAGCCCACGACCTGGGCCTTCTTAAGACCGGCCGGGCAGTCACAGGGGCTGAGCTGCAAGCGATGAGCGAGGAAGAATTCGATTGCGAGGTCGATCATATCGAGGTCTATGCCCGCGTCTCCCCGGAGCATAAGCTTCGCGTGGTAACCGCCTTGCAGAAGAAAGGCCATATTGTGGCAATGACGGGCGACGGAGTGAACGACGCTCCCGCCCTGAAAAAGGCAGATATCGGAATCGCGATGGGGATCACCGGCACAGACGTTACCAAGGAAGCCGCAGCAATGATGCTCACGGACGACAACTTTGCATCTATCGTCGCGGCAGTGGAAGAAGGCCGCGGAATCTTCGACAACATAAAGAAATACCTCATGTATCTGCTCTCGTCCAATATCGGGGAAATCGGCCTCATGGCAGGGGCCTCGCTGTTGGGGATGCCTCTCCCTTTAAGCGCTGTTCAGATCCTGTATGTTAATCTCGCAACCGACGGCTTGCCTGCCCTTGCCCTCGCGGTAGACCCACCCGAACCCGACCTCATGCACCGCCCGCCGCGCAACCCGCGTGAAGGCATTTTCACCAAACCGGTAATTACCCTTATGGTTGCGGGAGGAGCCTGGTCGACACTCATCAATCTCCTGCTCTTTGGATGGATGCTCGGCTCAGGAAGAGGCATTCAAGAGGCGATGACCATGACATTCGTTTCACTGGTCTTGATTCAGTTCCTCAAGGCCTATAATTTCCGTTCCGAACATTATTCGGTCTTGAAACGTCCGTTCGCCAACAAATGGTTGAACCTTGCTATCCTCTGGGAACTGGCACTGTTAGCTCTTGTCATATATATACCGGTCCTGCAGAAACCGTTCGGTACGTTCACTCTCACGACGATAGACTGGATGATCATCATCGGTTTGTCGATCAGCATTGTGCCGGTACTGGAGCTGGCAAAGTGGCTGCAGCGGCGCACTAGTGTTTGAAGGCCATCTCCTCTTGAGCCCTATCAGGCCTTCCCACCTCCCGCCTGGAAAGGCGCCTTTGCGTAACACAGTCCGGGACAGGCTCGGCAGAATCGGCGGCAGCGGCTGCTTTTTCAGGGCATCATCGCAGTTCTCTCAGCAACTCCTTCATTTTATGGTCTTAGCACCCCATTTCTGGTGCATCCACCATTCTTTTATCAAAATATGCGCCGCCGACTTATTTATCTCATAGGCACTTCTCATTAATGTTTGAATAATATCTTCTTATTATATCTTTATCAAAACATACTGCTCGTTGGCACAGTACTGGCTTATGCAACTATGGATCTATATGTAATCATCTTCGGGAGGAATTTATGGAAGCTGCAAAGAACATCATACAATGCTCGTGCGGGGCGATTTCGGATGTCGTATGCGAAGGATGCGGCAAGACGGTATGCAGCGGGTGTTTTACCAGACAGACCTGCACGTTCGATGCAAATAATATCGTCATTAAACATTACTGCCCGCAGTGTGCCCATGATATCAGGAAAAACGTGTGGAGAGAACTCTACTGGAAAAACCTCGCCGCACTGTCCGTCTAAGCTAAATTTTCAGGCGAGATCCAAGCCATTATTGCCGGGCTGACCTGCAGTGGTGACTGTTTTTGATCATCCAACCGGATACCGCCTCCTTTCAAGGATCGATCGGGAAAAGCTTCAAAAAGATTTATCATCTCCCCTTTCTCCTGCCGATACAGTCAGTGCTATGGAAAATGTATTCAGATTAGAAGATATAACCTTCCCGCTCCTGATGAAAGACACTATCGAGAGCCTTTTCACCGGGATTATCTTTGTCTCATCGGATCGGTGGAAAAAAGGGCTGATCTTTAAAGAAGGGACTCTCTGCGCCATTCAGTCCAACAAGACCGAAGAACTCCTCGGTCATATCCTTGTGCAGATGGGCACCATAACCGAAAGTGAAAATGAAAAATCGCTTGAACAGTCCCGGCTGGAGCGCAGAAAACAGGGCGGGATCCTTCTTGAGATGGGACTCATCGAGCCCAGAGAGATCAGTGAAGCGATCAAACGGCAGTTTGTCACGAGGTTCATGGATATTTTCTCATGGGAAACCGGGAGCGTTCAGAAGGTTGTGAAGGATCAGATCGATAAAAGCCCGGATATCACGAAAAACGAGTTCCTCCGCGTGGTTCGAAGGGGAGTGATGGAGAATACCCCCTTTTCGACCATCATTACCGCACTCACCCCTCACGCGGATGCCATACCAAAAAAGTTAGTCGAGAGCTTTCCGCCGGATCTGGGGTTGAGCATAGACAACGTCGATCAGTTCAAGGTTTCCGAGCTTCTCCTCCTGGGCCAGGACCCGCCGAAAGCACTTCTTGCGGTGTACTGCACCGGCCTTGCAACCTTTGAGGAGAGCAAGCACAAGGCCCTCATAGAAAGTTTAAGGAAGACGCTGCGCACGATCAAAGATCAGGACCCGCTCCAGATCCTGGGCGTAGACCAGGGTATGTCCGAAGGAGGCCTGAAACGGGCATATATCAAGCTGGTCAAAGCAAATCACCCCGATACCTATTCCTATGCGGATGATCCTGAGGTGAAACGGATCGCAAACGAAGTATTCACCGAGATACAGAAATCCTATACAGCGGTTATGAGGGCTCGGGAAGGCAGACCCTCCGAGGAACCGGCGGGGATAGATGAAACCCTCCAGGCAGAGATCTTCTACAGCAACGGCATGGAAGCGCTGAAGGCGAAAGACTACACCAAGGCCCTTGATAACTTCCGCATCTGCGTCAAGATGAAGCCCGACGAGCGGATCTTCTTCGAATGGTATGTAAAGACCATGTTCCTGAGATGGCAGAATACCGGGAAAGGAAACGGTTTCGAGATCAAGTCGGCCATCAGGGAAGGAACGGGTAAGTTTCCGAGCTCGGACACCCTGTATCTTGTCCTGGGCTGGGTTCTGAAAAAAGAAGGATCCAACAGGGCTCCGGAGGCATTCAGAAAAGCGCTCCAGCTCAATAGGAATAATCAGGATGCCCAGCGCGAGATGAGGCTGTATACTTTGAGGACAACGAAGTAGGGGTAAGGCGGCATTTTAGGATTCCTTCTTCTCCAGAAGCGTTCTCACCCGGGGCGGGAGGTAAATGTAATCCGGATTTACCCGTGATATGGCGTCGAGAATGAGCCGGTTCCGCTCAGGCAATGGTGCGTGGGCATCATAAACCACCATGATCCGTTCTTTGTACCGGCAGATACCGCCTCTACGGTTGATCTTATCTTCAATGATCTCGATCCCTGCATTCCGCGCCGTTTCATAGAGGAGTGCAAAGAGCTCTTTATGATTTACTGAGGCTTTTCGTAGCGATGTCATATCCTGCCGAAATCATCCTCGACCCGGACGATGTCGTCCTCTCCGAAGTAATTACCCTGCTGGACTTCGATAAAGACAAGTTCCTGGTCTCCTATGTTTTCAATCCTGTGCGCTTTTTCATGGGGTATATCGATAGCCTCTGTCGGGGCGAGCTTCATATCGACCTCGCCGACGGTTACGAGCGCCTGACCGGATATGATGATCCAGTGCTCTCTCCTCTTGCCGTGGTACTGGAGGCTCAGGCGCTTCCCCGGAAGCACAGTGATCCGCTTGACCTTATGGTCGTCTCGATCATCGGAGAGCACTTCAAAGCTTCCCCAGGGCCGCTTCTCTTTCTTCTTGCCGATCGCCATGACCCGAGAGTAGACGTCCAGATAGAACCGCACCCTGTCGCCGGCGAATGTATCGATCCCCGGGATGCCCTTGAGTCCTATGGATTCCACGGGCACATGCTCTGAGACGAAAAAGCTCGTGCCGCCTGCTGCCCGGAACAGAGCCATATCTTCCTCGCTCAGGATCTCGGGAATGGAAGATATCATGAGCTTGCCGGTCATGTTCGCAAAAAGTAAACCCAGCCCGCCCGTGAAATTATGGATAAGATCGTACCGGGCTGCCTTCTTCAGGAAGGCGCCTGCCTGAGTCAGCGATACTGCAGGCTCTGCAGAAGATTGAATCGTATGTACTTCAACCTCCATCCCTGCAGACTCCAACCCGCGGAAGAATTCCTCCGGCAACGAGGATTCCCCGACAAGAATGCCCACCTTCATGCCCTATCCTCCAATAAAATAAGAATATATCGCCGGACCGGCTCATAGCAAGAAAAAAGAGGAGACATCGCTGTCTCCTCTTTATGTTTGATTCAGGGGTTTTGATTATAAAATAAACTAACTTGCTGCTTCTTTATCATCCGTGTCGTTTGATTTTATTTCAATCCCTGCTGCCTTGGCTACAAGCACGGCGATATCGATAGCCTGGAGCTTCTCCGAGAGTTCGAGCTCCTTGATGCCGTCCGAGAGCATGGTGTAGCAGAACGGGCATGCAGTGCATACGGTCTTGGCACCCGCAGCCTCGACCTCTTTGGTGCGCTTCTGGTTGATTCTCGATCCGAGGTCCTCTTCCATCCACATCCTGCCGCCGCCGGCGCCGCAGCAGAAGCTCTTGGCATGGTGGCTCGCCATCTCGACCATGCTGCCGGCCCCGATGGCCTTGAGGATGTTTCTGGGCTGGTCATAGATCTTGTTGTATCTGCCCAGATAGCAGGAGTCGTGATAGGTGATGGTGCCGAGATCGCCGACGGGCTGATTCAGCTTGAGCTTGCCTTCTTTGATGAGCTTGTCGAGGATTTCGGTGTAATGGTACACGTTGAAATTGCCGCCGAGCTCTTTGTAGTCGTGCTTCAGCGTGTTGTATCCGTGCGGGCACATGGTGATGATCTTCTTACGTTGTACCCCTTGAAGGTCTCGATGTTCGCCATGGCAAGCGCCTGATAGATATACTCGTTTCCGATCTTCTTGGCCGAGTCGCCGCAGCAGCCTTCCTCGGTGCCGAGGATCGCGAAATCGAGGCCTGCAGCCTTGAAGATCTTGGCAAGGGAAAGGGCAACCTTCTTGTTCAGGTCGTCGAAAGAACCTGCGCAGCCGACGTAGAAGAGGTACTCGGCTCCGCCCTTCTCGGACATGAGGGGAATGTCATGACCCTTGGCCCAGTCAGCCCTTACATGGGCCCCGATGCTCCACGGGTTGGAATTGTTCTCCATGCCCTTGAATACATCCAGTACCTCGGCCGGGAAATCGGATTCCATCATGACCATGTAGCGCCTGAGCTCGATGAGTTTCGGGAACTGGTTGACGTAGCACGGGCATGCCTCTACGCAGGCCATACAGGTGGTACAGGCCCAGATGGTGTCCTTGTCGATGGCATCGCCGATCAGTGCCGGTCCGGTGTACTCCTCGTCGGCCAGGATCCGGTAATTGCCGTTCGAATCCATGGCAAACTTTGCCTTCTGCTCCATATAGGTGCGCATACTCTGGATCACATCCCTGGGCTTCAGCGGTTTGTCGGTGTTGAAGGCAGGGCAGACTTCCACGCAACGGCCGCAGCGGACACAGGCCTCGGCGTCGAAGAGGTCTTTCCAGGAATATTCTTCGAGTTTATGAATGCCGAACGTCTCGGCATTTTCAAACATCTCAGGCGGCATCACCTTGATGGGCGGGTTCTGCACGTCAGCCCGCAGGAAGATGTTGACCGGAGCCAGGAAGATGTGGAGCAGCTTCGAGTATGCAATGTATACAATGAACCCGAGGGCGCCGAGGACATGGACCCACCAGATCACCACATGGGTATTCTTGATTGCCTGAATGCTCATCCCCGAGAACAGGAAGGCAAGGATGCGGCCTCCCGGAGAGGTCCAGATGTACTGGTACATCGGGCTTGCGGGATTTGCTTCCGTTGCCTGTATTCTCAAGCCTTCGACCACGAATCCGGTCACGAGGATAGCAAGGATGAACCACAGAATGAGCTTGTCCTCGCCCTTCTCATCGAGCCATTTGGGCTTCATGACGTATCTTCTGTACAGCGCCATGAGTATGCCGATGATGGCGAGGATACCGAAGACGTCGGCAAAAAGTGAGAGGCCGAGATAGAACCCGTCTTTCATGAACCATACATGCCAGATGGGCCAGATGACATCGGCCTGGACGAAAACTACGGCGGTGGTAATGGCAAGCGCGATGAACCCCCAGAGAATAAATGAATGGAAAATGCCCTGATACGGCTCTCTTAATATCTTCTTCTGGGCGAAAACATCGACCACTGCATACCATAACCGATCCCATGGTTTATTGAGCCTGTCTATTTCCGGCCCCTTTGCATTCATGACCACCTTGAGGCGGGTAAAAAATCCGCTCTTGGCAAGACCTTGGAAGAACAAAAGAAATGCACCCACCACGATTACATAGAGGAGAACCTGCTCTGTCGGAAAGCCAGGCCCCAGGATGTTCCAAAAAACCTCTCTCGAAATTTCCGCTCCAGATCCGTGCATAGTAGCCCCCTGAATCATTATTTCTATGGGATGGGGGAGACCCCCATCCCATGTTTTACTTCCTAGCCTTTAACCTTTTTGATCTCGTCGATCAGTGCTGGAACAACATTGAAGAGGTCATCCACGACACCGTAGTCGGCCTTGGTGAAGATCGGCGCTTCGGCGTCCTTGTTGATGGCAACGATGACCTTGGATGTGCCCATACCGGCCAGATGCTGAATGGCGCCGGAAATACCGCAGGCAATGTACAGATTCGGGCTGACCGTCTTACCGGTCTGGCCTACCTGATACCGGTGTGCTCTCCAACCTGCGTCGACAGCGGCCCTGGATGCACCGGTCGTTGCTGTGGGTCCGAAAAGTTTCGCGAGATCTTCGAGCATCTTGAAGTTCTCGGGTCCCTTCATACCGCGGCCGCCGGATACGATGATCTCGGCTTCCGTCTGATCGGGCTCGTTGGTCTGGGCGAGCTCTACGCTCTTCACGACTGCCTTGATTTTCGATGCATCGAGGCTCACCGCTACCTTTTCGACGGCGCCTGCACCTGCAACCTCTTTCACGGCGAATGAGTTGGGGCGGACGGCGATAACCTGAGGATCTGCAAGTGCCTCGACCATGGCATATGCCTTACCTGCGTACACCGGCCTCTTGGCAACGATCTTATCGCCGTTTTTCTGGAGGTCGACGCAGTCGGAGATGGCGCCGACTTTGAGTCTGGCAGCCACTGCGGGAATGAAATCCTTTCCCTGTGCTGTTGCGCTTGCAAGGATAACAGACGGTTTCACTTTGTCAGCCACCTGTGCAAAAGCCTGCACAAACGCTTCGGGCACGTAGTTCTCAAACTCCGGACCATCGACTACATATATCTTATCTGCACCAAACTTTGCAAGCTGAGAAGCGAGCCCTTCGGCGCCTTTGCCGATAATTACTGCTGAAACCTCTCCTCCGAATTCCTTGGCCTTGCTTGCTACCTCAAAAGAGCCTTTCTTGATTTCGCCCTTCTGGACTTCTGCGTAAATAAGTGTTCCTGGCATCTCTCTTCACCTCCCTCTTAGACTATCTTCACGTCTTCATGAAGAATTCTGGCAAGTTCTTTCGCCTTTGCTGCTGCGTCGTCGCCCGCTATTTTCTTTCCTGCCTGGCGCGCCGGCGGCAAGCTCATCTCTTTGACAGCGGTCTTCGGGCCCTTCGGCTACGCCGAGAGCTGCAGCCGTTTTCGCATCGACGGGCTTCTTCTTTGCCTTCATGATACCGGGAAGAGATGCATACCTGGGCTCATTGAGGCCCTTCTGTGCCGAGAACACTGCCGGAAGCGGTACTTCGACCACTGCCACGCCGCCTTCGACTTCTCTGGTCACGGTTGCCTTGCTCTTGTCGGCTGCCACGTCGAACTTGATCACCATGGTGACCACGGGGATGCCGAGCATTTCGCCGAGCATCGCGGGAACCTGGCCTGAGTCGTCGTCAATAGCCTGTTTGCCGACGAAAACCGCATCGTACGTAAGACCCTTAATTGCTGCTGCCAATGCTGCTGCAGTCGCATACGGATCGGCCTTTTCGGCATATGCAGCGTCATTGACGTGAACAGCAGTATCGGCGCCCATGGCGAGCGCTGTGCGGATAGCCTCGATAGCTCTGTCCGCGCCCAAGGATACGACCGTTACCGCACCTGCCTTCATCTTCTCTTTCTGGCGAAGTGCTTCTTCAACTGCGAACTCATCGTACGGATTCATTACCCATTTGACACCATCCTGTACAATACCTGCGCCCTGAACCTTGATCAGAGTTTCGGTATCAGGTACCTGCTTAATGCAAACTACTGTATTCACATTATCCTCCTTCCTACATATTTATATTAGCCTAGAGGCCTGTTTCCCTAACCCACCTGTGTTTGAGACGAGCCCAAACTTTACTTATCCCTGAAATCCGGCTTCCGCTTATTCAAGAATGCGTTCAAGCCTTCTTTTGCATCGTGCGATATGGCCACCCTGGCAAAGTTCTCTGACTCGATCAGAAGACCGTCTTCAAAGGTAACCTCGAGCCCGGTGCTGATGGATTCCATGGCGGCACCAACTGCTATGCGGCTTTTTGCTGCGATAACCCCGGCAAAGGCCTTTGCTTCGTCCATGAGCCGGTCCTGGGGGACTACCTTGTTCACAAGGCCCATCTCATAGGCATCTTTCGCGCTGTAATGGGACCCGGTGAGGATCATCTCCATGCCCTTTGCCTTTCCCACGATCCTGGGAAGGCGCTGGGTGCCTGCAAACCCCGGGATGAGGCCGAGCGTGATCTCGGGCAGGCCGAGCCGGGCCTTGTCGGAGGCTATGCGCATATGGCACGACATGGCAAGTTCAAGGCCGCCTCCGAGGCAGAAGCCGTTGATCACTGCTATGATCGGCTTGTTCGAGCCCTCTATCGTGTTCGTCATGAGATAGCCGCGGTTTGCGAGATTGATCCCGTCGTCATATTCCTTGAAGGCCTGCAGCTCTTCGATGTCGGCACCGGCTACGAATGCCTTGCCTTTACCGGTCAGGAGGATGACCCGGACCTTCGGATCTGCCACGGCCTCGAGCACGGCCCTCGTGATGTCCGCCTTGGTCTTTCTGCTGATGGTATTCATGGGCGGATTATCGATGGTCATGACTGCAACGCCGTCGGCATCGGTCTCATAGGTGCAGTTATTGAATGCGCTCTGCCCTTTTGCAAGTTCGGATATCATACCCGGTGCGGTAAACCGTTCAGGGCCGTATTCACTCGCCAGAGAAATCATGAGGTCGCTGACGATATCCCAGCCGATTTTTTCGGCGAAATGCAAGGGACCCCAGGCGACCTTGCTGGGGAAATTCGTGCCGTAAACCATGCCGCTATCGATGTCATTGGCCGAAGCCAGCCCGTCCGCAAGGATGTAGAGCGCTTCCCTGATCTGGACAGCCATCAGCCTCTCGGGAGAAAAGGCAAGATCGCTCGTATTGTTGTCTTTCCACCACTTCTTGAGGAAATCTTCCACATCTTTCGATGGAACCCTGGCGCTGGATGAGTAATCGTAGAAGCCCTTTCCTGTCTTCTGTCCGAGTGCCTTCTTCTTTTCCAGGGTTTTGAGCAGCTCAGGGATCGGCGTCCTGGAACCGTACGCATCTTCAAGGGTCTTGGATGCATGCAGACCGACATCGAGGCCCACCAAATCCCACAGGGCAAAGGGACCCATGGGCATGCCGAAGGCGACCATGGCCTCGTCGATCTCTTCTACGCTGCCCTCGCCTTCCATCAGCGAGAACACGGCCTCGTTCATATACGGCATGAGGATCCTGTTCACTACAAACCCCGGGCCGTTCTTCACCTTGATAGGTTCCTTGCCGATCCTGCCCGAGAACGCCATGCATGGTATCGATTATGTCTTTTGAGGTATTCTCGTCGTAGATAACCTCGACGAGCTTCATGATGTGGGCCGGGTTGAAGAAATGCAGGCCTACGAAACGCGACTTATTCTTCAGCTTTTTCGAAATCTCAGGAAGCGAAAGCGTTGACGTGTTCGAGGCCAGAATCGTCCTCTCCGGGCAGATCCCTTCGAGCTCGGCGAAGATATCCTGTTTGAGCTTAATGATCTCGGGAACCGCCTCTATGACCAGATCCACCTCGCCGAAGAATTTCTTGTCATACTTGACGGAGCCTTTGAGAAGGCCCTGCAGTTCATCGGCCTTCTTTTGGTCCATCTTCCCCTTCTTTACCAGTTTGCCGTAGATCTCTTCAGAATGCTGTACTGCCTTATCAATGAACTTCTGCTCAATGTCCTTGATAAAGCATTCGATCCCTACGCTGGAAAGGAGGTGCGCAATGCTGCCTCCCATGGCTCCTCCGCCTATGACGGCGGCTTTTTTGATCTGAAGCATTTTACCCTCCGATCTCCTTGCCGTTTTTCACAAAC
The DNA here is from genome assembly GCA_963752595.1 of uncultured delta proteobacterium. GTDB lineage: Bacteria > Desulfobacterota > Desulfomonilia > UBA1062 > UBA1062 > Phosphitivorax. Next base: position 116,698 of record CAVVYZ010000019.1, read on the forward strand.
CCTGTGAGAAAGGAGTTGCCTACCATAGTCGCAACTTCATGTACGTCAAAGCGTTTCCTTCTGGCGGTAACAAGATATGTGGACAACTCGTCCAGGGAACCGAAAATGACGCGAGCACAGATGTCCGGTTTGAGATCGGTCTTGAATATTCCCTGGTCCTGACCCTGGGCAACGATGTCTGCGATAATGTTGAGATAAGCAAGAAAATGTTTGTTTTTGTATTCCCTCATGAATTTATTCGATTGCCTGAGCTCTACCTGGATAACCTCGGCAAGAGCCCTGTCCGATTCAATAATTGACAGATGATTGTCACAGAAAGCGATTATTTTTTCTCGAGGGTCCACGATGTTCTCGAGTTTTGATTTCACAGACATGATGATCCGGTTGAGTTCCTCTTCGAAGAGTGAGATGAGAATGTCATCCTTGTTCTTGAAATAGAGGTATATGGTTCCATCCGCCACATGCGCCTCTCTCGCAATCTCGGAGACCTTGGAGTTATAGAAACCTTCCATAGCAAAGACATGCTTGGCGGCATTCAGTATCATTCGGTATTTTTCTTCGCCTCTCATTTGGTCCCTTCCTTACGATAAAAAACCAACATGATAACGTACCATATGTGTTTTATGATAAACTGAGGGTTCCGCCTGTTGAACGGAACCCCCGTTTGTTTCTTTTAAAACTTAGCCTAATTTCTTCCTGTTTGCCACAAGCTCATCCACAACGGTAGGATCTGCCAGCGTGGAGGTGTCGCCGAAATCTTTGAAGTCATTTGCAGCAACCTTCTTCAGCACGCGGCGCATGATCTTGCCGGAGCGTGTCTTGGGAAGTGCATCTGCCCACTGGATATGATCCGGTGTTGCGATGGGTCCGATTTCCTTTCTCACGTGAGCGATAAGGGTCTTCTTGAGGTCGTCGGACTTGGTAACGCCGGTGTTCAGCGTTACGTATGCGAAGATACCCTGGCCCTTGATGTCGTGCGGGAATCCGACAACCGCTGCTTCTGCAACGTTCGGATGGGATACCAGTGCGCTCTCGACCTCTGCCGTGCCCATGCGGTGACCGGAAACGTTGATAACGTCGTCCACGCGGCCGGTGATCTTGTAATAGCCCAGATCGTCGCGCTCTGCACCGTCACCGGTGACATAATAGCCCGGGAACTGGACAAAGTAGGTCTCTTTGAACCTGTTCGGATCCTGCCATACGCCCCTCATGATTCCGGGCCACGGCCTCTTCATGACCAGGTTGCCCCTGGCAACGCCCTGGAGCTCCTTGCCGTCGTCATCGAGAAGTGCGGGCTCGACGCCGAAGAACGGAACGGTAGCCTTGGCGGGCTTGATGTCGATGGCGCCCGGGAGCGGGGTGATGAGGATGCCGCCGGTCTCGGTCTGCCACCAGGTATCAACGATGGTGCACTCGCCGCGGCCGATCATGTTGTAGTACCATCTCCAGGCCTCGGGGTTGAGCGGCTCGCCCACGGAACCCAAGATCCTGATGGAGCTTAAGTCGTGCTTCTTGACCCAGGAGTCGCCCTCTTTTGCAATGGCGCGGATAGCGGTGGGAGCGGTGTAGAAAATGTTTACCTTGTGCTTCTCGACGACATCCCAGAACCTGTCATATGCCGGATAGGAAGGAACGCCCTCGAACATGATGCTGGATGCGCCGTTTGCAAGCGGACCGTACACGATGTAGCTGTGCCCGGTGACCCAGCCGATGTCTGCGGTGCACCAGTAGGTGTCGTCCTCATGATAATCGAAGACGTACTGATGGGTCATGGCTGCATAGAGCAGATAACCGCCGGTGGTGTGCACGACACCCTTGGGCTTTCCGGTGGAACCGGATGTGTAAAGGATGAAGAGAGGATCTTCAGCATCCATCTTCTCGGGCTCGCAGTAGTAAGGAGCAGTCTTCATCTCTTCCTCGTACCAGAGATCCCTTCCCTCTTTCATGGTCACCGGGGTACCGGTTCTCTTGACTACGATCATCTTCTCGACGCTGGGGCTCTGATCGGCTGCCTTGTCGGCATTGTCCTTCTGAGGAACGGCCTTGCTGCCACGGAATGTGCCGTCGCAGGTGATGAGCAGCTTTGAATCGCTGTTCACGATGCGGTCTTTCAGAGCATCGGAGGAGAAGCCTCCGAACACGATGCAGTGGATTGCGCCGATTCGGGTGCAGGCGAGCATCGTGATAGCGAGCTCAGGGATCATGGGCAGGAAGATGGTTACGCGGTCGCCCTTCTTGACACCGTGCTTCTTGAGCACGTTGGCGAACTTGTTGACCTCGCGGTACATGTCCATGTATGTGAGGGTCCTGTTGTCAGACGGGTTATTTCCTTCGAAGATAATGGCAGCCTTGTTCTTTCTCGTGGCAAGATGCCGGTCGAGGCAGTTATAGCTGACGTTAAGCTTGCCGCCTTCAAAGAACTTCACATAGATGTTGTCCTTGAAGGAGTAGTCCATAACCTTGTCCCACTTCTTGAACCAGTCGAGTCTCTCGGCCTGTTTTGCCCAGAAAGCCTCGGGATTCTCTATGGACTCTTTGTACATCTTCTCGTACTCTGCTCTGCTCTTGATGTAAGCCTTCTCCCTCACTTTGGGGGGAACCGGGAAAATTTGTTCACCAAAATCTTTTGTTTCATCAGCCATGTAACGCCTCCTGTAAAGAATATAATTTGCTACGTATCGATTCTTTATAGCGAAAGAGACAAGAGAGGTCAAGGAAAAATGAATGGTCATTCATCAAAGAAAAGGGAACCCTTTCATGCTTTCATTTGTCATACTACCGGATTGTGCTATAATGCGCTTTAATGAATCGTGTTTGGGGAGATAAAATGAAAATATCATTGGTTTTATCGGCTTTATTTCTCTTTTTCTTCGGCCTTCACTCCGCCTTCGCCTTTGATGTCAACGTGGATATCAAAGGCCCGCAGGATCTCGTCATGCTGAAGGACGGGATAAGCAAGACCATCACGGCCAGGTGCCTTGCAAAGAACGTCGGAACCGGGTCGGACTCGCCGCTGAACGTCTCCATCATTCAGCTCGGAGACACCATCTCTTTTGACGCGGTTCTCGATACAAACCCCCCAAAGGCATTCCACCTGGACCTGAAAGGCACGGGCGAGCTGTCTTCAGCCATCGATCAGATGATCGCCGAGATATTCACGGCCCCGCCCATGAAGAGCGCAGGAGAGGAAGAGCCGGCTGTCCGGATACCTCCCCAGGCAGTACATCCCGAGATCACGCTCCCCTTTGTCGCAACGTCATGCGCCGTTGTGAATGATACAATCTATATCAGCAGCGAAGACTCCATGTATAAGATCGTGAGCGGCAAGGCCAAACCGTACTGGAAACCACCGGTTGCTTCCAGGATTTACCGCCTCTATCCCTATCAGGGAGCGGTCCTCGCCATAACCGACAAAGCGAATTCCTTTCATACCTATATGGTTCAGGACGGCACGGTTACCAAGAGCTGGAATCGCTGCGTCGTCCCCGTTGAAGGCGGCCTTGTGGCGTCAAGGGTCTTTACGGATCTGGATTTTTCCGATGGGATAAACCGGTGGTCGAAGCCGGAGACCATTGAAGGAAATCCGGTACAAATTCCGGAAGGCCAGGATATCCTCTCGATGCTCTTAAGCGATGTCTCGCCTTCGGCAAACGGAGGTGAGATCGTGACCTTTGACAATTCTTCTCATCTTGCCATCCTCAACGGCAAGCAGTCCCTATGGGCCTCCGACACAAGGTTCAGCACCCTGCCCCTTTACCTGACCACCAGAGAGAGAGACCGGATGAATAAGAAGGACCCCCAGATTCGCTTCTACCTCAAGCCGAGGATTCTCCTTAAGGGCAAGGATATCATTACCGTTCAGAATGAGGAAGGCATGTCAAAACTGCTGGGAAACGTGAAGATGTACGACTCATCACGGATCCTGGCCTACACCCCGGATGAGTCCGAGTTCACGGAAAGAGAACTCGCTACGATTCGGAATTACTACTGTGCGGACATCGCCCTTGACAAAGGCGATATCCTCGCGCTGGTAGTGAAGAAATCAACGAGCTTTATACAGCGTATCGACCTATAGAGAAAGAAGCCTAAAGCGGGAAGAGGCCCTTTTTCTTTTTCCCGGCTTCTCCAGGCTTGTTCTGTTTATCGAGCTCGGATTCGAGCTCACTGTCTTTCACGGTAAGGTCTCTGCTGAAATCGGCGCAGTGGATGCCCGCGCCTTTATTGAATTTCTTCTTACAGTCAGCTCTCCAGGCACATATTGGGCATAACGATCTATCCATTGTCATAATTTTCCTAATAAAGGGCAATGGTGATATTGTCAACGAGAAACAGGGATTTACAAAAGATTATCCTTAATCGCCCTTGGCAGTGATACTGGAGGATGAACCGCCTATACGAGATATCTTTCCAAAGCATCGAGGTATCGCGCCGTCACCCCTTTCTGTTTCTCCAGCAGATAGCGCGCTTCCTGGGCAAGATCGTAATATTTATCGGGCTGGGTGATGATATCCACGATCGCGTCCCCCAGTTCCCTCGAATTATATATGCAAATGGTAAACCCCTGGACCACTTCCAGTGCCCACAGGAAATTATCCATGTGTGGGCCGTGGATCGTTGCAACTCCCCAGGCTATGGGCTCAAGGATATTCTGTCCGCCCAGGTCTTTCAGGGACCCTCCCACAAAGGCCGCATCCGATGCTCCGTAGAGGCTGAAGAGCTCTCCCATGGTATCGACGATGAGCAGGTCGGTTTCCTGCTCCATCCTGCTCCTCAAGCACCAGCCTAATTCGCTCTGCTCGGCAAGCTCGGCCAGAAGGCCGATCTGCCCGGGATGCCTCGGTGCAAGAATGGCGAACAGGTCCGGAACTTCCGAAGATGCTTTTTTCACAGCATCAACGACCATCTCTTCCTCGCCATCTCTGATGCTTCCCGCTATGAAGACGGGCCTGTCTTCGACTCCGAGGTCTGCCCTCATCTCATCTCGTTTGTTTAAGTCCACCTGAGACAGGCTGTCGAGCTTCAGGTTTCCCAGTGTTTCCACCTTCATTGCACCAAGCCGTGAAAATTTCAGGGCATCGCTTTCCGCCATCGCCAATACCCGGACGCCCGTAAGTATTCTTTCAGCCAGACGCGGGGCAAGAGAATATCTCCGGAAAGAACGCTCCGTCATACGTGCGTTCACGATGATAACCGGGATATCCAGGCGCTGTGCAGCCATGATCATATTCGGCCACAGTTCCGTTTCCACGATGATGAGGGCCTTTGGAGAGAGCTTACGGAAATAGCGCTTCATAATGAAGGCGGCGTCAAAAGGCAGGGGCATTACCGCGTCCAGTTCCGTTATCGACGATGCCACCTGCCTGCCTGTTGCCGTCATGGCGCTCAGGCAGACGAACAGCGCCGGGTTTGCCCCTTTGAGCGCCTTGACCAGCCCGGAGACGGCCTTTACCTCGCCTACCGATGCCGCATGCACCCAGATGACCGGCCTTCCGGCCGGAATACGGGGAAGCCTGAAACCCAGCCTCGAGGCTATGGTGCCTCTGAAATTGGGGTGACGTGAGAGAATGAGCCCCGCCGGCCAGACGAGAAGAGCAATCAGGATGCGGTATAAGAGGATCAGGACTCGCTCCATGAAGCCAGCACCCTTTCCTTGTCCTCGGGTGTATTGATCTCGAGGTATTGACCTGAAGCAATGATTACCTTGATCGGGATGCCGTTTTCCAGAGCACGCAGCTGTTCGAGGGATTCCGTTTCTTCCAGGGGCGTAGGCTCCATGCTGGTAAAACGCTGAAGCGTCTCGGAGCTGAACCCGTACATGCCGATATGCTTCAGGATTTCGATGCTTACTGCCGAGCGTTTGTACGGGATCGTGGACCTGGAAAAATAGAGCGCAAAACCTTTAAGATTGCAGACCACCTTCACGCAGTTCGGATCGTCATATTCCTCCGGTTTCGCCGGTGTGGCGACCGTGACCATGGCGAGGCCCATCCTTAACGCCCGTGCAATCTCGGACAAGGCAATTCTGTCGAGCACCACCTGGTCTCCCTGGACATTGATCACGGCATCTGCAGACAGCCCCATGGCCGCCTGGGCCACCCTGTCCGTTCCGGACCTGCACTCGGGGCTCGTCATGACCACGGGAGCCCCGAAGGAGGCTGCCGCATCGGAGATCCGCTTGTCATCTGTGGCAATGAGGACATCATCGATATCAGTGCATGCCCTGACCTGTTCATAGATCCTCTGGATCATGGACTTGCCCGCGATATCGGTCAGCGGCTTGCCGGGAAACCGGGACGATTCATACCGCGCCGGGATTATGGCTATTACCTTCATTTTACAGCTCCCTTCTCGCTTCCAGATCTTCAAGCGCCCTGACATGCGCCTCATACGAAGCCCTGTTATACAGGACCATGCGCACGAGCCTGATGCCGGTATCGCCGGACAGGAAATCCCTGATGGCCGTGATCGATGTCAGAGCAGCCTCGGTCACCGGGTAGCCGAAGATCCCCGTGCTCAAGGCGGGAAAGGAGATGGACCTCACTCCGTTCGCATCGGCAACCTTCAGCGAGTTCACATAGCAGGAGCGCAGGAGGACAGGATCTTCATCCGACCCGCTGTACACGGGGCCTACCGTATGGATGACATATGTGTTCGGCAGATTGTATCCTTTCGTTATCTTGGCCTCGCCGGTCTTGCAGCCGCCGAGGTTTTTACATTCCTCCCACAAACCAGGGCCTGCCGCCTTGTGTATGGCTCCGGCCACGCCGCCGCCGGGTGCAAGCCTTGAATTGGCTGCATTCACCACCGCATCCGTATCCTGGTTAGTGATGTCTCCCACCACGAACTGCAGTTTCGATGCCCCTATGGATATTTCTTTCATACATGGTCCTTTATATTCATGAAAGTATACTATATCCGTTATGAATCGAATTTCTCTACTACAACCAATGACCGATTATTGCAATCATCCCATGTGCTTCATAAAAACCCTTGTAATGGGGAACCCCTTAAGCAAGCCCCCTCTCCTTATTCCTCTCCCGCGAGTGGAGAGGAATAAGGGAATCATCTGATTGACATAATTCTTTGGGCCGTATCAGACGGTCAGCCAGACAATGGAGGTGAACAATGGACATGAATGCCCTGATCGGAAAAATCAGGATGCACGAAGACTTCCACAAGGTGGGAATGATCCTGTGCCATAACGGCGTGGTTAGAGGAACGTCCAGAGACGGCTCGGCGGTGAGTTCGGTCGACGTAAAGGCCGACTGGGAGGCGATCAATGCCGTCGTTGCGGAGCAGAAAGCCAGGCCCGGGATCCTCGAGATCCTCGTAGAGGTGAACGAGGGACTTCTCGCGGTGGGAGACGACCTTCTCGCAATAGTAGTCGCCGGAGATATACGGGAGCATGTGATCGCGGTACTGACGGATACCCTCAATGCCATAAGGCGAAAGGGACCCACAAGCAGGAGAACCGGTAATACATATCAGGCGGCCTTAACTTAAGCTAGATCTTTCTGGGCCCTGGCTTTGAGCCTTCTCATTTCCGCGATCAGATTGTCCTGGTCATACTTCCGGGATAAGGTCGATCATGGCCTCTTCGAAAAAATCATTGAGATTGCGGTCAAAAAGCACGGATAACGCCCTGAATTCATCCAGGATAGTCTCGTTCACGCGAGTGTTGAATGCAACCTTCTTCGGCATTGTTGCAATTTATCATGCAAGAAAATAATAAGTCAACAAAGCTTAGAGCATCCGGGAGAATCCATTTCAAATACTTTTCTTTTTCCTATGCAATGACCTTCGACTCATCTATCCCAATATGATAGCAGATCAACGTTGCGTGGGGCCGTAGCTCAGTTGGGAGAGCGCTTGAATGGCATTCAAGAGGTCGAGGGTTCGATTCCCTTCGGCTCCACCATTTTTTATAGACATTAAAAAAAAGCCAATTGTGCAGTAAATGTGCAGTTGGTTTTTTCATTTATTCACTCTTGATGAACCCAATAGATCTTATATGCTTACCTTGGCGACCTGTTTCGAGAGTAGAGATCTTTTTTCAAGATCTTCACTCCTGTTCAACCATAGATTACCTCACGATAGCTAAGCGGAAGAAATGTGGCTATTGCAGTCCAAATGGGCAATATGCACGATTTTTTTCCAGGATCCTTACAGTCCACCTATTCCGAGAGGACGGGAAAAGCCTGTGTCCGATGGAAAAATACCCTTCCCACGCCGTATATGATCAGGGCTGTCCACACGATCCCAAAGCCGATGGCCTGCGAGGGTGTAAAGGGCTCGCGATATAGGAAACCCCAAGCAAGGAAGATTGGATGGTAGGGGCGATGTACTGCAGGATGCCCATATAGGAGAGGGGCATGCGTCGGGCGGCCGAAGAAACAGCGATAGA
>CAVVYZ010000020.1:0-224333 GCA_963752595.1 uncultured delta proteobacterium
TCTGTTCAGAAGCCGCATTCTTTCGAGCGGTGGACGGGATGCATCTTCAAAAAACATTTTGAAAACGTTACCATAAACACTCATGAAATAATCTATGACCTGCAGGCCGAATTCTTCCTTGCTCTTGAAAAAGTTATAGAAGGACCCTTTGGGTAACCCTGCCTTATCGAGGATTTCCTGTACACCTGTGTCGTTATAGCCTTTCAGGTGCATGATTTCTGCACCTACAGCTATGAGTTTCTGTTTTTTATCCTCTTTCATGATGAAGATTCCTTGAGCAAGATTTATTAGACCGGTCTGTTTACTTAATCAAGCATATTTTCTTCCCCCGGAATGAAAGAGGCAAATACTACATTTGTTTGTACGTAATGGCGCTGATTACGGCGCCTTGCGGGTCCTGAATCACACAAAACCGTCCGACGTTCGGAATGTCAATGGGCGGCACCAATATCTTACCGCCAAACTGTTCCGCGGATCGTGCCGTCGAGTCGACGTCATCCACGGTGACATAGGTACCCCACATCGGCGGCATCCCCTTAGCGTCTTTCGGCATCGGCATGATTCCGCCAACACCCTTGCCTCCTGCCTTGACCACGGTGTAGGTCATCCCCGGCATTGACATATCTTCTGTATCCCATCCGAACAACTTGGTATAAAAGGCTTTCGCCGCATCCACATCAGTTGTCATCAGCTCACACCAACTGAACGCACCGTGTTGCTTGTATTGTTCGTCCATTGTCTTTTCCTCCTGGAATCTCGGGAATAGATAAAAAGCCTCTGCTGCCTTAGATAATAATAACGTGCAGGCATGCATTTGACCATATGTGATGATCCGGCTGCCCTTTCCAAAAAGAGGATCGGTTATTCCTTTGGATATCCCACTGTCTGTGCCAGGATGATCTTCCGGCTGTTGCTAAGTTTCATTGCTTTTGCCAGGGCACCCCTGTCGATCGATCCTCTCACCACGGTTGCAAGACCCTCCGAGGCACAGAAGAGATACACATTCTGGCTGATAAAGCCCGTGTCTGCTGCAGAGTATAAGGCTTGCTCTTCGGCGCCGGCTCCTCCCATTTTCGAGAAATCGGCTACGTACACAAGGGTCACCGGGGCCTCCCTGACGAACGGCTGCATTCCCGTAAGAGGCCTGATATCTTGAGGAACGATCGGTTTTAATGAATGCCCTTTTGCATCGTAGAGGTAAAGACCGTCTTGGGTTGCCACGTAGACGTCGATCTCCTGCCAGTTCTTGGCTGACGGCGAGGTACGTTTCCCCGATCCGGGGCGGTTCACCCCGCAGGCTGCCCAGAGCATGTCGGACATGACATTGACCGGCAGCCTTATTGCGCTGAACGATCGTGATGATTGCCTCTCCTTCAGCGCGTTCATCAGAGTTTTGCCGCTATCCAATCGAGGGGAGGGGAGTTTGACCGGCTTTAATTCCTCGGCTGGCAATGACAAGGCATACGAGAGGAGAACTGCCACCAGGGACATTTTTTTGAACATACTTATCCTCCAGCAGAACACGAGATAGTATGAAATGAATAATACACGCGATCCCTAAAGGGAAAAGGGGGCGGATCGGGAGAGAAATTTCTCCTCTCTACGATCAGCCCTGTTCCTTGCGCTTCTTGAGATTCAGCGCTTCCCATCAGGCCCTTTTCCCGGATCACTTTGAACTTGAGGCCGGTTTCGGTGAGCTTGAAGAAGCGCCTACCGTATTTTTTCAGGAGCTTCTCGTCGATCTCGAAGCCGAGGCCCGGGCCTGGTAAAGGGCTGCAGCCTGCCGTCCTTGTCCGGGATGACGGGCTCGATGATGCCTTCCCGGAATTCCGGGACCCATGAAGGCTCTTCCAGCGGGTATTCCAGGGGCAGCGCGTTGTCCCGGTCCGCGAGCACCATGTTCCAGTTGACGTAGAAGCCGATGCCGTTGGTCCAGGTATGAGGGCTGTAGAGGCGTTCTTTCAGCTTGCAAGTGTCGATCACCTTCTTCACCTGCGCAATGCCCCCGGAAAAGGTGGCGTCCGGCTGGTACACATGGAAGCAGTCCTTCTCGAACATGATCTTGATCTCGTCCCAGCCGTAGTTGAGTTCGGCGCCCGAGATCTTCACCTTTGATATTTTTTTCAGCGCGGCATTGCCGTCATAGTCGCGGGAATCCAGGGGCTCTTCGAGCCATTCTATGCCGCAGTCGGCGCAGGCGGAGGCGAAATCAGCGGCACGCGCTAAGGTCCCATGCAGGGATCCTGTCCACGATGGTGACAAGCCAGCCCTGGTTCGCATCCACCCCGAGCTTCATGGCACCGGATAGCCCTTTGCTCACCACCTCGATGTGCCGGATATCATCGAGCAGCGCCGCGTTCTTCACCCTGAGCTTGGCGGTCTTGAATCCGCGTTCCCTCATGGCCAGGAGTTCATCGACCCTTCGCTCAGGGTCGTGCATCTCGCCAGTGGAAAGATAGACATCCACAGGCCGCGCTCTGCCGCCCAGCAGCTCATAGACCGGTTTGCCCCGGCTCTTACCCATGATGTCCCAGCATGCGGGCTCGATCCAGAAGTTTCTCCAGCCGAGATAGCCTGCCTGTTTCAGCAGCCCCTGGACACGGTCGATATCGGTGGGGTCTGCGCCGATGAGGTAGCTGCCGATGAGGTCGCCAAGGCCCTCGCGCTCACGGCCCATGGCCGCACCTGCTGAATAGCCGGTAATGCCGTCATCCGTGGTTATCCTGATCAGGGTAAAGCGGTTGTGCGTCTGCGGGTAGCCCGGGATCCACGTGGGCCAGAAGGTTTTTTTCAACGGGACGGAAACATGGAACAGCTCTATGGCTTTTATCTTCATACTGCCACCTCTTTAAGCATCTTCCCCGTAGGGTAAAACATTCAGCGATCTTCTGAACTATATTGTAACCCTTTCCTTCACGCTCTGCAAGAGCACGAGGGGGATCGGGTTTTATTTCACCCGGGCTCGGGAAGCTGGGCAGGAACACGCTGCTCATTCACCCCTGTCCGGCAATTACATAGGGTAAGAGACGGTTTCCTTCCTGACATTTTTTATCGCATTATTTCTATATTCGTAAAATTGTCAAATGGCACTGAAATGGGATAATTATGATAATAAAGCTTTAAACCGACGGAATGATCTGCCGGTCTGCTACCGCAGTGCCGGCCGGCCAATAATTACATGATCCGCGTCACCAGCCAGGAGAGCAGCGCCATCACCGGCTCCAGCCAGACCTTTGCCATCGCCCTCGGCAAAGTAATTATGGGCGGACGTCCTCGGTTTTCCTTTTTTGGATTGCACCGCTGTTGAGATGACAAATATCATATCTTCCTTGCGTCCCTGTTCAGCCGTGCGATACAACAATGTTACCCATGCAGATATTTGTAGATGCCGATGCATTACCGAATGGAATAAAGGACATCCTGTTCCGCGCAGCCTTAAGGCTTCACATTCCTATGACCATGGTGGCGAACAAGAATGTGACAGTGGAAAGGTCAGCCTATATCAAGTGCATTATTGTGACGGCAGGCCCGGATGTGGCGGATGACCGGATCGTCGAGCTGGTTGGGCCGGGCGACCTGGTCGTCACAGCCGATATCCCCCTTGCAGACCGTGTCGTGGCAAAGGGTGCTTATGCCATTGACCCGCGGGGAGACCTGTATACGAGAGAGAACATCAAAGACAGACTTTCCATGCGCGATCTCATGAACGAGTTGAGAAACGGCGGCATTATCACCGGCGGCCCTCCGGCATTCAGCAAGAAAGACCGTTCCGCCTTTGCCAACCAGCTGAACAGCTTCCTGACGAAACACGCTAATCCTTCGAAATCATAGTAATTTTCTATCACAAATATACTGCGGCCATGCCTCCCGTCCAAGTATAATAAGGGGGCACTATAAAATATTAAGGGGGCACCATACTGATTTTCCATCATGAGACAACACGGAGGAATAAATAATTAGTATGGTGTCCCCCGATATTTTTCGTGAATCCCTTTGGATTTACGTTATCATGCGCTGTTTTTAACAGAGCATGTCTGAAATCAAGTTGATTTATCCCGGTATATGTCTGTAGACTAAAAGGCATGGCCGACCGTCTGAAAGAGCCGTGTGCACAGCCTTGGAAAGAAGCTTTTGACTGCGGATGTGCATGAAGGAAAGGGCGTGCGGATATCATCTTGGAAATGGCAGAAGGTAAAGGATTCAGCGGGTGAATGTTTTCAGACTTGGAAAATGGGGCTGTGAATCACTGTTTCGCGTTCCGGCTCTTTCCCTCGGGGTGATCATCCTGTGTGCCGGTTTGTCTTTTGCGGCGGATGCGATAAAGCCGGGCGAGACTCTGGACCTGAAGCGGTGCATCGAAATCGCGCTTGAGAGACATCCCGCTCTCACGAGCGCTGCAGGCACCCTCGATGCGAGCAGGAGCAGGGTTTCCCAGGCAAAGGCGGGCTATTATCCCCGGATCGATCTCTCCACCGGTTACGAGCGGACACATCCTGCTTCCGGGTCCGGATCGGCAGCGGCGTCGGATGATGAGTACCAGGGCAGGGCCGATCTCTCCCAGACGATCTACGACTTCGGGAGGACATCCTCTTCGGTCAAGGTGAACTCGCTCTTTGCCGAGTCCTCGCGGGCCGATTACGAAGATACGGCGAACCGGGTCGTTTTCAACGTGAAGCAGGCCTACTACGAACTTTCGAAGTCAAGGAAGGACAGGGATGCCCTTGCCGAGACCGTGCTCCGCTATGAGAAACACCTCGACCAGGCGAAGCGGTTCTACGAGGCAGGGATCAGGCCCAAGATCGACGTGACCATGTCCGAGGTGGACCTGGGCCGGGCAAGGCTTGACATCCTCAAGGCGGAGAATGCCCTGCGGATCGCCCGGATCGCGCTGAACAACGCCATGGGGGTTCCGGCTGCCCCGGCCTACGAGATCCTGGATGAGGCCGGCATACCTGATTACGCCATCGATCTCGAAGCAGCCCTGGAAAGGGGCTTCAAGTCCCGGCCGGACCTCTTGTCTGCTCAGGCGCAGCGCGAGGCAGCCGAACGGTCCGTCGACCTGGCCCGCACGGGGTACTATCCGATCCTTTCCGGCAGCGCAGGCTATGGTTGGACAGGCGAGGAATTCCCGCTTGAAAGGGAGTGGAGCCTCGGGACAATGCTCACGTTCCCTCTGTTCAATGGCTTCTCTACACGTCACCGGGTGCAGGAGGCGAGAGCCGGCGTGGATGTGTACAGGGGAAATGAAGAGGTCGTCAGGCAGAACGTCCGGTATGAGATCGAGCAGGCCTTCTATAACGTAAGGGAGGCGCGCGAGCGGATCACCCTGGCAGAGCTCCTCGTGAGACATGCACAGCAGAACCGTGAGCTTGCCCAGGGGCGTTATGCCGAAGAGGTAGGGAACACCATTGAGGTGACCGATGCATTGGTCGCTGAGGTCGACGCCAAGGCCGAGTATATTACTGCCCTGTACGATTACCGGATAGCCGTTGCCAACCTGGAGAAGGCCATGGGGGGAAGATGATGAAAAAGATCATAGGAGGGTGGCTGCCGGTCCTTTTTGCCGCAGTAATGCTCATCAGCGCCTGTTCACCGGATAAAAAGCCGCCCGCTGCGAGGCCTGCACCGGTGGATGTCGCAGTTGCAGCGAATAAGGCTGTTCCGGTGCGTTTGCACGCACTGGGTGCGGTTGAGGCATATCAGACCATATCGGTGATGAGCCAGGTCACGGCACAGATCAGGAAGGTCCTTTTCAAAGAGGGCCAGGATGTGAAGGCAGGTGACCTTCTCATCGAGCTCGACTGCCGCACCTATGAAGCCGAGCTTCAAAAGGCCGAGGCCGACCTTGCCAGGGACAGAGCCCAGGCAAAGTTTGCAGGCATACAGTCGCGCCGGTACTCCGACCTGGTGAAGAAGGACTATGTGGCGCGTGAGCAGTACGACCAATTGCAGGCAAACCATGAGGCCCTCGAAGCAACAGTAAAGGCCGATGAGGCTTTTGTGGAGTCATCCCGCGTCCAGATCCGGTACTGCTCCATCTATTCGCCCGTCGACGGCCGGGCGGGCATGCAGAAGGTGAGCTCAGGGAATATCGTCAGGGCCAACGATACCGAGATCCTCACCATACATCAGATCCAGCCGGTCAAGGTATCTTTTGCCATCCCCGAAAATGACCTGCCCGAGGTAAGGAAATACTTCCCGGGGAAAAAGATCGAAGCAGATGCCCTTCTCCCCGGCGAAGAACGGCCCGAAAAGGGAGAGCTCTTCTCCGTGGACAATGCCGTCAGCCGGACGACCGGGACCATCATGCTCAAAGCCGTGTTTGCAAACCCGGATAAGCGTCTTGTGCCCGGACAGTTCGTCGATGTGGAGCTTACGCTCACCACCGAGCCCGACGTCCTGCTTGTTCCCTCCAGGAGCGTGGAGCAGGGGCAGGGGGGCCGGTATGTCTTTGTGGTCGGGCCTGACCTGACTGCCGAGATGAGGCCCGTCGTCACCGGCCGGGAGGTTGGAGAAGAAACCGTGATCCTGAAAGGGCTTAGACCCGGAGAGCAGGTGGTCGTCAACGGACAGCTGCGGCTCACGCCGGGCGCTAAGGTCGTCGTAAAAGGGAAAGAATGACACGGGACGGGTGGTACTGAAATGAATATTTCGAGCCTGTTCATACGACGCCCGATCATGACCACGCTTGTCATGATGTCGTTCATCCTCTTCGGCATCGTGGCCTACCGGGCCCTGCCTGTCAGCGAGCTTCCGAACGTGGATTTTCCCACGATCCGGGTGTCAGCGAGCCTTTCCGGGGCAAGCCCGGAGACCATGGCGTCATCGGTGGCGACGCCGCTTGAAGGCGAGTTTTCCACCATAGCGGGCCTCGAGTCCATGACCTCGTCGAGCTCGCTGGGCAGAACTCAGATCACTTTGCAGTTCAGTCTGGAGAGGGATATCGATGCGGCTGCCCAGGATGTCCAGGCCGCCATCTCATCTGTCTCGCATCACCTTCCCGACGACATGGACTCGCCCCCCTCCTTCAGGAAGGTCAATCCTGCGGACGCACCCATCCTCATCATCTCGCTGAACTCGCCCACCCTGTCTCTTTCCAAGGTGAACGAGTACGCAGAGAACCTCCTTGCAAAACGGATATCCATGATCAACGGCGTGGCCGAGGTGGGTGTCATGGGGTCGCAGAAATATGCAGTCAGGGTGCAGGTCGACCCGAAGGCGCTGGCATCCAGGTCCATAGGGATAGACGAGGTGGCCGACGCCATAGGTTCGGGGAATGCCAATCTTCCCACAGGAACTCTGTGGGGGATGCACAAGTCCTACACCCTCCAGAGCTCGGGCCAGCTGGCAAACGCCGCTCAGTTCCGGCCGCTGATCGTGACATACAGGGACGGATCGCCGGTACGGCTGGGAGACCTGGGCCGGGTGATCGACTCCGTTGAGAACACAAATCGGCCTCGTGGTTCAACGACGACCCGAGCATCGTGCTCTCGGTCGAGCGTCAGCCGGGCACCAATACGGTGGAAGTCGCCCGGAACATCAGAGAGATCCTCCCGAGTTTCCGGACGCTGCTGCCTGCTTCCATCAACCTCGATATCCTTTATGACCGGTCCGAATCAATCAGAGAATCCATCACGGATGTGCAGATCACCCTTATCCTGGCCCTTGTCCTCGTGGTCCTCGTCATCTTTTTCTTCCTGCGCAACGCGTCGGCAACACTCATCCCCAGCCTTGCCCTGCCCGGTCTCATAGTAGGAACCTTCGCGGTCATGTATCTTGCCGGCTTCAACCTCGATAACCTTTCTCTCATGGCGCTCACCCTGTGCGTAGGGTTTGTGGTGGATGACGCCATCGTCATGCTGGAGAACATCGTGCGGCATGTGGAGAGGGGAAAGCTCCCATGGAGGCCGCCTTGAACGGTTCAAGGGAGATCAGCTTCACCATCGTTTCCATGACCCTCTCCCTGGTGGCCGTTTTCATCCCGGTCCTCTTCATGGGCGGCATCGTGGGAAGGCTCCTCAACGAATTCGCCGTCACCATCGTGGTGGCCGTTCTCATCTCCGGGGTCGTTTCGCTGAGCCTGACGCCCATGCTCTGCAGCATCATGCTCCGGCCGTCGGACAG
Organism: uncultured delta proteobacterium; assembly: GCA_963752595.1. Taxonomy (GTDB): domain Bacteria; phylum Desulfobacterota; class Desulfomonilia; order UBA1062; family UBA1062; genus Phosphitivorax. The sequence goes on from CAVVYZ010000020.1 coordinate 8,125, forward strand.
GGAAAAGCATGGCCGGGCCTACCAGGCATGCGAGCAGTATTTTCGAGGGAATGCGCCGCATGTACGAGAGGAGCCTCCGCTGGGTTTTGCGTTACAGGCCGGCCGTGCTCCTCTGTCTCCCTGGTTCTCCTGTGCGGGGGTCGTCTATCTCTATGTCGTAATGCCCAAGGGGTTCCTCCCGAGCGAGGACTCCGGCCAGATCATTGTTCCACGGAGGCGGCCCAGGGGACATCGTTCGAATCCATGGTTGAATATCAGAACAAAGTCGCCGACATCATACGGAAGGACCCTGAACGTGGACATCGTCATGTCGAACGTGGGGAGGGGGCTCATCCAATACGGGGAGCCTCATGATCCGGTTGAAGCCCCGGAGTGTGCGCAGCAGGAGCGCGGACGAGGTAATCCAGAACCTGAGGCCGAAGCTGGCTTCCATCCCCGGCATCCAGGCCTACCTGCAGAATCCGCCGCCTATCCGCATCGGCGGATACCAGACAAAGAGCCAGTACCAGTATACCCTCCAGAGCCCGGATATCGACGAGCTGTACCGCTATGCCCCGATGCTCGAGGCAAAGCTGAAGGAGATCGCCGGATTCCAGGACGTGACGAGCGACCTTCAGATCAAGAACCCGCAGATATCCGTCAGCATCGACCGGGACAAGGCATCGGCGCTGGGTTTGAGCATCCGGCAGATAGAGAGCGCCCTCGGGAGCGCATATCTCCTCCCGGCAGGTCTCGACGATCTATGCATCCGACAACGACTATCAGGTGATCCTCGAGCTCGAGCCGGAGTATCAGGCGGACCCGTCGGCGCTTATCGCTCCTCTACATCCGCTCATCTCAGGGGGCCTGGTGCCCTTGAGCACGGTCGCACGGTTCGACCATACCGTGGGTCCGCTCACCATAAGCCACCTGGGGCAGCTCCCTGCGGTGACGCTTTCCTTCAACCTGGCACCCGGGAGGTCGCTGGGGGACGCGGTGAAAGAGGTGGAAAAGGATCGCAGGTACAATCCTGCCCGATACGGTCTCCGGAAGCCTCCAGGGCACGGCCCAGGCCTTCGAGTCGTCCATGGTGGGACTTGAACATCCTGATACTGGTGGCCATACTGGTCATCTATGTCGTGCTGGGGATCCTCTACGAGAGCTTCATCCACCCGCTGACCATCCTTTCCGGGCTGCCGTCGGCAGGGATCGGCGCGCTCCTGACACTGCTCATTTTCCGCATCGACCTCAACCTGTATGCCCTGGTGGGGGTCATCATGCTCATCGGCATCGTGAAGAAGAATGCCATCATGATGATCGACTTCGCCCTGGATGCCCAGAGGAGGGAAGGGAAGAAACCCGAGGAAGCGATTTTTCAGGGGGCGCTGATCCGTTTCCGACCCATCATGATGACCACCATGGCCGCCCTTGCGGCGACGCTGCCCATTGCCGTGGGCTGGGGAGCAGGAGGGGAAACCCGTCAGCCGCTCGGGCTCGCCGTGGTCGGGGGGCTTGTCTTCTCACAGATCGTGACCCTGTACATCACCCCGGTCACCTACATCTATCTCGATGCCCTTCAGACAGCGATTCAGCGACGCTATCGCAGGCTCCGGCATACAACATCCTGATACCTTGGATATTACTCCCTCCGGCTGTCGGGCGCCTGAAGCTTGTACCCTACGCTATAGATCGAGCAGATGATCTCCTGGTCCGGCAGCAAACCGGCGATCTTCCTGCGGAGGTTCTTTATATGGGTATCGACGGTGCGGTCGTATCCTTCGTAGTCATACCCCTGGACCCGGTTTACCAGCTCACTACGTGAGAAGGCACGTCCGGGATTGGCCATGAGAACCCGCAGGAGTCCGAACTCGTTGGGTGTCAGTTTGAGCTCCCGGCCTTCAATGGTAACCTCGCGAGTGTCTTCTTGCAGCACGATGCTGCCCACCTTCAGCATGCTGCCTTCCAGAACGGGCTGCATGCGCCTGAGGACCGCCTTGATACGTGCAACGACTTCCCTGGGGCTGAAAGGCTTGCACATGTAGTCGTCAGCCCCGAGCTCCAGCCCGAGGAGCCGGTCGATCTCCTCCACCCGCGCAGTGACCATGATGATGGGGATCTGGGAGGACTTTCTGATCTCCCGGCACACATCCATGCCGTCCATGCCCGGCAGCATGATGTCCAGCAGAATGAGGTCCGGTGATTTCTGCCTCAGGAAGGGTATCACCTCGTCACCCCGGCCCAGGCGAGATACGGAGCAGCCAGTCCGCTCGAGATAATCTTTCAGGAGTGCAGCGATCTTGTCTTCGTCTTCAACGATGAGTATATGCTTGGAGTTCATACAAAGATTACCTCTTCCTGTGAGGTCTGCCTATGCGCCGGCAGGACGATCTCGATGCGCAGGCCGCCAAGCGGTGAATGGTCCGTCCTGATCTTCCCTTCGAATGATTCCACGATGCCCTTGCAGATGGCCAGGCCCAGCCCGCTTCCATAATGCTTGCGTGACCTTGACGGGTCGATGCGGTAGAGCCTGTCGAACAGCTTGTTTAAGGATTCGTGGGGAACGCCCGGCTTGGTGTCTTCAAAAATGAGACGCAGTTCGTCTCCTTGAAACTTCCACAGGATATTCAGCTTCCCGGGTGAGTCGGTATAGTGCAGGCTGTTCTCCAGGAGGTTCGAGAAGACCTGGGCCAGACGATGGCTGTCGCCAATGATAGTGACGCCGGTATCCTGCCCGGGGGCATAGGTGAGAGTGAGAGCCTGCTCGGCAAACCTCGGAGAGAACATTTTAATGGTTTCCGTGAGCACCTTGATCACATCAACCGGCTCTTTCGTGACCGGAACCGTACCGTCATCCACCATGGAAAGCTCATGGAGGTCGTTGGCGAGCTTTTCCAGGTGTAGGACCTCGGAATAGAGCGAATCGAGACTCTTGCCGGACATTTCGCGCACACCGTCCTGAATGGCCTCGATCTCGCCCTTGAGAATGGAGAGCGGTGTCCTCAGGTCATGGGAGATGTCCGAGATGAGCTGCTTGCGAAGTATTTCATATTGTTCGAGGGTCTGGGCCATGAGGTTGAAGTTGTCGGCCAGGTGTCCCAGTTCATCGCGGGTTTTTACCTTTATCCGGGTATCGAATTTCCGTAAGGCCATGGCATGCGTCCCTTTCGTAATCCGGTCGACAGGCCTGAGAATGCTCCGTGAAAGCAGGATGGATATAAGGATGGACAGAGACAGGACCGAGCACCCGACGATGAAGAAGGTCATGGTCTGGCGGTAGAGGTATTTTTCCTCCTGCGGTGTTGTTACTCTTTCCGTTCTTTTTATCAGGCCGAGCCAGCCTACGATTTCTCCATCGACCTCGATCGGCTTCATAATCTGCTTATGCAGGGAGGCGGCCTTTCCTGCCACCACCCGTTTGTTTGCATCGTAGAGGGTTACCCTCCTCCTGATGGCCGGATAATATGTTTCCACGGGCTGAGGGCTTTTCACTTTCCCCGGGCCATTGTATCCGGGCGTCCCGCTGTTTTGATCGCCGGGGTGAAGAGGGAGCTTCGAATCACAGATTTCTTTGGGTATATCCGGGAACAGCATATCCCTGAATGCATTCGGGGGCCCTTTCACGAGTTCCCAGTCGCGGTGAATTCTGTAGGAATCCCCCAGCTTTCCTGCAAAATCATTGAACCGATCTATTTCCCAGTTGATCACGAAGTCCTTGAGCTCCTGTTTGAAGAAATGCCGCATGAGCCCCATCATCAGGATCATACTGATCATGCCCGTAAACACAAACATCAGGAAGAGCTTGTACCCAAGTTTTATCTTCATCTGTTCACCTGCTCGGTTTGCTTAAGATAATCTTCACGATTTAACCACGATGCTTCCACTGGTTCACCATAATTACCCGCTAGACTTACCACACTCTGATGAGCAGGTGCATCCAAAAAATTATGAGTAAATCGGGGACGGGTTCGCATTTCAAAAAAATCAGGGCAGTTGTTGCGGATGAATCGGCTTTAAATGCGGACACGTCTCCGATTTGAAGGGCTATTCACATGAACGGCGGATCGGCCCGGGGAGACGAATTACACAATCACTCCATGGAAATGACACATTTCCTTCATAATTGGGTGATACTCGTCTTCCCTGTGGAGCAACCTGCATGAATCGAGGAACCAACAAAACAACAAGAGGAGAGAAAAATGAAGAGGTTGTATGTTTCATTACTTACGCTATTTCTTGTGTTCGTTTTAGCTGTGCCTGTGTTCGCCCTGGAGAACATCTTCGGCGGCTATTGGCGTACCCGGGCATATACCCAGAGGGATTTCACAGGCGATGATTCAGAGGCCCTGGATCTCCAGCAGGCAGACACCAGGACCCGGCTCTTCTACACGGCAAAGTTCTCCGACAACTTCAAGTTCGTCAACCAGTTCGAGATGGACGCAGTCTTCGGCGGCCCAAAAGCGGGCTATGGAGACATCGGCGCTGACGGTGTGAGTGTAGAGATAAAGAACTCGTATGTGGACTTTTCACTCGCTCCGGTCAACTTGAAGCTCGGTGTTCAGAATTACAAGATAAACAGGGGCTTTTTGTTCAGTGACGACTTCGCAGGAGCCGTTGTTACCTATAATGTGAACAAGGACATCGAGGTGCCGTTCTTCTGGATCAAGGCAACGGAAGGATACAGCAGCAACCCCGGTTCTACAGCCGATAGAAACAACTATGATGTCGATATCTACGGCATCTATCCCAAAGTCAAGCTGGGTTCTGTCACGGTGAGACCCACTCTCATGTGGGCCACATCCAAGGATGCGTCATACTATGCGAATTCCTTAAGCGAATGGAAGGATCAGGGTGGGGCTGATTTTGAAAAATTCAATATGTATTACCTGGGCGCAGACGTCGATGCGAAGGTGGGACCTGCTACCGTGTGGTTCACCGGCATCTATGAGTTCGGCACCATCGAGAGCCTGGCAGGCGGAGAAGATTATGATGCAAGCGGGTATCTGCTGGCACTCGGCGCAAAGGCAGATGTGAACAATATCAACCTCCATGGCCAGACCTTCTACGCAACCGGTGACGATAATGCTGCAGACAGCGATATCGATGGATTCATGGCACCCATCGGCCGGGGCCAGAGCTACAGGTGGGCAGAGATCATGGGCGTAGGCCCAATCTTCGATAATGATGCGTCAAACGGTTCTTCCGGCGACGAGCCGACCAATATCCTTGCAGCCAATATGGGCGTAACCGTAAAGCCCATGGAGAAGCTCGCTCTGACCGCCGACCTCTGGTGGGCACAGCTTGCAGAAGACAACCCGAACGGCGACAAGGACCTCGGCACCGAGATCGACTTCCTTGCCAATTACAAGATCCTAGACAACCTCACACTCGATGTGGTCGCTGCCTACCTCTTTGCCGGTGATGCAACCACCAAGTGGAACTATGCGGACGGCGTGGCGAAGGATGGCAATGAGAATCCCATGGAGATCGGCACCCAGCTCGTATCCAGTTCTAAGAGTATCATCGATCAAGGAAGGAAACCGGCCCTGCAAAGGGCCGGTGATTGGACATGCAGGAGACTTCAAAAGGTAACAATGAAAGGAGCATACAGTGAAGAGATTTTCAGGAAGAGTGTTTTTCATGGTTGCAGCATGCGCAGCTTTGGTTCTGTTCATGGGGATTTCCGCTGCCTCTGCTGCAAATGTGGGAAGCGTCAAGCCCGAGGAGCTGAAGAAGCTGCTCGAGAGCAAGGCAAACATCGTGGTTGTGGATGCACAGCCGAAAGGCGCCTATGATGTGGGCCATATCCCGGGGTCGGTCAATCTCCCCTGGATTCCGCAGATCAAGAGCCCGGGCAAACTTCCTAAGAACAAGGATCTCATTCTCTACTGTGCATGCACCCATGACGAGGATGCAACCGACCTGGCAAACCAGCTCGTGACGAGGTTCGGTTACACCAGGGTCAAGCTGCTCGAAGGCGGCTGGCTCAAGTGGGTCGAGTTGAACTATCCCCAGGAAAAGACAAAAAAGAAATAAGGAAAGAGGTTGCCAATATGAAGAAATATCTATCGATACTGGCGCTCGCGCTGGTGCTCGTGCTGCCCGCGGCCTGCTCGAAGGCCCCGGAGCAGTCGGCACAGAAGGCCGCGGGTGCCGAACAGGCCGGCCCGTACAAGGTGGGGCAGGTAAAGATGAACCCGCACCCTGCGAGCCTGGAAGGCAAGACCGTGGTGCTCAGGTGGAACGGAAAGTTCAACGGCGACAAGGTCCTCGACAGAGTGGCCGAGCTCCTCGCCCAGAAAGCTCCGGGAGTGAAGATCGTCAAACTGTGGACAGTGGATCCGGCAACAGCCAATTCATCGGAAGGGGCTGAAAATAGCCTGAAGTTTGCGGAAAGCGCTCTCTCCCAGAAACCGGATCTCGTGATCGCGGCATCTGCCGATTGAGGGCACTGCACCCCATGGCTGGTAGTTGACCAGCTCAACATTGAAAAAAAGGGCGTACCCACGGTCACCATAACGACGACGGCATTTAGCGACATGGTCAAAACGACTCTGGATGAGCAGGCTATTGCGGAGATGGCGATAGTTACAGTGGAGCATCCCATTGCAGGCCGGAGCGCCGAGGAAACGAAAAAGTTTGCTGACGCGGAATTCCCCAAAATCTTCAAGGCTGCAACGGCATGGCAGCCCACGAAGTAGGGAATGGGAGATACAGTCATGAACGCTACTAATATGGGTACAATAGAGCGGAGCACGGTGGGGAAGGGCTGGATAGGGAAGGTAGTCGGCAACGGGTACTTGATCCTTGCCTTCCGACTGCTACTGGGTGCAACATTTATGCTGTCCGCTGTGGGCAAGCTCGTGGACATCGAGCGCTACTCGGTGGATGCTGTATACAACTTCGCGGTCCTGCCGCTGTGGCTGGCCCGCCCGGCAGGCCTGATCATGCCGTTCATCGAGCTCGGCATCGCGCTGGGCCTCATCTTCGGGGTCCTGACCCGGCTGTCTGCGCTCGGTGATGCGGTGTTGAGCCTGATCTTCTTCTTAGTCAAGCTGCACGTGCTCTTCATCCAGGGCAGGGCCATCGACTGCGGGTGCTTCGGCGCCATCATGACCACGATGGCCTCCGTAACCATCTACATGGACATCCCCATGCTCGTCATGGGCCTGATCATCATGTTTGCCCCGGCTTCTTCTCGTCACTGGATTTCCCTTGCCCGGTTCGTGCCTCAGAAGCTGAAGGACAAGCTGGATTTAGTCTGGTGACGTGCGGTGACTATGCTGCGGTGACCCGGATATAACAAATGCATAGTGAGAAGGAAGGCAAATCGTGAAGGCAAAACCACAAGATCGTGTTTGTGGGTGAGAAGCAGGGATTTTAAAATATTTTAATTAGACGAAAGGATGGTAGGGAAAATGAAGAAAAGGCAGATGTATAGTCTTACGGCTTTCATGATGATTGCCGCATGGCTCTTAATGCCGGCATGCGCCTCGGCCAAGGAGGCGGTGCAGCAATGGGAGATGGTCAATCCGGCAGGGGTGATCAAGGTTACGCATATCAAGATGGCGCCCAGGATCGATTCCCTCGAGGGAAAGACCATAGCGCTCAAGTGGAACCAGAAACCAAATGGGAACCTCTTCCTTGACCGGATCGCAGAACTGCTCAAGGAAAAGTATCCCACCTCGAAGATCGTGAAGATATACGAGTTGGAGCCCACGACCGTTCCCCAGAGTGCGAACGATGCAGATTCAATGCGCAAGGCCAGGCTCATTGCGAAGTACAAGCCGGATATCGTGATCGGCGCCCAGTGCGATTGAGGGAGTTGTACATCATGGCTGGTAGGTGACCAGCTCTCAGTCGAAAAATTGGGTATTCCGACCGTAACCGTTTCAACGAACGAGTTCATCGGGCTCGCAAGGACGAGCCAGGTAAGCTTCGGTGCTGCTGACATGGCTTTCGTCATCGTGCCCCATCCTCTGGGAATGATACCCAAGGACGAGGTAAGAGCCAAGGCGGATGCAGCTTTTAACGACATAGTGAAGGCAGCCACAGCTTGGAAACCGAGCAGAACAACGATTCCTGGTGCCAACAAGGCCCCGTATCCTCTGGAGACGGTAAAGTTCAAGGGCACCTATGCGCAGTTGAACAAGATGTTCTATGACAACAAATGGTCCCTGGGCCTGCCCATCATCCCGCCTACGAAAGAGGCGGTAGCGAAGATGCTCAAAGGCACGACCCACAAGCCGAGCGAGATCGTCTGGGATGCCATTCCCCCGAGGAACGGCGTCGTCACGGTCGAGCTCGTTGCGGCAACAGGCGTCATGGCCGGTGCCAAACCTGAGCACATGCCCCTGCTTCTGGCCATTGTTGAGGCCATGAAGGCCACCCCGCAGAAGGGGAGGGAATGGCGCGCGCTGACCACCACGACCCACCACACGGCCCCGCTGATCATCGTGAGCGGCCCGATCGTCAAGGAGCTTGGCATCGCCTACGGCCTCGGAGCCATGGGCCCCGAGATGCCGGTGAATAACGCTGTCGGATACTTCGTCAACCTGCTCGGCGACGTGGCCGGCGGTTCCCGTCCGCCCGATGCGGACAAGACGACCCAGGGCTGGGTGGGCAACATCATCGCCACGGTTGCAGGCGAGAACATCGACGCCAACCCGTGGAAGGAGAGCTGGCCGGTTGAGAAGGGCTTCAAACCCACCGACAACGTGGTCATCTATGCCGGCGGAGGAATCCCCGTCAACCAGAACGACCATGCCAGCGTCGATCCCAAGGACCTTGCCGAGGTCATGGCGTATACCATGAACGCCATAGGCGTGAGCCGGTGCTTCCAGGACGGCGGCGTCTGGATGCTGGGTCCGGAGCATGCGGCAACGCTCGCCAGCAAGGGATGGACCAAGAAGGACATCCGGGAGTTCCTCTACAAGAACGCCCGTGCACCTTACAGGGTACAGCCCGAAATGGTGGATGGGAAGTGCGCGGCAACCGCGTGCTGCCCGCCTGCCAGCTTCGGTCCGGTGACGCCCGATACCATGATACCGCTGTGCAAGAACCCGGATCAGATCGACATCGTAGTCGTAGGCGGTCCCGGTAAGCAGAGCCAGTGGTGGTCGTATACGGAGTTCGGTCCGTTCCCGCCCATCATGACGAAAGTTGACAAGTGGAAGTAGTATAAAGCTCTTTTCGCCCTCTCCGGCACATCCGGAGAGGGCGAAAACCTATAAAAAAGAACGGATTATAGCAAGACAGATGAAAAAAAGGTTTGAAAAAAAGGAAGGGCAGATAAGGGAAAGGCTCCTTTACTGCAGCCGGATGACTTGTCTATGAGCACCACGGGCAGGACTTCTTAAAAAATGTACCTCACCAAAAGATAGGAACGGAGGATTATAAATGTCGAAAGAGAATGACAGCAACGACAATGGAATCACCAGGCGTGGATTCATTAAGAACACCGCATTGGCCGGTGCGGGAGTCATGCTCGCGGGCTCAGGCATTCTCGGCGGATCCAAGCCGGCAATGGCTGCAAGCAGCGGCGATGCAGTGGTCGACGAGATCTACCGCCAGGCCATGGATTTTCATCTGCACTGCGGCCCGGATCTCATCGAGCGGAAGTATGATGACCTGACCCTGGCCAAAATGTGCATGGACACCGGTCTGACCGGGCTTCATGCTCAAGTCCCACCTCACCTGTACCGCCGAGCGCGTGTTCTTCCTCCGCAAGCATTTCCCCAAGATCGAGACCTTCGGCGCCATGGCATTGAACCGCACCTGGGGCGGGGTGAACGTTAATGCTGTGGAAGTAATGTCAAAGGTCAAGGGCCACCATCTCCGGCAGGTCTACTTCCCGACTCAGGATGCCGAGAATGACGAGAAGACCAAGCTCAAGGAACATGTGAAGGTGTTCGACGACGGCAAGCTCACCAAGGAGTCCATGGAGGTCATCAAGTTCTGCGCCAAGAACAAGCTGATCGTGAGCTCCGGCCATCTGTCGACTCAGGAAGCGTTCCATCTCGCGGAAATGGCCAGGGAGATGGGCTGCGAGCGAGTGGTATGCACGCACGTCACCAATAGAAGCACCGAGATGAGCGTCGAAAACCAGAAAAAGATGGCGAAGATGGGCGTCTACCTCGAGTACAACTACCTGCAGATAAACTATTACAAGCAGGACCCGAAGAGCTCGAAAGGCCAGTCTCCCGAGAAGATTGCCAAATGGGTCAAGGAAGTCGGCGCAGACAACATCATCTTTGCCACCGACTTCGGGCAGGTGGATAACCCGACCACGCCTGAGGGCATGAGGATGCTCATTGCCGAGATGCTGAAGCAGGGCATCTCCAAGGAAGATCTCATCAAGATGACCTCCACCAACCCCTACAAGATTTTGAGGGTATAGCGTAACAAAACGTCAAGGAACAAAACCGCTGTGCCTCTCGATTAAGGGGCAGCGGGACAATGAATAAAAAAGGAGACAGGAATAATGAGGAAGGTATTGCAGAAACATCTTCTCACATGCATCGTTCTCATGCTGATGCTCAGCCTGCCAATGCTCTCATTCGGCAAGGAGACGGCACAGAGCTGGGAACTGGTGAACCCCCAAGGGATCGTTAAGGTTGAGCCCATGAAGGTCAACCCGCACCCCGCGACCCTGGAAGGCAAGACAGTGGTGCTCCGCTGGAACGGCAAGCACAACGGCGACAACGTTCTCAACCGTGTTGCCGAGATGCTGAACGAGCAGGTTAAAGGCGTCAAGATCATCAAGTTATGGGAAAAGTATCCCGGATACGGTGACGGTGAGCAGCAGCCAGGAAAAGAGCAAGGACATCGCGAAGAAAGTCGCTTCGTTCAAGCCCGACCTGGTCATTGCTTCACAGACCGATTGAGGGTCCTGTACCTCATGGCTGGTAGTTGACCAGCTCAATGTCGAAAAACTGGGTATCCCCACGGTCACCATATCAAGCACCGAGTTCGTCGAGCTCGCAAGAACGACCATGCGGAGCGTCGGTGCTCCGGATATGGCATTTGCTATCGTTCCCCACCCGCTGGGAGGGATCAAACTGGATGAAATACGTGCCAAGACAACCGCCGCTTCCCGGAGATCATGAAGCTGGCAACAAAGTGGAAGGCCGAACGCCGCGAGCGTCAGCTGCGGCAAAGACGCCGTATCCTGCGGAGAGATTTACGTTCAAGGGACAGGTCCGGATGTCACCGACCTTTATTACAAGGAAAAGTGGAGTGACGGCCTGCCCATCGTTCCGCCCACAACCGATCGCGTGAAGAAGATGCTGGCCGGGACAAGCATGAAGCCGCAGTGAGGTCATCGGCATTATCCCTCCCCGCATGGGTGTTATCACGGTTGAGCTGGCAGCAGTGCATGCCGTGATGGCCGGGGCCAAGCCCGAGTATTTCCCCGTTATCTTGGCCGCGGTCAGAAGCCCTGCTCGACCCGAAGCACGACTGGCGGTCGGCAACTACGACGACAAACCCCTGTGCTCCGTTGATCGTGGTCAATGGGCCCATCGTCAAGGAGCTGGGCATCCAGTACGGAACTGGTGCATTCGGGCCCGGCCCGGCTGCAAGCCCTAACGCCACCATCGGCCGCGCCGTCAACCTCATCATGGATATCGTTGGCGGATCACAGCCCCCGTCCCCTGACAAGACCACGCTGGGGAGCCCTTTCAGCTACACCATGGTGCTGGGAGAGAACGAAGGTGCTAATCCCTGGGCCCCGCTGAACGTACAGATGGGCGCCAAGAAGGGTACGAGCACGGTCACCGTGTTCGAGGTAAGGAGCTTTATCAACTTCAACCTCCACGAGCCCAATACCGCTGAAGGCCTGCTCCATCCGATGGCAAAGACCATTGCCCCGGTAATAGGCCTCGCCGAGAACGGGTTCGAGTGCAAGGAAGGCGTGAAGGAACTTCTCATCTTAAGCCCCGAGCACGCGGATACGATAAAGAAAGACGGCTGGGACCTTGATCGCGTCAAGAGCTATATCCACGAGAACGCGCGCATCTCCATGGCTGACTTCAATATCCGCAACAACAACCGCAAACCGCTCTGCCGGCAGGATGAAGCCAACCCCACTGTCGTAAAAGGACCGGGGAATTATCTGATTATGGTTGCCGGCGGTGAAGGCAAGCACTCAGTCTTTCTGGAAACCACCAGATACGACCCGGTGACAAAAGAAATCAAGGAGTAGCAATAATCTTAAATCCACCTCTTCATTGGTCCCCTCCGTAAAGCGAGGGGACCGTTTTTTCCAAAGTGGGACGCCCGAACCGGGCACGGAGTTTGGGAAAAAAACAGGAAGGAAGGAGTTCACCAATGAAAAGATCGATGAAAGGTTTTCTGGGACTGGCCATTTTGGGTTTCCTGGTCATGTCCCTGCCCGCTTTCGCTTAGGAAGCGGTACAGAATTGGAAGCTCGTCAAACCAGAGGGGGTCGTCAAGGTCGAGCCGGTCAAGCAGAACCCCCATCCGGCGAGCCTGGAGGGGAAGACCGTGGCCCTGCGGTGGAACGGCAAGCAGAACGGGAACAACTTCCAGGAGCGAGTGGCCGAGCTCCTCAAGGAAAACGTAAAGGATATCAAGATTATCAAACTCTACGAGGTGGAGCCCTGGATGAACATCACGGCGGGCCCGCCCTATATGTCGGCGGCGGATGCCGATCGGATGGCCAAGACCATCGCAAAATACAAGCCGGACCTGGTCATTGCCTCGTATGCCGATTGAGGGTCCTGCACCTCATGGCTGGTAGTTGACCAGCAAAATCTCGAAAAATTAGGCATTCCGACCGTTACCGTTGCATCGAGCGAATTTGTGGGCCTGGCCAGGAACACGGCCAAGAGCCTGGGGGCCCTGGATGCGTGTTTCGTTACCGTTCCCCACCCCATGGGGCTGATCCCCCTGGCGGATATTCGCAAAAAGGCCGACGAGGCCTTCCCGGAGATCCTGAAGGCGGCCACGACGTGGAAGCCGAAGGCAGTCAAGGCCGTCGCGAACAAGGCCGTCTACCCGGCGGAGAGGATAACCTTCAAAGGGACGCAGCACGACGTGAGCGAATTCTTCTTCAAGAATGACTGGACCCTGGGCCTGGAGATCGTCCCGCCCACGCCGGAGCGTGTCGCCGCGATGCTTAAGGGCACGACCCGCAAGCCTTCCGAGGTCATCGGCGCCGTTCCCCCCCGGGATGCGATCCTGACCGTGGAGATGGCCGCGGTTTACGCCGTCATGGCCGGATGCCGGCCGGAACACATGCCTGTTCTCCTGGCGGCCCTGGAAGCAATGGTGGATCCGGCCCATGGCTGGCGGGCATCCACGACCACGACCAACGGCGTGGCGCCCCTCTTCGTCGTGAGCGGCCCCATCGTCAAGGAACTGGGGATCCAGTCCGGTACCGGTGAACTCGGCGGCGGTCAGACGTCGAAACCCAACGTCGCCATCGGCCATGCCATCAATCTCGTCGGAGACGTCCTCGGCGGGTCCAAGTCCCCCGCCCCCGATCAGTCGACCATAGGCCAGACGGCGAACATCATTGCCATGGTCGTGGGCGAGAACGAGGCGGAAAACCCCTGGGAGCCCTTCAGCGTCGAGCAGGGCTTCGACCGTAACAAGAGCACCGTGACGATCTTCGGTGTCCGGAGTTATGCCAACCACAACCTCGGCGACGTCAAGACGGGACAGGACTTCCTGACCGCCATGGGGTACGTCATGGGTGCCGTGGGCGCCGTCGGTGAGACGACAAAGCCTTGCGCCCCGGGGAACCGGGAACTGGTCCTGATGTGCCCGGAACACGCCTCCCTCGTCATCAAGAGCGGGATCAAGACCAAAAAGGAGGTTCAGTCGTTCCTCTTCGAGAAGAGCAGGATCACCCGTTCCCTCCTGTTGACCCGGTACTCGGCGAACCCCGGGAAGCTCGCCAACACGATACCCTGCTACAAGGGGTGGGAGAAGTGGGATACGATTCCCCTGGTCGCCAGGCCCGAGGACATCCTCGTCGTCGTTACCGGAGGACCCGGGAAGCACTCCGTGTACATGAGCACCAATGGGTACGCGCCGGTGACGAAGGAGATCAGAAAGTAATCCCTGAAGTGGGATGGGTCCAAGTGACTGCAGTCGGGACATCCCGTGGATAAGGAGTGAAGTTTTAAATTTCGGCTCTCGTTACAGACCTGTAACGGGAGCCGATAAATTTAGAATTCAGTCAAGGAGGAAAAGTAATAAAGATGCGAAACATCAAATGGCTGCTGTTTTCGCCGCGAGCGTCACTGCGGCAAAGAAGCCGTACCCTGCCGACCGGTTCACGTTCAAGGGCACGGTCACGGATGTCACCGACCTTCCACAATCGAGCGGGTCAAAAAGATGCTTGCCGGCACGAGCCGGAAACCGGGCGATGTCCTGGGCATCATCCATCCCCGCATGGGAGTCATCACGGTTGAGCTGGCAGCAGTCCATGCAGTCACGGCCGGTGCAAAGCCAGAGTACCTTCCCGTCATCGTAGCGGCGGTCGAAGCACTGCTCGACCCGAAGCACGACTGGCGCTCCGCCACCACGACCACCAACCCCTGTGCGCCGCTCAACGTGCAGATGGGCGCCAAGAAGGGCACGAGCACGGTCACCGTGTTCGAGGTTCGGAGCTTCATCAACTATATTTTTGAAAATGCCCGCATCTCCATGGCAGACTTCAATATCCGGAACAACAACCGCAAGCCGCTCTGCCGGGAGAATGAAGCCAACCCCACGGTTGTCTCCTCACCCAACTGTTATCTGGTGATGGTTGCCGGCGGCGAAGGTAAGCACTCGGTCTTCCTGGAAACCACCAGATACGACCCGGTAACGATAGAAATCAAGAAATAGAACTCAATAAGTACACACCTCCATAGGTCCCCTCCGCAACAGGAGGGGACCGCTTTTTTTCGATTCGAAAGTAGAGGTATGATTGGTTTCGTCAAGAAGCCGTTTTCAGAGAACCGGTCACACCGGCCGGAATTTTGGAGTGTTTGCAAGTCATAGTACGGGCATCTCTCCCGTCAAGCGTCATTCCTTCGGGTGAGTGGAGCTGCATGTACTGCCAGAGCGAAAAGGGCCTTTGTTCATGAAAATCTTCGGGCAGCATGCTCGACGGATACTGCCCGGGCAGGTGATATGCTCTGGACGTAAGAACAGTTACTCAATCTCCACAATAAAACCACAAAATGATCACGATATCATCATAATCGGGAGGTAGAAATATAATCAAGATTTTTGGATCGTCCAAAAATCCCTCCTCCCAAACTTCTTCTTTTTGTTTCTGCCCGTCGAAGAAAGAAGAAGTTTGAGCCGGGGGACCAGGAAACGTTTCGCGGCAGCGGAAGGAGCTTAAGTGCGGAAGGCGCGACTCCGGCACAGGGTGTGCCATGGTTGTGCGGTCTAAAGGAAAGGATTGAACCTTGGCCTCTGCTATCCAAGGGGCAGGGAGAATGCCTATTTCGAGAAAGGAGAAAAAGTGAAATCCCGATCGTTATTGACAATGGTGTTTCTGGCTTTTGTTTTTGTGGGTGCCAGCCCGATGGGGGACTCACAGGCCGCATCCGCGTCCCTGGAGCAGCGGCACTCAAAACAGGGAATCAGCTGCAAGCAATGTCATGGCGACAAACCCAAGGAGGAACAGGTTTCTATGGAAACCTGCCTGGGCTGCCACGGCAGCTACCAAAAGCTGGCAGAGGCAAGTAAAGCAAAGACACCCAATCCTCACGATTCTCACATCGGGGAAATTCGCTGCTCCCTTTGCCA
This sequence comes from uncultured delta proteobacterium, assembly GCA_963752595.1. Taxonomy (GTDB): domain Bacteria; phylum Desulfobacterota; class Desulfomonilia; order UBA1062; family UBA1062; genus Phosphitivorax. The sequence goes on from CAVVYZ010000020.1 coordinate 23,878, forward strand.
TCACGTCCACAAGGATTCGGAAATGTATTGCAACAAGTGTCATCAGTTCAACTTAGATTTTCCCAAATAAGCGGAAAAGGACCATTGATTTAAACTTTAACCCTGAAGAAAACCTTGAAAGGAGACACCTATGAAAAAGGGGAATAAAGATGGGAGCATAAGTAGGCGGGGGTTCATCAAGGGGGCGGCTGCCGGTCTTGGTGCATTATCACTCATGAATCTTGGAGTCAAGGACTGCACGCGGCACAACCTCCGAAGAAATGGGATCGTGAGGTTAACATTCTCATATTGGGAGCGGGAGCTGCCGGGTGCATGGCAGCGATTACGGCAAAAGACGCCGGAGAATCCGATCTTTTAGTGTTAGAAAAATGGGCCTATCCGGGAGGTGCTGCAGCATTGTCATCCGGAACGATCCTTGCCGCGGGAACTAGTTTACAAAAAGAAAAGGGAATCCAGGATTCAAAAGAACGTTGGTTCAATGATGTCTTGAGACTTTCCGAAGGTGGTCTCAATCCGGCGATAGTGAAAGCAACAATAGATAATGCCCTTGATTTTTTTAATTTCTTGTACGATTCAGGCATGAGATGGTCAACTATAGATCCCCTTCCCGGATACAGCGCCGATCGTTGTTATCGCGATGCAGGCGGTGGCGCCAAACTGATGAAGACCGTCCTTGCACAAGTAAAGAAAAGAAACATCGAAATTCTTCTCGAAACAAAAGCAACTAAACTTATCGTGGATTCTTGCGGAGGAGCTTATCCTCAGGGCGTAGTACTTGGCGTCGAGTGCGTGAGAGAAAATGGAAAGGTTTTAAATATCAAGGCAAAAAAAGGAGTTCTCATTTCTACAGGCGATTTTTCTGCCAATTCTAAATATATGGAGAGCCATTTCCCCCAAATGAAAGGAGCTCTCTTTGTAGGGCATCCCGGAAATACCGGGGACGGCATTAAAATGGCTCAGAAATTAGGTGCCGACATTACGGGCTACTTCCCTGAAGGATCACCGCATTGCGTGGAATTTGCCCCCGGGAAGGCAGTCCTGTGGTGCCGATATGATCTCCTTTCCCGTGATGGACTTATCCTTGTGAACAAAGCTGGAAAGCGCTTCTGTGATGAGATTACAAGGGGCCATTACACCCCCTTGCTCCCCGAGGTTCAAAGTCAAGAGGATGGTTTCTTCGGTTGCATATTTGACGAAGCGATTGTCAAAACAATAAAAGAAGATCAACGTTTTAAAACAAACTTCCGAGGACGTGAAAAGCTATTTAACGATGGATTAAAAGGAGATGGATTCATAATCAAAAAAGCGGATACCTTACCGGAATTAGCCCAGAAACTCGGCATGAATCCAGAGGGACTCGCCAAAACAATAGCGGCCTATAATGAAGGCGTGTCCAAAAAGAAGGATGAATTTAACCGAGAGCCAAAGTACCTGATGAAGATCGATACGCCTCCATTTTATGGCTGGAAAGGTGTTATCGGTGTTCCATCCACACGAGGCGGATTGAGAATGGATGCACAAGCGCGGGTCCTTGATCCGGACCTTAATCCCATTCCGAGGCTCTACGCTGCTGGGCATACAATTGGTGGATATACAAATGAATCAAGCTACCGCAGCGGCTGGCACCTCATGAACGCCTTTGTCTTTGGGCGAATAGCAGCAAAGGAATTGCTTGCAAAAAAGCCCTGGGCATAAATTGACAGTATAGAGAATCTCTTTTGAAGGGGTGGGGCTAAGATAGCTCCGCCCCTTTCATTTGAGAAACTCCCAAGTAAGCCCCTACGCCCAATATGGATAAAGCGAAGGATGAAAAGAGTTTGGGAAACTGGGGGTCAGGTCTTGCAATATCATATTCGTATAGGGGATAGAGGAAGATATTATAATGCAAGACTTTCGTTTGCCGCGAGTAGGGTAAAGCGGGGGTAAAAACGGGCTGTTTTGGGGTTGTGGTCTAGTGCCACAGTGGTAAACATGTCTCTGGAAGCGTTTATGATTGCCTGCTCGCAGGGAAAGGATGTTTTCATCCACAGATACAAGGCAGCTCGCAATTCTTCGTTGACGAACCCCGACCACAAAGAATTCATCCGGAATGTTGAATTCCCAGGATAAAAAGATGAATACCCTCCACGTAGGGTATTGTACACCTCTCCTTGCAAGAGCCTTCGTTGATCAACCCGAATTCCTGGAAAGGATAAAAGATACTCAACACCGAGCTTCTCAAGATCTACAGCATCTGCAGGAAATACTGATAATTGAGGGAGGTCTCTGGATCGTCAGATGAGCCCGGGGAGCCTCCCTTTCTTACGACATGGGCATGCCTATGAATCACACATTCACTGTTTTCGTAGTTGTTTTGGCCTGTAAATATAATCAAAGCCACTACTGTCCGGTTAATTTTCCAGGAAGATTTGTAACTCATATTAACAACTAACGGAAGTAGGTATATTCGCTGTTATCGATTTGAATCTTTATAGAGATATCAGCCATAGTCTCCGGAAAGGTACACGACGTCAACATCCTCGATTACATTATTCCCGAAGCCGGATCCTTCTATGTCATGGACAGAGGATATCTCGATTTTGCAAGGCTTTATCAAATCAATCTCAGACAGGCTTTCTTTGTGGTCCGAGCCGAAAGCAATACGAAATATCGAAGACAGTATTCTCATCCTGTAGGTAGATCCTGCGGCCTGATATGCGATCAGATAGAATCAAGGCCTTCTTCGGAACCAGTGAAAATGCGGTGAAGACTCAAATCCGGATTGCTATTGCCGTCTATGTACTCGTTGCTATCATGAAGAAACGTCTGAAGCTCGACTTCGAGCTCTACACAATTCTACAAATCTTAAGCCTTACTCTTTTTGAAAAATCACCATTATTGCAAACACTTACTCGCCTTGACTACACTTCTGAAACCATCACTGAATCCAACCAGTTGTTTTTGTTTCCAGATTAACCGGACAGTAGTGAACCATCATTTGGATATCATATCTTTAAGTAGCCGGATAGATTACAAATATGTGTAATTTCGTTTATTGCAATTTTATCATTATCTTATCAAGCCTCTCCTTACAAGGAGTAATATCCAGGTAGGTGTGAAGCCATATTGACTACGGGATCGCACATCCGAATGATCTGCTCCACCATACAGATGATGAGCTTTAGGTCGCCCCATCCCGTGTATATAATTTACATCTTCATGATTCACTTCCTTTCATTACCTGTTCCCTGAGACATTCCGCCAGAACGATGCCAACCTCTGGAGTCGCACCTGACACTCTCTTCTTCCGGATGAGGGTTTCATCACTGCTGCCGAGCATACCCTCAATGGAAATGACATAGCCGCAGAAATGGGCATAGGCACCTGCAGGCAGTCTGCAGTCCTGGCCGAGTGTCCGGAGGAAGGCTCTTTCCGTCTCGGCGCAGAGCCTTGTTTCTGTGTGGTCCAGAAGCCTGATGACCCGGAGCACCCCTTCATCGTCGCATCTGCTCTCCACCGATATTATCCCCTGGCCGGGGGAGGGCAGTATTGTGTGCGGGTCAATAGCAACACCAGGGTGGAAGATTCAGCCTGATAATGCCCGCAGCGGCCAGAATGACCGCATCCACCTCATCTCCAACTTTCTTGAGGCGGGTTGGGACATTGCCCCGGATATCAACGGCTGTGAGATCAGGCCGAAGGGCCTTGAGCTGGCATCTGCGGCGCATGCTCGACGTGCCCACCCGTACTCCCGCTGGTAGTGTTTCCAGGGTGTAATTCTCTTTCGAGAAAAGCATATCCCGCGGATCTTCTCTCTTGAGGTATGCCCCGATGGCAAGGCCGTCCGGTATGATTGCCTGCATGTCCTTGAGGCTGTGGACAGCGATATCGATGCTGCCGTCCAGCAGGTATTTTTCGATATCCTTGACGAACACCCCCTTGCCGCCTATTGCATCCAGAGGAGTGTTCGAAAGGGTGTCTCCGGTCGTGCTGATGGTTACAACCTCGGTCTTAACCCCGGGTGCCATCGACTCAATCGCCGAGCGTACGGTATCCGTCTGGGCGAGTGCCAGAGCACTACCCCTTGTGCCTATCCTGATAGTTCTCATCGAGCTGGAATATCCTCCGAATGCACTCGATATGCATGCTGTCCGGGTACTCCTTGAGAAAACTTACGGGCCTGTTCAGCAACCTTCTGATGGGAGACTGAAGCCTTTTTCTCATCACGTTCCTTTTCCCCTTCGGGAAGCGCCAGAGAACTCATCTGATCCTGCAATGTATGAATCAACGAGGGAAAACAGATCCTTAATAGTGGTCTGGGCATCCAGGGAGGAGAGCCACTTTCTCATACTTGTCCACTTCGGATTCGATGATGGATAAGGCGTTTAAAGCCTCCGCCTCCCGGTGGGAAAATGTCCTGTCAACAATGGATTTCAGTGCATCGATATCGTAGAGATAGCAGTTGTAGCATTTCCTGCCGCCGGGTCCACGTCTCGGGGAACCGCAATATCGATGATGATGACGGGGATGGTTTTCCTGGCTTTCATAGCATTCGCTCACCATGCTTTGGTGATGATGGGATGTGGTGATCCGGTGGACGTGATGACGATATCGCTCCAGGTAAGCTCATCGGCGAGGTACTCGAACGGTCTGGCGGTTCCTCCAAGATCATGTGCAAGATCATAGGCGGTTCCGTAGGTTCTATTCGTGATGATGAGATTCTTTACCCCTCTATCCACGAGTCTCTTTGCCGCTATGCTCGCCATCTCTCCCGCACCTATAACCAGTACGCGACTGCGACTGATATCCCCGAAGACATGCGTTGCGATTTCAACAGCTTCCGAAGCTGCCGATACCGGGTACATGCCGATCTTTGTCTCGGCGCGAACCAGTTTGGAAGCCCTGAATGCCCCGTGAAGGGCCTTGTTCAGTATAATTGAAGTGGTATTGATGCGAGGGTCTCCCGGTACGAATCCTTGACCTGGCCCAGTATCTGGGGTTCCCCGATAACGAGCGAGTCAAGTCCGGAAGCCACCATGAAGAGGTGCCTACGGCTTCCCGGCCTGAAAAGTATTCGGATACCTTTTTAATGTCTCGTTGTTGATCCCGGAAAGAGCGGCCAGGAGATTATATACTGATTCTTTACGATAGCAGTCCAGTAAACTTCGGTGCGGTTGCAGGTGTAGAGGGTAAATGACTCAGAACCTTGTTCCCATAAGGACATGCATGTCTCCGGGATCGATCCTGATCTGTTCCCGGACATCGACCGGTGCACATTTATGGTTGATGCTGATGCAGTTGATAGGGTCCATTATATGAGCCTTATGCCGTGGGAAGCCGGGAAAACTACATTGATACGGATAAAGAGCAGCACCATCCCTCCCCCGAGAGACGGGAAGACTTCCCTGCTCCTGCTCAGAGATAGCTGTGCAGCCCCGGAAGGTAGTTCACCCCGAAATAGGTGAACAGAACGCTCACCAGGCCTATCAGGGAGAGCGCCGCAACCCTTCTCGTCACCCCGCCTCCCCTGATCCTCTCATGGAGCACTGCCGCATAGATGAGCCAGGTGATGAGCGCCCACGTCTCCTTCGGGTCCCAGCCCCAATATCTTCCCCACGCCATCTGGGCCCACACGGAGCCGGTGAGGATGCCCGCGGTGAAGAAGATGAATCCGATCGTCACACAACGGTAGAACGTGGTCCCCCAAAGGATTTCCCCCGGTAAGAACCCGTTGCCCCTCAGCAGAAAAATCCCGAAGACCGAAGCCACGAAGAAGGATGCATACCCAAGGAAACAGGTGATCACATGGATGGCGAGCCAGTTGCTTTTGAGCGCCGGGATCAGGGGCTGGATACTGTTTTCGACCCCGGGAGAGAAAGAGGCATATCCGAGCATCAGGGCCGCGGCAGGCAGCACAAAGGCCAGGACTTTATCCCTGGCCTGCTCTTTAACGCCGAGCAGGGCAATGAGCACCGTTGCCCAAGAAAAGAAAACCAGGGACTCATAAAAATTTGACAGGGGCACGTGCCCGATCCCATGTGCATAGGACTCGCTCCACCGGATGATGATTCCATTCGCATGGAGCGCGAAACCGACCACAGCAATCCAGAAGGCAAGGCGGGCCATCCCCTTTTTTCCCAGGATCAGGCCCAGGAGCAACAGGCAGAAAGCTCCGAGGTAGATATAGATGACGATGCCGATAACAGTACCGCTGCTCATACGCTGTCTCCTTCACCCTGAGCATACCCTGCGGGTCCCTTTCGCGCGGCCGTATGGGAGGTGTCGGAAGCATCTCCCTTCCCCGTCTTGGGTCCCTGGCCGGTTCGGGGGACCACTAACACGAGCAGGAGGCTCACCAGGAAGAGCGCACCTCCGGCAGCCGCCACAGGAGCGCCGGGGTCGCGCTTTACCCCGATGCCGGTGGCATACGAGGCCTCCAGCTTTTCCAGCGAGAAGGTGTAGGGCCGGAAGCTCGCAGGGTCGAACCCCGGCATCTTCTCAAGGAGACCGGGCATCCGGGCCTTGATGGCGTCGATGTCCTTGAACACCCACAGGTACCGCTCCCCTGAGGAGTCACTGATCAGGAGCTTCACTGCCGGCCCCGCGTGCATGAGATCGTCCCAGACCTTCACCACACGTGCCTGGGTGCCGGGCTGTGAAAGGGGGATGGCCTCTCCTTGCATCACCTTGAAAAACCTCTTTCTGTTGCCGACTTCAACAGACATGGATGCCGACAGGGAAGGCCGAAAGCTCTCCTGATAGAAACCGATGCCTTCGAAGCTGGCTGGATGATTGACCATCACCCTGGCCCGACCGGCAACATGACCACCTTTAAAAAACGAAAGGTTTGACACATATTCCCTGGGCATTCCACTCTTGTAATAATCCACATTGAAAGAGTCGCATCGGACAGAGAACCCGAGGTCCTGTGAGTATCCCTTTTTCACCACCGCCTTGGAAGTGCTCGTTCCCACCGGGATATCCATGAAGCCGTCCAGCTTCAAGGCGCCCAGGGCATAGCCCGCGATTATCAATACGATGCCGCCGTGCATGAGCAGCATGAGCAGGCTTCTCCTCCTGAGGTTAAGCCATCGCCTCATGCACAGAACGAGATTGACGCACAGGAGAAACCCGGCCCCCATGAACAGGATAGAATGAAATATGTCGTACGGGGAGAGCAGGGAGAGGAGCCAGGGGGCCGGGGCATGTACACCGGATGCAGCCCCGCCCCCCTGGGGAAACACGGTTCCGATCAGACACAGTACGACAACCAGGAGGAGGAGCGAAACCGTGAGCTTTAATGAGGAGAACACCTTGAGCATATATTTCATTTCTATTCCCTTCTACCCTCGCTCTCACATGGCCATGAACACCGCCCAGAAGATCAGGGCGGTCAGCGAGAGGCCGAGGATCACGCTTGCGATGCCGAACACGCCTGCGAAGAGCTGGGAACCAGTGCCCGGGCCTGCGCACTTGATCTCATCGAGCCGGTTTTCCGCGAGGATGCGCTCGTACTCCAGCGGACGCTCGTCTTGAGGGCCTCGAGAGTGTACCTGCCCGTGAACACGTTCCTCTCCAGCGGGAACTTGTCCGGTACGAGATGGTTGTTGAAGAAGTGGATCGTGAAGATGAACACCGCTGCCAGGAACGCCTCCTCGGAGTGGGCCAGGTGCACGATGTTGATCATCCATCCGGGCATGAAGTACGACGAGAGCTCGGGTATCCACATGATGACCCCGGAGAGGCCGATGACGAACATGCCCCAGAATACCGCCATGAAATCGAACTTCTCCCAGTAGGTCCACCGGTCGAACTGCGGCTTCTCTCCCCGTGTTGAAGAACCATCTGAACATGCCCAGGCAGTCCTCGATGTCCTTGAGCCGTGGGAACAGGGAGTCGGGCCCGAAGAGCCTTCCCACCCATCCCTTGACCTTGAAGCTGGGAACAGGAATTTGAGCGACAGCCAGCAGGTGTACAGGAACAGGGCGCACATGGCAGCCGCGCTGATGCGGTGCACGAGTGCCGCGCCCGCTGGCGCCTCCCATCAGGGCCATGAATGCCTTTGCCCACGAGGCGTCGGTGTACTTGATCGGGAACCCCGAGATCACCACGCCGAAGAAGGAGAGGATGAGCACCACGTGCATGACCCTTTCCCGCATACCGAACCTTCTCACATACTGACATCCCTGGTCTTCAGGAAGCTCATGCTTCGCTTCCAGGCCTCCCTTGATCAGGCAGCTCTTTTCCGCATATGCCTTGCGCCACCAGAGGAGCGAGTGGGCCCAGAAGAAGAGGAACACCCCTGCCAGGAGCGCGATCATGAACTTCTTGGCCAGGTACAGCCCCAGGAACCCCTTCGGGTCTTCCGGGTCAGGGTGGGCCACGTACGACACGAAACGGGGATGAAATCCCTCGTGGCACTTCCCGCACGTCTCTACCAGAGTTTGAGGGTTCAGGGCGGAAGCGGGGTCGTTCGCGGGCAGGATGTTGTGGGCAAGGTGGCAGTCCGCGCAGCCCGCAACCTTATCGGGGTATCCGAGGGCCATCGCCTTGCCGTGATAGGTCTCTCCGTATGCACTGACCGCCATGGGGAACACCCCGTAGCGGCCTGCCCCGCCCCCTTCCTTGTGGCACGAGATGCACAGGTTGGTGTAGTACTCCCGCTTGTCGGCCATGCCCTTGTCCGTGGAGGCAAAGACAGGCGTATTGTGGGTGCCGTGGCAGTCACTGCACGAAGCGGCATCCTTGTTTCCCGCCAGGACCTTCGCCACATGCCCCTTCATCACGTACTTGTCCTTGTCGCTGTGGCACTTCAGGCAGGCAGCGATCCCCGAGGCCTTGCCGCTCGCGGCCTTCACGGCCTCTTCGGGGTGGATATCGGTGTGGCAGTTGCAGACACGAGAGCTTCGCTTTCACCGCGTGGAAGCTCTTCGAGTATTTCTTCTCGATATCCTGGTGGCATACACCGCAGGAGGTGAGCGCTGGCTTCTGCTGCTTCTTCATGTGCAGGGCGAGGTCCGTTATGCCGCTATGGCAGACGGTGCAGCTCAATTTCCCATGGAATGTCTGCGCAAAAGGCTTCTCATATTTTGGTCCGGAGTGGCACGAAGTGCAGTCTGCAATCGAGAGTGCGGGTCCCTGAGGGGCAGGGGCCGCTTTAGGCTTCAGGATCTTTGGTGCCGGGGCCTCCCGAGGATGGATGCCGGCGTGGCACTGGGCGCAGGAGAACTTCTTCACGGTCGCGTGGAACCCCTGCTTCTGAATGTCCTTGTGGCAGGTGAGGCAGGATGCCGTCTCGACCGGCTCGGCCCCCCGCATGTGCTTCGAAATCTCGGTCACACCCTTGTGGCAGACGGAGCACTGAAGCGCCGCGTGCTTCGTCTGGGAAAAATACTTCCCGTACTCGGGCTTGGAGTGGCACGCCGTGCAGTTCGGCGCAATGCCCGCCGCTTTAGCCGGGGCGGCTTTGCCCGAAGCTGCAGGAGTTTTCGCATCGGAAGCCTTGCCGGGGGCTGAGCCCGCTTTGACTTCTGTTTCCTTGCCGGGAGTCTCCGGCGCCTTCGATTTTTGCGGATCGCCCGAGAGCATCTGCTTGTGGATCGCGAGGAACTTGTCGGAAAGGGAGATCTTGCCCTGTCCATGGCACATCTGACATTGCATCATCGTCATGCCCTTCGTATCCGGATGGGTTTCCGGAAGAACCTTGGCGACGTCAGCATGACAGGCCGTACAGTCTCCCGGCTTTTGACCGGGGCCCGCCATCACTATTGAACTCCAAAAGAGTATAGCGATGCAAAGGATGAGGGAGAGGATGAAATACGTTGAAAGATGCCTTAACTGAGAGTGCATGTCTATACCCATGGAGTTGCCTCCTCCTGAGAGATGACTTAGAAGTTTTCTTACCTGCCCATCTTACGCGGCAAACTAGATCGGGTTCAGCTGCCGCAAGATTGTAAAACCAAACCCTCAGCTTGAAAGCGTAAGGTGACTTGTTTATATAAAAACCTACCCCTTAATTTTGAAGAAATTGTGAGCATTATGTGGAATTCCAGAGGAGATTTCCTATCGCTTTCTTACGGCATGTCAATGGAACGGTCCCCTCCCGGATGGGAGGGGACTCATTACTTTTGCCTTTTTCAACAAGTATTAACATGAAGGATAGCGGGATAAGCAGGGATAGTTACATTAAAGGGACTTCGTTGGAGTTTTTGATTTATAACGAAGTGGTCTAAATTGAACGAGCTTATCGAGTCAGCCCACAGTTCACAGCGGAGTTGTTTTATGAGGCCATTTGTAGAGGCTCTATGCTTCCTGTTGGTATTTTGCCATTTGGGGATGTGCTTGAATCTCTCTTAGGGATAAATTCCCCGCAGCTTGCTGCGAGAGGGAGTGAGTGATAGAGCGGATGAGTGAGCATATATCTCCACAAGAGTCATAATGTATCGGTATTACTCTACCATATAGTATGTCCTGCGAAATATCGAAGGGTGGTATTTTCTGAAGAAGTAGACAATGCATTGAAGAAGGCGTTGTGGGGTGGCGAATTTTGGATAGATGGATATTATATCAACACGGTCAGCAGGCATGGGAATGAGGATGTTGTCCGCCAATATGTAGAAGGGCAGGGCAAAAAGGAAGAGTATAAAAGGCTTCATAGTGAGCAGGTACGATTGTTCTAGGCACCGGATACCCCGCAGCTTGCTGCGGGGTAGTTATAGTAGCGGCAATTATTCATCTGAATCCTAAACGGTTCTTGCCCAGGCTTATGTTCATTTCTTTAATTGCCGCTGCAATAAGAAGCCGTCTTCAGAGAACCGGTCACCCCGGCGAATCCTGAAGTGCCTGGAATCCCACGGTACTGTACTGGACGCTCTCACGGCAAGTATTATTCCTTCCGGTGAGTGGAGTTGCATATGCTGCCGGTCGAAAAAAGAGCCATTGCGCATATAAATCTTCGGACGCAAGCACCGGATGTAAAAGAGATATTCAATCTCCACATAAAAAACACAAAATGATCATATTGTCATCAAATATCGATAGGTACCTTCCAAATTAAGGTCCTCCGCCTCTCATCGGGCGGGGGGACCTTGTAGGGCGCCCGAACCGGGCACGGAGTTTGGGAAAAAAACAGGAAGGAAGGAGTTCACCAATGAAAAGATCGATGAAAGGTTTTCTGGGACTGGCCGTTTTGGGTTTCCTGGTCATGTCCCTGCCCGCTTTCGCCAAGGAAGCGGTGAGGGAATGGGAGATCGTCAACCCGCAGGGAACGATCGCCATCAAGGAGATCAAGCTCGCCCCGCGGCTGACGACGCTGGAGGGAAAGACGATCGTCCTGCGCTGGAACGGCAAGCACAACGGGGACAACTACCTCAACCGCGTCGCGGAGCTGCTGGCGGAAAAGGTTCCGAGCGCCAAGGTCATCAAGGTCTATGAGCTGGACAAGTCGACCATCAAGATAAGCAGCTCCAATGCCGAGTCGGAAAGGATCGCGGGCGTGATCAAGGGGCTGAAGGCGGACCTCGTCATCGCCTCGCAGGCCGATTGAGGGTCCTGCACCTCATGGCTGATAGTTGATCAGTCCAATTGCGAAAAATTAGGAATCCCGACCGTTACCGTTACCACCGATGCATTTATCTCGCTTTCCCGGGCAAGCGGTGAGAGCATCGGCCTGGCCGATATGGCCTTTGTCGAAGCCAAGCACCCGATGGGCATGCTGCCGCTGGCAGAAATCCGAGCCCGTGCGGATGAAACCTTCAACGACATCATTCAGAAGGCGATTCACTGGAAGCCTTCACGGACCTCTATTGCCGGCCTGGGGAAAGCTCCCTACCCGGCCCCGCGGGTCAAATTCAAGGGGACCTACGCGGCCCTGAACAAGATGTTCTACGACCAGAAGTGGTCGCTGGGCATGCCGATCATCCCGCCGACCCCCGAAGCCGTGGCAGCCATGCTGAAAGGCACCACCCTTAAACCCGGCGAGGTCGTCTGGATTGTGCCTCCACGGATGGGTCAGTTGACCGTCGAGCTGGCAGCCACGATAGGAGTGATGGCAGGCTGCAAGCCGGAGCATATGCCCCTGCTGCTGGCTATGGTGAAGGGCTTCAGCAATTCGGACTTCGACTGGCGCGGCTCCACGACGACTACGGGCCCGACGGTTCCGATCGTGGTCATCAACGGCCCGATCATCGACGAGCTGGGAATCGGCTACGGGACCGGCGTCTTTGGCGGTGAGCACCCGGTGAACATCGCCCTGGGTTACTTCGTGAACCTGGTCGGGGATATCGTCGGCGGATCCGTCGCCCCAGATCCGGACAAGAGCACCCATGGGACGAGGGCCGATATTTCCGCCCTGGTTATAGCCGAAAACGAAAAGGCAAACCCCTGGAAGCAGAGCTACGCCGTGGAAAAAGGCTTCAAGCCCACGGACAACGTAGTTTCCGTTTTCTCGGGCTATTCGGGCAACAACAACGTGGACCATACGAGCACGACGGGTAAGGCCCTCCTCGACACGATCTCCTTCGGGCTGGCCGGCGCCGCCTCGGGTATCACGAGCTGCTTTACCGATCTTGACAAACCGTACAGCCCGGGCAATTCGGTGAGGTTCGCCTTCATTTTCCTCGGACCCGAGCATGCGGCTACCGTGTTCACCGATTTCAAGACCAAGCAGGCCGCCGAGGAGTACGTGGTCAAGAGGGCCGTGGGCCCCAATTGGACCTATGCGCCCAATCGGTGCGTTCCTCCGAAGGATTTCGGGCCGGTCAACGCCGATACGATGCTTCCCCGCTTCACGAATGCGAAACAGATCCACATCGCGGTCACGGGAGGTCCGGGAAAACAGACACAGTTGTTCCCTTCGTTCGTGACGAATAAGCGGGTCGTCTCGGTCGTCGTCGATAAGTAACAGGTTGGCAGCCGGGGGGGCCGTTACTGGTCCCCCCGGGCTTCCAACATTATTTTTAACCCCCACCGTTGCGAAATACCGGAAAGCAGCATCGGACTTTGAAGATCTTGGATCAGAGATCCTGCAGGATCTCGGCCTTTTTCTTTTCGTACTCTTCCTTCGTGATCAGGCCCTTCCCATAGATGTCCTTCAGCGTATCGAGCCTCTTTTCAATCGAATCGGCCTTCGAGACACCGATGCCCTTTTGGTCTTTGCCCGAAACCTGTTCGCCGGCAGCGGGGTCCGCATACCTGGATGTGACATCGACCGGGCCTTCAGGATTCAGGAAGCGCACGGCGCGAAAGCTCCTCTCGGTGAAATCATCGAGCAGGCGCTGCTGCCCCGGGGAAGGCTTCCCGATATCGAGGCATTCGCCGCAGGCAAGGCCGGCGCATGTCAGGGAGACATCCTCGAAATAATAGATAAGTGCCCGTGCTTTGCCCCCGAAGCCTTCCTTCTTTGCGAGCTGTTTGACCAGGAAGCAGGAGGGAATATCGGCTTTCTTCAGGAGCAGATCCTTTTCCTCTTTCGTGAAGACGTTCTGATCGAGATAGAGGTCATAGCGGTACTCTTCTTCAAGGATCTTCACCTTGCCTGATTCCAGTGTGCTTAAGGGTTGTATCTCCCTTAAAAAATTTTTCTGCGCCTCCTGATTGGGGTCTCCTGCGGCTACCATGACCCGTATGATGATTCCCCTTGTGAGGCTGTTGTCCGGGCCGGATTGAGCGAACAGATAGGTGGCGGCGTCAAAGTTACTTTCGGTCGAGTCTCCCGCAGAGGTTGCAGGGCCTCTCTCTTCCTTGTCTGCCTGAACGCTTCCCAGGTAGGCGAGACTATCGCTTACCTTGATCCTGAGACTGGGAAAGGAGCTGGAAAACATATTGTTTTCGACATCTCTCCTTACCTGGAACTCTTTGAGGCTTTTCTCCATGCTGCTGCACCCGGAGAGAAACAGAAGTACGATGACCGATGTCACGAAATATGCTGTCCCGATTTTCATCATATATCACCTTCACTTTTTATCGAATTCGGATGGAAAGGATATTAGATTCTCACTTAAGGATGCGGTCTTCCTGACCTGGGCCGTCAAGTGAGAGCAGCGTCATAGTACGGCTCGGCGGTCTTTCCCGTCAAGCATTATTCCTCCCATTGCGCATGCACTGCCTGCGGGATGGAAACGGCGCCCCGGGCCACAGGAAAGAATCTCCTCAAAAACCTCACAGATCATCCATAATTTCTTCAAAATCGTGGAGTAATACTTTTCATACCCAACATAAAGCCTCCTATAATTCTCTTCGACAAACTTCTTCTTCCCTTCTGCCCATCGAAGAGAAGAAGAAGTTTGAGTTTATGGTCAGGAGAACAGGATATGGGGGAAAGGATATATACACGGCCATGATAACGCGAAGGAATATGCTCAAAGGGCTTTTCGCCGGCGTATCGACACTTCCGGTACTAGTGCCGCAGCTGAGGGCAGATACCGGCGACGAGGAATCTGTGTGGATCTATAACCCTGCAGGGATCACACAGAACGGCGTCTTTGTCGACGAGATGCTCAGGAAGGGGACGCAGGAGAAAGAGGGCGGGAAATTTCCTCTGACCGGAGATTTCCCCCACCTCAGCATCGAGTGCATCGAAACAAAAGATGCGTTCGCAACGGTCAACAGGATCTTCTCCCTGCGCGGCTGGGCGGACGGGCTGCCCATTGTACCCCCTGACGAGGACAAGGTCAGGAAGATGCTGAAATGCACGGACATGGGGCCGGATGAAGTCATCGGAATCATAGAACCCATGAAAGGGCAGGCTACGGTGACGAAGGTGGCGGTGAACGCCGTTATGGCGGGCTGCCGTCCCGAGCACCTGCCCGTAGTGATCGCTGCGGTGCGGGTGATTGCCGATCCCGATTTCAGCCTCCTTGGGATATCCACGACCACCAACCCCGATACCCCCATGATCATCGTAAACGGCCCCATTGCACGGCAGCTGGACATCAATTCCGGCACCAATGCCCTCGGGAGAGGCTGGGAGGCCAATGCGACAATCGGGAGGGCGCTCCATCTCGTTGCCCAGAACATCGGCGGGAGCCGGCCCGGAGTTACCGACATGTCGTGCCTGGGCCAGCCCGGGGAGTTCGCCATGTGCCTGGCGGAAAACGAGGAGAAGAACCCGTGGGGGCCGCTGCACGTAGAACTCGGATATCGAAAAGACGCCAATGTCGTGTCGGTAGTCGCTGCAGAAGGAATCCACTCAATCCTCGGCATCGGTTGGGACGACGAAGGCTACTTAAGCCTGGTAGCCGACCACCTGGCCAACCTGGACAGGTCGTCGAGGCCGGTGGTCCTGCTGATCATTGCACAGGACACGGCAGCCATGCTTGCACGGAAGGGATGGACGAAAGACAAGATCCGAAAGTACATCTACGAGCATGCCCGCCTTCCTTTCCAGAAGTACAAGAAACGGTTCATCGATACCCGGAAGGTTCATGGAGTGCCGGAGTGGGTCCTCAAGAATACCGACCCCGAGGCCATGATCCCCGTGCCGTTCATGAACCATCTCGTCATTTTAGTGGCGGGAGGCACAGGTGAGAAGAGTATGCTCATTCCCGTGTGGGCAGGCACGAAAAAAGTGATTTCACAGGAGATAAGGACCCCTTCGGACTGGAAAGATATCCTAAAAAAGACTGATTAAGAAAAGCTTGACCCGAAATACGCCTGAGGGACTGGTGCGTATCAGCGGGTAAGGTTCTTGACCTTTGTCCCTTCCATGATGATACCTTTCTGCGTTGCGCCGGTAACATCGAGCCCTTGGGCGATGGTGAGGGTGAGGTCCGTCTTTTCGAGAACGGCGTTCTTCATCTGCACGTTTTCCAGAGATGCAGCCATGAATGATGCCGAGGTGAGGTTTGAGTTGTTGAAGGAGGTCTTGATGAACCGCGTGAGCCCTAAATTGGCCTCTGCCAAATTGCATTTTTCCAGAATGCAGGATTCGACCGTGCTGAATAATATCTTTGCCTTTTCCAGGTTCGCTTCGGTCAGATTCAGGTCCTTCAAAGAGGAATAGAGGATGACCGCACCCGATAGCCGCGCCTTGGTCAGGTCCCGGCCGGAGAGCACCACCCTGATGAAGTGGCTGTCCATGGCGGTAACCCGTGTCAGGATGCATGAGCTCAAATCCATGTCCTTCAAGGTTACTCCCGTGAGATGTGCGCCTGAAAAATCCGTTTTGTCGAGAATGGCCCCTTCGAGCATTATCCGCTCCAGATGAGCCTCCTGGAAACTCGTCCCGGTGAGGTTCGCATTCCTCAGGTCGGAGCCCCGCAAGTTTGCCCCTCCGAGGTCGAGTTCGCTTAAGTCCAGACCATGCAGGTCTTCGCTCTCAACGGGCTGACCGTTCGATATGGCGTCAAAGAGTGATTGTCTATCGTATCCGGGCATTATTCAGACTCCAGGTACTCCTTGATCTCGGGAAGCATGACAAATTCCGATTCAGCGATAGCGCCTTCCTTCAGAGAGAACTGCACCTGCCTCTTCAACTGTTGTATGTCGGTTGTTGCCTTTCCGATCATGATCTTCGTGCCTTCATTTGCCGTGCCCTCGATATAAATATTTCCTGCAAATATCGTATTGATCCTGTTAGTGATTTCACGGAACCGCATATCCTTTTGCACGAGGGTAACCCTGATGGTATCGACTGCGCTTAATATTTTCTCATAGAGATGCTGTTGCGGCGGAGAAAGCTTGCCTTGCCCCTTGATGGTCCTGAGCTTTGCAATGGAGGCCTGGAACTTGAGGAAATCACCTATCTTTTCAATGATATCATCTTTGCATAACTCCCTCTCGCTGGAGAGGGCAGGATTATGCCCGATGGTCAGGCTCGTATCGACCGGGTTTGAGGCGATCCCGATGGTATGACAGTATATCCATGCCTCGGAAGAAATCATTCCTCCCGAGATCCATCCGTTGGGGCTCCTCACAATCACAGGGCCTACTGCATTGATTTCGCTGCTTCTAATATAGTCATCCACCATGATCTCTTTTTTTGCGCTGAGAAAGGCGTCCTGGACAAATTTTGCATGGATGGAGCCTAGTGCGGAGATGTGGGCACTTTCCTGGCCGAGAATGCCTCCTGAAATATTGATATTTCCGCCGGCCTCTATGGTGACACGGCCTACGCTCATGGTAATGGTCACGTCCTCTGCTGCATGGATCTCGTAGCCGTCGCCTACTTCTCCGTTGACAACCACAGACCCGTTAAAGCGGATATTTCCTGTAGAAGAATCAACCTTGTCCACGACGTATATCGGCTCGACTACTATCTCGGGGTCTATCCAGGTCACCATGCCGTCAATGGCTGCAATCAGTTTCGTCCCGTTGTCCGAGGTTTCGACGTTCTTTCCGGGAGGAAGCTTTGCAGCAGCACCCAGTTTCCCATGGATTTCCTCACCCTTGACCGTCCTCCCCATCTTCCCTTCCTCAGGGGGGATGAGCTCGCACAGGATGTCTCCTTTCGTGACATTCTGGATCAGGTCCATGTCCTTGAAATTGACCCTGCCGCTTGAATCCTCGTGAAGCTTTACCCGTTTGCCTTCTTTGCTGAAGTGGTATTTGACGTACCCGTCTTCCCCGTCGCCGGATTTTTCTCCCTTTGCAACAGTAACCCATTTATTCAAGGTCAGCTCGTCTGCAATCCGGTGGAGGGCATCGCTCCATATTCCGAAGGTGACTCCGGCATCCTTGATGGCTTCCTGGAGATCGGGCACACTGATAGCGCTGAGTTCGCTTGTTATAGGGGTGACCTTTACACTTGCTAAAAGACCACCCTCTGTAATGCTGACCTCGATTTTGTACTCTTTCTCCACACTATCCCGGTTCGGAACCTGCAAAAAAAAACTTTAGGATGTACAGTATTATTCAAGGGAAAGAAAAGAGGCAATAAGCATGGGAGTTTTCCGGGTGATTTCTCTTGACTCATGGAAAGGCTTTCATTACTTTTTTCTCCATCCCAAAGACGTAAGAAAAGGCAGGCTTCCTCATGATGATCGAAGATGTAACAGCAATGGATATCAAGGGCTTCCTCGACCATGAGGAAGGCATGCAGCTGTACAAGATTGCCCTGGAAGCAAGCGCAAAAGGCCCGTGCCTTGAGATCGGAGGTTACTGCGGGAAGTCCACCGTTTATCTTGGGTTGGGCTGCAAGGCTGCTCATGGGGTTCTCTTCTCCATAGACCATCACCGCGGGTCCGAAGAGCAGCAGCCGGGTCAGGAGTATTTCGATCCGGAGCTTTTTGACGCAGCCGGCGGCAGGGTGGATACCTTCCGGCTTTTCCGGAGGGCTATCGAAGAAGCATCTCTCGAGGATACGGTCATTCCCGTCGTCTCTTCTTCCGGGGTTGCTGCCAGGATGTGGTCTACGCCTCTGAGCTTGGTCTTCATCGACGGCGGCCACAGCTACCCCACGGTGTTCACCGATTATACGTCGTGGATGCCGCACATCATGCCGGGTGGCTACCTTCTTATCCACGACATATTCCGGGACCCGAAAGACGGTGGACAGGCACCGTACTATATGTATCAGCTGGCGATCAAGTCAGGGCTTTTCGAAGAGAGAGCGCAGGTGAAAACATTAGGGGTCTTGAGGCGGCTTGAGATCGGCGCGGTGCCCGACGCCATACGGAGCTTACGAGACTGGTAGCTCGTCGAGATCTCTGTTATGGGTCCAGAAGAGCTTTGTGCCGGCGCCGTTGGAGTCGCACTTGATATAGCCTGCATCCATGAGCGTCTTCATGGTCCATGATACGAACGCAAAATCGCTGCCTATGTTCTCGGCTATTCTGGATGAGAAGAACCCCAGAGGGTCCGATGCCGGGCCGTCCGAACAGCACATTTCTTCAATGATGTCTTCGCTTAAGAGCCGGTAAATAAAGTTCATCCTCTTCTTGCCTTCCACGAGAAGCTCATCGTGTGGACTGCACTGCTTTTTTTCGTATCGCTCGACGGTCTCCTGCCATTTCTCTTCGAGGACATCGTCGTATGTTTTCACAAACGAGATCATCTCTTCCGGGCTTACATTCGATGTGCGCACCACGGGACTGTTGGCGTCGTAGAGAGGCCAGTCGTCGGTAAGGATCGTAAGATCGTATTTCTCGAGCTCTTCACGAACCGTAGTCCCCGGGAAAGGGGCGAGGAAGTGGTACCCGAAGTAAATACCCAGCTCCTGCGCAAACCGTGAGGTTTCCTGCAGCGTCTCTTTGGTTTCTCCGGGCAGGCCCACCATGAAAGATGCATGGGTGATGATCCCTGCCTCCTTGCAGACCCGGGTAGCTTCCCGTGCCTGCTCCAGGGTTATGCCTTTCCTGATCCTTTTGAGCATATCCGGGTTGCCTGACTCGATGCCGAAGCTGACGCTGTCGCAGCCTGCATCCTTCATGACCTCGAGAATTTCCCTGTCCACGGTGTTCACCCGGGCGAATGCGCTCCAGACGAATTTGACGCCGCGCCTCTTGATCTCGCCGCACAGCGTTTTTACCCGTTCCTTGTTTGCGGTGAACAGGTCGTCTGCGATGTTGATGCGCGGGAAGCCGTAGGCGAGGATGTCCTCGATCTCGTCCACCACCAGTTCCGGGCTTCTGAAGCGTGCCTTGTAGCCTACCATCTTGCGGCCAAGGCAGAAGATGCACTTGTTGGGGCAACCCCTGCTCGTGATGATGCTCACCGGATACCCCAGGGCCAGATACCTTGATACGGGCAGGAGATGGCGCGCAGGCGTGGGGACGGTGTCCAGATTCTCGATGAGAGGCCGCTGCGGGGTAGTGATGATACGGCCGTTTTTACGGAATGCAATGCCGTTGATCCCGTCCCACTCCTCGGGCGATCTGATGGCAGGGACCAGCTCCGAGAGGGTCTGCTCACCCTCGCCGACCACGATGAGATCGAGCTCGGGATAGTTTTTCAGCGTATTTTCGATATCAAAGGATACATGCGGCCCGCCCATCAGAGTAACGATCTTCCGGTTGTAACTTTTCACATCCCGGAGGATGGCGGCGGCCTGGCGGAAATTCATGGTGACGGCCGTAGCGCCCACGGCATCCGGCCTGAAGTCTTCAAGGGCTGCCGTAAGCTTTTCTTTGGAATATCTGCTGACAATGAAGTCGAAGATCCTGACCGTTGCCCCTGCCGCCTCGCATGCTGCTGCAACATACGTCAGCCCCAGCGGGGGCGACGGTGCTTCTTCAAGGGGGTAGGGCGGAGCTATGAGCGCGATTTTCATAGAGACTTTCTTACAACTCTTTTCGAGGAAATACAAGAGACTTGAGCCATCCGAGGAGCGTATTGTCTTTCAGCATGTCCCGGTCGATCTCTTCGATGTCGGCTTTGAGCTTTCTCGGGTCGGCAAACCAGTCCGCTCTTGTCTTGATCGGCTCAACGGGATCGAGCTGCCTTACCGGGACCGCGGGGTTGCCGGCAGCAATGGTGTTCGCAGGGATGTCGCGGGTCACTACCGATCCTGCGCCGATGATGCTGTTGTCTCCGATCGTCACACCCTTGCAGACGACGGCACTGTCGCCGATCCAGACATTGTTGCCGACTACAATAGGCTCGTTTCTGCCGGTGTAATCGGTTCGGTCATAGATGCCGTGCCAGTCGGCATCGGTAAGATATACGCTGCTCGCCATCATGCAGCTGTCCCCGATGGTGATCCCGTTCGCGGAACTGATCCGGACGCCCGGGCAGATAAGGCTGTACTTC
This sequence comes from uncultured delta proteobacterium, assembly GCA_963752595.1. Classification (GTDB taxonomy): domain Bacteria; phylum Desulfobacterota; class Desulfomonilia; order UBA1062; family UBA1062; genus Phosphitivorax. The sequence continues at coordinate 44,542 of CAVVYZ010000020.1, forward strand.
CCGATGCTGATGAAGCCTTTGCCTTTCTCCGCACCCCATACCGTGAGTCTCACCTTGTGGTCGGAGGTCGTGATGACATTGGCAAAATCGCCGAGGTCGATGGGCCCGCCGAACACCATGACATGCCAGGGCTTCATGAAGGTGCAGCCCCTGCCGAGATGCCGGAACTGCGGCTTAAGGAAATGGTCGGCATACCAGTCCCGAAAGAGCAGATCGAAATATTTGATGTAGTACGGCCTATAATCTTTGATCAACGATATTCAGCCCTTATATCCTGTGCGTCTGAGTAGAAGGCATCCTTGATGCTGAAGATGGGGTGCCTTTTCTTGAGGAAGTGGTACATGTGGGTCTTTTGTCCTTCCTGCCAGAAAGAGTGGTTGAAGAGCTGGGATGCAGGGGTTATGTGGTAGAGTGCGTCTGCTGCCATCATGACCGCTGCATTGGTCCAGGAGAGCTTTTCCTCGGGCCATATCGCCATATCCGGGAAGGTGTATCCGCAGTAGTAGCTTCCATCTTCATATCTCTTGTTCAATATCCATGAAAGGATCGATTCTGCAAGCTCATTTTCGCCCATTGCGGCCAGTGCGATGACGAGCTCGGAGGTTTCTGCCATGGTGATCCAGGGGTTATCGGATACGCACCGTACGCCCAGGCCTTCCACCACGAACTTGTTCCAGAAACGGTCGATCCTCTTTTTTGCTTCGTTGTTGGTCATTGCCCCGCAGAGCACCGGATAGAACCAGTCCATGGAAAAGCGCGACTTGGTCTTGTTGAAGAGATAGCTCCGGTAGCAGATGGCTTCTTCGAGGCGTTTCAGTGCGGCCTGCCACGAGGGCCTGCTTTCTCCCAGGAGCAGCGCCAGCACAAGGGCGCACTTGAGGCTCATGTACGTCGAACTCGATCCGGTGAGCAGGCTCATGGGGTCGATGGCGCCATGGGGGTTCCTGGCCCAGTAGATCTCACCGCCCGGGCCCTGGAGTGCGACTGCATAGTCGACCCCGGCGCTCACCGTGGGCCAGATGAATTCGAGAAATGCCCGGTCCTGGGTGATGAGGTAGTAGTGGAAGACGCCCACAGCGATATACGACGACTGGTTCGACTCCCGCGTCATGTCCAGCGGCGTGCCGTTTTGGTATGACGAATACCAGCTCCCGTCCTCGATCTGCACGGATGCGAGCCATTCAAAGGCACGCCTGGCCTCTTCAAGATATCCTCCGATGGACAGGCCGATAGCGGCTTCCACGTGGTCCCACGGGTCGGCCTTCCCCCCGGTATGCCAGGGGATTTCTCCTGTAGGCAGCTGCACTGCGGCAATGGAGGCCGCCAGGGTGTCGATCTCGACCGAATGTGAAATGGTGCGGAGCTGCAGTTCAAGATCCATAATGTTCACCTTTCTTAAGGTAAAGTACAATACTCTTTGAGATCAAAGGATTCAAGGTTTTATCGAGTGTCCTGGTGAGGAGGGGCTTTTTCATGATGTCCCACACGAGAAACCGGTGATAGAGCTTCACCGCGGGGTGCTCGTCATTCTTGTGCCCGACCATGCATTTGAGCCACCAGTAGGGGCTGTGGAGCGAATGAGCCCACCCGCTTTCCAGGCACCTGGTCCCGGCGCTTTCCAGTATATCGATGAGCTCCTTCTTCTTGAATATCCTTATGTGGCCGCCTTTTTCATTGTGGTAGTCATGCGAAAGCGCCCAGCAGATCCGTTCGGGCAGATACCGGGGCACGCTCACCACCAGCGACTTGCCGGCTTTGAGCACCCGGATGAGTTCGCTGACCGCCTTCAAGTGATCAGGAATATGCTCCAGCACCTCGGAGCAGATAACCACGTCAAAGCTTTCATCCTTGAAGGGAAGTCTGGTGATGTCGCTCACGCTCAGCAGCTTGATACCGCCGCCGTCTTCGGCCTCGTGGATCATGCAGTCGAGCGTTCTGTTCGCCGTACCTGCGTCCTTCCCGCTCATATCGATGCCCACCACGTGGACATCCCGGAAGCGGAAAGCCCGGCTCAGGTGGCGGCCAGAGCCGCACCCTGCGTCGAGCACCCAGGAACCGGGCGGGAGCTCGAGCTTCGAGAAATCAACAGTGAGCATCAATGGCCTCCCGGTAGACCTCGACCACCTGCTTTGCCGTGTTATGCCAGGTGAAGAGCTTCTTCACCCTGTCATACCCTGCATCCGCAAGACGCGCACGTTTTTCGGGATTATCCAGGAGGTCTATGATGGCCGTCTCCAGTGCACCTGCATCCCCCGGACGGACGAGGATGCCGGCGTCTCCCACCACTTCGGGCAATGCCCCTCCCGTGGTGCTGATCACCGGGACCCTGCATGCCATCGCCTCACCGGCGGGCAGGCCGAACCCTTCATAAATCGATGGCACAACTGCCATGGTAGCCTTGGCATAGTACGTTGCGAAATCATCATCCGGGATCCGGCCGGTGAAGGTAATGAACTCATAGGCGCCCAAGTCTCTCACGAGTTTGTCGATAACACCGTTTTTCTTGGGCTTCCCGATGACTGTGAGCTTGACATCCCTCTTCCTGCGGATGGAAGAAACTGCCTCGATGAGATAGCGGAGCCCTTTCAGCGGCGTATCCGCGCTGTTGGTGACCATGATCCGGTTTTCTTCCCGCCTGACGCCGTCGACGGGATAGAAGATATCCGTGTTGATGCCGTTCGCCACCACGCGGAACTTATAGGGAGGAATGGCGAATTCCTTGCTGATATCTTCCTTGGAAGCCTCGGAGACCGTGATGATATGAGAGAGCCTCCGCGAGACCCGCTTCTGCATGTTGATGAAGGAATACCATCGCATGACCTTGAGCTTTCTCCACCAGACCTTCATGGATTGAACCTCCACGTCGCGGTCAACGGTCATGGGATGGTGGATGGTGGCGACCGTCGGGACCCCGGCTGCCCTTACGCCCAGGATGCCGTAGGCAAGGCACTGGTTGTCGTGGAAGACGTCGTAGTTGTGGGCGTTTTTCCGCATGAAGTCCCAGATGCGCAGGCCCGAGGTAAAGGGCTCCGGAAACCCGCCGCTGGAGACCCCGAGCCATTCGATGAGATTGACCGGGGATTTGAGCTCGGATAAGCTCGGCACCCGGAAAAGGTCGTCCGGATTGTAGAGGTCGAGACTCGGGAGTTTATGAAGGGCGACATCGTCATCCAGGATGGGATAGGGAGGCCCCGATACCACATCGACCTTGTGTCCCAGGTCGGCCAGCGCCCTGCTGAGCCTCTTGGTGTATACCCCCTGGCCTCCGCAGGTTGGATTCCCGCGGTAGGTAAAGATACAGATTCTTAAACTGCGATCCGAACCGGTTGACGCACCCCTGCCGTTTTTGCCCTTATCATGCGCTGCCATTTCAATGAACTTTCCTTTTTGTCAGAAATGATGGTGCAATTTATTGTCCCCCAAGAAGGAGCATTTCAATTTACCAATGATAGAGTAATAAATCAATGATAATTAAAAGAATAATGCTTAAATAGTTCTTCGGAAGAGAAGGGCAGGACAAATCCGGACATATCCTGACTGATCAAAAGGTCAAGCCTTTCCCCTGAGTTCTTGCCGGACACTTTCAAGATATACATGTCTTGTCCGTATGGAGTAATAATCTTTCATTATAAGCCGGGAATTGATATAAGACACCTGGTGATGCACCCCGCCGTAAGCAGCAGGGCGGGGTAACCCCGCAGCAAGCTGCGGAGAATCATTTGATTGAAATCATAGGGGCGTTCATGAAGAAGGTCGTAGATTTCTGCATCGATCATCCATATTGGATTATCGGGTTCGTTCTGATCATAACCCTGTTTTTCGCTGCACAGATACCCGGGATCAAGATGGATTCCCGAGTGGAGGTCATGCTGAGGCATGATTATCCCCCTGTTGCATCTTTCATTGATAACAGAAATTCCTTTGAGCCATATGCTGATGCCGTCGTGGGCATGCTGCACCCGAATATCTACAACGCCGGCTCCATGGAAAAGCTCGCCCGGATCACGCAGGAATTCAAAAGCATAAAAGGGATCAGCAAAGTAACCTGTATTCTGAATGCGAAGAACATTCAGGGCAGTGATTCGGGGCTCGATGTATCGCCCCTGGTCAAGGAAGGCACCTTCCCGAAGACGGAAAGAGAAATCGCAGACTTCAAGGCCAAGGTCGACTCGTGGGAGGTCTATAAGGGTTCGCTGGTCACCGGGGACGGCACCGGTGCTGCGATATCTCTGGTATTCGAAGACAAGATCGAGACCGTGGATGTCATCCCCATCTACTTTGCCATGACGGATATCATGAAGAAATATGAAGGCCCCGAGAAGTTCTTCATCTCGGGCACCAAGGTTCTGGAGGCACTCCAGAGCCACTACATGATCAAGGACCTGATATACCTGCCGCCCCTGGTGGTGGTCGTCCTGATCGTATCCCTGTTCTTTTTCTTCAGGAACATCAGCGGCACGCTGCTGCCTTTGATCTCGGTGGGCATCGCGTGTATCTGGACCTTCGGCCTCATGTCGTTGATTCATATCCCCCTGACCATGATCTCCACTGCTCTGCCTGTTGCCCTCATGGCCGTCGGCGTTGGGTACGGAGTGCATGTCATCGAGAACGTCTTCTCCGAATTCAGCGCCGGGAAAAGGGGAAGGGCGGGCATAAAGAGCGCTGTCGTAAGGATCGTCATCCCCGGTGCTCATAGCCGGGCTGACCGAGGTTGCCAGCTTCCTGTCGCTGGTCTCGATATGGGTCGTTCCCCTCACGCAGTTCGGTCTGCTCTCGGCCTTCGGTTTCGGGGTCGCCATGATGCTTGTCCTCACCTTCATCCCTGCGGTCCTGTCCGCAATCGACGCCAAAGGCAGGGAATTTATTCCCCGCCATCATACCGGGCTCGATATCGTAGGACCGATCCTGAAGAAGCTTACCTACATAAGCACGCACAGGAAAGGATGGATATTTGCAATATCCCTTCTCGTGTTTGTCGTTGCCGCAGTGCTCGGCAGGCATGTCAGGAGCGATTTCAATCTCGCTGACAATTTCCGCGAGAGAAGTCCTATCCGGATGGCTGATACGATTCTCAACGAGAAGTTCGGGGGCACATCGACGTACCGCGTGGTGTTCAAGTCGAAGAGTGCCGACGGCATCAAGGACCCCGCAGTCCTGAATGATATGGACCGGCTCCAGAACGAACTGAAAGACCTCGAAGGCGTGGGCAAGGTGGTCTCGATCGTTGATTTCATCAAGAGGATGAACCAGTCCATGCACGATGGTGATCCCGCCTATTACGCCGTTCCCGAGTCCAGGGAGCTTGTGGCTCAGTACCTTCTCCTGTACTCATTCTCCGGGGGAGGAGATGAGCTGGACAGCTTCGTGACCTACAATTACCAGGAAGGTCAGATATTGCTCCAGATGAAGTCACAGAGCGGCTATCTGACCCGTGACGTGGTCAGGACAGTGGAGGAATTCGAGAGGGAACAGGACACCTTTACAAAGGGGATCACGATAGTCACGACAGGCCTCTCCATGCTCGCCAACGAGTTCAACCACATCATCGTCAAGAGCCAGCTCCAGAGCTTTGCCCTGTCGTTCGTCCTGTGCTTTCTCGTCACTGCGGGGATCTTCCGCTCGTTCAAGCTCGGCATCTACAGCATGGTTCCTCTCATTATCCCCATTACGCTCGATTTCGGCATTATGGGGTCGACGGGAATGACGCTGAATGCCGCAACCTCGACCGTGGCTGCCATCGACATCGGCTTAGGGATCGACTACTGCATTCACTTTCTCAACAGATACCGTCACGAGATCCATCTCGGCCGGTCGGTGGACGAGGCTATCGAGATCACCATGAACACCTCGGGCAGGGCCATCATCTATAATGCCCTGGCGTTGTCGGCAGGGTTTCTGGTCCTCGTGCCTTCCCAGTTTACCATTATCTCCCAGATGGGCATACTCGTGGCCGTTGACATGACGACCATCGCCTTTTCAGCGCTCACCTTCCTGCCGGCATGCATCAGGCTCTTCCCTCCCGATCTTTCAAAAGACGTTTCGGACGAGTACGTGTCGGCAGATCCTCTGATGGAGGAAGAGTCTTTGAAAGAGGCTTCCTAGAGAAGGGGAGAACAGGAAACATTTTCATTGATATGGACGGATCTCCCACGTGTATGGTAAAGAAATTCAGATAAAAATTGAAGAGAAAGGGTTGACACATGCTGACCAAGAGCGGGAAGAAACTCGAAGAAATCATAAAGAAGGCAATCGACGATCACGTCATCAAAAACTCCGAGTACGAAGAGATCATTGCCCTTGCGCATGAAGACGGCGTTGTCGATGCCCACGAGAGAGTCCTGCTTGCAGAGCTCAATGACCTCATCGCCGACAAATCCGTTAAGCGCATGGCCGGATAACCGGCGTCTCAAGGCCTGAACGATATATCAGCTAAGAAAGCTGCTTTTAGAAAAGGGGCGGACACCCCTTCCTGCCGTATTACCTTACGGAAGGACCCTGTACGCTCTGTTTGGGGAAAAACCGTTCCAGAAGGATTTTTTTGAGCCGGTCTATCTTATCGGTACTGACGCAGCAGGGGGGGTCGACTTTCTGGGAAAGCGTGATGGTGAGCGTATAGGTACGCAGCATGACCCTGCATTTTTTACAGGTCTGCAGGTGCGCTTCCAGCTCGAAAATGACTTCTTCGCACAAGGACTTTTCCAGGAACTCCTGAAACAGAGCCGAACAGAGTTTGCAATTCATTCCTCTTCCCCCGATGGATCCGTATATTTTTTCCTGAAGTATCCGGAGAGGAGGCCCCTCAAGATCAGCCTTCCCCTGTGGAGCCTGGATTTGACTGCAGGCACGCTGATGCTCAATGCCTCGGCAATTTCTTCATTCTTGAGCCCTTCCATGTCTTTCATGATCACGACTGTTCTCATGGCCTCCGGCAAGGCATCAATGGATTTCCTCAAGACCTCTTTGCTCTCCTCAGAGAGCAGGACATCATCGGGGAGATCCGACCAATCATAACTCGTCTGGACTTCCTGGTCAAGATCCTCTACCGGAGTCTGATCGGAAAACTTCTTCTCTTTGCGCAAAAACCCGTATGCCGCATTGGTTGTTACGCGGTAGAGCCAGGTGGAAAAGTATTCTTCGTTCGTGAGCGTGCCGATCTTGGCGATTACCGTGAGGAATACATCCTGCATGATCTCTTCTGCAGCAGCAGAATCGCGGGTCAGATGATAGGCGAGATTGTAAACCTTATTCGAGTATCGCCTCACCACTTCCTCCATTGCTCTGGAACTGCCGCCCTTGATTTCTCTTATCAATTCGGCATCGGATCGTATCTCTCGTTTCTTACCCATTTAGATACTCTTTCCTCCCGGTTGGATTCTTCAAGGCCAGGTAAGTATAAGATTCCTTGCAGCAGCCACCTCATCCACGCGCGTAACAGGGCTTGCATGGGGAGACCCATGGATATTTTCAGGATTTAACCGGCTCTGCTGCGCTATTTCCTCCATGGCGGAAACGAATCTATCGAGCTCTTCGAGCGGTTCCGTCTCGGTAGGTTCGATCATGAGCGCACCGGATACCACGAGGGGGAAATAGACCGTCGGAGGGTAGAAACCGAAATCCATGAGGGCCTTTGCGATATCCAGAGCAATGATACCGTCTTCTTTCTGCTTGCGGTCGCTGAGCACGAACTCATGGAGCGTGGGCGTTTCATAGGGCAGGTCGTAGGGGCCTGAAAGCCTGCTCTTGAGGTAGTTTGCATTCAGGCAGGCCGTCCTCGCCACCTCCCGCAATCCTAAAGGGCCGAGGCTAAGGATGTAAGCGAGCGCCTTGATGCACACGCTTACGTTGCCTAAAGATGAGTGCACCATACCGATGCTCTGGGGTCGATGATCGGTGAGCGTAAAAGCACCGGATTCGTCAGGGGTGATGACCGGCAGGGGCAGGAAAGGGGCCAGCTCTTCTTTCACGAGCACGGGCCCGCTGCCCGGCCCGCCTCCGCCGTGAGGGGTGCCGAAGGTCTTGTGCAGATTCACGTGCATGCAGTCAACGCCCATATCTCCCGGCCGTGCAACGCCTAAGATCGCGTTCAGATTCGCGCCGTCCATGTAAAGGTATGACCCGTTCTCATGGAGCATCTCGGCTATTTCTCGAATCTCCCGCTCGAATATGCCTAAGGTGTTCGGATTGGTAATCATCAGCGCTGCAACGTCTCCATTCAGATGGTCTTTCAGGAGGGATGCGGTGAGGAAGCCCTGTTTGCCGGAGGGGATATTGACGGTTCCGAAGCCGCCCAGCACGCAGGAGGAAGGGTTTGTTCCATGGGCGGTATCCGGGATGAGCACCTTGCTTCTCGGTTCGCCTCTGACCTGAAAGGCCTTGCGGATGACCATCATCCCGGTGAGCTCTCCATGAGCGCCTGCAGCGGGCCAGAGGCTGCAGGCATCCATGCCGCAGATATCCCCGAGATATTTCTGGAGAAGGCCCAAGTATTTCAGGACAGGGGACATGGCGTTCCGGTCAGCCGGATGTATGGATTTAAGGCTTTCGGCTATGGCCTCAGTAATCTTGGGATTGTATTTCATGGTGCACGATCCCAGGGGATACATGCCGTGGTCGATGCCGTAGTTGAGGCGCGAGAGCCTCGTGAAATGACGGACCGTCTCCACTTCGGATATATCCGGGACATCGGGCATTCCTTCAACGCCGGGCAATAGGTCCGTATCCGAGAGGTCAAAGGGTTCAGGGACCACGCGTTTGTTCTTTCCTGGTGCGCTTATCGTGTTCAGAAGCGGTTCTCTGATCTCGGGGAAGCGTGCTACATCCTCTCTGTCAGGCATCGTGCATTCCTCCCTTGTATTCATTTCCGTAACCGTGGTCAGGAGCATACCGGGAAGCTCCGGGTAAGAGGCCGTGACCGGGATTCCTGGAACGATCCCGTCTTTTTCCAGTGCTTTCCTTTTTATTTCTTCCATGGGGATCACGAATTCATGGAATACCGGCCCGCTGAATTTCGGCGCGATCCCTCTTTCCTTCAGGAGGCTCATGAGGTGCGGGCCCCTGCCTCGCATTGGAGTGCTGCGGTTTTCAGGCCGTGAGGCCCCATGGCGCTCAGGTAGAGTGCAGCCTTAAGCGCGCAGAGCCCTTCATTCGAGCAGATGTTGGACGTGGCCTTCTCCCTGCGGATATGCTGCTCGCGCGTGGCCAGGGTGAGGCAGAAGGCCTGCCTTCCTTGCTTGTCTTTCGTGAGGCCTGTGATCCTGCCCGGCATGCGCCTGACGTGCTCTTTCCTGGTGCAGAAGAACCCGAGCAGAGGCCCGCCTGCATTCGGAGGGTTCCCGAAGGACTGCGCCTCGCCGACCACCACGTCGGGGTTGAATGCCCCGGGAGGCTTCAAAGCCGCCAAGGAGAGCGCTTCGGTAACCACGATGCCCCAGAAACCGGCCCGGGATGAAGCGATGGAGGCTATCTCTTCCAGGGGCTCGATAATGCCGAAATAATTCGGGCTCTGGACAAAGACCGCACAGTCAGAGCCGGTCATAGCCTCCAGGGCTTCCAGATCGACCCGGCCGGTGGCCCGGTCAAAGGGTATCTCCTGAATGCGGGCTTCTTCGATATGCGTCAGGTATGTGCCGAGCACGTGCCGGTATGAGGGCTGCGTCGCCCTCGTGACCAGGATGCGTCTGATTCCCTTTCCCCGCAAGGCCATGAGTGCAGCTTCTGCCAAAGAAGTGGCGCCGTCGTACATGGATGCATTCGATACATCCATCCCCGTGAGACCGGCCATCATGCTCTGGTACTCGAAGATCGACTGCAGCGTACCCTGGCTGATCTCCGGCTGATACGGCGTGTATGCGGTATAAAACTCCTGCCTGGAGGCAAGGGCGTCCACCAGGGCAGGGATGTGGTGGCGGTATATGCCGCCCCCTGCGAACACCGCCTTTGAGGAGTGGAAGGCGAATTCCCTGCGGAGCGACTCCTCGTCGAGGGGTCCCTCGATGGGGAGCACCGAACCGTACCGTAAAGCATCCGGTATCGATGAGAAGACTGCTTCAGGGTTCCGGATCCCGATCGTGCTCAGGATCTTACCCAGGTCTTCTTCGTTGAGCGGGACATACGACATCTATTCAGCCTCTGCCTTGAGGTAGTCTTCGTAGGACTGCGAATCCATGAGCTTGCGCACCTGTGACGGGTCATCCATCTTCAAGACCACCATCCACGCGGCTTCATAGCAGTCGTGGTTGGCCAGTTCGGGTGAGTTCTCCAGAACCTCGTTGACCTCTACGATCTCGCCGTCAACGGGTGAATAGATCTCGGAAACCGCCTTGACGGACTCCACGCTCCCGAGGGAATCGCCCTTGCTGACGGAAGTTCCCTTCCGGGCGAGGTCCACGAAGACGATGTCTCCGAGCTCGCTCTGGGCATAATCGGTGATCCCGACCCTCATCAGGCCGTCTTCAACCTTTCCCCATTCATGATTTTCGGTATAGTACAACTCGTCCGGTATGTTCATACAGCTCTTCCCCCATATCTTATTTGGGTATTGTGCCTTCCACGAACGGCGGATGCACGGCCGTGGCTTTCAGAGGTTTTGATCTTACGATAATCTCTACGTCATCATTTTCCAAGACGGTGCTGTCCAGGTATGCAAGCGCGACCCCTGCTCCCAGGACCGGTGAGATGCTCCCCGATGTAACGGTTCCCACCTCATGCCCGTCCCGGACGCAGACACATCCCTGGCGGGGGATACCCTTGTCCTTGAGCAGAAGACCCATTAAATGCCGTTTGAGCCCTGACCGGGCCTGCTCGTCGAGCGCCTCCTTGCCTATGAACGCCTTCTTCCCCATGTCCACGGCGAAATTCAGCCCTGCCTCCAGAGGCGTGTGGGACTCGTCGATGTCGTTGCCGTGGAGGGGGTATCCCATTTCAAGCCTTAAAGTATCTCTGGCGCCCAGGCCGCACGGGGTTGCTCCCCGGCCGATCAGGTCATTCCACAGGAGCGATGCGTGCTCTGCATCGAGAAAGATCTCAACGCCGCCTGCCCCTGTGTAGCCTGTTTTCGAGATCAGGAACTCACCGTACCGGGATGTCCGGGCCGCGGCGAAGGTGTATTTCTTGAGAGTCCCGAGGTCGAATGCAAGGGCCGATTTCAGGATGCGTGAAGCATCCGGGCCCTGCAGCGCAAGGAGAGCAGTCCGGCTGCTTCTGTCTTCGAGGACCGCACCTTCTTTGTTCCGGCTGCCGAGCCATTTCAGGTCCTGCTCCGTGTTCGATGCATTAACGCAGAGCATATAGCTTTCTCCGGGCTCGATGCAGTACACCGTGAGGTCATCGATGATACCCCCGTGCTCGTTGAGGAAAAAGCTGTAATATACTTTGTTCCTTGGCATCGACGGGATGTCCCGGGTGAGGATCCGGTCGAGGAAAGGCACGCTCTGTCTTCCCTGCACGTATATCTCGCCCATGTGGCTCGCATCGAACAGCCCTGCAGAGGTTCTTGTCGCCATGTGCTCTTCTATGATGCCGGTATACCAGACGGGCATCTCCCACCCGTGGAAGTCGACGATCTTCGCATGAAGCTTCTCATGCTCGTGAAACAGCGGTGTCCTCATTTTTCAAGTCCTCATACCTTTATAATATGAGTGCATCCGGTCACAGTACCATACAAGGCGCATGCGAAAAGCGCCTCCACGGAAGAAAACGGGCAGGTGCAGCTTTTTATCAACCATGGCCGCAGGCCGCATTGCAAAGAGGGGGCGAAGATCAGGAAACGCGGGCTTTGGCTGCTATCAGGGTATTTTCCAGCAGCATGGTGATGGTCATGGGCCCGACTCCGCCCGGGACGGGGGTGATCAGCCGCGCATGCCCGGCAGCATCTTCGAACTCCACATCACCTTTCAGTTTGCCGTTCTCCATCCGGTTCACGCCCACGTCGATCACGACCGCGCCGTCCTTGATCCAGTCACCGCTGATCATCTCGGGCTTGCCGATGGCTGCCACGACGATGTCTGCCCGGGAGACCTTTTCTTTCAGATCGATCGTGCGCGAATGGCATATCGTGATGGTTGCGTGCTCCATCATGAGCAGCAGCGCAACCGGCTTGCCCACGATATTGCTCCTCCCCACAATCACTGCGTCTTTGCCCTTGATCTCGACTCCGTACTCATGAAGCATGGATATGATCCCTCTGGGGGTGCACGGCACCAGGGTAGGCTTGCCCATCAGGAGCATGCCCATATTGTAGGGGTGAAACCCGTCCACGTCCTTTGCCGGGTCGATCTTCAGGAGGATCTCATCCTCCCTTAAGCGGGCAGGCAGCGGAAGCTGGACCAGGATCCCGTCGACCTCGTCTCTGTTGTTGAGCTCTTCGATGAGAGACAGGATCTCCTCCTGCGTCGTCTTCTCATCCATGCGGTACTCAAAGGACATGATGCCGGATTGTTCGCAGGCAATCTTTTTATTCTTCACATAGATGCCTGATGCAGGGTCATTGCCCACGAGGACTACCGCAAGCCCCGGGGCCCTGTTGCGTGTTCTGGTGAAATCAGCCGCGGCTGTCGCTATCTCGGCGCGTTTCTTCCGTGACAATTCCTTGCCGTCAATTATCGTGCCCAATACCCTCTCTCCCTTTAGATTCATTTCGCGGCGTGTAAGCCGACGTTACATGACAATAATTAAAGATTACGTCCTGTACACCCATTTCACAGGCAAAGGACGGAAGCTCACCGCATGGGGCATGGGCAGGATCATCTCCATGTCCACTGCAAGCCAGCTGAAGTCGGGCTTTAAGATCCTGAGCTTTCCGTCTGCAGGAGGTGTCCCCCATTCGGTGTGTTTATACGTTACAAAGAGGATGACATCAAAGAACTGCTCCGATTCACCCAGGGCATAGCCCTGGCTGAAGCATTCCATGGTGATATTGTTGTTCTCGATGAGCTGTTTGGCCAGCTGCTTATCGAACTGGATGACCGCATAGCGGCCCACGCCCTTCTCCGAGTAGCGGGTGAGCGTCTTGGCCTCTGCGCTGGATACGTATACCGTGGCAAGGCCGGTAGTGTTCTTGAGGTACTGGAAGGCATATGAGAGCTGCCGACCTGCGCCCGCCGGTTGCCTGGTGGTGCCAGCCATAGTATTCGAACAGCTTCTGCTGCAAGATCTCGGCATACCGGTCGCCTTTTTCATAGAGGCTCTTCGAGATGTACCGCAGTTCCTTTGCGAGGCTTTCGGCAGCCTCGGCGATAGGCCAGTCGATTTTGACATGAAAGTGGGTGAGCGAGTAGCGGTTGTGTTTCTTGAACCGGTTGTCCCGCTGGATCAGCAGGCAGTAATCCACATCGATGAGCTGATCGAAGAGTTCGAAGAAAGCATCCCGTTCGAAGAACCGGATCGTAGAGGAGAAAGGGCGGTGGAGCCTCAGGTCCGGGACCAGGGAGATGGTGTCCTTTCTCACCCTGTTGGTGTCGGAGAACCTGATGTATTTCTGGTGTGCGTCATCGATCGTATCTTCGCAGAAAACGATAAAAAAGGGCCTGGCGAGAGACGACTCCTTTGAGAATTCCTTTTTCTTGGGCCTCAGATCGCTGGAGTCCACATAGAGGTAGGGGACATTCTTTTCCTGACAATTCCTGTACGGCTCTTCCAGCGCGATAGCCTTGAGCTTGAGCTCAAGCTCATCACGAAGGAAGACATAGATCGATCGTCGTATCTTCTCTGTATGGCCCAGTTCGAATCGCGACTTTTTTTCCATGAAAAACCGGTACGCTCCTTATTCGCCCATCAAAAGAAAAAGGGTATGAAGCAGTCCATAAGCCGGGTTCTGTGTCCCTGCCCAAGTTGCCTTGAGCCGAGCGGCGATCATTCATCTAGGGCAGCAGTTGCCTGCTGCCTCGAGCGACCTACCCAGGGGCGGGACGGGCAGCCCTTACAGCCCCTCTTTTGGTCTTGCTCCGGGTGGGGTTTGCCAAGCTTCCCCGGTCACCCGGGGAACTGGTGAGCTCTTACCTCGCCGTTTCACCCTTACTCCCCGTATAGGGGGGCGGTTTGTTTTCTGTGGCACTTTCCCTAGGGTCACCCCCGGTCGCCGTTAGCGACCACCCTTGCCCTGCGGAGCCCGGACTTTCCTCTCGCGCCTGCTACAAGAGCAAAGCATCAGCGATCACCTGTACTCCTTCAACCCATCACAATCCTTACAAGATGAGGCCATGAAATTCAAGTATGAAATAGGAGCATACGGAAACGGAAGAGTGTCATGGATAAAAATGTACTGATACAATGCCTCGGTGAGGGATTCATCATCCATCGGCAATATGCCCGTATCGAATAGACTGTATTTTTTTGTATATTTTTTCGAAAAGATCCTATGGTATAAAAAAAAGAAAGGGAGATGTGGTGAACAGGAACCTGGATTTTTTCAATCTCTACCGTCACGGCTTTATCAGGGTTGCCGCCTGTATCCCTGAGCTCAAGGTGAGCGATCCCATTTACAATTCCCGGGAAACCCTTGATCTGATCAGGGATGCACATGCAAGGAAGGCCGTGCTCGCGATGTTCCCCGAGCTGGGCATCTCCGCATACTCCAACGAGGACCTGTTCTTTCAGCAGGCGCTTCTTGATTCCGTAAGGACGGCGCTCGGATTCATCCTTCAGGAAACGGTTTCGCTCGATATCGCCGTTGTAGTGGGCGCTCCGCTCGATGTGGAAGGCGGCCTGTACAACTGTGCTGTTGTCATGCACCGCGGGATTATCAAGGGCATCGCGGTCAAGAGCTATCTGCCCAATTACCGTGAATTTTACGAGGCCCGCCAGTTCAGGCCTTCCCACGAGCTTCCCGTGAGCACCATCGACCTGTGCGGTCAGCGCGACATCCCCATCGGTGCAGACCTGATCTTTTCCGTGCCTGCCATAACCGGTTTCAAATTTTTTATCGAGATATGCGAAGACCTCTGGGCGCCCATACCGCCTTCGAGCTATGCAGCTTTGGCCGGTGCGTCGGTCATGATCAACCTCTCGGCATCGAACATCACCGTGGGAAAGGACGAATACCGGCATCAGCTGGCAGGGAACCAGTCGGCCCGGTGCATGGCTGCATACATATATACGGCTGCGGGGTTCGGGGAATCGACCACGGATCTTGCCTGGGACGGCCATGCCATGGTGTATGAAAACGGCAACCTTATCTCGGAATCCAAGCGGTTTTCCAAAGGCCCCCAGGTCATATGCGCCGATATCGATCTCGACCGGCTGTCTACCGACAGGCTCCGCTCCAATACTTTCCATGCGGCAAGGACCTTTCATCGCCATACCTTCAGGCAGGTCTCTGTCGATGTACTGACTCCCGGCGAGGGAATCCTGCTGGAGCGAGAGATCTCCCGCTTTCCCTATGTCCCTTCCCAAGCCGCGCTCAGGGACAAGCGGTGCTACGAGGTTTACAACATCCAGGTGCAGGGGATCGCGAAGAGGATGCTCTCGACAGGGATCAAGAACCTCGTCATCGGGGTTTCCGGAGGGCTCGATTCCACCCATGCCCTCATCGTGTGTGCGCGTGCCATGGATATGCTGGGGCTTCCCCGGACGAACATCAAGGCGTACACCCTGCCGGGGTTCGCAACGTCCCAGAAGACTTACAACAACGCAAAAGAGCTCATGGCGGCACTGCATGTGGAGGCAGGCGAGATCGACATCAAGCCCGCCTCAAAGCAGATGATGAAGGACATCGGTCATCCCTATGCCAAGGGTGAGGATCTCTACGACATAACCTTTGAAAACATCCAGGCAGGCCAGAGGACCTCGATACTCTTCCGCCTGGCGAACTTCAGAGACGCGCTGGTGGTCGGCACCGGCGATCTGAGCGAGCTGGCGCTGGGGTGGAGCACCTACGGGGTGGGAGACCAGATGTCCCATTACAACGTCAATGCCAGCGTGCCCAAAACCCTTATCCAGTACGTCATCCGCTGGGTTGCCGAGAAGGATCTGTTTGGCGCGGAAGCCTCCAGGTCCTTGAAAGACATTCTCGAAACCGTGATCAGCCCGGAGCTCGTACCGGGTACAGCCTCGGATGAACCGGCCCAGATGACCGAGGAAGTCATCGGTCCCTACGAGCTCCAGGATTTCAACACCTTCTACACCGTACGCTACGGCTATCTGCCTTCGAAGATTGCGTTCCTTTCCTGGTCGGCATGGCACGACAGGCAGAAAGGCTTATGGCCAGATGTGCCGGAAGCCACGCGCAACGAATACGCGCTGCCCGAAATAAAGCACTGGCTCCAGGTGTTCATACGGCGTTTCTTCAAGCTCAGCCAGTACAAAAGATCCTGCATCCCCAATGCCCCCAAGGTAGGTTCGGGCGGTTCCCTTTCGCCCCGGGGAGATTACCGGGCCCCGAGCGACAGCGAAGACGCCCCCTGGCTCGAGGACCTCCGGAACGTGCCTGACTCCGAATAAAAAAACCGACCGCACTGAATACTCAAATGATCCGTGCCGGATATCCGCTGAACTACAATTGGAATCCTTTTCCCTCCGGACTAATGCCCACAGGACTCTGGGCTTGGGTGCGTAACCGGCCTCCGGTTCAAGATTATAGAATTATATTCCGAACACGATGTGAGTGGAGGATGCCATGAAAAAGAGTGGGGGAAAAGATACGGGCAGTGATGTGAAGGGTATTCTGAAGCAGGCGGATGCCCTGAAGGAGTATCTGGAAAAGGGCGGCACGGAATCCATCAGGCAGCTCATCCTCTTCATGGACACCCTCAAAGATGCAATACTTTCCCTTACCACCGGAGACCTTGAAAAAGCGGCTCAAGCCATGAAAAAGCTCAGCTCAATCGCTACGACCGAGCTGTTCCTGGGTATCGGTGAGATCACGAGGGATCTCCATGAGTCCATCAAAGACATCCAGAATTTTCTGGAGCCCATTATCACCAATATCACCGAAGAGGACATCCAGGGATTATCCAGTAAGCTCGCCCATGTCTCCAGCCTGGTGAAAGACACCTCTGAGCGTACCCTCGACCTGCTCTTTTCCCGCCAGGAGATCGCGCTCGCGGATAACGTCGCATATGATACCGTTGCCAGGCTCATCGTATCCGATGACAAGAAAGGTGCGATGCTGAAGCTCAAGCAGCTTAAATCCCACAACTCCGAGCTCGTAGGCGAGCTCATGCGCATCAGCGAGCTGCAGATCCACGCCGATCTCGTCGATCAGATCATCAAGAAGGTGAGCAGGGTCGTGGAAAACATGGAGACCAGGCTCGTAGACCTTATCAGGAGATATGACCATCAGCATACCTCCCTGAAACAATCGGAAAACGCGGCCAAGCACGGCCGGACACTCCACGGCCCAGTCATCCCGGGTGAGGCAAAGGGCATCGCTTCATCACAGGATGATGTGGACAATCTCTTGAAGTCGTTCGGTCTCTAGCGATATACCATTCTATATCACTATGAGGCCTTCGTTTGTACCCCGGCTCGTGAACGGCCCTCTTTTCGATCCGGTTCTGTATGTCAGGATCATGAACGAAAAAAAGGCGCTGATGTTCGACTGCGGCTATTTTCAGACAATGGCCGATCGTGAGCTTCTGGCCCTGGACACGATCTGTATCAGCCATGGCCACATGAACCATTTCATGGGGTTCGACAATGTCCTGCGCACGATCCTCCACAGGAAAGAACCATTGAACATTTACGGCCCTGAAGGAATCATAAGGAAAGTGCTCTCGAAGCTGCAGGCGTATACCTGGAACTTATCCTCCGGCTATGCCCTGGAAATCAGGATCCATGAGATATTGCCCAAACAAGTGAACGTAGCCAGGGCCAGGGCGGACGAGGGGTTCACCTTATCCTCCGAGGAAGTTCTGCCGAGAACCGGCGCTGTGATAGCAGACTCGGCACGGTACTGCCTTGAGGCGGTCATACTCGATCATGGGGATATACCCTGCCTGGGATATGTTCTGAAAGAGCCTTGCCACATCAACATTCGAAAAGGTATCCTGACGAAGAAAGGGTATATCGCCGGACCCTGGCTGGGAAGGCTGAAGAGCTGCATATTTAGGGGAATCCCGGACGAGCCCGTTTTGGTGAAAACCTCTTCCGGGATGAGGGAAATCCCTGCCGGAGAGCTCAAGGCAGAGCTCGTGGTGGTGACGAAAGGGCAGTCGATCGCATATATAACGGATATCGCCTGTACCGGGCGGAACATCCGGGCCCTCGATACCCTGGGGAAAGGTATAGGCAGCCTTTTTATCGAGACATTTTATCTTGACGAGCTTCGAAGTCTTGCCCTCGAGAAGGGGCATCTCACTGCAGCCCAGGCAGGAATGATCGCCTGCTCGATGAAAGCAAAACATGTCTTCCCCATGCATGTTTCCCCACGGTATCATGACCGGATCGATGAGATTTCCGCAGAGATGATCAATGCCCGGAGAGAAGGCCTGGTTGACATCATCCCTTGAAACCCGGCCGTGAAAAGACAACCCTGTTGATATTATCAAGCCATTCCGGTAATGAAATGGAGCAACTTCATGCTGATAGCAAAGGACCTTTATGAAATTTATCAAAACCGATCTGCAGGGCGCATTTGTGATTGAGCCGGAGGTGTATAAGGATAACAGAGGATTCTTCCTTGAGACCTATAACCGTAAGGTGTTTGAAGAACAAGGGATCAGCCCGGATTTCTTCCAGGATAATTATTCCTTTTCTCAAAAGAAAGGGGTGCTCAGAGGATTGCACTTCCAATATCCTCCCCATTCACAGGCAAAGCTGGTCATGGTCGTGTGCGGGACTATATTCGATGTCATTGTTGACTTGAGGAAAGGCTCATCCGGATACGGCAGATGGATCGGTATTGAGCTGAGCAGTTCGCCGTTCCGCATGATCTATGTCCCCAGGGGATTTGCTCATGGTTTCTGTACGCTTTCGGATAATGCCCATGTGCTTTACAAGGTCGATGCACTCTACAACCCCGGTACCGACGGAGGAATCAGATGGAATGATCCGGACCTGAATATCCCGTGGCCTGTCTCCGAGCCCATCCTCTCCGTGAAAGATAAGGAACTGCCGTTCCTCAAGGATGTCTTTCTGTAGCTGTCCGATAATATAAATTACTTTGCTCATGTGTGTTATTTTTTTTAAATACCCTGACGATATGAGCTTATGAAACGCAGTTAGATCCTCGTGTCCCTTTAGGAATGCACACAAGACGGGGATGTGGACAATCACTCTTTAAGGGGTTATGCACGGATGAACCATCGGGTAAGAGAGCCGGTTCTGAGAAAATATCAAGGGTTATACCATGCCGTCATCTGATACGAGCAACAAGACATCCGATCAGGCCGATTACAGGGAGCTTCCCCTGTCCATTATGCGGATCAATGAACGGTATGACTTTGATATCTCTATCCGGATCAAGGATGACTACCGGCTTTTTGCAGCCAAGGGGGCGTTCTTTACCGAAGATCACAGCAAGCCGCTGAGAAACGGGAATACGAAGCTCTATGTCAGAAATGAAGACTGGAGCAAGGTGGAGGAGTATAAGACCAGATACTTGAGCAGCATCCTCACAGACCCCAAGGTGAGTGCCAGCGAGAAGGCCGATGTCGCTTTCTCCACGTCCATGAAGTCGATCCGGGAGGTCTTCGAGTCTACGGAAGAAAGGAACATCAAGCACGTGGAGAAGAACGCAGAGGAAATGGTAAGGCTTATCCTCTGCGAAGACGAGGTCATGGACAATCTCATCTGGATCAACAGCCACGACCACTTTACCTACCAGCACTCGGTCAGGGTGGGTATCTATGCAACAGCGCTTTCGCTCAAGCACTTCGGGTCAAAGCTGACAAAAAAGGAGATGGTGGATTTAAGTACAGGGTATTTCCTTCACGACATCGGGATGGCGCAGGTGCCATTGAAAATCCTCGATAAAAGGACGCCGCTGACCCCTACGGAGTGGGGCATCATCAGGATGCATCCCATGTGGGGGTATGACAGGCTGCTCGAGACCGGCCACCTTACCCCTGAAGCTGCGGCCATCGTGCTCTCGCACCATGAACGGGATAACGGCAGCGGATATCCCTTTGCGCGGGAAGGCGAGGGAATCCCGGTGTATGCGAAGATCTGCGCCATAGCGGACATGTTTGAATCCCTCACCGCAATAAGGCCTTACAGGCAGCAGAGAGATCCGTTCCAGGCCTTGACACTGATGCAGCAAGAGATGGCCGATGAGTTCGATCCTGAACTGTTCAAAGCATTCGTCGTACTGCTCGGTCCAAAGGGCGAAGCCTGATTTTTCTCGGTCCCGGGAAAGGCACTTGCCCAAAACGCTCTAAAATGCCTCCTCTTTTTGCCGAATAGCGAAGCTCTTGCTTGACTTCACGGTTCATTCGTTGTTTATTCGCCAGTATGTTTTTGATTGTATCAGGAGGAGATGCGCCTGATTGCGTCTTCCTGAAGGAAAAGGCCGGGAAGGCAAGGATGGTCATAGCTGCCGATAAGGGCGCCGAGTATTGCCTTGACGCAGGAGTAAGGCCCGATCTTGTAGTGGGAGACATGGATTCCATCTCTCGCGCGGCCTACGACGAGATAAAAAAATCAGGAATACCTCTGAAAGAGCATGACCCGTGCAAGGACCAGACCGATACGCAGCTCGCTTTGGAAGAGGCGTTCAGGCAGGGCGCACAGTGCATTGAGCTTACGGCCGCTACCGGGGACAGGTTCGACCACAGCCTCGCAAATGTCCATCTGCTCTATGCTGCCCGTGAACGCGGGATCGGCATGTCGATCCTGTCGCAGACAAGCAGGATATTTCTTGTGGATTCGCTATATGAGGTTTCAGGCATGAAGGGGGCTACGGTTTCGCTGCTTCCTTTGACCATGGAGGTCGACGGCGTGAGCTTAAGCGGTTTCCAGTGGCCGCTGGAGAATGCCTCCATGAAGGTGGGTGATCCCTACGGGATCAGCAATAGAATACTGTCGGATGAGGCCTTGATAGAAGTCCGCACAGGGATACTGATTATCACACTCTTCTTTCCCTTGAAACCGGGACGGGATAATGGGTAGTGACAGCAAACTCGAGAAGGTGATATCCTTTGCGATAAAAAATGTAAGGGAAACGGATAGTGGAGTAAGGGAGGATACATTGAAGAAGATACTCTTTGTAATCATGGTTCTGGTTTGTGTAATGTTTGTTGCGGGGTGCTCGAAATTCACCGGGGGAGACAAGGGCAAGGCTGCACTCAAATCCGACGTGGTGGCGCAGGTCGGAGATGACAAGATAACGGCTCAGGATATCGAGGAAATACTCACACACATACCCATGCAGTACCGGACGAGATATTCTTCCGCCGAGGGCAGGAGAGAGATCGTAGACGGGCTGGTGAATATCAAGACGCTTGCGTGGGAAGCCAGAAAGCGGGGGATAGACAAGCAGAACAGCGTGCGGATGAAGATCAGCTACCTCACGGATCAGACCCTGGCAAAGGAGCTGGAGAACGAGCTCAAGAAGGCGTTCAAGGTCAGCGATGCCGAGATCGAAAAATACTATAACGATCACCAGGAAAAGTATGTAACACCTGACCGCATCAAGGCGCGGCACATCCTGGTGGACAAAGAAGATCAGGCCCGCTCGCTGTTGAAGCAGATCAAGAAAGGGGCGGACTTCGAGCTTCTGGCAAAGCAGAATTCCAAGTGCCCGTCTGCCCCGAAGGGCGGAGATCTCGGGTGGTTCAGCAAGGGCAAGATGGACCCTGCTTTCGAGAAGGCGGCCTTTGTCCTGAAGAACGGCGAGGTGAGCGATGTGGTGAAGTCATCCTTCGGGTACCACATCATCAGGCTCGATGACCGGAGAGAGAACAAGACCAGGACGCTCGATCAGGTGAGGAGATCCATCGAGAGAATCATCCAGAGAGAGAAGATGGAAAAAGAGGTCAACGCCCTCAAAGAGAACATCAAGAAGCAGGCATCGGTTTCCGTGAACGATGAGTACTTCAAGAAATTCGAAGGCCGGGCCCAGACTCAGACAGAAGATCCCGGATTTATGGGCCCGGGGTCCGGGCCGGGACCACAGCCTGCCCCGGTTCAGGCGCCTGTGCCGGGACCGGCAGCTTCACCGGCACCGCCTGCAGTCCAGGGAAGGTAAAGGGAGAGGAATCTTGGCATTATATACCTGGAGCGGATATACGGAAAAAGGCAAGGTCACCCGCGGGATGATGGATGCCGTGTCCCTCAGGGAGGCCAAGCTCAAACTTCGTTCTCAGGGGGTATTCGTCAGTGCGATCGACGAAGAGGCCACATCGCAGACGCCGCTCGTAAGGGACATCTCGCTGAAGCGGTTTCTGGGAAGGGTCAAGCTCGAGGATCTCACGGTCATGACGCGGCAGCTATCCACCCTGGTGGGCGCATCGATCCCACTGGTGGAATGCTTGGACGCACTCTACGAGCAGACAGAATCACCTGCCATGAAGAAGACCGTGGCCCAGGTGAGGGATTCGGTCAACGAGGGATTATCTTTTGCCGATTCCTTAGGCCAGCATAAGAGAATATTTTCGGATCTGTACGTGAACATGGTCCGCTCGGGCGAGGCGAGCGGCGCCCTCGACGTCGTGCTGCTGAGGCTCGCCGAGTTTCTGGAGGGCCAGCACCGGCTGAGGGCAAAGGTGGGCGCCGCACTGGTCTATCCCCTTGTGCTTCTGTGTGTCTCGGGCTTTGTGCTTTTCTATCTCCTGACAGCGGTCGTGCCGCAGGTCGTGGGCATGTTCGAGAACATGGGCCAGAAACTGCCGCTCCCCACCCGCGTTCTCATCTGGATAAGCGACTTTCTCGGTGCCACGTGGTGGATAATCGCAAGCCTTCTCATTGTCACAATCGTTCTCTTCATGCGCTGGAAACAGACCGAGCGCGGCGCATTGCGGTTCGACCGGTTCAGGATGAACGTCCCGATTTACGGCGCCGTCTACCGGAAGGTATCTGTCGCCCGTTTCGCCAGGACGCTCGGCACCTTGCTCTCTTCCGGGGTGCCCATCATCGAATCCATGAAGATCGTCAAAACGGTCGTGCAGAACAAGGTCATGGAGGCTTCCATTGAAGCCTCTACTGCGGAAGTCATGGAGGGGTCGAGTATCGCCGCTCCCTTGAAAAAATCCGGGGTGTTCCCGCCCATCATCATCCACATGATCAGTACCGGAGAAAAAAGCGGGACCCTGGAAGAGATGCTCATCAAGGCTGCAGATGCATACGAGGAGGATGTGGAGACCGCTGTTGCAGGGCTCACATCGGTTCTCGAACCGTTCATGATCGTGATCATGGGCGCAATCGTGGGTTCCATCGTGCTGGCAATACTCCTGCCCATGCTGGAAATGAGCACCATAGTCCGATAGGATGGAGGATGAACAGATGAAAAACAAAGGGTTTACCCTTCTGGAATTATTGGTGGTTATCGTCATACTCGGCATACTCGCCACCTTTGTCGGCACCCGGATCATGGGTAAGCCTGAAGAGGCACGGCAGACCCAGGCCAAGATCCAGATCCAGTCGCTAGAGGGCGCGCTGAACATGTACCGGCTCGACAACGGCGATTATCCTTCGACAGAGCAGGGCTTGAAGGCCCTGGTTGAAAAGCCTGCCGGGGGGAATATCCCCAGGAAATGGAGGGAAGGCGGATACCTCGATAAACCCAAGGTTCCCAAGGACCCGTGGAACGACGATTATGCCTACCTGTGTCCCGGAATGAGGAATACCAACGGTTTTGACCTGTTTTCCTACGGAGCTGACGGTCAGCCCGGCGGAGAGGGCAAGGATGCGGATATCGGAAACTGGGAAAGCGAAGGCGAGAGCTATCAGCAATAAGGCCTTCACTCTCATCGAGCTGCTCGTCGTCATCGTGATCCTCGGCATTACGGTGGGATACATCGGGCCGAAGCTCTTTGCCGGCCTCTCCACATCAAACATGGATAAGGCGTCCCGGGAGATCCTCACGATCATCCAGTACGCCAGGTCAAGCGCCGTAACCCAGCACAAGCCTTACTACATCCGCTTCGATATCGATCACTCAAGCGTCGGCCTGTATCCAAAGCCCGAGAAGTCGGGCGAGATAGAGATGCTCAAAGAAAAGGAGCTCCCGGAAGGAGTGGTTCTGAAAAGCGTAAAAAGTCCGTATCAGAGCGAGAAGCTCGAAGGCAAGGCGGATATCCTGGTTACCCCGGAGGGGGTGGTCGAACAGGGCGTCATCTACCTTGAAGGGGCATTGGGGAGCATTTATACCATGGTCATAAAACCTTTTTCCGGCATGCTCACCGTGTATGACCACTATGTCGAGGTGCTCCATGAATAAGGGATTTACGCTCATCGAAGTGCTGGTTGCCCTGGTGATCCTGGGTATCGCCTTCACCTGGCTCATTATCGGGACGAACCAGTCCATCGACATGGCGACGAGATCGAAATTCATCACCACATCGACCCTGCTCGCCCAGAAGCGCATCGCGGATGTCGTATCGAGCGGCTTGGAAAAGGCTCCGGGGAGCAATCAGGGTGACTTCGGCGAAGATTACCCGGGGTATAAATATACCGAAAACATCGAATCGACCCCGCTGGAAGGGTGCCGGAAGTACACGTTGACGCTCAAATGGGGGGAAGCGCAGCAATCTTGAGACGCAATTTACCGCATTTCTTTCATCCAAATAAGAGGGGCTTCACCCTTATCGAGGTGATCATGGCCCTTGCTATCGGGGCGATCATCCTGACGGTCGTGAATATGGCTTTCTTCGGGTCTCACCGGAAGATCGAGGCCGTGAGCAATGAGCGGCAGACCTACCAGATGGTGAGGATCGTCATGGATCGCATGGTAAAAGACCTGGTATGCGCCTATATACCGGCCCCGGGCGACCCCCCACGGCAGATGAGCGAGGAGGAGATCTCGATGTACCGTTTCGTAGGCACGGACGATTCGAGCGATTCGGTCGACAAGGACGGAATTCATTTCACCACCACGGCCGACCTCGGGCTCCCGGGGAGCATGGGCGGCACCTGTGATGTGGGGTATTATCTCAAGGAAATGGAATCAGAAAAAGACCGGTACGTCATCATCAGGTCCGAAGACTGCATGCCTCATCAGGGTGTGAGCGAGACCGGCAAGGAAATGGAGGTCGCAGAGGGCGTCATCTCCATGGATATCAAGTACGTGGATGGCGAATCCAAGGAGAACGATACCTGGGACCTTGCCGAGAAGCTCTGCCTCCCCAAAGAGGTGAAGGTGACCATCACCTTTGACGTCGAGGGCAAGCCCTTGAGTTTTACCGGCGTGGCCTTCCTTCCCCTGTCAGATCTCCCGAAGCTCGTCCGGGGCCAGGAGGAAGGTCCATGAGATACACGGAGCTTGTGCTGAAGGATAAGCAAGGGGCCGTGCTCCTCCTCGTGCTTGCAACCGTGGCGCTCTTTACGGTCATGGTGGTCAATTTCAGCGCAGACCAGGGTCTGGACATCGAGCTGGCCTACAACTTCCGGGATTCTGCCCAGGCCCAGTATATTGCCCGTTCAGGCATCGAAGCGGCCAAGGCGATCTTGGAAAAGGACGACAAAGCCTATGACTCCGAAGATGAGGAATGGGGGGAGTTTCCCGAATATGCCATTGCTGCTTCCGGCTACCTCGACGGTCCGGTGTTCACCGGGGTTCTGACGGACGAGAGCGGCAAATTCGATCTCAATGCTCTCGGGATCCAGGGAGAACAGGGGAACCAGGCCTTCAGGCAAGCCCAATTCATACGGCTCCTGGATGTCCTCGATATAGATATGAACGAAAGCGAGAAGAAGGAACTGGCAGATTCGGTCAAGGACTGGGTAGACAAGGACGACGAAGAAACAGAATCCGGCGCAGAGAACGAATACTACCAGTCCCTGGACCACCCCTATGAATGCAAGAACGCCCCCATGGACAGTCCGGAAGAAATCCTTCTCGTGAAAGGGATGAAGCCCGAATACTATTACGGCACGGAAAACCACGAAGGGCTCGGCAAGTACGTGACGGCGGGGAAAGGGGGCAAGATCAATATCAACACCGCATCCGACGCAGTGCTTATGAGCATATCCGAATCCATAACCGAGGACGTGGTGGAAGAAATCAAGGATTGCAGGCCTTTTATGCAGGAGAGCTTCGAGTGCATTCGGAGCTTGAATTTCAGCGACACTTCTGATGATATGAAGTGGATCAAGAGCGCCATCGGGATCAATAGCAGCCGCTTCTGTGCGGACATGAAGGGCAGCATGCCCTCGGGCGCCCAGGTGAATATAAAGGCAATACTGGAGCGCAATAACAGTGACTCTGTTCGAATAGTGTATTATAAGATATACTGACTTTTACGTAGGATGGATAATGGCAAGATATTCGGTAGGTATATACTGGGATAATGTTTCCCTGCATGCGTGCCTCATCAGGGTGGGGGCTCCCGAACTCACCATAGAGAGGATTGCCTCCTTGCCCAGGGAGTACGATGAACGCTATGCGCCCAAGAAACCCATATCGGAAGAGATACCGGCGCTTCTCAAGGATGCGTTGATCGAACCCCTCGATACGTTCGTGGTGAGTCTCCCCGAGAGGGAAACCATGCACCGCTCGCTGCTGCGTCCTTTCGGTGACCGCAAAAAGATTGCACAGACCATCGCCCCCGAGGTGGAGACATTATTGCCCGTCATGGACGGGAAGATTATCGTCGACTATGTCCTTTTGGGAAAAGACGAGGCAGGGCTCCATCATATAGAGGCAATCGCGGTCAGGCACGCGTCGGCCTCGGCGCTCATTCGGGATATGAACGCAGCAGGCATCGACCCCGAGATTATCGATTCCCCTTCTGCAGCACTTCTGGCAGGTGCACGGAAGGTTTTCAAGCTTGAGCGCGATACCACCTATCTGTGTCTTCACATGGGATGGCAGGACACGTCGCTCGCAGTGCTCGAAGGGACTAAAGTCAAATATACCGGTGCGTTTCCCTACGGGTTCGAGAAGATCGCCTTGAGCCTGTTCGGGAATACGGCGCTCCCTTACGGTCAGTTGAATGAGAAGCTTAAAGAAGGCATTGAAGCGGGCGAGATCCTGGATGCGTATATCAGGGAGGTGCTCATAGCCCTGTCCCGTATCGGCTCGAAAGAGCAAAACCTTGTCCTGATCCTCACGGGGTATGCGCATTCCATCAAGGACCTCCCGGCGTATTTCAAGAAAGCTGCCGATATCACCACAGACCTCCCGGAGCAGAACAGTGTCCGCGGAGACGCCGGTATCAACGAAATTCTGGGCCGTTTCATGCCTCTTTCCCTTGCATGCAGGGGCATCGACAATACCGACGTGCTCAATTTCCGGCAAAACGATCTTGCCTATACCAAGAAGATGGAGTGGATAAAGGGCTATGCAGGGACATGGACCAAGGTAGCTGCGGTTTTCGTCATCCTGTGGCTCTTCGGCCTCGGCCTGAACATTTCCGCCAATTCCCGTATCAACAGCCGGCTTACCAAGCTCATAAACAAGGAATTCAGCGCTGTCATGCCTCCCGGCACCCCAATGACAAAGGATGTCGCGATGCAGATGGAGCAGCATCTGACAAAGATATCACGCAGCGGCGGAACCTCTTCCATGAACGGCGGGGATTCGCCCCTGGAGATTATTGCGGACATCAGCGAACGCATACCGAAGACCGTCGACGTACTCGTGGATACGGTCAGCATTGATGAAAACGCCATTACCATAACCGGGAACGCGGGTTCCTACGACAATGTCGAGCGGATGAAGGAAAGCCTCGCAGGCCTTTCCTATATAGCAGACGTAAAGATCGTGTCGGCGAACGTGGACAAAAACGATCAGCGGGTAGGGTTGAAACTGGTATGCAGCAAAAAATCGAACAATTCATAAAACAATTCATAAAACAAGGTAAGGAGTATTTCCAAAGCCTCACCCAACGCGAGAAGATCGTGCTTCTGGCGGTGGGGGCCGTGCTCTCGGCATCCATCCTCATCGGAGGTGTGCTTTCCCCCATGATGAGCTACCGCGCAAAGCTCGATAATTCGGTGAGCGTCAAGGATGACCAGCTGAGAAAGGTGTACGAACTTTCTGCCAGGATCAAGGCTGTCACGGAGAGTACGAGAAACAATGGGGCCATGCAGTCTGCGAACTTCACCCTTTTCGGATTTCTCGAGGAGCTTGCAGCCAAGATCAAGGTCAATGACCGGATCGAATACATGAAGCCGGTCAATGACATGGACGGTTCTACCAGGGAGGCAGTGGAGGTAAAGATACGGTCAGTCTACCAGGAAGATCTCATCAGCCTGCTGTACGACATCGAGCACTGCCCCTATTCACTCGTGATAAAGCGGATGAATATCCGGCGTATAGAGAGGGACAGTAATCTCGATGTAATCCTCGAGGTGGTCCGCTATGGCTGAGGTCAAGAGGGGCTCGCCTCTTCTGGAGAAGATCGGGATCACCATTTTTTTCCTCATATGCCTGGTGCTCTTCACATATATACGCTTTCCCTACGATGCATTCAGGGGCCGCCTGGAAAACACGATAAGTTCAATGGTAGGACAGCCGGTAACGCTGGGGCGTGTCCACTCACGGCTGCTCTTCGGTTTCAAAGTCGACGGCTTGAGCATCAATGAGGTTGTATGTGCAAAGGAGCTTCTCCTTAAGCCCCATCTCTTTTCGCTGCTGACCGGCAGGATAGGGATGGATGTGAAGGCCCTGTTCCCGGCGGGAAGCCTCGCATGCTCCTTCGATAAGCCGTACGGCTCAGCAAAGAGGCCTGTATATGCGAAAGTGAAGATGGATAAAGTCGATTCCGCCCTCATCCATACCCTTTTTGCCACCGGCTTTCAGCCAAAGGGGCTCATGTCCGGTTCCATCGAATTAATGGGCCCGAATACCTTGCTCAGCGAAATGAGCGGCAAGTCCAATATCGTATGGAATGACGGATTTTTCCCGCTGCCCGGATCCCAGCTTCCTATGGACGGGCTCAAGTTCAAAGTCATGGAGATGAACTCCCGCATAGAAAGAGGCCTCCTCACCCTTGAAAAGATGGAACTGAAAGGGGACATGTCCGGGACCATGAGCGGAGCCATCAGGATGATGGACCCGTTTGCACGTTCGCGGCTGAATCTTACGGGAACGATGAATCTCCCTCCGGGATCGGCCCCATCCACGGATGCCGGTTTTCAGCAGGGAATAAAGTTCAGTCTCAGAGGCACCCTCGACAGGCCCAGGTTCCGTATCCTGGGTTCTCCGAGATAAGACAGGCAAAACAATATTAAAGAGATAGAATTTATTTTCCGAAAAAAAAGAATTGATAAGGTGATCATATGATGGAACGAAGTATCTTCAAAAAGACATTTCCCGAAGCGATACGGCTTTCCTGGGAAGATGTCGAGGATCTTTTGTGGGAAATCTATGTTTCAATGAGAACTTCCGGGTACAGACCGGATGTCGTGATCGGTGTCGCACGCGGCGGGCTCGTCCCGGCACGCATCCTCGTTGATTACCTGCAGAACAAGTATATATGCACCTTCCAGATGGGCCATTGGGTAGAGGGGAAAGACTTGAGCGAAAAGCCCACCATCGTGTTTCCTTTGCCCGAGGTGGATCTCTCGGATAAAAAAATCCTCCTCGTTGATGATGTCAGTGATGAAGGCGGGACCATGGAAGAAGCGGTGCACTATCTTTCCGAACGAGTCGGCGACGTCAAGACCGCTGTCCTGATCAACAAGGCCGATTCGAAGTTCCGGACGGATTTCTGCCCGAAAATCATGAACCGGTGGCGGTGGGTAATATTCCCGTGGTCAAAGCACGAAGACCTCCTTTCGTTTACGGAAAAAGTGCTCCAGCTCACCGGAGGCGTGGCCATCGAGGACATCATAAGGATTCTTGAAGAATCTTTGTCGGTCGAGATCATGACGCACGAGATCGAGAAGGTGCTCTTCGACATGAGACAGGCAGGAGAGGTAACCGAGGATAAAGACAGGATATGGAGCTTGATCTAGAGAGACTTGAGGATATCCTCTCTCCGTACATTATTTTAAGACATCATAAGGATGTTGTGTACGTGAGCCATGCCCTTACGGCAAGAACAGGATTTCTCAAAGAAGAGCTCCAGGATTTTATCGATACGAATATATCGATGCTCCACTCGTCCGGCAACAGCCGTCAGTGCATAACACTGCCGTCAAAAGTCCAAAATGAATTCAGCTGTACCTTTACGAACACGACCCTCAACGAAACGGAAATATTCGCTTTTTCCGAACATATCCCGATCCATCCGGAATCGGACAGCAAGGCGATCTCCGAGATCCTCGTGCATATGTCGGCATATGCCGTGGGCGGCTGTCTTATCATCGAAAAGGGCCATATCATCTATGGGAACAATACATTCCTGAGCCTTTTAGGGTATCCTTTGCCGGAGGTGCTCGGAAGGCAATTCATCGGCATTGTCTCGCAGCAGAGCAGGGAAAGCTTTATCAGGGCATGCGACAGCGCCCTGAAAAGTCCTGAAAAGATTATCCCCCCGACCGATTTTGCCCTTACCTCGAGCTCGGGGAAACTGGTTTTCGTATCCGTGACAGGCGGTCTCGTCAACCGCGACGGAAGGGATTATCTCTGGCTGATGATGAATGATACCACGGAGACCATTACTCTCAAGAAGAAGCTCAAGGAAGAGGTGCAGAGATTTTCCGATCTCTATGATCTCTCTCCTATAGGTCTGCTCTACGTGAATCCCAGGGGGATCATCCTGAGCTGCAACGAGTTCGTCAGCAAGCTCATGGGCTATGGGAAGGATGAGATCTTCGGTGCCCATTTCACCAAGTTCGTGGTGCCCCACGAGGAGGAGCGCCTCAAGCGCGAGTTTCTGAAGCTCTTCTGCGAAGGCAAGGGGATCCACCGGCAGGAATGCCTTTTGCGGACAAAGGACGGCGAGGACATTACCATTGAGTACGATGTCCAGGTCATTACCCGGAAGCACCGGAATGTCCAGGCGCTGATGGTATTCTCCGACGTTACGGACAAAAAGGGACTCGAGATGGAGCTCCTTGAAAAGAACGCCGAGATGGAGAAGACCTTGTGGGAAATGGCCGAGGTCAAGGATGCCCTGGAAGCACGTGCAGGGGAGCTCAACAGGGCCACCGAGGAGCTGAAAGTACTGAACGAGAAGCTCAACCAGCTCTCTATCACCGACGGCCTGACGGAAATCTACAACCACCGCCATTTCCAGGACCGCCTCTCGGAAGAAGTGGAACGCGCCCAGCGGGCTAAAGGCGGGATCGTATCGCTGCTTATCCTGGATATCGATGATTTCAAGCACTTCAATGATACCTATGGACACCAGTGCGGGGACATGGTCCTGAAACAACTGGCAGGGATATTAAAGAACAGTGTCCGCACTATCGATATCATTGCCCGCTACGGAGGGGAGGAGTTCGCAGTAATCCTTCCCAGTACGGCTGTTGAAGAATCCGCACGTGTGGCTGAAAGGATATGCGAATCCATACGGTCGACCCCTTTTTCCTTCGGTGACGGCACGTCGGTCAAGGTCACGGTCAGTATCGGAGTGGGGAGTCTCACCCATGGACAGGGGGAGAAATCCGAGCTCATCAGGAAAGCCGACAATGCCCTCTATGCCGCAAAGGCCAAGTGGAAAGACAGGGTTGAGGTATGGGAAGAGGATTGAGCATATCCTTTGATCTCGATGGAACGCTCACCAGCAACAGTTTCGTAGACAGCGTCTGGCTCGAAGGCCTTCCCGGTCTTGTTGCACAGAGACAGAAGATAGATTTTCCAACCGCACAGTGCATGTGCAAAGACGCTTACTCCGGAGTAGGGGACGGGTCACTCCTCTGGTATCGGCTCCCGTACTGGCTGGAGTATTTCGATCTGAAGGATACGGATCCGAAACGCCTCGTCAGCCAATATGCATCCCGAATCGAGCTGTACGACGACGTGCTTCCTGTCCTGAAGGGAATGAAGCACGAAGGTTTCGATCTTATCCTGTTCTCGAACGCCGCACGGGACTTCCTCGACCTGGAGGTTTCCTCAGGCGCCTTGGAGCCTTTCTTTACCAGGATCATTTCCGTGAGCGACGACTGGGGCATGGTCAAAGCCGAAGCGGCCGCCTATACCAGACTCCGGGAGACCGTCGCCGGAGACCTCGTCCATATCGGAGACCACAAGCGCTTCGATTACGAGGTCCCCATGAGCATCGGGATCACTGCCTACCACATCTGCCGCGACAGTGCCCCCGCAACCAACAGCTGCCTGCACACCCTCCACCAGTTCGCCGAAATATTCCTTCATCAATAGTGAGATTGCCTCTCCTTATAAATGGATATGGGAGTAATACGTACGAAGGGGCATGGAGGTGATCGGGGGAGCGGTGGATAACAAAGGGGCTCTTCCGATCACGGAACAGCCCTTTTTGATACATCTTCAGGTTCGTCTCCGGGCGATCCTTAGAAACTCGCTCCGCTGACGCTACGCTCAAACATCCGGGATCAAGCGCCCTCCGTCTTCACCTGGATGTATTCGCAAAAAGAGCTGTAAGGTGCTCTCCAGAGCCCCTTTGCTATCCAACGCCATGCGAACAGGCTCGTGAAGTCTGCCCCCCTTCGTTCTGGTACTCACCAGCCCATGCTTTTTATCGGTATCCAGGGACACACAAAGTCTTTCCTGCTCAATCTGAGAGTCATGTGTATTGGGCTCACTCACTGTTTTTAAGCCTCAGATGGGATGACAGGGAATGGTGCCGGCATCAGGTTCCAGATTTGAGGGTGGGTATCCCCCTCCCATGATCTTAAGCTCCCAACGGAGAAAAAGAAATGAAGGGTTCAGCACCGGACGTGCCTAAGGGGAGCCAGGGGGTCTGTGGGGACACATTCAGGCGGTTTTTGTCAATGCATCCCGGTGAAGCGCAAAAGGCATCTTGACCCCGGACTGTCTGAGCGGAGCGTATGCGGAGCGAGTTTCCGGGGGCAGCCTTTTGTGCGAAACGCTGGATGCATCAAAAAGTGCCGCCTTTGTCCCCACAGACCCCCTGGCTCCCCTTCTCCTCTGGACCAATTCCTTTTAGAACTCTTCATCGAAATATTTATTCACATCACAGGGAAAGATTTTCTCCGTGACCCTGCACTTTTTTCCATGCCGCGGTTCTAGGCCGCC
Organism: uncultured delta proteobacterium; assembly: GCA_963752595.1. GTDB lineage: Bacteria > Desulfobacterota > Desulfomonilia > UBA1062 > UBA1062 > Phosphitivorax. The sequence goes on from CAVVYZ010000020.1 coordinate 77,699, forward strand.
AGCCATATGTGTGGCAGATCCTTGATAACGAGCCCTTGGCACCTCTGTTGCTCCATAGGAAGCATACTCGATTGGGAGGTAGCAGATATGCAGTTGCCATTGACACAGTTGCTGGATCTTGCATCAGGTGCCGTGGGACTTGTTCAGAAGGCTTTCACGCACGGCAGCCAAAAAGGCGGCAACTTTGATGCAGAGCTTACATCGGCGCTGCAAGGCAAAACCGGGCATAAGAATCCCCTTGCCGAGATCCTTTCCAAGAAAGGGGCGCTGGATGATGAAACACTCCAGGGCCTTCTCGGGACTTCCGCAGGTATCTTCCTGTTCCAGTTCATGACGTCATTGAAGCAGATGGGCTTGCAGGCATCCGATATCCAGCTCCTGCTGGGTGGGAAGGGAGCACAGATGTCTGATGATGCCCTGAAGGCCATCCTTTCAAAAGCCGGAATCGGGCAGAAGGAGCTTGAAGCGATCATGGCGGACTCGAAGGCCGTGGCTGATATCAAAACTCAATTGTCAGACTCGTTCAAGGCATTCATAGATGCTCAGGCCCAGAAGGACGGGATTGATCCCGATGCACTGCTTCAGCTCACCGTTTTGGATTCGAAGACCATTGACGAGATTATCCAGCGGCTGGAATCAGGTAATCAGCAACCGCTTTCTGCAGAATCCGGCGCAGCAGGTCAGGCCGGTCAGTCGCATGAGTCGGGTGAGCAGCAGATGGCCGTTACCCTGGGCCTTATCCAGAGGAATATATCTCATACAACAAATGAGATCAGGGCGATGGTCGCCGCGATCGTGAAAGATGTCACCCATACCGATCCTGCTGCAGCGAATGCGGATACAGCAGGGGAGACCAGGAAATCTCATCCAAGGTTAATACGGCAGTGGATACGGCAGAGAACACCTTGGGGATATCCAAAGACGTTCTCAAGGATCTCTTCTTCGAGACAGACCCGGTTTTACGGCAGCAGGCCGTGGCACAGGCGACCGCGCAGGTAAATGCTTACCTGAAGGCACAGGAAGGGAAACCTCTGGCGCCTGAGGTCGCGAATGCGCTGGCCTTTCTGAAAGCCGGCATGAGCGAGCAGGAGTTCTCCGGAATCGACCAGTCCTTGAAGCTGTTTCAGCCAAACCAGGCCATCGTCGATTCCGGTCTCATGGTGGACAAGGAGATGTATACGGCCCTGACGAAGAATCTGGGGAGCAATGATGCCCCGGCACTGTTCGAGAACCATATGAAGCAGGTCATCGACCAGTTGAGGCAGACGCTGCCGTCCCACATGAAGAACGGCGAAGGCCAGGTCACCATGCGGCTCCATCCCCCCATGCTCGGGAAGGTTGATGTAAGCATGACCATGCATGACGGCCAGATCCAGGCATCGTTCAAGACTGATCAGGCCGTGACGCGCGACATCCTGATCCAGAATATGAACATCCTCAAGGATGCCCTGGCGGAGCAGGGAATCAAGGCGACCCAGTTCACGGTCACCATGAACTTTGACGGCCGCTCGCCTCGTGATGGATATGCCTATGCATTTGCAGGGCATGACAGGCAGAGCCAGGGCTCGGGACCGAACGGCAGGCAACCGGATGAATCCGGCCGCACATACCGGGAAAATGACGGCGTTGCATATGCACAGGCAAACTATTCGGGGCTTCTGGATAACGGTCTCGATTTCTTTGCCTGATGCCATAAGGAGGGAGAAGACATGTCGGCAGTAGGAATGGATGCCATCCTGGCAAACCAGGCAAAGACAGATACGACGGTAAAATCGGACAAGGCGAATACCCTTGGCAAGGAGGCGTTTTTCAACCTGCTTGTGAAACAGCTCCAGTACCAGGACCCCTTGAACCCGGTGGAGAACACCGAGTTCACCGGCCAGCTTGCCCAGTTCACGTCTCTGGAGACACTGAGCCGGATCGATACGAATCTGCAGCAGTTCGCCTCTCTGCAGACCTCAACCAACAACATCCAGGCCGTGTCGTTCATCGGCAAGAGTGTGAATGCACAGGGTAATATTCTGCACTACACAAGCGGGGATGCAACGATCAATTACAAGCTCGATGACAGTGCCGAAGCTGTGGCATTGAAGATCTTTACAGAAGACGGTTCGCTCGTGCGGACGGTCGACCTGCAGGGTGTCCCGAAAGGGGATGCGCAATACGTCTGGAACGGCCGCGATGATGATGGCCAGGCTGTAGACGGCGGCAGGTACCGTTTTACCATTGAGGCGTTCGATTATGAAGGAAAGCGAGTAGGAACGAGCTCATACGTAATGGGAGAGGTCACGGGTGTAAGGTATGACAACGGCACGACCTATCTCATCATCGGGGATAAGGAAGTAACAATTTCAGATATCGAAAAGATACAGGGATAAGAAGGAGGCATATATGGGTATTTCCAGTTCACTGTTTTCAGGCATCAGCGGTCTTTCCACCCACGGCAACGCCATGAGCGTCATCGGCGACAACATCGCGAACGTGAACACCATCGGGTTCAAGGCCAGCAGGACCACGTTCGAAGATGTGCTCTCACAATCCGTATCAACGGCATCAGGCTCGTCCCAGATCGGCCGTGGTACTGCTCTCTCCGATGTAGACACCCTGTTCCAGCAGGGTTCGTTCGAATCCACGTCCAATGCGACCGACCTCGCCATCGGCGGAAACGGGTTCTTCATCGTTTCTCCGTTGAACAGCGAGACAGACTATTATACACGGGCAGGCCAGTTCCGTTTCGATGCCGACGGGTATTTCGTGAACCCTGCGAACTACGTAGGCCGGGGCTGGGCGCTGGATGCTAACGGCAATGACCAGGGAACGCTCACGGATATCAGGCTGAGTGCCTTCACCTCTCCGCCCGAAGCAACCAATGCAATCACCGCCATCACGAACCTCAATACGACAGACACTTCTAACGTGGCCAGCCTCTTCAGTACATGGGACGCAACAGCTTTAGAGCCCATCGGCGATACGTCCTACTCGTATCAGACCGCCATCAGGGTCTATGACTCCCTCGGCAATTCCCACGACGTCACTGTTTTCTATGACAAAATAAGCGATGAGGCAGGATCTGAATACCAGGGCGGGACAGCGGACTATGATAACACGTGGGAATATATCGTGACCACCGATCCATCTGCGGATGAGCGGTCCGGATTTGCCGGCACCGCGATGCAGGGTATCCTCATGCGCGGGACTTTAAGCTTTGATTCCGCAAGCGGCGCCCTGCAGGGCGTGTCCTCCTTTGTCTGTGACCCTGCTGCCAACCCTGCTGTAGCCGCCAACTGGGTTCGGGCGACATCGTTCTCTCCCGAGGGGTATCCTCAGACTACAATGAACTTCGTACCCGGAGTCCCTCAGGATATCGCCGTGGAGTTCGGCGCGCGCAGCACGACCAGTGCCTGGACGGCCGACGGTACTCCTGCAAACACCTACTATGCAGCGAATATCGCTCAAATAGGAACAGCGGCAGCGGCAGGGAATTATTTAATCCCAGGTTCCTCCTGGCAGCCGCAGGCACTGACCTCCACCCAGTATGCATCCTCATCCACCACGGTTTACCAGACCCAGGACGGATACGGCACGGGCTTCCTTGAGAACGTATCGGTGGATACCGACGGCGTCATGGTCGGCCATTATTCAAACGGCCAGATCCTTTACCTCTACCGGGTGGGCTTGGCAAAGTTCAACAACGATCAGGCACTGAACAAGGTGGGCGGGAACCTCTGGGCTTCAACGCGCGCATCGGGCGACGCCATTACCGGTCATCCGGGTGAAAACGGCCTCGGCAGGATCGCGCCCAACTCGCTTGAGCAGTCCAACGTCGATATCGCCTCCGAGTTCGTCAAGATGATCACCACCGAGCGCGGGTTCCAGGCAAATTCGAGGATCATCACCACCACGGACTCCATGCTCCAGGAACTCATCAACCTGAAACGGTAACCGACCTTCCATGCCTTGAAAGCACCTGGGTGCCCTCTGGCATCCGGGTGCTTGTAAGTGTCAATTTTATGACCTGTCTCTCCGGGTGCCCCTGCACGATCCATCTTCATAAGTTATTAATATCCCACTTGAAATAGTCTTTCAGCCTGAATGGCACACCCCTTGCTCTCTTCATCAGCAAAGAGAATGTTTGCAAAAGGGGTTGTATGGACATTGCAACGATAATCGGGATCGTGTTTGCGTTCGGCATGGTTCTGATGGGGATCATGGTCGGGGGGCCTTTGACCCTGTTCTATGACACGCCGAGTTTGTTTATCGTGTTGGGCGGGACCTTCGGAATCATCTTCATCAATTTCCCCCTCAAAGAGGTATTCGGGCTCGTCGGCGTGGTAAGGAACGTGTTCTTTACCCAGGTCCGGGATGCAAAGGGCCTCATCCCCGCCTTCGTCAATTATGCGACCATAGCGAGGAGGGAAGGGATCCTCGCACTGGAGAAGGCAGCAGAAGACCTCCCCGATCCGTTCATGAAAAAAGGCCTGGAGCTGGTTATCGACGGCCTCGAGCCCCAGTCGATCCGCGATATGCTCGAGACGGAGATCGAGCAGATCGAGCAGAGGCACACCAAAGGCGCGGATATCTTCAATGCTCTGGCTACCTACGCCCCGGCCATGGGCATGATCGGTACTCTCATCGGTCTGGTCCAGATGCTCCAGTCCATGAACGACCCGTCCACCATCGGACCGGCCATGGCAGTTGCACTTATCACGACATTCTACGGCTCCATCATCGCCAATATGATGGCCCTGCCCATGGCGGGAAAACTCACCGCCCGCTCCAAGGAAGAATCGCTGGAAAAAGGAATGATCATCGAGGGGATCATGTCGATATCGGCAGGCGATAATCCGAAGATCGTAGAGCGGAAGCTCCATTCGTACCTGTCGCCGAACTTGAGGGATGAGTCCGTCAGCAGGCGGGAGGAGTAAAATGGCTCGGAAGAAAAGGGTCTTAGCAGAACAGAAGAAGGACATGGGGCTTTTCCTCTACACATCGCTCATGCTCATCCTTCTGACCTTTTTCATCGTGCTGGCATCCATGAGCATCCGGGATGGACGCAAGCAGCGGCTTGCGCTGGATTCCCTAACAGGAGGTTTCGGCATCCTTCCCGGAGGCCGCAGCCCGTTCAAGACGGACCGCGGCAGAGATATCCTTCCCCAGAGCGCACCCATGAAAGATCAGTCCACCGATATCAGGCAGATCAGGGCAGCCCTCTCGCAGGACGGTATAACGAACGAAACAGGCGTTTCCGAAGGAATGCTGGGCGTCACCATCACCCTGAAGTCAAGCCTCCTGTTCAAGGCAGGCACAGACCGGCTCAGCGAAGAGAGCTACAAGCTCCTCGATTCTCTGGCGCGCTTCATTGCGAAGACCGACAACAATATCATTATTACCGGCCATACCGATTCCGTTCCCGTAGAGACACCGCCGTACTACTCCAACTGGGGGCTTTCGGCAGCACGGGCATTGGCGGTGCTCAACCACCTGACAAAGAAGGGGATTCCTCCGGCGCGGCTGGCTGCCTACGGTATGGGGCCCCAGCGGCCCATTACTTCCAATACCGACGAATATGGAAGGGGCCTCAACAGGAGGGTCGAAATTACGTTTCTTGGGATATAAAGGGCGTCATCAGTCCCAAGGATGCCGATGATGAGAGCCGGGATCTCAACAGCACGATCTTTGTCAAAGGGTACCGGTTCCACCTGGAAGAGCAGTGATGGCAAGAAAAAGGAAGAATATCATAGAGGTTCCAGCGCCAAAGGGCGACCAGTGGATGGTCACGTTTTCGGACATGACTACCCTGCTCATGACCTTCTTCGTGCTGCTGATCTCCATGTCCTCCCTGGATTCCAAGGCAATCCAGGACATCAGCGGATATTTCAATGATGCCGCAGGCGTTCTGGAATTCGGACAGATGCAGGCGGTTCCAAAGACCGCGAGTACTGTTTCCCCGAAGGTATTCGACGATATCGATCACTTGAACAAAAGCCTGGACGAGTCCCTGAAAACCACGGGGCTCGGCGGCCTGAAAGGCAAAGGCAGGGATTTTATCGAGGTGCGGCAGAGCGAAAGGGGATTGGTCATGGTCATCAACGGCGACATCCTCTTCGATCAGGGCTCGCCCGAACTGAAAAATGAATCCCTGATGGCCTTGAGTGCCGTGGCACAGACTATTCAGAATCTCGATTCGACCATATCCATTGAAGGGCATACCGATTCTTTCGGCACTGCGGAAGAACAGTATCGGCTCTCATTGATGCGGGCCGGCAACGTACTCGATTACTTCGTCTATTCGGCGGGATTGAGCAACACGAAGTTCTGCATCGGAGGATATGGGCAGGCAAGGCCGGTTGCAACCAATGCCACGAGCGATGGCAGGCGGAAGAACAATCGCGTGGAGATCATTATCCTGAAAAGCAAGATATAGGAGGATCATATGCAAGATGAGAGGAATGAGGGGAAAGAAGTCAAAGAGCAGGTGGAAAAGAAGCAGTCGCCTCTGCTCAAGATAATCGTTATCGTCGTCCTCCTGGGGCTTCTCGGTGGTGGCGGTGCTGCCGGCTACTTCTTTCTCATTGCACCGAAACTGAAATCTTCGGGTGCGGCTCCGCATGCAGCTCAAGAGGCTTCGCAGGAACAGGGCGAGTCCGGCGAAGCGGGAGAAGGCAATCCCGGGGGCTCCATGAAGCCTCTTGATCCCTTTGTCGTAAATCTCACGGACGGCCAGGGGACACGCTACCTGAAGGCCGTCGTCCAGCTCGAGATGGATAACGAAGCACTGGCCGGAGAGATCGACAGCAAAATGCCCCAGATCCGCGATGAGATCATCATGCTCCTTTCCAGCAAGTCCTTTGACGACCTTTCCTCCACTCCGGGAAAGAGGGCGCTCAAGCGGGGAATGGTTGAAAGCGTGAACAAATACCTCTCCACGGGCAAGGTGGTCAATGTGTTCTTTTCCGATTTTGTGATCCAGTAGGGAGATGACATGGGCCAGATATTAAGCCAGGAAGAAGTCGATGCCCTGTTGAAGGGTGTCGTCGGCGGAGAAATCGAGACCGAGACAGATGCCCCGGATTTGTTGGAGCCCGGGGATTACCACAAGTTCGATTTTACCGCCCAGGACAAGGTCATCCGCGGCAGGATGCCCACTCTGGACGCCATCAATGACAGGTTCGCCCGGTTTTTCAGGACAACCCTCTCCAGCATGCTCAGGCGTATGATCGACGTTACCCCGGTATCCCTGGATACGCTGAAGTTCGGGAACTTCATGCGATCGCTGCCGGTCCCTTCGAGCATCCACATCATCCACATGGAGCCTCTGCGGGGCAATGCCCTGATCGTGCTTGAGACAAAGCTCGTATTCGCCCTCATCGACAGCTTCTTCGGGGGAAGGGGAGCCGGCGCCATGAAGGTGGAAGGAAGGGAATTCACCCCCATCGAGCAGCGCATGCTCTACAAGGTCGTATCTGCGGCTATCAAGGAACTGGAGAATTCATGGCAGCCTGTCTTCGAGCTCAATTTAGCCTATGTCAGAGGCGAGATGAATCCCCAGTTCGCCGGGATCATCCCCGCTGAGGACGTCCTGATCGTGGTCCAGTTCGATATCGAGATGGAGGAGATGAGCGGAAACATCATGGTCTGCATCCCCTATATGCTCATCGAGCCTATCCGCGACAGGCTCTATGCCGGGTTCCATACCGAGGAAAAGATGAGCGTGGACACTGCATGGGTCAACCGGCTCAAACACGAGCTCCTGGGAGTAAACGTGGATCTGTCCGTCGAGCTCGGCAAAACGAACATCACTTCCCGGGATCTTTCCTCCCTGAAAGCGGGAGACGTCCTGGTGCTCGAAAAAGACATATCAGACGTGATGACCGTGATGGTGCAGGATCTGCCCAAGTTCATCGCACGGCCGGGAAAGATAAAAGATAATCTGGCAATTGATATCGTAGGGTTAATTGACAGGCAGCTTTATTAAAGAGGAATCCATGGGTGAGAGGAGAAAAATCCATGAGTGAAAAACAAGAAGTGGGTGGGAGCGAGCTCTCCCAGGATGATATCGACAGACTCATGAGCGGCAATGCTGACAGCGCGGGCAGTGAAAACGGCAAGGATCCAGGCCAGGATAAGCTCGCGGAGGAATGGGCCAGGGCACTGGATTCAGGTGAAGAAATCCAGGAAGGAAAACCCCTGGGCAGGCCTGCGGAAAAGGCAAATTTCGAGGAGCTCCGCCAGAGCAAATCCTTAGGGAATACATCGGATCTGGACTTCATTCTCGATATCCCGCTTGAGGTCACCGTCGAGATGGGCAGGACCAAGATGCTCATAAATGATCTCCTCCAACTCGGCCAGGGCTCGGTAATCGAGCTGAACCGGCTTGCCGGGGAACCGCTCGACATCCTCGTGAACAACAAGCTCGTTGCCCGGGGCGAGGTGGTCGTGGTGGGCGAGAAGTTCGGGATCCGGCTCACCGATATCGTAAGCCCCATGGAAAGGGTGAAGAGACTGCGATGAGCACAACCAGAAAGCTGCTATCGGTAATCTGTTTCCTGCTTTACCCGATGGTGAATGCGGGAGCGGCAAATGCTGCCCCGGCAACAGGTGTCGGTTTCCAGACGTTTGCCGTTCTCACCGGTGCGATCATAGCCTTGTTCGCCCTTGCATGGGCGGCCAGGAAATATGGTCCGTATGCCAGGGTGAAAAAGGCGCTGGGCCTGGATGTCGTGGGCCAGGTGCCTGTGGGGATAAAGGCGAATATCACGCTCGTCCGCGTAGGGAAATCCATGCTCCTGCTGGGAGTAACCCAGAACCGGGTCTGTCTCATCAAGGACCTCGGAGAAGGGGATTTTGAGAAGGCTATCACAGACGCAGAGTTTCCCGGGGGATTAAAATAATGGAGAAGTTTTGCCGTGCAGCCTTGATGATCTTCATCCTTGTCGGAATAACGACCGATGCACTCTGTGCCCAGGGAGTCATTGTTCCGAATGTAAGCTTCGGCGTGAAAGAGGTCAAGAACCCGGATGACGTAGTGGGCGTTCTCCAGGTCGTCTTCCTGCTCACCATTCTCGCTCTGGCTCCTTCAATCCTGATCATGGTGACGTCTTTTACAAGGATAATCGTGGTGCTGGGATTCCTCCGTCAGGCACTGGGCACGCAGCAGATGCCGCCCATGCAGGTACTTACGGCACTCGCCATTTTTTTGACGTTCTTCATCATGTCTCCTACCATAGAAAAGATCAACGACCAGGCGCTGGTTCCCTACCAGAACGGAATCATCCCGTTTTCACAGGCTCTGAAAAATGCTGAAACCCCGATCCGGGAGTTCATGTTCAAACAGACGAGGCAGGATGACCTCGCCCTTTTCTTAACGATCATCAAACATGACAAGCCCATGAACAAGGACGACGTCCCCACTCGCGCACTCATCCCGGCATTCATGATTTCCGAGCTCAAGACCGCGTTCCAGATAGGCTTTATCCTGTTCGTCCCGTTTCTCATCGTTGATATGGTGGTGGCATCCGTCCTTTTATCGATGGGCATGATGATGCTGCCGCCCATCATGATTTCTTTGCCGTTCAAGATCATGCTCTTTGTCATGGTAGACGGATGGAACCTGCTGGTGGGCTCCATCGTAAAGGGGTTTGTCTAGATGACACCTGAAACGGTTACTTCCCTCATGGCCGAGGCTATCAAACTGACGCTTATTGTAGGTGCTCCCATGCTGCTTGTCGGCCTGGTCGTGGGACTTGCGATCAGCGTATTCTCCGCAGTCACTCAGATTCAGGAGATGACGCTCACATTCGTGCCCAAGATCGTTGCCGTGTACCTGGCCCTGCTCTTCACCCTGCCGTGGATGATCGAGAAACTCACCACCTACACGGTCAATCTCTTTACGAACATCCCTACAATGATCCGATGAATGAGCTGCTGAATTTCGCCTGGAAGGATATCCTCACCTTTCTCTTCATCTTCGTGAGGATCGGGATCATCTTTGCCCTGATACCCTTCTTCAGCGGGGAGATCGTGCCCAGAAGGGTCACTGCGATCATTGCATTCTTCCTTGCACTCGTGATTCTGCCCGTGGTGCCTAAGATCGGTATCGATGCGAACAACCTCAATGTCCTGACCCTGACGGTCCTGCTTATCCATGATCTCATGATCGGGCTCTGCCTGGGTCTTGCGGTCAGTGTGATTTTTGCAGGTGTCCAGCTGGCGGGCGAGCTCATCGGTTTTCAGATGGGGTTTTCCATGGTCAACGTGATTGACCCCATGACCGGCGTCGATGCCCCGATTACTTCCAACCTGCTCTATATTGTTGCCTTTCTCCTCTTTCTTTCCCTGGGCGGTCACCATATGCTCATCAAAGCACTGGTGGAGAGCTTTTCTGTCATGCCGGTCAAGGCAGCGCTCCCTCAGCAGGCTTACCTCGCTGCAGTCATCTCGTACGCTGCGCAAATTTTCGTGATCGGGATCAAGGTGGCATCCCCGGTGATCGGTGTCCTGCTCCTCATCAACGTCGTTTTTGCCATCACTGCAAGGGCAGTACCGCAGATGAACGTCTTCCTCATGTCATTTCCCTTGACCATAGGAATCGGACTTATCTTCCTGATCGTCATTATAAAAATGATGCCCGGATTTATCTCATTCGCCATGAACGGCGCCATGGCATTCATCAAAGCGACCCTGCCGCTCTACTGACCGGAGCCGTGGGAACGGATTGATTTTTTCCAACCGAAGAGTATTCTCCTCTGACAGGGTTCTGAACAATTCATGCATATCGGTCCGGGAAGTAGTATTCCAGGAGGATAAAATGAAGAGATACCATCTTTTCTTGGCTTTTTTGATAATTCCGGCGGTATTCGTTTCCTGCGCTTTTCACAGGGCAAAACCTCTGGAAGCTCATTTCTGGGGAAGGAAAAATCTGAATATCGGCGTTGCCCTGGCAAGAGTACCTGAACCAAGCATAAGAGTCGAGAGCGCAACTACGGCATGGCCGGGTATGTTGAGAACCGGAATCCTGGTCAGGGGCAATAGAGAGCATGAGGATCGCGGGATACATCCGCAACTAAAGTCAGAGGCAAGAACCCTTGAAGGGTATCTCAAGAAGAATGACGGCAAGGTCGTTAAGGAAGTGCAGGGATATTTCGTGAAAGTTCTGCAAGATGCGGGGTGGAGAGCAGTTGCCATAGACGAGCCGATGAAAGAAATCGATCCCGCAGCCCAGAACCTGAAAGGTCTCGATGCAGTCATCATACTCGATTGTGACTGGTACGGAATGGATTGCCATTATACCGATCTCAATCAGGATTTCACCGATGCAGACGCCGGCATCACAGGCCGGATGGTTGACCTCGCATCGAATGCCCTTCTCTGGCAGAGTCCGCACGTGAGGATACGAAACCCGGTATCCTGCAGGTGCAACGAAGCTGACTGCTTCCCTCCCATCGACAATGCCCTGGAAAAGGCTGTGGGCGATGCAGCTGCCGTCCTGCTCAAAGACCTTATCAGGAATCGCCCGTAACATATTCCAGCGCTTACGGCAGGGAGATTCACTTCGAAGAAGGCAACCTCGTTCTTGATTTTTCCCTCCTCATGGGAGTATCTCTACTCCATTATGGAAGAGATCGTGCTGAAGAACGGGGTGAGGATGGTTGTCGAAGACAAGACCTGTGTCCTCACGGGCGACCTGTACATGGTGCACTTCGAGTTCACTACCTATGTGGACCTGGGTGATGAAGACGCAGAGCTGAAGAGTTTCTGTCAGGGCACACAGGCGAAGCTGACCAGGGTTTTTAAGAAACCCGCCATTCATGAACGTGATGTCGATGAGGTGAGGGCGAGCATGAAGGCTTCGTTCCTTGCCTCCAACCTGCCGTACATGGAGAATCCGAAATTTGCAGCACGGTTCAAAGCCAAGCTGCTCAGGGATTTCCAGGAAGCGGAGGAGAAGAAGAACCGGGCTCATGGGTAATATCACCCCCATGATGCAGCAGTATCTCGATATCAAGAAAGATTACCAGGATACCATTCTCTTTTATCGCATGGGCGATTTCTACGAGATGTTTTATGACGACGCCCTCACTGCATCCAGGATTTTAGGCCTTGCGCTGACTACCCGGGACAAGGGAAAGGAAAACCCCATTCCCATGTGCGGGGTCCCGTATCACAGCGCAAGCTCCTACATATCCCGCCTCATCAGGCAGGGGATTAAAGTGGCTGTCTGCGAGCAGGGAGAGATGTCCGGCAACGTAAAGGGTCTCGTGCACCGGGAGGTGGTGCAGGTCATCACGCCCGGGCTCATCGTCGAGGACGACCACCTCGTGAGCGACAAGCCGAACTACCTCATGGCAATATGCAGGGATGCGAAGAAAGAACGTTACGGCATCGCCTTCATCGATATCTCCACCGGAGATTTTCGCGTGACGGAAGTGGATTCGGCCAGGGATTTCCACAGCGAGGTGCACCGCGTATCCCCGAGCGAGGTCATTACCTGGGATTCCGGCATCGTCCCGAGCGGGTTCTACCTCACCGTACGGGATGCAGTAATGGGCACCGAGCGGGCAAAGGGCCTCATAGCAGGCCATTTCCACACCGCAGGCATCGAAGGCCTGGGCCTCAAAGATCACGAACCGGCCCTCATTGCAGCCGCAATGGTGCTCGACTATGTCAGGGATACGCAAAAGGGGACCCTGCCCCATATCACGTCGATCAGGTTCTACAATCCGGGCAGGTACATGATCCTGGGCGCCAACACCAAGCGCAATCTCGAACTCTTCGATTCCATTTCGGGGGATAAATCGAGCACCCTCTTCGGGGTGATGAACCGCACGAACACGTCCATGGGGGCCAGGATGCTCTCCGACTGGATCTCCTTCCCGCTCATGGATATCGCGGAAATAACGGGCAGGCTCGATGCCGTGGAGGAGATATGCCGCGGCTCAGGCACGGCGGAAGCAATGAGAGGCTTACTTGCGGAGATCCCCGACATGGAGAGGATCGTGGGCAGGATATCGGCAGGCAGCGCCTCGCCGCGGGACGTCCGGTCGCTGGCCGGAGGCCTGGAAAAGGTCCCTGCCATGAGGACGGTCCTAGAAGATGCCGGGTCGGATCTCCTCAAAAACCTCCTGAACCGCATGAAGCCGTTGAAAGAGGTGGGCGACAGGATCACCGCCACCATCGTAGCGGATCCGCCCAATAAGATAGGTGACGGAGGCGTGATTGCCGCCGGTGTCGATGCCGAGCTCGATGAGCTGCAGGCTGCTTCGCAAGGATTCCAGGCAGTGGATCGCCGATCTGGAGGCAAAGGAGCGCGAGGCAACCGGGATCAATACACTCAAGATAGGCTACAACAGGGTGTTCGGATACTATATCGAGATCTCGAATGCCCATGCCCGCAAGGCCCCGCAGCAATACATGCGCAAGCAGACGCTCGCCAACGCCGAACGCTTCATTACCCCCGAGCTCAAGGAATACGAGTCCAAGATACTCGGGGCCCAGGACGCCATCTCCCGGATCGAGACGAGGATCTTCGCCGGGCTCCTGGATTTCCTCGTGCAGTGGATCCCGGATCTGAAAGAAACCATAACAGCCATTGCCTGTGCCGACGTTTTAAGCTCACTTGCCCGGCTCTCCCTGGACCGAGGGTACAGGCGGCCCGAGGTGAAGCAGGGGAGGGAGGTCACCATCCGCTCCGGCAGGCATCCGGTTGTGGAGCAGGTATTGAAGGCAGGCGAGTTCGTTCCCAATGACTGCCTCTTCGAGGGCGATAAAGACACCATCCATATCATCACCGGCCCCAACATGGCGGGGAAGTCGACCTATATGCGGCAGATCGCCCTGATCGCCATCATGGCCCAGATGGGATCGTTCGTGCCGGCACGGCAGTCGGGAATAGGGGTTGTGGACAGGATCTTCACCAGGATAGGGGCCCTGGATAATTTATCGGCCGGGCAGAGCACCTTCCTTGTCGAAATGAGCGAGACGGCAGAGATTCTCAATAACGCGACCGAGAACAGCCTCGTCATCCTCGATGAGATCGGCAGGGGCACCTCCACCTATGACGGGATGTCCCTGGCATGGGCAGTAGCCGAATTCCTCGACAAGAAGCGGATCAGGACATTTTTTGCCACCCACTACCACGAGCTTGCCGACCTTGCCAGAAGGCACCAGGGGATCAAGAACCTGCACATGGCGGTCGAAGAAAGCGGCCATGAAGTCATCTTTCTGCGGGAGGTGAGGAGGGGAGCCATCGGCAGGAGCTACGGGATTTACGTGGCCCGGCTCGCCGGTGTGCCTGAAGAAGTGGTGGAAAATGCAAAAGACATCCTCGGCACCATCGGGAAGAAGGCAAGAACGGTCCCTGCCGCCCGCCATGACATGCCTGTCCAGGGGAGCCTGTTCCACGAGGCGAACCCGGATGCGAGCACGGACGTGCTCAAGGAGATCAGGGAAGCCGACCTCGAACGCATGACCCCCATCGAAGCACTGAACCTCCTGCACAAGATGAAAGCAAAGATCTAAATATTTCAAGATTAAAGCTTCCCTTCGATTATTCCGAATACCTTCATATGAGAGGTCGATTATGAATAATGACATGGATACTCGAGCACTTGCACGTAAAAGCGGGATGCCGTACATCGATATCGGAAAAGCAGTGCCGGACCGCAAATGCGTGGATCTGCTGGGGGAAAACCTCGCAAAGACGTACAACAGCATTCCTGTCCGATTTCTCAATGGAGGCATACTGGTAGCCATAGGTGACCCTTCCCAGAAAGACCTGATCGAGAGCCTGAGTACCCATATGGGAAAGAAGGTGTATCCTGCCCTGGCTGATAAGGATGAGATCCATAGGCTCATAGAAGCCTGCTACACCCCCGGGGCAGTTGTCGATGTGAAGGAAGAGAGAGGGGCGGAAGCGCTCCACGAAGAGACCAATGGGAGCCGGCTCATATCGGTCATTTCCAACAAGGGCGGGGTAGGGAAGACCCATATTTCAACCAACCTGGCCAAGGCGATAGCCGACACCGGACACAAGGTCCTGCTCATCGACGCGGACCTGGGCAATGCAGATATCTCCAACAAGCTCGCCTTATTCCCGGAATACACCCTCTACGATTTCCTGCTGGGGGATACGTCTCTTGATGACATGATCGAGTATACCCCGTATGGCTTCGACCTCATCGGCGGGAGCTCCGGCGAGTTCAAACTCGCGAACATCAACTATGTCCAGCGTACCAAGTTCATCAGAGGCTTCAGGAAGATAAGCGAGAAGTATGATTTCACGATCTTTGACTTAAGTGCCGGGATCAGCTCCATTGTCACGGATTTTGCGCTTGCTTCCGACGAGACCCTCATCGTTACCACGCCCCAGGATATTATTGCCGGGTATGCCTGCATAAAGGCTACGTTCCAGCGGTTCAAGCAGATCGAAGAATCCCTGATGAACAAGGTGGAATTTTACCAGCCGAGGAAGATCTACAAGCCGTGGGTGATCATGAACCAGGTTACGAGCCTGAAACAGGGGCTGTTCCTCTTCAGTAGGATATGCCAGACGACCGACGAGCGTGTAAACAATATGGAAGCAACATTCACGGTCAAGCCGGAGTATCTCGGCGGCATCCTCTATGACAGGGAAAATTTCAAAAAAGCCGAGATGGACAGAAAGCCTCTGAGTATCGTTGCACCAAGAGGCAATCCTGCCCAGTGCATGACATACCTGGGAAGAAATCTCCTCGAAAATCCTGAGCTGAGGAAGTACAAGCAACAGCTGAAGACCGGCTTGGGACGCTTCGCAATGATCTTCGGCCTCGAGTAGTTTTGACGTTAAGTACTGGTATGCGTTACCGATAAAAACAGTATACCGGATGAGTGAAGGAAGAACAGGATGACGATAACAGAGTACAGAGCACAATTTGTTGAGAAATGGGATGACGTGAGACCTGTGGTCATCTACTTCGCCGGAGAGAGGTTTGTCGTGGAATACAAGGGCACCTTTGATCCTGTGCTTACTCCGGTCGTTGCAATGGTTCATTCCTATCTCGGGAATATCTGTCTTACCCAGATCGATAACTGATGCCGGTGTTTGGGCTCCGTGCAAACAGTGTTTCCCATTCTCTAGAAAAAGAAAACGATTATCGATAACATTGGTTTTGCTGAATCGTTTAATGCGTTCCTTTCATCCATTTATCTTGCTTCCGTGCATTCATTATTTTATTAATGAGTAATATATGACGGTTCTCAAAGCATCAGGAGAAAAGAAGGTACTGGTCATCGATGACGATGAGGGAGATTGCTGTCTTGTAGAAGATATCCTCAGCGAAGACGGCATAACCGTCGTCAAGGCCATCGGCGGGGAAATGGGGATACGGATCCTTGTCGGAGCAGGAGTTCCCGGTCATCATCACCGACCTGCGGATGCCCGATATCGACGGCATGGGCATCATCGATTTCATCCGGAAACGCCAGCTGGATTCCCTGATCATCGTTATCACCGGATTTGCGAGTGTCGACAGCGTCATCGAAGCCTTGAGAATGGGTGCATATGATTACATCCTGAAACCCTTCGGCGCAGACCTCTTAAGGTTCACCGTCAAACGTGCCTTTGATTACATATCCTTGAGGGATGAGCAGGCCAGGCTGAAGTTTTTCGAAATGGTCGCCCAGCTCGCAAGCACTACCGCACATGAGGTATTCCAGCCCCTGACCGTGATCATGGGCGAGGCAAAGGGGATCGTCAAGGAAACCGGGCACGAGTCCATCCGGGACATGGCCCAGCAGATCCTTGAAGAGGCACGGAAGATCCGGGATATAATCCGGAAAATGGATAATCTCCACGAGTATGCGATCAAGACATTCCCCGGCGGATACTCTATCATCGATATCGAGAAAGGGTCTTCCGATCCCCGCTAGAACAACAGTTTTTTGCCGTTTTGTCTCCGTACTTCCTTTCATGGTCCGATTCATTATATTATCACGTATGAGCAGGAAGAGAGGTATGCTATACCGGCTTTTCATGGATGTCTTCGGTTTGATGCTTCTTGCCCTCGCTGCGCCTTCTTCAAGTTTTTCCGAAGGACGATCTCTCCCTGCCTGTGCCACCACGGAGTCTTTGAAAATCGATTTCAACCAGGAGAAGCTCAGTGCCTTCTGCCTTGTCATAGATGCCAGGAGCGAAGGCGAGCAGCAGGCGGATAGAGAAGCGGGAAGCCTCAAAGGCCCGGCGATCGTTTTTTTCCAGGGCCATGCCCAGAGGCCTTCGGATGCCTATGTGTTCACCTCGGGGCTCGCGTTACATTCCAGGTCCGGGATCGTGGTTATCCCGGTGTGCGACACCCCTTATGGAGAGGACACTGCCTGGCGGGGAGACAGGGGCAAGGACGTGATCCTCATGGAGATCGTCAGGTGGATGCTTGCAGCACGGGGTATCACGGTTGAAGGCTACTCTCCGCTGCCACACGATCCTGTCCGGATCAATGACAATTATACTGATGACGGGAAATGCCGGGTTCGCTCGGGGCTGATTGCCGTGGGCTGGTCTCACGGAGGGATCCTGGCAAGGAGGTTCGCCCACGCCTACCCGGCGTCGGTCAGTGCGCTCGGCCAGGTGTGCCCTGCCGGGTATGAGCATATGAGCCCGCTCAAACTTACCGGCAGGTTCGCCCTGGAATCCTTGAGGATCTCGAAGCTCACCGCATCCGGTCATGCGAGCGACACTTTACGGTCTGCCTGGGGCTTCACGAAAGGCTTCGTGGGTGACTTTGCCCGGTCGCTTCCCAACGCCGTGCTGTATGCGCAGCCCGAAAAGATATTCAGGACAAGCCGTGATATCAAGGACTGCACCCTCTACAGCGACAGTTCGCTTTTCAGCCTCGGACACCTGAAAGCGATCTCCGTGATCTTCGGCGCGGAAGATTCCTGCATGAGCCCGGGAAGGATACTGGGGACGGCAGAGCCCGGAATCCCGCCGCAGGAAAAAGCTTCGGCATTCTGGGAAAAATATTATGCCGATGTCTCGCCGGACCGCACGAACCTTTCTTTGGCAATCCTGCCCGGTACCCACCTCGCACCTGTTTCCCACAGCGATCTTTATGTACCGAAACTCCTCGAGAATCTCGACCGGTCAGAGGGGTCTTGATCGGGAAGGAAGGGTTTTTCAGGGTATGAAAAAAATCATCCGCTGGCCCCTGGTTGCATTTTTCATCATGATGCTCATGGCCTTTCTCAGCTGGGAAAAGCAGCGCGATCTCCTCGAAGTGGTGAAGGTCTACGACGGGGATACCATCGAGTTGAAAGACGGAAGGAAGATCCGGCTCATCGGTGTCGATGCTCCGGAAGTCGACTCGCCGTACGCAAAAAAAGAGCCCGGGGGCGATGAGAGCAAGGCGTACCTGATGAATCTTCTCGCCGGCAAAAAGGTCTCCATCAGGGTGGGAGAAGATCCGAAAGACCGCTTCGGCAGGACCCTGGCCTATGTCTATGTGGGGGACGTTCTCGTAAACGGCCGCATCATCAGGGACGGTTTTGCACAGGTGTATGAGAAATTCGACTATGAATACAAGGACCTCTTCAAGGCTTACGAGCAGGAGGCCAGGACGAGGGGAATCGGCATCTGGCAGGGGGAAACACCGGCGCCGGATTTCAGGGGTAAGGGTTCAGACTAGCCGGCTCTCTCCTTAGCGGCATCACGCATACCGGTTTTTCCGTGCCGAGCCGATGAAAAGCAGGATCAGCCCCAGTACGATAAGGGCGAGAAAGAGCGGGCAGGATTCGAATGCATGAATAATCTGCGGGCTCGCATAGATCTGATCCCGGACGGCATCAGGCCCCTTATCCACGAGAGTGAGTATGGTATACTGTGTCCGGTCATTCTGCATCAGGTACATGATTCCCTGGTAAAACATCAGACAAACCCCTCCGACAGAACCCGCGATGCCGGCAAGGAAGAATATATTTTCCACGGCCCCTCCCGTATAAGAACTTGATCACACCTTGGTTCCTATACCATACTTCCCGGAGCGAGGGAACACAGTCGGACGGTAAACAGAGATTATCATGCAAGGCTATGATCACAAGAGGTTTTCCCGGATATTTGCATCACATACGATATTAACATGAAACTCTTGCATTAATTCCCATATTCAACTATCTTTCGCTTCTACATTTACATTGTCCGAGAAGGAGAAGTTCATGCTTACGTATATGAGAAATCGATCCCAAAAATGGGTCAAGATAGTCGTATTCGGGATCATCATATTGGTCTTTGTATTGTGGGGGGGAGCTCATACTTGGGCAACGAGACGAACAAAGTTGCCAAGATCGACCGGCATATTGTCACGGTCACCCAGTATTCGAAGGCTTACCAGGATGCCTTGAAGCTCTACCAGAGCAAGCTCGGTGATAACCTGACGCCCGATATGATCAAACAGCTCGATCTCAAGGAAAAGGTGCTCGATCAGCTCATCGATGATTATATCCTGGATATCCAGGCGAAAAAGCTAGGCATAAGCATTTCCGATGAAGAGCTCCAGAAGGCCATCAGGGAGTTCCAGCCTTTCCAGCAGGACGGTCAGTTCAGTGCGGACAATTACCGGAGAATCCTCCAGTACCAGAGGCTCACCCCCGGCGAGTTCGAAGAAATGCAGAGAAAGGAACTCCTCAGGCAGAGGGTTTATGCGATGGTTGCCGAAAACGTCATCGTATCGCCCGAAGAGGCATCATCTTTTTACAAGTATCAGAACGATACCTTTGATCTCAATTACCTGACCATCAATGCTCAGGCATTTCTGAAAGACATAGCCGTAAGCGATTCCGAGGCCGGGATCTACTATGATAAGAACAAGGAAAAATACAAGATCCCTCCCAAGATAACCCTTTCCTATATCGATTTTCCTGCAGCCGGATATATGAATGACGTATCCGTGAGCATTGACGAGGCAAGAAGTTATTATGATTCCCACAAGGACGAGTTCACCTCGAAGACGCAGGTCCACGGCAGACACATCCTCTTGCGGGTTTCTCAAGGGGACAGCGAGGCCGTGATCCGGCAGAAACAGGAAGCTGCACAGAAGATCTATGAGGAGATAAAGGCAGGAGGAGACTTTGCCGCCCTTGCCGGCAAGTATTCAGAAGATCCGGGGACGAATTTTACCGGCGGAGACATAGGCCTTGTTCCCAAGGACAGTCTGCCCGAACCCATGGGCGATACGCTTTATAAGATGACGCCTGGAGAGGTTGCCCCCCCGGTTCGAACGAGCCTGGGTTTCCACATCCTCAAGCTCGAAGGCAAGGAAGAAGGAAAGGCGTCCACTTTTGAAGAGGCGTCTCCCATGATCATCGGGAATATGAAAACCCAGCGGGCAAAAATTCTTGCAGGGGATGAAGCCAACAACTCATTCAAGGATCTCTATGAGCAGGGAAATTCGAATCTTGCAGCGTATGCCCAGGCCAAGGGTCTTCAGGTCAAAGAGCTCGGACCCGTTGCCCAGAATGAGAATATAGGCATTCCCAATTCCATAGAGATCACAAAGAGCGCCTTTGGCTATCCCAAGGGAGAGATAGGCTCGGTGGTCGACACCCAGGACGGCTACATGCTCTATATGGTGAAGGACAAGATATCGGCACGCATCCCTGAACTCTCCGAGGTCAAGGACAAGATAGTCAACGATTTGAAGATATCGAAGGCTGTGGAGAAGGCAAAGGCATATGCGGCAAGTATTTCAAAGAACCCTGCCCAGCTGGGCGGTATGCCGCATCTGACCACCGGGGAATTCAAGAGGACGGCATACATGATACCACAGATCGGGATGGTTGCCGGCATAAAGGACGATCTCGACAAGCTGAAAAGCCCGAAGATCTATACGGAGGCGGGCAAAATCTATATTGTCTGGATCGGCAGGATGCAGGAAGCCGATGTGAATGCTGCAAGCACGAGCCAGCTCGATAAGGTCAGAAAAGAGCTGCTTTCCCGAAAGAGAGAGATTGCGGTCGAGGACTTCCTGAAAGAGGCGCGCAAGCAGCACAAGATCGTAAAAGATACAGAGAAGATCATGTAACGTAAAAACAATCCTGCGAGGAGATAATAAGGGGCCGGGAAAATTGATTTTCCGGCCCCTTTGTTTTATGAGATTCCCTGCGTAATCCTTTTATCCTCTCGTCCCGGTGCAGTCCGGTCAGACTCCCTCTCGGCTTCGATCCGGAGCTCTTTATAGAGCCGGACGAGATCTTCGAAATGATAGAAGGCGTTCAGGCCGCTCGGGCTCGGCAAGACCCAGAGGAAAGTATTGTCCAGCTTTTCATCCTGCCTGCCCGAAGCCGCTTTCGGACGGCCGAAAGCTATACGGTAGGCCTCAATCCCGGGGAATGCGATGAAACGCGGCATGAATTTCCGGACCTTTAGGGTGAGCTTCTCCCGGGATTCAATCAGCTCATCTCTCTTCAGGTCTACTGCTCCTGCAGTAGAACGCTCTACGAAATTCGTAATTCCATAGCCCTGCTCGAGGAGTTCCTCTTCCTCGAAAGGCGATAAGAGCCTAGGCGTAAATCCCGATGCATACAATACCGGCCAGAAACGGTTTCCCGGCCTTGCAAAGTGGCGGCCGACCGCACCGGAATACAAACCCGGATTGATGCCGCAGAAGAGCACCTTCAAGTGTGGGGCGATTATGTCGGGTATCGTCCTGCCTTCTGCAGCCAGGATTTCTTTTCTGGTCGGCTTGTACGGCACTTCCATGGTTTTCAGGCCTGAATGAATCCTTTCAAAAAGAAGATGAGATACAACACAATCAGAAACACGCCTCCCAATCGGGGTACCTTTTGCATCATCATGAAGATCGAGATGACGAGCGTCGTCATGATGCATAGAGGAAGGTAGAAGACGAGGACCGGATGGCTGACAGGGAGAGGTTTGATGGAAGCAATGATCCCTCCGTTAAACAGGAAGAAGGCCAGTATTGCTCCGATGATACCCTCATAGCTGACCTCCGCCTTTTTTTTCAGTGCAGCCGGAAGCTCTCTCACGAGCTCTTCAAGGCCCACCACGAGGGCAAGGATAGTCATGCCGAAAACCGTGTCGGAAAGCCTGAAACGGCTGATGATGGCTTCTGATCCTGCCACAAGCATTTCACTGCCGATAATTATTGCGATAACCGAAATGACTATCAGCGAAACGGACTCCCGCCTGCTGAATGTAACTCCCTTTTCCAGGATTGCGAGGACCTCACCGGTGGGCTTTATATCGAGCCCCCGTTTGCTCAAGCGTAAAATATAAAGGACCGAAAGGACGAATCCGAGCAGCAGTACCGAGCCGTCCGTCCTTGAAATCAATCCATCAAGTCCCAGCAGGCCGAAAAGGATCTCGGCAAGAACCGGGATGGCAATAACCCGCTTCGGTGCATACTGGAAGGATACCGGAGACAGCACGGCCCTCAGTCCAAAGGACAGGGCAATGATAACCATCACAGCACCGATAATGGATCCCAGGGCGATTCCTGCCGATCCTGCAAGAGAGCCTATTACGCCGACAATGAGATTTTCGGGTTCCAGGCCGATGAATATGATGCTGATAATAAGTGATGTTACCCCCAAACCTAAGGAAGTCCCCACAACTCCTTTTACGAGTTCCTCGGTAAAATAGAAGATCAGGCCGAGCCCGATTACAAAGAGACCTGCAGCTATGGTAAAATCCAATGAGCCCTCCTTCTTGTCAGGATATGGCTGTGAAGGCTTCCGTGATGAGTATGCGCAACATCCGGGGTGCTCTATTTCTCAATAACACTGATCTGTCTGCTGCCTTCCATATAGGCTTCCTTGACCTGGGAAATATCGGCGAAGCCTTTTTTGCGCAGTTTGCTCAGAGGAGATCGGCTATGCTCACCGATCCAGCCTCTCTTTTCATGACGAAACGTATCATGAGAAAGAGGAACCAGTATATGATGGTTCCCCGGAGCACGATTTCTGCCAAAGCCATTGTGGGTGAGAAAAGCTCATCCCGGTTAATGTTTAAGAATCCCCTCATGGTTACCTCCAAAAAAGGCCGGGTACCGAACTGAGAATGTCCGTACACTTACCCCTTAAGGCTTAAGACACGTTGCCGTAACGGGCCTTAAGCCGGAAGCGAGCCGGGGATGCCCGGTCCCTATGAAGTATAATCTCTGAGAAAATACCATGCTCAAGCTTCTTGAAAAACGTCATTTCACTCATCATGAGTGTTTCATGCAGAACTGGAGAACGAAGCCCTTTCCTCAGCGTGCTGCCAGGACCACCGACCCTCGATCTCCACCTCCGGGGCGATATAACCACCTCCATAAAGGCCGACTGTCGATTTTCTGTGCTGTTCTGTCAAGGTGAACCGGTAAGGGGTTATCTCGTAAAGAGAGCGGCGCGGCTGATGCCGACCCTGGGATTTCCCCGGAGCGTAAACCCGGTGCCCAGGCAGAGCGCTACTTCAGCATTAAACAGGCTCTCCGATGTATGGATCTTCGGTTCCACCAGGAGATAGGAACCCCCCGGCTTCAGGAGAGAATACAGATCCTTTACAAAGGCTGCTTTGGCATCCACCTCATGGAGCATCCAGAAGGTGAGGATGAAATCAACCGGGCCTGGGACACCGGGAGTTCCTTCCCGGGCCAGGACCGGTGTTATCCGCTTGTCCAGGCCGCGCTTTCGCGAACGGCTCATGAGTACATCCAGCATCTTCTGCTGAATATCTACGGCAAATACCTTTCCCTTCCCGCCCACGAATTCTGCCATTGCAATGGAGAAATACCCCATGCCGCAGCCTGCATCCATGACATGATCGCCCGGTTTCACATACGGCTTTATGATCACCTTAGGATCGTGGATGAGCTTCCTCAGACGGTGGTCCCATGAATAAGCCAGCCACCAGGGGCAGGTATGATCTTCAAAAAGGAATAATTTTCTGATAGTTTTCATCATGGCCGATCTCCTGGATAACATCTGGAACCGACTACCTGCAGACGGGAGCTCTTTAGAAGCCCGAGCCTGCCCGAAAGTGCCCTTAATCGTCCGGTCTTTACCATATGTGCCGAGGAACACGAGATATCCGGTATCCTCCCTTTGGTGTTTCACCTCTACTCTATAGCATATTGTATTGACAGCTCAAAATCCATGCGGTAACTGACCTGTTGCAACACGCCGAATCCCTGTATCACAGGGAACGGGGGACCCAATGAGCAGGGGCGTACCGCTTAACAAGCGTAAGGGCAAACTCTTCGGCCCGAGCCCGTCAGCTAACCTCGCAGGCGTCGAGGAGTGAGACCTTCCGATATCCGGAGGCCTTGCCCCATAAAAAGGTTTTGGAGGGTCGGTAATGAATGGTTCCGCGGTATCCGAGTCGGCTTCGCTCGATTCTACAAACGGCCGGCAACCGGCTACTCCGCGTGCATGGAATTTTCCCCTGATCATAGGCACCCTGGGCGTCGTGTATGGAGACATCGGGACGAGCCCGCTGTACGCTATCAGGGAGTGTTTCTCCGGGACCCATGCGATCCCGGCGACTGAGAGCAACATATTCGGAATCATCTCTCTCGTATTCTGGACACTGATCGTCGTAGTATGCTTCAAATACATCATATTTCTGCTTCGTGCCGACAATAAGGGCGAGGGCGGGATATTTTCCCTGCTTGCCCTCGCAAGGTCGGGTGAGGGCAGTAAAGCTTCCCGTTCCTATTCGGTTGTTGTTCTGGCAGCCATCTTCGGAGCTGCGCTCATTTACGGCGACGGTGTCATAACCCCCGCCATTTCGGTCCTCTCCGCCATGGAAGGTCTCGAGGTGGCCACCACGGCATTGTCGCCTTTGGTGGTGCCTCTTACGTGCGTCGTGCTCCTGACGCTGTTTCTCGTTCAGAAATCCGGCACATACGGCGTGGGGAGGGTGTTCGGACCCATTATGTTCGTCTGGTTCATTACAATTGCTATCCTCGGCCTGAAAGAAGTCATCCGGAATCCGGAGATTTTTCTGGCAATCAATCCCCTTTATATTCATGATTTTTTCGCTGCGAACAAGTTTCACGGCATGGTCGTCCTGGGCTCGGTGGTGCTCGTCATTACGGGGTGTGAGGACCTCTACCTGGACCTGGGGCATTTCGGGAGGAGATCGATCCGGGTGTCATGGTTTTCGTTCGTTTTTCCCGCATTATTCCTCAACTATTTAGGGCAGGGGGCCCTGCTTCTGGATCATCCGGAGAAGGCGTTCAACCCCTTCTACGGCCTCGTCCCCCATATGCTCATCTATCCCATGGTTGCGCTTTCGACCGTGGCAGCGGTAATTGCTTCGCAGGCGCTCATCTCAGGGGCCTTTTCCCTTACCCAGCAGGCCATCCAGCTCGGGTACTCCCCGCGCCTGCGCATCATTCACACCTCGCCGGACACGAGAGGGCAGATCTATATCCCCATCGTGAATTACGCCCTGATGGTCGCGTGTATCGGCGTCGTGCTGGCGTTCAAGGGATCAAGCGGCCTGGCCGGCGCGTACGGCATCGCCGTCACGGCAACGATGACTATTACATCGATCATCTATCTGTTCGTTGTGGTGAAAGTCTGGAGGTGGTCTCCATGGAAGGCTGTACCCCTGGTCGGACTTTTCCTCGCCTTTGATATTTCCTATTTCGGAACGAATCTGCTGAAGTTTCTCCAGGGCGGGTGGTTTCCCCTGGCTGTTGCAGCAATCGTCATGATCGCCATGACAACGTGGAAAGAAGGACGCTACCAACTCGGACAAAAGCTCCGGCAAAGCCGGTTTCCCATCAATCTCTTCCTTGACGACCTGAGGGTCCATGATCTCCAGAGGGTGAGGGGCACAGCCGTTTTCCTGACTGTGTCACCGGAGGGTACGCCCCCGGCCCTTCTTCATCATGTGAAGCACAACCATGTGCTGCATGAGAAGGTGATCCTCTTCACGATCGTAACCGCAGATACCCCGACGGTAAAGAATTTCGAGCGGGTTACGGTCGATGATCTGGGACAGGGCTTCTTCCGCCTCATCTGCAGGTACGGATTCATGGAAAAGCCGGACGTGCCGAGCATCATGGGGCTTGCCTCCAGGCTCGGGCTCAAGGTCGATCCTGCGGTAACCACCTTCTATATGGGGAGGGAGACATTGCTTACCTCAGGGAATTCACGGATGGCAGGATGGCGGAAAGAGCTTTTTTCCTTCCTGGCGCGGAATGCCCAGACCCCCATGGCTTATTTCGGGATCCCGCCGAACCGGGTGATCGAGATCGGGGCCCAGATCGAACTGTAAAAGAGGAAGCTGCCCGGCTCAAGGCATGGGCCGCAGGCGATGTGTAGAGCCGGCCTACTCCCTGGTCCATTTAATCTGGAACTCGATCTCTTCTTCCTTTCCTTCCCGCTCATGCTCGATGGTGAATGTGGACCCCGCAGGCACTAATACGCGTTCACCCGAAATCCGGATCTCGAACCTTCTGCCCTGCTCGATGGTATCGGCCAGCCTGCGCAGCTTGGCTACGAACTGTAAATTGGAATAAGTTATTTCGATGTCGCGGTCTTTCTTATTGCCCATATCTCATTCCTCCTGGAGTTTGTTATAAAAATAAGGCTGCTAGGCTGAAATAGAACAGCAGTGTTGTTATATCTGCAATCGCAAGCGTTACAGGGCCTGCGGCAATCTTCGGGTCGAGCTTGAGCCCGTGCAGCAGAGCCGGAATGCTCAGGCCGAACAGGCACGCCGCGCTTATGGCCAGGACGATGCTCGATCCGATGGAGAATGCCGCTACGCCCGCCCCGAACCAGAACCAGACAATGAGGCCTACGAGAGTTCCGCAGGCAGACCCGAGGAGCAGTGCCGTCCCGATCTCACGGCGCACGGCCCGGAAATACCAGGCGAACGTCGGCTGCACCGAGCGCAGTGTCTGAATCGTGACTGTCATGGACTGCATGGCGACGCTCTCGCCCAGCCCCAGTATCAGCGTGAGGAAAAAGGCCAGAATGATGCTTCTTGCGATCGTGATCTCAAAGGCGCTGGAAAGCATGGCACTGATGGTCCCGCTTGCGATGGTGGCAAGCAGCCATGGTATGCGGAAGCGGAAGGCATTGAAGGCCGATGCGCCGCGCACCTGCGACATATGGAAACCGATGGACTCGAAGATCTCTTCCAGATGCTCCCTCTCGGCAAGGTCGAACACTTCATCCGTAAAAAGTTTTACGTCAATGACTCCCATGATCCTGTGCTCGTCATCCACCACAGGGAATGCCAGGAACTTGTACAGGACGAACATCTCGCACGCATCCATAACCGTAGCCGTATGCGGCACGGTCACGATACGGGTTATCATGATCTCGGACAGCCGCTGGTCCAGTTCAGCGCTCAGCAGCCGCCGGGCAGGCAAAACTCCGGTGAGCCTGTCCTCTTCGTCTACCACGTAGAAATAAACGATCCTCTCGCCGAAATCCTGCCTGCGGATAGTCTTTAAGGCCTGCTGCACGGTCAATTCCTGAGATAAGGTGATGAAATCCTTGTGTGCAACTGCGGTAACCTGCTGGCTTAAATGACCTATCCCGTTTGTCATGACGGACCGCTCCTTCCACATCCGGGATGTGTATATATGTTAAGATTATTGAAGGCTTAAGAACCCGCATAAAGATCCGAGACTCTGCCTGATCATCCGATTCCTATTCTTTCTTTGGCAAGGGCCAGAGTGTATTCCGCTGCAGGGCGAACCTTGGATGCGCCTTCAGCTAATATTCTGTTAATATATGGAGGGTCGGAGGTCAACCTATGATATCGGGACTGCAGGGGTGCAAGCCCTTCGATGATCGCTTCTGCCAGTTCTTCCTTGAGCGTTGAATAGCCTTTCCCTTCGAACCTCCTCTCTATCGCCGTTCTGTCCAGTCCGGTAAAAAGTTCGTAAATCACCAGGAGGTTGTGGATACCTGGCCGATTCTCATCGAACCTGATCTCGCGTAGCGAATCCGTGGTCGCTCTTCTCACTTTCGAGCGTATGAGATCCGGAGGGTCCAGCAACCCGATGCTGTGGCCATCCTGCGGGCCGCTCTTGCTCATTTTCCGTGCGGGGTCCACCAGGTCCATGATCCGTGCACCCCTTTCCGGAATGACTGCCTCGGGTATGTTGAATGTTTCTCCATAGATGGCATTGAAACGCCGGGCAACATCCCGTGTCAGCTCGACATGCTGCCTCTGATCCTCGCCTACGGGCACGAGGTCGGTGCCGTACAGGAGGATGTCTGCTGCCATGAGGGCAGGGTAGACGAAGAGGCCGGTGCTTACCTGAGCTTTCTGTCTGACCGATTTCTCCTTGAACTGGGTCATGCGCTGCATCCACCCTAGGGGTATGAAGCAGTTCAGTATCCAGGCCAGCTCGGCGTGAGCGCTTATCTGCGATTGGACAAAGAGCGAGGACATGCCGGGGTCAATCCCGGCGGCAAGGAGCAGCGCTGCCGTCTCACGAATGCTGCTCCTCAATGCCCCCGGGTCTCGAGGGATTGTAATGGCGTGCAGGTCAACGATGCAGAAGATATTCTCATGGCCGGTCTGCGACATCACCCAGTTCCGGATAGCTGCCAGATAATTGCCGATATGGAGCGCGCCCGTCGGCTGTATCCCTGAAAAGACCCGTTTCTTCATGGAGAATGCACCACCTGTTATACATAGTGGCACCGGTATGGCAAAAAAAAATATCCGGATGAGGTGCGGTTTCTCAGTCGGCCGGAGGAATTTCTTCGGGGAAGGTCTTCCTGTCCAGGACCTCGCGGACCTTTTCCATGAGATTCCGGGCCGAGAAGGGTTTCTGGATGAAATCCACCCCCTTTTCGAGGACACCGTGGTGAGCGATCACGTCTTCGGTATAGCCTGACATATAGACTACCTTGAGGTGGGGGTATTGTGCATGGAGAATTCCATAGAGGTCTTTGCCGTTCATATCCGGCATGATCACGTCGGTGAGCAAAAGGTCGATGTGCCTGCCCTCTGGGAAACTGCATCGAGGCATTCCCCGGCAGCTTCCATATTGAAAACGGTGTAGCCCGATCTTCTCAGTATCTCCGATGCCAGGTTCATCACCATCTCGTTATCTTCTGCGATGAGGATGGTTTCTTTGCCGTGCATCGTCTGCGGATCCTTCACCACCTCTTCATCAGGCGGAACCGAGCTCTTTTCACTGGGGAGATAAACCCGGAAGCATGCGCCCTTTCCCTTTTCGCTGTATACATTGATAAAGCCGCCGTGCTGCTTGGCAATGCCGTAGACGGTTGCAAGGCCCAGACCCGTTCCCAGGCCCCGGCCCTTGGTGGTGAAAAACGGCTCGAAGATATTCTCCATGATATGCGCATCCATGCCCATGCCGGTGTCGCACATCTCCAGCAGTACGTAGCGTCCCGGCTTGAAGTCGGACTGTGCGGACGGATACGACTCATCGAAGATCACCTCATCGGTCCGTATGGTGAGGATTCCCCCGTCAGGCATGGCATCCTGGGCATTCACGGCAAGGTTCATGAGGATCTGCTCAATCTGGCCGATATCGGCATTCACATATCCCATGGATGTCCCCAGTCTGATCCTGATCTCGATATCCTCCCTGATGGTCCTCCTCAGGATTTTTTCAAACCCGGATATGATCCTGTTGAGGTCTACCAGCTTCATCTCAAGGACCTGCCTTCGGCTGAAGGCAAGCAATTGGTGGGTGAGGTGCTTTGCGCTTTCGGCAGCCTTCTGAATGAGGGTGATGCTCCGGTGCCTGGGATCGTCAGGATGGATATCGCTGAGCAGGATATCCGAATAGCCGATGACAGGGGTGAGCAGGTTGTTCAGGTCATGGGCAATCCCGCCTGCGAGCCTGCCGATGGACTCCATCTTGAGTGCTTGAATGAGCAATTCCTCTGACTTCTTGCGGTCGGTTATATCCTGGATAACCGCCACCAGATGGTCAGGGGTCCCGTCGGATGATCGGACGCAGTGCAGGGACACCTCTGTGGATATCAGAGAGCCGTCTTTCCTGATATAACGCTTCTCGGATGTGGCATTGCTCTGAGAGCCGGCAATAAAGTCCCGGTAGCGCCGGAGCTCGTCGTTGAGGTCTTCTTCCGGTGTAAGGTCCATCCATGACTTGGCCTTTAACTCATCGCAGGTATAACCCAGGATCGAGCATATCTTTTCATTGATCTCGATCCAGTTGCCTTCGGGCGATATGACGGCCACACCGATCAGGGGAAGATTGAAATATCCCCGGAAGCGTTCTTCACTCTTCCGCAGGGCTTCTTCCGCCTTTTTCCGTTCAGTGACATCGGTGCCGATGCTCAGGACGTCTATGATATTCCCGTGCTTGTCCCTGATGGCACGGTTCGTCCAGGATAACCACACGCGCTCGCCGTCTTTCTTTATATTTTCATTGGCATTGTTCTGGTACTGCTCGGGGTTCCCATAAATGCAGGCCGCCATTTCCCTTAGATTACGGCCTGTATCGTCGTTTTCCGGTATGATGGTTCCCACCGCGTCCTTGCCCAGGAGCTCTTCTTCGGTATATCCGAAAAATCGCAGACCGAATTCGTTCATAAAGGTTATCCTGCCGCCGCGCTCCCACCGCAGAATAATATTGTTGGCATTCTCCAGAAGCTCGCGGTAGCTCTCCTCGCTCCTGCGAAGGGCTTCCGCGACATGGGTCCTGGCTATCACTCCTCCTATCTGGGCCGCCACGCCTTCGAAAACCTGCCGTGCCAGCAGCGGCGTCTCGTCCATGCTCCGGGACGCCACCATGATTGCGCCCATCACCTTGCCTTCGAACTTCACCGGGACAATGGCCATGGCTTTAAGGCCGTATGATGCAATGATGGGATCGTTCAGATACAGGGTGGATGCAAGCTCCTGGAACGAAGTGTAGAGAGGCCGGCCCTTGGCAACGACCTTCGTGCGGGGATCAGCGGGACTGAACGAAGAAACCTGATCCACGAATTCCTGCGGCACCCCCGCATGCACCAGGAGCTCGATCGAACCGGCCTGGGATGCCTCCGCAGAATCATGCTTCATGATATATACGCCGCCGCAGTCTATGCCATCGATCTGCAGCGCGATCTCCAGCACCTGCTCCATGCCGGTTCTGAGGTCTCTGGCCATGCTCAAGCGTTTTGCCATCTCATGCTGGATTGCCAGGAGGCGCTCTGCATATTTGCGGCCGGTTATATCGCGGACCACGCTCATGATTGCCTGAGGCTTTCCATCCGGACCATGAACAAAAGAGGAGTTTACATCGACCCTGATGGTCGAGCGGTCCTTTCGATACAGGGTATATTCGTTGCTGGATGAAAAACCCGTTTCCACTGCATTGCGGATATTTTCGATCGCCCTGGCTCTGTTCTCCTCATCCAGAAGGTCGGAGAAGTTTTTTACTCTGTCCAGGAATTCCTCAACGGAGGACACGCCATAAATATGTGCTGTCCTGATATTGACCGAGATGAAATTCCCATCGAGATCGTACATGACGATGGGGTCGGGAGAAGTCTCGACGAGTCGATAGTAACGTTCTTCACTCCGCAGAAGGGAATGTACGGCTTCTTTTCGTCCGGGAGTGTCCGTCATCAATCCGAGGATAGCAGGTTTGCCCGCCCAGTCAACCATCTTTGCACCGATCTCTTTCGCTAAACGTTGCCGTACTGCAAGCCGGGTTGTACTGAAACGTACCCGCTCCTGAAATGAAACGTAATATTGAATAGTTCAAAAGATAAAGCAGAGAATGGAAAAGTCAAGGGTCCACCCGGCGGCAGGTTCAAAATACCGGGGAAAGGGGAGGGTAAGGGAGGGGGGTGTTTGGCGGGATACGAAGGAGTTTACCGGGAATCCGGCAAAGACCCCTGTGCAAGGCTGCAGAACCGGGTAATGTGCTGTTCACGGGTTGTGAACGAGGTTACGAGGCGGATAAGAACATCGGCATCATTCAATGCAGAGCCGGCAGGCAAAGCTTCCGGATACCATTCATAGAATTCCGCCCCGGCCTCACGCAAGCGTTGTGCAAGTGCGCGGGGCATCACTGCGAACACTTCATTTGCCTGCACAGGCCATACGATATGAACGCTGGTGTTCAATGAAAGCTCCGAGGCCAGACGTTCGGCCTGCCGGTTGGCATGCTCGGCCAATTCGAGCCAGTGCCCGTCTTGCAGCCATCCGACAAACTGGGCCCCGAAAAAGCGGCCTTTTGAAAGCAGATGCCCGGAGCGCTTCCTGCGATGCATGAAGCCTTCTGCAAGGCCGCGGTTAAAGAAAACGACCGCTTCGGCAGCAAGCGCGCCGCACTTGGTGGCGCCGAGGCACAGCACATCGATGCCCGCCTTCCACGTCAGCTCTGCCGGAGAGCAGCGCAGCGCGGCAGCGGCATTGGCGAACCGGGCGCCGTCCATATGCACCCGCAATCCCTTCTCGTGTGCAGCAGCGCTCAGAGCTCCAATTTCCTCAGGCGTGTAGACAAGGCCTGTCTCGCTTGCCTGGGTGATGGTCAGTGCACGGGCGCGGGGGTTGTGCGGGTCATCCGTGCCGGTTGCCCTGAAATGCTGTGCGAGATGGTCAGCCGTCAGCTTTCCTGCGCCTTTGGAAATGGGGATGAGGCGGGCGCCGCCGGTAAAGAATTCCGGCGCAGTCGATTCGTCGCTCAGGATATGCGCCCGGTCATGACAGAGCACGGTCTCCCAGGGCTGAACCAGGCAGGATAGGGCAAGTGAGTTTGCAGCCGTACCGGATGCGACGAAGAAGGCCTCCAGGTCGCACTCGAAGACCTGCCGCAGAAGCTCAACGGCCTTTCCCGTCCAGTCATCGTTGCCATAACCGTGCGTATACCCGGTATTCGCCTTCGAGAGCATATCGAGCACCCGCTGCGATGCTCCTGTCTGATTGTCGCTGCCGAATTGCATGGTAATCTCCTGTCTTATTGCCTGTGAAGGCCGGTCCTGTGCCGGAAGGTCAGCCGCCTGCCCGGCATCAATACACCCGAGCATTCATCAGGTGCGACAAGCTCCCGACTCGGAGCCCGTCTTTGCGATCCTTGAAGTACCTTGTCATTGATCTCTTCCGGCCCTTTGTCCTCGACATATCCGAAGCCCATGGCGCGCAGATCCCTCGTCAGCAAGCCCAGGGTCGAAGAATGCTTTCCACGGCTCCCCGGCCGACGCTACCCGCTGCGCAAGCGCATCGAAGCGCGACCGCTGGGCAGGGGTCAATAACGATGGGGAGATCATATAGTCGAAGACGACTCCGCTTCCCACCGGCGCCGATGCGATGAACCGCAATGTTGCCATCACTGCCTCGGTCGTCAAGTATTCCGTCACGCCGAGCCATGAAAAGAACGTGCATTTGCCCGGATCGTAGCCTGCACCGCGCAGCCCCTCTTCGAGTGTCTGCGTTTCAAAGTCAACGGGTGCAAACGTGAGATCAGCCGGGAGTGCGATACCGACCTCCTCCAGGCGCGCCCGCTTCCATGCCTGTGTCGCAGGGTGGTCGACTTCGAACACCTGCAGCACGCCCTCGGGATAGCGGGTTTCGGTAGGCGAACGTGTCAAGCCCTGCGCCCAAGATAACATACTGGCTTACGCCGCGTTGAACGCCGAGGGCGAGTTCGTCCTCGGCGTATCGGCTGCGTGCGGCCACAAAAGCTCGCAAGTAAGGCGACAGCGGCGTGGCCTCGAATTGATGAGGATCGGTCAGCAATGCCGAAAGCACTCTCTTTGCCGATGATGCGAAGTGCGACAGGGTCATCGAAAACCTTCGGATCATCCAGGAGTTGATGTGCCGCGCGCCGCATCGCAACGCGCTGTGCCGTTATACTCGGTCGGTTTTCTTTCATGAATGCCGCCTTTTTTAAAACAAGACTCAAGTCATACGACGGGCTGTTCTGTCCTGCTGTTTATTTCATGGGGATTATTTCTTTACTGCTAATACTTTTAATCTATGACCTTTTAATGTTCGCGCAACAAAGAAATCCAACACTTTTTCGATGAATTTGATCTCTTTATCGAGTAATCTCCCCCGATATGAAGAAGGCTTCTTTACCCTATATCAAGAATTCTCCCATTTACGTTGTATGGGAGATACAGAGCTGCTTCTTTCAGAAGTCTTTTTCTTCGGGAACCTGTATAGTCAAGAAGAGCCTCCTTATCAAGGTCGCCGGAAGAAGCAGCCAAATTATCATAAAAAGTTTCCTGATGCTCCAGAGGATCTTTCAGCCGTGGGTTTACATAAACAAGACCGCAGGTGCGGCATTGTACATGCGTGAACCCATCCTTCTCAAACAAAACACCAGGTGTGTCTGAACCGCAGAGATCGCAGGGGACATACGTCAGATCTCGCTCCAGATCAATGAAACCGTTGTTTATCATAGAGAATGCCCTTTTCAAGAAGCTACATAAAATATACGAAAAAATATACTAAAGAATATCTGCTTCCGAGTAAACTTCAGCGGGACATGGATAAATATGATTCATTTATTTATTAAACGATGACAGTTCATGTATTGGACGTTCTCCTGCTTCTACCTCTGATATCATTAACTCGTACGAACAAACAGATAAGGACCTTTCCATCCTGTGCGTTTTTTCTGCTGCGCTATCGCCTCGTTTATATTTTCAACCGCATTGATACATGTTTCGAGTGTATATTCATCATTTTTATATGCAATGTTCAGCTGCAGATCGAAAGGCGCGCTGCCATTAGATTCAATGGCGTTTGCCGTTATTCTCACTTCGCTACTTCATCTTTGACCTCAGCTTGATCTTTTCGCCGGCAACCATGAAGTTGCCTCTTCCGAGATGATGAATCGTGCGCGGGTTTTTCACTTTGGGGTCGATCCATGCCTTGATGACTTCAACGACAAACAAACAATACCCGGTAACCATCTTTGTATCTACCACCCGGCACTCGAGATTTGCAAAGCACTCTTCGATGAGAGGAGCGCCGACTTGCTCAGCGGGCTTGGGCGTGAGGCAAAACGTCTCGAACTTGTCTATGTCCGCACCCGACGAATTGCCGCAACCCACGACCTTTTCCGCTATATCCACTGTGGGAATGTTAATAACACATTCCTTTGTTGCCTTTAACATGCCGAAGGAATGGTTGCGACTGCTGATGACGCAACCCACGAGCGGCGGCTCAAACTCGATCATCGTGTGCCACGACATAGTCATGATGTTTGGGTGCCCGCCACGGGCGGTTGTGACCATGACGACCGGCCCCGGCTCGAGCAGGCTATAGACCTTGGACAGAGGAAAGGATTTTCTCATCGTTTCTCCAACTTCCGGTTGATGGTTGAAGCCAGGGTATCGTCCATCATTTTGTTTATGTGTGATGGTCACTTGAGATTAGAGGAATTTTTTGTGCTTTGCCGATATAAAAATTCCCTCAGATGATTCCGCGCAGCTTGGCTTAAGGGGCACTTCATTACTCCAAGGTCTCATCTCCGATCTTTCTGATCCCGTAATTTATGCTCGAATCGCTGTTCATTGACCTCGGTTCCCCACCGGGTGCCTCTATGCTCTTCAACGAGGTTGAAACCCTTCTTCTCGTAGAGATGTTTTGCGGCGTTGAGCCCCTCGAATGTCCATAGATAAAGTTTCCTGTAGCCTTTATTCTCACAAAAGCTGATCGCGGTAGCGATGAGGCGGTTACCGGCTCCTTTTCCCCGCAGGGCATCCGATATAATGAACCACCGAAGGTGTGCACCCTCGCTTTCTGCATGAATGCCGTCAATCGCGATAGAGCCTTCGACACGGCCGTCTGCCAGGGCAGTCCAAAAACCGTCACGGCCCTCGTCGTATCGCTTGAGAAATTCGGAAAGCTCGGTCGCTACCTTGGCTTCAAAGAAGAGCCCGAATCCCCAATGATTACGGTAATAGGTCCCATGAAGTTCAGCAACCCGCCCAATCGAGCCGGGAACATAGCCTTTGGCTATCTTGATTTCTGGCATGAGGACCTCCGCCTCGTTTAGTGAACTGAAGCATCTGCTCATGCGTGCGCATCTCTCTGAGAAAACGCAAACGCTTCACTATCCCATTATTGAGATCGAGGAGCTCTGCTTCGCTTAGTTTGCTGATATCAATCTTCATTGCGTCACCTACCTTCTCAATACTCTTGGTCAATGCATGGACATGTTGCTGCTTTAGACGCCATATCAACAAGTGGGTTCGCTGGTCTAAACTAACTTTGGAATATTGACCGATATAGGTGTTGATGTCGCCAAATCAACTCCTTTTGCATCAAGTCGTGCCTCGACCTTCCATTTGAGGTCGGTGTGTCTGTTGCTGAGGAGACTTAAAGCTGCAGTAAGCATCCGGCCAAGTGTCGAACTCATGAACTCCGGTGCGCCTGTGTTCGGTGCAGCAAGTTCGAACTCATATTTTGCTGTATGTCCGGCCTTGCATGCCTTTGCTTCCTCAATAACGAGTTTATCCCTGTAGATTTCCTGAGAACGTGTTCGCGTTTTTTCCGTCTTTGTAGATCTCGGTAGTCTGCACTCCAATCAGACTTACAGTCAGTTTGTTTCCTTGAATGGGCTTTTTAGCATGAAGATCGAAACTGCCTGTTATGGTGTCTCCCGGATTAAATGCTGTGCGAGACAGAAACAGTTTGATCGATCCCCGCATCAAGCGAGCAACGTAGTACGCAATAACGGCTACGATTCCGCCACCCACTGGATTTGTTTGTTCGAAGCCTTTAGGCTCTCCTCTTCCAAATCCGGGGGCTACGCTTGACATGAAATACGGAAAGAACCACAACCTTATCATCTTCGATGATGAAGAAAACTGAATAGGGAAATCTTCTGGTGAGTGCCCGACGAACATTTCTATGTATTACTGGATAAATTAGGTGATTTCTGAGAATTGAATTGAAGAGAGCATCGAG
The DNA here is from genome assembly GCA_963752595.1 of uncultured delta proteobacterium. Lineage (GTDB taxonomy): Bacteria > Desulfobacterota > Desulfomonilia > UBA1062 > UBA1062 > Phosphitivorax. The sequence continues at coordinate 114,558 of CAVVYZ010000020.1, forward strand.
GACAAGCAAGAGCTCAGAACCAAGACCACGAACACGAGTCTCACACCAATCAAAGGCGTCTGCAATATCTGCTTCAGCCTCTGGACGGATGATCAGTCCAAGACTCATGCACGACTCTTAATGCGCTCTCGAACCATTAACCACGGTGACCCTGCATTTGGATTGTTATGATATGCATCGAGCCGGCGATCTATTTCTGCCTTTTCTTCTTCTGTAAGCGACACTGATTCGGGGACCTGAGCAATACTATCCCAAATATCCTGAACCAGCTGAATCCGCTCAGAAACGCTGAGGTCTAGAATGTCCTTCTTTGCAAATGATCCCATCTTTCCTCCATTAAAACTTATTATAATCCATATTCAATTATCTTTCTATCAACTTCGTCCAATAAGGAGTAGGCTTCGAACGACAAAGCTCACCAGCGCGGCTCTGTCTCGCGTCCGGTGGAGCGCTTCGTTAGGCCCTTTTCTTCTCCACTAAGTATCCGGATACGTATTTGTGGACTATACTGGATATCAAAGTCTGGTAGGGTACACCTTCTTGAGCAGCAATTACTTGAACCCGATCTAAATCCTCTGATGACATTCGGATATTTATTCTCTTGTCTTTTTTAATCGTATTCCGTGCATACTCACTAAGTTTCTTAATCTCCTTTTGGGGATTCTTTACGGGTTTCCATTCATCCTGGTCATATGAATCTAAAAGTTTCTTTTCTTCGGTATTAAGTCACTTAAAAAAGTATGAAAAATTCAATCCAATTGTTTTAAAATCACTTTGTCGCCCACGGCTTGAGAAGTTGTATGTATAATTCGCTGTAAATCGCACCTCTTTATTTACCCAGAGATGAACCCCGATTTCGGGATAGAATGTAGCCATCCAATCGTTTACTACCGTTCTATTTTCCCCAGATTCATCAACTAACCCATCACCGTCGTTGTCTATATTATCTTCATCAGCCTTCTCTTCTGTTTCTGAATAACCATAAAATAATCCCATTCCTGCATATGGGGAAATGCGGTATGGAGTTGTTGCCCTAATCGCTAACTTATAACCGCTGAGTACCTCTTCAACGTGTTGATGACCCAATAACATCATGCTTCCATAGAGCGAGAAAATATCACCATTATAAGCCTCTGCTCCTACTTCTAAGCCTAACGCACGAGGATTCCTTGAGAGATCAGATGCTATAAACAGACATAATTTCTCAATCTCTGATCCCCATATAGGTGAATTGATAAGCAAGAAAACAAGAGTCGTTATCAACATAGATAATTTCAAAAAATACCTCCTAACGTGCGGGCATCAGCGGGGCGGGCGGCAGCCCGCGTCCGCCTGGATGCTATAGTTATGTCTTTTTCTTAAAGGCTCTTTGTGTAGTGTGCTTAAGGCATTCACCCAAAACACCGGCCTCGTTGACAAAAGGTTTACGGAACCATTCCCATATGGAGAATCGTATTTCGGTAACCAATCTATATTCACATTCAGTAATTATACCACTATCGTTAATGGTGAATGAATAAGAATAAGGCCCCAGTGTGCTGGATGGTAGTAGCCCTAGGGTAAAAACAGAAAGAAGTAACGGCATGCCACATGAATATGGACCACCTATAGGGTTCAGTTTTAAATTCGGCGCATTAGGATTATCTACAATTCTAAACTTTCCGGATTTTAAAAGTATTTTATACTCCTTTGGATATTGTTTAGCGTTAACAACGAAGACTTCATAATTATTTAGATCAAACCATATGGTTTGCTTTGTATATTGGTGAGGATCTTGGTCAATATATTTAAGCGTGCTTGTGCAGCCCGAGATGAAAAAAATCAAGCCTGCAAGTAGATATGGTTTCATAAGTTCTCCACATGGGACATAATGGTTTGGCTCAGCGGCAGCGGCGAGGCACACAAGACTCCTTTGCCATTATCACTCACTTCTTGCAAGCCGACGCTTCCCCTCGGCAGCGGAGCCACTGTCCGCTGGAGCCAGTGTTAGGCGCACCGCTTATTATTTTGATTGTTTCCGAAGAAACCCATCTTTTTGCAGCAAAATGGGCTTTACCGGTAAGGCAAGACTCAATCTCGAAGAAGTGCATTTACTAGAAGCCCGAAAGCCAAAGCAGACGCCCCAAGACAAAGACCTGCGCCAATCCATTGGGCGTTGAAGAGTGCAAACACAGCGGCTAGCAATCCTGCAAACCCGGTAATCAATACAGCAATTACCACGATCCCAAGAAGGGTTTCAGACCGGTTAGATTTCTTTTCCATTTTCAACTCCTTACCTTATCAAGCCGTGATTTTCAAGTGTCTTTCCAAGAGAGGTGCACCAACGTTTGAGCTAACCGGCATGCAAAAGCAGAGCGTAGCGGCGCTTTTGCATGTCCGTGTTGAGCTATTTGTTAAGCGCAGTCAAACTTGACCATGATGTGGTTTGGAAGATCAGACTCCTTTCTTCCGACCATCGCGTAATAGAACAACGGACGTCCATCAATGGAGATGCGGTGTCTGTATCGTTCCAAATGATGAACCTCCAACACATCGCTTAGTAGCATCCACTTGACCAAGCTGGAAAAGCCAGAAGTATCGCTCTCAAGCAGGAATGATTCCTTGATATTGAAGGCAACCCATCCTGCCGGCGCAATCAAATTAAATGCATTGGCAAAGGCCTTTGCTGGAATATCACCAAAACCGAGTGCTGCGACACAAGAAAGACAATTAATCTGCCACGCGACTAGTTCTTGCTGCATGGCAACGTCCAGATCACAAAAGTCGCAGACATAATACGCATCGTATATACCCGGCCTGTCACGCTCGCAGGCGATATACGCTTCTTTGCAGATGTCAGCGCCAATAACGCGGGCTACGCCCACAGTTTGCAGTTGCTCTCCAAACATACCGTTTCCGGCTCCGAGATCGAGCACGCGCAACTCTGTCATTTCAGCATTGTTATCTCTCATAACCTTGCTCAAGATATCGCCGACTTTTTTGGGAGAACTACACTTGAGGCGCTGATAAAAAAGCTGCTCGTATAAATCGGAACGCTTGTAAATTTCGCCATATTCATGAAAGCGGAGCCTAATTTCCTGTCCGTTTTCGGTGAGGTAGAAAAATGCCTCATCTTGGTCGAGCTGATGAGGTTCCGTAACAGGGAGCTTGATGTTATATTGCTGATGCTTCATATTACCTCCATTGAAAAGAAGCCTAACGACATGGGTCAGCGGCGCGCGACAGCGCGTCCGCTGGAGCCGATTGTTCGGTTCAGGTCATTCATCTTTTCATATTCTTCTTTGCTGTCTTAATGAAGCGTCCGAATGCCCTGTCCTTTTTACGTTTGTCCAAGTACGACATCTCATAGTGCTCTGACTCTTTCCTGAGTTTCAAATAACTGGAATAGCGCTCTTCACTCAACTCGCCGTTTGTAATTGCAGTAAGAACTGCGCAGTCTGATTCCTGAGTATGGCTGCAATCGGCATAGCGACAAGCCATGGAAAGCTCAATAATATCTTCAAACCCTTTGTTTACCCCTTCACTGGCGCCCAGAAGGCCTAATTCTCTCATTCCAGGTGTATCAATGAACATAACGCCTTTATCAAGAACAATGAGTTGCCGACGCGCTGTTGTGTGTGTGCCTTCTCCTGTTCCACTGACAGCTTTAGTATCAAGATCATCCCGTCCAATCAGATGATTGATCAGTGTAGTCTTGCCGACTCCGGATGACCCAAGCAGGCAATATGTTCGACCCGGTATTAATACCTGGTGGAATTCGTCAAATCCGGAGCCGGTTATGTTACTGAGTGCAATAACCCTGGTCGTGATGCCGGCCTGTCTGATAGCCGCAAGCTTCTGTTGCAGCTCATCGTGGGAGATCAAGTCCGTTTTGGCAAGAATGACAATCGGCTCAACATGTCCGTCGGCTGCCATTACTAAATACCGATTCAGTCTCGGTAGATTAAAGTCAAAGTGACATGACTGGACAATGAAAGCGATATCAATGTTGGCTGCAATCATCTGGTAGTCCACTTCTACGCCGGCACGCTTTCGGCGTAAAAACGTCCTTCGTGGAAAGACCCCATGGATGATTGCCAGGTGTCATCATTGTGATACTGCACGGTGACCCAATCGCCGACACATGGCAGCTCGACCGATGACTCAACATGGAAATAGAACTTCCCCGCAAGTTCAGCAGGAATCTCTCTGAGTTCATTCCTGATAATGTAGGAATTGCGATCAACTGCCGACACGCGTGCAATGCCTTGATCCTCGTGGCGGATGTCATCGACATGTGCTTCAAACCAGTGGTCAAAACCTAGATCACTCAATTTCATCATAACTTGTCACCGAACGTGCGGATCACCGGCGGCTGAAAGCCGTCCGGTGGATGCCATTGTTGGGCTTATTCGATAACTGGTATCCCACGATAACTATGCCAGATTCTTAGGACTTGGATTGTTTTAAGTGAGTTATCTATAAAGTAGATGATTCGATAAGGCTTTAGAATTGCTTCTCGAATTGAATCTTCACCTTTTTCAGGCACAACTCGATTTGAGAAGGGAAATTCAGATGCAAGTTCAATATGGTAGATAATCCGATCAGCAAGTTTTGCAGCTGCATCAGGATTATCAAGAGCGATGTACTGAACTATTTCTTTTAAATCCTCGTATGCAGATTCAGCCCATTTTATTGTGAAAGCCATTTTTTAAGACTTTCTTTTACCTCTTTATGTGGAACGATTTTACCTTCTTTGATGTCTGCGAGGCCCTTATCAATAGCGGCAAGAAAGTGAATCCGCTCTTCAATATCATTCCAAGTGGCTGAATCTGGGAGTTCCTGAATGGTTTTTATTGCGATTTCTTTGCTATTCATATCACTTATATACTCCTTTGAAACGATTCAGACAAGTTGCATTATCTGAGGCCCGACGTGCTGATCACCGGCGGCTGTAAGCCGTCCGGTGCATTGGCTGGTTGGGTTGTGGATGGGTACAGAATTTCGCGCTCTATTTAAACCGGCACAGATTCTTCAACCCTAAAGCAGATTCATGTCCTGCAATGAAAAACTTAGCCCAACAACCACTGACAGGCGAGCCTTCAACGAAAAAACCTCACCGGAAGATTTCCCCAGCCATCGGCCTTGAGAAACTCCAGCGCCGCACTCACCACCTCTACCGGCTTTTCTTCGTGTACCAGTAGGCGGGCACCCGGAATCTCCAGCAGACGAGCATCTGGAAACTGCTTGACCATCTTGCGCGCCAGGTCGACGGGAAACGTCGGATCGTCTGCGCCCCAGATCAGTTGCACCGGCATCGTCAGCCTCATATGCGCTTGCTCCAGCACGTCTACCGGCGCCCACTGCGCGCCGAGCAGATAGCGTCGCACGCCCTCCATCCGCTGCGGTGAACGCCGTAGCGGTTCGATAATGTAGTCGTGAAAATCGCCTTCGATCAGGCGGATATCGGTAAAGCATCCGCCGAACCCCATGGCCGACTGCAGAAACAGTGGCCAGCGCAGCAACACATTGAACACCGCCAGAATCCCTGGCACGTGCATCAGGAACTGGTAGAGAGGAATCCAAGGCGGACGATGCCCGGGCATCTCGGTGTTGATGAGAATCAGCTTGTCGATACGCGATACATCCTCAAGCGCGAGGAAGCGGGCGAAAGTGCCGCCGGTGTCCTGTGCCATTACGCTGTAACGCTCTAGACCCAGGCTATTGACCAGCCGCTTCAGCGTCTGCCCTTGGCCCGGAAAGCTGAAGTCGGTCGCATCCGTCCACTCACTTTCGCCCATACCGGGGATGTCCGGTACGTAGCATGTGTAGTGCATCGACAGCTCAGGAAGCAGCTTGCGCCAGGTGAAGCCGGAGAGCGGAAACCCGTGCACCAGTAGCAAAGGTGAACCCTTGCCGTATCGGCGACAGGGGAGCCGTTCGTTGCCTGTGTCCACCGTCTGCACCGGCGTGTCAAAGTAGAACCGAGTAGTCGCTTCTGTCATAATAATTAATCAGCCACCGATGATTACTGACACAATTGATGCTACCAATGACACGATTTCCATATGTTCCCCTCTAACTGCCCAACGTGTAGATCAGCGGCGCGGGCGGCAGCCCGCGTCCGTCTGCATGCGTTTGATACTATGTAAGGCCTCCTCGAATGGGTGGTATATTTGCTGGACCAACACCAAAAACCAACCAAGGAGGAGGCTTAAATGAGATTCTACACCAAAGAGCACAAATTTTATTGTGGAATCGATCTGCACACCAAAAAAATGTATGTGTGCATACTGGGAAGCACAGGGGATATCATGGTTCACCGGAACATGAATACAGATGCAGGCGCTTTTCTTGAGCTCATTGCTCCCTTTCGCGAGGACATCGTGGTAGCTGCAGAGTGCATGTTCACCTGGTACTGGGTAGCTGATCTGTGCGCCAAAGAGGGAATTCCTTTTATCCTGGGCCATGCTCTCTATATGAAAGCAATCCATGGCGGAAAGAGCAAAAACGACAAGATCGATTCCCATAAAATTGCTGTGCTCCTTAAGGGCGGCATGCTGCCCCAGGCATATGTCTATCCGGCGAAGATGCGCTCTACCAGGGATCTCCTCAGGAGGAGAAATCATCTGGTGAGGAAGAGAGCCGAGCTCTTTGCCCATATTCAGAACACAAAAAGCCAGTACAACCTGCCGGAACATCTCGGCCGCATTGCCAAGCCGAAGAACAGAGAGGGCGTTGTAGAGCGATTCGACGATAGAAGTGTGAGGAAGAACATGGAAGTGGACCTTGCCATGATCGAAGCCTATGACCGCATCATCCTCCCGCTAGAGCGGGAGATTATAAAGATCGCCAATGGACATGATCTCCTTTCCTATACTCTTCTGCAAACCATCCCAGGAGTCGGCAGAATCCTCGCTCTTGTAATGCTCTATGAAATAGAGACCATTAATCGATTCGCAACTGTCCAGGACTTTGCCTCATATGCCCGTCTGGTTAAATGTAAAAAAGAATCCAACGGTAAAACCTATGGAACCAGCGGAAAGAAGATCGGCAATGCTCACTTAAAGTGGGCTTTCAGTGAAGCATCGGTACTCTTCATCAAGGGCAATGAACCAGCGAAGAAATACCTCGACCGGCTTACCCAGAAACACGGGAAAGGAAAAGCACTCTCGATCCTTGCCCACAAGCTCGGAAGAGCTGCCTATTACCTGCTGAAAAACAAAGTGGCTTTCGATACTGAGAAGTTCTTGAGCCACTAAAGAATTGGAGGAGACGGATCAGTCCGACGCCTAACTGGAGCCATATGGGGATGGAGCACGCATTCACCTCGATCAGAAAGGGAATAGAATATCCTTGCATGATAAGAGTGCTTGAAAAAGGATGTGCCCGATTGGTACCCCGCAGCCTGTTGCGCTTGATTGGAGATCCGTCTCGCTCCTTCGATACATGCTCTTGTTGGTCAGGTTCTGCCCCTTACCCGAACCCGCGCCTAACTGGGAAGAACAGCACCCCGGCGTTTGACTGGGACGGCACGAGGGAGAACGGCATTGTTTCTAGGTCGCATTCTTCTAAGAAGAGAGGGCAACCACTCGCTTGCATCTCTCTTCGGGAAGAATGATGAAGAGAACCTCAATAAGTGTTTGGTGCAGGATTTGATTTCGCTTGCACCCGTTGATGAAACCAAAGCCAGAGCAGCCAACATCGAGCAATATGGTTGAACGGAAAAAAGAATCGTCTTACCGTTCAAGAGTGTCTTGCCAATAGACACACAATGCAGACGAAAAAGAAGAACAACTTTTTCGTCTTGGGGTAGTTTTATCTATTGACAAGAGGAGGCCTTATAAGTGTTCGCCTGCTTTTCACCGGCTATTCGTAATGTGTCCACATGCGGATGACTTTCACTGTTTTGATGTCATCAAGTATTTGGTAAACCAGCCGGTGTTGGATGTTCATTCTTCTGGAGCATGCTCCAGATAGATCTCCTAGAAGTTTTTCATATGGCGGGGGAGTCTGATAGGGATCTTCTTTGAGGATTTCGAGCAGATGCTCTGCCTGAGGTTTTAAACCGGAATGTGCGATCTTCTTGGCGTCTTTCTTTGCCTGCTTGGTAAAGGCTACCCTCCAAGTCACCAGTCAACATCCTCATCGCACTCCTCTACGGGAGTTCCAAGCCCTTCCCGGATAGATTCACGCATGCCAGGTATTGATGTGAGGTACAAAGTTTCCTGGATTGCTCGCCAATCATCTTCAGAAATAAGAACTGCCGAGCTCCTTTTCCCAACGATCTGAATCGGCTCATGGGATTCTTTCACCTCATCCACAAGGCTATATAAACGCTTTCTTGCTTCCGTTGCTGTTAGGGTAGGCATATTATTAAATCTCCTTTACGTACGATATATCGTACGCCATAAGGCAATCAATGTCAAGTCATTTGAAGGCGAACGTAGGCATCAGCGGCGGCTGAAAGCCGTCCGCTGGATGCATTGGGCTTTATAACTTGTCAATATAACATTCAAAGAATGGCCGTTCTCGATACATTTGTTCAAATTTTCTTGGTTCACCACGAACCGCGGGTACAGTAGTTGGTCTCACTTTGTATCGATGCTGTTCTGCCGGTTGGCGCAGGCAAAGAGTATCCGGGAGATTTGCGATGGGCTTGCCTGTTGCGTGGGAAAACTCAAACATCCGGGGCTTCAGGAATCTCCGAAGAAGTCGACGCTCTCCTATGCGAATGCCCACAGGCCCTGGGAGATGTACCGTGATCTTTTCTATCTTCTGCTGGAAAGATACCGTGGAAGCATGAAAGGCAAGAAGAGGAAATTCCGTTTCAAGAACAAGCTGCTTTCTTTGGACAGCACGACCATATCCCTGTGCTTGTCCATATTCCCCTGGGCAGAGTTCAGGAGGACAAAAGGTGCGGTCAAGCTGCATCTTCTGCTGGATCATGACGGATATCTTCCCACCTATGCCTATATCTCAAACGGGAAAAAGCACGATGTCACCATTGCCAGAAAGGTTCCTCTTACACCGGTCTCCATCGTCACCATGGACAAGGGGTATAATGATTACCGCCTGTTTGCTTCCTGGACTGAATCCGGGATCTATTTCGTCACCAGGATGAAAGACAATGCCGTCTACAATGTGGTGGAGGAACGCAGTGTTCCTCGGCATAAGAATATCCTCTCAGACCAGCTCATCATCTTCACGGGAACAGGAGCCGAAGAGAAATGTCCCCATGTCCTGCGCCGGGTGGTTGTATGGGACGAAGAAAACCAAAGACAGATTATCCTGCTGACCAACCACTTCTCTTTTTCTGCACGTACCATATCCGCCATCTACAAGGACCGTTGGGAAATCGAGATCTTCTTCAAGACGCTCAAGCAGAACCTCAAAGTGAAAACCTTTGTCGGCACCAGCGAAAACGCCCTGTATATCCGGATTTGGACAGCACTTATCGCCATGCTCATGATCAAGTACCTGCAGCACATCTCCAGATTATCCTGGTCCCTTTCCAACCTCGTCACCTTGCTTCGCCGGAATCTCTTTACTTACCGTGATCTGCATGCCTGGCTCGATAACCCCTTTGAAACACCACCGGCTGAACCCGAGTTTGTCCAAGAAGTGCTGCCTTTCCCCGGTCTTGGACAGCATGTGTGCAATGTAGATAAAATGAGAACCGGGTCATGAAAAATCGCTTGTCCCAAACCTAACGCATTGATTTGTTTTGACCTGAATCAGAAATCAGGATTATTTTGGACAGCAGTGGAATTGCATATTAAATTAATGCCCAACGGCGGGCATCACCGGCGCGCGTCAGCGCGTCCGTGTGCATGCCATGGTTGGATGCCTTTAGAAACCAGTAAATAAGAAATCAAGAGCTGAAATGATTACATGACGCTGATCTTTAAGGGTCCCGACCTTTTCGCCTAAAACACGGACAGAAACACCTGCCATCTCAGCTGTGGACATGTATACAATCTTTCGTTTAATTTTAAACTGTGGATTGAGATGGTCTATTGGTCTTCCTAAGGCTGATGCGCTTATAAGGGGCGCAACAACTCGTGTTGCCAGAGAACTAAGGAGATCGGCTTGAAGATCGACAAGGTAGGGAATATCTTTTTTTGTACGCTCATTTAAATTTTCATACACATCAAATTGTGCCATTAAAAGTTCCTCAATTCATCACTGAATACTCCTGAGACTTCAATTCGCTGATTATAGGCTTCAATAGCCTCTTTATTATTTTCTCTCCATTTGCAACGCTTTTCCTCCAGGAGCATTTCTATAAGGCGCTGCTCCAATGCCCTTGATAAATTGATGCTGTTTTTCTTCGCTTGCTGGAGGAGATCGCTATTGATACTCAGGTTAGTGGATTTTTTAGGTGCTTTGGGATTAAAGATGTTGATTTGCATGCTTGCCTCCTTATGCGCATATAATAGCCACATTAATGCGCATTATCAAGCGATTCTTTAGTAATGATATTTGTGATCATCCAACGCCTGAATTAAGCCGCGCCGCGAAGCGGCGTCGGCTTGAATGAGTTGTTAGGCATGATTGGATTTTCCCCACTTTCTGAGTCGCCCGGTAATCCCCTCATCACCGCGTCATCAGCGCGAACACGCCCCAGCCCAGGTATTCACGCGTGTAAGCGGCGTAGCGCTCGGGTTCCGAGGTTAGTTTGGCTCGAACATCTTTCGCGAACTCGTCGTCGGGATTGGCTTCAAGCCATCGGCGCATGGTGAGCCATTTGGCCGCCTCGTATCTGTCCCAGCCGTCTTGGTCAGCCAGAACCATTTCAACGACGTCGTAGCCGAGGTGGCCGAAAGACGCGAGAAGTTCTGGAAGCATGAGAAAGTCGGAGATTGAGTCGGCAAGACACCCCTTGGCAACATCTTCCGTCGGCGGTAACTGCCGCCAGTAGGGCTCGCCGATGAGGATGATCCCTCCGGGGCGGAGGCTCTGCGCCAGAAGTTCGATAGTTCCGCTGACGCCCCCGCCGATCCACGTGGCGCCGAGACAGGCTGCCACACCGGCCTTCTCGTCAGAGACGAAGCCGGCAGCATCGCCATGGATGAACTTGACTTGATCGGCGACACCGAGTTCTTCAGCGCGGAGTTTCGCTTGCTCGGTGAACAACTGGCTCATGTCGATGCCGGTGCCGATGACTCCGTAATCGCGTGCCCAGGTGCACAGCATCTCCCCCGAACCGCTGCCGAGGTCGAGCACTCGGGTCCCCCTTTCCAGACGCAGCGCCGCGCCGAGAGTGGCGAGCTTTTCGGGTGTGAACGGGTCATGGATGCGGTGAGCACTTTCGGTGATGTTGAAGATCCGTGGAATATCCAATGTAGTAAACCTCCTTATGGGTGTGAATAGATTCGGTCACTGCCTAACGCCAGGCATCAGCGGCGGCTTTAGCCGTCCGCTGGAGGCCTTTGATACTATGTAAGGCCTCCTCGAATGGGTGGTATATTTGCTGGACCAACACCAAAAACCAACCAAGGAGGAGGCTTAAATGAGATTCTACACCAAAGAGCACAAATTTTATTGTGGAATCGATCTGCACACCAAAAAAATGTATGTGTGCATACTGGGAAGCACAGGGGATATCATGGTTCACCGGAACATGAATACAGATGCAGGCGCTTTTCTTGAGCTCATTGCTCCCTTTCGCGAGGACATCGTGGTAGCTGCAGAGTGCATGTTCACCTGGTACTGGGTAGCTGATCTGTGCGCCAAAGAGGGAATTCCTTTTATCCTGGGCCATGCTCTCTATATGAAAGCAATCCATGGCGGAAAGAGCAAAAACGACAAGATCGATTCCCATAAAATTGCTGTGCTCCTTAAGGGCGGCATGCTGCCCCAGGCATATGTCTATCCGGCGAAGATGCGCTCTACCAGGGATCTCCTCAGGAGGAGAAATCATCTGGTGAGGAAGAGAGCCGAGCTCTTTGCCCATATTCAGAACACAAAAAGCCAGTACAACCTGCCGGAACATCTCGGCCGCATTGCCAAGCCGAAGAACAGAGAGGGCGTTGTAGAGCGATTCGACGATAGAAGTGTGAGGAAGAACATGGAAGTGGACCTTGCCATGATCGAAGCCTATGACCGCATCATCCTCCCGCTAGAGCGGGAGATTATAAAGATCGCCAATGGACATGATCTCCTTTCCTATACTCTTCTGCAAACCATCCCAGGAGTCGGCAGAATCCTCGCTCTTGTAATGCTCTATGAAATAGAGACCATTAATCGATTCGCAACTGTCCAGGACTTTGCCTCATATGCCCGTCTGGTTAAATGTAAAAAAGAATCCAACGGTAAAACCTATGGAACCAGCGGAAAGAAGATCGGCAATGCTCACTTAAAGTGGGCTTTCAGTGAAGCATCGGTACTCTTCATCAAGGGCAATGAACCAGCGAAGAAATACCTCGACCGGCTTACCCAGAAACACGGGAAAGGAAAAGCACTCTCGATCCTTGCCCACAAGCTCGGAAGAGCTGCCTATTACCTGCTGAAAAACAAAGTGGCTTTCGATACTGAGAAGTTCTTGAGCCACTAAAGAATTGGAGGAGACGGATCAGTCCGACGCCTAACTGGAGCCATATGGGGATGGAGCACGCATTCACCTCGATCAGAAAGGGAATAGAATATCCTTGCATGATAAGAGTGCTTGAAAAAGGATGTGCCCGATTGGTACCCCGCAGCCTGTTGCGCTTGATTGGAGATCCGTCTCGCTCCTTCGATACATGCTCTTGTTGGTCAGGTTCTGCCCCTTACCCGAACCCGCGCCTAACTGGGAAGAACAGCACCCCGGCGTTTGACTGGGACGGCACGAGGGAGAACGGCATTGTTTCTAGGTCGCATTCTTCTAAGAAGAGAGGGCAACCACTCGCTTGCATCTCTCTTCGGGAAGAATGATGAAGAGAACCTCAATAAGTGTTTGGTGCAGGATTTGATTTCGCTTGCACCCGTTGATGAAACCAAAGCCAGAGCAGCCAACATCGAGCAATATGGTTGAACGGAAAAAAGAATCGTCTTACCGTTCGAGAGTGTCTTGCCAATAGACACACAATGCAGACGAAAAAGAAGAACAACTTTTTCGTCTTGGGGTAGTTTTATCTATTGACAAGAGGAGGCCTTATAAGTGTTATGCTTTTTTGTAAGGCTCAGATATTAGATAATGAAAGGCTTTCAATGCTTTTGAATAGATGGTCTAGATGTGCTTATATCAACATTTGAAAGAACTTTATTAACCATATCATCAATTTCAGGATATTTACTCACACGTTTATAATCAGAACGGTATTGTTTTACTCTCTTCAGGACTATGTTGGTGAGCTCTCTATCTTTTTCAGATCCCTTTACGGGATAAAAGAATTTCATTACCTTACTATCAAGGTCCCCCTCTACCCATTCAATTGCCTTTTCAACCTCTCCTGATCGTAAGTATCTAAGTGTATGAAGGCTTACATTTATATTTCTAAGGTCCTCGTTTGTAGGGCCTAATGTATTGGCAAAAAAGAGGTATGCTCCAACCTTTAATCCAAATATTGCACCAAAGAATCCTGAAGCAATGATCAATAAAACTATGTTCACTATTTTCAATATGGAATTCTTACCTGTGTTAACGTCAGTCTTATTTTTCAGACGGATGAGCTTCGTATCAATCACAAAATCAATAACAACAGAGAAAGCTATTACCCCAAATATTGCCAACCAGTTGCTTTTCAACAACACTATAATTAAACCAGCTGATAAGCCAATTAGTAACGATGTAGCACCTAATAGGAAGGTATAATTTATTACTGATATATTACTACAAGACTTACACGAGTGTTCCCCATAGACACTTTTAAAGTATACCTTCCAGTAAGGAATTGAATCTTCATTGCAGTTTGGACATCTCATAAATTTTCCTTCCTATCTTTGAGCATAACGTGCCGATCACTGGCGGCTGAAAGCCGTCCGGTGGATTGGCGGGTTATGCTGTGTTATAGCGTATTGAAATTGAATAATAAAAAAGTTAATCTCGATATAAAAAGAGTGCTACACGCCTGCATCTTACCTGTATTCCATTGATCTCGCTCCGTATTCTCACTCCCAGAGTTATTTCTTCATCAGGGAATTGGCTGAAAATATTGATTGTATCAACCCAAACAACTGTTGTGCTATTTGTTTGAACAGTACTTTGTGAGATAGGAACATCATTAGTAAGATCATAAAGTTCAACAAAACAATTATTGGCTCCGTTAGCAGATTCAATTGCCGCTGAAAAAACTATTCTATTAACGCCAATATAATTCTCAATATTGAATTTAGTTAGTAAACATGCATTTGGAGACATGACCCATGATGTATTAGTAGCAACCAGGAAATCTTGAAAGTCGTATTCAAATCTAATCTGCTTATCGTATACCCCAACACCAGGGAGTCCTTGAGGTCCTTGTGCACCTGTTGACCCCTGTTCTCCCTGCTGGCCTTGGGATCCTTGTTCTCCTTGTGGGCCTTGATCTCCATCAGAACCACCAACGCAACCATTTAGCATAAGTAATAAGAAAATTATAAAAAACATTATAGATGTAGACTTATAAGACATAAAAGAATTGCACATAGTATTTTGAGCTCCTCTCTTTATTATTAAGGCATAACGATGGCATCAGCGGCGCGGCTCCGCCGCGTCCGCCTGCATGCGATGGTTATGCGATCCTCGATTCATATTAATAAGGACAACTTTCAATAATAAGATGAACCCATTTATAGTATGGTTCATCATCAGTTATTCTAATTTTGTAGGAGTTTTTCAACCAACGCTGAAGAAAATCTTCTGCTGACATTGGTGCATCCGGAGATGATTTGAACATATCAGGATCTATACTCTCCATTTGCTTCTTTGTTGGACGTAAATAGATTACTCCCTCATAAGGGGGGTATAAAATATTTTGTATATCTGGGAGGTCATTCTTAGTTTTTTCACATGAAAACCATTCAAGCTCAGATGGAAACATATTCAGGAATGGATCAGTGGCAGAAATAAATAGGTCAACAACATCAACAAAATCCTCAGCTTCAGCTCTTTCTGGAACAATATATTCGTGCTCGACAAGATTCCTCATGCTATTCATTCTGCGCAATATTTGGGGAGTTGTTAGACTACACTTCTTGCAGAACTCAAGCTTTTCAGGAAAATGTTGTCTTTCTTTTTTGGGTAATGATTTGATTCCGAAAGCATTTACAAGAAGCTCAACTTGATAGTGCAAGGCACGTTTAGCATTTGTTAAAGCATTTATATTCGAACGAGCATCATTGCTTGCTTCCAAATCAGTCTGTGAAAATTGAAGGTATCCACGGGGATCGATTTCCTGGGATGATTCTATACATTCAAATCCACTTACGTGCGGTTTATTAAATTTATAATGTTCGGGTAGAATTATCATCAGAACTTATCCGCATAACGGCCAGCATCAGCGGCGCGGGCGGCAGCCCGCGTCCGTCTGCATGCTGTGGTTAGACAGTTCTATTTTCACTAAGCAATCCAAGAAAATCGTATGAGAAGGTTTGTATATTTTTAAGAATTTGATCTGCATATTTGTCTATAGCCATCGAGCCAATTACTGGAGGGTTTATCTTCACGCATGTTAAACTATTCCCTTGCTCCATGAAGTGAAGCTGAAACATTAGTTGATTCATCCCGATCTCAGGATGAATGAGTTGATCTCGTGCAAAAATTGCTTGGTCAAGCCACAATGCCTTGTGTTCCATAATCAATGCTTTGATTCTAGCGGCAGTTTCATTTCTCTTTTTCGAGGCATTATTTGTAAGAGCGTTGAGGACTTTACCACCATAAATATTCTGTGAACGATGGAATCCATCAATAGATGCAGCAACGACTTTTTCACTTGAGAGTAGTTGAACGAGAAGATCCAAGAGGGATTTAACTCCAGAAAAGAATGCTTCAATACGAAGGTGCATGTCGGGAAGTTGGCCATATATATCTAATTCTTGAAGATCAAACTTCCGCGTTTGCCATTGCTGATAAATTGTCTCAATGTGTTTTTGGCAAAGGTGTTCTGCATCACCGCAAATGTTCTTTATCTGCCCAGCACAATGATTCAATACCGAAAACTCGGTCCAGCATGATTGAACGATACCTTTACTTACACCTGACCATAGATTGGGATTGAAAATTTTAGCACCAGCAACAGCCGACTTATCTGCACAGATAACCGGTATGCGGTTGTTTTGTTTTTTATTTTTCGTCATATTTTATAATTATTTAGGATGTCTAACGCCCAGCATCACCGGCGCGGGCGGCACGCCCGCGTCCGTGTGCATGCTGTTGTTAGCTTCTTTTGATTATTGTTTTATGTCCTCATTAACAATTTGGGGAGCCATCACTAATCTTTGATCTTTTTTCTTCTCCTTGATGAGAAATATCAAACCAACTGGAAAATAAACTCCCATGGACCACATTCCTGGTGCGTTAAAGGGCACTGAAATAAGAACTGCTGGTATTTTAATACCTATGCCCAGTGACAATGCACCAGTTGCCCAGATTATGTGTAACCCCACAGGGAATCCTAAGAAAGATGAAATGATATACAACCATTTCTTGTTTAGATCTTTTTTCTTAAAGAAGTATATGGCACACCAGAGTTGAACAACAGTACAAAGGACAAATAACGAAGCAATAACTATGTGATAGATTGATATTTCATTCATGAACAACATACTCCTCTTGAAGCTAACCATTTACTATACTGCAAAATTGAAGCAAAAGTCGCTATATAGCGACTTTTACGGCTCCATCGGGTAAATCTAATATGATATGGTATCTTCCTTTTCCAATGTTTGAATTTATATTATACCACCGAGCCAATTGCAAAACACACAGATTGCGATAATATTTCAATAAGCAAGATAACTGATTGAAATAATGAAGAGAAAGCTCTATTCTTTTTGTGTCGAGCAAAAAGAAAGGAGTAACGATGAGCAATCTCTTCGATATTTGGCATACCACACAAGCGAGACTTTTTCCATGGTTGGAAGAGCGACTTGATCCATTGAGTGAGAAGGAGCAGCAGTTTGTGAAGGTTGTTTCCCTGATGGACTTGCCCAGGCATATGGGTGAATACCGGTGGATAGGGTTAGGCAGGAGACGCGAAGACAGGACAGCGATCGCGAAAGCGTTTGTAGCCAAGGCGGTATACAATTTCGAGACGACGAAAGTGCTCATAGAATACCTGATGGGCAGCAAGAACCTGAGGCGATTATGCGGATGGGAGACGAGAGGGGATATACCATCGGGATCGACCTTTTCACGGGCGTTTGCTGAATATGCTCGGGGGTGCCTGCCCCAGAAGGTTCACGAGGCCATGGTGAAGGCGCACTGTGGTGAGAAAATTGCCGGGCATGTGAGCAGGGATGCGACGGCCATTGAGGCGAGGGAGAAGGCGGTGAAGAAAGAGGCTGAGGAAACCACTCTGTTGCCGAAAAGGAAGCGTGGCCGCCCGAAGCGAGGAGAAGAAGCTGTTCCCAAGCCTCCGAAAAGGCTGGATCTTCAGGTTGGCCGTAGCCTTGAGGAGAATCTGTCGGATCTGCCGTATCATTGTGACGTGGGGACCAAGAAGGACAGCAAGGGATACAAGATGACGTGGCGGGGCTACAAGCTGCATATTGACTGTATCGATGGGGACATACCGGTGAGTGCATTGTTGACCTCTGCATCATTGCATGATTCCCAGGCGGCCATACCGCTTGCCCAGATGACGTCGAAGCGGGTGACGAGCCTGTATGATCTCATGGACGCCGCCTATGATGCGCCGCAGATCAAGGAGTTCAGTGAGGGACTCTCTCATGTTCCGATCATTGATCCCAATCCAAGGCGTGGAGAGAAGATACCTCTTGATCCTGCCAGGAAGGCACGGTTTGCGCAGAGGAGCAGCGTTGAGCGGGTGAATTCGTATCTGAAAGATAACCATGGAGGGAGTCATATAAGGGTTAAAGGAGCGTCCAAGGTCATGGCGCATCTTATGTTCGGGCTCATTGTCATTACTGCGAACCAACTCTTCCAGATGCTTTGTTGAAGGATACATGCGATAAAATCAGATATATTCGCACCGCCTATTGGAGTAGGAGCTGGATAGCTGCGCTCGGAAATCGACATAAGGGTGATGTTGAGCATAGAATCACCGTGTAAATGGCGCGTTATGATCTTTATCTTAGATGTAGACAACTGTATTATGCTTCAATAATTATACGGCAGAGAGTTTTGCAATTGGCTCCACCATTAATATTTTTCGGAATACTTGAATGCATTTGTTTTGTTGGGAGGTCCTATCCTATGAAGCCGAAGAATACCCAGGAGCAAAAGCTCTTTGACGTTGTTTGCGATATCCTCCGCAGAAAGCATTATTCTCTCAAGACAGAGAAATCGTATATATCCTGGATGAGAAGATTCATCAGTTATCATAAAATGCGCCATCCCAGGGATATGGGCAAACACGAAATCGAATCGTTCCTCACACATCCGGCTGTTGATCATAAGGTCGCTTCATCAACGCAGAATCAGGCATTCAATGCCATACTGTTTCTCTACCGTGATGTGCTGGAAATCAACATCTCGGATGAACTCAATGCCGTGCGGGCAAAAAAGCAAGCCCGCATACCCGTAGTTTTGAGCCATGAGGAAGCCTTAAAGGTGATCGACTCCATTACAGGTGTGCATCAGCTCATGGCAAAGCTTCTCTATGGCTGCGGCCTTCGACTTACGGAATGCCTCAGATTGAGGGTCAAAGACATCGATTTTGAAATGAACTGCATCGTTATCTTTGATGGCAAAGGGAAAAAAGACCGGGTTGTCATGCTTCCCAAGAAAGTTGCATTCATCCTTAAAGAGCAGATACAGCATGTACATTCGATCCATAGATATGATCTTGCAAGGGGTTATGGCGCGGTCCATCTTCCATTCGCCTTGGAGAAGAAATACCCGAATTCACCAAAACAGCTTGGTTGGCAGTACGTCTTCCCTTCTGATGAAGTATCCCGGGACCCGAGATCCGGAAAAACCATGCGGCACCACGTGAGCCCCACGACCCTGCAGAGGGCGGTTAAAAAAGCAGTTGCAATAGCAGGTGTTTACAAGCATGTGGGGTGCCATACCTTCAGGCACAGTTTCGCCACCCGGCTGCTTGAGAATGGGTACGACATAAGAACCGTACAAGAGCTCCTCGGTCATAAGGACATTAAGACAACCATGATCTACACCCACGTCATGAACAAAGGGGCTATGGCCGTGAAGAGTCCGCTGGATGTGTAGGGCCGCAGGCTCATTGCAACTGAGGTTCGGCAGGGCTGATCAAGGAAGAGCTCAAGAGAAGACCGGAGAAGGAAGATGGATTCGTAAAGACGGGCAGACTCCGTCCGTGCGGGGTGAAAAGGGATAAAGCTCTGGCCTCCTCTTAGCATCATGGCTTCAACAAAAGTTCGGCGCAATAATCAAGCTGCTCGTGCATTAAACATTTAAACTAAACAATGGCATAATTTCAACAGGAAATCCATTTGATTATAAAGATATATAAAGGAAACCAGCCGGCTCAACCGACAGAGCGAAACACCGTATGCAACGCTTGGCAGAGGAAGGCAAAGGGTGAGAGTGACCTTTTTTAGCTTCTCAGCCGAGGATCTATTGCGTCGCGGATGCCTTCGCCCAGGAGGTTGTAGCCCAGCACGGTGATGAGGATGGCCATGCCCGGGTAGAACGAGAGCCACCAGGCGACGCCGAGAGTGCTCTGGCCCTGGGTGAGGATGTTGCCCCAGCTTGGGGTGGGCGGCTGGACGCCGATTCCCAGGAAGGACAGCGCCGATTCCACGAGCACGGCCGATGCGACTGCCCAGGGTGGCCGACACGAGCACCGGCGCCATGGCATTGGGCAGGATGTGCAGGAAGATGATGCGTGCGCCGCCCGCGCCCATGGCCTTTTCCGCCAGCACGAAATCACGCTCTTTGAGGCTTAGGAATTCTGCGCGCACGAGCCGCGTGATGCCCATCCACGAGGTGAGCCCGATGACCGCCATGATATTGAAGATGGAGGGCTCCAGGAAGGCGATCACGGCCAGGATCAGGAAGAACGATGGGAAGCAGAGCATGATGTCCACGAAGCGCATGATGATGATGTCGATCCAGCCGCCGTAGTAGCCGGAGACGGCTCCCAGGAGGATGCCGATCAGCGTGGCGATGCCCACGGCCACGAACCCTACCTTCAGCGAGATGCCTGCGCCGTAGAGCATGCGGGTGAACACGTCCCTGCCCAGGTCGTCTGTGCCGAAGAGATGTCTGGCTGTAGGTGCGGCGAGGATGTTGTCCACGTCGATGGTGCTCGGGTCGTACGGCGCGATATAGGGCGTCAGGATGGAGAGGATAAAGAAGGCGAGCACGATAGCGAGCCCGACCACGGCGAGTTTGTCATGTAAGAAACGCTTCCGGAATCCCATGTCAGCTCGCCCGTATCCTCGGGTCGGCCACGCTGTAGGCAATGTCCGCGATGAGGTTGCCCAGCAGCGTCAGTACGGCGCCGATGGTGAGGCTTCCCATGATCAGGTTGTAGTCGCGCATCATGATTGCCTCATAGAACAGCTTGCCCAGGCCCGGTATGGAGAAGATGCTCTCGAAGATGACGCTGCCGCCGATGAGCCCGGGCACGGAGAGGCCCAGGATCGTGATGACCGGAAGCAGGGCGTTGCGCATGGCGTGCTTGTAGATCACGGTCCGCTCGGGCAGGCCCTTGGCGCGGGCGGTCAGGATGTAGTCCTGCCGGATGATCTCGAGCATGCTCGAGCGCATGTAGCGGCTCATGCCCGCCAGCGACCCGAAGGCGGAGATGACCACGGGCAGGATGAGGTGCCGCGACGAGGTCCCAGACCTGGCCGAAGGCACTCAGGTGCTCGTATCCCGAGGAATGGATGCCCGAGATGGGAAGCCACCCGAGCCGCACCCCCAGGAGATCCATGCAGATGAGCGCGAGCCAGAAGCTCGGCACGGAAAAGCCGATGAACACGAACACCGTGATGGCCCGGTCGAGGATGCTGCCCCGGCTGACGGCCGAGATCACGCCCAGCGGGATGGCCACCAGGAAGATGAGGATCATGGAGGAGATGTTGATGGAGATGGTGATGGGCAGCCGCTCCTTGATCTTGTCCCACACGGGCCGGGCGTCCGACGAGATGGAGTTGCCGAAATCCAGCCTTGCCAGGCTCTTCATCCAGAGGAAGTACTGGACCGTGAGCGGCTTGTCCAGGCCGTAGTGGTGCTTGAGCTGCTCGATGGCCTGGGGCGTGATGTTCGGGTTGAGCTCGGCCTGCATGCCCGTGGGCTCGCCGGGCGCCAGGTGGATGACCGCGAAGCACACGATGGTGATGCCGATGAACGTGGGGATGAGGATGGCGAGGCGTTTCAGCAGATACTTCAGCATCTCGTTTCCGGTCTCAACATTTAAGGCACTACGTGGTACTTCTGCTGGTCCTTGGGCACGTACCACTTCTCGAGGTTGTACGTGATGCCGGCAGGGGCGGTCTTGATGCCCTGGATACGGGAGCTCACCGCGGGCAGGCTGTACGGCACGTAGAGGAACACGTACGGCTGCTCGTCGGCCAGGATCTCCTGGATGCGGAAGTAGGCTTTCTTGCGTTCTTCGTCGTTGAAGGTCTGCCTGCCGTCCACGAGGAGCTTGTCTACCTCGGCGTTTTTATATCCTACGAAATTGAGACCGCCCGGGCACCGCATTGCTCGAATGCCACACGTTGAAGATGTCCGGGTCCTGGAGGATGTTCCAGCCGAGGATCACGGCATCGAAGTTGAACTTGTCCACGTACTCCTTGAGAAACACGGTCCACTCCATGATGCGGATCTTTACCGGGATGCCCACGGCCTTGAGCCGCTCCTGGATGATCTGGGCCGTCTTTTCGCGCAGCGGGTTGCCCTGGTTCGTGATGATGGTGAACGAAAGCGGTTTGCCGTCCTTTTCCACGATGCCGTCTTTGTTGCGGTCTTCGTACCCCGCTTCCTTGAGCAGGGCACGGGCCTTTACCGGGTTGTAAGTATAGCGCCTGACCTGTGTGTCGTACCACTTGGTTCCCGGCTTGTACGGGCCGATGGCCTCATCGCCCAGGCCCATGAGTACGCCCTTGATGATCTCCTGCTTGTCGATGGCATAGGCGAATGCCTGCCTCACGCGGATGTCGTTGAAGGGCGGCTTGGTGAGATTGAAGCCCAGGAAGGTGTAGCCGTCGGCGAGGTACTTGTACTTGGTGTACTTCCGGTTGAAGTCAGGGGTGCTGGTCTGCCTGAGGTACTGCAGCGGGGTGAGTCCCATAAAGTCGATATTGCCTGCTTTCAGCTCCATGAACTCGGTGTTCTGGTCCGGGATGACGCGGTAGAGGATGCCCATGAGCGGGGACCGGCTGTCGAAGTAGCGATCAAAGGACTGGAGCACGATCCTGTTTCCGGTCTCCCAGGTCTTGAACTTGAAGGGGCCGGTGCCCACCGGTTTCCGCGAGAGCTGGGACTTGGAGATGTCCTTGCCCTTGAGCAGGTGCTCGGGCAGCATCTGCAACGCACCCCAGCTGATGAGCGCAGGGGCCAGGGGCTTGTCGTAGGTGAACTCGATCGTGTAGTCGTCGATGATCCTGGCTTCCTTGACAAGCTTGTACTTGTCCGCATAGGCGGTGGGCGTCTTGGGGTCGATGATGAGCTTGTAGGTGAACATGACGTCGTTCGCAGTGAATTTCTCGCCGTCATGCCAGAACACATTATTGCGCAGGTGGAAGCGGATAAGCTTGCCGTCGTTCTCGATATCCCAAGAACTGGCCAGGTCGGGCACGATGTTGTAGTCCTTGTCGTACTTCACGAGCCCGTTGTAGATGAAGCCCGCCACCTCGTGGGACGATGCGTCGGTTGCGAGCATGGGGATGAGGTTCGAGGCATCGCCTATGGACGACTGCACCAGGATGTCGCCGGGAACGGGGTTTTCATCCACGGCAGCGTTTTTGGCCGGGATCTGCTCCTTGTTATTCTCTTTCGAGCATGCTACTATGCTCAATACAACGAATACCAACGCAATAATGACATATGTGCTTTTTTTCATAATGCGGTGAACGATAGCAGAACAGAGAGTGAAGGACAAGGTGACAGTTGCCTCCGCGTTGAAAATATCCAAGATGAGAATCTAAGCGCATGAAATTCTTTGCAGACCTCCACATCCATTCCCGGTTTTCCCGGGCGACGAGCAAGAGCCTCACGATAAGCGCCCTGGCAAGGGGAGCTTTGAAGAAAGGCATCACCGTGCTCGGCACGGGCGACCTTACCCACCCGGCCTGGATCGAGGAGATCGAGGCAGAGCTTGCCGAAGCCGAGCCCGGGCTCTTCAAGCTCAGAAGCGGGGCGGAGCCCGTGCGGTTCGTGCTCACGGGCGAGATCAGCACCATCTACAAGCAGGGGGACAAGGTGCGCAAGGTCCACCACCTCATAGCAGCGCCCGATCTCGCAACTGCCCGGAAGATCTCCACGTCCCTTGCACGCGTGGGCAACATCCTTTCGGACGGCAGGCCCATCCTCGGGATCACCTCGCGCAACCTGCTGGAGATCGTGCTCGATGCAAGCGAGAAAGCCATGCTCATCCCGGCGCATATCTGGACGCCGTGGTTCTCGGTCCTGGGCTCCAAGTCCGGGTTCGACACCATCGAAGAGTGCTACGGCGACCTCGCGAAGCATATCTTTGCCGCAGAGACAGGCCTGTCATCGGACCCGCCCATGAACTGGATGGTCGGCAGCCTCGACAAGTATCATCTGATCTCGAACTCCGATGCCCATTCCGCGGAAAAGCTCGGCAGGGAGGCCACGATCTTCGATTGCGGGCTCGACTACTTTGCCATGCGCCATGCCCTGGAAAGCGGCGACGGGCTGAACGGCACTATCGAGTTCTTCCCAGAAGAGGGCAAGTATCACCAAGACGGCCACCGCGACTGCAACGTCATCCTGACCCCGGAAGAGACCAGGGAGCTTGGCGGCATCTGCCCGGTATGCGGGAAAAAGCTTACGGTGGGGGTCTTGAGCCGGGTGGAAGAGCTTGCCGATCGTCACGACGGCTCACGGCCGCAGAGCGCACGCCCCTTCCACTCGCTTATCCCGCTTGTGGAGATCCTGGGCGAGATCATGCAGACAGGCAGCACTTCCAAGAAGGTGGGCGAGGCATATGAGAGCCTGATCGCAAAGCTCGGGGGCGAGCTGCCCCTGCTCCTGGATGTCGATGCGGACGAGATCCGCGCCGTAGCGGGCGAGACCCTGGCGCTTGCGATCACCCGCATGCGGCAGGGCCGGGTCCACAAGGAAGCGGGCTACGACGGCGTATTCGGCCGCATACGGGTATTCCGCGACAACGAAGAGGACATGCTCTTCAGCGGCGACCTTTTCGGAAAGCCCCTTGGCCGGGTAAAAAAAAAGCAAAAAGCCGAACTTGAGCAGGAGAAAGAAGCACTCCTGCCTCAGATCAGACTGAACCAAGCCCAGGAGGAAGTCATTTCCTTTGACGAAGGCGTCCTCGTGGTCAGGGCAGGGCCCGGGACCGGCAAGACCAGGGCTCTTGTGGAGCGCATCGGGTCGCTTCTGGAGAAGGGCCGGACATCCATCCTCGCGATCACCTTCACCACCAGGGCCGCCGAAGAGATCAGAGAGCGGCTGGGACGGGAGGATATCGACGTATACACCTTCCATGCCCTGGCAGCCGGGATACTGCGTGAGAACGGAGCCGAATTCCGCATAGCGGATGAAGATGCTATTGCCGGGCTGGCCTCCGGATGGGGCTTCGACTTTCCAGGCTCATCGATTGACGGCATGCTCCTCAGGCTGAGCACGAACAAGCCCCTTGAGCAGAGCGAAATGCACCTGCTGGGCACGCTGCGGGATCATGGATATCTCACTTATGAGGGCATGATCGGTGAAGCGGCACACCTCATCGAACAGGGTGGATACACCCCGGCGTGGGACCACATCATGGTCGATGAGTTCCAGGACATCAATCCCCTTCAGTACGGATTCCTCAAGCTTTTAAGCATGCGAGCAGGAAGCCTGATGGTCATCGGAGATCCGAGCCAGGCCATTTACGGCTTCCGGGGCAGCTCCCCTGCAAGCTTCGAAGACTTTCTTGCCGGTCATGCTCCTGCACGGTCCGTAGCCCTGACGCAGACATACCGGTTCGGCAGTCACATCGCAAAGGCATCCAATGCATTCATCGGGCATGAGGCGGTGGAGAGCTTCTGCAAGGGACTCCCCGTACGGCTCGTGCACACCGGGGATAGTGCGGGGTTCATCGCGACCGAGATCGAATCGCTTGCAGGAGGCTTGAGCCACAGGGCAGTCGGCAAGGCAAAGGCCGATTATGCGTTGAGCGACATTGCCGTCATCGTGCGGAGCAGGCAGCAGGCCGGACCGGTGATGGAAGCTTTGACCAGGGCCTCCATCCCCTTTGATACTGCGTATGCAAAGGCGCTGGCAGCAATGAACGGCGTGTCCCAGCGTGCAGCCCTTCTGGAGAGGCAGGACTGGCAGATCCTGGTCAAGGGGGTAGGGGAGCGGTCGAAGGAGAAGCTCGAACACGGGGCACTTGCCGACCCTGTGCTCTCGGGCAGGATCGACAGGGCAGGCGCCCTGCTGGCAGGGCTCGATGGGCCGGTAGCGGAGCGCATTGCGGCCCTGGAGGAATCCGGCCTGTTCAAGCTGCCCGAGCTTCCGAAAGACCATGCCTTTTACCGTTATGCACGCATGTTCGGCGAAGATGCCGACGGGTTCATCGGCTTCCTGCGGCTCAGCAACGACCAGGGGGCGCTCACCGGGGAAAAGGTGCGCATCCTGACTGCCCATGCCGCGAAAGGCCTGGAGTTCAAGTGCGTCTTCATCGCAGGCCTGTCCGAGGGGGCCTTCCCCATGGCAGGGCAGGATCTCACCGAGGAGAGGAACCTTTTCTACGTTGCCATGACCAGGGCAGAAGAACTCCTCTACCTCGTCTGTCCGCCGGCCTCGCCTTCTTCCTTTATTGCAGAGGTGCCGCAGGAGTGCTGCTCGCTCATCGAAAAGAAGAAAAAGGCACGGTCCGGGCAGATGCTCCTGTTTGAATAATAAATAAGGATATGGGGCTTGCGCCTGCAGCCTGTTTGACATTGATCTGGATATTTTCTTGCGTCCATAGTAATGTTCATATGTTGAATCCCTTGAACAGTGCAGAGGAGGAAAACGGAGGAACAGTGGTTCGATGAGTTTCGGTACCAGAGAAATCGTCTATGCGGTTATTCTTTTCATAACCATCCTGCTTTCAGCATTCTTCGCGGCAGGCGAGATAGCATTCATGCGCGCCAACCGGTTCAGGATCCGGCACCTCGTTGAGAAAGGCGACAAGGAAGCGATGCGTGTCGAATCGATCCTCAAGGACCCCGACCGCCTTATCAGTTCGATCCTTCTCGGGAATAACTTTGTCAATATCCTCGGCTCCGGCCTTGCCACTGCGCTCTTCATGGTGTTTTTCGGTGAAGAAGGAATCCTGTACGCGTCATTGGCCATGACCGTGATCCTGCTTATTTTCGCTGAAATTGCCCCGAAGACCATTGCGGCATACCGGGCGGATGAGCTGTCCATGATATTTTCCACGCCGGTAAATCTTGTGATCAAGTTGCTCGGACCGGTCGCCCATGTTATGGCCCTTGTCTCCCGTGGGCTCTTATCGCTCTTCCGCTTCAAGCCGGGAGAGCTCAACAAGCTTACGGAAGAAGACGTGGAATCGGTCATCACCATGGGCCACAAGGAAGGGTTCATCCAGGAGCCCAAGGCAAAGATGCTCGTCGCCATCATGGACATGGACACGGTGCCGGTGAAGAAGATCATGATTCCGCTTACCGATATGGAGTTCGTCCCTTTGGACAGCTCGTTCGAGGATGTCGTGAAGGTCATTGCCACGAGAAACCACAGCCGGTATCCGGTCTACGAAGAAGACAGGGACAACATCGTGGGATATCTCCACATCAGGGACGTCTGGCGCTTTCTTGATGACCGGCAGCATTTCCGTGTCAGGGACTGCATGCGTGAGGCATTCTTCATCCCGGAGACAAAGCCCATCCTCAAACAGCTCATCGATTTCCAGAAGAAGCGACTGCATATAGCGTTCATCGTCGATGAATATGGGACCGTAAAGGGGGGTATCACCCTGGAGGACATCATCGAAGAGATCACCGGGGATATCATCGACGAGCACGATACTGTCCTCGCCCATGTCATCCCGCTGGGAGACAGGAGCTACGTCGTCACCGGCAACATCGGCCTGAGAGACCTGGGAAGGTATATCGGCCGGGAATTCCCCGAGGAATACGACACCCTCTCAGGGCTTATCTACGAGCTGTTCGACCGCATCCCGGAAGAGGGTGACAAGATATCCTGGCAGGACATGCAGTTCAGGGTGGAGCGCATGAGGGGCAACAGCGTATTGCGCGTCCGGATCACGCTCAAAGAAGAAGAGCAATAAAAAATATTCAGCAGTTGGAAGTACATCCGATAGCCGGATGGGAAAAAGTAAAAAAATGCTGGTAGTTCCCACTGGAGAAGCTGGAAAAGGTTGTTATTATCAACTTTGAGAACAATGCTTTTATTCAGCAGGAAACGATTGGTTCAGCCTGATATTCATCACATATAATTCCTTGTGAATCTTATCTTTGGATCATAGGTGGAGTGAAAAAAATACCAATCCTTTTATTTTACTGTGGAGGTATATACTATGTTAAGTGCAGCGAGAATTTATTGGTTGATTTTGCTGCTTCTGTTCTTTTCGGGAGCTCCGGCCTATGCCCTGACCATAGAGAGCGCTTCGGGCATGTGGCTTAATCCCGCAACCGATGGGGTTTCCAGCTGCGTGGGGTATGCTTCGGCTCCTGTTGCATACGGCTCGGGAACGGAGAATCGGGTTCTTTGGGGCAGCTCGGCCGGTTCATATCATAGTGCTCTCGGCTTTACCGGAACAGCCGGACAATCGTTTGATGCGGGAGAAGCCTTCGAAATAGGCCGGTTGCAACATATCAATTTCCCCACGTACATTGGGAGCGGGATCAGCGGGGTCGATTTGCTGCTGACTCTGGCGTTCGCTAACCCGGTCGGGCTTGCGGGAGATTACGATTTCCGTTTTACCATATATAATACCCCGAATGCCGCAACCGGGAACCCTTTTGATGATTACATTTACTTCCCTGCCTTTTTTGCTCGGCAAACGTACAATATCAGCGGCATCGCGTACACCCTGGAGCTTCTCGGATTCGGGCCGGATTCGTTGAATCCCGTCACTCAGCTAAAGACGCCTGAAAACGGCTCGAGCAGTACGAAGTTGTGGGGAAGGATTACCGAGATTCCTAATGGCAGCACCGTACCGGAGCCCGCAACGATGCTTCTGCTGGGGTCGGGGCTTTTAGGGCTCGCGATGGCAGGGAGAAGATGGGGAAAATAGATCTTGGGGAAGAAGCTATATCTTAACCGGGTGCTTCTTTTCCAGTGCCAGTGTTGCATCCGAAGAACGGACATAAAGAGGCAGCGCAGGCTGCAAGGTCCCCAGGGACAGATCTGAAAGCGCCATACGGCCGATCACCGATGCCCTGGGGTACCAGAGATGGACCGGCCCTTCGATATAGTTTTTCCCGAGAATGCGGGAGAGCGTTTCACGGTAGAGGGGGATGCCGTTCCCGATAAAGAGGGTTTCGGTATCGATAATTTCACTCAATTCTTCCGGCTTGACGTTCACGGGGGAGGTAAGGGGCGCGCCAACAGGAGAGAAGAGCCGGCAGAAGACCTCGGATTTCCTCGCATCGATAACCGGCATGACGGGAATGGACGAAGGCAGAGCGCCCTGTGCCAGTGCATCGAGGGTGTTCACCCCTGCAAGGCGGCAGTTCAAAGCAAGACAAAGGCCTTTTGCAGTGGCAATTCCGATCCTGATCCCGGTAAACGACCCCGGGCCTATCCCTACGGCAATCAGATCGATATCTTCCTTGGAATACGGGCTTAAACGGAAAAGCGTATCGATTACGGGAAGCAGGCTTCCCGCATGGCCGGTCCTTACCGGGATGGTGATCTCATAGCTGGGGCCTTTCTCGCCTATGAGCGCAACCGAACAGGCATCCGTGGAGGTGTCGAGCGCGAGGATCACGGATGCTATCCTCCCTGGAACAGTCTTGAAACATCGTTATACAGGGCGAGCATCATCAGGAGGATGAGAAGGAACAGCCCGATCTGCTGGGCGATCTCCCGCGGCCTGTCCCGTAAAGGCCTGCCGAGGGCGGCCTCGATCCCGAAGAGCATGATGTGCCCGCCGTCGAGTACGGGGATGGGGAGCAGGTTGATGAGAAAGAGATTGATGCTGATGAATGCGATCATGGAAAAGAACGGCATCACGCCCGCCCGGAAGGTTTCGCCCGAGACCTGGGCAATGAGGATGGGTCCTCCGAGGCTCTTTTTGACATCGACCGAGCCGTTGATCATCTTCCAGACCCCGATGCCGGTGAGCTTGATGACCTGCCAGCTCTGGGTGAACCCGTAACCGAAGCCCCCGATCAGACCCATCTTTTCCTCTACAATCTTATCCGTGCGGGTAATGCCGATCACGGCCCGGTTGATCTCTTCTCCGAAAATGTTGGTCCCCTTGGTCATGATCGGGCTTACATGTGCCGTGAACTGGGTGCTGTCCCGCTCGATGATGATTTCGAAACGGTCCTTCGGGGTTGCGCCCTCCATGAGGAGGGGGATCTCATCCCAGGATTTCACCGGTTTGCCCTGGATGGAGACGATGGTGTCTGCGGCCTTCAAGCCGGACTTGTCTGCAGGAGAGTCCTTGAGCACGCTTCCTATGATCGGGGGAAACGTCGGGATTCCTGTCCAGGCAATGAGCATATAGATGAGGATCGCCAGCAGGAGGTTGAATACCGGGCCTGCGACAACGATCGCCGAACGGGCGCGCAGGCTCTTCTTTGAAAAGGACCGGCGCGGGTCCATGGGAGAAAGCCTGCTCTCCTCATCGGATGGATCTTCGCCGAGCATTTTCACGTATCCGCCCAGGGGTACAACGGCGAGCCGGTATTCCGTCTCACCGATGCGCTTTTTTATGAGAGCCGGGCCGAAGCCCAGAGAGAATTTCAGCACCCCTACGCCGTTTAATTTTGCCAGGATAAAATGTCCGAGCTCATGGATGAATATCAGGATTCCCAGTACGATGATAAAAGCGAAAATGGTTGTCATGATAATAAATTCTCCGCGATGAATCTTGATTTTGTATCGAGTTCTATCAAATCAGCCGGTGACTCTACCTTTGAACCGGCAAGTTTGTCCATAGTTTTCGATGCGATGTCGATTATCTGATCGAATCTGATGCGGCCTTTCAGGAAACCTTCGACGGCAGTCTCATCCGCGGCGTTCATGATGCACGGCAGTACCTTGGGATCTTCCATGGCAGACCGGGCAAGCTTGAGTGCGGGGAATTTCTCCTCATCAGGTTTGAAGAACTCGAGTTTTACCATATCTTTCATTATCAACGGCTTCAGACCGAGGCTCATTCTCCGCGGCCAGGAAAGCGCATAGGCAATGGGGATGCGCATATCGGGAATCCCCATCTGTGCCTTGATGCTCATGTCCCGGAACTCAACCATGGAATGAATGATGCTCTGGGGATGGACCACGACCTCGATCAGGGGCAAGGCCACGCCGAAGAGCCAGTGGGCCTCAATGATTTCGAGTCCTTTGTTCATCATGGTTGCCGAATCGATGGTGATTCTAGATCCCATGGACCAGGTGGGATGGTTCAAAGCCTCCCCAGGCGTGATATCGGCAAAGGTCTCTTTCGGCCTCGTGCGGAAAGGGCCTCCCGAGGCAGTGAGGATGATGCGGCTGATCTCTTTGCTGTCTTCGCCTGCAAGGCACTGGAAAACCGCCGAGTGCTCCGAATCGACCGGGATGATCCGGGCACCGGAGGCGGCAGCCTCTTCGCTCATGAACGCCCCGCCGATCACCAGGGATTCCTTGTTGGCCAGCGCCAGGACGGAACCCTGACGGATCGCTTCCAGCGAGGGAAGAAATCCGGCGGCGCCCGAGATCCCGTTCACCACGAAATCGGGCCTGGCCGCTGTGATGAGTTCCGAGGCCGCGTTCTTTCCCCACAGGACATCACTGCCTTTGAGATCTAAGGGAGGTTCGCAGCCCAGGGCGAGGAGCTTCACGCCGAATTCCGCCGCCTGATCTTTAAGCTCTTTTGCATTCGTGCCCGCAGATAATCCGACGACAGCGAATTCCCCGGGGTTCCGTGCGAGGACATCAAGGGTAGAGCGGCCGATGGAGCCTGTTGATCCGAGAACAACGACCGTCTTCATTTACCGGATTACCTGGATGGCGAAATAGAGGAAGATACCCACCGGGATGATTCCGTCCATGCGGTCGAGCATGCCGCCATGGCCCGGGATCAGATTTCCCATGTCCTTGACCTGGAACTGTCTCTTGTATAGCGATGCGCTCAAGTCACCCGAGAGGTCCAGCAGGCTGATGGCTCCGGCCATGATCGGGACGGCCCACAGCGGGCAGGGCAGTTCGAGGGGCAGGAAACGGTTGTAGAGAATATAGAACAGGCTTCCCGCTAGGATGCTCGTTGCCATGCCTCCGAAGAGGCCTTCGACGGTTTTCTTGGGGCTTAAATTCGGCACGAGGGCATGCCTGCCGAAATTCTTCCCGGTATAATATGCGCCGGTATCCGCCCCGAAGGTGCATATGAGCCCGAAAATCATCCAGAACCTGCCGTCGATGTCGTTCCGCAGCAGGACCCAGAAGCTCAAAAGGGCCAGGGGATAGATGAGCCCGGAAATGGCGAGATTGATGTCCATGGCCGAGGCCTTTCCCTTCTCGAAAAGGAAGAGCCCCGCTGCCATCATGATGAGGCTCAATCCGCAGATCAGGAAGAACGAGAGGGCGAGATTATTCATATATATAGTATAGAGGTATGGCAATGAGCCGACCATGCCTATCCGGCTCAAGAGTTTCGCGTTTTCCCCGAGCCCGACGCGATACAGCTCGTAGAGGCAGGTCGGAAGGACGATGAGTGCAATGATGAATAAAGCTGATGGCGGCCCTAAAACTGCAGGTACGGCAAAGATGATGAGAAGGATAGCGGCGCCGAAGATACGCATCATGGGTTAAGCTTGCCTTCGATCTGCTCCGGCGTCATCCCGAAACGCCTCTGCCGGCTGTGGAACCAGGAAATGGCGGCACCCAGGGCTTTTTCGTCGAAATCGGGCCAGAGGATGTCGGTGAAGTAGATCTCGGTATAGGCAAGCTGCCAGAGGAGGAAATTGCTGACGCGCCACTCTCCTCCTGTCCTGATCAGCAGGTCGGGATCGGGCATGAACGAGGTATCGAGATATCGGGAAAAGGTCTCCTCGTCGAGCTCACTGTTCAGGGGACTGCTGCGGAGGACCTGCCGGATACCGCGGATGATGTCGTCCCTGCCGCCGTAATTCAGGGCCACAGTGAGGTGGATGCCCTTGTTGTCTTTTGTCTTGTCTTTTGTGGCCTGAATCTTCTGCTGAAGCTTTTCCGGAAATTTGGCCAGGTCTCCGATGGTATGCAGGCACACGCCGCCTTCCATGAGCCTTTCAACCTCCCGGTCGATGAATCCCTCCAGCAGCCTGAAAAGGCCTTCCACCTCATCTTTGGGTCGTCTCCAGTTCTCTGAGGAGAAGGCATAGAGGGTAAGGTATGTGACGCCCCTTTGCTTCGCAGCCTCAACAATCTTCCTGGCAGCCTGGGAACCGGCTTCATGACCTTTGAGCCGTGTAAGCCCCCGGCCCTTGGCCCATCTTCCGTTTCCGTCCATGATGATTGCGAGGTGAACGATTTTGTTTTCCATACGTCGGGCATTGTTAACACGCTGAAATTCATGGGTCAACAGATTTGGAGTGCTCCGCATGATGTCACTTGATTTCAGGAAAGAATGAGATATTATGAATCCAAAATGAATATTTAATCATCTATAGAAAGTCTTGTATCATACCCTTTGGGTAGATAAGGGCTGCTATCCTGCTTAAAAGAAAATATCCCAGTCAAATAATACTCCTTGACTTTTAAGTGATCATTGAGATACAGACGATTTCTGCGCAAGCTATGGGTGCGCTAACTAGGGCTGGAGTAGCTCAATCGGTAGAGCAGCTGATTTGTAATCAGCAGGTTGCGGGTTCGAGTCCCATCTCCAGCTCCAAGATTTGAGGGAGGGGTTCCCGAGTGGCCAAAGGGAGCAGACTGTAAATCTGCCGGCGCAGCCTTCGGAGGTTCGAATCCTCCCCCCTCCACCATGAAGATTTGAGGGATTGCAGGAGACGTAAGTCGTTAAGACTGCATATCCTTGTGAAAAGTGATGCGGGAGTAGCTCAGTTGGCTAGAGCGTCAGCCTTCCAAGCTGAGGGTCGCGGGTTCGAATCCCGTTTCCCGCTCCATACCCGTCTCTTGTGGATATTATGCCCACGTAGCTCAGTTGGTAGAGCACTTCCTTGGTAAGGAAGAGGTCCCCGGTTCAATCCCGGGCGTGGGCTCCATTTTCTATATTAGGCTTGTGCAGAGAAAAAAATACTATATAAGGGGGATGCAGATGGCAAAGGAGAAATTTGAGAGGACGAAGCCGCACGTGAACGTGGGGACGATCGGACACATAGACCATGGGAAGACGACGTTGACGGCGGCGATCACGAAGCATTTGGCGAAGAAGGGATTGGCGGAGTACGTGGCATTTGATCAGATAGACAAGGCGCCGGAAGAGAAGGAGCGCGGGATAACGATCAACACGGCTCACGTGGAGTATCAGACGGAGAAGCGGCACTATGCGCACATAGACTGTCCGGGTCATGCGGACTATATCAAGAACATGATCACGGGAGCGGCGCAGATGGACGGAGCGATACTGGTGGTGGCGGCGAGCTGACGGGCCGATGCCGCAGACGCGTGAGCACATACTGCTGGCCAAGCAGGTGAACGTGCCTGCGATGGTAGTGTTCATGAACAAAGTGGACAAGGTGGACGATCCCGAGCTGCTGGAGCTGGTGGAGCTGGAGGTGAGGGAGCTGCTGACGGCATATGATTTCCCCGGGGACGAGATACCGATCATCAAGGGGACGCGCACTGAAGGCGCTGGAGTCGGACGATCCGGACAGTGCTGAAGCGAAGTGCATATTTGAGTCTGATGGATGCGGTAGACTGCTTATATACCGGAGCCTGTGCGGACGATAGACAAGCCGTTTTTGATGCCTGTAGAGGACATATTCACGATCAGCGGCCGCGGGACGGTAGTGACGGGCAGGGTAGAGCGCGGGATGATCAAGACAGGGGAAGAAGTAGAGATCATCGGGATCAGGCCGACGATGAAGACGGTATGCACAGGGGTCGAGATGTTCCGGAAGACGCTGGATGAGGGCCGGGCGGGGGACAACGTAGGGATACTGATACGCGGGACGAAGAGGGAAGAGGTGGAGCGGGGGCAGGTGGTAGCGAAGCCCGGGTCGATCACGCCGCACACGAAGTTCAAGGCCGAGGTATACGTATTGAAGAAGGAAGAGGGAGGCCGGCACACGCCGTTTTTCACGGGGTACCGGCCGCAGTTTTATTTCCGGACGACGGACGTGACGGGGGACGTGGCGCTGCCGGAGGGAGTAGAGATGGTAATGCCCGGAGACAATGTGACCATGGAACGTGAAGCTGATCCAGCCGATCGCCATGGACGAGGGGTTGCGGTTTCGCCATCCGCGAAGGCGGCAGAACCGTTGCCTCCGGCGTCATCGTCAAGAGTCATCGAGTAGGTTGGTGGAGCATCATGAGAGACAGCATAACATTGGCATGTTCCGAGTGCAAGAGACGCAACTACACGTCCACCCGGAACAAGAAGAAGAGTACGGAAAAGTTGGAGATGAAAAAGTACTGTGCATTCTGCAGGACTCATACTCGTGCATAAAGAGACAAAATAAAAAAAGTGCAGGCCAGTAGCTCTAATTGGTAGAGCGCCGGACTCCAAATCCGGATGCTGGGGGTTCGAATCCCTCCTGGCCTGCCATAGTTTGGTAAAGATATGGAAAAAATAGAGGTCTTCAAAGAGAGTTCCTCAGGGAAGTCAAAGCCGAGTTGAACAAGGTCACCTGGACGGCAGGAAAGAGGTCATGAGCGGGACGATTGCAGTGCTCGTCCTGAGCGCGTTCGTCTCCATATTCCTGGCGCTCATAGACATCGGTCTGTCCCCTGTGGTCAGGCTGTTGAGTTGATGGGTATGGAAGAGAATATGGAAGAACACTGGATCACAAGTGGTACGTAGTTCATACCCACTCGAACTACGAGCAGAAGGCGAAGAAGTCTCTGGAAGAGAGGGTCAAGGCATTCCACGTCGAAGAGTTTTTCTCCGGCATACTCGTTCCCTCCGAGCAGGTCCCGAAGGCGCCCCAGGGCAAGAAGAAGTCGGCGAACAGGAGGACTTTCCCCGGATACATACTCGTACGGATGGTTCTCACCGACCAGACCTGGCACGTGGTGATGAATACGCCCAAGATAACCGGATTCGTCGGCGGCAGGACTTCCCCGTCCACCATCCCCGATTCTGAAGTGGAAACGCTTACGGGCCCAGCTCGAAGAAGGGGTGGAAGCGTCATGTCTACAAGAGCGAGTTCAATGTCGGTGATGAGGTGCTCGTCAACGAGGGACCATTCCAGAATTTCAGCGGCGTTGTGGACGATACCAAGCCTGACAAGGGCAAGGTCACGGGTGCTCGTGAGCATCTTCGGCAGATCCACACCGGTTGAGTTGAATTTTGATCAGATAACCAAGAAATAGATCCAAGGGGTAGCAGATGGCAAAAAAGAATGTACTGGCAAAAATCAAGATTCATATCCCCGCAGGCGAAGCGAAACCTTCACCTCCTGTCGGACCTGCACTGGGACAGCACGGGGTGAACATCATGGAGTTCTGCAAGGCATTCAATGCTGCGACCGACAAGCAGCGGGGCTACAAGATACCGGTGCAGATCACGGTATACTCGGACCGTTCCTTTACCTTCATCACCAAGAGTCCGCCTGCATCGACCCTGCTCATCAAGGCAGCCGGAATCGAGAAAGGCTCCCAGGTCCCCAACAAGGACAAGGTGGCCAAGCTCACTACGGATCAGATCAAGGACATCGCCAACCAGAAGATGAAAGATCTGAACACCACCGACATGGAGATGGCCGTCAGGATCATCGCCGGCACTGCTCGGAGCATGGGCATTGAGATTGTTGATTAAGGAGAAGTGAGCTATGGCGAAGAGTGGTAAGAAATACATTGAGGTCAGTAAAAACATCGATCCGCAGAAGAAATATAAGCTGGACGAAGCATTGAAGCTCGTCGTTGGAGGGCGCATACGCCAAGTTCGACGAGAGCGTCGACGTTGCGCTTAGGCTCGGTGTCGATCCGAGGCATGCGGACCAGATGGTACGCGGATCGCTCGTTCTCCCCCACGGGACGGGCAAGACGACCCGTATCCTCGTATTTGCAAAGGGCGAGAAGGAGAAAGAGGCTATCGATGCCGGCGCCGACTTATGCCGGTGCAGAGGATATTGCCGAGAAGATCCAGGGCGGATGGCTCGATTTCGACAAGGTCATCGCCACCCCGGATACCATGGGTACGGTCGGCAAGCTGGGAAAGATCCTGGGACCCAGGGGCCTGATGCCGAACCCCAAGCTCGGCACCGTGACCTTCGACGTGAGCAAGGCCGTTGGTGAAATGAAGGCCGGCCGCGTGGATTTCCGCGTGGACAAGGTGGGAATCGTCCATTGCGCCATCGGCAAGGTTTCCTTCGGCCAGGACAAGATCATGGACAACGTCAGGGCTCTCCTTGAGACTGATCATGAAGCTCAAGCCGTCATCGAGCAAGGGAACATATCTAAAGAGCGTGACGGTTTCGAGCACCATGGGTCCAGGCGTAAAGGTGGACCCGATCGAGGTTCCGCAGCTTTTGAAGTAAAGGAATAGCATCCTGGTCAAAGACAGCGGGCGTCTTTTGCAAAAAAGGCGGACTTAAAAATATCAGCCCGCCGAGATCTGGGAGTCTCCCCGGCACCCTTTGACAGGATAGATCATAAAAGAAAGGGGTGAGGTAATTCATTGAAGAAAGAACAGAAAGCAGTCACGGTCAATCAATTACATGATGAGCTGGGGATATCCCAGGCGGTCTTCATGACCGACTACATGGGCCTGAATGTCGAGAAGATTACCCAGCTGAGGAAGAGCGTCAAGGACGCAGGCGGAAATTACCAGGTCGTCAAGAACACCCTCCTCGAGAGGGCTGCTGAAGATACACCGGCAAAGCTGCTCGAAGAGTCCTTCGCAGGACCGACAGCCATCGCCATGGCCTTCAAAGATCCTGTCGCCGTTGCAAAGATCCTGGTGAACTTTGCCAAGGATAACGAGAAGCTGGAGATCCAGTCCGG
This sequence comes from uncultured delta proteobacterium, assembly GCA_963752595.1. Classification (GTDB taxonomy): domain Bacteria; phylum Desulfobacterota; class Desulfomonilia; order UBA1062; family UBA1062; genus Phosphitivorax. Next base: position 152,080 of record CAVVYZ010000020.1, read on the forward strand.
AGTGCTCGGCAGGCAGGTTCTGAAGGCTGACGATGTCCAGGCGCTCGCAAAGATGCCGGGCAGGGAAGAACTCCTGGCCAAGATGCTTGGCTCGATCAATGCTCCGGTTTCCAACTTTGTCGGAGTGTTTGCCGCAATGCTGAGGCAGCTGTTGTATGTGCTCAGTGCAATTGAAAAACAAAAACAAGGAGAGTAAGAGAAATGGCTGAAATTACACGTGAAGATGTTATAAAATATATTGAGAATATGACGGTTCTTGAGCTGGCGGGTTTCGTAAAGGAGCTCGAGGAGAAGTTCGGCGTGAGCGCAGCGGCCCCGATGGGCATGGTAGCGGCAATGCCGGCAGGCGGTGCAGCCGCCTGCCGCAGAGGCTGAAGAGAAGACCGAATTCGACGTCGTCCTCAAGGATGCAGGCGCGCAGAAGATCCAGGTCATCAAGGTTGTCCGCGTCTCTGACGGACCTCGGCCTGAAAGAGGCAAAGGAAGCAGTCGAAGGCGCACCTAACACCATCAAGGCAGGTGTCTCCAAGGATGATGCAGAGGATGCAAAGAAGAAGCTCGAAGAGGTTGGTGCGTCGTAGAGATCAAGTAGATATAGGATACGAACAAAGGTAATAGTGGGGTTGGTGTATACCAGCCCCTTTTGTGCTCTCATTTATACATAAATAAAAAAACGCATAACCCAAAAAGAGGAAGACCGTAAGATGATAGAAAAATCCTTTTAGACCCGCAAGTTAGGCGGAAGAATTTTGCAAAAAGGCAGGCGATCCTGGATATCCCGGATCTCGTCGAATTCCCGAAGACGTCGTACAGCGCCTTTTTACAGAAGGACATTCCCCCTGAGAAAAGGAAAACGTTGGTCTTCAGTCAGGTATTCAAATCGGTTTTTCCCATCAAGGATTTTAATGAGGATGCATCACTGGAGTTCGTCGAGTACCGCCTGGGCGAGCCGAAATACGACATGGACGAGTGCATCCAGAAAGGCCTCACCTATGCAGCCTCCGTTACGCTCAAGGTGCGGCTGGTTGTCTGGGACCGGGACGAGGAGACCGGCACCCAGAGCATTCGGGACATCAAGGAGCAGGAGGTCTATTTCGGCGAGATACCGCTGATGACCCCGAGCTCCACCTTTATCATCAACGGAACGGAACGGGTCATCGTGAGCCAGCTCCACCGTTCGCCCGGCATATTCTTTGACAAGACGACGGCCAGGGCGCAGCCACGGCGGAAGGCTGCTCTTTTCCGCCAGAATCATCCCTGCCCGCGGCTCATGGATCGATCTGGACTTCGATGCAAAAGGCATCCTGTACTTGAGGATCGACCGCAGGCAGGAAGATGCCGGTCACCACGCTCTCAAGGCCATGGGATTCTCCAACCAGGAAATCCTCGGCGATGTACTACCCCATGCACCGGTAGAATTCGAGGCCGATAAGGTCTTGAAGCACATCGACATCGACGAACCTCGAGGGGCATGAAGGCCGATGTCGGACATCAAGATCAAGGATTCCGATGAGGTCGTCCTCAAGGCAGGGCGAAAGGTCACGCCCAAGATCATCAAGAAGCTACAGGGCGTAGAGCTTGAGCCGATAGTCCTCGAAGAGGAGGAGCTGCTGGGCAAGGTCCTGGCGGACGACATCGTGAACATCGCCACGGGCGAGATCATCGCCGATGCCAACCAGGAGATCACCCACGAGCTTCTTGAGAAGATCCATGAAGCGCAGGTATCAGCGAGATTAGGATCGATCTACTTTGACGAGGTCAACTACAGCTCCTCTCTGACCAAGACCCTCGCGCTCGATAAGGTGGACACTACCGAAGAGGCGCTCATCGAGATCTACCGGAGGCTTCGGCCTTCGAACCCGCCGACGCTCGAGATCGCGACCCACTTCTTCGAGAACCTGTTCTTCAATGCCGGCATACTACGACCTTTCCCGGGTGGGCAGGATGAAGATCAACCAGAAGCTCGGCAGTGACCGAGGAAGAGGCCCCGCTGGACCAGACGGTGCTCAGGAAAGAGGACATCATGTTCACCGTGCGATATCTCCTGGAGCTCAGGGACGGCGTGCAGGGCAGGCAGATGGACGACATCGACCACATGTCGAACCGCCGGGTGCGCTCGGTGGGCGAGCTGCTGGAAAACCAGTACCGCATCGGACTGGTGCGGATGGAACGTGCCATCAAGGAGCGCATGAGCCTTCAGGACGTGGAGACCATGATGCCCAACAACCTCATCAATCCGAAGCCCGTGAGCGCGGTGATCAGGGAGTTCTTCGGGTCCGGCCAGTTGAGCCAGTTCATGGACCAGACGAACCCGCTGTCCGCGATCACCCATAAGCGCAGGCTTTCCGCCCTGGGTCCCGGCGGACTCACGAGGGAACGGGCAGTGTTCGAGGTGCGCGACGTTCATCCGTCCCACTACGGCCGCGTGTGCCCCATCGAGACGCCCGGAAGGTCCGAACATCGGCCTCATCGTTTCCCTTTCCACCTATGCGAGGGTCAATGAGTTCGGCTTCATCGAGACCCCGTACTATATGGTCAAAGAACGGCGTCGTAACCGATGATATCCGCTACTTGAGCGCCATTGAGGAAGACAGAGAGGTCATCGTCCAGGCAACCGAGCCCCTCGATGACGACAGCAGGATCATCGCCGACATGGTGAGGGTCAGGGTACGGAACGGCGAGTACAGCACGGCCACCAGAGAGCAGGTAACGCTCATGGACGTGGCCACGAACCAGCTCTTCTCGGTATCGGCCAACCTCGTACCGTTCCTCGAACACGACGACGCGAACCGGGCCCTCATGGGCTCCAACATGCAGCGCCAGGCTGTGCCGCTCCTGTTTGCCAAGCCGCCCATGATCGGTACCGGCATGGAGCAGGTGGTTGCGCGCGACTCCGGTGTGTGCGTCGTTGCCCATCGTTCGGGCGTCGTCCAGGACGTGGATGCCAACCGGATCGTGGTCATGGCAGAAAACATGCGCGACAACACGCAGGATACAGGCATCGACATCTACCGGCTCATCAAGTTCAAACGCGCGAACCAGAACACCTCGTTCAACCAGAAGCCCATCGTCCGCAAGGGCCAGAAGGTCAAGGAAGGCGAGATCATCGCCGACGGGCCCGCCACGAAGGAAGGCGAGCTTGCGCTCGGCAGGAATCTCGTCGTGGCGTTCATGCCCTGGGGCGGATACAACTATGAAGACGCGATCCTCATCAGCGAGCGGGTCGTGAAGGAAGACTTCTATACCTCGGTGCACATCGAGGAGTTCGAGGTCATGGCCCGGGACGTGAAGCTCGGAAGCGAAGAGATCACCCGTGACATACCCAATGCAGGCGAAGAGGCGCTGAAGGACCTCGACGATTCCGGCATCATGCGCATCGGCGCCGAGGTGAAGCCGGGCGACATCCTCGTGGGCAAGGTCACACCAAAGGGCGAGACCCAGCTCTCCCCGGAGGAGAAACTGCTGCGGGCCATATTCGGCGAAAAGGCCAGCGAGGTCAAGGACAGCTCGCTGAGGGTGCCGCCGGGTATCGAGGGAACCGTGATCGATGCCGGGTCTTTAACCGCAGAGGCCAGGAAAAGGACGAGCGGACGCTGCAGATCGAAGAGAAGGAGATCGAGGAGCTCCGGAAGGACCAGGAAGACGAGATCGCGATCATCACTGGCAGCGGCAAGGAACAGGCTGGAAAAGCTGCTGGTGGGCAAGAAAGCTCGCCGGGCCCATGCTCTCACACCTAGGCGACGCAGTAATCGCCAAGAGCGGGCGCAGCCATAACCAAGGACATGCCGACCAGCTCTCCATCGATGATTTCAAGGATATCCGCATTGCGGACGGCGAGAACATCGGAACAGCAGGTGGAAGAAGATCATCATCGAGGCTCGATCATCAGAAGAAGCTCATCAATAATTTCTACGATTCCAAGATCGAGAAGCTCTCCGCAGGCGACGACCTGCCTCCGGGCGTGAACAAGATGGTGAAGGTGTATGTGGCCATCAAGCGCAAGCTCTCGGTCGGCGACAAGATGGCGGGCCGCCACGGAAACAAGGGTGTTATCTCGAGAATCCTGCCCGAAGAGGACATGCCGTTCTTTACAGACGGCAGGCCCGTGGATATCGTGCTCAACCCGCTCGGCGTTCCTTCCCGTATGAACGTGGGCCAGATCCTGGAGACCCATCTGGGATGGGGAGTGAAGGGAATCAGCGAGGTGATCAACAGGATGGTTGAACAGGAGCTCCCTGACACGAGCTTCGCGGCCATGCTGAAGAAGGTATATACCTCGAAGAAGATACAGAAATTACTTGACAAATGCTAGCAGTGATGAGCTGCTGGAGTTTGCCCGGTCGATTCAGGAAGAAGGCTTTACGGTCGCGGTCCCGGTGTTCGATTCTGCCACCGAGGCAGAGATCACCAAGGTCATGAAGATGGCGGGCATCAATGACGGCGGACGGGTCACCCTCTACGACGGCAGGACCGGCGATTCATTCGACAGCAAGGTGAGCGTGGGCGTCATGTACATGCTCAAACTGCACCACCTGGTGGATGACAAGATCCACGCACGGTCCATCGGCCCATACTCGCTCGTTACCCAGCAGCCGCTGGGCGGCAAGGCGCAGTTCGGCGGCCAGAGGCTCGGAGAAATGGAGGTATGGGCCATCGAAGCATACGGCGCCGCCTATTCTCTGCAGGAATTCCTCACCGTCAAGTCGGACGACGTGGCAGGGAGAACCAGGATGTACGAGTCCATCGTCAAAGGTCAGCACGAGCTCGAACCCGGCGTTCCCGAATCATTCAATGTTCTCACCAGAGAACTCAAGAGCCTTGGTCTGGATATCGGACTTATTGAAGGACAGGGCCATCATTAAAGTTAAGGAGAGAAAGATTGGAAGACTTATATAGCTATTTTGAGAAACCAAAAGATCCTTCCAACTATATGGCTGTGAGAATCGGCCTTGCATCTCCGGAGAAGATCCTTGCGTGGTCTTACGGAGAGGTCAAAAAGCCGGAGACCATCAATTACCGGACGTTCAAGCCCGAGCGCGATGGTCTTTTCTGCGCCAGGATTTTCGGTCCGATCAAGAGCTACGAGTGTATCTGCGGCAAGTACAAACGCATGAAGCACCGCGGCGTGGTGTGCGAGAAGTGCGGGGTCGAAGTCATCGATTCCCGGGTACGCAGAGAGCGGCTCGGACACATAGAGCTGGCCACGCCGGTGGCGCATATCTGGTTCCTGAAGAGCCTGCCGAGCAAAATCGGCGCTCTGCTGGATCTCTCCATCAAAGAGCTGGAGAGAGTTCTCTATTTCGAGAGCTACATCGTTACCGATCCGAAAGACGCCCCTTTGAAGAAGAGCGAGCTCCTGACCGAGGATAAGTTCCGCCAGTGCGTGGACAAGTACGGTATCGGAAGCTTCACTGCGAAGATGGGCGCCGAGGCCGTGGACGACCTGATCAAAGACCTCGACATCCTCGAAATATCAGTAACGCTCAAGGAAGAGATCAAGAATACCAAGAGCGAGGCGAAGAAGAAGAAACTTTCCCGCAGGCTTCGCATGGTCAACGTGTTCCACGGGATCGAACCGGCAGACCTCATGACCTTTATCGAAGACCGGTTCCACCTGGAAAAGGACGAACAGTTCAGGCGCGCCCTGGGGGAGATCCTCACCGAATGCAGGAAGATCGCAAAACGCTGGGAAGAGGCAAAGAGCTACAACGAGAAAAAGGAGATTCTCCCCAAGGTCAATGAGGTGATCGACCGTCTGGTCGAGTCCAGAAGGCTCACCCATGACGAGGTCGATTACATCAAGCCCTGGCAGGACCCCTCCTGGATGATCCTCAAAGTCATCCCGGTTCTTCCTCCTGACTTGAGGCCGCTCGTTCCGCTCGACGGCGGAAGATTCGCCACCTCCGACCTGAACGACCTCTACAGAAGGGTTATCAACAGAAATAACCGGCTGAAAAGACTCATGGAGCTCAACGCCCCGGACATCATTCTCCGCAATGAGAAAAGGATGCTCCAGGAAGCGGTGGACGTCCTGTTCGACAACGGCAGGCGGGGTCGCGTCATCACCGGCGCAAACCGCAGACCGCTCAAATCCCTTTCCGACATGCTCAAAGGCAAGCAGGGGCGCTTCAGGCAGAACCTGCTGGGCAAGCGCGTGGACTACTCGGGCCGCTCGGTTATTACCGCCGGTCCGGACTTGAGGCTCCACCAGTGCGGCCTGCCCAAGAAAATGGCCATCGAGCTCTTCAAACCTTTTATATATAACAGGCTGGAGAACAAGGGATATGTAAGCACGATCAAGAGCGCCAAGAGGCTCGTGGAGGCCGAGACGCCGGAAGTCTGGGAATGCCTGGCCGAAGTGGTCCAGGAGTACCCGGTCATGCTGAACCGTGCTCCTACGCTTCACAGGCTCGGCATCCAGGCGTTCGAGCCCATCCTCATCGAGGGCAAGGCCATCCAGCTCCATCCGCTCGTCTGTTCGGCGTTCAACGCAGACTTCGACGGCGACCAGATGGCTGTCCATGTTCCTTTGAGCATTGAGGCCCAGGTGGAAGCCAGGGTGCTCATGATGTCCACGAACAACATCCTTTCGCCCGCAAACGGTAAGCCTGTCATCGTGCCGACCCAGGACATCGTACTCGGGGTGTACTATCTCACGAGGGAAAGGCCCATGGCCAAAGGCGAAGGCATGATATTCTTCGGTCCCGAAGAGGTCCGTGCAGCCCTTGATGCCGGCGTGGCCGATATCCAGGCCAAGGTAAAGATGCGCATGAAGGACAAGTATGTGGAAACCACCGTGGGCCGTGTTATCTTCAGCGAGATCGTACCGAGTGAAATCTCCTTCGAGTCGATCAACAAGCCCATGACCAAGAAGGCCCTGGCCGATCTTATTGACGTATGTTTCAGGACTGCGGGAGATAAGAAGACCGTTCTGCTCGCGGACCGGATCAAGGACCTGGGTTATTTCTATGCAACCAAGGCAGGTATCTCCATCGGCATCGAGGATATGAAGATACCCGCTTCCAAGGCCAAGACCATCGAGACGGCCAAGTCTGACGTGGGCCAGATCATCACGCAGTACAACGAAGGTCTCATCACCGACGGCGAACGCTACAACAAGATCGTCGACATCTGGACCAAGGTAACGGACCATATTGCGGCAGACATGATGGATACCATCAAGACGGATACCTTCACCTACCCGGACGGCCATACCGAGGAAATCCCCTCGTTCAACCCGATCTTCATGATGGCCGACTCCGGAGCCAGAGGCTCTGCACAGCAGATCAGGCAGCTCGCCGGTATCAGAGGACTGATGGCAAAGCCGTCGGGCGAAATCATCGAGACGCCCATCGAGTCGAACTTCCGCGAAGGCCTCGATGTTCTGGAATACTTCATCTCCACCCACGGTGCGAGAAAAGGTCTGGCCGATACCGCGCTCAAGACCGCGAACTCGGGTTACCTCACCAGGCGGCTCGTGGATGTCGCCCATGACGTGGTCATCACCGAAGAAGACTGCGGAACGCTCGACGGAATCGAGATGGAAGCCCTGGTAGAAGGCGGCGAAATCATCCAGACGCTGGGCGAGAGAATGCTCGGACGAGTTGCGCTGGAAGACATCCGGGATGCTTATTCCGGGGAAGTGCTCATCCCGGCGAACACCATGATCGACGAATCCCAGGTGTCCAAGATCGAAGATGCGGGCCTCGAACACGTGGTAATCCGTTCCGCCCTGTCGTGCCGGTCAAAGCACGGCATCTGCGCCAAGTGCTACGGCAAGGACCTGGCACGGGGCAGGATGGTCAACATCGGCGAGGCAGTGGGCATCATCGCTGCCCAGTCCATCGGCGAGCCGGGAACGCAGCTCACCATGAGAACGTTCCACATCGGTGGTACTGCTACGGTTGTGGGGCAGTCGAGCATCAAGTTCAACCATAACGGTATCGTACGGTACAAGGACCTCAAGACGGTCCGCGGCCGCGATAACGAGCTCGTCGCCATGAACCGCAACGGCATGATTGCATTAGAAGACGAGAACGGCCGCGAACGCGAGTCGTACTCCTTGGTGTACGGCGCCAAGATCAAGTGCGAAGACGGTACGAAGGTCGAGGCCGGCACCCTGCTGGCCGAGTGGGACCCCTACACCATCCCGATCCTCACGGATGTACCCGGAAAGGTCAGGTTCAATGACCTGGTCGAAGAGGTCACGGTCCAGGAGCATATCGACGAGGTGACGGGCTTGAGCCGTTCGGTCGTCATCGAGCCCAAAGATCCGGAGCTCAGACCGAGGATCCTCATCCATGACGAAGCAGGCAAGATCGCCAAGATCCCGGACAGCAAGAACCAGGCACGGTACACCCTGCCGGTGGGTGCAAACCTGTTCGTGAAGGAAGGCGACGATGTGTTCGCCGGCGACGTCCTCGTGAAGATCCCGAGGGAAACCACGAAGACCAAGGACATCACGGGCGGTCTGCCCAGGGTCGTCGAGCTCTTCGAAGCCAGACGCCCCAAGGAGTGCGCAACGGTCACCGAGATCGACGGCGAGGTCTCCTACGGCAAGGACAGCAAGGGGAAGCGCAAGGTCGTTGTTACTCCTGAAATCGGTCAGGCAAAGGAATATATGATTCCCAAGACCAAGCACATCTCGGTCCATGAGGGTGACTTTGTCCGGGCAGGAGAGCCGTTGATGGACGGCGCGGTCGATCCGCACGACATTTTGAGAATCAGCGGCGAGAAGGACCTTGCCCGCTACCTCGTGAACGAGGTCCAGGAAGTGTACCGCCTTCAGGGCGTGCGCATCAACGACAAGCACATCGAGGTCATCGTGCGCCAGATGCTCAAGCGTGTTCACATCAAGGATGCAGGGGACACCCCGAATCTCGAAGGTGAGTTCGTCGACAAGTACAATTTCACCGAGGAAAATGAGCGGGCTGTGACTGCAGGCGGAAAGCCGGCCGTGGCAGAGCCGTCATTGCTCGGCATCACCAAGGCGAGCCTCAACACGGAGAGCTTCATATCCGCGGCATCGTTCCAGGAAACGACACGGGTGCTCACCGAGGCGAGCGTTGAAGGCAAGGTCGATCATCTGGTCGGCCTGAAAGAGAACGTGATAATGGGGAGACTCATTCCAGCGGGAACCGGGTTCCCTGTGTATAAGAGAGTTGATATCAAGGTGGAAGAAGAGGACATCTTCGATGACGAACTATAGAAAACCCTTGACAGATCAACCATCCACTGTTAGAAAACTGCGTCACTTTGACAATCTGTATCGTCAATTATTGGACGGAAAAGAAGGGACTTGAAGGATGCCTACACTGAATCAACTCGTACGAAAAGGCAGGAATGCTGTTGCGAAGAAAAAGAAAACCAGGGCGCTCCAGGAGTGCCCGCAGAAGAGGGGTGTGTGCGTAAGGGTATACACCACGACTCCGAAGAAGCCGAACTCGGCTCTGCGCAAGGTTGCGAGGGTCAGGCTCACCAACGGCTACGAGGTGACTTCGTACATCCCGGGCGAAGGGCACAACCTGCAGGAACACTCGGTGGTGCTCATCAGGGGCGGCCGTGTGAAAGACCTGCCCGGTGTGAGGTATCATATCATCCGTGGGGTCATGGACTCTGAGGGCGTACAGGAACGTCGCCAGGGCAGATCCAAATACGGCACCAAAAGACCAAAGTAGAGGGTAACAGACAATGCCAAGGAAAAAGAGAGGAACTCTCAAGAGAGATGTAGCGGGTGATCCCGTTTACAGGGATAAGGTTGTTACCAAGTTTATCAACTGCCTCATGTGGGACGGCAAGAAGTCCGCGAGCGAGAAGATATTCTACGAGACGCTGGACATTCTGGCAGCCAAGACCAAAGAGGACCCTCTTCAGGTATTCACCAAGGCGTTCGATAACGTGAAGCCCTCGCTGGAAGTCAGATCCAGGAGGATCGGCGGCGCCACATACCAGGTACCGCAAGAGGTGAGGCCCGATCGCAGGGACATGCTTGCGAGAAGGTGGCTCATCACCGCCGCACGTGCCAGAAGCGAACATGACATGAGCGAGAGGCTGGCTCTCGAACTCCTCGATGCATATAACAACAGAGGAACATCCATAAAGAAGAAAGAAGATACCCACAAGATGGCTGAGGCGAACAAGGCCTTTGCCCATTATCGTTGGTAAGAACAATTTATTAGAAAATCAGGTATAAGAAATTGAAGAGAACAGTACCCATAGAAAAGCTGAGAAATATCGGCATCATGGCTCATATCGATGCCGGCAAGACCACGACCACCGAGCGGATCCTGTACTACACGGGAAAGAGCTACAAGATCGGTGAGGTCCATGACGGTCAGGCCACCATGGACTGGATGGAGCAGGAAAAAGAGCGGGGGATCACCATTACCTCTGCTGCGACTACGTGCACGTGGAGGGATCACGTCATCAACATCATCGACACCCCCGGGCATGTGGACTTCACCATCGAGGTCGAGCGGTCTTTACGGGTGCTGGACGGTGCTGTCGGTGTGTTTTGCGCGGTCGGCGGGGTTCAGCCCCAGTCTGAAACGGTGTGGAGACAGGCCGAGCGCTATCAGGTCCCCAGGATCGCATTCGTCAACAAGATGGACCGGGTCGGCGCCGACTTCTTAAAGGTCCTGAAAGATATCAAAGATAAACTCGCAGCAAACCCTGTAGCCCTGCAGTTACCTATGGGTGAGGAAGAAAAGTTTGCCGGTGTGGTAGATCTCATCGAGATGAAGGCAATCACCTTTGAAGAAAGCTCAAAGGGAGCAGAGATGCAGGTAAGTGAGATACCTTCCCAATACCGGGACCTGGCGGAAGAATACCGCGAAAGGCTCATAGAGGCGGTCAGTGATGTAGACGACTTCATCATGCAAGCTTACCTCGATGGCGGGGAGATCACGAACGAGCAGATCAGGCACGCAATCAAAAAAGGCGCTTTGACCCTGAAGCTTACCCCCGTGCTCTGCGGTACCGCATTCAAGAATAAAGGTGTTCAGCCCCTGCTGGATGCCATTGTAGATTATCTCCCGTCTCCCAGAGAAGTGGGGGCCGTGGCCGGCAAGGACGAGAAAGGCCAGGACCAGTCCCGGAATCCGGATGACGGCGAATCCCTGGCAGCTCTAGCCTTCAAGGTCATGAATGATCCGTACGTAGGTCAGCTCACCTTTATCCGGGTATACTCCGGTGTCGTGAGTGTGGGCGATACGATCTACAACAGCTCCAACGGGAAAAAAGAGCGCATCGGCAGGCTCGTCAGGATGTTTGCCGACAAGCGCGAGGAGATCAAAGAGATCAATGCCGGCGATATCGCTGCCGTGCTCGGCCTGAAGAATACGATCACCGGCCAGAGCCTCTGCGATACGAACCGGCCGATCATCCTGGAATCCATGGATTTCCCGGAACCGGTCATCTCCATTGCCATCGAGCCCAAAACCAAGGGCGACCAGGAAAAGCTGGGTATGGCTTTGTCCCGCATGTCCATGGAGGATCCGTCCTTCAAGGTCCATTCGGACAAGAATACCGGGGATACGCTCATTTCCGGCATGGGCGAGCTTCATCTGGAAATCATCGTCGACCGCATCAGGCGGGAATTCGGGGTAGAGGCCAATGTGGGTAAACCCCAGGTTGCCTATACCGAGACGATTACCCGGGAAGCACAGGAAGAGACCAAATATGCCAAGCAGACCGGCGGGCACGGCCAGTTCGCGCATGTGCTCATCCGTGTCGAGCCTATCGAGAGCGGCTCAGGTTTGGAGTTCGTAGATAAGGTGGTGGGCGGCGTCATTCCGCGCGAGTACATCCCCGCAGTCAGGAAAGGGGTTGAAGAGGCCATGCAGATGGGTCCCTGCGCCGGGTATCCGGTTCAGGACGTACGCGTCACCCTGTACGACGGCTCGTATCACGAGGTGGACTCCTCGGATATGGCGTTCAAGATCGCAGGGTCCATGGCACTCAAGAGCGCGCTGAAGAAAGCCGGCCCGGTTATGATGGAACCGGTTATGGATGTTGAGGTGGTAAGCCCTTCGGAATACATCGGAGATATTATCAATGATCTGTCTTCCCGGAGGGGTAAGGTGCTCGGAATGGACACGCGGTCCGACGTACGGGTAATAGCCGGCCAGGTACCGCTTGCCGAGATGTTCGGATACGCGACGTCTTTGCGTTCCCTGTCCCAGGGAAGAGCTACCTTCACTATGCAGGTTTCGCACTATGAACCTGTACCAACCAATATTTCCGAGCACGTAAAAGAGTCGAGAGGAGGACAGTTCCATGGCTAAAGAAACTTTCAAGAGGACGAAGCCGCATGTGAATGTGGGGACGATAGGCCACATAGATCATGGGAAGACGACGTTAACGGCCGCGATCACGAAGCATTTGGCAAAGAAGGGATTTGCGGAGTACGTAGCATATGATCAGATAGACAAGGCTCCGGAAGAGAAGGAGCGCGGGATAACGATCAACACGGCGCATGTAGAGTATCAGACGGAGAAGAGGCATTATGCGCACATTGATTGTCCTGGTCATGCGGATTACATCAAGAACATGATCACGGGAGCTGCGCAGATGGACGGAGCGATACTTGTGGTGGCTGCGAGTGACGGGCCGATGCCGCAGACACGAGAGCACATATTGCTGGCGAAGCAGGTGAACGTGCCTGCGATGGTAGTGTTCATGAACAAGGTAGATCAGGTAGACGATCCCGAGTTGCTTGAGCTGGTTGAGCTGGAGTTGCGGGAGTTGCTTACGGCATATGATTTTCCTGGGGATGAGATACCGATCATCAAGGGGAGTGCGATGCTGGCGCTGGCGTCGGAAGATCCGGACAGTCCTGAAGCGAAGTGCATATTTGAGTTGATGGATGCGGTAGATTCTTATATACCGGAGCCTGATGCGTGACGATAGACAAGCCGTTTTTGATGCCTGTAGAGGACATATTCACGATCAGCGGACGCGGCACGGTAGTGACGGGTCGAGTAGAGCGTGGAGTGATCAAGACAGGGGAAGAGGTAGAGATAATAGGGATCAGGCCTACGATCAAGACGGTATGCACAGGAGTTGAGATGTTCCGGAAGACGCTGGATGAGGGTCGGGCCGGGGACAACGTAGGGATACTGATACGTGGGACGAAGAGGGAAGAGGTAGAGCGGGGGCAGGTAGTAGCGCATCCCGGGTCGATTTTGCCTCATACGAACTTTGTGTCCGAGGTATACGTATTGAAGAAGGAAGAGGGAGGCAGGCACACGCCGTTTTTCACAGGGTACCGGCCGCAGTTTTATTTTCGGACGACGGACGTGACTGGAGACATTGCGCTGCCGGAGGGAGTAGAGATGGTAATGCCCGGAGATAACGTGACCATGAACGTGAAGCTGATTCAGCCGATCGCCATGGACGAGGGATTGCGGTTTGCTATCCGTGAAGGCGGCAGAACCGTTGCCTCAGGCGTTATCGTTAAAGTTATCGAGTAGGAAAACAGGAGCAAGGAACATGGAGACCCAGAGGATACGCATACGGTTGAAAGGCTTTGATCACAAGCTGATCGATCAGTCTGTACAGGAAATAGTTGATGCAGCACGAAGGACAGGTGCACGAGTGGCAGGCCCGATTCCGCTTCCGACCAAAATCGAGAAATTTACGGTCCTGCGGTCTCCGCATGTTGACAAGAAATCAAGAGACCAGTTCGAGATCCGGACGTTCAAGCGGCTTCTCGACATCCTTGATCCGACCCAGCAGACGGTTGATTCGCTCATGAAATTGGATCTCTCTGCAGGTGTTGATGTAGAGATTAAGCTCTAAGGAACGTGGGAGTTGACAATGGTTAAAGCGATCTTAGGGAAAAAGCTCGGAATGAGCCAGGTCTATAATGATAAGGGAGAGATCGTCCCCGTTACCCTGATTCAGGCCGGCCCCTGCTATGTCATTCAGAAGAAGATCATGGACAGGGATGGATATGAAGCTATCCAGCTCGGATTCGGTCCCAAGAAGGAAAAACGGGTGAACAAACCCATCAAAGGCCATCAGGGCAAGGCAGGCGCCGGATACTTCTATTTTATGAGGGAAGTGCCCTGCGATGATATCACTGCGCTGGACGTGGGCCAGGAAATCAAGGTGGACGGGCTGTTTGCAAAAGGCGAAATGATCGATGTCACCGGCACATCCAAAGGGAAGGGATTTGCAGGCGTTGTCAAAAGACACGGCTTCGGCGGCCTACCCGGTACCCATGGATCATTGATCCAGAGAGAGACCGGATCTGTCGGGAGCGCTACAGACCCTGGAGAGATCATGAAGGGTAAGCGCATGGCCGGACACATGGGTGACGAGCGGGTAACCGTCGGCAACCTTGAGGTGGTCGATATTCTCGCTGACGAAAACCTCATCCTCATCAAAGGTGCTGTGCCCGGTTCAAAAGGCCAGCTCGTCGTATTGAAGAAACAAGGGGTGTAGTGATGCCTACGGTTGATGTGTATAACATGGCAGGAGATAAGGTCAGAGATATCGACTTGAGCGATACGGTCTTCGCTAGTGAAGTGAAACCATATCTGCTCCACGATGTCGTCATCTGGCAGCTGGCAAACAGAAGGGCTGCTACGGCAAAGACAAAGACCAGGAGAGAAGTCTCCGGCGGCGGCGCAAAACCGTTCCGCCAGAAGGGTACGGGCAGAGCCCGCGCCGGGTCGAACCGTTCCCCCGTATGGAGGCATGGCGGCGTCAGCTTCGGGCCCAACGGCAGGAAATATGACAGCAAGCTGCCCAAAAAGGTCAGAGAGCAGGCTCTGCGCAGCGCACTGAGCATGAAGCTGCAGGAGAACGTGATGAAGGTTGTCGAGGCCGTTACGCTCGAAAATCCCAAAACCAAGCTCTATGCCGATGCCCTCGGGACCTTGGGGATGGAGAACACACTCGTCGTCATGGGAAATATGGACAGAGACATGTCCATGGCATCGAGAAACCATAGTGCTTCGAAGATGCTCGACGTTCGGGGCCTGAATGTCTACGACATCCTCAAGTACAAGGGCCTGATCCTGGATCTCGAGGCGGTTCAGTATATCGAAGAGAGGCTGAAATAATGAAGGACTACACACAGATCATACAACGGCCTATCGTTACCGAGAAAGGCACGATGCTGCGGCAGGAATCGAATCAGATCGTTTTCGCCGTCAGGAAGGATGCCAACAAGATCGAGATCAAGAAGGCAGTGGAAGAGCTCTTCAACGTGCACGTCGAGGATGTTAAAACTATGAACATCAATGGCAAGTCCAAGCGCTGGGGAATGCATAACTACAGGCGTTCGGACTGGAAAAAAGCCATCGTGAAACTCAAAGCCGGCGAGTCCGTTGAGTTCTATGAAGGGGTATAGAAGATGAGCATACGGAGCTTCAAGCCAACATCCGCAGGAAGACGGTCAATGACCGTTTCGACATTTGAAGAGATAACGACGGACACTCCCGAGCGTTCGCTGACGACTATCTTAAAGAAGAACAGCGGGCGCAACAATCTCGGCCGCGTTACGGTCAGGCATCAGGGCGGCGGAAACAAGAGATTGTACCGCATCATCGATTTCAAGCGCGACAAGACCGGCGTGCCCGGCAAGGTAGTATCCATCGAGTACGATCCGAACCGCTCGGCCAGGATATCCCTGATCCAGTACGCAGACGGCGAGAAACGCTACATCATCTGGCCCGACGGGCTGGCAGTGGGCAGCACGGTCATGGCTGCCGAAGATGCAGACATCAGGACAGGCAATGTCCTGTCGCTCAGGAACATGCCCCTCGGTACATTCGTTCACAACGTCGAATTCAGGCCCGGCAAGGGTGGGCAGCTCATCAGGTCTGCCGGCACCTATGCACAGGTCCTGGCCAAGGAAGGCGATTATGTCCAGCTCAAGATGCCGTCGGGCGAAGTGAGAAAGATCTTCGCAGATGCAAGGCGACGATCGGCCAGGTGGGAAATTCCAGCCATTCCAACATCTCAATCGGCAAGGCGGGCAGAAAGCGCTGGATGGGCATCAGGCCCACGGTGCGCGGCGTTGCCATGAACCCGGTCGATCATCCGCACGGCGGAGGTGAAGGAAGGGTCAAGGGAAATCATCCGGTCACCCCGTGGGGCATTTCGACCAAGGGACACAAGACCAGGAAGCATAAGAAGAGTTCGAGCAACTATATCGTGAAGAGGAGGAAGTAACCGTGGCCCGTTCACTGAAAAAAGGACCTTTTGTAGATGACCACCTTTTAAGTAAAGTACTTGGGGCCCAGGAATCCGGGAGCCGGAAGGTGATCAAGACGTGGTCCCGCAGGTCCACTATACTTCCGGAATTTGTAGGGCTCACGTTTGCAGTACATAACGGCAAAAAGTTCGTTCCTGTGTACGTGACCGAGGAAATGATCGGACACAAGCTCGGTGAGTTTTCCCCAACCCGGACGTTCTTTGGACACGCCGGCGACAGGAAATCACAGAAGAAGGGGCACTAAGATGGAAGCAAAAGCTATCTTACGACATACGAGGGTTTCCCCTCAGAAGGCAAGGCTCATTGCCGATCAGGTACGCAGAAAACCGATCGCGGATGCCTTACGGATGCTCAACCTCTTAGGCACCAAGCGGGCGCGTCTCATCGCCAAGGTGTTGAACTCCGCCGTAGCGAATGCCATGCAGACCGGACTCGTGGATGTGGACAACCTCTACGTGAAATCCATACAGGTCGATGGAGGCGTCGTGCTGAAACGGTTCATGCCCCGAGCTCAGGGCAGAGCCGCAAAAATACTAAAGAGAACAAGCCACATATCAGTTGTGCTTGATGAGCTGTAGGAAAGGGGTATCTTAAGTGGGACAGAAGATTCATCCGTATGGATTTCGGCTTGGAATAACCAAGGACTGGAAGGCCAAGTGGTACGCTGAAAAGAATTTCGGCGCTCTTCTGGTCGAAGACAGAAAGATCCGCGAATTCGTTCAGAAAAACTTAAGCCACGCCGGCATCTCGAATGTCATCATCGAGCGTGCGGCGAACAAGGTGAAGCTGGTGATCTTCACCGGCAGGCCCGGGCTCGTTATCGGAAGGAAAGGCCAGGGCGCAGAGCAGCTGAAGAACGACCTTGCCAAGTTCGTGGATAAAGAGATCATGCTCGAGATCAAGGAAGTGCGGAGACCCGAAACCGATGCCCAGATCATAGCTGATGGAATTGCAAGCCAGCTCGAGCGCCGCGTTGCCTACAGAAGGGCCATGAAACGGTCAGTCACCCAGGCAATGAGGATGGGTGCACAGGGAATAAAAGTTGCCTGCGCAGGCCGTCTCGCCGGTGCTGAAATCGCACGACGCGAATGGTACCGTGAGGGAAGGGTTCCTCTTCATACGCTCAGGAGCGATGTGGATTATGGATTTTCCCAGGCATACACGGTCTACGGCGTCATCGGTGTAAAAGTCTGGGTGTTCCATGGCGAGATCGTAGCGAGAAAGCAGGAAGAGGCGACATCGTAAGGGAGATAATGAGCCATGTTGCAGCCAAATAAAGTAAAACACAGGAAACAGATGCGGGGACGCATGAAAGGGAGCCCGGAAAAGGGATCGAAGGTTTCGTTCGGAACCTTCGGCCTCCAGTGCCTGGAGCCCAAGTGGATAACCTCGCGGCAGATAGAGGCAGCGCGTATCGCCATCACCAGGCACATAAAGCGCGGCGGAAAGGTCTGGATCAGGGTTTTCCCCGACAAGCCGATCACCAAGAAGGCAGCTGAAACCAGAATGGGAAAAGGCAAAGGAGCACCTGAAGAGTGGGTAGCCGTAGTCAAGCCCGGCAGAATCATGTTCGAGCTCGACGGGGTAACCCAGGAGCTCGCCCAGGAAGCCTTCCGGCTTGCAGCGCACAAGCTGCCGGTTAAGACAAGCTTCGTAGTTCGGGAGGGTCTCCATGAAGGTTAAGGAAGTTCGCGATAAGAGTGCCGGTGAGCTGGGTGAATTGAAGATAAAACTTACCCGTGATCTCATGAATGCACGGTTCAAGAATGCCATGGGACAGTTTGAGAACCAGAGCTTGATCAAGAAGATGCGCCGGGACGTTGCAAGGATCAATACCATCCTCCGGGAGAAGGTGTCATGACGGAAAAGGCAAAAAGAAACGAGTTAACGGGGATGATCACCAGCGACAAGATGGATAAGACGGTAGTCGTGACGGTTGAAAGGCTGGAGAAGCATCCTGTTTTCCAGAAGTATGTGCGCAGAAGGTCCAGGTTCAAGGCCCATGATGAGAAGAACGAGTGTAAAGTGGGCGACAAGGTGCTGATACGGGAGTGCAGGCCCTTAAGCAAGGATAAGTGCTGGAGAGTCGTGAGCATCCTGGAGAGACAGGAATAGGCTGATATGAGTGGAGGCGAGCAATGATTCAGCAACAGACTAGGCTCAGGGTTGCGGATAACTCCGGAGCGAAAGAGCTCATGTGTATCAAGGTGCTGGGCGGTTCCAAGCGACGGTATGCTTCTCTGGGAGATATCATCGTCTGCAGCGTGAAGGAAGCCATACCCCGGTCAAAGGTGAAGAAAGGCGATGTCGTCAAGGCCGTTGTGGTCAGGACTAAAAGAACTCATAAGCGCGGCGACGGATCGTCCATACGGTTTGATGAGAACTCGGCGGTCATTCTGAACAACCAGAATGAGCCTGTCGGTACCCGTATATTCGGCCCGGTTGCACGGGAACTCAGGGCAAAGAATTTCATGAAAATAGCATCCCTTGCCCCGGAAGTACTCTAGAGGTGTGAACATGGAAAAGCGTGCAATGGATAGGATCAGGAAAGGCGATACCGTTGAGGTGCTGGCCGGGAAAAACCGCGGAAAGCAGGGTCAGGTATTGCGGGTATTGAACAAGAAGGGAAGGGTGCTCGTAGAGCGGGTCAACATGATCAAGAGGCACCAGAAGCCGACACAGACGTCCCAGGGAGGGATCGTAGAGAAAGAGGCAAGCATCAATGCCTCCAATCTTGCCCCGGTATGCGGGAAGTGCAAAAAGGGCGTAAGGATCGGCACCAAGATCCATGATGACGGCACCAAGGTGAGAGTCTGCAAGAAATGCGGAGAAGAGCTGGATAAATGAGGTATTGATGATGGCAAGGCTGAAGGAATATTATCAGAAAGAAGTTGTACCCGGTCTTATTAAAGAGTTCGGATACAAGAACGTCCATGAGATCCCCAAGATCACGAAGATCATTGTCAACATGGGGCTGGGTGAAGCGGTTCAGGATGTGAAGATCATCGATAAGGCAGCTGCCGAGCTTACCCTTATCTCCGGACAGAAGCCGGTCGTCACCAAGGCCAGAAAGTCTATCGCATCGTTCAAACTCAGAGAGGGCATGCCCATCGGGTGCACGGTTACCATGCGCGGCGCCCGGATGTATGAGTTCCTGGACAGGTTGATCAACGCAGTTCTTCCCCGCGTAAGAGACTTCCGCGGCATATCTCCGAAAGGGTTTGACGGACGCGGAAATTACACGCTCGGCTTGAATGACCAGTCTGTTTTCCCTGAGATAGAATATGATGCCATTGACAAGTTGAGGGGAATGAATATAACGGTGGTCACCACGGCAGGCTCGGACGACGAAGGAAGAAGTCTTCTGAGTGCGTTTGGTATGCCTTTCAGGAAATAATGCGGGAGATGCTATGGCAAAAAAATCCATGATAATAAAGCAGCAGAGACCGAAGAGATTCAAGGTCAGAGATTATAATCGTTGTTCGCTGTGCGGCCGTCCACACGCATATTACCGGAAGTTCGGTATCTGCAGGATATGCTTGAGAAACTATGCGATGAAGGGCGAAATACCTGGCCTGAAAAAATCAAGTTGGTAAAGGGAGTACTAAGGATGCATACTGATCCGATATCAGATATGATCACGAGGATAAGGAACGGCGCTCAGGCGTTCAAAGAGAGTGTCGATATCCCGGCGTCCAAGATGAAGATGAATATCGCTGAAATCCTTCTGAAGGAAGGATATATCAAGGGATATAAGGTCATCGAGGACGGCAAGCAGGGATTGATCAGAGTTAACCTGAAATACTTGAATTCACGCCACGTGATTACCGGTATTCAGCGGGTATCAAAGCCTGGTCGCAGGATGTATAGAAAGGCTGATGAGATCCAGCAGGTAAGAAAAGGACTCGGTATTTCCATCGTGAGTACCAGTAGGGGAATCATGACCGACCTCAAGGCGAAGGCCAACAACGTGGGCGGTGAGGAATTAATCAGGGTCTGGTGAGGAGTGTAAGGCGATGTCTAGAATAGGAAAAATGCCCGTACAGCTGCCCAAGGGCGTCACTGTTACCATAGCCGAGGACGGCATCCAGGTGAAGGGCCCTAAAGGGGAGCTCTCGAGAAAGCTTGTGACCAATATCGAGATCAGGAAGGAAGACAGCACCCTGCAGTTTGTTCCCAAGGATGATTCGAATCAGACAAAGGCCTACCACGGTCTGGTTCGTACCTTGGTCAATAATATGGTCGTCGGTGTAACCGATGGTTTCACCAGAAAGCTCAAGATCGTAGGCGTCGGCTACAGGGGCGAAATGAAAGGCAATACTCTGGTACTCAACGTAGGCTATTCGAAGCCCAAGGAATATAACCTGCCCAAAGGGGTCGGCGGCACTGTTTCCAAAGACGGTATCATCGAGCTTACCGGCATCGACAAGGAACAGCTGGGCGATATCTGCGCTCAGATCCGCAGGATCAGAAAGCCTGATTCCTATAAAGGCAAGGGTATCCGTTACATCGATGAAGTAGTACGGATCAAGCCGGGTAAGAGCGTCTCGAAGGGTTAGGATACCATCGGATAAATAATTAAGGAGATGTACTGTGGGTAGGAAAAGCGCCAAAGAAGCTCGGCAATACAGGAAAGACCGGATTCGCAAAAAGGTTCAGGGCACGCCCGAGAGGCTCCGGTTGAGTGTTTATAGAGGCAACTGCAATATATACAGCCAGATTATCGATGATACGAAGGGCTTGACCCTGGTTTCCGCATCGTCTCAGAGCCCTGAAGTGAAAGGGAAAACCAAGGGTTTTACCATCGAGACTGCAAAGAAGGTAGGCGAGCTTCTGGCACAGAAGGCAAAAGAGGCCGGTATAGAGAATGTGGTTTTTGATCGCGGCGGATACAGGTATCACGGCAAGATCAAAGCCCTTTCCGAGGGCGCCAGGTCCGGCGGACTCAAGTTTTAAATAAGGAGACGAACGTTGGCAAGGTTTGACAGAGATAACTTTGAAGATACTGAGCAGTTAATCGATAAGGTGGTGTATATCAACCGTGTCGCCAAGGTTGTGAAGGGCGGCAAACGGTTCCGTTTCAGTGCACTCGTAGTCGTGGGTGACGGCAACGGCCGCGTCGGCCACGGTATCGGTAAGGCAAAGGAAGTAGCCATCAGCATCAGGAAGGGCTACGAAGTGGCGAAGAAGTCCATGGTGCCGATTTCGATTATCGAAGGCACGGTGCCCCATGCGATCGTAGGCGCCTTCGGCTCATCGAGGGTTGTCCTCAAGCCTGCTGCCCCGGGAACCGGCATCATTGCCGGAAACGCGGTGCGTGCAGTCCTCGAAGCTGCCGGATTGCGGAACGTTGTTGCCAAGACGCTCGGATCCAGAAATCATAACAATGTTATCCGTGCTACGTTCGATGCCCTGATCAATATGGAAACTAAAGAGCACGTTGAGATGAAGAGAGGCCTTTCTCTCGATCAGGCGAGCTAAACAATAGAGAGAAGCGAGGGAAGTACGTTGGCTGACAAAATAAAGGTAACGCTCAATAAGTCTGTGATCGGCAGCACCAAGGGTCAGAAGGCCATTGTGAAGGCTCTAGGGATTTCACGGCGCGGAAGATCCAGGGTCCTGCCCAATAGTGATGCGACAAGGGGTGCGATTAAGAAGATTTCCCACCTGCTCACATGGGAGGAGATGTAGCTATGTTTGATCTGTCGAACTTGACACCGGCCCCCGGCTCAAGAAAGAAAATCAAGCGCTTAGGCCGTGGAAATGCATCCGGTCAGGGCGGTACGGCCGGACGCGGACACAAGGGCCAGAAGGCCAGGTCCGGCGGCGGGGTCCCCTCATGGTTTGAAGGCGGTCAGATGCCTATTTACCGCAGGCTTCCCAAGAGAGGGTTCAAGAACCCCTTCCGGAAGGAATATGCGGTCATCAATCTCAAAGACCTGGCTGATTTCGAACAGGGCAACGTGGTAGACCTCGCCTCATTGAAGTTAAAAGGCAAGGTTCGGGCTTCCGACACGGCCGTGAAGCTCCTGGCTCAGGGCGACATTACTGTCGCGCTGAATGTAAAGCTTGACAAGGCATCCCAGTCCGCAGTGGAAAAGATCCAAAAGGCCGGCGGCACTTTTGAAGCGATATAAGGGGTGATACGTGGCGTACGGTATTGAAAATGTGACAAAGGTTCCCGAGCTTCAGAAGCGCATCATATTCACGCTTCTGATGCTTCTCGTGTACAGGATTGGCATCCATATCCCCACACCGGGAATCGATTCCGCCATCATGGCTGAATGGTTCGATCAGCAGAAAGGGACGCTGCTCGGCATGTTCGACATGTTTACCGGGGGAGGCTTACGGTCTTTATCCATTTTCGCTCTCGGCATAATGCCGTACATCAGTGCATCCATTATCGTTCAGCTGCTCGGGATGATCCATCCGACCTTCGAACAGCTCCAGAAAGAAGGTGCAGCAGGAAAGCACAAGCTTACCCAGTATACGCGGTACGGCACCGTTGTACTCTGTCTGATTCAGAGTTATTTCATGGCGTTCGGCGTTGAGCAGATGAGCGGCCCGGCCGGTGAACCCGTTGTTATGAATGCCGGATTATCCTTCAGGCTCATTGCCATGATAACCATGACGACCGGTACCTGTTTCCTCATGTGGCTGGGGGAGCAGATCACCGAGCGAGGGATCGGCAACGGGATATCGCTGATCATCTTTGCCGGTATCGTTGCGAATCTGCCGGTTGCGCTATATAACAGTGTTCGTCTTACCAGGACGGGCGAGCTCCCTCTCTTCGCGCTGCTTTTCCTGCTGGTATTCATGCTCGCAGTCATTGCCGGCATCGTGTACATGGAGACGGCGCAGCGCAGGATCCCGATCCAGTACCCCAAGCAGATCAAAGGCAGGCGCGTCTACGGCGGCCAGACCACCCATCTTCCCTTGAAGATCAATATCTCAGGGGTTATTCCGCCGATCTTTGCATCGTCGATCATCGTATTTCCGGCAACCATTGCGCAGTTCTTCCCGAATGTAGCTGCCATGAAGTTTGTCGCGGGCGCGATGAACCCGGGCGGTTGGCTGTATAACCTTATTTATATTGTCGGCATCGTTTTCTTTACCTACTTCTACACTGCGGTTGTGTTCAACCCGGTCGACGTGGCGGAAAACCTGAAGAAACACGGCGGCTATGTGCCCGGTATCCGCCCGGGAAAGACAACTTCCGAATACCTCGATAAGGTTCTCTCTCGCCTTACCTTTGTAGGCGCAATCTACCTGAGTGTGGTGTGTGTGCTTCCCATGATCCTCATGGCCGAGGCGAATGTTCCGTTCTACTTCGGCGGAACCTCGCTCCTGATCGTTATCGGCGTTTCACTGGATACGATGTCACAGATAGAATCCCATCTTATTTCTCGGCAGTATGACGGCTTGTTGAAGACCGGCCGCATCAAGTCGAGGCGATAGCTAAACAACAATATACGAGGGGGAATTAAATTATATGAATATTATTCTCATAGGACCACCCGGTGCAGGAAAAGGTACACAGGCAAAGAGAATGATCGATCGTTTGGGCGTTCCCCAGATCTCGACGGGAGACATGTTCAGGGCCGCCGTGAAGGAAGGCACTCCCATGGGGAAAAAGGCCAAGGAATATATGGATAAGGGTGCGCTGGTTCCCGACGAAGTCGTGATCGGCGTCGTAAAGGAGAGGTTTCAGAAGCCCGATGCGAAAAAAGGTTTCGTTCTGGACGGTTTCCCCAGGACACTCGAGCAGGCAAAGGCCCTCGATGGCCTGCTGAAAGACATGGGCTCCAAGCTCGACCATGTGGTCGTGATCGATGTGCCTGACGATTTCCTCGTCGAGAGGCTCACCGGCAGGCGCACATGCAAGGGCTGCGGCTACATGCACCACGTGAAGTTCGATGCGCCGAAGAAGGAAGGGATCTGTGACAAGTGCAGCGGCGAGCTCTACCTCAGAGACGACGACAAAGAGACAACCATCAGGGATAGGCTTACCGCATACCATAGCCAGACCTCCCCGCTCATTGAGTACTACGGCAAGGCGAGCATCGTGAGGAAGGTCGACGGAACAAAGAGTATGCAAGACGTGCAGAAATCAATTACCAGCTCGATCGGAGCTTAAGGAAGATATGGCGAAGGATGTTATCGAGACAGAAGGGATTGTCGTAGAACCCCTTCCCAATGCCATGTTCAAAGTAAAGCTCGAGAACGGGCATGAGATCCTTGCCCATATCTCCGGTAAGATGAGAATGCATTATATACGGATTCTGCCAGGCGACAAGGTTCAGGTGGAGATATCACCCTATGATTTGACCAAGGGTAGGATAGTTTACAGATCAAAATAACTTGAGGGTTAGACATGAAAGTAAATGCATCAGTTAAAAAACGTTGCCGGGACTGCAAGGTCATCAAGAGGCACGGTCATATCCGTGTCATCTGCAAGAATCCGCGACATAATCAGAAGCAAGGGTAAGGAGGCAAAGCGTGGCGAGGATCGCAGGAGTAGATTTACCGAGGAATAAGCGCATTGATATCGCTCTGACCTACATTTTCGGGATCGGTCGGACTCGGGCAAGCGAGATCGTATCATCACTGGATATCGACGCTGCCAAGAGAAGCGATGACTTGAGCGAGCAGGAAATTGCCGCTATCAGGGATTACATCGACAAGAATATTACCGTCGAAGGCGACCTGAGGCGCGAAGTGACCATGAACATAAGAAGGCTCATGGACGTTGCGAGCTACCGGGGCTTACGGCACCGGAAAGGCTTACCGAGCCGCGGCCAGCATACCCATAACAACGCAAGAACGCGTAAAGGTCCCCGTAGGTTAGTAGTGGGCAAGAAGAAATAACACGAGGAGAAGCTTCACATGGGAAAAGCGAGAGTTAAAACCGGCAAGAAAAAGCAGAGGAGAGACATCAACGAAGGTGTTGTTCATATCCAGGCTACATTCAACAATACCATCATAACCATCACGGACACGCAGGGGAACACCCTCTCTTGGTCGACAGCCGGTGCACAGGGTTTCAAAGGTTCCAGGAAGTCAACTCCTTTTGCAGCGCAGATGGCAGCTTCGGAGGCTTGCAAGAAAGCCCAGGAGCAGGGCCTGAAGAGCGCATTTGCCTATATCAAGGGACCGGGAAGCGGTCGTGAATCAGCACTGAGGGCTGTCAATGCCAGCGGAATACGTATCACCGGCATCAAGGATGTTACCCCGATTCCGCATAACGGCTGCAGGCCACCAAAGAAACGTAGGGTATAAGGAGGAATAGTCTTGGCGAGATATACAGGCCCTGTTTGTAAAATTTGTCGTAGAGAAGGAGTCAAACTCTTTCTGAAAGGACAGCGTTGCTATACCGATAAGTGCGCCGTTGTTACGCGTGAGTATCCTCCGGGTCAGCATGGCCAGGGGAGGGTGCGCGCCAGTGAATACCGCACTCATTTGCGGGAGAAGCAGAAAGTTCGAAGGACGTATGGAGTTTCAGAGTCACAGTTCCGGAAGTACTATGATATGGCAAAGACCCAGCGTGGTGCAACGGGCGAGAACCTCCTGGTCCTCCTTGAAAGAAGACTCGACAATATAGTTTATCGCAGCGGGTTTGCTGCATCCCGAGCCGAAGCACGCCAGCTCGTGGACCACGGGCACATCGTAGTGAACGGAAGAAAGTCCGATGTCCCGTCGTTCCTTGTGAAGGCCGGCGATGAGATCAAAGTGAAAGACAAGAGCAAGACTCTCGACTCGATCACCCAGTCTCTTGAGTTGAGGGAGCAGCGCGGCCTTGTGAACTGGCTGGAAGTGAACAAGGATGCGAAGTCCGTTACCGTGATGACACTGCCTGAGAGGAAAGATATGCCGATGGCAGTTGAGGAAACACTGATCGTTGAGTTCTATTCAAAATAAACTAAAAGCAAGGGAATAGAATGATTGAGAAGAACTGGAAAGAAATCATAAAACCCGGCAAGCTGGAGATAGTAGAGGGTACGTTTACCAACTCGTATGCGCGTTTCAATGCGCAGCCTCTCGAGCGTGGATTCGGTGTCACCATCGGCAACTCGCTCAGAAGGATACTCCTCTCATCCCTCTATGGATCTGCCATCATCGGGGTAAAATTTGACGAGTCTCTGGGTGTTCTCCACGAGTTCTCGAGCATCTCCGGCATTTACGAGGATGTAACCGATATCATTCTCAATCTCAAAAAGGTTGTCCTCAAGATGCACACCGATAAGCCCCAGATCGTATCCCTCGATAAGACAGGGCCGTGCGAGGTGACTGCAGGAGATATCGCAATGGGCGGGAACATCGACGTGATCAACCCGGATCAGCATATCGCAACTATAGAAAACGGCATGACGCTGAAGATGGAGATGAGAGTCGACTGGGGCAGGGGATATGTACCTGCCGAGATCAACAAGGAAAAGATCGATACCCAAGGATGGATAGCGATCGACGCTATCTTTTCCCCGGTACGGAGGGTATCCTTCAACGTGACTCCTACCATCGTGGGAAGAAGAACCGACTATGACAGGCTCTCTCTGGAGGTCTGGACAAACGGTGTGGTCGCTCCTGACGATGCACTGGCGTTTGCTGCGAAGATCAACAAAGAGTACATGGAGACCTTCATCAACTTCCACGAGGAAGAGATCGAGCGTCAGGGCATCAGCGAGGAAGGCGAGAGAGAGCTGAACAACAACCTGTTCAGGACCGTCGAGGAGCTCGAGCTCTCCGTCAGGTCGGCCAATTGCCTCAAGAACGCCAACATGACCTACATCTATGAGCTCGTCCAGAAGAGCGAAGCAGAGCTGCTGAAGACCAAGAACTTCGGCCGCAAATCCCTGGAAGAGATCAAGGAAAAGCTCGCGAAGATGGGTCTCCACATCGGCATGAAGATACCGAATCTGCCTTCTCCCGACGAGATCGAAGAGAGAAGAAAGAGGATGGAAGAAGAGGAAAGCAAGTAGAAGTGGGGGGCAGTAATGTATCATCATATTGCAGGTAGAAAACTCGGGCGTAAAGCAGACCATAAAAATGCTTTGATGAAGAATCTGGTCACCTCTCTGATCGTTCATGAGAGGCTCGAAACGACAGTGGCCAAGGCAAAAGAGCTCAAGATGCTCGCCGACAAGATGATCACCCTGGGTAAAAAGGGAGACACGGCAGCCTTGAGGCTCGCATTGAAGAACATACAGACCAAAGAGGCCGTCGGGAAACTCTTCAAGGAACTTGCCCCTCGGTTCAACGGCCGTAACGGCGGATATACCAGGGTCTTAAAGTATAGGAACCGCAGAGGCGACGGTGCACCTACTGCAATAATCGAGTGGGTTGAGTCAGCCGCCGCTGCCCCAGTGGCTGCTGATACCGAGAAGAAAAAGACCGAGAAGAAAGCTGCCGGAAAGAAGCCCTCTGCTAAAAAGGCACCTGAAAAGAAGGCTGCAGAAGCGTAAAAGCTTGATAGCGAGAGATTGCATCAGGGCCGTAACCGTCTCACAGCTCAGCTTTTCATATCAAACGAGACATATACTGCGGGGTATCGACTTAGAGATACCCCGCGGTTCTTATTTTGGGATTGTGGGCCCCAACGGGAGCGGCAAAACCACCCTGGCATACCTCATTTCAGGGATCCTCACTCCTTCCGGCGGATCGATCGACGTCCACGGCAACCGCGTAGGTCTTGTGCTCGCAAACCCGGCAAATCAGGTGGTGAGCCTGGTGGTGGAAGAAGACATCGCCTTCGGTCCCGAGAATCTGATGCTTCCGAGCGATGAGATCAATGCGCGGATAGACGCAGCGCTCGGCCTTGTCCACGGTGACTACTTACGGCAGTCCCTCACCACCGCATTGTCCGGCGGGGAGCTTGCAAAGGTGGTCTTTGCCGGGCAGCTGGCCCTTGATACGGATGTGCTCGTCCTGGACGAAGGCACGATCATGCTCGACCCCGTCAATCGAAAGATCCTCATTGAAACAATCCGCGAAATGAATAAAGACTTAGGCAAGACGATCATCCACATATCACACAGGCTCGATGATCTGGAGGCATCCGATATGGTCGCAGCACTGGACGAGGGGACCATTGCAGTCAGGGCCGACGGGGTTTTTGATCTGGTGAAGAAGATGTCTGAACATTCCATTCCGGGTATCGAACCGGGAGCTGGCATCCTCTACAGGAGTTTTCTCCTCGACAAAGGCATTACCAACCCCGATATGGAAGAGGCCACGAAAGAGCTTGCAGCGAAGATAAAGGCCAAGCCGCAGCGACGTTAAAACCGGCAACCAGCCAGTCACTCCAGGTGCTTTCGAGTCGCAGCTAGGTGCTTTTCTCTCCGCTGCGGTTTGCATACAGTTTTTTGATGCTCTCCTTCAGGTTCTCAGCCTCGGCAGGGGCTTTCACACCCTTATTGTTCAGGATGTCGTTTGCCGAGATGCCGGGCTTACCGTAGAAGGCGGCATTTGCGTCACGGTCGATCTGGAGGGCGGAACCTTCCAGGGAAATGCCTGCAAAAAAGCCTCTGCTCCTCGAATAGGAATAGATTTCGGCTTTGAGTTCGAGATCGGTCTGCGCTTCGGCATGGCGTCCCACAGGGCCGACTGCTATGGATGCATCGCTTCCGAGGGTGAATTTCCCCTTTGAAATGGCCTCGATGCTCCGTTTTTTCTTGAAGACAAGGACGATATCGGTCGATTGGACTCCCAGCTGCCAGCCAAGGCTTCCTCCGGCAATGGAGATGAAAACCGGATTGCTCCATGAACCGCTGTCATCAAGAACGGAAAGCACCCCTTTGCCGTATCTGCCGCCGAGCATGAAGCCTGCCTTGATAACCTGCGGGATAACCGCAATGCCGTAGGCGTCCTTGAGTACGGCTTCAGGGATCTCATAATCAGGCGTTCCCATGATTTCAGAGAGTACCTGGGCAGCCTCCCGAGCCTTGGACGATTCGTTTCCGGCAGCAGAAAGAGAAGTTGTTCCAACGAAGCTGATGAAGAAACATACGCCGATTAAGATGTACAGGTAGGATTTCATGCATTTCATAATAGTCCTGCGGTATTCCCCCTGTCAACCAGGACGTTGCAGCATGCTTGAATCTATCGGAGACACCTCTACAGCTCGTTTGATGAATGGGGCTCAATACGCGTGATTATCGCTGTTCGTGGGACTTTTTCCCATAAACCCGCTCGTAGGCCTTGCAGTAGGGGCAGATGCCGTCCTCGATAGTCTTGACGAACCAGAAGGCAAAGCCCCTCTGCTTTGCCCTGGCACTCCTGCAGACCGGGCATTCGACGCATTTCTGTGCCATTACCTTATCTTTTTCGCTGACGGTTCCCTGACTCATACGTGCTCCTCCCTTGCTTTAACGGTAGTTCATGTATGGATAACAATATCATATTTTGATGATTATAGTAATGATGCTCACGGTTTTAACAAATGTGCATGATATTCAAGCGAGATCCATTCGCGATACGATCAGAAGGCATCCGACTCCTCTGTATGCGAGTGGGTCGATACAGATCATTCGCAATGAGGTTACTTATATATCTATGAACTTCCATGTCCACACCCTTCAATGCAATATTACATGCCGAGGTATCTCCTTTGTGTAGTGCCCATGGTGCCCGATTTCTCACATTAACGGATTAAGGAGCAGGATATTCAGTGGTCAGTGCCGAAAAACCAGGAGGGAAACATGAGAGAAGTAGTGATTACAAGTGCTGTGCGAACAGCGATCGGGAGCTTCAACGGAAGCCTCTCGGGTATCGATGCGAATAAGCTCGGCGCCATCGTCATAGAGAGCGCGATAACCCGGTCAGGGATAAAGAAGGAAGACGTTGACGAGATCATCATGGGCATGGTCCTGCCCTGCGGCCGAGGCCAGAACCCCGCCAGGCAGGCATCCGTCCATGCAGGCATGCCCTGGGGAGTGCAGTGCCTCACCGTCAATAAGGTATGCGGTTCGGGCTTGAAGTCGGTCATGCTCGGTGCCCAGGCCATCCAGACAGGCGATGCGGATATCATCGTGGCAGGCGGAATGGAAAACATGAGCCAGGCACCGTACTACCTCGATAAAGCCCGCTTCGGTTACCGTCTTGGGCCCGGGACGCTCAACGATCATATGATGCACGACGGCCTGTGGGATATCGTCAATGATTTTCACATGGGCATATCCAATGAGCTGGTTATTGACAAGTACACGGTCAGCAGGGAAGACCAGGACCTCTATTCACTCCGGAGCCAGGACAGGGCGTTACAGTCCATCAGGGAAGGGCGTTTCAAGGAAGAGATCATACCTGTTGAAGTCCCCAAGAAAAAAGGCGAGGCCGCACTCTTCGAGGTTGATGAGCACCCACGTGAAACTACCTTCGAAGCCCTCTCGAAGTTGCCTCCTGTGTTTAAAAAGGGAGGGAAAACCACTGCAGGCAATGCATCGGGAATAGCCGATGGTGCCTCTGCCGTAGTTGTCAATGGGAAGATAAAAGTATACCAATTCTGAGAATGAAAAGTATACCACCCTTACCCGATCGTGCCATGAGAATCGACCCCGTCCTTTGAGATTTTTCCCCTTAAGCGGAAGCTGTTGCCTCTGATGTTGATTACGACGCTATGATGAAGCAAGCGATCAAGGATCGCCGTGACGACGACCCGGTCGTGAAAGAGCTCGGTCCAATCGGTGAATGCCTTGTTGGATGTCAGGATAGTGCTGGCCTTCTCATAGCGGTTGGCAACGAACCGGAAAAAAAGATTGCATTCCTGCCGGTCGATGGGCGTGTAGCCGACTTCGTCAACGACCACAAGCGCCGATTTGTAATAGCTTCTCCTCTGCCGGAGCGGCCTGTCTCGTGGTCTTTCCTGAGTTTCCCGATGAGGTCCTCCATGGTAGTGAAGTACACGCTTAATCCCGACTGGCAGGCTTTCACCGCTAAAGCTACGGCCAGATGAGTCTTGCCCACCCCAGGAGGACCCAGGAAGATCACGTTCCCCCTCTGGCGGATGAAGGTCAGGTCGAACAGCGACATGACTTTCTGCTTGTTAAGGCCAGGCTGGAAGGTGAAGTCGAACTTGTCGATGGACTTGATGGAGGGAAGCCCCGAGATCATCAGCGTGGTTTCCACCGGCGCTGCTCTTTCTGGGCCACTTCCTCTTCGAGCAGGTCATCGAGGAAGGAGAGATAGCTTTTCCCCTGTTCCTGGGCTGTATGAATAACGCCATCGAGAATTTCCCGAATCCGTGGGAGCCTCGACCGGGTGAGGTTGGCTTCGTTCTTCTCGAATACCAGGGTATCGCTGATATCGTACACCCCGCTGCATGGGCATAGGCGGACACAGGCCTGGTCTCAACATCCATATCATACCGGGGTTTCATCGGTGAGATGGTCAGCTTTGCCCGACCCTTTGCCGGTCTGCCATGATGGTATTTCCTGGCGTTCATTGCCGGATCTTGCGAAGGGCCTCATAGAAGCTCTTGTCCTGCACCAGGTGGCCCTCCCTGTAGGTATCTCGTAGGTGACGATGTGCCGGTTGTCGGCAAACACTCTCATGGTCTTATCCTTTACCCGAAGCACGATCTCTTTGCCCACAAGAGTATGGGGAACAACAAAGCTGTTGCCTTCAAAGCGTACCGTGCAGTCTTTGTGCACCTTCCGGTATACCCGGTACGAGGTGTTGAATGGACGCGTGGGCAAGGACTTCAAGTAAGGCTGCTCACGCTCGAACCGTACCCGCACCACTTCATGGGTTGTCCCATGCACCCTCTCATCCTTGATGGCAAGCCACTCTCGCAGATCCCGGTTTGCCGTCTCAAGGCAAGTGAATCCATATCCTCTCCAGAATCCTTCCCGGATGAAGGAATACGGCCTCTCTACCTTGCCCTTTACCCAGGCGGCATAGGCAGGAGCCACCCTGAGGTTGAACCCGTAATGTATGGCAAACCCCTCAAGCGTTGCATTGAACCTGGTCTTGCCCGCAAGCTTTCCGATGTAGACGTTCCTCATCCGGTCATAGAGGATCTCTCCGGGAACTCCTCCAAAGAAGGCAAATGCCCGGATATGGCAATCCAGAAAGGTCGGCAGGTCACAGTGCTCGATGAACTCGGCATAGAGTTTGCGCGAGTATCCCAGAATCATGCAGAACAGATAGTACTTCTTAATTGAGCCATCATCATGCTCCACTTGAAACTCGCCGAAATCTACCTGCGCCTGGAATCCGGGCTCGCTCTCGAACCGCATATAGGCTATGCGCTGCGATTCCTCCTTGAGCTTATGGACCTTCAGCTTCACCAGGTCATAGCTACCTGTATATCCAAGCGGTTTAAGGTGATCATAAATCCAGGTAGCCTTGTATTCGGGATCTTCATCAAGCCAGACCTTGATGTTCCCCATATAAGGGTCAAGCTTGCTCTCCCTCACAACCACTCGCCGTTCACGCTCACAGATTTCGGGGTCTTCAAGGTACTTGTGCACTGTCTTCCGGGACATCCCAAGCCGCTTGGCAATCTGCCTTTCGGATAATCCCTGCCGTTTAAGCGCCACGATGTCCATCACATCTCCCATTCTCTTCACCCGAGCCCCGCACGGTTCCGTTTCTGCACTCCATCAAGTGCTCCTCGGAAACCATGTCGGGGCGGCTGACTACTTCCCGGGGGACACATTCCCCCCGCCCCTTTGAAAAACTCCTTTAATCTCCTTAAAACGAAAAACCTAAAAACCCTCTGGGGGTATACTCTTTCCATTTTGGGTCCCTTTTATCATTCCAGAGTAGTTATCATGTCCCGTGACAAGGCAAAGCAACTGGGCTGCCCGGTGCTGGCAACCGTCGGATCGCAGGCAAGTGCGGGCATCGATATGAAGTTTATCCTCGTAGCACCCACGCTTGCTATCCCCAAGGTTCTGAAAAAGGAAGGATTAAGCATCCAGGATGTCGATCTTTTCGAGATCAACGAGGCGTTTGCAGGTTCAACGGTTGCAGTCATCAGGGAATTGGGCATCGATATGGAAAAGGTCAATGTAAATGGCGGATCGATAGCCCTCGGGCATCCCATCGGAGTAAGCGGCGCACGCGTGCTCACGACTCTTCTGTACGAGATGACCAGGCGGGCCGGCAGGATCGGATTGGCTTCGCTCTGCTTGGGAGGCGGTGAGGCAGTTGCGCTCGTTGTCAGGAGGGACGTTTAGCTCCTCGGGGTATGCTGGAAGGTTCATTCATATAAAGTAACAGGTCCACGATGAAACAACCGGATATATAAATTATTGAGACGGGTTATAATGATTGAGCCTTATCCTCAAGGTAAGCCGATAAGGACAAGGCTGTGTCATGCAAAACATATCACCCGGGAGTGTCCGCCCATTATACTGGATGAGTCGACACAATTTACAACTTTACAACCTTACGACTAATACATGATAACTCATGAAACCGGCTTCCACCTTCCAATGGACCAATATCGTCCTTGTATATCCCTTTGATTCGCGGAGCTGGGAAAAGGATCGGCCTCCATGTTCAATGAGTTAAGTAGTGTCGATAAGTTTTATAGTGTTGCAGAACTGGATACATTGAACCATATAACTACAGGTTAAACAAATGATATCGTAAATATCGATTGTTAAGTGCTGTAGCGAACCGAGGAGTTGGTGTATTAGAGATCGCCCTTGGTGGGGATGCCGTCGAAATAATTTACGATCAAGGGGATGGATAATCCTGGCAATCTGATAACATACAGATATATCTAGCTGATTAAGGAATGGCATGCAGGTTGCTTATATATATCTACTTTT
Organism: uncultured delta proteobacterium; assembly: GCA_963752595.1. GTDB lineage: Bacteria > Desulfobacterota > Desulfomonilia > UBA1062 > UBA1062 > Phosphitivorax. Next base: position 186,082 of record CAVVYZ010000020.1, read on the forward strand.
CTATGTACAAAAGGAGATCGGAAAAATGAAAAAGACTTTATTTTTATCAATTTTTCTGCTGTTATTTGCCGGTTCGGCATGGTCCCTCGCTATTACAACGACTTCAGGTACTTATGAGGCCGGGTCTGTAGACACGTTATATTCACCTGATGCGATGGCATACTTTACCTCATCTTGGGGGGGATACGCTGGATTCGACGCCGAAGTAGCATGGGCTAGAAGCATACTCGGTGCGGACATAACGATGGAAGAAGAAGATAAAAGTGAAGTAAACGCCAGTAACTGGGGTTACGGCACCGATCCTGTTACTGGGCATAGAGTATGGGGATTCAATTTTGAGGAAGATTTTGATTATTTTATTATTAAAACTGGAATACAATGCTTAGGTGGCAATAACCACTTTGTGTACACAAATCTTGACAGTTTGTATTGGGGAGTTCTTGACCTTTCACAAATTGGTGTAGCTGTTGAAAACATCAGGAAGGTCAGTCACATTGACGGAATTGACGGAGGAGCACCGGTCCCCGAGCCCGCAACCCTTATGCTGCTGGGCAGCGGCCTCCTTGGGCTGGCAGGATTCAGAAAAAAGATAAAATAAGTCTCTCTTAATACAGGTTATAAAAAGGCTCAGGAGAAGAATCTTCCGGGCCTTTCCTTTTTATGTGCATCAGCCCATTCGATTAACCGTCACTACAGCAATGCCAGTCCGTCTGCCACGGCCATGCCTGCGCGAGTAGGGCGGATGATGCATCCCTCGATCTCGATGAGGCCTGCTTTGACCCACTCCTGAAACTGCCGATCTTTTTCCTTCATGAGATTGTGCCCGTACCTTCGCTCATATTCTTTCAGGTCGATCCCTTTCCTCATCCGCAGGCCCAGGAAGAGGGTCTCCATGGCAAGCTCTTCATTGCCGAGTTCTTCCGAGTTGCTGACAGGCCGTTTCCCTTCCTTCAGATCATGGATATAATCATGAAGCGATTCATGGTTCCACCACCGCCTCTTATTTTCGAAAGAATGGGCTGACGGGCCGAGGCCGAGGTAGGGGGTATGGTCCCAGTATTTCTGATTGTGCCGGGAGGCCTTGTTCATGCGCAGGGCAAAGTTTGAAATTTCATAGTGAAGGTATCCCGACTTCTCCAGGATCTCGGAAGTTTTCATGAAGAAATTGCGGCTGTGATCTCTTCCGTGCGTGGGCCGGGCTTATTCTGACCGTATCGCAGGCCCAGCGGCGTGCGGGGTTTAAGCTCCAGTTCATAGCAGGATAGATGGTCGGGTGCGAAGGCAAGGGCTTTCGCGAGGGAAACCTTCCATTTTTCGAGTCTCTGGCCGGGCAGGCTGTAGATGAGGTCGAGGCCGATGTTGTCGAAACCCGCCAGGCGGGAGGATCCCAGGGTGTTCATTGCCTGCAGGCCGTTGTGCCTTCTGCCCAGGAAGGCCAGTTCGGAATCGTCGAATGACTGGACTCCGATGTTGATCCGGTTGATTCCCATATCGTGCAGATCGCGCAGATCGTTCTGGCCCAAGTCTGCCGGGTTGACCTCGATGGTGATCTCGGAGGCAGGCAGGATGGTGAAGGTTTTCCGGACCTTTTCCAGGAGGGCCTCGATCTGCTTACAGGTCAGCAGCGATGGCGTACCGCCGCCGAGATAGACTGGTGTCGAACCGGGTGAACTCTTCCCGGTAAGACTCGATTTCATTGAACAGTGCATCGAGGTATTCAGTGATGAGCACGGTATCCGTGGCGGAATAAAAGTCGCAGTATCCGCACTTGGTCTTGCAGAACGGGATGTGAATGTACAGCCCGGGAACCTGTTTCTCGTTCACGATCATGAATCCGTGTCGGATTTTAACACCGCCAGGAAGGCACTCTGTGGGATGCTGACCGAGCCGACCATCTTCATGCGCTTTTTGCCTTCTTTCTGCTTTTCCAGGAGCTTACGCTTCCGGGTGATGTCGCCGCCGTAGCACTTGGCCGTCACGTCCTTGCGGAATGCAGAGACAGTCGAGCGGGAGATGATCTCGCCGCCGATGGCCCCCTGGATGGCGATCTTGAACATCTGCCGCGGGATTTCGTCCCTGAGCCGGTCGCATGCCAGAACACCCCGGGCGCGGGCGCGGTCGCGATGCACGATCTGGGACAGGGCATCGACCTTCTCGCCGTTTACGAGGATATCCAGGAGCACGAGGTTGCTTACCCGGTAGTCGATGAGATCGTAATCGAACGAGCCGTATCCCTGCGTCACGGATTTGAAGCGGTCGTAGAAATCGAAGATGACCTCGGCGAGCGGCATTTCATAGGTCAGCTCCACCCGGCCGGGGCTCGGATAATGCATGTTGGAGTTCACGCCGCGCTTTTCAATGCACAGGGTCATGACAGCGCCCAAATACCTTTCCGGCATCATCAATGGAAGCCCGGATGTACGGCTCTTCCGATTTTTCAATGGCCATGGGGCCCGGATAGTGAGCGGGGTTGTCCACATAGATCACCTCCCCGTTCTTCAGGGTAAACCGGTAGCGGACGCTCGGCACGGAAAGGATGATGTTGAGATCATATTCCCGCTCCAGGCGCTCCTGGACGATATCCAGGTGCAGCAGACCAAGGAAGCCGCACCTGAAGCCCTGACCCAGCGCAACCGAAGAATCCTTCTCGTAGATGAAGGCGGCATCGTTGAGCTTGTATTTTTCCACAGCGTCCGCGAGCTCTTCGTAGTCATCGGAGGCGATGGGATAGATCGATGCGAATACGACAGGCTTTGCTTCCTTGAAGCCGGGCAGAGGCTTGGCGCAGGGCCTGTTGTCCAGAGTGATGGTATCGCCGATGCTCACGCTGGACACGGTCTTGATGCCTGCAATGATGTAGCCCACCTCGCCTGCGGAAAGCTCATCCCGCTTCTCGCGGGAAAGCCGGAAGTATCCCACTTCTTCCACGCGGTAGACCGAGTTGTTGAACATGAACCGGATACTGTCGCCGGCCTTTACGGTGCCGTCGAAGACGCGGCAGTTGACCACCGTGCCGCGGTAAGCATCGTAATGGGCATCGAAGATGAGCGCTGCCAGGGGCTGCATCCGCATCGCCCTTTGGCGGCGGTATCCGCTCGACAACCGCCTCCAGGATCTCGTCGATGCCGATCCCTTCCTTGGCAGAGCACTTCAGATGAGTATCCGGGTCAAGACCGAGCTCGGAGTCGATCTGCTCGATGACCCGTTCGATATCTGCCGATGGCAGGTCGATCTTGTTGATCACCGGGATGATCTCCAGATTGTGCTCCATGGCAAGGTAGAGGTTGGCCAGTGTCTGGGCCTGCACGCCCTGGGCGGCATCGATGAGCAGCAGGACGCCTTCGCAGGAGGCCAGCGAACGGGACACCTCATACGAGAAATCCACGTGGCCCGGCGTGTCGATGAGGTTCAGGCAGTAGGTTTTCCCGTCTTTGGCCGTATAGGGCAGAGAGATGGCCTGGCTCTTGATCGTAATCCCCCGCTCACGCTCGATATCCATGTTGTCAAGCATCTGGTCCTTATAGGTACGGATGTCACAGACACCGGTCCGCATGATCAGGCGGTCGGCCAGTGTGGATTTTCCATGGTCGATATGGGCAATGATGCTGAAATTACGAATGTCCTTCATATACTTTCCTCATTCGGTGTCGTATTAGATGTGCGGCTGTTTGTCAATGCCCCGTTCCTTTTACCAGGGATGCCGGATACAAACCATTCTTTATTCGATGAATCTTCTGTTTCATCCGAATGAATCAACGGCTGCTTTCAGCGGCAAAGATGCCAACGCAAGCTAAGGAGCGCTCGGCCCGGAACCGGGCTCTTTCTTGAATCGGTATCCCTCGGTAAGTATAGACATTTACTGGAGATAAATCGAAAAACAGTGAATAATAACCTCCTCAGCAGGCTCCCCGTCAGGCCGGCAGAGTTGTCATTTCGCGGATTTTTATCATCAGCTCCTCGGGGAATGTGGTGTCGGCAGATTCGAGGATAACCCGGGGCACGCCCCCGAAGATCTCATAGGCACGGTTGAGAACAGAATCGTCCCAGACGGCATTGAGAGGGTCTTTGACCATTGTCTCGGATGCAAATGCCTGTCCCAGTCCCCCCAGCCAGCTCACTACCATATGGTTGCCGACCCTGGGGACGATCCTGCTGGTGTCCATGTAATCATCTTTTTCCGATTCCGGCATGCTGCGCCTGTTTTCCAGGAGCCAGGCAAGCGACACCATGTCGTGGGCGACAACCGATTCCGAGGCGATCACCAGGCCGTTATCCGGCTGGAAGACGTATCCTTTGTCCGGACCGAAGGTAGCGAGTACCTTGTCTGCCGCCGTGACCACCAGCCTCTGTTTTGTCCGAAGGGTTTCCACGGTGTTTCCTTCGGCTGTCTTCTGGTGGAAGGTGGAAGCATCCCGGTGATATTCCAGGCGCGTGTCGTGGCGCCAGTAGCCCACGGCAGCCTTCAGGCCCAGCGTGCTTCCGGCCAGTACATGCCGGCCGCACCGGGGCATGAGCACGATGTGCTGAACCTCTTTGAGGATATCCGGCATCATGAGGCCTTTCTTCCAGTGGGAGCCTGCAGCAGGGTGCTTCTTCATAAAAGGCGTTCCATCCGGCTTCCTCGAAGAAATGCAGTTCGCCGCCCGAGGCTGTCACGGCCCCAGCCATGCCCGAAGCCTCCATCAGCGTGCGTGAGCTTCCTGAAAGGCTTGTGGAAGAGAACCTCACATGCTCCACCCCGGACATATCCCCCACGATCACCCGCTTAGCCCCTTTTTCTTTGAGGAGCTCGACCATGGCTGCAACAGCAACAGGACTGGTGGTGGCAGGATAGGGATTGCCCGAGTTGGCGACCGGCTTGATGAAAACCGTATCGCCCCGGGACAGCCAGGAGAAGTCGGTGGCTGCTTCCGCACAGGCACGGACCGAGAGTTTCATTGCCTGATCAGACGCCCCTTTGACCGTCCCTGCAAGGAAGACTTTTGTATCGGGGCCCGGGACAAGCGGCTTGCGTTCTTCCGGCGCTTGAGAAGATGCATGAAGGTTTCTTTTAAACGGCCAGACTGCCATTGCAGAAGCTCCTACCGCCAGTTTCAGGAATTCTCTCCGTTCCATGGGCTCCTCCCGCTTCCTTTTTACCTGGAGTTATGAAATATGACAAAGATATTTTAGCCTATATCCCGGGCTTTAGGGGATTATAAGAATGCCGCATGGCGAACAAGGCAGGGGATAGGGTTAAATGATCGACTCACAAAGATAAAAGGCACTTTGAATCCGGGTTGGAACATCATTATTCAAACCCCATGACCTCGTACATGCATTCTCCCGAGATTCTCTCCTGCTTTCCCTCCTGCGTAATGGTTCCATCGTAATCCGCCATTATCCTGAAGTAGGTCGGCCGGGCTACAAAGGTGCGGGCGATCCACTGTGTGGGTCCGTTCAGGTCCGACACCGTGAGGAGGTCAACATCCTCGACAAGGGCTTTATGTCTGATATGGATATCCGCCTGGATTCCGCCTTCACTGAACTGGATATTCACCTGCCTTGGATAGTGGCGTTTCAGCACGGGATGGGTGACAAAATCCGTCTGGCGGATGGTCGGGCTTCCCGAGCCTACGAGGACGGTATCTCCCCTGGCTATGTACAGCGGCCTGGACCTGATGGTCGGATCGTAATAGTCTACATCCGCATAGATAATGGTGTACTCGCCTGCAAGGATACGGCCCCAGATCCATTTGCGGGTGATCTCGTTGAGCGGTTTCCTGCCCCAGTTGTGGTCGGCATAACCGATACCTGTTACCTGTGAGGTTACACCGTTGACGGTCAGCGTCCCTTGGATCCGGTTCCGGGCCTGGTGCACTGTCCAGAAAAAGTCGAGATTGTCCTCGTTCACGCCGTCCCCGCCTTGCGGTTTCCAGCCGGGAGCGGTTGTGACGAGCCTGAAATCGGCACGTATTCCTTCCATATCCCACAGAACGTGATAGGTTGTATCATCCAGGCGGCGGACAAACCCGGCAGGGCACTCGACATCAACATCGCTTGTCGAGGCTTTCATCCCGCCTTCGTCCAGCGTCAGCAGACGGGTCTCCTTTGACCAGTCTTTGTTGTAAAGGGAAAACGTTACACCGGGCTTGCCGTTCGTGAAGCTCGGGTCGAGGAACACGCCGACAAAGGTCTGACCGTTGTCGAGGTGTCCGTCGAAATACCACCACTCAAAGGGTCTCTTGTCTTCGATAAGGTGCTTCGCCCTGTCTGATGCGCCCGGCGGATTCTTCCCCCAATCGATGTATGCATCCGATTTACCCACGATCTCGGCAGGCCGGTCCAGATGTGTGCATCCGCCCAGGATAAAGACAAGGGAGAGGATGAGAAAAAGGATACCGCCCATGCCGTAATACGAATTGCCCTTCACCGCCTGGTATTTTTCCTTTCACCTCATTATTTCAGGAACCGGTCCAGATATATTCGTATGATGTATTGCTAGAATATACAATTAATTCGCTCCAGGGAAAAAGCAAGGGAGATAAGGTTCTAAGAATAGATGCAGGAAAGCTTATCGTGTTTAATATTGCATCCTTTTTGAATTCTAAGATGATATTTTTAGATCTATCTAAGTTGATGGGACAAGAAAGATGATAAAAAAATTATAGATTTTGCGCCCATACCTTACAGCCTTGAATATGAAATCATTTTGTACAGATATCTCCTGAGGGTGTTGAAAAACTAAGAGGTTGAAAAGTGACAAAAAAACGACCTCACAGAATGCCCGACATTGGAAATTTATTGATCGAGGCTTGTAGTTTTGATGGTCCCGATTTGATAGTTTTTGCACTTCCCGGAGTTTTTCAACAGCCTCGGATGATACCTCCAAAACAGACAACCGTCCATATTCTCAGGAGGTTTAGATGTTCATGATAATTTTACCACGAGAAATTTTAATGTGCTCCGGCTATCATTGTACCATGCATGCGGAACATTTGCCGGGCTTTCGATGAGGGTATCCGCGCCGACAGTAAGTTTCTCGTCGCCTATCTCAACCGCACCTTCGCCTTCGAGCACATAGAAAAAGACATACACGGGTGTTATATGGCTTTTCAAAGATTCTCCAGGCTGGAGTGTCACGTGCACGACCTGTCCTTTCGGCAGGTCCATGATTTTCCGTGCATCTATCCTATGGGGATTCTGGAATGCCCCTGTTTCCGATACCTTTGCAATCTTCATACGTCATCTCCTCGCATCGTTTTACTATCTTTCAATCATATGAGTGGCTGCCGCTGAAGGTGAGCCTTCAGCGGCAGATATTCAGACAGCACTATTCCCCATGCTGATGCTTAGGGGCAGGATTCTCATCACCCCCCTCATGGTGTGCCGTTTCTGCGGCTGCCTTGTCGTAGAGGTGCCTTCCACGTAGTGGACATACGGCACGTATGCTCCGACATACTCCCGGCCTGCCTCTACACTGTGTGGCGCATGCTTCTTGAGTTTCATGGCGCGTTCGAAGCGGTGCCTGATCCCCTCTGCTGTTTTTTTCATTTACCAGCTTCACGAGCGGTTCGACAGATCCGGGTTCAAGGGTCTTGTCGGCACCCTTCACGGCGGGCCCGAGGTCGGTGCCCGCAGGCTTGATGCCCGTATACGGCGCCCCTTCTCCTTCACGGTGGATGCGAACCAGTGTCTCGAAGAAATACCTGTCCGCAAATGCTTTTGCCTGCGGGCTCAGCTTCCGGACACTCAGGGTTTCCTGGAATGCATGCCGGATCTCCGCCTCATCCTTCTTCTGCACCCGGACAAGCACATGATCCACCTTGCCGGTATCAAGAGCCTTCCGAGCATCGGAGACCACAGGGCCTCCCATCGTGTCGCAGTGGGCAGATGCATTCCCGGGTGCGAGGGCCGATAAACCGAGAGCAACGAAAACAACAGCCGATAATGTTACGTTTTTCCTCCAACACCTCCTCTTCGTTTTCTTTTCATCATAATCATTTACGAAGACAGGTAATTGACCCGGGTCAAGAAGCTTTCTCCGTGTACATTTTATTCTCCGGGCAATAAGGATGGCTGCAACGACAACCTGGTCATGAAAGAGCACAGTCCGATCCGGGAAGGCCTTATCGGATGTACGGGACCCATGATTCTCGCAAGGTGGTAAACTTCTCTATGCCGATTCCCGGTAAGTTTTATCATGTCGATTTACAGAGATCCCTGATCCTGTTCATCATGTCACGCTGCTCCCGGGTGAGGTCCTCAAAGGACATCCACTGATCCAGCATCGACAAGGCGCGTTCCCTGTCTTCCTTACCGGAAAGCAGCAGGGGAAGATCTTTCAGGGTTCGCTCAGGCTCCAGGAGCACCATGATCGCGGCATCGGAACGGATCTGCCGAAGATGATCTTCGGAAAGGTTTGACAGTACCTTGTCCGAACGGACAAACATATCTTTCCTCTCCAGGTGAAGCTGAGGTATGGGCCCTGCATACCGGCCCACCAGCGCCATGATCCGAGCGATGGCCTCCGGGTATCCACCCTTGTCGATGCCGGCAAGGGCTTCTTTCACGTAGGGGAGCTCGTATGAATTTATCGTTTCATCGCGTTGCAGTCCCCCGGTCTCGATACCCTTCGGGGCACCCAGCGCAACCATCGAGCCGTAGATCTGGAAGAAGACCGATTCGCTTATGGCATCTCTCAGGTCCCGGTAGAGATCCAAGTACCCTTTGATCGTTTCGGACCACGCCCCTTCGAGCCTGCGTAAGGGATTGTCTTCCGGAACCTGCTTGCGGTATGCCCTTACGGCGGGGGCCATGGCCGCAACAGGCCACACCGCGGGGTTGATATTACTGATGAACCAGCGCTGCGCGCGCAAGGGATGAAGCATACGGCCCGTCCGGGCGGTTGTCTTGTTGACCATGTTTTTGACCAGAGGCCGGCCGAAAAGCGTGTAAACCTTTTCGTTCATCACCGACACCTCGGCAACAGCCTCGAAAGGCTTCTCGTCCCTTCGTTCCAGATGGTTGAGCTGCCGGAGTTCTTCCAGAGGAACTTCCCGGAAGGTCGAGATGTATTTGTCTTTCCCCTTACGGGATGTTTCCTCGATTTCCATGACGTAGAGGCCGGGCCTGAGCCTCTCGATGTAATTGAGGGCCCCGGCGATTTTCGTGTGCTCCTTCCTGGCGACCTTGCCGGAGACAAAGATTCCCAGGTGACCCACGTCTTCCTGCAGGAGCATTATGATGACCTGGCCGTGCGCCTTGATCTCGGCCGTGCTCGAGTAGACATCGGAAATCCAGTTGATCGCCTGCTGCGGCGGGGTAATATTGTCGCCCTTCGAGGAGAAGATAACGATCGGCGAACGGACGGCCTTGAGGTCCACGTAGGTGTCGGGCGAAGCCTTCACCTCACCACGGGCGAGCTTGTTGCCGATGAAGAGATTATCGATGATCCAGTGAATTTCTTTCTCGTTCATCAGGAAGTAGCCGCCCCACCACCTCTCGAATTCGAGGAATCGTTCGCGCTCCGTATCGATTTTTTTCCATAGGTTGTAGTATTTGGTCCAGAAGGTGTTTTCCGGGTTAAGGCTCTCGAAGTTAACCACGAGGTTGGCGCCGTCGAATCTGCCCCTGCCCAGGTCGCTGGCCAGAAGAGCCATCCAGGTGCCTCCCAGGAGCCCCCCCTGGTAGCGCATCGGATTTTCACGACCGCCTCCGCTCCAGCTGCCGCTCCAGTACGACATGGGCGCGCCGCTGATCACGACCGGACCCACCTTCTCCGGGTCATTGGCCGCGACGAGCATGGAGGCCCAGCCGCCCTGGCAGTTCCCGTAAATAGTAGGCTTGGGGCTGTCCGGGTGCCTCTTCACAACGGTATCGACGAACTTCGACTCGGCGACTGAAACGTCGAGGACCGTCTGGCCCGGTTCCGGTTCCGGGAAGAAAATCACGAAATAAACGGGGTGCCCGAATTGAAGGGCGACACCGACTTCGGAATCCTCCTTGAAGCCACCGATGCCCGGTCCATGGCCCGCACGGGGATCCACGATGATGAAGGGACGTTTGGTGTCATCGACCTCCACCCCCTCCGGCGGGATGATACGGACCAGAGCATAGTTGACAGGACGTTCAAAGGTCCGCCCGTCCGAGATCATCTCCCATTGAAATGCCAGAAGCGGGGGTGAGCCTTCTTTCTCGTGCTCGAAGAATATATTGCCGCGCTCGCGCAAAACATCCCAGAAAAGCAGCGACCGCTGTGCAAAATCAATCGCGTATGAGACGCCCGCATGCCAGAGATTCTCGGTTGGAGTCTCCTCGGAAGGTTTTGCTTCCATCGCGGCATTCTGTATGCGTTCCAGAAATGTTTTCTGGGCACCAAGAGTGCGATCCGCGTAGAGCCGGCCGATCATCCCCATGAGATCGAAAAGATTATCTGTCATCTTCGTCTCTTGTTCTTCCATTGCCGCCTCCTTTACCCGCTTTTGGTCTTGTCTACGAAGCCCTTTGCCGGGTATGCCTTTAAGCGTCGGCATGTCGGCTTTTGCCACCCAGTCTCCACCCATGCCTTTGTATGTTTTTAAGATTACTGCCAGGTTTGCGGCATGGGTTTGCAGCACATATCACTTCAATTTAGTATGGCATGGATGATGAACTTTCAAGCTCACCATTTCTGTAACAGGCTCTCACCTGAGGGGAAGAAGGCTCTTTCATGATTCCGGGGACGGTACATTCACGGGTGTCCCCTCTTGCTTCTCTTACCCTTGCCCTGGCTTGAGTTCTTGGGCCTGGATGGCATTATTATCGCCATGAATGAATAGCAGCGCCCTGGAAACCCGGTCAGCTCAAAGAAGAAGTTGTATGCCATGAAGATCATAGGGGAGGAGTCGTCTTTCCTCCACGTCTGCCGTGACATGGCGAATATCCCCGATGCAAGAACCCGGAAAGAAGAGAGCCTGAACGGAAAATCAGGGGGTCCGGGCATGCATTCGATTGCGGAATCGAGCAGGCATGGGCCCGGTCGGAGGATGTTCTCGATCAGACAATTTCGGAATTCATACGAGGGGCAAGGCAGAGAAAAGGAGGTGTGCGTATGCCGGGTACGAAATATACCAGGCTGTTCGAAGAAGGAAGGATCGGAAGGATGACGGTAAAAAACAGGATTGTCATGCCCCCCATGGCGACAAATTATGCAGGGCCTTCGGGTGAGCCGACCGAGCGCTTGATCGGGTACTATGCGGAGAGGGCAAAAGGGGGCGCAGGGCTGATCATCGTCGAGAATGTCCAGGTGAAGTATCCTGAAGGAAAGAATGTGGCATGTCAGCTCCGACTGGATCACGACAAGTATATTCCGGGCTTTCAGGAACTGGCTGAGGCGGTGCATGCATATCAGGCACGGATATTCATTCAGATCCATCATGCCGGCAGGCAGTACCATGATATTGAGGGCGCAGAAGGTGTCGATCCTTCAGGCATACCCTGCGGGTTTCTCCAGCAGCCCGTGAGGGCACTGGCCGGTGAGGAGATCCGGGATCTCGTCGAGCGTTTTTCCGAGACGGCGTTGAGGGCGAAGAAGGCCGGGATGGATGGCGTCGAGTTCCACGGAGCTCACGGATATCTCATCAATGAGTTCATGTCTCCCCATACCAACCAGAGGGTGGATGAATGGGGCGGGACATTCGAGCGGCGCATGAGGTTTCCCTTAAGAATCATTGAACGCACACGTGAAAAGGTCGGGCCCCGTTTTCCCCTGTCCTTTCGGTTCAGCGCGGATGAATTCGTCCCCGGAGGGCTCACCCTGGAGGATTCGAGGCGGATCGCGCAGTATCTGGAAAAGGCAGGCATAGATGTCCTGCATGTAAGCGCCGGCATCTACGAATCCATGCAGCGGATTCTCGAGCCCATGCGTTTCGAGGAGGGCTGGCGCAGCTATCTGGCTGCTGAAATCAAAAAAGTGGTTCACATTCCGGTTATCACCGTTGGACAGATCCGGAGCCCGGAGGTTGCCGAACAGATTCTTAAGGACGGCAAAGCTGATTTTGTCTCCCTGGGAAGGACCCTCATCGCGGACCCGCACTGGCCTCGAAAGGTTCAGCAGGACAGAGTGTCTGATATCAGGAAATGCATCAGCTGCAATATCGGCTGCATCGGAGGACACGTATTCAACGATCTCTACATGAGGTGTACGGTAAATCCCGTGACAGGCCATGAGCGGCTTGAGGGATGGGCGAACCTGATTCCGGCAAAAATGAAGAAGAAGGTCATGGTGGTGGGAGCCGGCCCGGGCGGCATGGAGGCGGCGAGGGTGGCTGCCCTGAGAGGTCATTCGGTGACCCTCTACGAAAAGGAAAACGAACTGGGCGGTCAGGTCCGCATCGCTGTCAGGGGCCCGGGCAAGGACAAGCTCAATTTTATTCCGACCTATTATTCCCATTCCCTGAAGTCCGCCGGAGTTAAGGTGGAGATGAACACACCAGTGGATGCAGAGACCTTCAAGGAGAAAAAGCCTGACGTGGTCATATTCGCAACCGGTGCCGTGCCCGTTGTTCCCGACATAACAGGCATCGACAATCCCGATATGGTCAGGGAGAGCTGGGATGTTCTCAGCGGCGCTGCGCAGGTTCCCGGGAACAAGGTCGTGGTGGCCGGCGGTGGTCTGGTCGGATGCGAGACTGCACTGTATCTGGCGGGGCAGGGGAAAGAGGTCATGATCATAGAAATGATGGATGAGCTTGCTTCCGACATGGAGCCGATCACCCGATTCGACTTTCTCACCGAACTGCTCCCACAGGCAGGGATCAAGGCCATTCTGAAGCTGGTCATAGCGGAGATCACCGATCAGGGTGTCGTGGTACTGGATCGCTGGGGGAGCAAGTCACTTATCGAGGCAGACAATGTAGTGATCGCCCTGGGATCGTGCCCGGCAGATGCCCTGGTAAACGCTGCCCGGGACTACGCGCAGGAGACCTATGTCATCGGGGATTGCAAAGAGCCCCGGAAAATCATCAACGCGACATTCGAGGGGGCGTCCATTGCTCGCATGATCTGACACGGCAGTCGCAACGGTGAGGTGTACCTGCGTACGATTCTCGGAAACGACGAAGTCTGGAATGGGGAAAGGGACGAGGAGAAAACTGTTCGTTAAAGTGGTTTGGCGACACTCTTGTTTTTATGTTTATGGTTTCTTCAACGTTTGCAGGGAGCGCGGATAAGCCAAGGATACTCGCCGGAAGATCTACGGGGAGCTCATCGAGCGTTGTGATATGCCCACCTTTCCGGATTGCCATATCCGGGCATTCACCTACTTCGGGGTGTGCCCGGGGAGATCCTCTACGACCGGATGAGGAACGTCTATATCGGCAAGGTTGCAGGCAAGGCCAGGTTCAACACCACGATTCAGGGATTTGCCGTTCATTGCGCAAGGATCGGGTGATGAACGCCCGGAAGTACCATCACGGCAGACCGGCAAAGGGCAGGGCGAAGCTGACGATCTCTCCCTTGAGGTCCCGGTACGAGATGGACGTGCAGATCAGGCCGGTATCGGTATGCGACCATGCAGTGGGGTACCCGATATGAGCGATATCATGGTGTTCGAGCGTATCGAGGCCAAACTCACCCGGCTGAGGCTTCCACGGATCCGAGTGATCCTCGACGGCACTATCCATGAGGCTGAAGAGCAGGGAAACGAGCTATCTCTCCTTCCTCGACGATCTGCTCGAAGAGGAAGTGGCCCAGAAGGAGCAGTGCCGGGTGGAAACCACGCTCAAGTTCTCGGGCCTGCCCTTCATCAAGTCCATCGACGAGTTCGACTTCACCTTCCAGCCCGGCCTTGACCGGCAGAAAGTCATGTCGCTCTTCGACTTGACCTTCATCCGGCTACGAGAAGGCCAGCACCATCCTGACCTTCAACAAGGCATTCACGGACTGGGCAGAGCTCTTTCATGACCAGGGCATCGTTACGGCTATTCTTGATCGCCTGCTGCATCACAGCGTCATGATCAATATCAGAGGCAACAGCTTCCGCCACAGGGAAAAAATCTCAAAAGACGGGGGTCGAATCTCATGGTTCAATCGTGTAGGGTGGTAAACTTCTCACGCCCATTTTTAACTTTTATATGCCCATTGGCAACTGCCGTTTTTCGGTTGAATGTTCCGGACAGACGTGAATGGCGGAAAGAAAAAGAAGTGGCAGGGTCTTAGAATCCCGGCCACTTCTTTTTCGGAGCCCTGAACGTAAAGGTAAAAGCTCCCCAAAAAAATTGACTTATTTCTTCATCGATTTCTGGAAAAGGGCTTCAGCCCGCTTTTCCTTTTCCGTTGCTATCTGCTCCCTTTCCTCTGCCTTCTTTAAAGCTTCTTCGGCACGGGCGGCGGCGGCATCTGCCTTCATCTGGGCCTCATTAGCTGCCGCCTTGGCAGCTTGAGCCTCCTGAATGGCCTGATCAGCTTTCGCATCGATCACCTTTTCCCGCGCCTGAACATCCTCGAGGTCACTGGTTGTTGCACAACCCCCCAGAGCAAGAGCGAGAACAAGCACCATAGAAATCCCTAATAAAATCTTCTTCATCATTACCCCCTTTCTCTTTGGTTTCGATGTATTATTAACACAAACTGAGCCTGTGTGTCAGCCGGACCTTCGACTGTTTCACAGGTATTCGGACTTCTCTCAACCATGGTTGTGCTCCCTGTCCTTCATGGGTCTCCCGGATGTTGCAGGTCCTTCGGGGAACACGTGCCTTTGCGATGAAAAAGGATAAGATCCTCTCGCTCGTGTTTCAGCACCAACCTTGGTCATGAAAAATGTTTTCGAATGACTGAGGCTCTTGATGGCATCAGAATTCATAATCATTGTCTCCAATATATTAACTGCTTGATATTCTTACAGCAATATACAAGCCAACATTGACAGTCTATAAAAATCAAAAGGTTGGATGGCAACTTCTCTCGTGGGCCTTTGACGGATGTACAGGTTCGTACACTCCAGCGTCTTTTTTGTAACCAGATCCCTGATGCCCTGGTTCATGCGTCATGAAGGATTACATAAAAAACGAACGAGCCCGGAATGCCGGCACCATCGATTCTTCGTTAAGAACATCGACCACCTTGAGAGTTATAGTACGGCAATGTATTGAAGACACAACTGGAAAGACTATCTCTTCTTGTCAGGTTCAATCAATATACCGTCTATTTCCAGATCGAATTTCAAGCGTTTGGCTGCATCTCTGGCCTCGCTGACATCATTGAAAGGGCCGGCGACAACACGGTAGCCATCGCTCCTTCGATAACACCCTTGCCGGGATTTGTGGACCCTGATGATTGATAATGGCGGCGATTCTCAAAGCTTCGATCTTGTCAGCCAGGTCAGCAGCCCAAACATACCATGCCTCCGTTTTCAGCTCCGGTATTTCCGGTCTGCCATATAATTTGTCCGGGTGCTTGACTTCTATGGTTTGCTCGACCCACCTATTCTTGTTCGATCTCGAATATGGGAACAGGAATGCCCCGGGCCTCTGCCAGGACTTTCTCAACTTTTTTCCAGTCAAGCGTACGCCCGGTAGTTCTTTTCAATATTTCTCAATTTTGCATACATCTTCTCCAACTCAACAGCATCCGGGTCTTCCGGGGACGCATGAACTTCCAGGTAAACTATTTCATTCCGTTGACCTATCAGATATGGCTGGTTGACGATGCGCACAGGTGTATTGACCGGCGTGTTCTCGTAGAGCTTCTTCACGTCTTCCGGATAGAGTCTCAGGCAGCCATTGGTTGCATTAAGACCAATGCTGGCCGGCTTATTCGTACCATGGATCAGATACGTCGACTTGCTTAAATAGAGCGCATATTCTCCCAGGGGATTCTGGGGTCCCGGCAAAACTGCAGCGGGCAGAGGGTCTCCTTTTTTTCGATGATCCTCGGCAATTGAGGCAGGCACATACCAGGTCGGTCGGGTCACCTTGCGCGCCACATACATTTGACCTGTGGGCGTGGGTCGCTCTGTGGTGCCGACACCGACCGGGTAGGTCATCACAACGAGTGACTTGCTGTCTCCTTTATATTGAAAGAGCCTCATGGTGGCCAGGTTGATCACGATGCCTTTTCTGGGAGCATCCGGCAGAATAAACCGCAGAGGCAGCATGATACGCTCTCCGGCCTTGGGCACCCACACATCTACCCCTGGATTGGCTGCACTGACTTCATTGATTCCCAGGCTGAAGTGTCTTGCAATGTCCGGCAGGGTATCCTCCTTTTCAAGCCTGATGACTGCCAGCCGGCCAATGACGTCACTTCCTTTCACAACCGGAAACTTGTTTCGTTCCAAATGGTTTTCCGGATGGATTTCAAAAGGCGAGGATATCTCCTGAATGCTTTTCATTACAGCACATCCCTGGAGAAATGAGACGACTATGCACAAGACGATGAGACGAAGCCTTTTGGATAAAATCGAGAGTTCAATTATTCGGCACATGGTTCTCATATGGTGTTTTATCTCATGAATGTAAAATAATAAATCATTATTCAATTATGTACCGGCGAACGATAATCGTATAGGGCCTTCTACGGCCTTATCTCAACAATCGTGCCATTCGGCACCAACTTTTCAATTTCCTCTATCTCTTCGTCTGTAACGGCAATACACCCTTTCGTCCAGTCAAACCCGGTGTGCAGATCGCCAACCATCGAAAACCCATTCTTGATGCCGTGGATCATGATATCTCCGCCCGGAGAAACACCGAGTTCTTTTGCCCGCTTTTTGTCTCTCTCGTTTGGATAGGAAATGTGAAGAGACATGTGATAACGGCTGTCCTTGTTTCTTGAATCGATGACGTAGGTTCCTTCCGGGGTTTTGTTATCTCCTTGCCTTTCTTTCGGACCATTCGGGTTTCCCCCCAAGGCTATCTTGTAGGTCTTGATGACCTTACCCTTTGAGATCAACGTCAATCGTCGTTCTTTCTTTTCTATCAGGACCTTGTCTGCCGGTCCCTTCTCCATTAAAAATACTTTTTGTTCGAGCGCTTCAATCTTTTTTTGCAGAGCAATAATCTCATTCCCCTTGCTTTTAACCTCTTGCTGGAGAGTCTCGATCAGTGTTTGTTGTGCGGCAATCCTCTTATCCTTCATCATGACATTATTGATATGAAATATCATCCTCTCGCTGTCATGCCGGTACTTGCTCCCCGGATAATCCTTTATGAGTTCCTGAAAACATCCCATAGATTTCTGGTAATCTTTCTGCTCATTCTTGGGATACGCGTAAATGATCCCCATCTCGAAAAGAACTCTGTCTCCCGCCGAGGGATATTTTTCAATGATTCGTTCATATTTTCTCAGAGAGGCCTCGTAGTTTCCCTGGCTGAAAAGATCATTCGCTTCTTTGAAGGTCGACCTGACCTGAAACTGACTGCACCCGCATATCAGAATCGGTGTCATCATGATACAGGCAAAGAAAAAGTTATAAAGCCCACCTGTCACTACTTTGCTTTTTACCCATACTTTCCTTCGTATTCTTTAATAATATGCCTGATGATCGCAAAAACCAATCCGTCTCCTCTTGCTGATATACAGCAAAACATGTGCCACATTCTTGCATAAAATGTTACATGAACCGAGACCATTGACACCTGCTTCTCTCCTCGTGATTCTACAAAGACAGAGTGACAAACTTTTTTGGCAAATTCCATATTGAACGAATCGGGTATTGTGTTGGTGAAATGACCTTTGCCTCAGGCATCGACAAGACGCCCGAGGCAAAGGTTAGGTCTTTTGTCTTTTGCAAACCGCCTCAGTTCAGAATATTGATCCTTCCCAGTGCAGCGCCGCCTGTTCCGTAGATTGCCTCGGGGATGCCGGTCCCGTTTGCCGGGAAGGCGGCGCTGGGGAATTTCAACAGGGCCATCCACTCCTTGAGCTCCTGGACGCCGGGCTCAGGGCTCGCATCGATGCGGTAGGCCATGTACGTGGAGGGATCGATGATATTCCCGGATTCATCCCGGGGTATGATCTGGAGGCCCATGGAGGTAACCTTGGTCGGGATATAACCGATGCCGATGAAATGAAGTGCGCCGTGTCGGTTATTTCCGGATTTCCCTTAAAACAGTAAAGAAAGGGAAATAAGGCTTTTCCCTTTCTTTACGATTATCTGATGTCCAAGATACGAAAAGGGAACAGATCGGTCTGACAATAAATCTGTCACCTTATTTTCGTTATTGCTTACGGCTACAGGCCTTCCCTGATGGCCTCCAGGTTTTTTCTGGGCTCTTCCCTGGGGAGGATCGAGAGAAGGCCGTTGAGTTTCTCGCAGGAATAGTCGCTGCAGTGGCCGCAGGAATCCAGACCTTTTTCCCTTGAGCACAGGCGGACAGCGCAACTTCGGCAGTGGCCGAAGAGCTTCCCTTCGTTCTGCCTGCACCCGTCGCAGTTGATGTCCGCAGCGTTGACTTCGTGTTTTGAACATCTTCGACCAGAAGTCTGCCACCTTTGCCCTTTTGGCATCGTCGTCGGCCTGGGTTGCCCTATAGGTCGGGCAGGCACTGCAGTCGATCCCGCAATACGAAATCATGTCTTTCATACCTATTCTCCTTGTCTATTATTATATAAGCATTCCTGCTTCCCATTCACTTAAGGGTATCCCTGCTCTCGGCCAAAAACGCTTTGAATGGCCGCCGGTGTCCTCACGGGCTAATTGAGATCCATAAGGCTTTTGAACTGGTCCGTCGCTATGGCCCTCCTGATCCAGGAGACCATATCCGGGGGTTCCGCAAAAGGCAGTTCGCGATAGAGCCCCACAACCTCGCGGTCATAGAGCTCGCGAAATTCCCTGGTACGCCCCTCCACGATTTTGGCAATACTCTGAATGAAGCCGGCCTCCGGCCGTTGTCGTGTTTGATAAGGCGGCGCTTCTGCATGGGTTCGATCCACCGGCTGCACCGCAAGGATTCTTTCGTCCACGAGGCTGCATTTTCTGGTGAAAAAATTCGACAGCTTGTTCCGCGAA
Organism: uncultured delta proteobacterium; assembly: GCA_963752595.1. Taxonomy (GTDB): domain Bacteria; phylum Desulfobacterota; class Desulfomonilia; order UBA1062; family UBA1062; genus Phosphitivorax. Next base: position 205,052 of record CAVVYZ010000020.1, read on the forward strand.
CTCGAAAGGATCTTCCGGAAATTATCCCTGGACCGTCTCGAGGATTTCACTTCCCATCGCGTCGTTCACCCCGAAGATGGCGCCCAGGATGAAGACTAGACGCTGACGGTTGTCCAGGCAGAGGAGCATGCCCGCCAGGCAGGTGTTCCTCGCCTCTCTGGTCAGGGCCTTGTTCTCGGGCTCGCATCCGCCTTCTCGTCCGCGATGCTCCCGATGTATCCGTGGTATTCGTCGCCTGTGACAAGGAAGAGAAAACCTCTTCCTTCCTGGTACGCCTCTGCGACAAGTACGTGGTTGGCGACGATCCGGTAGAGCCATGTCCTGAATGCCGCCTTTCTTCTGTCATAGGTCGCCAGCGAGGTGATCATCTTTATCAGTATCTCCTGCGTGATGTCTTCAGCCTCGACAGCATCGCAGGTCATGCCCAGAGCAATGTTGTAGATCCAGGCCTGGTGCCTGAGTATCAGGTTTTCAAGCTCCGCGCCTCCGCCCGGCCAGTGCCTTGTCGATCAGGTCCTGATCCGGCTGGTTCACGTCGTGCTTCTCAATGAAAGGGTTGTACATACATCCTCCCCTGTATCCGGCTCTATTGTACCACGCGATTGTTTTTTCCTTTTTTATAAGCGTCTTCTTCAATTTTCCCTTCTCTGCCCTTATACGCATTCCGTACTAAAATGTGACACTATTTAGGGGGAAAATAATATTCATGTTTTGAGCCGCGAAAGATATGCAGCCCAGGGTGCCGACGCTGTTCACGTTGTGGAAGGCAACACGGACAGGTGCGCCGGCGCGAGTGCCTGTCTGGCCCTGCGTGGTCCGAGAACCCGGCATGTACGTACGCTCCTTGCACGGGAACCGGGAGATCTCCAGCTTGACCACAGATATTATGTGGCCCGCATCGGGAAGGTGAGGAGCCGTAGCCGATGATGCACGAGTTGGAGAAGTCTGACTCCTTCATATGTCTATCAGGCAACCCGCACTTGACCGAACTGACCTTAGCGATTAGCCTTAATTATCAAAAAATTCAACTGGAGGTAGAGATGAAAAGGCTTTTCGTGCGAGTTATAGTCCTCGGCATCCTGGCCGGCGTTGGATACCTTGTTTGTAAGAAGTTTTGCAATAAGGACAATTGTGGTTGCGGTTGCAAAAAAGAGGCTTAACTATGGCTATGAAAGTTGAGATAAAAGACAACAAGCTGTTCATCGAGATTGACCTGGAAACACCAACACCATCATCCTCCGGTAAAACCCTGGTGGTTGCCAGCACACGAGGGAACGTGGTTACCACTGCTCAAGTTGATGGTAAGACTGTTACTATTGGGCTGAATGCCTATATTAAACCCTAAACAAGAAAACTGGTGGTCAATAGTAGGGCTCATTCCGAGCTGGTTTTGAAATAAAGTACTTCGTATTAAAATTGAAAGGCTTACCTTGTTTCTAATTTCAATCGCCTCTTCCATCTTTTCTTATCATCCTTATTTTGTATGCATACATGCTCAACAAGGAAAAAACATAAACATTTCAAGATCCGGAAACGGATTTAAAAAACTCGTCATATGGAGAGAATAGAACAGGAGGTAAAGGGGTAATGGCTGCAAAATTTAGAATTGGCGACAATGCTCTTGATTTTCAATTTGAGACACCTTGGGAGGGAGGAAAAAGCTTCTTCCAATCTGCAGAAGGTGAACCGGCGGTTCTGGTCTTTCTACGCTATCTCGGGTGCCCGATCTGCCAAATCGATATGGCTAATCTGAAGCACGAGATAAACCTCATAGAACAAAAAGGGGCAGTGCTTTTTGTTATTCTGCAAAGCTCCCCTGCCACTGTGGCTACCGCTACAAAGAAAGAAGACTGGCCATTCACCATCATATGTGATCCAAGGGGCGATCTTTATCAGCTTTATCATGTGGAATACGGCAGTATCCTCAAATACATGCACCCTGCAGGTCTGATTACGGCTGTTAGAGCAACTCTACAAGGCTATAAGCACGGTAAATTTGAAGGACATGAGACACAGCTTCCAGCTGTATTTATTGTAGCGCCTGACAAAACCATTAAGTTCGCTCATTATGGAGAACACATAAGCGACATTCCCTCGACAGCTACAATGGCAGCGAATATATAATCAGAACTCTTCATACTGGATAATGTCTATTGATTTGTGATTTTTGTATGCCCCTTATATTGAGATTGGTCCCAGATATCAATACACATCGTGTTCATGGGAATATCTTTCCAGAGTCACTCAGATAGGCAGAGTTGAGATTCATAAGATAAAAGAATAAATTATATCAGAATCCAGCACTATATGCACAGGCTTTAAGCTTACAGGGATTCCGTTACAATGTCTGCGATAGATGAGAGCTTTTTTGAGCCTGAGAAAGTTATGATTTTCAAAGGATACCCAAAAGAGCTTCCAGTCTCATCTTGGGATCGAGATCCTCAAGGTATGTAAACTTTCTGAGGGGCTGATATTTTAATAATAACGTGATAGTTATACTCTGAGCTTTGCTCCAGTAAAATATAGGTCTCAGGAAAAGATCATTGGTTTCCGGTAATACTCAAACACACGAAGTTATCTTCAATAATTGCAAACCGACAATCGTGCCAAGAGATCTATAGATGAGCTGAACCTCTATGGCCGATGCATTAAAGGATTTCAAACATTAACCGCTTCCGTCCTTCAAATCAGATAAAGCTTACAAAATCTCACATATAATAAACCAGTTGCCCCTTTTATTACATTACTGATGTGTTGCTTTGGCAACAATCAATGCTGCTTGTCCAATTTTGTTAGCACACTTACAATTTTTGCCAACTTCCAGGTTTGTCAGATACACAACATTTAGATATCATTAGATTATTAAAACTGGCATGATCATTGTAAATAATAAATAGCGTTCATCTATGAATATGGGGGAATTATGAATACTGAAGAACATCGAGTCGATCATGGCAATATCGAGCATGTAAGATCAAGAATCTCCAATTTGTTTACCCAGTGCCTTTATGACATAGAGAATACAGTATCAGTAGCTGGCCTTACAATGAAAGATGTGGGCGTCGATGTGGAAAAGTATGTTTTATGTAGTGATACATGTGTTGTTGAATTGAAGTTGCAACTGGAACATCAGATGCCATAATCGATCCATAGATAATTAGCACCTTCGTCTAAAAATATCAGTCAAAGAGGAGATATCTGCGATGAATGAGAGCTACCTTGAGCCCAGGAAAGTTATGATCTTCAAGGAAGCTGTTGAAAAACTCAAAGGATGAATAGTGATAAAAAAATCAACCTCTCAGAATGCCCGACGTTGGAAACTTTTTAATCGGGGCTTGTGTTTTGATGGTCTAAATTTAGTATTTTTAGGCCTTGCCAGACTTTTTCGACACCCTCAAGGGAGATCTAATAGAGCTTCCAGTCTCATCCCAAAAAAGTATTCATAGATGCTTTTACTCATTTAATAACCCAGAAAGATTAAATCCATGGTGTATCCTTGGATATCTCCAGCCTAACCCTTGATCCTCACAATCTCGTTCACGGGCCTGCGGGTACTTCTGAATGCGTTCTGCGGGCTGGTAGTATCGATATGGCCAATGGCTATGCCGATGCACACGGCCAGACTCTCCGGGATACCGAGCTCCTGGCGGACCAAATCGGGATACGATGCCAGCTGGACTGCCACCGCAGTGCCCAGCCCGTACTCACAGGCGATGAGCATGATGCTCTGCGATATTGAACCCAGGTCGAACAGGGACCATGGTGTCAGAGTGCGGTCCATACAGAGGAAGATGACTGAAGTGGCATCGAAAAAGGAAAAGTTGCGCGCCATGAGGGAGTGCATGTCCTTCTGGTCGTCACGGTCAAGCCCCAGGAAATCGGAGCGGTCATTCCTCAATTTCTCGTATCGTTCCTTGAGAGCCGGAGGCCAATCCTTCGGAAGCGGCCTGGTGATGTCCGGGTTTACGGGCACATCTTGAGCAAACCTCTCATAATAGCCTTCCCGCAGCCTGTCAGCTGACTTGCCGCCGGCCACGAATATCTCCCAGGGCTGCGTGTTCCCCCAAGAAGGGGCCTTAAGCGCAGCCTCCATGATCGTGAGGATCGTATCTTCGTCCACTGGCTCAGAGGTAAAAGCACGGCATGTAAAGCGCGATTTCATGGCATCGATTACGTTCATATATCCCCCATGGTTTTTTCATTTATTATAATGGGATAAAAAATAAAATCAGCTGTAACCTGCGATAAGAACATGCCACTCGGACAAATAGAAAGTGCGAAAATATTTTACGTTATCACAAAAGGATTTCCGGCAGGTGTCGGAGGCCTTGAGAAAGAAGGCATACAAGGGATTGACGGATGAGGAGATGGAGACCGTCATGAGACTGCTTACCAGGATCCATGACAACCTGTAAAAAAATTCGGACAAATAATTCTTATCATTTCGGTGGGGTGGGTATTTCTGCATTCCGCTGTCTGGGGCAGTGCAAATCAGTTTGAGAGAACTACTGCAAAGAACATTACAAAAAATAATGTTCTAAACAATTGAAACAATGGTATGAACACAGTAACTAATAACTTTCAGGAGAGAAATACTGAAAATGACTTGGAATGTTATTGGTCTTGTGGAAAGCAGACGAGTCATTCTTATTGCTATCCCATTTATCCTGTATACAGCACTCCTTTCCTAGACGCCTCTCGTCAAACCAGATGAGGGCAGATACAGCTCGATCCCGAGCGAAATGAATGCGCGCGGCGATTACATCATTCCGCATCTGAAGGGCGTGGTGTACTTCGAGAAGCCGCCGCTATGCTACCGGGTGACAGCAGCAGCCTTCAAAATATTTGGGGAAAACGAATTTTCATCCCGGATATTCTCAGGCTTGTGCGCGTGGGGATGCGTCTTGCTTGCCTACAGGATGGGTTTGTTTTTCCATGACAGGAGGACAGGCTTATTTGCTGCTGCTCTGTTATCCACATTTCTGCTCCCTTTCAGCATCGGCCGTGCGAACATCCTTGATATGCCGCTTACGTTTTTCTTGTCGCTCTCCCTTTGGTCAGGCTTCCGATATTTTGCAGGTTCCTGCGGGAAGAGAAAATGGCTACTTCTCTTCAACCTTTTCTGCGGCTTGGCTTTCCTCACCAAGGGTCTGATCGGGATAGTACTTCCCTATGGGACCGTCATACTCTGGCTTGTAGTCCAGCGGAGATGGATTGAGGCAATGAGGCTCTTTTCCCTGCCCGGCATACTTACCCTGCTCGCTGTTGCAAGCCCCTGGATCATCCTTGCTCATAAGGCCGATAAGGATTTTCTTTGGTTTTTCTTTGTTCGAGAGCATTTCTTGCGATATTCCACCACATGCACCACCGGTATCAACCTTTCTGGTTCTTTATTCCCGTGGCTATCGCGGGCATGATGCCCTGGGTGGCATTTCTGCCCAGAACAATTATGAGTCTCAGGTCATGGACCAGGATATCTTCAACCTTTGGAAATGATGAAAAGGTGTTTCTCGGATTGTGGATCGGGATCATATTACTCTTCTTCTCAGTGTCATGTTCAAGCTTGTCCCTTACATCATCCCGATTTTCCCTCCATCTGCTGTCCTTATGGGGCATCTGTTCAGGCTCTTTGATGATTCGTCGGGCATAAGGCAGCCATATAAAGGCAAAGTTACCGGTATGTTCCCTGTAATCCAATCTCTGCTTTTTATTATTGTGCTCATCGTTCCTGCTTTCTTGGAACCGGCAATGATGACCATGGAATGGCTTTGGTTTATTATTCTTCCCCTTACGGTAATAGCCCTTCTGCCGTTTCTGCCTGATATAGCTGTAGGGAAAAATGGCCGGGGATGGTTCTCGACTGCCTATTCCCTGATCGTTGTCTTTCTTGTAGCGCTTGTCTTTGCCTCTGGTTATCTTATCAGACAGATGAGTTCTGCGGCTTCCATTTCCCGGGCAATGTATGAATTCGTACCCGGAAGAGATCGGGTATATCAGTACGGGACATGCCTCTATGGGGTTGATTTTTATACCAAGAAGCGCACGCCTGTTGTGGATGACCTTGGAGAACCGGACTTCGGGGTTTCCAAGCTTCCGCCTGCCGAAAGGGCACAGTTCTTTCCCGAATCAAAGGAATTTATCAACCTTGCAAAGACTGAAGATGGTGTCTATTGCATCACGAATAAACCTAAGAGGATAGATGTCTTAAAGTCACAAGTATCTCTTATTCATATTCTCTGGACAAATGGAAACTACTTCCTCCTGCACATCGGAGGGTCATGATCATCTGCTGCTTAAAATCGTTACCTTTGGAAAAGCCGCCCTGATCCGGAAATGATCCTTTGATTCATAGATACTGGTATCCATTCTCTTGTTGCAACTCACAAGGTAGACAGTTTTCTCCTCGGCCATCTTATGAAGATCTGATGAGGTGATGAAAACCGAATGATCATGGGATACTTTTTCTCCGTAAAGGAGATCATCACTCCGGCTGTCGACTATCGGCAGCTTCCGTGCAAGATAGAATTGCAACGACGACATATCTTCATAGTCGGCGTAGAGCACGACAGATCCGTCGGGATGCGAAAGTATCCACTGCGCCGCCTGGCGCTGAGATATATGGTCATCAAAAGAAGGCAGGATATCGGCTGCAATAAAAAGAGGCGCACAGCCGAGGGCAGCGCCCATCGCGATTACTGTCGAATATCTGCCTTTGAACGCTGATAGCAGGGCGTATGATGTGCCCGCCGACATCAAGAACCCTGCCGGAAGCATGATAACACCATGCCCTTGTATCAGTCGCAGCATATGCGGCCTTTTCATCAGCACTATCGTTACAGCCAGTACAAGGATGATATTCATAACCGACATGATGGAAGCAGCGATTACAAAAGGACGCTTTTCAGCCCCGGCCATGAGCTTATCCATGGACAGCGCGAGGAGTATGGCAATGGCCGGGATGCCGGTGATCATATAGTAGTTCGCTTTTGCCTGCGAAGCAGAGAAAAAAATAAGCATGGAAAGAAACCATACCCACAGGAATGCCCGCAGGGGATTGAATTCACGCGTGCGGCTGAAAACGAACAGGGGCAGGAAGGCCGTCCATACCCAAAGATATAGCGGCATCCGCATAATGTAATAATAGAACGGGCCGGTATAGTAATCCTTCGGAATGCGCTGATCGAAAAACCGTATAACAGTCTCATTGACAAAATACCACCAGGTAAACCCCGGATCGCTCATCATCATCATGATTATATGCCAGGGAAGGATGATAACGAGAAAGGAGGTGATGCCTGTCAGGGAAAAGATTCGTATCGCTTCACGCAATGGAACCCGCAAAATAAATATCGAGGCAATGCCGATGATCCCGGCAAGGGCAAATGCCATTATGCCCTTTGACAGGACAGCCCATTCATGTTTTCCGAAAATAAACATGCTTGTCGCTGTTGACCAGTAGAGCAGCGGTGGCCTTTCAACATAAGGGACATAATTCAGGTGTGGCATAGCCCAGTTGCCCGACTCGATCATCTCCTGTGCAATCTCGGCATAGAGCCCTTCATTGTTGTCGAGAATCCCGTATTTCCCCACGGCGATCATGCTCGCCAGTGCGATGAGAACATAGAGAATAATCCACTGGTAACGGGGTGTTGGCAATAACATATGACATCCAAGCCTCAAGATGACGTTACAATTCCGCGAGACGCGGAGCTCCGGCGGCATTCGGATCTTCCTCTCAAGATAAATGCATTCCAATTCCTGTCATCTATTACGTGCTGCCAAGCTTCACCCGGCATATCTTCGTATGCAATGACGATCCCCCCCCGGTACGTGATGCCCAGGCCTTTGCCTGGTTGATATTGTTCAAGATTAAATATGGTTTATTCAGGTAAAACAGTGTCTTTGCGTCATTATTAGAGAGAAATCCAACAGGCCTGTTCATGGCATTGATCGTTGACATACGAGCACGGACATTCCCCGGCTGGTCGGCTGACCATGGGAGAACAACAAAGATATAAATGAGCCATGCTGCCGCCACAGGGATGATCATACCCGGGTAATAACGCATGAAAAAATCAGAATCATGCTGACGGCAGCGATGACGAGCACGATAGACCAGGGAAAGAAGGCATGGATACCTTCGGGTAAGCCATGAGGCTCGATGAGGAAAATTATAAATGGTACACTGAAGATCAAGCTCACCAGGATGCCGACGATCATGATTGCAATACCGATCCCGTAGGGAAGCCTGTGCTGGATATATCCGGAGATGAGTTCTCCGATTAGGATGGAGGCAAAGGGAAGTATAGGAAGGAGATAATATGGGCGTCTTGATCCGGAAAGGGTAAAGAACAGGAATATGGCAGTAAAGATGAGAAGGGTATCCCTGACTTCGGGTTCTCTGTATCTGCCGCTTGTGAAGTAATAAATGAGGGCCGGCGGCAGCAGGAGCGACCAGGGGGCTCCCAAGTCGAAAATACGATAGAAATATAGGTAGATGGGTCCCTTATGGTCGAAAGGAACAAAGAAGCGTACAACGTTCTCATTCCATGCCAGATGAAGCGGATCCCAGGATGATGAGAGCAGGCAGCCTGCTGCCGGGAAAACGAGAAAAACAGTTCCTGAAAGAAGTGCCGCAGTCAGAATGGTCCTCATGCCCGGCATCCACTCCCAGTCCCAATTCGCAAAAGACATGATCAAGATGCAGAAGACCGGAACCCCTACGGCTGTCAGCCCTTTCATATTGGCGCCTAGCCCCATCAGAATTGCCGGCACATATATCCAGCCACTGCCGTTGGATGATTTGTGCGTAAGAAAATACCAGATGATGAGCATGGTCATAGCAGCATTTGCCATTTCAACCTGGGCGTTCCTGCCCCAGAAGACAAAGCCGAGCGTTGTGGCAAAAACCGTGGTTGTGATCAGGGCACTGGCTTTGCCGAATCATCTCCCGGCAAGGTTGTAGGTGAGAGAGAGCCATACGATTGCCCACAAGGCGGACGGCAGACGGGCCGTCAGTTCGCTCACACCACCCAGAATATAGGCAACCGGAAGGATCTGCCAATAGGAAATAAGCGGTTTATCCCAGTAGGGAGTGCTGCTCAGCATGGGAGAAAAGATATTCCCTGTCTGGTACATATAACGTGCGATGACTGCCCATCTTCCTTCCGATCCCCAGAGGGGGTTTAGACCCAGATTTCCGAGGAGGATGACCGAAGCGCTGATAATGATCAGAAAAAGATATCCGTAGCGAGCAAGGATCCGGGCAGAAAAAGCGCGAGGTTGGTGCATATATACCCCTTAAACATCATCTCATCGAAGTGAAAATGTTTCAGTGCGTTAAAATATAACGAGTAGGAACAACATGATTTTTCTCAAGAGGCATGGGTATATATGATAGATATTTTTGTTGCCGGCTCTGTCGGTAGAACCCCCTTTGACTACTTTCCATCTATGTGCCAATCCGGCTGTCCACGCACTTACCCGGTATTTGCATAATGCCTGAAGAAATATTAAAGGAATACTATGGGTAACCAGGACGACATCGTTTTTCAGGTCAGGGGACTGACAAAGGTCTACCGGATGGGTGAAGTGGAGGTGCATGCCTTACGGGGTGTGGACATGGAGCTCTATCCCGGTGAGCTGGTCGTACTGCTCGGGCCTTCGGGGAGCGGGAAATCCACGCTGCTTAACATCCTGGGAGGGCTGGATACGGCATCGGACGGTCATGTCTCCTATCGCGGCAAGGACCTGACCCGGGCAAACGAGAAGGAGCTGACCGAATACCGGCGCTACCACGTGGGGTTCGTGTTCCAGTTCTACAACCTGATCCCCAGCCTGACAGCCCTGGAGAATGTCGCGATCGTGACCGAGATCGCGGAGAAACCCATGGACCCCAAGGAGGCACTCGACGCTCGTGGGGCTTTCGGAGAGGCTCGACCATTTCCCCTCCCAGCTCTCGGGAGGAGAGCAGCAGCGCGTGGCCATTGCCAGGGCCATTTCCAAGAACCCGTCCGTACTCCTCTGCGACGAGCCGACCGGAGCATTGGACTCAGAGACCGGCATCATGGTGCTCGAAGCCCTGGACAACGCCAACCGCACCCTGGGAACTACCACGGCCATCATCACCCACAACGCGGACATCGCGGCCATGGCGGACCGTGTCATACACTTAAGCAACGGCCATATCACCGAGGTCTCGCGGAACACGGTGAAAAAATCCCCGGGGGAGATCAGCTGGTGACGCCATGAAAGCGTTGAACCGCAAACTCCTGCGAGACCTCTGGAGCCTGAAGGGCCAGGCCTTTGCCATCACCCTGGTGGTCATAACCGGTGTCGGCCACCTTCATCATGTTCATCAGCACCATGGACTCGCTCAACCTCACGCGGCAGAAGTATTACCGGGACTTCAATTTTTCCGACGTCTTCGTGGACCTGAAGCGGGCGCCCGAGAGCCTGAAAAGCCAGATTGCCGGGATACCGGGCGTGAATATCGTCGAGACCCGCGTATCCGCAGAGGTCAAGCTCGACATTCCCAGGTTTTCCCGGAGCCGGTCATCGGAAAGCTGGTGTCCATACCCGACAACGGCAAACCCCTCCTGAACAGGCTGTACCTCCGCAAAGGCAGGCTCGTGGACCCGACGAAGGACAATGAGGCCGTCATCAGCGAGACCTTTGCCGAGCGCCCACAACTTCAAGCTCGGCGATACCTTCGGGGCCATCATCAACGGCAGGTGGAAGACTCTTCACATCGTAGGCGTCGCCTTTCGCCCGGAATTCGTCCTGCAGATGCGGCCCGATGCCGTGAGCCCCGACTTCAAGCGCTACGGCATCCTCTGGATGGCCGCGAGACGCCCTGAGCCAGGCGTACGACATGGACGGCGCGTTCAACGATGTGGTCCTGACCATTTCGCCCGAGGCCGAACATCGAAGACGTCATCACCCGGCTCGACAACCTCCTCGACCGCTACGGCAGCCTCGGCGCCTACGGCCGGAAAGACCAGCTCTCGCACCGTCTCATGAGCGAGGAGTTCCGCCAGCTGAAAAGGAGCGCGGAGATCTTCCCCACCATCTTCATCCTGGTCTCGGCCTTTCTCCTCAATGTGGTCATCAGCCGCATCGTCAGCACCCAGCGGGAGCAGATCGCGGCCCTGAAAGCCTTCGGCTACAGCAACCTCCAGGTGGGCGTCCACTATGCGCAGCTGGTGATCCTCATCACCCTGGTCGGCGTGGCCATCGGCACAGGCTCGGGCATCTGGATGGGCAAGGGGCTGGGAGACGTCTACATGTCGGTATACCGCTTCCCTGTTCCTGCTCTACAGGCTCAGGTTCATCGTGGCAGGCTCTGCTGCACTGATCAGCCTCTCCTCAGCCCTGCTCGGCACCGTGCATGCGGTGTGGAGGGCGGCCAGCCAGCCGCCTGCAGAGGCCTTACGGCCCGAGCCCCCTGCCCTGTACCGGAAATCCATTATCGAGAGGACCGGCATCGGCGCGCTTCCTCACCCAGCCCACGAAGATCATCGTGCGCAATATCGAGCGCAAACCCATGCGGTCGCTTTCTCACGATCCCTGGGCATTGCCATTGCCTGTGCCACCATGCTCACGAGCGGGTTCTTCCAGGATGCGGTGAAGTACATCGTCAATGTCCAGTTCGTGTTTTCCCAGAAGGAGGACCTGTCCGTCTCCTTCACCGAACCCACCTCGGGCAGGGCGGTATATGACCTCATGGGCGTGCGCGGGCGTCGGTTATGCTGAAGGGTACCGGGTGGTGCCTGTCCGCTTCCGGAACGGCAACCGAACCTACAAGACCGTGATCAACGGCATCGAGCGCGGAAGCCGTCTGCGCCGTATCCTGGACGTGAACCTGAAAGCCCATACCCTGCCGCCCGAAGGCATCATCCTGACAGACTACTTCCGGGAGGTCCTGGGCATCAAGGCGGGCGATATGCTTTACGTCGAGATACTGGAGGGAAGCAAGCCCATCCGCCAGGTGCCGGTCGTCGGATTTGTCCAGCAGTACATCGGGCTCATGGGCTTCATGGACCGCCATGCGCTCAACCGCATGATGCGTGAAGGCAATGCCGTCTCGGGCGCCTATCTCACGGCAGACCCGCTGTATAGGGATCGGCTCTACCGGGAGCTCATCGAGATGCCGCGTGTTGCGGGTACGGTCGTACGCAAGGACGAGGTGAAGAATTTCTATGAAACCCAGGCCCGGGCCATGCTCTTCTTCACTTTCGTCGCCATGCTGATGTCCGGGGCCATCGCCTTCGGCGTAGTGTACAACAGCATGCGCATCGCGCTCTCGGAGAGGAGCCGCGAGCTGTCGAGCCTGAGGGTGCTCGGCTACACGCGGGGCGAGATCTCCTACATACTTCTGGGCGAGCTCGGCCTGCTCACTCTGGCGGCCATCCCCATGGGGTTCGTCATCGGCAAGATCCTGTGCGCCTACATCGCCCGGGCACTCGGCTCGGACCTCTTCCGGATCCCGCTCGTCATAGAACCGAACACCTATTCCCTTGCAGCAACCGTTGTCCTCGTATCTGCCGTATTCTCAGGCCTGGTCGTGCGGCGCAGGCTGGACCGACTGAACCTTGTCGAGGTTTTGAAAACCAAGGAGTGAGCTCATGGATATTCAGAAAAAGAGACGCCTCGTCATAATTGCCGTTGCAGCCGTTGTCATACTGGCCGTCGCATACGGGTTCATGCCCAAGCCCGTGCCGGTGGATGCAGTGCAGGCAGCAAGAGGCACGCTCCGGGTCACGGTCGAGGAGCAGGGCAAGACGAGTGTAAAAGACCGGTACGTGATCTCGGCCCCGGTCTCCGGATATATTCGACGCATCACCCTGAAAGCCGCAGACCCCGTAGAACAGGGCATGCCGGTTGCCTTTATCGAACCGGCCAGATCCCAGGCGCTGGACCCGCGGAGCCGCGCGGAGGCGGAAGCAGCAGTCGCCTCTGCGAAGGCGAACATGAAAGCGGCTCAACAGCAGGAGCGGGCCGCACGGGCGGATGCAGACTATGCGGCCGAGAGGCTTGACCGGTTCAAAGCCCTCTATGCGAAAAGGTCCATTGCGAAAGACACCCTCGACCAGGCATCTTCGGAAGCAAAGCGGGCAAATGCGGTCCACAGCTCTGCCAAGGCCCAGGCAGGCTCAGCCGGGGCAGAGCTCTCCAGGACAGAAAGGGTGCTGGAAAGCTACGGAGCCGGCAGGTCAGCCTCCTCACGCGACATCGTGGCCGTGCAGTCGCCCGTGAGCGGCCGGGTGCTGCGCCTTCTCCGGGAGAGCGAAGGTGCGGTGGATGCAGGCGAATCGCTCATGGAAGTCGGCAACCCGTACAACCTGGAGGTGCGGGTGGAGGTCCTCTCGTCTGATGCCGTGAAGATCGGAAAGGGAACACCTGTGCTCTTCGAGCATTGGGGAGGTGATGTGCCCCTGGCCGGTGTCGTAAGGGTAGTCGAACCCGGCGGGTTCACGAAGGTATCCAGCCTCGGCGTCGAAGAGCAGCGTGTCGTCGTCATCGTGGATTTCACCACGCCCCGCGAGGTCTGGGACACCCTCGGTGACGCGTACCGCCTGGATGCGAGTTTCATCACATGGGAAGGCAGAGACGTGCTCCAGGTCCCGGCCGGCGCGGCCTTCCGCTCGGGCAAAGGATGGGCCGTGTTCGCGGTGGAGAACAAAAGGGCCAGGCTCCGCTCCATACAGGCCGGACACAGCAACGGCCTGTCCACAGAGATCCTTTCCGGTCTGAAGCCAGGGGAACTGGTGATCACCCACCCGGACGACACCATCCGAGATGGTACGCGCGTTCAGCAGAACAAGACTTAAAAAGGGAAAGAGAGCTGATAGAAGAACTTTATTTCTGTATTCTTAAGTGCCTGATGAAACGATACAAAGCGCACCACACGACCAATGCCGGCAAGCCCTAAAAAGATTCCGACCCATACAGATTCGGCATTGTATACCCTTGATTTTGCTATTCATGGGCATATCTATATACCTAATGGTTCATACTATAATATTGTAATTCTATAAGCTTCACCTTCAGTCTTCTATCCTTCTGGTTTCGGCTTTATCAGCCCGCGCTCATGACGGTTGACTAAGCATACCGACAGCGGCTCTGCCCCCAGGGGCAACTGGGGCCGACGCAAATCCCACAAGGATCAAGGAAGTCCACGGCCCGACCTTGATGCTTGCGAAATTTCACCCACGGGCTGATCTTGGAGCAACTACTATGGCGCAAAAAAGGAAGAGACCTAACAACAGGAATGGCCGCCGCCGCTACAGCAGCACTCGCCACAATGGTGGCGATCAAGAAAGGGCACAGAGCGTCTCGTCAATTGCCGCCGAGGCAATGCGCACCACAGCCGATCGCGTAGCGGAGAATACGATGGCCGCCGCCGATATCATGCACGAGCAGGCCGAGCAGTTGGTTGACGACCTGTACCGGCAGTCGGACTTCATGGCGCGGCAGGTCGAAAACTTTTTTGGCCGCTGGGTCAAATTGGTGACGCTGCCGACGCAAATGACCCGGGAGGCCGCCGCTAAATTAGAGGAAGTGCGAGAGGAGCAGCGGGCCGCATAGCCCAACACGGGGAGGGGTTTCATTCAGCATCGCTTCAGCTCAGCTGAAACGTCCTCAAGGGTAGATAAATGCCGCCGAATAACCGCAGTCGGTCGTCGCGTCAGCGTTTGCCAACGGACCTGGAGGGACGCTACGGCAAAATAGGCATACCGGCAGTGGTAGCCGCTGCGCGGTATTCGAGCGACCGTAAGAGAGCGCGCCGCTCGATCAAAGACGCTGGCGGGGCCGCAGCCAATAAAGAACCAAGGAAGCTACCGAAGGAGTAATCCTGAAACCTCTTGCCTCGTCAGGATGGGGAGGTCGGCTGCTACCACGCCCCGGAGTGCGGCGCACTATGGATGGCCGGGTGCAGATAACTCGGGACTAAGGGCAGACCGCAATTGGACAGACCAGATGCGATCCAAACGTCAAGCCGCATGGGAAACGGCCGCACGGTGCGCGACGCTGACAGAGGAAGCGGACGATCCCAACGAGCGCGAATATTATGCGCGCCTGCGAGATGCGTGGATCACGCTGGCGAAGAGATGTGAGTTCTTCAGCATTTCTGATGTGACAGACTCGGAGAAATTTTGAGCTGCCCACTCAATCGCACGCGATAGCCGGACCTGTCCCATGCCTTGAACTTCAGGCGCACGGGCGAAGACTCTGGACCCAAAAAGAAGCAAGACCCCGGCGGCTTCTGATTACGCCGGGGTCTCGCCGTCGGATGGGCTCCGGCTTCCGAAACAAGACCCATCCGGCTTGGTCCATGTAACGCTGGGGTGCGGCCCGCGTTCCCTCGCAAAGAAAAGACCCTGACCACCGGGGGAAAGTGGTCAGGGTCTCTATTTCGCCAGATGGGTCTTTGTCGGGGGCCAGAGAGGACGCCCATCCAGCCTGCCGAAATAACGCCGGGGCGCGCAAAGCGTGAACACCCATGCCCTTCCGCCGTGCGACACCTGGGAAGAACAGGGGTCCAGAGGGAGCGGGCAATCCTTTCTGCGCCCTCTCCTATCATCCGCAGCGCGGTCGGCTTGCTGCCGTTTTGCTGCCCACTAGGCGGCACGGCGCCATCGCACCCTATTTTAAAAGCGCAGGACCCAAATGCGAATTGATTAGCGGTCCCCACCCCCGCGGAACCTGGAACGATTATGATTGTTAAGACAGCATCACTTCCCAGACTGAGCGGGCCTCGCTCGGAAGGGCGAGGCTTTGCTTTACCTCAAAGGTGATAGGAGCATCGTGACCAGCGATGACTGCATCACGATAAAAACCGATGTAATCCTCGTCCTTGTTCATCGCAGGTTCCCGCGCCGCATTTCACAGCAAAAGCAACAGCGCGACGCAAGCAGGCCCTACGCTGGCTATGGCAAGCGTCATAAAAGCGGTGGTCGCTTTTTCAGCGAGGGGCACAGGTTCCTCCTGGTTCCTCTTGGACCCCGAACATAATAACGCGGTTAGCACGCACCGGTTTCCGGTTCCGCGATTGACGGGGACACTTACGGAGCTCGGCCGCCCGTTCAAGAAGTGATCGGCTTCATGAAAGCCCACATGCGCGACTTCTACCGGATCGCTCGTCCTATTTTGTGGCGGCGTTGTACAGCGCAGCTGGGGTGCTGACCGCGGCTCTGCTTGTTGAACTCTTCATTCGAGCACGGAGGCGGTTCAATCAAAGTGGGCGGACGGGGACAGCGCGCAAAACGCATAGCGGCGGCCGTCTCGCAATAACGCACTCATCGCCTAGGGGCGTATAAATTGCTCGAAAAAATTTTTGTTCACATCCATAGCAGCCCGTTCTATTGAAGCGGAGCAGAGTTCGTCCTGATCACCGCGCGGCCGCATAAGCCTCGCCGTGAAGAAAGTGATTGGTGCGTCGCACATCATTCCGATCCGGGAAGTCGGCGCCAAGTGGCCAAGCCGTGCCGAAATCGGAGTGAGGCCGGGTGGGAAGCCGCCGTCTAAATGAACCACGCTCCCCTCGTTAAAATCTCGGCCAGCAGGCGCAAGGCTTGGGCGAGGCCCCCCAGACCGAGGCCACCTGAGATCATTCCGATCGCGGCAGCGTAATGTCTCATAGGGACAGCCCTCTCAGAAACCAATACCGCAAGGCTCCCAATGCCAAGGCCCAACGTTATAAGGCCTGCGAAAGCGATCACATAGGCTAGGATAGTAGTGCGCATGGGCGATCCTCCGAGTGCCATGAATATCGAGAGCCGAGAGTAACATGACGGAAGGCAAGGGGGCCCTTTGAGGGCGCGCAGTTGGACCGTTCATGTCCGAGGGTCCGACGCGGGAAGGCGGAACCCCCTGGTCGGAGCGGCGTTGCCCCTCCGAACTGCTATTCCCGGAAGAGCGTTCCTTGTCATCCCTAAACGACCCAGAGAGCTTGCGCGTTCGTGCCAAGGAAACGCGCGCAATGGCGGAGCGCGAGACTGATGTCGCCGTCAAGCTAACGATGCTGACCATCGCTGCCGAGTATGAACAGTTGGCCCAACGCACGGAAGACTCGCGGTCGGGGACGATGCGGAAAGATTAGACCTCAACTTTTCCGCCGGATGCGACTGCCTTCATTGTTTGGCCGGCGTGCGTCCGTGCGCGCGTAGTTCGCCGGCTAAAGCGCCCCTCCACAAGATAAGACCCCTATGCGAATGCTGCCCCGCAGGAACGGGCCGTCAGACGCCCGATGGCGATCGCGGCGAAGCCAAAGCCGCCAAGCGCATCAATCGCGACGATGAGCGTCGTATGCGTGGCTATGTTTTCCTCGGCTGCGGAACTAGACATCAGGCTGGGCCTTGGTAGCTGTTGAGGCTCCTTGATAGGGACGCTGATCCCAAGGGAGGGTCGCATGGACGGCATAGTGAGCCCCGACTACGTGCGCGCTCGGTGGGCGTACTCTGAGTTGCTCTCCCTGGCGCACGGGCACTATTACGAGGGGGTTGGCGTTCCCGAGCTAAAGGAGAAGGCGCATCAAGAGGTGCCGTTCGAGGAGCTTGGTCGAGCCGAGCAGTACCTGCTGGTTGACCAGTTTGACCGAGTGAGGGGCCGCTACTTCAACCGATACCTAGTTGGCATCACGGCCTTCAAACTCGTGGATTGGGGCAAGGATGATCTAGCCGCCGTGTGCGTGATCTCCTACTTCGTCCGCGACGTTTCTAGCATCGAACACCTGAAAGTCAGCTTCAAAGATTGGATCGAGGCCGAGCCGGTGAGACCGCTTCACCAGGATCATGCTCGGTACGCCGCATACGGTGTTCCTCACTCCATGCGGGATGACCCGCTGACACTTGGGCAATACTCAGATGTGACAGCTTTGCTTGACGGATATCACCGCGCTGTGCGGTTCTGGCGGATACGGCGGCCTGCCGCAAGGCTCCAGGTCTATGTGCCTGTTTAACGCCGGTTGAGGTCTGAGAGGCACGCTTGGCCACCTCGATCTCAGCGGTCTCGCGCTCGCGCCGCTGCGCCTTCGGTGCCGCCGCGAGGCGCGGGAAGCGGAGGAGGATTGGGGTAGGGGCCCCGGCGCCCGCGCCTTTCACACGGCACTCTCGGCCGCGACCGGAATTCGTGCTAGGCGTCAGGCAGAAGACCACAGCATCGGAACAGAGAAGCATGGCGTCGCGGCGAGAGAGGCGCGAATGGCGCTCCGAATTCAGAGGCCTAGGGACGCGGCAGGTCAGCGACCGGGAGCGCAGGTCAATCTGGCACAATGAAGAAAAGGCTCAGGAGGCGCGACGTTGGCTCCGGACGCAAGAGCGGCGTCCCTACCTGATGGGAGTAGCGATCGGCGCGCTCGCCACGTTAGTCGCTGCCATCGCCGCCGCCCTCGCTAGCGTCTGGTTCAAGTGATGCAGGACGCAAGAGCTGCCGCGCCTGCGCGAGGTGATGGGCTTCAGGTCCGGGCCATCCTGGATATCAGCGCGCTTGCGAGCTCCTTAGCGGACAGGCCTCAACTGGCCATCAGGGTCACCAGTGTTCGCACGCGCCGGTGTCGAGCGTGCACGTGTGGGCACTTTGAACCACCAAGATCGCCACCCCTTTGCTGAGCGGGGTGCCGCGCTCGAGTTGTTCACGTCTGGATCGGGACCCCGAATACTCGGCGAATTTTGTTGTGTTCGTTGGCACCTGCATGCCGCCGATCCCGACGACGGCAGGAGCGACGCCGAAGCTGGTCACGGCGACGCCGATCGAGATCGATTGAGAGTTTCGGACGCCGAGACCTCTTGCTCGGCGCTTCGAAGCGGGGGCGCGCTGTCAACGGGTGGGACAGCGGCGCCCCTTCACGCTCCCTCTCCCCTTACAACGACCAGCGTTGGTACAATGCCCTTTGGGCAGCGCTTGGACGGTCGTGGGACGTTCTGTGGGCGAGGCGACCTCGCCATCGATCACGAATCAGATTCTCTGGCGCGGCTGCGGTCGCGCTCCTGCATTATCGACGGGGATGGCGGTTGGTCGGCTGTGACGAGCGCGGCAAGCGGCGTTCGACCGTATCCGCTATCGCCGGAATGGTTGCGTGTTCCTGTAGGTCTTTGACTTGATCGAGTTCGAACGGGGGGACCATCTGCATTAGCTAAAACTTAACCTGACAGAGGTGTCCTGGTCCCCACGGCGAATTGCGAGCCGAGGCGGGGCGCGGAGCGGTCGGGGTGGCGAAGCGCCCCGCCTCGGCGCATTGGAGGACACCATGACGACTGAACAGAAGATCATCCGCGCCAAA
>CAVVYZ010000021.1:0-68814 GCA_963752595.1 uncultured delta proteobacterium
CGGGGGGTATACGCATACGTCGGTGGCCATCCGCGATGCCCTGCTCGCCGTGGACATACCGTTCATAGAGGTGCACATCAGCAACGTATCTGCCAGAGAGCCCTTCAGGCAGAAGGACCTGTTCTCCGACATCGCCATAGGAACCATCTCAGGGCTCGGGACCCTTGGCTATATCCTTGCATTAGAGGCACTGCATGAATTACTCGGATCAAAGGCTCGCTAAAGCGAGAACATATCTTAAAGGGCTCGACGCCATCCTCCTCTCCTCGCGGACCAATGTGACCTATGTAAGCGGGTATACGGGTTCCGATGCGGTCGCGGTGTTTACCGACTCATCCGCCGACCTGTTCGTCGACTCCCGCAACACGCTCCAGGCCAAGGAAGAAGCCAACGTGGGCGTGCGTGTGCTTAAAAAAGAGGTGGGAAGAGATCTACGAACACCTGACCGGCCAGGGTGTCAAAACCCTTGGCATAGAATCCAATGTCATCGATCTGGATTCCTTCCTCCAGATGAAGGACCTGTTCAAAGAAATCGAGATGACGCCCATGGGCGGCCGCTGAAGTACCTGAGAAGCATAAAAGATCCGGGAGAGGTCGCCCTGATAAGCGAAGCGTCCCGTATCGCCGAGCAGGCGGTAAACGATGTGCTGGCTGCGGGCATCATCGGCCGGAAAGAAATTGATGTTGCCTTCGAGCTTGAGTGCGGAATGCGCCGGCTCGGGGCAAGCGGGCCGTCCTTCGAAACCATCGTTGCCTCGGGTCCCCGGTCTGCTATGCCCCACGGAGCAGCCTCGGACAGGATTATCCGTGAGAACGAACCGGTGGTGTTCGATTTCGGCGCCGCCTACAAGGGATATGCCTCCGACCAGACCATCACCGTATACACGGGAAAACCCGATAAAGACTTCACGGACGTGTACAACCACGTGAGAAAAGCCCAGAAATCGGCCATGAGCGCCGTGAGCAAAGGCATCAAAGCAACGCTGCCGGACAAGGCTGCACGTGACTATCTCGAATCGGTCGGGCTTGCGCAATACTTCGGCCACGGCCTCGGCCACGGGGTGGGCATGGAGGTGCACGAGATGCCTACGGTCTCCTCTCTCTCAAAGGATATCCTGGAGAACGGCATGGTGTTCACCATCGAGCCGGGCGTATATCTCCCCGGAAAATTCGGGGTGAGGATCGAAGATATGGTCCTGATCACAGATAATTCTTGCAAGCAGATTACAAAGCTTGATAAAGATGCCATAAAAGTAATAAATTAGGAGACTTTACCATGCAGTACTCAACCGCACAGTTTCGCAAAGGCTTGAAGATCGAGATCGCCGGAGAGCCGTTGACCATCGTGGACTTCCAGCATGTCAAACCGGGCAAGGGCGGCGCGTTTGTGCGCACCAAGATGAAGAGTCTCATTTCCGGCAACACCCTGGAGAAGACCTTCCGGTCCGGCGAAAAAGTGGATGTGCCGAATCTCGAAGAAAAGACCATGTCATTCCTGTACCAGGATGAGTCAGGCTACTGGTTCATGGACAGCCGGACCTATGATCAGATGAACCTGAAGGAAGACAACATCTCGGAGGCCATCGGGTATCTCAAGGAGAACATAGAGGTGGGGATCCTCTTTCACAACGACAAACCGATCGGCATCGACCTGCCCATGTTCATGGAGCTTGCCGTGGCCGAAACAGATCCCGGCGTCCGCGGGAACACTGCATCAGGAGGGTCGAAACCTGCAAAGCTCGAAACGGGCAAGACAATCCAGGTGCCCCTTTTCATCAACGAAGGAGATATCGTCAAGGTAGACACCAGAACTGACGAATATATAGAGAGAGTAAGCTAGATGAACATAAAAACGGTCAAAGAGCTCATTGAGATGATCAAGAACACCGATGTGGTGGAGCTTGAATGGACTCCGGACAGAATCCATATCGTCCGGGGCACCAGCCTTCAGCAGGACAGAGGCTCAGCCAGACAAAGAGAATCAGAGAAATCATCCAGCGTTGCGGCAAAGGAAAGACCGACAGTCACGATCACCTCGCCGCTGGTGGGCACCTTTTACCGGTCCGCATCATCGGAAAGCCCGCCCTTTGTCCAGGTGGGAGACCGGGTCAAGAAAGACCAGGTGCTCTGCGTGATCGAGGCCATGAAGCTCATGAACGAGATCGAGTCGCACATTGACGGGACCGTGGCCGCCATCCTCAAGCAGGATGGCGAGCGGGTCGGCTACGGCGACCAGCTCTTCATTATCGAAGAGTTATGACCCAATGGCACCTCATCCTCGAAGGAAGGTGCCCCTCACGACTGAATATGGCAAGGGACCTTGCCCTGTTCCAGTCCGTTCTTGAAGGAGATCATCAGGGAATCTTAAGGATCTATAACTGGGATGAACCTGCCGTCACGGCAGGCTTCCACCAGAAAGTTTTCAGTCCCTTTGACCCGACCCTTTCCATCCCCGTCGTAAAGCGGCCCACCGGCGGCGGGGCCGTGCTTCACGTCGACGACATCACGTTCTGCATCGCTGCACCCGAATCAGGCCTGTTTTCCGGCATCATCGGGACATGCAGGCAGGTCTCGTCCATCTTCGGATCTGCCTTGAGAAAATGCGGGCTGGATGTCGAGATACATGGGGACAATACCGCCTTCTCGCACGTGTGCTTCATGCGGTCCTCACCCGTTGAACTGTGCCTGCAAGGGGCCAAGGTCCTGGGTCTGGCCCTTTTACGCAAACACGGGCATGTCCTGTTGCAGGGGGTTATGCCCTTGTCCATTGACAAAAAGCTTACCCGGCGGGTTTTCGGCGGCGCGAACGAGCCGGGCTCAATGGGAATCTACGACCACGCGCCACGGTTCTCGCAGGAGGAATTCATCGGGCATTTAATAGATGCTTTTTTTTCCGAGATGAATATCTCGCTTCTGCAGGGCAGTTGTGATGATGATAAGCAGCACGACTGCAATGAAGGCGAAATATATCTCCGGAGACAGAAACCGCGAAACAAGGGCCTCTCCGATTAAGGAATAGAGGATCACCGACGGCAGCACGCCTATGGCCGTCGCTTTCATGAAGTCCTTCCAGTGGACCCCTGAAGCAGCGGCTGCCGAGTTTATGGCAACGAACGGGACAACGAGCATAATCTGGAGCAGCAGCACGATCCGAAATCCGTTTCTCCTGATGGCTGCCTTGATCCTGGCCATTCTCTCCCCCTTGCCCCACATCTCCTCGATGGAGAGCGTCCTGACAAGGAAAAAGGTGATGTTGGCATTGAGGATGGCACCGATGTAGGAAAGAATAACCCCCAGGTAAGGACCGAAGCTTGCCGATCCGGTTATGAAAAGAATACTGATCGGCGAAACTAGGGGCATGACGGCTAACATGAGAACAAAGACAAGCATCCCGGAATACCCCAGGTCCTTGAGGGTGAGCCTGAGCTCGAACCACCCGCTTAACGGGTATGGGTCGGTTATCCTGAACAGCCCGAGTATCGAAAAGAAAGCTGCAATGGTAAGTATGAGGAGGCATATATGGTGCTTAAACCATGAGAAGTAGCTTTCGGAATCCAGACATTTTTCGCAATACGTCTGCACGGTGCGGTAGATCCCTGAGGAAGTGATCGCCTTTTTGAGAGATGCCACAGGATATATTATCGCTGCCGGAGCACTCATCGCAACACCACAGCCCTGGACGGATGCTGTCAAGCAATAGCGGAGCAGTATGATTCCTGCACTGACAACCGGTAATATCGAACGATCGTTATATTTTTAATCTTGTTGCGCTCCTCAAAAGTTGGTACAAGGAATTCTATGATATTCTGATACTTATCACCTAATTGACCATGAGTAGTGAAAGGAATGGCAAGCATGTCTGAGAATCCTCTTCATAAGATAATGAACCCGGCTTCCGTTTCCATTGCCGGCGCGAGCAACAACTTCAGAAAGATGGGCACGATCCAGCTGCTGAACCTCATAAAAAGCGGATTCACCGGTGAGATCCTGCCCGTACATCCCAAGGAGAAGCAGGTTCTCGGCAAAAAAGCATATGCATCCATCGGCGAGCTCCCCTTTGCCCCCGACCTTGCAATACTCGTGGTGCCGACGCGGCTCGTTCCTGAAATGCTCGAAGATTTCGGCAGAATAGGGACCCGCTCGGCAATCGTCATCACCGCGGGATTCAAGGAGACAGGCGATGAAGGCCGCGCACTCGAAAAACGGATCATCGAGATAGCCGCCCGTTACGGCATCCGTTTTCTCGGGCCGAACTGCCTAGGCATCGTGAATACGAATCTGCCTCTGAACATCACGGTGAGCCCGCTCCTGTCATCCGGCGGCCACTTCTCCCTGGCATCCCAGAGCGGAACCTATATCGCGCAGACCCTGAGCTATCTGCACCAGAACGGGATCGCTTTCAACAAGGCCATCAGCGTGGGCAACGAGGCGAACATCGATATCGTCGACTGCCTCGAATACCTGGGAGACGACGAGGGTACCCATGCCATCGGGCTCTACCTCGAAGGCATACGCAATGCTGCACGGTTCCTGGAAACGGCACGGAGGATCAGCGCGAAAAAGCCCATCGTGGCCCAGTATGTCGGAGGGACCGAGGCAGGTGCCCGGTCGGGATCGAGCCATACCGGGGCAATGGCCGGGCCGAATTTCATCTATGACGGCCTCTTTGCCCAGGCAGGAATCATCCGGGTGGATACCATCGAAGAAGTGTACAAGATCGGCTGGGCCCTTGCCATGAGCCCGCCGCTCAAGGGCCCGCGTATCGCCGTGCTCACCAATTCAGGCGGCCCGGGTTCGGGGATCGCCTCGACCTGCAACGCGCTGGGCCTCGATGTCCCTGAGTTCTCGCCGGAGATCCAGGACCGGATCTGCAGGTTTCTTCCCGGCCATGCAAGCGCGCGGAACCCGGTGGACCTCACTTTCCACATAGGCATGGAAACGCTCACCGAAAAGATCCCCGAAATCCTTTTCCAGGCGGAAGATCTTGACGGGGTCATCATCCACGGGATAATGGACACAGGGTTCATGGATCTCCTGTACGGCTCCGTCAAGGAATACCTCGACATATCCAGGGAAGATTTTCTCAAGATTTCCGAGGCAAACCTGGACAAGCTCGTGAACATGCCGTCGAAATACGGCAAGCCGCTGCTGATCTCATCGTTCTTCGGCAGGGAAGACCACTGCATCCGGGTGTTCCATGACCACGCCGTTCCCACCTTCGATTCCCCCGAGAAGGCGGCAAAGGCCATGGCCTGCCTGTACAAACACCTCCTCATCCGCCGGAAAGTCCACGACGTACCGGCTTCACCCGCCGGGAGGACTATCCCCGGAGAGGCACAGGATATCATCAGCAGCCTGAAAAGTTCGATCATCGATGAATACCATGCAAAACGCATCCTGAAGCTGTACGGCATCCCTGCAGCACGGGAGATCCTGGCGCAGAGCTTCGAGCAGGCTGCTGCCGGTGCAGGAGAAATCGGGTACCCTGTTGCGGTGAAGGCGTGCGCCTCGTTCATTGCCCACAAGACAGAGCAGAACCTCGTATTCTTACATGTCGAGGATGAGGCAGGTCTTCACCATGCCTGCGACGCAATCCGGTCGGCACAACCGGACGCGGGCATCCTCGTTGCCGAGATGCTTAACGGCAAGAGGGAATTCATGGCAGGCATCAGTTCCCACCCGGGTTTCCCTCCGTGCGTGATGTTCGGTTTGGGCGGCATCTACGCGGAAGCCATGAAGGATTTCACCATCCGCCTGGCACCCTTGAGCGCTTACGATGCGCTGGAAATGATCGATTCCATCAATGCCCGGGCGCTGATCGGCCCGTACCGGAACATGGAGGAGGTCGACAGGGAAGCCCTGGCAGGCATCCTGATTCGCCTTGGAGAGATCGCCCTTGATTTTCCACGCATAAAAGAGATAGATCTGAATCCGATCATTATCGTGGATGGGTCCCCAAAGGTGGCGGATGCATTGATGGTGATCCAGCCCGTTGATTAGGAGCGGTTACATGGAAAAGAAGACAATCGAAGGCATGATCCGGAGCTACCCCCTGGAGAGTAGTCTTCCCTGCGCGGTTGCACACTACATCGCTGCCTTGCTTGGTGTTCTTCCCCGGGAAGTCGGTGATAAGGCTACAGAACTCAAGGTTCGTCTGGATATGTGCCAGCTCGGCCTGTTCGGATACGGCAGAAAAGGAAAGTCCGGCTATAAGATCCTGGGCAGGCCCGTGGAGATCCCGGCAGATGTCCTGGAGAAGATCAGGGCTGCCGCGAAAGACGGACGCATCGCCTGCAAAGACCTCTGGAACATAGCCGATGCGGCGCAGATACCCCGGCCCGAGGCAGGAAACGCAGCCGATTCCTTAGGCATCAAAATAAGGCCCTGCCAGCTCGGCGCATTCTGATAAGGACAGGTTTATTTCCGGTCGTCAGGCATGCCTTCTCTTAAAGAGGCGAGCCTCGGCATGACCATGGCAAGGAGTGCGCATTTGAGCGCATCGCCCGGCAGGAACAGGGCCATGCCTGTTTTTACGGCGATCCAGAGGGCATCCGGCTTTTTCAACACGAATTTCAGGTAGCAGGCAAGGTAGGGCATGCCGATGAGATAGATCGTAAGCATGCCCGCAGCGGACGCAAAAAGCACATTCCCCACAGACAGCGGCTTTCCCTTCATCAGATACCCTGACACCGCCGAAGCAGCGACGAAACCGACGAGATACCCGAAGGTCGGGCTCACTACGTACCCGGGGCCTCCTCCTCCGGAGAACACGGGAAGGCCCATGAGCCCGATGATGATATAGACGATCTGGCTCATTGCGCCGGCCTTTTGCCCCAGCATCATGCCCGACATCACCACAAAGAGATTCTGCATAGTGATCGGTACCGGAGCCACCGGCAATTTGATAAATGCACCTGCTGCGGTCAATGCAGTAAAGACAGGAATGAGGGAAAGTTTGTGTCTGCTCAATGCGCTCATGAACACAACCACTTATGACAACCAAATCGTTGAGTAAAGAGGATTTATTGTTGAAACGGGCTCTTTGCTTCTGTATGATAAAAATAGAGTATCTTCTTATTCGGCACAGTGCTTGTGGGGGTGTTGTTTGTCCGTAGAGATCGTATGGTTGGGACATGCGAGTGTTATGGTAAGGAGCGCCTCGGGAGCCGTCTTCATCGATCCCTGGAAAGTTGGCGACAGATCGCTGCATGCCGACATCATCCTTCTCACCCATGACCACTATGATCATTTCTCCGTGCAGGATATCGATCTTCTGGCCGATGGCTCAACACGGATAGCAGCACCCATGTCGACTCCTCCGGTAACGGATGTGATTTCCCCCGGGGAAACCCTGAACATCGGCGGGATCACGGTCGAAGCCGTGCCTGCGTACAATACAAACAAGGGCTTCCACCCGCGGGCAAAGGGCTGGGTCGGGTATATACTGGAAGTCGACGCTAAGCGGATCTATCATGCCGGTGACACTGACCGTATCCCGGAGATGAAAAATATTACTGTTGATCTGGCACTCGTTCCTGTGGGAGGAACGTACACCATGAACACGGAAGAGGCGGCCGGCGCGATTGAGGATATCCGGGCGCGGGATGTTATTCCCATCCACTTCGGCGATATCGTGGGCACGAGAAAAGATGCCGAGAAGCTTGCCCGGATCTCGAAAAGAAGCATCCATATCCTCAGCCCGGGAGAATCCTATACCCTTACATGAGATGACATGGACAAACTGCGCAATCAGATAAAAAATATATTCGATACGGCCCCGTTTGCCGTGGTTGCCTTTGATGCAAGCGGGACCATCATCTACATGAACCCGCTCCTTGAATCCAACATCGACCCCTCGGCCCTGCCGTTTGTCGGCAAATCCATGTATGAAGTCATTCATAAGCTCCTTGTGGACGAGAGGCTGGAGAAGAATCTCAAGCGCCTGATCGAGACCGACAAGCTTTCTCTCTCATCGTGGAAACCTTGAGCTCCAAGCTCGTGAAGGCAGCAGGGTTTATCAACATCATCGGATACAAGCTGGGCGCAACCTATATCCTCATCGGCGATTTCGTGAGCGGAGGGCTTTCCCGGGACAGCAGGTATCGTCAGCTTATAGAGGACGCCCCGGATGCAATCATCATCATGAGCCACGGCACCATCACGTTTACCAACCCGGCCTTCAGCTCGATCATCGGGAAAACCAAAGAGGAATTACAGGGCAAGAACATATTCGGTCTCGTCGACGAGAAGGGCAGAGAAGACCTTTCTGCACTGAAAGAAAACTTTGCAAAAGGCTTTTTCAGCAGAATCACCATGCATACTAATGCAGGCAACAAAATCCTTGAGGGCAATTTCCATTTCATCGAAGAGCGTCCCGGCACATCGGTTGCCCTGCTTCGGGATGTGACGGATAAGGTCGGCCTGGAAAGACGCCTTTTGAGGCAGAACCAGGACCTTGCCGCCGTAAACCTGATCTCGAAAACCTTGAGCTCTTCCATCGAGCTTGAGGAGGTGCTCCAGAACACCCTTGCCCAGGTACTCCAGATCATGAACATCGAGGCAGGATGGATTTACCTGCTCGACGGCCACAAGCAGGTTCTGAAGTGTGCGTACTCCTACGGCATCCCCCCGGAGGTCGTGCAGGCCATCAAGGAACTCCGGATGGGGGAGGGAATTGCCGGAAGGGTCGCAGAAAAGGGCGAGCCCATAATCATTGAAAACGCATCAGAAGATAAACGGATCAGCTCACTCGCCTTCAAGAAGCAAGGCATCAAATCCTTTGCGTCGATCCCGCTCTATTCACGGACGCGCATGATCGGCGTCATGAACATCGGCTCCTTCGGCGAGAGGACAATCTCTCCGGATGACGAGCGGCTGCTCATTACCATCGGCGTCCACATGGGCACGGTCATAGAGAATATCCTGCTCTTCCAGGAGATTGCCGACACTTCGAAGGAGCTAAAGGATGCGCTGAACCTCATCAGGCAGCGGAACGAGGAATTGCGGACCCTCGTTTCCACGGTATCCCATGACCTCAAAAACCCCATCATCGCCATCAACGGCTTCTGCGACCGGTTCATCAGGACAGCCGGGCCGAAGCTCAACGAAAAGGAGCAGGAGTATATCCAGGCCGTTCAGGAAAGCGGCAAGCACATGGAAAAGTTCGTTTCCAACCTCCTGACGCTCTCCGCAGTCGAAAGCCTGAAACTGAAGAAGGAAGAGGTCCCTGTCATTGCGCTCATCGACGAAATATCCCGCGAAGTGGCACCACAACTGGATGATAAGAAGGGAACCATAACGATCGAATCGCCCCTGCCTAAGATCAGGGCAGACAGGGTAAGGCTCATGCAGATCTTCTCCAACCTCATTTCAAACTCCATCAAATACTCGTGCCCTGCGAGAGACCTCATGATCCGCATCGGCTACCAGAAAAAGCCCAACACCCACATCTTTTCCGTCAAAGACAATGGGATTGGGATTCAGAAGGAGTATATCGACAATATATTCGATATCTTCTTCAGGGGCTACGAAGGCCAGGTTGAAGGCACGGGCATCGGCCTTTCCATCGTAAAAAAAGCCGTGAACGTCATGGGCGGCGAAATCTGGGTAAATTCGGAAAAAGACGTGGGCACGGTCTTCTGTTTCTCGCTGCCTGAAGAATAAGAACAATCCCTGAAAAGCTTGACTCTTTCCCCTTGACACCATACAAGGTGCTCGGTATATTCCTGAAACTGTTTTAAGGGCCGCTAGCTCAGGGGGAGAGCGCTACCTTCACACGGTAGAAGTCGTAGGTTCAAATCCTACGCGGCCCACCATTAATCCCTCTCATTATAATCGTATGAAAAATGGAAGTATTATCAGCAGGATCCCAATGAGGATAAACAGATAAACATTTTGAATTAAATACGGATAAATACAAAGGGCAATTCCTGAAAATAGCGCGACACCCTTCCTCTGCTTCTTGCCATAGACAATATATCCCATACCGAATGACCCGAACAAAACACTTAATAGAAGCCAGGTGGAAGTATCCATGGTATCCCCTTATTCCTGAAATCGACGAGTAATATTTCGGTATTTGAGTTCCTGAGCATTAAAATTCCAGCCGTCGCAGACAGCCACTCCCGGCTCCCGGCAATGTTTCATCCACTGCCCATCGTTTTTCTGATCAACCGATTGGGACGGCTGCCCTGCAGATATTCCGGCGAAGATAACCTATATCTCGATAGAGCCCGAAGTTACAATGTACCTGAATGCGCTTCTGTTCGCGGCCGCCGACCTGACATGACTTGAATAGAAAGATTATAAGCTTATTTTCTTTTTGTATAATCCCAAAGGGAGGTGAATTATGGCAGTTTCCGGAAAATATGGTAATGTCTCAATCCCGCATGTAAGCGATAATGAACCGGTTTTTATCCTCAGGGCACAGGACAGGCTGGCCCTGGCTACCATAGAGATGTATAAGCTTCTTGCTGAAACAAATGATGCAGGGATTGCTTCACATCTGGAAAGCCAGATTGAGGCCTTTCGCCATTGGAGCGGCAAACGTAAAAATCCGGATTAGCAGATAATATTTTCTCATACAGCTCTTGCTATGAAAGGGCTTCTCCAATAAATGCACATCTCTTTCTCTTCAGAAACCGCGTATCGAAGGAGGGAATCATGTCGTTTACAGAGTTCAGAGACGATATATGGCCGAGCCTGCCTCTGGAAGATTGGGAAGAAACCCATGACACGCTTCGTTTATGGTCTCAGATAATCGGCAAGATCAAGCTTAAATTAGCCCCCATGACCAATCATTGGTGGCAAGTTCCTTTTTATGTCACGGCACGAGGACTGACGACGTCACCCATCCCTTATTCCGGCCGGATCTTTCAGATAGATTTTGATTTCATAGATCATGTGATGCATATCGAGGCAGAAAGCGGGGATAATCGTTCCATAGAACTAAAACCATGCTCGGTAGCAGCTTTCTATAACGAAACAATGGCTTCGCTGCACTCCCTGGGAATTGAGGTCTCTATCTGGACTACCCCTGTCGAGATACCGGAAAGGATCCCTTTTGAACAGGATGATAAGCATTCTGTTTATGACAGGAATTATTCACAGCGATTCTGGAGGGCCCTTGTTCAGGCAGATCGGGTCATGCAGGAATTTCGATCCCGTTTTATCGGCAAGGATAGCCCTGTTCATTTTTTCTGGGGCGGGTTCGATATCGCGGTAACCCGTTTCTCAGGACGCCGCGCACCCGAGCATCCGCCTGTACCGGGCATCGCCCAGCGGGTGACGACTGAAGCATACTCCCATGAAGTGAGCAGTTGCGGATTCTGGCCGGGCTCGGGCTTTGGGGCACCGGCTTTTTACGCCTATGCCTACCCCGAGCCCGAAGGCTTCAAGGCGTATCCTGTCGAGCCGAAAGAGGCTTATTACAATCCCGACCTCGGGGAATTCATTTTGCCTTATGACGCGGTGAGGACGGCCGGTTCGCCGGACGATGCACTCCTCTCATTTTTCCAGAGCACATACGAAGCAGCAGCAAATTTGAGCAAATGGGATCGGCCATCACTTGAACGAAAGCTGCAGTAGTAATTTATTCAGCAAATGCCGGTACATAGCAACAACACACTCAGCATATGAGCTTTTCCTTAGGAATCATCAAAAGCATCATTTCTTGGCTGGTTGCTTTTACCGCGAAACTCGGATACCCGGGGATCTTTCTTATCATGGCTATGGAAAGCTCGTTCATCCCCGTGCCAAGCGAGCTTGTGATCCCGGCCGCCGGATACCTTGCTTCACAGGGAATCCTGAACCCGTGGCTCGTGCTCCTGTCAGGGACACTGGGGAGCTTGAGCGGTGCCCTTGTGAACTATGCCGCGGCATACTATTTGGGCCGTCGGATCATCAAGAGGTATGGCCAATATTTCTTCATCAATGCCCGAAGACTGTCCGGAGTCGAAGCATTCTATCTGAGACATGGCGAGATAAGCACCTTTTCAGGGAGATTCCTTCCTATCGTACGCCATCTCATCTCCATCCCTGCAGGGCTCGGGAGAATGAACGTGGCGAGGTTCTCCATCTTTACCGGCCTTGGTGCATGCATGATAATCGGCATCCATGAGTATATCGGTTTTCTTGTGGGGCAGAATATGGATCTGGTGCGGAAGTACTCGGAAGAGGCCGGCATCGGGATTATCATCTGGCTTGGTATTATCCTTATTTTTTATATCTGGTGGCATGTGAGGTACAGGCAGTGAGCCTGGGCGAGAAAGGGTATCGTGAAGACAGCGGACAGAAAGAAGATCACCAGGAAAATGAGGGTGGCATATCATGAGGCAGGGCATGTGGTTGTAGCCTATCTGCTGAATAAGGAATTCAAGTATGTTACCATCAAGCCGGAAAGCGATCCTGTCCTGGGGTCTTACTACAGGATGGGGCATATTGAGTATTCCAATAGCCCTGACCCTCAAAACCATGATTCCATCGAGAACGAGATCATCTTTAACCTTGCAGGGGGCATTGCGGAAGAAATCCTCGCAGGCGAAGGCATAACCAGCCGGATCAGGGCTCTCGACAGTTCCTTTACCGACCGGCACGAGGCCAATAAGATCCTCAAAGGATTATACAATGACATTGAAAACCCGAACGCACATGAGACACATTTTGACAAACTGTATAGGAGGTGTGTGCATTTACTGAGTCATCCTCCGCACTGGGCAGCAATCGAAGCCATCGCAAACAAGCTCATGAGGCAGGAAACGATCAGGTATGAGCAGGCAAAAATACTGATCCGTGCTGCAATCGAGGGCCATCCGGAAAACGGAAGGTAAGCGCCGCTCTCCACACTTCAGGGTTGTATTCTTAAACGCCGGTATGAAGCGGCAGCACCCGTCATTGGGGCCGTTTTATCGTATCATCGCCGGTGCCTTTCCCCATAAGCCGCAGCAAGTCCGAATCGTTGAAGGAGATAGTTGTCTGGGGGTAGGGGATCTCGATGTTCTGCTCATCAAAGGCGTGCTTGACCCTTCTCAGGAATTCCCGGCCCACTTCCCACTGGTGTATGGGCTTGGTCTTGATGCGTCCCTTGATCACCACGGCGGAATCGCCTAACTTGTCTACACCGAAGATCTCCGGGTCCTCGATGATAAGATCTTTATACTGGTCCTCCTGCCTCAGCTGTGCGCCGGTCTTTTTCAGGATGGAAATCACCTTGTCCGGGTCCTCGTGGTAGGCTATGCCGATATCGAACACATAGGCAGACCATCCGTGAGTCATATTGCTTAAAGAAGTAATGGAGCCGTTGGGGATGATGTGGACGACGCCTGCCAGGTCCCGCAGCACGATGGTGCGGAAATTGATCTGTTCCGCGAGCCCGGATGTGCCGTTGATCGAGACGACATCCCCGATCCGGACCTGATTTTCAAGGATGAGGAAAAATCCCGAGATCACATCCTTGACGAGATTCTGGCCGCCGAACCCGACCGCCAGCCCCACGATGCCTGCGCCTGCCAGAACCGGCCCGATCTCGATGCCGGCCTCCTTGATGATCATCAGGCCGACCGTCACCCACAAGAGGATATACACGGCCTGACGGAGAAGAAACATCAGCGTTTCGATCCGTTTGGAAGATTCCGTGACGGACTCGCCGCTTGCGATGCCCCGCTGAACAAGGAAGATATGGAACCTTGCCAGGAGCTTCTTGAGCATCTTCGAGCCTATCCATACCGCAACAAAGATGATCGAGATGTGCATCACCTTATTCAGCACGAGCTCAAAATTTATTTTTCCCAGAATCTGAAGTACTGTTTCCATGCAGAGCTCCCATGTATGACATAAGCTTGATCCGACCGCGCCGGGATCAGTTATGTTCAGAGTCCCTCTCTTTTGCCATTATTGCGGTGTGCCGTCAAGGCCGGCAACATTGATTCCTGTGGTCGTGCGCCCTAAAGAAGAATCAACAAATCTATATCAAGGGAGGTCCGAGATGAATCCTGAGATACTGAAAGGAAAATGGAACGAATTAAAAGGTGCCATTAAGATGAAATGGGGTGATCTCACCGATGACGACCTCAAAAAGGTAGAAGGACAGGAAGATAAGTTCGTGGGACTGCTCCAGAAAAAATACGGGTATTCCAAGGATAAGGCACAGAAGGAATATAATGATTTCATCAGCGGCTGGAAGTAAGCATGCTTTAACCCTCTTTTACAGTGGTGCGAGGAGTGTAAGGCTATACCCGAGACTGATCGACGGTTTCCATCTGGATCTGGCCATGCCTGAGGAGCCGGTTTCCGGTTATGTTGATCTTCACGTTGAACTCCTGCTCCAGGCGGAAGAGATACTTCCTCTGATAATTCAGGAGATACATGGCCACCTCGGGAGGAAGCTCGACTTTGATCTCTGAAGGGTTGTTCCGGTTCAGGAAGAGCTGGATTTCTCGCAGGCCCATGAAGGTCGAGGATTCAACCGATCTTACCATGCCGGTGCCTTCACACGAGAGGCACCCCACGTAGCTTTTTTCCAGGATCGTGGATGAGAGGCGCTCGCGGGAGAGCTCCAGGATACCGAACTTGGAGATCCTTCCCACCACCAGATGCGCCCGGTCATTCTTGAGATAATCCTTGAGCGCCTTCTCGACGTTGCGCATGTTTGCTTTGGAGCGCATATCGATAAAATCAATGACCACGAGCCCGCCGATATCTCGCAGAATTAATTGCCGGGCTATTTCGGCAGCAGCCTCGATATTGGTGGAGAACGCGGTATTCTCGATGTCCTTGGCGGTCGTGGAATGGCCGGAATTCACGTCTATGACCACCATTGCTTCGGTCGGCTCGATGACGATGGAGCCCCCGGAAGGCAGCTTCACCCTTTTATTGAAGATGCTCTGGATCTGCTGCTCCAGCTCATATTTCGTAAAGAGGGGCTTGTTCTGCTTGTAATGCTTGAGGAGGTGCTTGTACCGAGGCATCACGCTCTTCATGAAAATGGCTGCCCTCCGGCAGGTTTCTTCGTCATCGATGAGGATCTCGGTCATGTCATGCGTAAAATAGTCGCGGACCGAGCGGATGATGATATCGCCCTCCCGGTAGATGAGCGAAGGGCAGGGCACCTCTGCAAACTCGTCTTCAATGCTCTTCCAGAGCCTGAGCAGGTATGTCATGTCCTTCTGCAGGTCTGCCTTTGTCCTGTCCATACCGGCGGTTCGTACAATGAGGCCCATATCCGGTGGAGGAGAGAGCTGAGAGATGACATCCTTGAGCCGCTTTCTCTGCGACTCGTCGTCGATCTTCCGTGAAATCCCGGCAAGGTCCTGCTGGGGCAGGAGCACCATGTAGCGCCCGGGGATGGAGATACCCATGGTGAGCAGGGCGCCTTTCGATGCCTTCTCTTCCCGGCTGACCTGTACCGGGATTTCGAGGCCCTTTCTCAATAGAGAAATATTCTCTTTCTCATCCTTCATGCCCGGGATGAGTGCCCAGTTGATGTCATTGAGCGGCAAGAGCCCGTGCTTTTCCCTTCCGTAGTCCACGAAAACGGCATCCAGGCTCCTCTCGACCTTGGAGATCTTGGCCTTATAGATGTTTCCCCGGATCTGCTCTTTCATGGCGCTCTGGATATAAAGCTCCTTGAGGATACTGTCCTCTACGACTGCAACCCTGATCTCTTCAGGGTGGATAGCGTTTATGAGCATCTTTTTCATCGGTTTAGCGTCTTTCCCCTTTCTTTATTGAAACATGGAGATGTCGCCCAGGCCTTCACGCACGATCTCGGGGGAATCGGTTTCCATGGAGATGATCGTCGATGGTATGTCCGGAAGAATCCCGCTGTCAATGACTGCATCCACCCGGTGGCCGAGATGGTCCTCGATCTCTATGGGATCGATATGCCGTCTCTCGTGCGAGAGCGGCACACTGGTAGTGATAATCGGTTCGCCCACCTCTTCGATGATGGCCCGGCAGAACCAGTGGTCGGGGATTCGGATGCCGATAGCCTTGCGCTTTGTCTGGAGCAGGCGCGGAACCAGTCGTGTTGCAGGAAGGATGAAGGTATATGGTCCGGGGAGCAGCGTGCGTATAAAACGGAAGGCCTCGTTGGATACCTTTGCATAGCGGCTGATTTCCTTCAGATCCGCGAGCATGATACTCCTGGGCTTGACCGCTGCCTTGATGGAATTGATCGAATCGATACCTTTCTTGTTCGTCATGCAGCAGCCCAGCCCGTATACCGTGTCCGTGGGGTATACGATGATCCCTCCCCGGCTCAGGATTTCAGCCACTCTTTTCACAATCCTCGGCTTCGGGGTATTAGGATCAATGAGAATGCGCACCTGGTGTCTCCTTCAGGCATAAGCTCTTCATATCGATGTTCCCCAGCGCTGACAGAATGGATTCCTTCACCGTGGGTATATCCTTTTCCAAAAGGCTCAAATAGCCCCGCACCTGCTCACGTTTCCCGTCGAGGCGCTTCGGGCAGGAATTCACTACCGGCTCGACCTCAAAAGTCCTGAAATATGACTCGACCAGCTCGGATTTGCAGTAGGCAAGCGGTCTGATGATGCGATTCTTGCCGTCATCGGACACGCGCGAAGGAGCCATGCCTCCCACCTGGCCGGTGTAGAAGCACCTCAGAAGGAATGTCTCGATGATATCGTCCATATGATGCCCCAGGGCGATGGACGTGTAGTTCTCTTTTTGTGCCATGGAATAGAGTATGCCCCTCCTGAGCCTGGAGCACAGGGCGCAGGGGCTTTTTTCCGGATCGGATGAGTGGGCCAGGATCTCGTTAATACCGGAATCGAACACGTGGACGGTGAGCCCGAGATGATCGTGTATCCAGTCCCGGACCCTGCCGAAGTCCTTCTCGAAACCGGTTGACACATGTACGGGAATGATCTCGAAGTGGACGGGGGCAACACGTTTCAGCTCTATCAGGACCTTGAGGAGAACGATGGAATCCTTGCCGCCGGATACTGCCGCCATGACCCTGTCTCCATGTTCGATCATGCGGAAGTCGTGGATAGCTGTTCCGGCCTTTCTCAAGACTCTTTTTTCAAAATATTTTCTGGTATTGTAATTCACGTGATATTCATTATCACATACGAAAAGATTTGCAATATATGAAAAAGGCTTGGAAAAGCTCTGCAGGCGCACCTTCAGGTGCCTCGGAAATCGATCTTGTACCGGGAATACGCTCCTATGAATCCGGGCCCGGCTTCACGTCTGCATCAATCCATTCCGGGATAATCCCGAGCGCCTCGCCCGCGGTATGGAACGAGCTTCGGCCGTAATGAGACCTCATCCAGGTGATCTGGCGTTTGGCATAGTTTCTGGTGTCGCGCTGGATCCTTGCTATGGCGGATTCGAGACCGATCTTTTCTTCGAGATAATCCACGATATGCTTGTACGCCAGAGTCTGCATGGACCTTAAATGCGGGCTGAATCCCATGTCGAGGAGCTTCTTCGTCTCGTCGATGAGTCCGCTCTCGACCATCCGGACTACCCGGGCATTGATGTCCGCATAGAGCTTTCCACGCTCCGGCATGAGGCACAGCGTGCGGGCCAGGTACCGGGGGCTTGCGAATCCATGCTCCCGGTACACCCTGCTCGGCTTCATCCCCGTAAGGAAGAGGATCTCCAGGGAGCGAACGATCCTTAACCTGTCGTTTTTGTTTATTTTATTTGCAGTTTCCGGGTCGGTCCGCTCGAGGATCTGCCAGAGGTGAAGGCTGCCTTTCCGATCCATCAGGCCCCGGAAATAGTCCCGCAGCTTTGCCGATCGCGGCGGGGCAGGGGCCAGACCGTAGACGAGGGCCTTGATATACAGGCCGGTGCCTCCGACAACGACCGGGATCCTTTTCCGGGATATGATATCCGCAATCTTTTCCGAGGCACGCGTGGAAAACATCTCGGCGTTGAATTCCTCGTCAGGGTTCACGATGTCGATGAGGTGATGGGGCAGCAACGATTTCTCGGCCGGGGATGGTTTTGCCGTTGCGATATCCATATGCCGGTACACCTGCATGGAGTCTGCAGAGATGACCTCAATGGGGGAGGACCGGGCGAGCTCCAGCATAATCCCGGTCTTGCCCGAGCCCGTGGGCCCGGTGACTATGATAAGGGGCGTCTTCCGATCCACCGTTCGATCTCGTCAGCCCCTATGCGCTTGAACAAGGGGCGCCCATGGGGGCATGTCAAAGGAGAACCGACCTCGTCGAGGTCCTTCAGCAGTCCCTCGATTTCGGCATGGTGAAGCCTTTTCCCTGCACGGATACTGCTGTGGCAGGCGATGCGGATAAGCAGCTCATTGAGGTATTCCTTTCTCCGCAGCTCTCCTTCCATCACGGCATTGATAAGATCCATGACGATGGCCTGGATGTTTCCCCGGCTCAAGACCGAAGGTATTGACCGTACCGCAACTGCAGTATCACCGAAGGGTTCTGCTTCGATTCCTAATGTTCGGATATCTTGTGCTATTTCTCCGAAAGCGGCAAACTCTACCGGCGAGAGCTCGATGATGTGAGGGCTCAGCAATGCCTGGATCGGAGGCTGGGCTGATGATCCGGCATTCTTCATGCGCTCATAGGTAACCCGTTCATGGGCTGCATGCTGGTCAAGAATGTAGAGGGATGTTTCATCTTCGAGAAGGATGTACGTTGACTGGAATACCCCCACAATGGATTTGTCCGAATAGGTATGGCCGGTTTTCTTATCTCCGAAGAGATTCTTCTGGATGAGACCTGGCTGAAAGGTTTGGAGGAAAGGATATTTCGGAGCCTGGTATACCGTCTGGGGCTTAAGGCGATATGATGCTCCTGGTTCTTCGACCGGAAAGACGGCCGGTTTTCCCTCGGGAACCTGCCAGGATGACGATGGGTGCCCGTTCAATGTTTGCCTGACAGTATTCACTATGGCGCCGAATACGGCAGAAGGATTCCTGAATCTCACCTCTGCCTTTGCAGGGTGGACATTGACATCCACTTCGGAGGTATCGATATCGATGAAAAGCACAGCCAGCGGAAACCTCTGCTTCATGATAAGACCGCTGAACCCTTCCAGGACAGCTGAGCGCAGGGTGTGATCCAGGACCGACCTGCGGTTCACGTAGGTGTAGATCCCGCTCCTGGTGGGCCGTGTCGCCTCGGGGGATGCAATGATGCCGTGGATTCTCAGTTGGGGCCGATCATCCGAGAAGGCATGGAGCTTTCCCTGCACCTCTTTTCCCCAGGCTCCTGTTACCCGCTCTTCAAGTGAAGATCCTTCGCGGAGGTTCAAAACGCTGCGCCCGTTGGCCGAGAGGGTAAAACGTACAGAGGGATATGCCAACGAATACCGCGATACCACATCGATGATGTGCCGCTGTTCGGTGGCGGCTGCCTTGAGAAACTTCCTCCGTGCAGGCGTATTAAAGAAAAGATCCTTCACTTCGATAATTGTGCCGGGGGGCATGCCCTTCATTCCCTTTTCCTTAACACTACCTGCCTCCAGTGACAGATACCAGCCGTTTGAAGATGGCTCAGTTCTTGAAGCGATCATGGACCTGCTCACCGACAAAATGCTCGGCAAGGCCTCACCGCGGAAGCCGAGCGTGCGGATGGAGAAAAGGTCATCCGAACGGGCTATTTTGCTCGTCGCATGCCGGAGTATGGCGACATCGAGGTCTTCCCTGCTCATCCCATGACCGTCATCGGCCAGTCGTATCAGGTCGATGCCGCTTCCCTCGATTTCCACAAGGATATTTGCGGCATGAGCATCTATGGCATTCTCCAGGAGCTCTTTGACCACAGAGGAAGGTCTTTCTATGACTTCTCCTGCAGCTATCTGGTTGATGAGTTCCTGGTCAAGAACGCGTATGGCACTCATTCCTCATTCTCTCCTGATTTATGATACGAAGGCGCTTTTCCATCTGTCCTGTCGGTTTCAACGCTATCCAGATCCATGAGAGAAGTCAACAGCGACATGCGATATGCAATTGTTTCCCATTGAAACTGCTTAGCATTTGGAATATACCATGTGGTACTTACCCTTAATTGGGAAGTTGAGAGATGGATTATGAAAAAAATCGCCGGCATAGGCTTTTTTACCGCAATGTTCACTTTGAGCTTATCTGCCTATGCCCAGCAGGTGCCGTCCTACAGTGAACTCACCCAATACCTCGTAGACGTAAAGGGATGGAAAGCAGAAGAAGCGGCAGGGGTGGATATACGAGGCCCATATTCCAGCATGGTTCACGCCATGAGGGAGTATGCAAAAGGCAATATGACGGTGGATGCCCAGATCATTGTCGGGGATGCCGCCCAGGGAAGTTGGGAGCCGTTTGCCTCCGGCTACGCCATCGATACCCCCGATATCCTTGTAAAGACGGTTGAACTATCCGGATATCAGGTAGGCATCAACCATGAAAAGAAGGAAAACTTGGGCATGATCGTGGTGCTTCTCCACACCAGCGATATATCCGGAATATTTACTCTCAATTACTCGGGGATGTCTTTTGAGAATGCCTTGGACTTTGCAAAAAAATTCCCCTGGAAAAGTATGGAAGACGCCATCGAGTGATTGCTCTTTCACCTCTTTTGCGAAAGGCAAATAAACAATATTTCCGTTCCATTAAGTAAAAGCCTAACCTGCAAGAAAGCACGATATGGGCTCATATGCTCATACGATTTAGCATCTTCATTCAAATCCGTCATGTCATCCGCGGAGGTGGGAATCCAGAATTACAAAGCAGATGCAGGGCATTGATTTTCATTATAAAAAGTCTTCACCATTTGCCCGTGGCTGCATTCTTTCCAGGGTACCAATGGTTCTGTATGTCCTTATAAATGAGGATGGAAGAGATCTTGAAGACCTGCGCCTACGGAATCATCATCAGTATAGCGGAGAAGGGTATGGAGGCGGAGAAATGGAGACATAGTCATTATTTAACATAATATATATTATCGGCCATTTGATGTTTACGCTATAAAAGTCGTAGATAAGGCTTTTTGCGGTTTATGTACGATACTCCGAATTGATCTTCACGTAGTCGTATGAGAGATCCGTGGTAAAGGCAGTGAATCTTCCCGCACCGCCCTTCAGATCGATCTCAATTGCGATGTCTCTTTCCTTGAGCTTACCATGCAGGATGTCTTCGCTGAAACCTTCCGCCTCGTTTCCGGATGTCACGACACGGTAGCCTGAAAATGTGATATCGATCTTTTCGGGATCGATCGGTATACCGCTATACCCGACGGCTGCCATGATCCGTCCCCAGTTGGGATCTGCCCCGAACAATGCGGTCTTGACCAGGAGCGAATTCGCCACAGCCATCGCTGCTTTCTTTGCTTCGGCATCGGTGCCGGCGCCCGTCACGGTTATTGCCACCGTCTTCGTCGCACCTTCGCCGTCTTTTACCAGCAGCATGGCAAGCTCCCTGATGACCTCATGGATGCTTCTGCCTATTTCATTTATGTTTTCAGTAACATATCCCGATGAAAGCGCCAGAAGCGTATCGTTCGTAGACATATCTCCATCAATGGTAATCGCGTTAAAGGTACTTTTGATGGATGTTTTTATAATATTATCAAGGACTTGTTTGTCGATAGCCGCATCGGTCAGGACAACGGCCAATGTCGTCGCCATATCGGGGGCTATCATGCCTGCTCCCTTGGCTATACCGAGAATGGTCGCGGAGCCTGATTGTCGGGTAACGACCTTTGGAAAGGTATCCGTTGTCATGATAGCCTTTGCAAACGGTGCAGGATCTTGTCCGAGACCGGCTGCGAGTTCCGGGATCTTTGCCAGCATTCTCTGAACCGGCATCTTCACGCCGATGACGCCTGTCGAGAGCGGCGCAACATCATCACGGCGTATCCCGAGCCTTTTTGCCGTTTCTTCCATGAGCACCTGCGCATCCTTCATGCCGTGATTGCCGGTGCATGCATTGGCATTTCCCGAATTTGCGAGAATGGCCCTTAAGCTTCCTTTCTTCACAAGGTCCATGCCGATGAGAACAGGGGCAGCCTTTACCAGGTTCAGGGTGAAAACGCCTGAAGCAACCGCATCCTTTTTGCAGACGATAAGCCCCATATCCAGCCGCGTAGTCCCTGGGGCCTTGACTCCTGCATTGATGGCGGAAAAGGTGAAGCCCCGGAAGGAATCATGCCTCTACACCGCAGCACTGCTTGATATTTCTTACCCGAGCCGCAGGGGCACTGATCGTTCCTGCCGACCTTTTTCCCTGCCTCTTGAAGGTGCGGGCTTTCTCCGAAGACGGGCCGCGTCCGAGCTGCATCCGCTGCTGGCGCTCGCTTTGTAGATATCTTTTCCACGTCTTCCTCGCGCTGGATCTGGATTTTGAACAGCCTCTCCAGAGCTCAGCTCCCTCATGCGGGAAAGCGTTGCCACGAACATGTCGAAACCTTCCTTCTGATATTCGCGCAAAGGATTCTTCTGGCCGTATCCCCTCAGCCCGATGCCTTCCTTTAGATGGTCCATGGAAAGGAGATGGTCTTTCCAGAGCGTGTCAAGGGTTATGCAGGAGGATCTGGCGCTCCACCATCCGCATGACATCGGGGGTGAATTCCTCTTCGCGCAGGTCATATTGATCCATGATCGCCTTCTCGTGCCTCCATCAGGGCTGTCGCGGCTGCTCCCCCTTAGCGGGGTCATACTTGAGCTCGAGATCGAACACATTCCCGAGCCATGTCCTTCAGGCCGTCCATATCCCATTCGGTGGCAGGGGCTTTATGCCGGAACGTAGAGTTCGATGTTTTCTTCGAGTGCTTCGTCGATCATATCCTCCACCAGTTCCTTGAGGTTTTCTTCGGAGAGGATCCTCCGGCGCTGGGTGTAGATGACCTCCCGCTGCCTGTTCATGACGTCGTCATATTCAAGGAGATGCTTGCGTATCTCGAAGTTGCTGCCTTCGACCTTTTTCTGGGCGCCCTCGATGCTCTTGCTGATGAGTCGATGCTCGATGGGTTCATCCTCCTGCACGCCAAGCTTGTCCATGATGGACGAGATCCGCTCGGATCCGAAAATGCGCAGAAGATCGTCCTCAGGCTCAGGTAGAATCTGGATTCGCCCGGGTCTCCCTGCCGCCCTGACCTTCCCCTGAGCTGGTTGTCGATGCGCCTGCTCTCATGTCGTTCCGTTCCGAGAATGAAGAGCCCTCCTGCATCCGTCAACTTCTTTATGTTCTTTTTCACACTGATCCTTGAATTTATTGAAAACCTCAGGATAGTTGCTCGTCATCTGCGGTCACGCGCTGTCTGGTCAGAAATTCCGGGTTGCCGCCCAGCATGATGTCCGTACCCCTGCCCGCCATGTTGGTGGCGATGGTGACAGCGCCCTTCCTGCCCGCCTGGGCAACGATCTCCGCCTCGCTCTCATGGTGCTTGGCATTCAGCACATGGTGGGGCACCCCTTTCCTCTTGAGCAGGGCCGACACCTTTTCCGAATTCTCGATGGAACTGGTGCCCACCAGCACCGGTTGACCCTTCTCATGGCATTCGTTGATCTGATCTGATGACGGCCTTGAATTTTTCTTTTTCGGTCTTGTAGATCACGTCGGAGTGGTCTTTGCGGACCATGGGCATATTCGGCGGGAATCACCACGACTTCCAGACCGTAAATATTGTTGAACTCCAGCGCCTCCGTTTCGGCGGTACCGGTCATGCCGGCAAGCTTTTCATACATGCGGAAATAATTCTGAAAGGTGATGGTGGCAAGCGTCTGGTTTTCATTCGCCACCTTTACGCCTTCCTTTGCCTCGAGGGCCTGATGGAGACCTTCGGAATAGCGCCTGCCCGGCATGAGCCTGCCGGTGAACTCGTCCACGATAATGACTTCTCCATCCTTGACCACATAGTGGACATCGCGATTGAACAGCGTGTGCGCCTCGAGGGCCTGGTTGAGGTGATGAACGGTTTCGAATTCCGAGGAGTCGTAGAGGTTGTTCTTTCCGAGAGGTCTTCTGCAGAATTCGACGCCTTCTTCGGTGAGGACCACGGTGTTGGCCTTCTCGTCCTTGGTGTAGAGATTCTTCTGCATCCTTCCGCCTGAGGAGATCGATGACGGCATTGTTCGCATCGTAATACTTCGACGTCGACTCTTCCGCGGGACCGGAGATGATGAGCGGCGTCCTTGCTTCATCGATGAGGATGGAGTCCACCTCGTCCACGATGGCATAGTAGAAG
This sequence comes from uncultured delta proteobacterium, assembly GCA_963752595.1. Lineage (GTDB taxonomy): Bacteria > Desulfobacterota > Desulfomonilia > UBA1062 > UBA1062 > Phosphitivorax. The sequence continues at coordinate 24,171 of CAVVYZ010000021.1, forward strand.
TCCCTCTGGACATAGTCCTCGAAGGCGAACTTCATGTTGTCCCTGAGGTAATCGAACCCGAATTCATTGTTCGTCCCGTAGGTGATGTCGGCATCGGTAGCTCCTCTTCCTCTGCTCGTCGTCAAGCCCATGGACGATGACCCCCACATCGAGGCCCAGGAAACGGTAGATGTTGCCCATCCACTCGGCATCACGGCGGGCCAGGTAGTCGTTCACGGTGACGACATGCACACCCTTCCCGGCCAGGGCATTGAGATAGACGGGCATGGTTGCGACCAGGGTCTTTCCTTCGCCTGTCTTCATCTCGGAGATCTTTCCCTCGTGGAGGATGATCCCGCCGATGAGCTGAACATCGAAAGGCCTCATGTCGAGGGATCTCCTGGACGCCTCCCGAATGCGTGGCAAAGGCCTCGGGAAGGATATCGTCCAGGCTTGCCCCTGCGTCGAGGCTTCTCTTTGAAGTACGGGAGTCATGGCCTTCAGCGAAGCGTCATCCAAAGCCTGAAACTTCCCTTCGAACTCATTGACACGCAGCAAAAGAGGTTTAAGCCTGCGTATTTCCCTCTCATTTTTACTTCCAAATAGTTTAACTAGCCAATTATACATACGGATTTACCAATCCTTTTCTCTTTTTGTTGGGGTAAAGAGAGTAATAGAATATAGATGTGACTATTTCAACATATATCTTCGGGGATTCACATGGACGCCGTTCACGAGAATCTCGTAATGCAGATGGGATCCGGTAGCGCGCCCCGAGTTTCCGAGAGATGCAATCTTGTCCCCCTTCTTCACGTGCTTCCCGACGCCGATGGAAGAATCATGGAGATGCCCGTACTTGGTCACGATCCCGTTGCCGTGGTCGATCTCCATGACATTTCCATAACTTTCGCTTCTGTAATAAGAAGTCACAATACCATCTGCGGGCGCATATACAGGTGTTGCTTCCATGGAGGCGATATCAATGCCCCTATGAAATTCAGTATCATCGGAAAAAGGAGACTCGCGCCATCCGAAACGGGAGGTGAGAAATCCATAGGCCGGGCATAAAGTCGGGGTATGGGCAATGAGGAAGCTTTGTTTCTGTATCTCTGAAACGAGCTCTCTTGCTACTTCCTGTTCTACTGCGATATCCTCTCCTAGCTTCTCAATATGGGAATCGAGCTCACGGCTGATCGCTCTGCCTGCAATGGAACTCAAGCTTCGGGATTTTCTCGAAAAATTCCGGATCGTTTCCACCCCTGCCGTTCAGATCCCCTGGGAGATCGAGAATAATACGGGATGCTTCTGTCAGACGCCGATTATAACTCCTCAAGACATCCATCTCTTCATCGAGGACCGCAACCTTTTTTGAGAGGTCCGTGATCTTTCTGGTCTGCTCGATGTTTTTCTTTTTCATGAGGTCGATCCGGGAAATATCGGACCGCAAGCGATGGATTTTATACCCGGCGAATCCCGAGAATATTGCCAGCGCCATGACTATGAGCACTACGAACAGAATAAAGGGGAAGGCCTTTGATCCTCGTTATCGCGCCATCTCTACTCGAATGGATGAGTATCGTCCAGCGGGACTTCATAAAAATAGCCCTCACTGTGCACTGATATCGATGCTCTCAATCAATACTGAAGGGCACATCACATGCCCGAATTCTCTCATATCTGTGCCCACGGCTGCAACCCGTGAGAATAATTCATACAAGTTTCCCGAGATAGCTGCCTCACGTATAGGATACAGCGGCTTATCTCCTTCCATGATCATCCCGCTCACCCCCACGGAAAATTCACCCGTAATGGGATTTGCGGTATGCATGCCCATGATATCAGTAATTTTAAGTGCTTGCTTGAGCCCTTTGAGCTCCCGGTTTATCTCTTGGGGCCCTGGCTCCATGCAGAGATGCCTGATTCCGGCTGTTGGAGTTGAGCGGTAGCTTCCACGTAGGGAATTCCCCGTGGAGCTTGCCCCGGCTGCACTTCCCCAGTAGCTGTCATAGACAAAGGAACGGACGGTCCCCTTTTCCACAAGGATGTTCTTCCGTGACCTGACTCCTTCGCCATCGAAGGGGCAGGCATCGGCAGCATGGACGTCAAGGGCATCGTCGAAGAGGGATACCGACCCGGAGAAGCACTTCATCCCGAGCTTGTCTTTCAGAAAAGACTTCCCCTTGATCACATTCTCCCCGACAAATGCATCCGATATGAACTCGAGGATCTGGGCAGTCGTCGTGTTGTCGAAGAGCGCAGGGAGCTTCACTGTCTGGATCTTTCTGGCCAAGAGCATGTCGGTCGCCCTTTTCGCAGCTTCCTTCCCTACCCTTGCAACGTCTACTTCTTTTAAAAAATGGCTGAAATCGAATTCATAGCCTGACTGAGTATCGTCATCCTGCTTTGCCATGACCATGATCGAGGAAGAGACAAAGGAAAACCGGGAAGAAGTATCGATCCCGTGGGAATTCACGATGCGGACATTCGAGGTTGTCCGTGAGAAAGATGCCTTGCGTACCTGGTGTATCCTCTTGTCGGCATCCCGGGCTGATCGTTCGAGCGATATAGCCCTCTGGATGCAGTCTTCTGCGGTAAGGTTAGAGACCTCCGCATCAAAAGTATCAAGGCCCGCGTATCCTTCCTGCCTGCCGGGCAGCCGATTGTGCTGATCCTTGAACTGATACCGTGCCGATGTTATTGCCGAATCTATCAGTTCTTCCGTTGCCTCGGATCCGTATGCGAATCCCATGGCATCCTCCATGAGGACGCGCAGACCGATCCCTGATTCGCTTGATCGCATCAGTGAACCGGGCGAGCATTCTTTGGATTCGGCCCTGATGCTGTCGGATGCAGTACCGTATACTTCAAATTCCTTGATGGACCGTTTCCGTAGGAGTTCGACCGCCTTTGCAATCTTATTTTCCATGTGCCGTCATCTAACCTTCTATATGGTAAATAAGCGCCGTTTCCCTGCAATCCGGGAAATACTGGCAATGGATACAATCGCCCCAGATCTTGTTGGGCAGCGTGGATTTGTCGACCTCAGAGAAGCCCGTTTTTTTAAAAAATTCAGGGACATAGGTAAGAGCAAACAGGGTTTTCAGCTGGAGTTCGGATGCCTCGCGAATGCATGACATTCACCAGTTCCTTCCCAATTCCTGTGCTCTGGTATTCTTTCTTTACTGCCAGGGTCCTGATCTCCGCCATATCGTTCCAGGAAACCTGCAGCGCGCAGCAGCCTATTATCTCTGTATGGTCAAGGTCACTGGTCATAATCCAGAAATCCCTTATGCTCGTATAAAGCGAATGGAGAGATTTCGGCAGAATCAATCCCTCCTTCACGAATGGGTCGACCAAATTCTTGATCTTTGGTACCTCATTCACCAGCAGCTTCCGTATCATGATAAATCCAAATCCTCTTTAATTTTTTCATAGATAGACCACCGGTAAGAGGAAATGTCAAACGTAAATCTTTTACTATTCATTATAACAAGGCCCTCCAGGGAAACAACTTCACTATCGAAAGGGAATTTATCCTTCAATATTCATTTCCAACGTAGGAGCTTTTTTGTCACATGCGTTGTGGCAAACTACATCCCGATGAGTTCTTTTGCATGTTCGATTACGGCCTGACTGGGGGTTTCCCCGCCCATCATCCTGGCAAGCTCGAGCACCCTGTCCATGCGGGCTACTTCCTGAATGTTGGAACTTGTTGCGTCGTTGACAACCTTCTTGGTGATCAGAAAATGGGAATCCGCTACGGAAGCCACCTGATGGAGATGGGTGACTACAATGGACTGTGCGTGCTCGGACAGCTGTTTGAGCCTCTGGGCGATCATGAATGCTGTCTGGCCGCTTATGCCGGAATCTATTTCATCAAAGATCAGTGTCCCTTCCTGGGAGGTTTTCTGCTGAACCTTGATGGCAAGCATGATGCGGCTCAGTTCTCCGCCTGATGCAACCTTAGCCAGGGGCATCGGCTTCTGACCTACATTCGTCGAGGTGAGGAATTCGCCCTTGAGGACGGCTCCCGGAGGGGAGACCATGCCCGCGCCGTCGAATAAAAAATCTTTCCTCTCCGAAAACTCAGCCTGTACGATACGGAATTCCGTGCCGGGCATACCCAGGGCTTCGAGATCATGATTGATCTTTTCGCAGAACGCCTGGGAAAACTCCTGCCGCTTCTCCAGGAATGCATGGATGAGTTCCCGATATTCGTCTGTGGCTCGGGAGACTGCATCCTTGGCCTGTTCCAATACGGTGTCCGACTCTTCTGTAAGGGCAAGGCGCCTCAGGATCTCTTCCTTGAGCTCAAGGAGGCCGAGCTCATCGGTTCTGTGCTTGCGTTTCAGATCCTGGATAAAATGAATCTTTTCCTCAAGGAATTCGATCTCTTCCGGATCATACTCATACGTGGAGATCTTCTCCCGCAGAGACATGCTGATATCCTCGATCCGGGCAACAACATCTCCCAGCGATTCGACGAGGTTGTCCACCTGACGATCGAAGCATGCAACCTTCGATAGGTAATCCTTTGCCTGGGCTGTGAGCTCCACAACCGATGATGACCCGGAGTAAAGGATATCTTCGGCAAGGTGCGCACAGCGCTTCAGCTCTGCCGCTCCATGCGCACGGCTCAACTCCGAGGCAAGCTCGTCCTCGAGCCCTTCGGTTATTTCCATCGATTGCAGTTCGGCGAGGGCAAACTGGAACTCCTCTCTCTCCAGGCGGTACTGCTGAACCTTGGCTTGCAGTTCTCTTAGGGAGACTACAGCCTTGGCAACGGTATCATATGCATTCTGTACACTGTCGCGGTGCAAACCCGCCAGTTCTTCAAGGATCGCCATCTGCTGGCTGGGGCTGAGCAGATCCTGGTAGTCATGCTGACCGTAAATCGTGATCAGACCTGAAGAGAACTCGGCGAGATTGCTTACGGTAGCAAGCTTTCCATCGATATAGCACCGGCTCGAGCCTGTCGGGTATATCTCGCGCCGGATCACCGTCTGCCGGCCCGAAATGGTGAAAAGGGCCTCGATGCTCGCCTTCTGGGCACCGGGACGCACCATGTCCTGGCTCGCCTTCGACCCCATGAGCAGCATCAGGGCTCCCAAGACCAGGGATTTCCCTGCTCCGGTTTCTCCGGTGATACAATTGAGGCCGCTCCTGAACTCGATCTCGGCCTCGTCAAAAATCGCCATGGAAGAGATCTTTAAAAATTCTATCATCTCTCCTGCCAGCCCAGCTTTGTCCTCAGGATTTCAAAGTAGTCTCTCTGGGGGAACCGTAAAACGATCGCCTTGTACTCTCCCCGCCTTATGACAAGGTTATCGCCGGCCTCGAGCGGAAAACCCCTCTGACCGTCAAGGGTCAGGTATATGTTGTCGGATCGCTTTCCTGACTGCACGATGATGTTCACTTCCTGGGAATCGGGCAGCACGATACTCCTGTTGGAAAGGACATGGGGACATATGGGAGTGAGAATAATGGCACCGACCTGAGGATGGACGATGGGACCCCCGGTGGCGAGGTTGTATGCCGTTGAGCCGGTCGGAGTAGAGACGATCAGACCGTCGGCGCGGTAACAGGTGATGAAGGTGGAGTCAGTCCATACCTCGATCTCGATGATCCGCGCCAGAGCGCTTTTATTGATGACAACATCGTTGAGGACATGCTGCGAGGTGATTAACCGGTCGCCCCGCATGAGGGTGGATTTGAACATGGCCCTCTCTTCGCGGACGAAATTGCCGGAGAGAACAGATTCAAGGGCATCATATACCTCGTCTTCCGTTACTTCGGTGAGAAAGCCCAGATACCCCATATGCACGCCAAGGATAGGGATCCCTTTCCGGGCCGACATCCATATGGTTCTCAAAAAGGTGCCGTCGCCGCCGATGGCAATGAGAATATCCGCCTTATCCCAGGGCGGCGGGGTATTTTCTATCCCGAAGGCATGCGCAACATGGTCTTCGACCAGGCAATCGAATCCCCTGGCCTTGATCCATTCCCGGACACGCATTGAAAGGGCGAGGGCCTCTGTATTGTCCTCTTTGCAGACAATCCCAAAAATCATCTTCCGTCTATACCCACCTGTGCCGGAATTTGTCTAGAATAAAAATTGCCATTTCTTTTTAACTCATTACCGCGGGTAATGCCTGTGCTGAACCAGTAGAGAATCACCTCTCCAGATATGCGACGGACTCGATATGGTATGTCTGCGGGAACATGTCGAACAGCTTCACACTCTTCACGTTATATCCGGACTGGACGAGCGGCTTCAAATCCCTTGCGAGGGTGCTCGGATTACAGGAAATGTAAATGATTCGCCGGGCTTTGAGCTCCGGGAGAATCCGGGCCACATCCTTTGCACCTTCCCTGGGCGGATCGAGAACGACGGTATCAAAGCCCACCTGCTCGTCGCGTACGGATTCAACCGCTCTTGTCGCATCCATTGCCAGGAACCTGACATTTTCGGCCCGATTCTTTTTAGCGCTTACCTTGCCCTGAGATACGAGCTTATGGCTTTGCTCAATTCCGACCACCCGGGATGAAACCCTTGAGAGCGGGATGCTGAAATTTCCTCCGCCGCTGTAGAGATCCAGGACGTACTCTGAGCCGGAAGCCAGGTATGAGACATACTCGATGAGGTCCGTATTGACCTGATCGTTTGCCTGGATAAATCCGCCGAAGGCACTCGAAAGGTGCACCTGCCTCCCGTGTATGTCGAGAGAATACCGGCAGAAATTCTGACCGAGAACGAAATCGCTCCTTTTCGGCCCGAGCATGGCAAAAGATACCCCGGATATGTCGAGTTCGGCATAGATCTTCTCCATCACCTTCATGACCTTTTTCGGGTCTGTCTTCTCAACCCTGGCCAGGAGGATGCTCTCCTCCTGCGGGGCATGGATTTCGATCGATGAGAGTCCCGGCAAGGGGTTCTCCCGCAGGATACGCTTCAGACCGCCGATGATCTTCTGCACGCCGGGATTGAGTACCGGGCATTGGTCGAATTCAACGACCCGGTTGGACCGTTTCATGAAGAAGCCCAGGGAGAAATCAGGTTCGTATGCGCACTGCAGAATCGCATGCCCGCGATAACCGAAGTCTATCCGTGAAGGTACGGGCTGCTGCCGGGGAAGATCGACCTGCGGCAGGGCCTTTTTTATCTCATCGCACAAGATGGCATCTTTCCAGTAAACCTGGTCGGAATACGCAATATGCTGCCAGTCGCACCCCCCGCAAACGGAAAAAAGAGGACACTCCGGCTCTATCCGTTTCGGCGATCTTTCGAGTATTTCAATCACCTCAGCGGTGCAGTATGAAGATTGCTCCTTATCTACCTGAACGAGCAGGGACTCGCCGGGAATCACTCCGGGAACAAAAACGACTTTTCCGTCTTCGCGTCTCCCGACCCCCCTGCCCCCGTACGACAAGGAATTGATCTTTACGGTAAACGTGCTTGTACTCATATCAGGAAGGCTACCACAGGTTGCCTCATTGGGAAATACTTTCAGCAGATCTCATCGATCTCTTTTTTTGCCATTTGACGTAGAGTGCGATGATGATGCAGAGGCAGAAAATAACGCCTATCATCACCAGGTTTGAATACTGCTTGACGAGCTCTATGTTGTTTCCGACGAGAAAACCGATATACGCGAGTATTGCCGACCATATCCCCGAGCCTAAGACGGTATAAATGCAGAACCTCGGAATGTTCATCCTGGCAAGCCCAGCCGGAAAGGAGATAAAATGTCTTACGACAGGGATGAATCTGCCTGTAAAGGTGCTTATTTCGCCGTGGTTGAAGAAAAATTCGTCAACCTTTTGAAACTTTTCCCGGGTCAGAAGGATATATTTCCCATACTTCATGATCAGCGGCCTCCCAAGATACAGAGCCAGTACATAATTGAAAAATGCACCGATCAGGCTGCCGAGGGTCCCTGCTCCGATGACAAGCCATCCGTTCATCTCACCTTGCGCTATCAGGTATCCAGCCGGCGGAATGACCAGTTCGCTCGGTATAGGAAAGAACGTACTTTCCATGGCCATGAGGATGACGATACCGGGGTAGCCGAGCCTCCCGATAAAATCCACAAGCCAGATTACGAATGTTTCCATGGACCTCCTATATAGGGAAACATAATCCCATTGCAAGGGATCTCTCACGGTTTTTCCCGACAAATACATTTTCTTTTTCAGGCCGATCCATACCTGATTGTTATTTCACACGAGGTAAAGATCGGCCGGCACTTGATTATGAATGATTATTCATTTTTGAGAAAGTTACCGGCTGTCCCTTTAGTCATTAATGCACTTCAACCTATTATTAATAGGTATTAATTACTATATCGTAATAGTATTCCCTTGACTATGTGCAAGTTATCACGTAACGTTGGTAAGTCCTTGTTCTTTTAAAGGAGGGTCTATGGGGAGCAAATACTCTTGTTCTGATTTTGAGCTCTACACCAGAAAGATAAAGGACTATATCCTTCTCACCCCCGAAGAAGAGCTTGATCTTTCGAGGAAGTACAAACAGGGCAGTGTTATCGCCGGCCAGAAAATCGTCACCTCAAACTTACGTTTTGTTGTCAAGATTGCCCAATCGTATTTCCATCTCGGCTACGGACCGCTCGAAATAATCCAGGAAGGAAACATGGGCCTGGTCAAGGCTTTGACCAGGTTTAATCCTGAGATGGGCGTCCGCTTCATCTGCTATGCCATCTGGTGGATCAAGGCCTATATAAGGAATTTTATCCATAAGAGTTATCAGGTGCATACAGGGAGGCTCACCCATGCAAAGGGCCTCATCTCTCTCGACAGCAGCATATCGGGAGATAACGACGGCAATGATGAGTGCCTTCTGGATCATCTCCTGTACCAAGGCCCTGACCAGGATGACTGCTATGCACAGAAAGAGCACCATGCATATCTCCTAAAACTTCTGTCTTCGGACCCCCCTATCCTCTCGAAACGTGAAGTATTCATCATAGAAAAGCGCTTCTTCAATGACCCGCCGTCGACTCTCAAGGATATTGCAATAGAGATAGGCATTACAAGGGAACGCGTCCGGCAGATCGAAATGCGGTCGCTCAAGCGGATCAGGGATGCCATCGAGAAGGAACAGGATATACTGTCAGTTGATATTCATCCGAGAAACGAATACCCCATGCGAAAAAAGAAATTATAGAGGCTTGGGCAGCTGCCTTCTAGATTTACCTGTTTGAAAGGTCGACAAACTTTGTAAACTCGGGGAACCACTTCAGCTTGATTTCACCTGTGGGTCCGTTCCGATGTTTTGCGATAATCAGTTCGGCAATGCCTTTGTCCTGCGTGTCCGGGTTATAAACCTCATCCCTGTAGATGAAGCAGATGATGTCCGCATCCTGCTCGATTGCCCCCGATTCACGCAAATCAGCCATTTGAGGGCGCTTATTCTGCCTCTCCTCCACCCTGCGGTTAAGCTGGCTCAACGCAATGATGGGAATTTTGAATTCTTTTGCAATCGCCTTGAGGCTGCGGGAAATTTCCGAGATCTCCTGTTCACGGGAATCAGACCGTGCCTTCGAGCTCGTCATGAGTTGGAGATAATCGATGACGACAAGCCGCAACTCGCCCTGCGCCGCCAGCCTCCGTAACTTACCTCGTATTTCCATGGGAGATATCCCCGCCGTATCATCTATATAAATCGGCGCATCGGACAGCGTGCCCGATGCATTCAGGAGCCTGCTCCAATCCTCTTTCTTGAGCATGGACAGGGACGAGGCGGAGCGCACCAGGCTCTGGTTTATCTGTGCCTCGGAGGCAAGCATTCTCAAAACAAGCTGCTCGACCCCCATTTCGAGAGAAAACACAGCTACGGTCATCTGTTCGGCAACAGCAACATACTGGGCGATATTCATGGCAAGGGAGGTTTTTCCCATGGAAGGCCGTGCGGCAATGATAACAAGATCGGATTTATGCAGACCGCCGAGCAGCTGGTTATCGAGGTCGATGAACCCGGAGGGCACCACCCCCTCATCGATCTCCCCTTTGGCTATCCGGCCGAGGTGATGGTACATATCCTGGAGAGGAACCCCGATCTTGGTCAATCCTCCCTTCTTACTCTTGAGATGCCTGTTGATATCGAAGACGATCTGCTCCGCATACTCCAATACCTGGGGAACATCCTCACCGGGATTGCGCGCAGTCTTGATAATCTCCCCTGCGCCTATGATGAGCGACCGAAGAATCGCCTTTTCACGTATAAGCCTTGCATAGTATTCAATATTCGCGGTCGTTGGAATTCGGTCTGCAAGCTGGGCAATATAACTTGCGCCTCCCACCTTATCCTGCCTCCCCTTGCCCTCGACAGCCTCGGTAAGAGAAACCAGGTCGATAGCCACACCCTTATCCATGAGGTTGAGCATTTCCTCATAGATAATGCGATGGCGTTCTGCATAGAAATCATCGGGCGTGATGATCTCGCAGATGACATCAAGGGAAGAGTTCTCCAGCAGCACCCCCCCGAGGATGAATTCTTCCGCCTCTTTATTGTGGGGCAGGGCTGCAGAAGCTATTTCCATCAGGTTATGCCTCGTTATCGGCAGTCACCTCGACCTTGAGTGTGGCTGAAACACCAGGATAGAGCCGTACCATTACTTCGTGTGACCCGATATGACGGATTGCTTCCGGAAGAACGATCTTCTTCTTATCTATTTCGAAACCCTTTTCTTTCAAGGCATCGAAGATATTCGAGTTCGTGACCGAACCGAAGAGTTTCCCTTCCTGCCCCGTCTTGACTGAGAATTTCAAGTTTATGGACTCAAGTTCCTGTGCAAACTTCTGCGCATGCTCTTTGGTCTTTGCTTCGGATCTGATCTTTGCCTGTATCTTATCTTTGAATTCCTTGATATTCTTGTCAGATGCCATCAGGGCCAGACCTTTGGGTATCAGGTAATTCCGTGCATATCCATCCTTTACCTTTACCTCTTGTCCGACGCTTCCAATACCGTCTATGCTTTCCAGCATCACTACCTTCATGTTTCTTCTCCTTTAGTATTTCTTATCTTATTCCTGAAATTGAACCAGGTATCGAACAAACCAAGAGCAGCGACACCAATCATTATATATATCTGAGTCAAAATCAATATGTAAATAACCCACCTTATGAACTTGGACCATTGGTGTTCGAACATGGCAAAGGCTATTATTGCCAAGCCCTGGAAAAAATAGATCTGAGCCGTTACGATCAGAAGATTCAGCCCGATCGTGTGAGCAAGATCATATTGTATGAGGATTAGCGCACTAGCAAGTATAAAAAACCCGACTATCCAGTCCGGGCATTTCCAGGTCCGGAGCTGCATGTGCCTGTGCGGTCCCTTTGCGATGAGGAGGTTCATCCACATCACACTCAAGACCGATGACGCGGTTATTCCCCAGAAGACTTCCACGATGCGGGATTGTATGGCTGGCCTGTTCAGACTGAATTCGCTGAAGGAATCCCGGGAAAGGGTCTGGGCATAGAGGGAAGATACCTGATCCACGACACCATTCACCCATTGGCCTATCATTGCCTGTGGTGCTATGTTTTTCTGGCCGGCCTCATAGAAAATACCGATCACGAAAAGTGAGAAGATCAGGCAGGAAGGGAGAAACACCGAGAGTCCGAAATTGCCCCGGTGAATGCATTTGTTCAGAATAATGCCGCACACAATAAGGCACACGAACATAATCCCGCCCTGGGTGTATCCAGGGACAACCATGAGAAGCGCCGGTGCAAGTCCTACCAGCATGGCATAGGAAGGCTTGCTGAAACGGTCTGCAAGAATAGAGTAGAGCGAGGGAAGGCACAGCGCCAGGGGCAACGCATCTGTAGTTGCAGTGATCACGAGCGCGCACATAAAAAGAAAGACCCCGGATAAAATCCATAGGGTCTTTTGGCCTCTTTGCATCAGAGGCATGGGATCAGTCGTGTACGGTGAAGGGCAAGAACGCCATGATTCTGGCTCTTTTTATCTCCACAGTCAGTACCCTCTGATGCCGGGAGCAGGTACCGGTAATCCTTCTGGGGAGCATCTTGCCGCGCTCTGTTATAAAACTCTGAAGCATTCCGGTGTTCTTATAATCGATCTTGATATTCTTATCTTCACAGAACCTGCACGTCTTCCTTTTATAGTATGTTCTTGACTTTGGGTTTCCCTGTCTGTTCTGCATATTATTCCCCCACCTCTTCTGTCTTGGTCTCTGCTGCCGGTTCGGCCTCTTTAGCCGATTCGGGTTCTACTGCCGGCTTAGGAAGGAGCTCTTCTTTTGTCACGTGACGGTCGAGCTTGATGACAACGAAGCGGACGATATTCTCATCGATCCGCAAAAAGCGCTCGATTTCAGGAATCATCGATCCCGGTCCCTCGAGATATCCAAGGAAATAACGGCCTCTGGTATACTTCTGGATCTTGTACGCTAGACCCCGTATTCCCTGATCATCGATCTTGATTACTTCGCCGCCGTTCTTGGTAATGGTGGTTGTAAACCTGGTGAGGAGTTTTGCCTGGTCCTCTTCTCCGATGTCCGGATTCTGGATAAACATTACCTCATAGAGATTCATACTATCCTCCTTATGGATTTGTAGCCCCCCTATAAAGGAGCAAGGAGCGAGCATTTATTATAATAAAGTAGACACTCATGCAAGTACAAAATATTCGATGCTTTTGCCTTGCAATGCATCGATGTGCCCGGAGTCTTCGCCTTATGGATCCCTTATTCGAGCTATCCCATTAAAGTCATCGCCGGATGAGGAATCCCCGGATTTCCGGTTCGAGCTCGGCTTTTACTGCCTCTACTTGGTCGACCCGTGCCCCGGGCGGCCCTTCGCGGCACCATTGAAGGAACATTTCAACCGCTTCGTCCGTTCCTTGCGCATAAGCCTCAACGGAGCCGTCAACGGTATTCTTCACCCAGCCTGAAACCCCGTAGTATTCCGCGCGCTCCTTGGCACTTGCCCGAAACCAGACACCTTGTACTATCCCGGATATTTTCAGGTGAAAAGCTTTCATAGAGTCACCCTTTTTTGATTAATTCAAGAAATTTCTCTTCCGTCAGTATGGGTATCCCGAGAGATGATGCCTTATCGAATTTGGACCCGGGATCAGCACCTGCAACGAGATAATCGAGCTGGGAACTCACCGAACCGACTACCTCTCCGCCCCTTTCCTCAACATTTCCCTTAGCATCGGAGCGCGTCATCGACTGGAGTGTGCCGGTAAAGCAGAACTTCTTTCCCTTCAAAGGCGCTTCGGAAAGCTCCCTTTTCTCCGAAGCCGGAATATCAAGTTCATATTTCAGGAGCTTGTCGATCACGTCCTGGTTGGCATTGTTTGCAAAAAACCCGGATATGGATCCGGCCATTTCTTTCCCGATACCCTTTATGGACTGCAATTCTTCAGGAGTTGCCTTCCGGACACGTTCAAGCGAGCCGAAGTAATCAGCCAGATCTCTTGCAGCAACCGTCCCCACATGGGGTATGCCGAGGCCATAGAGGAATCGAGCCAGTGTGGTCTTCCTGCTGTCCTGTATCGATTTCAACAGGTTTGATGAAGAAAGTTCGCCGAAGCCTTCGAGCTTCAGGAGATCTTCTCTTGTAAGGGTATAGAGATCTGATGCATTGCTGATGAGATGATTCTCGATCATCTTATGAATGATCTTCCTGCCAAGGCCGTCAATGGAGAGCGCATCCTTTGATGCAAAATGATAGATCTGCTCCCTGACAACGGCGGGGCACGATATGTTCACGCACCGGTACATGGTTCCTTCTTCACCGTCTTCGCCATCCACGTCCCTTATGACAGGCATGCCGCATACCGGGCAGGTCTGCGGCATGGTGAATTCTCTTTCACTCCCGGTTCTCCTGGAGGTGACGGGGGCAACGATTTCAGGGATTACATCCCCTGCCCTCTGAATGACCACGGTATCGCCCTCCCTGACATCCTTCCTCTTGATCTCGTCGGCATTATGCAGTGTAGCCCGGGAAACCACAACTCCTCCCACCTTTACCGGCTCGAGGAAGGCAACGGGTGTGAGTACGCCAGTCCTGCCCACCTGGACTCCGATCTTCTTCAAGGTGGTTGTTGCCTGATTCGGGGGGAACTTATATGCCAATGCCCAACGGGGAGAGCGTGCCTTTGTCCCGAGGGACTGCTGGTCTTCGATCGTATCGACCTTGACGACCATGCCGTCTATCTCGAAAGGAAACGCTTCCCGCTTCTCCTGAATGCTCAGCGCAAAGGTCAATACATCATCTATAGTAGGATACAGGTGAATATCCCTGTTCATCCTGAAACCGAACTGTTTAAGCGCCGCAAGTATACCGTATTGGAAATTGACTCCTATTGCGGCTGCATCCGACACCCCGTAGGCAAAAAACATCAGGGGCCTCTTTGCCGTGATCCTGGAATCGAGCTGTCTCAAGGAGCCCGCAGCAGCGTTTCTGGGATTAGCGAAAAGCGGTTCCTGGCGGCGTGCCCTTTCTTTGTTCAACTCCTGAAAATCGGACTTGTTAAGAATGACTTCGCCTCGTACCTCGAGCAGGGTTGGCGGGTTATTACTGAAGAGCCGTAAGGGGATGCTTTTCACAGTCCGCAGATTAAGGGTCACATCCTCACCGGTATATCCGTCTCCCCGGGTACCCCCCCGGACAAACACCCCATTTTCATAGACTAGTTCGACGGCCAAGCCGTCGAATTTCGGCTCGCAGCAATAGGGTACTGTACTTTTATTAAGCAATTTTATTACCCGCTGGTGAAATGCGCTGAGCTCTTCGGGTGTGACGGCATTATCTATACTCAGCATCGGTATGCGGTGCACCATTGGAGGGAAAGAATTGAGCGGCGGCGCGCCTACCCTCTGGGTCGGAGAGTCCGGGGTGATCAATTTGGGATTTTCTTCCTCAAGCTGCACAAGCTCTCTCATGAGCTGATCATATTCGCTGTCGGAGATCTCAGGTGCATCCAGAACGTAGTATCGGTAGTTATGATGTTCGATCGATTTCCGAAGCTCGTCGATTCGTTTCGCAATCGTATCATCCGACATAGAGCCCCCAAGGTTGAATAACGTGGTATGCAACTAGATTTTATTGATTTATCATAAAAAAGACTTGATCAAAAGAATAATATGATTAATACAATATATAGACAACTGTACGGCATAAAAAAATTGCACCGTGAACTATAAGGAGGTTGTAATGGGTAAGGTTGTATTTAATGTTCAGGACCAATTCCTCAATCAAGCCAGAAAGGAAAAGGTACCTATTGTAGTGACCCTCATCGACAACGAAAGGGTTGGGGGGTTTGTGAAAAGTTTTGACCCGTTCTGCATACTCATTCAGACCGATAAGCCGGTGCTCATCTATAAACATGCAGTTGCGAGTATCGAGCCTTCCGAGACAAACTCCAAACTGAAGGATTTCCTTGCAGGATGAGGATCACCCAAGACCAGAAGATAAAAACCTTTCTCATTCTTCTCGTTATTCTGCTGTCTGCTCCCATAATATGCCGGGCAGAGGTATCTATTACCGTGTCCGGCATGGGAGTCATTGCGGACAACAATCTCTCCAAGGCAGAACAACAGGCGCTGCAGGATGCGTTCGCAAAGGCCGTGCTTCAGGTTGCGCTGAGACAGGTGCCGGACAGTTCGGTACCGGATCTGGTGCAACTGCTTCCGGAGTACACCACCTCAAGACGGATGCAGGATATTGCCCAGTATCAGATAGTATCACGTTCACAGCAGAACGGCGTGCTCCTGTTAAGCGTGGACGTCAAGCTCAATGATGATTCTCTCAGGGAGTGGATCAACGCCCACGCTCTTGCGACGCCTGTCGGGCTTAGGCCGAAGATACTGTTCATGATCTCTTATATCGAGCCTGGAAAAGCCAGAGCTTCCCAGTGGTGGGCCAGCAAAAGCAGAAGTTCCTACTCTCCGTTTGAAACTCAATTCGCGAATGAGCTCAATCGCTTCGGAGAAAACGTCATTGATGTCTCCCGGGGAATACGGGTAACACAGACAGGACTTCAAAGCCCCCTGGATATAGCGAGGTTGCTTGGGGCCGATATTCTACTCACCGGATCCCTCGCCTATTCTCCTGTATTCAATAAAGTATACGACTGTTCTTTCAAGGCAGCCTTGATTGACGTGAAATCCCAAGCAACCCTTTCATCCTGGTCAATTTCTCATAAAGGCGATTTAGCGGTTCCCACAATGAACTCCCTCATGATCGATGAAGTCATCAAGCAGGTCCGCTCTCCGATAAGCACAAAGATTACTAGCCAGACCCGGCTTATGATAAGAAAGGATCTCTGCATCGAGGGAATACGCGACCACAGGACATATCAATCGATGATCAATGCCCTGAAATCCAACGGCAACGTATTACGCATCAACGTAACGAGCATAAACGGCCACTCGCATGCCGTATGTCATACCATGGAACTCACGGGAAGCCTTTCCGATGCCCTGGAAAACCTCCGGCGCAAGCAGATTGCTGAAGCTGATATACTCGTTGAAGATGATAAAGCCTACATCAAAATTATCAAATCAAATTAATCTTCGACCTATTTAATTTATTTATCAGAAAAGTTATATCAAACTGTATCAAAGAGCATGATGCTCCTGTAGATAAAGGGACCGCTTGTTTAAGCGGCCCTCCAGCAATGGAGACACCCTAATCAGACGGCAAGAGAATAATCTTTTGAGCGATTATTCTTCCATCTTCCTTCTCCTGCCCGATAACCATCACCCTCTTGCCTACTTCAAGACTTGAGGATGGTATTGCTTTCTTGTCATATCTTTGGAACTCGGCAGATGAGAAGTTCACCTCTGTCCCGGCAACAACGAGATGCTGCATTTTCATGGCTTGTATCTTCCCCTGCACCGTTATGGTTTCAGGTTTATCTGACCCGGCATGTGCCGGGGGGGTCGCACTGAAGAGGAGCATGACCGCAGCCACGGTTAAAAGTAATACTTTGCTAAAAGACTTTCTCATCTGTTCCTCCTCCTTCTATTCATGTATCCAGTAAAACTGTTTTACTTTTTTCATCTGATTGATAAGGATTGTCTTGGGTCCGACAATCAATACCGGACCATTTGATGTTACGGTAAGTTTCGGCTGCGGTGGAATGCCGGAACCTAAATCCAAACCATGAATATACCTATCTCTCTCATCATAAACCGGTGCGATGTTGCCCTCTTCATCAGTCCCATCGTTCCCGGCCCAGTTGTACGCAGCTTCTCCTGTAAGATATTTCACGGCATAAAGCAAACCTGATCCCAGCCCTGAAGTGGAACACAGATCACCTCCATGTGCCGAATTCGGTACAAAGGTCGTAAAGTAAACCACACCGTCAAAGACAATGGGCGAAGATACCACTTTTTCCCCTGGCCTGACATGCTGTCCCAGTTCATACCCCAGACGGATGAACCACCCGTCGCAGTCGTTGCTCTTAACATAGTTGACATCATGCGGTGTGACGTATCCGGTTGAGTAATATGTCACGTCAATAAAATCAGTGTCCGCTTCTGTGATGACGGCCGTGTCATCCTTATTCTTAATGCCGTAAAACCTGTTATCAGTGCCGGTTTCATTGGGATGCTCTCGGTCTCCGGTCCCGATGTAGACATGATCATACACTGAATACATGTCATTGCTGCCGGATGAATATCTATAGCCTTGCGTAGCGACATCAGGTGCATAGAATATTTTCATCCTGGCTGTAGATGCCGTGCCGCCACCTGCCTGGAACATCTTCCTCCCCGACCACGTTCCGTCGGTTTTGGACGCCTTCAGGGCGAAGAGCTGCCCTCCCATGTCACCGGCATAAATCTTATCGTCAAAGGTATCCCCATTGCTGTCGAACGAGATAAGATCGACGATGCTGTGGGTCATGGAAGAAAGATTGGCCTTGGCCTTGGTAAATTTCAGCATATCCAGAAGAATCCCATCGCTTGCTCTCACAGCGAAAATTGCCATCCCGCGCGTATCTTCCGAAGCGGGGCTGTCAAGATCCTGATTTGCAGCATCATAGCCGCCTGCAAGGACGATGGCGGCCTCGTAATCTGTAACACCGGATCCTGTCTTCAATTTGCTTACACGCGGCAGGCACCAGGATTGGCCAAGCAGTGGAGTACCAAGCACATTATCAGAAACATTCCATTTATACTCCGGAGTCTTATAGCCGTCGGCAATATATTTATTTGAAGCATCAAAGGCGCCGACCTTCAGAGTAAAATAGTTATTTCCGCCTCTCCTGAGCCCAAAGGTGAGGTATTGATTACTGCCTGTCCTGTATAAGACAGGAGATCCGTCTACCAGAACCGGATGTGTTTCTGAATCTCTCAGCAGTTGCAGCTTCGGCAGTATTTGGTCAGGAATGAAGCACCACTCTTCCGTAACGGTATCATCACTGAGATTGGCATAATCCGAGCCTTCATCATCAACAAAACAATGGAGGAAGCCATCGTTTGCGCCAACAAAAATTATGTTCTTGTTCCCATCCCGCATGACCACCGGCCTGGAATGCAGGATATCACCCATGACCCAGGAGCGCTTGCTTACCCCGGTAACCGGTTTGTAAACTCCCTCTGCGCGGATAAAATTGATCAGATTGCTCCTGTCCTCAACGGTAGAGGTAGCGCCAAGCCCAAGCGCCGCGTTTGAAATGTTTGCGTTATCGAGGGAAAAGGCATTGGTGGCATCCGGAAGATATGACGAGATTCCAACCAAATTGGTATAAAACTTCCTCGTGTCAAGACTGAGCAGCTTTGCACCGACTCCGCCCAAATCAACATCCAGCCCGTCAAGGCTGCTGTCTGACCAGCATGTCGACGGTTTTGTGCTCGAAGAAAAATCCGCCACAGCACCATACTTATCCAGGATCAGACCAGTATTGCTGAAGCCTAATTTTTTGAGATTGCCTTTCCACTCCGGTCCTTCCTCGGGCCTGAAAAGGCTTATGTAAAGACTGTTCCCGGCATACACGCGGTTCATCTTGCTCACGGGAACGACGGGTGCAACAAAGTTTGAATTATTCCGCAGTATCTCGCCTATGATTCCGGTCAGAGCAGCACCCAGGGCCTTGCCCTCATCAGCCATGAAGGTCTTTCCATGTCCATGGGTATTATTCGTAACATGGTTCAGGAAGTCTTCGTTACAACCGGATCCGAACCCGATGGCATAGGTGACTATTCTTTGCGGGGAGAAAGCCGCGTCATTCCATGAAGCGCCGGAATCTTGATCCTTGCTCGTCGAGTTGATGAGATCCACGTCATAAAGGAATTCCGAAACATCATCCATCCATATGTTGCCGTTGTCGATGCAGGTGTCGCATGAGCCTGCCCATGGGTTGACTTCATTGTCCTTGTCGATATCTCTTGGGGTACTCGGCCAGTAGTTGCCGATAGCTTTGCTGTCGATATAATCCGCACGGGTGAATATGTTTGCTCCGTTTCCGTTTCCGTCATCCACTGTCGGCATGCCGTCGGTAACTACAATGATGTAGTTCTTCTGGCACCTCCACTGTATGGGGGATGTGTATCTCCCGCTGCTCCCCAGGCCGTTGGATTCGCTGGGATAACCGGTTTGCCCCGATGTATTTGCCCAGGTATTGCCTCCAGCGAAATACAGTCCTGCCTCTGCCAGGGTTTCAGCCAAAGGCGTCCCTCCGCTGCTGGTCGGGTAGGAGTCTGATAAACTATCTCTGTAGGGATTCTTCCTATATGGTGTTTCCTCGTCTGTATAGTATCTATACCAGCACCTGATGCCTTCTTGAGGGGTCTCTCCAACAGCATTCTTTATTGTTTCATGCGATGAACCAAGAGGCGCAATGATATACCCTCCGCGATTTTGCTGTGATTCGGAGAGGTAGTTATAGGTACCATAACCCCTGAATACCATCAGTCCGAAACGAACCGATCCCTCGGTTACGGAGTCGAGGAGATCTATCACTGCCTGCTTTGCAATGTCCACCTTGGGCTTAACAACAGCGCCCGCCGTGGTATCTTTGAGGTAATTGTAATAGTCTCCGGTGCACAGCTCTGTAGGTTGAACTGATCCAGCGGAAATGCATGTGAAAGTATATGGAGATATTGTATTTCGTTTGATATACGCAGATGGAGCAACACCGCTGATAGTCAATGTCGATATTAAACCGGAACACGAAGTGGAAGAAAGATCTGATAATGTGGCTTGTCCTTTGTCGTTCCCCCATCTATCTTTTTTTCGAAGATTATGCCAGCCCGTACTGTCCTTGTACAAAAGATCATTCTTCCCTTTAGGATCTGTCGGGTTGTTGTAAGTTATGGCGTTATTATACGGTTCACCTGTGGGAATATTATAAGCCATGGATCCCGAGGTATCGAAAATGATCAGGACGTTCGGCGGTACATTGACAACGCCTCCGCTGTAGATTGCTGTATCTTCCGCATGTATAAAACCGATTCCCAGAACGGTGATGGATAGTACGAGAAAGATTATCCGGGTCACAGTCTCTATTTTTTTCATGACAATACCTCCTTGATGAAGACCGGCGAACTTCTTTATTATTTATTCACTTTTCGGGAAGGCTTTCCATACGCCTTTGCGTATCGTTTTGCCGTTGACCGTCGAGCTTATTTCATAGAAATTTGCGTAATTGCTTGCCGCACTCGTACCGGAGCTATCCGGCGGATTGCCTGACCTTACCAGAGTGATCGTTACCTTGGCATCATTCACAGGGCCGGTGCCGTTTACGGATGCAGAAACATCGGCAGTAGTATTTTCCAATAAGATCAATCCGCTTACGATCGAATCAAATCGTTCTTTGGTCAGCTCGCCTGCAGCTTCACATGCATAGAAGTCCTGATGGTAAGAACGTTCGTTTCCCGCAATTTTTGTCTCGGTTCTAGTCGACCTCATATAAGTTGTCCCTATGAGGATCATGATCACAAGAATTAAAAGGACCGGTACCAGAATAGCTCCGTCCTTGTTTTTAAACAAATCAGCCGTCTTATTCATTACCCAGTCCCTTTATTAGGTTTATTCCGGTCCTTTAAAAAATGAAAAGGAAACACTGTGCGGAATATTCTTTTCGTTCCATGTTACCTGTACATCAATCTGTCGAGAATCTGTTGCTGCTATCTGGCTGACCGACCATGCGGACGAGTATTCCGTGTGGCCGTATATCGCACTGGGCGAGTTGAACGTCGAAGTGGCGGTCAGAGGTTCTGTTCCTCCCAAAGAGTTGCTGGTCAAAGGCAAACCCATGAGCCTCTCAATCGTATTCTTCGCGACACTATTGGCCTCGGTCAATTGCATACTGAAAGCATTTGCTTGAACAGCCATGGTCTGCATTTTACTGATGCCGATGATGCCTATGGCAAAGATAAGGACTGCAACGAGCAGTTCAACAAGAGTGAAGCCTTGCCGGGTGCCGATCAATACATTAGCCTTTAAAAATATGGACCGTCTCATTTTCAAGCCTTTATGTTCCTGTATTTAATCCGTCTGGTCAGCTCCCTTGCAGATTCTCCATTCGGACTCAACATATTGATATTAATTATAATATATCTAATATCCGCAATGGTGGTAGTGGCATTACCATCCTCATCCTGGTATGTGAATTGAAGATTGGTGACATTCCTTGCAAGCGGTTCCCCATTTCTCCTCAATTCTCCTGCGGCCAAGTCATAGTCAACCTGCTCCGTTGCCGCATCGAGAACTCCGTTTGCATTGAGATCAGAGGTAATTCTTACTGTCACTGTTGTGGATGATGCCAAAGGACCCTGAATTCCAAAAACAGTACTGATAGGGCTATTCGTGAATAAAGGATCACACCCTGCATTGAGTATATCCTTTTCAACAATGCCTATTACGGCCCTCAGATCCTGTTGTATGGCAATAACCTGATGCAGCTCGTTGCTCGTTTCACTCTGAACCTGGCTTGAAAGGTACACCGCGGCCATAAGTAACAATGACAGCGCCATAACAATCATGAGTTCGATGAGAGTGAGACCGGCAGTATCCTTTAATAGGTCCCTACATTTCATTGAATTCGAACACTCCCCCCAAGGGTTAGGGATATTGTCCTCGTGTTGTTTGCACTGGATGCTTTCGTGCTTGTCAGCACAACCTCCCCCTGCTCCAGAGCGAATCCCCTGTTGGTATACCCTGTTTCATCATCGTCAAATGTTGTCGTAATAGTAATCCCGTCAGGCATTGCAGTCTGTGGCATAATGGGAACGCCGCCGGTACTCACTGTGTAAGCATTTCCTCCGGTAAAAACGATGTCGATATCACCGTTCCTTCTGATCGCCTCGCTCCTTGCCTGCTGAAAATTGGACATCAGGGTTCTTGCTGCCGAGTCAAGGTCTTTCGTTCCTGACCATCCCCCCATATTCGGTATGGCCACAGCGGCGAGGATTCCTATGATCACAACAACCATCATGAGTTCCAGAAGAGAGAACCCTTCTCTGTTGAACAGCTTCATTGCCTTCATACCACCTCTTCTTTACTCTCGTTGTCCGGTCGCAAATATATTTCTAGTAACATTATCGGTATCAATCATACCTGACTTAACCTGAAACATATTGTTTTTTTTGGTAATAATGATATTTCCGTCATGATCTGTCCTATATATTGTGATTCTTCTTCCTTGTAAGCGTTCTATGACCGTCTTATGGGGAAGATGATAGAAATTCTTCGCTCCGACCGATATCACCGCTGCGCGAGGGTTAACTCGATCGAGAAACATGTTAAGACAGGATCTTTTTGATCCATGGTGCGCAACCCTGATTACATCTGCCGAGATATCCTGATCAAGCCTGCACAGTCTGATCTCTCCAAGTCCTCCTGCATCGGCCATAAAGAGCCCTTTCATGCTGCTGTCACGAATCCGTAAAACGACAGATTGTAAATTCAGATCCATTTCCTGTGGGCGTTCCCTCATCTTTTCCGGCGGGTTGAGAACGTCGATTCTCACACTATCAAGGTACCAGGTATCTCCCAAGCTTACATTTCTTATCGGTATAGACTTTTTTCTTGCAATCCTGGCGAGAGACTGGAAATCGTTATTCCAATCGGATTCAATGCTTGTCCATACCCTGCTGACAGGGAAACGCTTCATGACGAACGGCAAGCCCCCGATATGATCGGGATGAGAATGCGTCACTACCACGAGATCCAGCTTCGTTATCCCTCTTTGAAGCAGGTGCGGCCCGATTATGAACCTGCCTGCATCAGCTCCGGGAAATGAATTTCCCGCATCAATGAGGACAGCATTCGGACCTTTGGTAACGAGTGTGCTGTCACCCTGCCCCACGCTGATGAAGTCGAAGCAGAGCGGTCGATTGTTCCTCGCCATTGTCAAACCCACAGGAATGGCGATGACAAGAAAAGCGCTTGCAATACTCAATAAGGTTTTTCTTGCCGAGGTCTTGGCAAATAATGCAACGACCAGCCCAAAATAACAGATCATGATCCAGATAATGGGAGGACGGGCTATCGGTTCGAGCGAACCGATACGATCTGAAACTTTGAGGATGAATCCTATTCCTTCAAAGGCAAGTGAGAGTAGATAAGATGAGAGATGATTCGATATCATCATAGAAAAAATGCCGGCAATGCCAAGGGGCATGATAATAAAGCTGAACAGGGGTACAAAAACCATATTGGCCGGGATACTGACCAAGGACATAAATCCGAAGAGGTAGATCACGATTGGGGAGGTAAACGCAGTGCTCACAATCGTGATAACAATGAATACAAACCATTTCGGAGCGGTTTCCAACTGGTCGCAAGCCCCGATTATCCCAAGGACCGCTGAAAAAGAAAGAAGAAAACTTGCCGAATATAGTGAGTACGGCAGCAAGAGCAAAATGATTACGCCTGCCATGGAAAAGCTCTCGAGCAGACAAGGCTTTCTCGTTAAAATAAGAGAAATTGCAACACTGCCGGTCATTATTGCCGACCTAGCCGCAGGAGCTGAATATCCGACAAAAAGGGTATACAAGAGAACGCACGCAAACCCCGCCATGGCGGCGATGAGCGGTGTATCCATGCGAAGAAAGGCAGCGGAGGCTGATCGCAGGATCATGAATGCAAGAGAATAGCCCATGATGAAAATTATTCCCATGTTCAGCCCTGATATGGCTATTAGGTGTGCGACACCCAGTGAAGAAAAATTGTCCCGGAGGGAGTACACGAGACCGGATCGATCGTCCGTAAGTACGGCTTTCAAAATTTCGGCCTCTGCCCGGGCATACTTGGAAAGAGCTGACGTAACGCGATCCTTGAGCCCATTTGGGGCGATTTCCCCGCTTACTTTTATGTTATTAAAATCCTTCACGTACCCTGATACCGTTATTCCCTCGGACAAAAGGTATTTTTCGTAGTCGAATTCCCCGGGATTCCCGAGTGCTTTTTTGGTTCTCAGGAATATCGGCCCATCAATCCGTGTGCCCTTCGGAAGATTGCATGCATTCTTTATAACCCGTATCATTGCCCGGCCGCGTATCCGTTTCTGCCCAATCGATACTCCATCGAGGACTACCCGATACGAACCCCGCGAAAAACCCGCTTCCTGAACAATTCCCTGTACCCGGTACTCTCCATCAGTAATTACGGCAGTACGAGGAGCGGATAGCACTGCAAGAAAGCCCAGTAATATTCCAATGATCATATGAACCAGACGTTCTCGACTGAAAAGCATAATGAGGAAAACAGAGCAGAAGATAATAAAGGGAAGGTCCTTCATGAAGAGAAGGATCCCCATGCACATGGAGGTACATACTACGACAAGCGGCGTTGTTCTTCCCACATCACATAACAGCATAGCAATCCCCCGGTGAGGTGACGATCCATACGGTTACCTCACCTGCTCCTGTCAGACAAATGGTGCTGCCACGGATTCATGGCCGGAACTGGTGCATTCCCGGCCTATTGCATGGCTCTAAGAAGTTTTGAGCTTTCCTATGAGATCACGTACCGATAATAACCCTTTATCCTGAAGGTACGTTTCAATGCCCTGTATAATGGAAGAGAAACAGAACGGGTCACGAAGCGATGCGCTGCCTATTTCAACAGCCGAAGCACCAGCAAGGAGGAACTGCACAACGTCCTGCCATGAACAGGCTCCCCCGGAGGCAATGATGGGGATGCTGACCTTTTTTGACACATCCCATACGATCTTCAGGGACACCGGTTTGATGGCCGGGCCTGACAGGCCTCCGGTGATATTTCCGAGAATCGGCCTCCCCGTCTGCTCATCGATTGCCATGGCCGGTATGGTGTTTGAGCAGGTCAGGGCATCCGCCCCACCCTCCTGTGCAGCCAGGGCCATTTCGCCGATATCGGTCACCATGGGTGAGAGTTTTACAATAAGGGGTTTTTTCGTGGCTGTGCGAACCCGCGAAATGAGCTTTTTCAAGATATCCGGGTGCTTCCCGAATTCCAGACCCCCTTTTGAGACATTGGGACAGGATACGTTCATCTCGATGGCCGATACCCCTTCTATATCGAGCCGGCGTGCCATGGCTTCATACTCTTCATCTTTTGTCCCGAAAAAGTTGACGATGACCGGGGTATTATATTTCCTGAGAAACGGTATCTTCTCCGCGATGAACGCATCGACACCGATATTCTCAAGGCCGATCGCATTGATGAGCCCGCAGGCCGTCTCATAAACTCGCGGGGTCGGGTTTCCTTCCTTGGGTTTGAGCGAGAGACCCTTGGTCACGATACCACCGAGAATGGAGAGATCGAAAAGATTGGAGAATTCCTCTCCGTAGGCAAACGTCCCGGATGCACTCAATATGGGGTTTTTCAAGCAGAGGTCCGGGGTGATCCGTACGGAAGTATCCATCACGAATTCCACCTTATGAGCGCTGCATCGAACACAGGCCCTTGAATACATACCCGCTGATTCCCGGTGACGGTTTTGACGGCACAGGCAGAGCAGACGCCGAACCCGCATCCCATATATTCTTCAAGGGAAACTTCACAGCGGGCTTCTGCCCTTCGAGCCTGATCGGATATTTTCTTCAGCATGGGATTCGGCCCGCATGCGCATATAACACAAGGTCTTGTGATCCGAGTTAATAGATCTTCAAGGGCATCGGTCGCAAGACCTTTGCGCCCCAGCGTGCCGTCTTCCGTCGTTGTCTGCACATCTATGCCTCGAAGCTTTGTCATCCTTGCCCGCAGGGGAAGATCCGACTTTGATCGTGCACCTACGATCATGTGCCCCTTCTTGAGGTGTTCGGCAAGGGCCATGACAGGAGGAATGCCTGTCCCCCCGGCAATGTAAATCACTTCCTCTTCCGCATAAGGGATCGAAAATCCCTTCCCGAGAGGCCCCAAGAGGAAGAGTTCATCACCTTTCTTCTTCCTGGACATCTCGATGGTGCCTTTTCCCTTGACCTTATAGAGGAGTTCCAGTTCGTTGGGCTCGTGATGAAGGATTGCAAGGGGTCTGCGAAGAAACGGCTCGGGTGCGCTTTCGATCTTTACCATAACGAACTGACCGGGAGTAGAGGACGGAAGATCGCATTCCAGGTCCATGAGATAGGTATCCCGGGCAACCTCCTTATTTGCTTTTACCTTTGCCTTTCTGTCTTTCATCGTATCCCTTCTAACTTTTTTACCATGATGGAGGCGTCTTCCCCGGTATCGCTATAATAGCGCTGCCATGAAAACACATGGGTAAATCCCATGGAAACATAGAGGGCTTGCGCGATGCTGTTCGTCTTCCTCACTTCGAGAAAAACATACGATTTATTGCTCAATCTGGCAAACGAAATTATCTCATTGACAAGGGCCCTGCTAATGCCTTTCTGCCGGAAATCCGGATGCACCGCAAGGTTGAGGATATGAACCATCTTTTTCATGACCTGTGCAAAGCAGTATCCCGCTACCTGCCCTTCATAGAGCGCAGTGATGTTATAACATTCCTCATCAGAGAGTATGGAAAAGAATGTCTGAATATCCCAGGGTGATTGGAACGACAGTCTTTCTATTTCCAGTATCTTATGGATATCTTTCTGTTCGGTCCAGCGGAAGACTAGAGTGCCCATGAAATGATCAATACGATGGACATCCCGAGAACAAAAAGGGCGGCATGGGCAGGTCTGGGGATATCCTTTGTAATGAGGCCGGCAAGACCGATGAGGACGCAGACTGACGGCATCAGCGAGAGGGAAATCTGCACCGGGCTTGGAAGCTTACTCCCGAGCAGGTAGATAGCCATGCACAGAAACCCGGTGCAGACGCTCATTACGATGAATGCGGCAAAAAAACTGCGGATGAGCGCCTTTGCCATTGCGTGCTCCACGGCATGCTCGGCATTTTCCACATGGCCCCGAATCAGATCCTGATTCAGGCTTCGGATACGGGTATCCAGGGTCCTGCCGATCAATGAAATTGGAAGGCATACAATAAGTGCGAGCCCTGCTGCAGCGGCATCGTTCATGTAATGGGCTGCAACAAAGGCTGCAGGTGTTGCGACTGCTGCGCAAAAAGTCTCGTCGTTGGGCAGATAGGCCCCCACCGGAGGTGCATTGAGCCAGAGAAGTTCGAGAGATGCACCGATAATGAGGCCTATTGCGACATCCCCCAAGATAAATCCTAAAATCGGCGAGAGGATGATGGGCCTGCTGACCATAAACTGGAATAGAAACACACGGTCGAGCCAGAGAAGGGCACCGGCGGCAATGCATGGAATGATCGGCAGAATCATGAAACCACCATATCGAGGATTGATTTCATGTCTATGAAGCGTTCTCTCGGCACTGACTGGAGGCTCACTTCCACGCCGTTCTCCATAAGCTTTTTCAGCATCGCAAGGTCTTCCTCGTCTACCCAGACCGAATACGAAAGCTGTCTTGAACCTTCCGTGCTCTTGTTATTCCCGATATTAAGCTTGAGAAAACCGAATCCTTCGCCATACAGCATATATGCATCTTTTATCGAGGACACGATTACCAGTGTTCTTTTATCATCCAGTTCATTGTCTTCGACCAGACACTGCGCCTGTGAGAGGGAAACGATCCGCAACATAATCCTGTCAGGTATCGCCATAGACATGATGGTCTTCTGAAAATGGTCGCATGCAAGCGCATCGTTGACCACGATAACGCTCTGGGCCTGCAGGTACGGGATCCAGGATTCCAGTATCTGCCCATGTATGAATCTATCATCAACCCGCACGAGGAGTATGTTCATTTTTTTCCTATGGTCGTTGCAAGAATCTCCGAAGCAATATTGATGTTATGGGATCCGTGATCTTTCAATGTTTGGGCCAGTTCCTTAATATTTTTCCCCTCCCGTTTGGTCAATGCGGTAATGACCATGGGAAGATTCACGCCCGTAATCACCTCAACCTCATTATCTTCGAGGAAGGAAAGACTGATATTCGAAGGTGTCCCGCCGAACATATCCGTAAGAATGATTACACCGCTGCCGCTGTTCACTTCCTTGATGGATGTCTTGAGCATTTTCCTGAGCTTATCTACATCACTTCCCTGGCAGAAGGAACATGACTTGAAGGCCTCTGCATGTCCGACGATCATCTCCGCAGTCTCGGCGAGTGCCTCCGCGAGTCTTCCATGAGCAACAATTATGATGCCGACCATCCTAATGACCTCCTAGACCGATGTCTCTGTGAATGAGTTTGCCGTTGTATCCGGATTCTTCAATTACTTTCATGATTTCCTCAGCAACCGCTACCGACCGATGTCTGCCGCCGGTGCACCCGATGGCGATATTCAAATAAGACCTCCCCTCTTTTTTATAAAGCGGAAGGATTGAGTGTATAAGATCCTTGAAACGCCCGATAAAATCACGATAGCTCTCGTTCCGGGAGAGATACTCTTTCACCTCCGTATCAGAACCGGTCTTGTCCTTGAGAGCCTCGATAAAGTATGGATTGGGAAGGAATCTCACATCCATCACGATATCCGAATCCACCGGGATGCCTTTTTTAAATCCGAACGAACGGATTTCGATATACATATCCCTTGTTTTATCCTTTGAGGATATGATCTGTTTTATTTTTGCCTGGAGCTCGTGCACATTCATTTCAGAGGTGTTGATAATATAGTCTGCCATATCCCTGACAGGCTCCATGATCTCGGCCTCTGCCTCGATCGCATCGAGCAGATTGGGATAGAGTTCTGAGAGGGGATGCCTTCTCCTAGTCTCCTTGAACCGGTTCAAGAGATTGTCTTTGCTCGCCTCCAGAAACACGATTTGGACATCGGTAGCCATGTTCCTGAGCAGAGAAACCATCCAGGGAGCCCTTTCCGTAATAGAACCTGCACCGACCCGCACATCCATCCCGATGCAGACTTTCGGAATATCGAACGTGGCCGAGTCGTAGACCTCGATGAACTTCATGAGAAGGTCAATAGGTATATTATCCATGCAGAAGAAGCCTTCATCTTCGATCGCCTTGAGTGCGGTGGATTTCCCCGAGCCGGAAAGGCCTGTTACAACGACGATGAATGAATGATCCATGCTGTCTCCCACCTGCGGTTCAGAACAAGTGCCGTCCTGCCCGATACCGATCTATTTTGGGGCCTTTGATGTCGTTCATGTATAGCGAGCCCGTACTCTTACGTGCTCCATATATCATAACAAATCATTTTATAAAATTGAGTACGGATGTCAAACTAGATAGTATTCATTTAAATACGTGTCAATGTACTAATTCCTCTTCTTTTCCCCCATGAAAGGAGACTAAAGAATTGATTGCATTCATCCGAGAGGGCTATGGAGGCCAGCATTGAAGATACGGAAAAGTGAAGCAGATAAAGGACATACATCCATAAGCGGCAATACTTCCCTGCTCTTCGATAAAGGCACATGCATTACCTCATCCGACCATGAAAAGATCGCCCGCATGGAATCATCCCTCGAGGCTATCAGAGAAAATATCGATCAGGCCTATAATCATATATGCATGGACCTTCCGGAAATAAACATGGAAATATACCGGACATTCCAACAGGCTTTCGATACCTTGGATTCCTTAAGCGCCCATGGATCCATAGGCAAGATCGAGAATGTGGTGGAAGGTATTGAAAATCTGTTACAGAACCTTCTCCTCCGCATAAAGCACCTGAAAAGTTATGATACACGGATCCTGGATGCATTGCAGCTCACAAGCCGGCATATGGAAGCTGCCCGGAACCTGATCGCAAAAGGATCATCGGATCAAACCATTGATCCCGGATTCCGGACGAGAATGATGAAGTTTGAAGAAAAAAAAGATGAGCTCATCCGAACCATCAAGACCATATTGGCACTCGAAGATGACTTCATTACCAAGATCGCTTCCTGTCTCGGCCAGGACATACGATCCCTTGAATATACCCTGAGCAGTGCAGTGATTATTCTCAAGGACCTCATAACCCGGTCGAATTCCACGAAAGACCCGATTTTGAAGATCATGTCCGGCCTCCAGACCCATGACATCGTGAATCAGGATATCACGACGATATCCCTTGGGTTGAATAAGATTCTGACCTCAACTGAGAGGATAAATGAGAACCCGGATGATATCATGGGCCTCCTCATGTTTCAGGAGAAGGCGTCAAAGCTTTCACGGGATCTCATCGCACAGTTGATGAAGGTGATCCGCGATCATGGAAGCGATCTTGAAAAAGAGATCGAACGGATCGAAGACATGGTTTCCCAGGTCAAGGAAGATAAAGAAGCTATTGGTGGCTTTCTCCTCATGAATCAGAACGGGAAGTCGACTTTCGACATCGTGATCGCAGAGGTCACGGAGATGTTCAATGATCTTGCCTCAAGGATAGAGAAGTTGAGCAAGGTCAAGGATTTCCAGCAGGCATCAACGAACCGTTTCCCAGCATCCTACAACGATCTGGAACAATACGTCACCACCTACGCATCAAGCCTCCTTCCTCCGGGAATGCTCGATTTAGTGATGAAGATGATTTCTCCTCTGAAGTCGCAGGCACAGATGATGAGATATGGAACCGGATCGTCGGAGTTGAAGGAGAAATATAAAGACTTCCAGAAACAATCAGGCATCGCATGCCTGAGCCTTGAGGAGATAAAAGACCTCCTCATAGGGTCGATAAAAGGTATTGATACCTATTCCGGCAGATGTATGAGTGCTATCACGAAATTCAGACAGGACATCGGCAATCTCATGATGACCCTGGAGGGCAGTGAAAATATCCTCGAGGATCTCCGCTGCTTTTCCCTTTCCACAGCAAAGATCAGGGGAGACCTCATCAATGCTTCCGGAGGAGATCACTCAGAGACCTTCACTGTGGAATTGAACGACATACTGTACCGGCTGGAAAATCCACACAGCAATTCGCTCGCATCTATAACAGTTGAAGACAACAATGGCGGACTGACCCTTTTCTAACCTTAGGGGCTTGCACTGAAACGGATGAGACGTTCTCTCGTTCACCTTTTCCCTATCCCGGCAAAGGTATAACCTGGTCATTTTCTAAAATATGTGGTCCGTGAGCTTTTATATAAAGATCTTGTTTTGATTGTCCGATCTTAGGGTCAAGGGGATGGACCTATGGATACACGCAAGACGAAAAGGAGGATAACAATGGAAGTTACCACAAGAAAGACCGAAGATGCCCTTATCGTAAAGGTATCCGGAGCCGTTGACACCGAAGCCGCCGAGATACTCAGAACCGAGCTGGGCAAGGTGCTGAAACTGCACCCCAAAAAGGTTGTGATGGACTTGGGTCTTGTCCCAACCATGGGATCTTCGGGCATCGGCAAAATCCTGATCTTTTTCAAAGGCCTTGACAGCAACAGCGCGAGTTTTGAGATCAAGGGGATTCACGAGAATCTCTACAATATATTCAAGGCAGTGAAGCTGGATAAACTCTTCCCTATCTCCATGAGGTAGCCCATATGGATATTAAGAAAGACTCCTCAGGCGCTCTCGTTTTTAAAGGGAAAATGGTTGCCTCGGAGATTGAGTCGATTCACTCGAAGGTCGAGCCTTTGCTGGATGAAACTATTCTTGATACCGTGCTGGATTTATCCGGAGTTGACGACATAGACATCTCCGGGTTGCAGTTCATCTTTTCTATAAAGAAGAGCGCTGAAAACGATGGAACCTTTCGGATCAGTGCGGTCAGCCCGCAGGTAAAGGAATGCATCATCCTTTCGGGATTCGAAACGATTTTCAAGGAGGTGGCCTGATGAAGAGCAAGATACTCGTTGTCGATGATTCGGCCACTCTTCGAGCATCGGTCAATTATACGCTCAAGGAAGCGGGGTTCGAGACAATCAATGCCGTCAATGGTGCCGACGGTCTGGAGAAGCTGAACCAGGCCATGAAGAACGGCGACAATATCGGTATGATCATCAGTGATATCAACATGCCGGTAATGGACGGCATCACATTTATCGTCGAGGTAAAAAAGACTCCCTTCAAATATACTCCTATCCTTGTTCTCACCACAGAGTCGCAGGAAGATATGAAGATGAAAGGGAAAAAGGCCGGGGCTTCAGGTTGGCTCGTGAAACCGTTCAAACCCGAGCAACTCGTCTATGTAACAAAAAAGTTTATGAGGTAAATCATGGCTATTGATGAACTGGTTCAGGTATTCCTTGAAGAGAGTGAGGACGAGATCAGGGAACTCGAAGCCGGCCTTATTAAGCTCGAGGAAGATCAGGATGATGAGAGCACCATTAATCGCGTATTCCGTGCAGCGCACACGATCAAAGGTTCTGCAGGCCTCGTGGGATTTGACGACGTCAGCAATTTTACCCATAATATCGAAAATATCCTAGACAGGATACGCACCAAGGAATTGAGAATAACAAAAAAGCTCATTACAAACCTTCTTACTGCAACAGACCTGCTCAAGCGGCTGATCACTTCATCTTCCGAAGGTGAAGAAATCGACAGGGTTGAAATTGAAAACGTTACCATGGTTCTGAAACGCTTTACCGGCGGAGCCAAACCGCCCGAAGATCCCCAGCAGACAAAGGCGAAAAGGGAACTTCAGCAAGAGGATCGTATCTTAAGCATCACTTTACGGTTCAAGCCCGATATCCTTTCGACCGGCCAGGACCCAGTCATGCTTATCAGAGAGCTGGCCGATAACGGTGAAATCATAGAAACCATTGCTTCAACCGATGCTATCCCGGATTTCTATAACATCAACCCTACCACCTGCTATACGTGGTGGGAGGTAAAGCTGAAGACCAGCCGTCCTCTCTCGGACATCCAGAATATCTTCCTTTTTGTGATTGATGAGAACGATATCATCATTGAGGACATTTCAACACATTTCAAAGAGGGAGTGGATTTGAGCCTCGCAGAAATGCCCATAGGCGAGATCCTCGTCGAGCGTGGCATCGTGAAGCCCAGCGACCTCGAAGATGTCCTCAAGGAACACAAGACCACCGGCGAGGTCCTGGTAGAAAAAGGCAAGGCCCCGAAAGAAATCGTTGAAAAAATGGCACTCGCCCAGTCCCAGAGCAGGAAGATAGCAAAGTCGGCCACCATCAGGGTAGATACGGATAAGCTCGACAAGCTGGTAAACCTTGTCGGGGAAATGGTTATCAGCGTTGCGCGCATGTCGCAGCTTGCAAGCGAGGTTGAAGATGCTGCCATGTTCCGCCCGCTCCAGGGTGCTTCGGCATCGCTCGAACGGATCTCCCGGGAACTCCAGGAACAGGTGATGCGAGTCCGTATGGTTCCTGTCGAAGGCACGTTCAACCGGTTCCGCCGTGTGGTTCGGGACCTCTCTTTCGAGA
This sequence comes from uncultured delta proteobacterium, assembly GCA_963752595.1. Classification (GTDB taxonomy): domain Bacteria; phylum Desulfobacterota; class Desulfomonilia; order UBA1062; family UBA1062; genus Phosphitivorax. Next base: position 57,913 of record CAVVYZ010000021.1, read on the forward strand.
TGGGCAAAAAAATCGAGATCAAGATGAGCGGTACCGACACCGAGCTGGACAAAAATGTCATCGAACAGATCGGCGACCCGCTGAAACATATGATCAGGAACTCCATCGACCACGGGATCGAATCCCCTGAAGAGAGGAAACGCCTCGGCAAGGCTCCTGAAGGAACGATCTGGCTCAAAGCCTTCCAGCGGGAAGGCAATATTTTCATCGAGATCTCCGACGACGGAAAAGGGATAAACAAGGCAAAGGTTCTGGAAAAGGCAATCGAAAAAGGCCTTGTGGAGCCTAGCAGATCCTATTCAGACAAGGAGATCTTCGAAATGCTCTTCGCTCCAGGCCTCTCGACCGCCGACAAGGTAAGCGAGCTGTCCGGCAGGGGTGTCGGTATGGATGTAGTCAGGAAGAATATCGAAGACCTTCACGGTTCTGTCGAGATTATTTCCGAGCCGGGGAAAGGCTCCACTTTCAGGATAAAGCTCCCGCTGACCCTCGCAATAATCGACGGCATGATGGTCAGGGTCGGGTCAGAAGTTCTCACCATCCCGCTTTCCGTCATAGACAAGTCTGTACGGCCCTCGCGCGCTGAGGTTAAAACCGTGGAGGGCAGAGGCGAACTCGTCGATATACGCGGTGATTACATCCCTCTGGTGAGGATCTATGAGCTCTTCAATATCCCATCGGAGAAGACCGATCCGACCGACGCGCTGGTCGTCGTGCTCCAGAGTACGGACAGCCGCTTCGGAGTTCTGGTGGACGATGTGCTCGGCCAAACACAGGCAGTCATAAAGAGTATCGATAAAAACTTTAAGAAGATCGAAGGGACATCCGGTGCAACCATCCTGGGAAACGGCAGGGTATCGCTCATTCTCGATGTACACGGCATAGAGCGCATGGCGTTCAGCTGATGCACTCTATGTGGGGAGACTGAAGAAAATGGAATGCAGCGTATGCCACTGGGGGAATTCGGTGAAGCAGCATGCGATTACATGGATTCACAAATGCTTTAAAATAAAGAGGTATGTGCTATGAGTATGAAAGTTAAATTACGGGGAAAGCTGACCGCTCTCAGTTTGGCTGCAGGGCTGATACCACTGATCATATCCATCCTTTACCTGAGCCACAGCAGCACCGTCGTACTCGAGGATCAGGCCAAGGATTACTTGAAATCAAAGGTCGATGGTTTTGCGCGCATGGCTGCCGTCAGGTATTCATCCATTGAAGGAAACCTCGATATCATCAAAGAGCAGCTCACCAAGAGCCTCAAGGCTGATCTGGTCAAAGAGGCGCACAAAGAAAAATATTACGATACGGGATATATGCTTATCTTTTCTTCTGATGGGACATGTGTCTCTCATCCCAAACCCGAATATATCGGCAACAAGAACCTCTACAGCACCTATGATTTTGTACGCGAAGGTGTAGGCAAGAAACAGGGTTTCTTTGAGTATAACTTCGACGGCAAGAACAAATGGGCCTACCTCTCCTATAATAAGGACCTTGACTGGATCATGTGGTCCACTGCCGTTCAAGACGAAGTCTTGTCGCAGATCACCTCTGTGAAGAATCAGATGTATGTCTTCCTTTTGATCATCACGATCATCGTGGCTGTTGCAGGCGGATTAGTCGCCCACCGGATTGCCCGTGTCGCTAATGACATCTCGGAAAAAATGAGGGATATCGCCCAGGGAGATGCGGATTTAACAGTGCGCCTCCCGGTGCTCTCAGACGATGAAGTCGGAGATATCTCCCATTGGTTCAACGAGTTCGTCAGCAAGCTAGAAGAAGTCATCATGAATGTGAAGCTGGCTGCCGTTCAGGTGGACACTGCGACCCAGGAGGTTTCTTCAGGGACCCAGGGTCTCTCCCAGGCTACCCAGGAACAGGCTTCCGCCATCGAGGAGGTTGCAGCAACGATTGAGGAGATGGCCTCTTCCATCAAACAGAATGCATCCAATGCCTCACAGGGCAGGGAAAAGGCACAGGCCATGGTACGCAAGGCCAATGAGAGCGGAGAAGCATCACAGGAACTCGTCAAGGGTATGGGGGAGATCTCTGATGCCTCCAAAAAAGATCGGGGACATCATTGTCACGGTCAACGAGGTCGCTTTCCAGACCAATCTCCTGGCCTTGAACGCCGCTGTTGAAGCCGCACGGGCCGGCGAGCACGGCAAGGGGTTCGCTGTTGTAGCTGAAGAAGTCCGCGCCTTGGCGCAGAGGTCCGCAGAAGCTGCCAAAGAGATTAAGAACCTTATCGAGGACACGGTAAGGAAGATAGGTGCAGGCGATGTGATGGTTAAAAAGTCCAGGGAATACCTCGAGGAGATAATCACCTATATAGAAGACCTCTCCCAGACTATGGATGAGATAGCCGCGGCATCATCCGAGCAGGCAAGCGGGGTGGATGAACTGAACAGGGCAGTGGCCCAGATCGATAATACCACCCAGCAGAATTCATCAACCGTAGAAGAGATTGCAAGTACTGCAGATAATTTAAGTAATGAAGCAAAGGAATTGGCGGATACCGTAGGCCGCTTCAAAGTATCGGGAATCGATACGAGCGATGCAGTGAGCTTCGTAAAGAAGCCGCAACCGGTACGCCGGCAGAGTCAGCGCGCTGTCTCGCCCCCATCCGCCAGCGACGATTTCGAGGAGTTCTAATCCACACCTGGCATGGGATAGAAAAAATACGAGGAGCTTATTATGAAGCTACAGTGGAAATTGAGAGAACGTCTTACAGCCCTTGTCCTTACGGCAGGTCTGGTTCCTCTTCTCATTGCGATCATTTATGTGGGGAACAGGAGCAGCACACTCCTTGAGAAGCAGGCACAGGACTACTTGAGAGCAAAGGTAGACGGTTTTGCTACCATGGTCCAGCTTCGATTCGAGTCTATCGAGGGAAACCTGGATATCATCAAGGACCAGTTGAAAAAGAATCTCGAAGATGAGCTCCTTAAGCAGGTCGCAAAGGAAAAATATTTCAAGTCCGGCTACCTTACTATTTACAAAACCGATGGCACCTGCATTTACCATCCGAAAGCCGAACTCCGGAACAGCATGAATTTTTACAACAATAATGAGTTCATCAGAGGAGCCATTGCAAAGAAGCAGGGATTTTTCAAATATACCCTCGATGGGTACGATAAGATATCATACCTTACCCCGATCAAGGGAACCGACTGGATCCTGTGGGGAGAGGCACCTGCAGGCGAGGTCCTTTCAGATGTCGATTACCTCAAGATGCAGATGTGGATCTTCTTCGGCATCATAGCCCTGTTCGTTGCTGTTACCAGCTCGATCTTTACCAAGAAGATCGCAAAAAGAGCACGGGATATTTCCTACCAACTGATGGATATAGCCCAGGGCGAAGCAGATCTTTCCGCCCGCCTCCCGGTTCTTTCGAATGACGAGATAGGTGACATCGGCCAGTGGTTCAATAAGTTCGTAGAAAATCTTGAAGATGTCATCACCAAGGTTAAAAACGCTGCTATTCACGTGGACACTGCTACCCAGGAAGTAGCCTCAGGATCCCAGGGCCTCTCACAGGCAACCCAGCAGCAGGCGTCAGCCATCGAAGAGGTGGCGGCCACTATCGAGGAAATGACCTCTTCGATCAAACAAAATGCATCCAATGCGGAACAGGGCAGAGAAAAAGCACAGTCCATGGTAAAAATGGCGAATGAGAGCGGAGATGCATCGCAGGAGCTGGTCAAAGGCATGGGCGAAATATCCGACGCCTCACGGAAGATCGGGGACATCATCGTAACGGTCAATGAAGTCGCCTTCCAGACCAACCTGCTTGCTCTGAACGCCGCTGTCGAGGCGGCACGGGCCGGCGAGCACGGCAAGGGTTTCGCTGTTGTAGCTGAAGAAGTCCGCGCACTTGCCCAGAGATCCGCAGAGGCCTCACGGCAGATCAAGGTCCTGATCGAGGATACCGTGAACAAGATCAATGCCGGTGACGAGATGGTAAAACACTCCGGGAAATCCCTTGAGCAGATCATCACCCATATCCAGGACCTCTCTCTGACCATGGAAGAAATCGCTGCAGCATCATCCGAACAGGCTACCGGCGTGGATGAGTTGAACAGAGCGGTATCGCAGATCGACAGCACCACCCAGCAGAACTCGGCAACGGTTGAAGAGCTCGCAAGCACTTCGGATAACTTGAGCAACGAGGCAAAAGACCTCGCTGATACCGTGGCACGGTTCAAGGTATCAAAAATGATGGAGACTCCTTCTGTTTCTGCGAAAGCAAAGAAACAGAACAAGCCGGCCTCTGCTTCCATGCAGAAAAAAGAGACGCGTTCAGCAGCAATCATGACAGCATCGAAATCTTCGCTGGAAGACGATTTCGAGGAATTTTAAAGGAGGTACTGAATGGCCAAAGTGCAGGCGGCTTCCAAAGGCCTTTCCTCTCAGTATGTCACGTTCCTGCTGGGGAACGAGACCTACGGTATCTCCATTCTGAAGCTCAATGAGATCATCGCCTATCAGGAGTGCACAACCATCCCCAATGTACCGGGCTTTATCAAAGGCGTGCTCAACTTAAGGGGTATCGTTGTTCCGGTAATCGACTTAAGGGAACGGTTTAACATGGAGAAAAAGGCCTATGACCAGTTTACGGTCATCATGATTCTCGATGTTTTCGGCCGGATCATGGGTCTTATCGTGGATGCAGTGAGCGATGTGATAACGCTGGGCAGAGATTCCATCAAACCGAGACCGAATTTTTCCACAGGAATCGGCGTGGAATTTATCCAGGGAATGGGTGTGAAGGATAACAAGTTTATTATCCTTCTGGATGTAGACAGACTCCTGTCCGATGATGAGTTGAATGTGGTGGATGGAGTGTAGAGTTGATCGACCAGGGTTTTGATCTCAGTGATAAAGAATTCTTACTCTTCAAGCAGCTTATTTATCGTGAAACAGGCATTAACATGTCTGACAAGAAGAAGAAGCTCATCGTTGCGCGCTTGTCGAAAAGGCTTCGCGTACTTGATCTCAGCAACTTCACCGAATACTATGAATACCTGAGAGAAAGCCCCTATGCAAACAACGAGATCGTAAACCTGATCAACCGGGTTACCACGAACAAAACCGATTTTTTCAGGGAAAAGCACCACTTCGATTTTCTTCAGAAAGAGCTTTATCCCCGCATGATGACCGAAAGCAGATCGGGCGGCTCTCGGAAGCTCCGCATCTGGTCGGCCGGGTGTTCTTCCGGAGAAGAACCCTACACCCTGGCCATGGTGACTCTGGAGGCCTTCAAGGCCGAACGGGGCTGGGACATCAAGATACTTGCAACCGACCTCGATACCGAGATCCTGGGAAGGGCAATCAACGGCACCTATCCTACCCAGGTAGTAGGACCTATTCCAAAAGAATATCTCATGAAGTATTTCGTGCGGAAGGGTGACCAGTATGAGCTGAGCAGCACGGTAAAATCTATGGTCGCATTCAGAAAGCTCAACCTCATGGATGAGACATTCCCCATGAAAAATCCTTTCGACATTATCTTCTGCAGGAATGTCATAATATATTTTGATGCACAGACAAAAGATACACTTCTGACAAAATATCACAAACATCTGAAAGACAATGGATACATGTTCATCGGCCACTCGGAATCACTCATGCACATGAAAGACAAATTCCGCTATCTCAAGCACACGATTTATCAGAAGGTGTAAGATGTTTAAACGGTACAGCAACAACTTCAAGCGCAATATGGTTATTATTTACCCCGGAGAGTTCTATGTGGGCGCCCATGACATCATAGCTACCGTGCTTGGCTCTTGTATATCCGTATGCATCAAGGACAGAAAGACCGGGATAGCCGGGATGAATCACTTCATGCTTCCAGGAGACGTGCGGTCTGAAGACATGTTTCTCTCTGCTTCCGCAAAATACGGGATGTTTGCTATGGAGCAACTTATAAATGAGATGATCAAGAAGAAAGGTTCGAAGAATGATTTCGAAGCCAAGGTTTTCGGCGGAGGGCATGTGCTGAACTTCAGAAAAACCGACGGCAACGTGCCTGAGGCCAATATCGAGTTCGTCAGGGCATTCCTGAAAATGGAGCAGATAGCGATCGTAAAACAGGATGTGGGGGGATTCTGCGGAAGAAAGGTCCTCTTCTTTCCTGATACGGCCAAGGTGCTCCTGAAACGGCTTGAGTCTTCGGTTGACTCCAAGCTCATCCAGGCCGAGCAGTCGTATAAGACGAAGCTGTTCAAGGAAAAGGAGAGGTTCCAGCAGGCAGGAGGAGATTTAACCCTCTTTTAGGACATATCTATGAGCGAGATCAAGGTTCTAATCATTGACGATTCGGCTCTGGTGAGAAAACTCCTCACCGAAGTCTTAAGCAGCGATCCGCACATCCAAGTGATCGGCACCGCACCCGATCCCATTATCGCTGTCCGCAAAATCAAGATGTTGAATCCGGATGTGATTACGCTCGATATCGAGATGCCCAAGATGGACGGGCTGACCTTCCTGGGCAAGCTCATGAAAACACATCCCATGCCGGTTCTGATGTTCTCATCATTGACCCAGCAGGGTGCGGAAGCGACCATGAAGGCTCTGTCCCTGGGTGCCATTGATTTTATCACCAAGCCGAAAATCAAGCTTTCCCAGACAATGGAAGACCTCCGCTCGGAACTGACTACAAAGGTCAAGGCTGCGGCTACTGCAAAGCTGAAAAAGGCCATTGCGCCGATTCTCGAGGTACCGCCGAAATACGGTATCGACGAGGTCCTTGCCGCCAGGAAGACAGCCCCTGCCAGGGAGGGAGAAAAAGTCCTGGTCATCGGCGCTTCAACAGGCGGAACCGTTGCGATCGAGCAGATCCTGAATAAATTGCCGAAGGATGCCCCTCCAACCCTGATTGTACAGCATATGCCCCCCCTCTTCACGAGGTCCTTTGCCAACAGGGTAAACGGCCTCACAGAAATGGAGGTTATAGAGGCCACTGACAAAGATGAGCTCAAAAGGGGCGTTGCGCTCATCGCACCGGGCGGTCAGCACATGATCCTCAACAAGGGGCCGAAGGGTTACTATGTTACGGTCAAGGACGGCCCGCCGGTCAACAGGCACAAGCCTTCCGTGGACGTGCTGTTCAGGTCCGCAGCCAATACCCTGGGGAAAAACGCGATCGGCATCATCCTCACGGGCATGGGCGATGACGGCGCCAGGGGATTAAAGGAGATGAGAGATTCCGGGGCATTCACCATTGCCCAGGACGAAGATACCTGTGTGGTGTTCGGAATGCCCAAGGTGGCGATAGAGATGGGAGGAGTCGAGAAGACTCTTCCATTGGGGACTATCGCAAATTTCGTCATGAACATGACCAAGCCCGAGTAAGTATACGGGAGGGTAACCTTCATCCATGAGGAAGATCAAACTGACCGTCCTGGCAATTGCTGAAGACGCCCATACCAGGGACGCTGTCCGGGAAGGTCTGACCCCCAGAGGATTCGCTATCCGCATTGCACAAGGTGCTAGCGACGGATTAAGCTCATTTCTGAAGATCAAGCCCGACTTTGTCATCATCAGCGTTTCGCCGCTTACGAACCTGGGTCTGATGACCCTGACAGATATCTGCGAAGCTGATCCCCATGCCCGGGTGATCACGGTGAGTTCCTGCACCGACGATGCATTCGCCATGGAATGCATCAGGCACGGGGCAATGGATTACCTGAAGAAGCCCATCGAGATCAGAGATCTCCTGCGTTCCATCGACCGCATCAACAATAGGAGGCTGCTGCTTAAAATTACTTCCGAACCGGATGTCGAATGTGTTCAGGAAGAAGACAAGAGCTTGTTCTTCGGCAACGATACGGATAATCTTCCCTATATCATCAACCAGGCTGTGTATAATGCAAAGGTTGTCTGCCCTGATGTGGCTATGCTCAAGATGGCGCTTGGAGAGATCATTCTCAATGCCATCGAACACGGAAACCTCAATATCACAATGGAAGAAAAGGCTTCCGCAACCGAGAAAGGAGACTACAAAAAGCTCCTCCAGGAGAGGATAAACGATCCCAGGTACGCAGACAGGGTCGTGAAATTGAATGTGCATATGACCCGGAATGAACTGGTCTATACAATCTCAGATCAGGGAAACGGGTTCGATTATAAAAAGATTTTCACCGCCGAGCCCCATGCCCACATCGGCAGTGGTCTGGGCCTTTTCGTTGCTCGGAGCTTTTTTACCGATATCACCTTCAAAGGACGCGGGAACCGGGTAGTTCTTATTTATAAGAAGCCCTCCGTAGAGACATGAGGTCGAGTTTTGCATGATTCATTACAAAGATTTCATTCATAAATTCACCGATGCATTGCCCTCGGGACTCATCGCTCTTTCCGAAGACGGCCGAGTTTTCCTTTGGAATAACGAAGCAGAGAACATCACCTCCATTCAGAGAGGTGAGATAATCGGGATTCATAGAGACGACCTTCCGGATCAGATCAGAAAACTCCTGAACCCGGCCTTCGGCGAGATCAGTATCGAGGCCTCCGCCGGCGAATCCAAGCATGTCCAGAAAACCTTCCATGAGATCTCGCTGAACGGCGGCAGCAGCTTTGTCGTCGTATTTTCAGACATCACGGAAATGGTGAATCGGAAACAGGACATGGAGATGCTGCTCCTGGAGACGGCCGAAACCAAGGATCTCATGGAAGAGCAGGCTGCAAAGCTTGCCATGGCCCTTGCAGAGGTTGATGAGAAGAGCGAGATCATCCAGGGCCAGAACAAGAAAATGGTCGACGAATTGATGATGGCGGGAAGGCTCCAGAAGAGCCTGCTTCCCAATATCTATGAAAACCTCAACGGTGTGAGCGTATCTTCGAAATACATCCCCTCCATCCATATCGGCGGTGATCTGTATGATGTGGTGGATCTCGGTCAGGGTCTTTCGGGATTTATCATCGCCGATGTTTCCGGCCATGGTGTGGCAGCTGCCCTGGTGTCCTCCATGTTCAAAATGAGTTTTCACAACCTGGCTTCCAACGTCGCAAGCCCGAAAATCCTCTTCCACATGCTCAACCAGGAGTTTAACCAGATACTTGCCGAAGATTACATCACCTCGTTCTATGTTCTCAGCGACAATCAGAACAGCTCGATCACCTTTGCCAATGCCGGGCACCCTACCCCCCTGCTCTACAAGAAAAGCACCGGAGAGGTTATAGAGCTCGACACCGGAGGATTTTTTCTCGGCATGTTCGATGACGGCGCCTATGAAGAAAAGGCCGTCACCAACATAGAAAACGGGGATGCCCTCCTGTTGTATACCGACTGCATCCTCGAGACAGAGAACAAGGCAGGAGTCCCGTACGGAATGGAACGCCTCAAAAGATCCTTTACACGGGCGATCGAAGATGTCTCACGGCCAGGAAGTTATCGACCGGATCGAAGCCGAGGTAAGGGTATTTAACGCCCGCGATAGTTTCGATGACGACTTTACCGTTCTCCTGCTTGAATTCTGGGAAGCAGGCCGGCCACAGCGCATCCGAAGAGGTAGTGGACATGCCTCCGGACAGCGGCGGATTCGTAGAATTCTAGACCCGAAATTAATGCCTTGAAAGGTAGGGATTGAAATATCCTCGTCTCACGGGGATATCCTCGATGAGCTTTCGTATGCCGATGCCTGCGGGGAGTTTCTGGTCCAGGAGATCGAGGTAGGCATCGGGGTCCATGTTGAGGTTCCGCCACTGCACCATATCAATGCGGTTTTGGGTGATAAATTTTGAAGGGCATCGGCCTCTTTCGGAGCATCGGTGACGCCGGGGAAGACAAAAAGGTTTATGGAGACGAACCTGCCCCTTGCCTTCATCTCGACCCGCACTCTTCGACAAGGCATCAAAATCCGTAGCCCTGCCTGAAATATGCTTTATATGTCTTCGGCCGGGGAGAATTCATGCTGATCCTCATGCTGTCCAGGCCCGCGTCGGCGAGTTCGGCCACCCGCGAGGGCAGGCTTGCGTTGGTATTGAGGTTGATGGTTCCCTTCGAGGTTTCTTTGCGGATGAGGAGGATGGCATCCCGGATCACATCGCTCACGATCAGGGGCTCGCCCTCGCAGCCCTGCCCGAAGCTCACCACAGGGTTCTCGACATGCGAGATATGCTTGAGGGCGATCTCGGCGATCTCTTCAGGAGTGGGGACGAATGTGATACGCTGCTGAGGAGACGGCGGTGTCGCATCCTTCCTGGAATGAGATACATCCGGCGCAATGTCGCATTGCACTGAGGGCGACGTGGGCAAAGGGGCCTCTTCCCTTCCCTGGAACAGGTTGAGCTGCTGCAGGGCAGCCATAGCTCAAGGCGCAATGGATAAGGTGCTCGACGAGCCTGTTTCTTCGGAATTCCCTTTTCCACTCGGCTATTCCTTCTCTGCACGAGTTCCATATTGAACATTTCCGGGTCCTGCCTGCGTGATGCGTCAGTCCTGATGGCAGTGGTGACGAATCCGTCGGACCATCCCAGGGCGGTGTAGGCATATAGCGGAAGCGTCTTCGCCCCTGTTTTGCTTTCCCATGCAGCGATATAGGTCTGGGTATGGGCTGCACAGAGAAATGTTGCAACGGCAAATACAGGCCCTTTGCCGTCATAGGGATTTTTCTTCACTACAACGATCTCACCGGTTTCCCTGTCCATGCCCATGGGATATCTGTCGGGCAGGACATAAAAGTGCGAGCCTCCCGGAAGCGGGATGGTGTCATCAGGGGTAATGGGCATAAAATAGTCCCCGCTCCGGCCGACCATGCTCATCCCTTCAAAGTCCATGATCCGGCCGTCTCTGTCGGCAAATATCATGCTAGGCATCTCATTTTTCATAGAAAGTAGGCATAGTCCATCATCATCGCTATTGCAAGCGTAATGAAATAATTGGAATAACCCAGC
>CAVVYZ010000022.1:0-176042 GCA_963752595.1 uncultured delta proteobacterium
CAGAATTCGTTGCATATCTGAGGAAGATGCGAAAGGATGTCGTAGAACTCACGCTGAGACAAATCGATACTTTTTCGCGGACCATACGGGCCCGGCATATTCGACCCCGATGCGCACCGTGCGGAAACCCGAGCGCCTTGTTCATTACTTCCTTCAAACCAGATACCAGTGGTCTCGTTCGCCGCTAGGCCATTCATGGCGCCCGTTATGTCTAACGATTTCGTCAGACGGGCTGGCCCGGCCAATGTCTCAACGCCTCTAATCAGCACCGCAGCGGGATAGCCAATAGGACCGGTGACCACGTTGAGCATCCAATGCAGCCCGTAAATTAGATAGATGTAAAGCGTGCCAGGCGGACCGAACATTACTTCAGTGCGCTTGGTTCGGCCTTTGGATGAGTGGCAAGCCAGGTCGTGCGGGCCTACATAGGCCTCGGTTTCGGTGATCTTGTGCTTAAGAAGTCTGTGGTTTCGTCGGCAGACCAAACTACAGCCTATCAGCTCACGAGCCACGATTTCCGCATCGCGGTCAAAGAATTGCGGCTCCAACGCCTTCCCCTTTGGATCGACCTTCATGCTGAGGCGTTCCTCTATGCCAACTCCTCATACGCCATACTAGAACCATGCCTTCTCCTGACGCCTCCCACATCGCCTCCTTGCTCAAGGAGTTTGGCCTCAGGGCCATGCTTTATGGTGGCAATCCGTACCGCGCAAAAGCCTATCTGCGGGCAGCCGACAGTGTGGCGCTGCTGACCGAACCGATCGGAGAATTAATAGCGCAAAATAGGCTTCGTGAAACACCAGGCGTCGGCGAAGCCATCGCCGGGGTCATCACGACGCTCTTCCAGACGGGCTCTCATCCCTCCCTTGAAAAAATGCGGGAGGACATTCCCGACAGCGTCCTCGAAATGCTGACGATCCCCGGCCTTCGCCCCGAGAAAGTACTGAAGCTCCATAAAGAGCTCGGCATCGACACGATTGACGAACTGGAGGCCGCTGCCAAGCAAGACCGGCTGAAAGGCGTAAAGGGGCTGGGCCCGGCGCTTCAGCGCAAAATTCTCGCTGGCTTGGAGGCAAGGCAAAGCTCACTGGGTGCAAGACACATCCATCGCGCGGCCGATCTTCTATCGGCAGCCAAGGCAAATTTGGAAAATTCAAACTTAGGGTTGAAGGATCTCAGGGTCGCAGGCGACCTTCGTCGAGGATCCGAACTCGTCACCGACTTGGCGCTCGTTGCCGAGAAGAAGGTTCCGGAGACCTCGCAGCTCAAGTTCGGCGAACTGACCGTGCATATGGCCGACCAAGATCGACTTGGAGCGGCGTTACTATTCGCCACTGGCTCGGAGAGCCATCTCGACCAATTGCAAACTGTTGCAAAGAAAAAAGGATGAGCCTCGATGCCAACGGGTTGCGCCGAAACGGCAAAGTCATTGCTGCTCGCACGGAGCAGGAAATCTATGGCGCGCTAGGACTAGAGTTCATTGAGCCCGAACTTCGCGAAGGTCGAGGTGAAATCGCTCTCGCCCAAAAAAGGCGCCTCCCGCAACTTGTCACAAACGACGACATTCGCGGCATCTTACACGCGCATACCAACGCCTCGGATGGAGTAAATACCCTGAAGCAGATGGCAGAGGCCACCCGCAAACGCGGTTTTTCCTATTTCGGTGTCGCAGACCACTCGAAGTCCGCTCACTACGCCGGCGGACTGAACGTCGAGCAAATTTCGGCCCAACATGATGTTGTCGACGAACTCAACGCTCGGTATGACGATGGTTTTCGCATCTTTAAGGGGATTGAATCCGACATCCTGGCAGATGGGTCCCTCGACTACCCGGACAAGATCCTCAGCCGTTTCGATTTTATTGTGGCTAGCGTGCACGGCCAGTTTCGCAAGGATCGCGCATCACAAACCGAGCGGATCTTGAGGGCGGTGGCAAATCCGTACACCACAATCCTCGGCCATATGACAGGGCGCCAGGTGTTACGGAGGCCGGGCTATGATGTGGACGTTGAACGAATCCTAGTGGCCTGTGCCGAACATGGCGTAGCCGTAGAAATCAATGCCAACCCTTGGCGATTGGATTTGGATTGGAGGTGGCACCAAAAGGCGATCGACCTCGGATGCTGGTTCAGCATCAATCCCGATGCCCATTCCACGGCGGAAATCGATCTTACCAAGTGGGGCGTCGCCATGGCGCGGAAAGGCGGGGTATCCCCAGACCGTGTGCTGAACGCGCTCAACCTGACAGCCTTTCATGCTCACCTTGAGGCCCGCAAAGCTCGATCTCATACTAACAAGCGCTTAAGAGCGCGGGCTCCCTTTTCGGCGAAGAGTGGGACCAACCCCAAAAAACGAAGGCTGCTCGAAACCAGACACCGATCTCCCTCCATAGGAAGATGACCGCCGAAACTCTTCCTCAATCAGGGCGTCGAAGTTGGGGTCTTGAGCGCAGCGCTCCAACTGCCGGGCTTGTTGATCAAGCCGTTGCAACGCACTTACCTCTTCCGCCCGTCCCAGTCGCGCTTTCTGAACCGCCGACTTAAGCACTTGGATCGTTTGGTCATAGACGCGCAGCGGTACCGGAAACGGGTGGCGATCCTTGCCCCCATGGGCAAATGAAAAACGCGCCGGATCAGAAAAGCGGCATGGCGCTCCGTGCACCACTTCAGCCACCATGGCTAAGGCGCGCACCGTACGCGCTCCGACCCCCCGCACTAAAAGGAGTTCTGTGAAGTCTGTGGGAGCGCAAGTTGCTGCAGCAGCTAAATTGCCCCGTAGTCGTCGCATCACCAAGTCACTCGCGCGTACATCATCATGTTCCGGCATCATGAGGTGGGGCAACAGCGGCTGTGCTGAAGCCGGTTTCGTTTCTCCTCGGTCCGTCAAAGCAGAAAGTTCTTTCGTAATGCCGTCCGGCCCGAGGTCCGACAACAGATCAAGCTGAGCAGAACGAGACGCCGCTGCGCGGCGATTGGTCAGATTGATTATCTCTCCCTGACCCAGCCCTTCGATCGCGCAGTGCGGTTCATCAACGAAATCCTTCAGTCCTTCCGAGAGCCAATGATAGCGGCGGGCTTGCCGGCTCTCACCATTCATCCCTTGCTGCACGACTGCCCATTTCCCGTCGTCGGTCACAATGAAACCGTGCAGGTAAAGGTCGAATCCGTCCTGCACTGCGGCACTGTCCACTTTGGCAACCAGTCGGCTGGTCCTGGCCAGGTCGGCCCCGTCGATCCGACGCGCTCGCCGATCGCGAGCAACTCCTGAGGAGTCTGGCGGGAGTGTTTCCCACGTCCGCCGCAAACGTGAATGCCGAGCTCATGCTCAATGGGAGCTAATCCCCGCTTCAGCGCACCAATCACGCTCGTGGTTATTCCCGAGAATGCCAATCCATGCCCATAACGGCGCCAAAAGATTGAAACCAAAATGGGTGAGCAAGCCTGCGCAGAACCTCGTCGCGACCATAATGATGAATGATGGCCTCGGTGATCACTGCACCAAGACGTGACATTCGAGCGGCAAGCCAGCTTGGTACGTGGCCACCGTGGAGCGGGAGATCAGCGCTTCCGGTGCGACGAGGCATTATCGTTCCTTCGACTCACGTAAGCTTCTGAACGTGATGGAATAGCGCAGCTTGTCAACGGGTGGGATGCTGTGTTGCCAGTCTTCCCGCGCGGCACCACGAAGGAGATATGCCGAGCGGGGTGCAAGCTCTAATGACGCGCGCTTCCAGCGCTCTCCCTCCTTACGCCTCAAGCGAAACACGCAAGGGGCCAGCAGCGATATTCCTATTACTTCATCAAACTCGGGACGGTCTTTGTGCCAGCCGATCGCTGCGCCGGGCGAATACTCTGTTATGAGCGCGTGCTGGAGTCGCTCCATCCGAAGGCCGGCAAACTTGGCCACCGTTTCGCGCAGGCCCAAGAGAAACGTGGGGATCTCCTCGGCGTCTTGAAGTTCTCGCATATTGAAGTCGTAGCGCCAGCCGAACGAGACCGTACGTCTCCTTCCCAAGAAGCCTCTAAATTCGAACTCCTTGAAGGGAAGATGCGCAAATTCATCGACGAGGGCCTGCTCCTGATCAACAGATAAGACCCACCTCTATCCCTCGGGGATTGCCACCCGACATACCTTCAAGTCCGGTACCGAGGTCAGGTTCCGTGCAATCAAGCCTTCGGACGAAGAAGAGATGCGCCACCTCTTCTACCGGTTCTCGGACAAGACGGTGTATTACCGGTATTTCAGCCCCATAAAGGTCATGCCCCATGCCAAGATGCAGCAGTATGTGAATGTCGATTACAACACGGCTCTCTCCATCGTCGGGCTCGTGGGACCGCCCGAGCAGGAGCACATCATTGCCGAAGCCAGGTTCGTCAAGGACAAGAAAAGGCCTTACGGGGACGTTGCGTTCGTGGTGGAGGAAAAATACCAGGGCTTAGGGATTGCGACCTACCTCTACGAGATGCTCATCCGCCTTGCAAAGGAACGCGGTCTCCACGGATTCGTAGCCGATGTGCTCGCATCGAACAAGTCCATGATGAAGGTTTTCGAAAAGGGGAAATACCCGGTCAAGGCAACCCTTTCCCAGGGGGCATACGAGCTCACGATCAGCTTCGAGGATTAATACTCCGTCCCTAATCGCTGCCGACCTGGGCAAGCCTCTCTTCGAACACGGCATTATGCTTGTCGAAGGCATGGGTCAGCTCTTCGAGCTCCTTGAACAGGGCCTCGATTTCCTCTTCGCAGGTATGGATCTCCATGGAAATGGCGGTTATCCGCTTGCCGTCCTTTGCATGAGCCGCCTCCTGCATGGCGATATTGAGCTCCTTGATCCTCTTTTCCCGGGTGTCGATTCCGTGCTCTGCCTTTTCAATGCCGCGCTCCAGGGGGCCGAGGATCTTCGAGCGCTTGGTGATGATCTCTGCGCGCCTTTTGCGCAGCTCTTTCTTGTCGAGCTTGTCGCTGCCTTCCTTCTCGGTTTTGCCTTTCCTGGCGGAAGACAGGGTTTCTTCTTCGTCCCCCCATCCCCCCTTGTCGAGGAACCTCTGGTAGCCGCCCTCAAAGACCTCGATGGAATCGTGGAAGAAGATAATGAGCCTTTCTGCTAGTGCATGGAGGAACATCTCGTTGTGGGTCACCATGACCACGGCGCCGTCGAAGTTGTCGATGGCTGCGAGCAGAGCATCGCTCGATTCCATGTCGAGGTGGTTCGTGGGCTCGTCGAGCAGGAGCAGGTTCACCGGGGTCACCAGGAGCTTGCCCAGCATCACCCTGCTTTTCTCCCCGCCGGAGAGGACCTCGATCTTTTTCAGGGCATTGTCGCCCTCGAACATCATAGCGCCGCAGATGTCCCGTGCCTTCTGGCGGTCGACATCGCCGGCGGCATACATGATCTCCTCTTCCACGCTCCTCGAATCAACGAGGGTTGAGACATTGGTCTGATCGAAGGTGCCCCTGATAGCCTTGGGATTCAGGGTGAGCTCGCCGTGAAGGGGCTTGAGCCCGCCGGAGAGGAGCTTTAAGAGCGTGGTCTTTCCTTTGCCGTTGGGGCCGATGATGCATACCTTCTCCCCGGGCCTCAGGGTAATGGTAAAGTCCTTGATGAGATCGAGCTCGGGATTGTACGAGAAAGTCAGATCGGTCGCCTGGAGTACGTACTTGCCCACAAAGGGTGCGTACTTGAAGGAAAAATCGAGGTCTTTGATCTTTACCAGCTTATCCTTTTTCTCCATCTTCTCCAGCGTTTTGACCCTCGACTGGACCATGCCCACAAGCCTGGCCTTTGCTCTGAACTGGGTGATGAAGTGCTCGACCTCTTTCCTGCGGCGTTCGTCGTTCTGGCGGGTCTTCTCGTAGATTTCTTCTTCCTGGGCGACCTGGGTATAGTATTTGCCGGTGTCACCCTCGATCTTCTTGATCTTTTTGCGATGGATGCCCATGGTGTGCGTCACGATCCTGTCCATGAACGTCCTGTCATGGGTGATGATGATGAGCTCGCTGGGCCATGCGATAAGGAACTTCTCGATCCAGCGGATCGAGGTGATGTCCAGGTAGTTGGTCGGCTCGTCGAGGAGAAGGATGTCGGGCTCCGATACGAGGACCTTGGCAAGGTTCAGCCTCACCTGGTAGCCGCCCGAGAACTCATACGGGCTGCGCTCCATGTCCGACTGGGAGAACCCGAGACCGGCGAGCACCTTTTCAACCTTCCAGTGCTGCTCCTTCTGGTTTGCAGGCAGGCCTTTCATTCCCTCCGCGAGCACGGTGTCCTCGGTGAAGTCGAGATGCTGCCTCACGTAGCCGATGCGGTAGTTCCTGGGTACGACTATCTGGCCGTCATCCGGGCTCTCTTCGCCCACGATCATCCTCAAGAGCGTTGTCTTGCCGTGGCCGTTCCTCCCCACAAGGCCCACGCGCTCTTTGGGGTTGATCTTGAAGCTGCCGCCTTCGATAAGGGTCTGCCGGGCATAGCTCTTGGTGAGATTTTCTGCGCTGATCATGGTGAATAACTTATAACATTGGAGATTTCCGTCAAGGAGGAATTGCGAAAAGCGGGATTCATCTCATCGTAATGCGTGTTTGAGAAAACGCCACTGCCTGTCCATGTCTTCGGGGCCCTGCAAACGGCTGAAGATCATGGAGCGGAGCTCTGAAAATACCAAATTGTGAAGCTTCAGAGAGCGCACGTGGTGAGATTTTGCCATGTTCTTCTCGAAAAGCTCGGAAGTCTCTCTCGACCACAGGCCTGATCTGATTGCCTGGGCACCGAGCCTTCCTGCCGTATAACCGATCAGGAACGACGACCTGATGCCGCTGCCTCCCCTTGCCTGGACATGGCCCAGGGCGTCTCCCGCCATGACAAGGCCGGGCCGCTGACAGAAAGGGAATATCATGCCGCCCATGGGCACCATGGAATTGAGGGTATAGAAACTGCCCGTGCCTTCGAGCCGTTCTTTGAACAGGGGGTGATTGCCGCAGAATTCATCAAATGAAAGCCGTACGGTCTTGCCCCCCTTTGGAAGGCTCATGAGGATAATTTCAGCCTCTGTCCCGCCGCGGGGGAATATCGTGCCTACTGCCAGCGAATCCTCGCTGATATGGAAATGATATTCGAGCCTGTCCCGCGGGCCTGTATATCCTCTGACAAGTTTTTTGGACACGGGCAGGTCGATCTTGGAACGGTCATGAAGGAGCTGGCGTGAGGCAGGATCATCCCACCCGCCGCACGAGAATACCGCATGTGCCTTGAGATCTTCCTCCACGAAGCCGTTAACCATGGCCCTGACGCCCTGGACACGGCCGTCCTCCTTGATGAAGTCGAGGACACATGATGACGGCCAGATCCTTGCCCCGGATGCGGTAACCACTCCGGCCATGGCCTGGATAAAGTCCGGCCAGCTGATGATGAGGTTCGGGTTGCTGATGGTGCGGTCTACAGACTGTTTTCCCGTGTGGGAGAAATATGTCCTCCTGCTGATCTTCCTGATCGCCTGTTTTTCAAGGAATCCATGTCCCAGGAGGTCATCCATCTCGGCGTGGAAGCGGATCGTCTCGCCTCTTCTCTCCGAGCCGAGCCTGCTCTGCTTCTCCAGGACAACAACGTCGATCCCCTCCCGTGCAAGGCCCAGTGCCGTGCCAAGGCCTGCCGGGCCTGCGCCGATGACTATGGCTTCCGAGACAAATTTCTCTCCCATGAGCTTACTCCGTTTCTCTCTATTTCATACTTGTTTGGGGATCAGTATACCAGATCCCGGCTCAAGAGAAAGTGTTAAAAATCATGATCCTGAAGACCAGTCGTTAATACTCAAGGGTTTTTTCAGGAGCTTCCTGAAATCATGAAGATCCGTGGAGCGGATGAAGCAATCAAGATCTTCATATTCATCCGGCAGCGGCAGGACGGCAACATCTATTCCCCGTGATTCAAGGAGCCGCGCCGCTTTAAGGGTCTGCCTCTTTTTATCGTGTCTGTTTCCCAGGCAGAGCAGACAGCGCTTTATGCCGTATGCCTGGATCGTGTCTGCCTGGCCGGCACGCAGTCCCTCCTTGCCGATGGCGACAGCCGGCTTGATGCCTATCCGGTCTACCAGGAGCGCATCAAGGAGGCCTTCGACGACGATCACCTGCTCCCGTCTCCTTGCCCGGTACATGAGAAACGGAACGTCCTTGAGCATGGAGAGGTCGGTGAGTGGCCTGTAAGCCCCCTGCCCCGTCTTCGTGATGTCCCTGCCCACCATGCCCATGAGCCTGCCGCAGGAATCGCGAAAGGGAATGGCGAGGGTACAATTATCAGCCTCCCGGTCCCAAATGGCAGGCAGCATTCCATTGAGGATATCTTCATGCACTCCCTGGCTCCGGAGGTAATCGTTCAAGTGCTCAAAGCCGGGAAAGTGACCGAACGCAGATCCCTCGACTTCTCCCATAGCATACCCCCTCCGGTAGAGATAATGGAGTGTCTCTTCCCCGGCCGGGGCAAAGAGCCGGGTCGTGAAATAACCGGCTGCAAGCTCAAGCAGGGCCGACCTTCGCAGGCCTTCCTCCCAGTGAGCCTTGTCATATCCGGCAGGCGACATTCCTGCCTCCAGGCTTAAACGGGATAATGCCTCAGAAAATCTCAATCCTTCATGGCTCTGGAGATAGTTCATCCAGTCGCCTCTGCTGCTGCACACAAAGCAGAAATATTCCGGACGGTCTGCATATATAAGGAGTGTAGGAAGCGTATCTTCATGAAACGGGCAGCAGGCAAGAGCGCCGGGTCCTTTCTTCTCAAAGCCGTTGAGCCCTCCGAAAAGTATGTCCTGATATTTCATATCCAGCAGAATCGCATACATGCGTTCACTATTTCTGATCATCGTTAATAGTGCTCCTATCCCGGCCGCAGATTCACCTCTTCGAAGCACAACGGCCCGGAGGTGTGTGCCGAAGTGATATTCTTTTAAGGGGAATCGGAGAGAAATTCAACCACTCTTGTCATCCCGCGGAGCCAATGCCATGGGTTTGCACAGGCGCGGAATGCGGCTTGCGGTAAAATCTATGCAGCTCTTCGTTTGTCCTGGAAAAATGCATCGATGAATCGATCTTTCTCCACCCATAAACCGTTCAGCCATTCCTGGAAGTTGTCCCTGAACTGTGCATCGCTGTTGTAATCGCCTATGAGATCGGGGCTGATGGGGATAGCCTCTGCACGGACGACTACATCGCACTGTTTGGAGCAGAGGAAGTCCCAGAAGGTCTTCGGCCCCTGCGGATAGATGATCGTTACGTCAATGATATGACTGAGCTGATCGCCCATGGCGGAAAGGACAAAAGATATTCCTCCGGCCTTGGGGCGCAGAAGGTTGTTGAACGGGGATTGTTGCTTTTCGTGCTTTGCTTTCGTGAAACGCGTCCCCTCGACAAAGTTCATGACCGAGATGGGCATCCTCTTGAAACGCTCGCAGGCCTTTCTCGTGATCTCCATGTCCTTGCCTTTGAGGTGCGGGTTCGTTTTGAGGAATTCTGCAGAATACCGCTTCATGAAGGGAAACTCCAATGCCCACCATGCCATGCCCATTACCGGAACCTTGATGAGCTCCTGCTTCAGGAAGAACTTCAGGAAAGGTATCTTCCGATGGAGAACCTTCTGCAGGATAAGGATATCGACCCATGTCTGGTGATTGGAAATCACGAGATACCATCCCTTGAGTGCAACACCTTCAAGACCGCTCACGTCCCATGTGATTCTTTTCGTGATGCTGAGGTTTGCATTGTTGCAGGCTATCCAGTTCAAACCGATCTCGTTGAGAATCGCATTGATCTTATCCTGCATATTTTTATTGCGGAAGACGAGCTTCACACCGGCCAGAGGAAACAAGAACGTGGTCCAGAAAAGTGTATTCAGGATAAGGAGGAACATAGAAACCGAGCCCAATATGGTTTTCGGCATCGTGAGGAGAACACCTCTGATGACAGCTACAGGAAACTTCAGCAATGACTGTGCATTCATACCTCCCCCTTATAATTCATAGAATATAACATAAATATCAGGCAAGTTAATGTAAAATTATGTTAAAATAAGAAAAAAGGGTTCCCTCCCCTTTCCCCCGGCGAGGGAAGGCATCGAAACTGGCAAAAAAAGGCTGCCGTGTCCGGCAGCCTTTTTCATTGTTAAGAACAAAGCTTGGCTTAGTCGCAGAGCTCGAACAGTGCTGCAGCGCCCATACCGCCGCCGATGCACATGGACTCGACGCCGTACTTCTTGCCGCGAGCCTTCATCTCGGTCATGAGCTGGGAGCAGAGCTTCGCGCCGGTGCATCCGAGCGGATGGCCCAGAGCGATGGCGCCGCCGTTGACGTTGATGATTCTCTCGTCGCTGTCGTAAGAGCAGTACTTCTTGTCGTCGAGACCGATCTGCTGCATCGAGTAGATGGCCTGGGAAGCGAAAGCCTCGTTGAGCTCGAAGAGGGCGTCGTTTCGATGTCACTGCCGTTCGAGGCCGGCGATCTTGAGGACCTTCGGTATTGCATAAGCGGGACCTACGCCCATTTCGTCTGCGCGGCAGCCGGCAACGGCGTATGCCCTGAACTTGGCGATGGGCTTCACGCCGTACTTTTTCACTGCTTCGTCGCTCATGATAAGAGCGCGGCAGCGCCGTCGGTGGTCTGCGAGGAGTTACCGGCGGTAACCGAGCCCATGGCTGCGAATGCCGGGCTTCAGCTTCGTGAGGCCTTCCATGGTGGTTTCCCTTACGCCGTCGTCGAAAGTCCTGGATGAATGCTTCTTTGACCATCATGCCGTCCTTCTCTTTGAAGCGGTATGCAGTCGTGGGAACGATCTCCTTGAAGCTTGCCGGCCTTCTGCGCTTTGGCGGCCTTCATCTTGGAATGATAGGCGAACTCGTCCTGCATCTCGCGGGTGATGTTGTAGCGGTTGGCCACGTTCTCGGCCGTGATACCCATGGACATGTAGACATCCGGGGTCTCCATCGCCCACTCCGGGTGGGGCCTGGGCATGTTGCCGCCCATGGGAACGATGGACATGGACTCGAGCCTGCGCCGATGGCGACATCGCACCATCCCTGCCATGATCCTCATGGCCTGGAGCGCGATGGCTTCGAGACCCGAGGCGCAGAACCTGTTGACGGTGGCGCCGCAGGTGTCATCCGGGAACTTGGCGATCTGGGCGACGATGCGGCCGATGTTCAGTCCCTGCTCGGCTTCGGGGAAGGCGCAGCCGACCAAGATGTCTTCGACGTCTTCCTTCTCAACGCCGGGCGCCTTTCCATAAGCCCATTAAGAGCTGATTTCAATAAGGTCTTCAGGCCTTGTTTGTGCAAAGGCGCCCTTGCCCCTTCTGCAACCGGGGGTCCTTGCTGCTTGTAACTATATATGCTTCTCTCATAGTTTTCCTCCTGTATAAGTTCTCTTAGTTCATTACAGCATCAGCGGCTTGCCGGTATTCATGATGTTCTCGGCCATCTTCTGGGTGTTTTCGGTCTTCCACAGGTCGACGAATGCTTCGCGCTCGAGCGTCATGAGGTACTCTTCGCTACCGCGGTACCGGAATGGAACATCGCCGCCCGACATGCAGAATGCGATCTTCTTGGCGATGGTTTCCATATGAGGAGTGATGTATCCACCGCTCTTCATGTTGAGCATCTCGGCCCAGACCATGCCGAGCGCTTCGCGGCCGATGACGGGGATCTTCTTCTTTCTCGGCGGTGCATAGCCGTCGTCGAGCATCTTGAGGACTTCTTTCTTTGCTTCGCCGATGAGATAGTCCCTGTTGAAGACGATCCGGTCCTGTGGCCCGAGGAAGCCGTTCGTGCGCGCGCTTCCGCGGCCGAATGGAAACCTTGGCCTGTGCAACGCTCATGAAGGCCGGGACGAAGAATCCGCCGAGGTCGGTGATCTTCGCGGACCGGGCTTTGAATCCATGAAATTTCTCCAGAGGTTGATCATACCGCAGCCGCCGGGAACGAGGCCGGCGCCGATTTCAACCAGACCCATGAACAGGTCGGCATGGGCGACGATCCTGTCGGCGGCAAGGCAGACTTCGCAGCCGCCGCCCAGGGTCATGCCGTAAGGTGCGGCGACGACCGGGGAAGGGTGCGTAGCGGGTGCCCATGATGCCCTTGTGGACTTCTTTGATGAAATCGTCGATCTCGTTGAACTTGCCGGCTTTGGCAAGGCCGAGCATGTAGGCGAGGTCGCCGCCGGCCGAGAACGCGCCGGGCATTCCGCCGGCCTGGTTGCCGATGACCATGCCGACGCCGTTGTCGTCGACATATTCGCCGGCCTGCTGCCATGAAATCGACCATCGCTTTGTTGATGGCGTTCATCTTGGAATGGAACTCGAGGCAGAACACGCCGTCGCCGATGTCGATGAGCGAGCAGGAAGGCGTGGTCATTGACGACCTTCTTCTCTGCCTTGAAGCGTCCAGAGACGAGTGCACGTTGGCGCTGATGCTTAACCGGCTTGTACGCTGCTGGACGCAAGTCGAAGAAGACTTCTTGCCCTTCTCGATCTTGTAGAAGGATGGTTGCGCCGGTGGCAAGCATCTTCTTGATGTTCTCAGGAACTTTCAGCCCGTCTTTTTCCATCTTCGCGACGGACTCTTTCACTCCGATGGCGTCCCAGGACTCGAATGGGCCCATTCGCGAAGTTGTAGCCCCACTTCATGGCGTTGTCGATCTCGACGATGGTGTCGGAGATCTCGGGGATCCGGTTGGCTGCATAGATGAGACCGCCTGCCACGACCTTCCATGCGAACTTGGCGCCTTTGTCGTCGCCGTAAAGAATGGCCTTCAGCTTCTCGGCCAGGGTCGGCCGCTTTCTTGGCTGCTGCGAGGCACGGGAAGCTTCCTTGCCGTATTCCACGTATTCGCCGGTCTTGGGGTCGATGACTTTCCTGATTTTCTTCCATCGGGGGTCATGTCCTGTCTTGTAGAAGCCTGCCTTGGTCTTGTTGCCCAAAAGCTTCTTGTCGATCATGTCCTTGACGAACTGCGGGGACCTTGAACACATCGCGCTCTTCGTCATTAGGCACAAGTCGTAGGTATTCTCGGCAACGTGGGTCATAGTGTCGAGACCGACCAGGTCGGCAGGTGTTGAAAATAGCGGTCTTGGGCCGGCCCATGGGCGGTCCGAACAGCGCGTCGACTTCAGGGATGGTGAGACCTGCCTCTGAAGCATGGTCTGGATGGCTTGCCGATGCCGTGGATACCGATCCGGTTGCCGATAAAGTTGGGTGTGTCCTTGGCCCATACGATGCCTTTTCCAAGCACTCTCTCGCCGAATTCGGCTATGAAATTGCATGATTTCCGGCTTGGTTTCTCGCCGGGGATGATCTCAAGAAGCTTCATGTAGCGGACCGGGTTGAAGAAGTGCGTGCCAAGGAAGTTCTCTTTGAAGCCCTTGCTCAGGCCCTCTGACATTGCCTTCAGGGGGATACCGGAGGTGTTGGAGAGACGATGGTGCGGGTCTTGCGGACCTTGTCGATGCGTTCGAACAGTTGCTGTTTGATCTTGAGGTTCTCAACAACAACCTCGATGATCCAGTCGCATCTTTAAGCTTGTCGAAATCGTCTTCCAGGTTACCGATCTGAAATGCGGGCTAAATCTGCCTTTGTCGAAGAAAAGCGGGGTTTCGCCTTCTTTGCACCTTCAAGACCGGCGTTGACGATCCTGTTACTGGCTTCGGGATCTTTCTTTTCTTCTTCTTTCAGGTCGAACGGTACGATGTCCAGTAGCAGTACGTCTACGCCGGCACTGGCGAGAAGAGCGGCGATTCCGCCACCCATGATGCCGGAGCCGATTACAGCTGCTTTTTTGATTCTTCTGACCATAAATACCTCCTCCGTATGTGGTTATTTAAGTTAACTTTTTTTGTTTTATGAATCGCCATTCAGTTTACCAGTTTGATTTGCGTTAGTCAATAAAGGTAATGAATAATCTGCAGGAAAAAGGAATCAAGTTAATAATTAATAAATATCATATAAAAAATCACAGTAAACTTTTTCATGAATCTTCATATTTTTATCAACGCATTGTGAAATATGTCTTTCGAATCAGGCATATCACTCCTCGGATAAGATGCAAGAAATGACTGGCCGCTCAATCATGCATGCCGGTGAAGGATCGGATGACAATGATCCGGAATCATGAGGCTTCTCTCCCTACTGCATCAATTCATTCCAAAGGTTGCAGGGATAAAAGCTTTCAGGTATTGCGGTGAAATACAAAAGGGACGGTAAATATTTTTTTATTGCATATGGATACTGGAAGAAGAAATCGGCATGGAAAAGAATGACGGCTCATTGAGTATCAGCCGCAGCTGTACTCGACAGGAAGGCGGCAAGGAAATGCCGGGCTGCCGGAGGAGTATGAGCTTATCGACAGCGGTGACGGCCGCAAGTACGAGCGCTTCGGCAGGATACCGGCTTGTCCGTCCATGCGCCCAGGCCATCTGGAGGCCCGGAAAGGACCCTTCCCAATGGTCGGAGGCAGATGCATCCTTCGACCGGCTCGAAGGCAACCGCTGGAGTCTGGAAACAAAGATCCCGAGCAGTGGATAATCACGGTTTCGGGAATCCGGTTCAGACTCTCCACCACGGACTTCGGCCATCTCGGTATCTTTCCCGAGCAGAGAGAGCTCTGGACTTGGATCACCGTCCATGGTTGAGAAGGCAAAAAGAAAATCGACCGTGGGGTGGTTCAGTGCTCAATCTCTTCGCGTATTCAGGGGGAAGCACACTGGCCGCTGCCAGAAGCAGGCGCGCAGGTATGGCATGTAGATGCCTCAAAGGCATGGTGAAATGGGCTCGTGAGAATGCAGGGCTGAACGGCCTCGGAACGGCACCAATCCACTGGATCGTCGAGGATGTGAATCGTTTTCTGGACAGGGAGATCAGGCGCGGCAAGAAATACGATGCCATAATCCTCGACCCGCCCACCTTCGGTCATGGACGGCGCAAGGAAATTTACAAGATCGACGAGGAGCTTTCTTCGACCATGGAGAAATGCTGGATGCTCATGTCGGATACCCCTGTCTTCATCCTGCTTTCATCACATACCCCCTACTGCACGCCCGTTGCGCTGGCAAATATCCTCCGGTAGCTTTACCAAGGAGTACCCTGATTCCTGCATAGAACATGGGGAGATGCTGTTGACCGGATTGAAGGATGTGCTGCCCGTGCCCAATGGAACCTTCGCACGATGGTTCCCCCGATCGTATTCCGAAGAGAAGCCGTAACATATGCCCGTCGGATCCCCTGAAGTCGATGTCATCTATGAAGACAACCATCTTATCGGCGTCAACAAGCCTGCAGGGATCATGACACAGCCCAGCGGCACGTTTGCTGATAATCTCGAAGACCGCACAAAAGAATATATAAAAAGAACCAGGAGCAAAAAGGGGCGCGTCTTCCTCCACGCTGTGCACCGGCTGGATAAGGTTGCCAGCGGCATCGTCGTGTTTGCATCTACGGATAAAGCCTTGAGCAGGATGAACGAACTGATGCGGGGGCACCGCATTACCAGGATTTACCACGCTGTAATCACAGGAGAGCTTCCTGAAAAGCAGGGCACCCTGGTGCACTTCCTCAGGCATTCCCACATGCAGTCGCTGTCCGTTTCGGAAAATGATCCCGGGGCGAGAAAGGCGAAGCTCGAATACAGGATTCTCGGCCGAACAGGCAAGCTCATTCTGGTGGAGATTGCCCTTGAAACCGGACGCTACCACCAGATCAGGGTACAGCTTTCCGCCTCGGGATGCCCCATACTCGGGGATATGCTCTACGGAAGCCTTGAGCAGCATCAAGACAATGGGATCGCTTTACATCACAGGAGGATGGAATTCGTGCACCCCGTCAGCAACCTCGCGGTGACGATCGAGGCGGAATATCCTCCTTTGTGGCCTTTGCGCTTCTGATTCAATCGCAGGGCATCCGAACCACCGATTCTGTAAAGTCTTCGTTTCGAAATACCGCTTTCATAAAGCGATCAAATGAGGGCCTTATATCGCCATGAAAGATATTGTTTTATTTGATATTTATCATTACATTGACGATACGGGAAATATGCAGATATGGAGCATATATCCATACATATCGGGGCATTCAGCAATGGCATGGGAAAGATGCAAAGGGCTTCTTAAGGGATCTTTGTGATGATTTATAAAGAAATCCCTTTCCCCGTCGTCTGTGCAAATCAGCGATGCAGCCTTGATCTCTACGTGAAGATCAAAGATGAGTACCGCTTGTTTGCTGCAAAAGGCGCGATATTTACCGAAGAGCATTGCCGCCTTTTCAGCAAGGCAAATTTAAAGCTCTTTTTCATGGCAAAGGATCTCGCTGCAGCCGAAGCATACCTGGATACCCATCTTGCGGACGTACTGACCGACCCGCAGTGTGGATCCGCAGGTGAAGGTGGACATTGTGTATGCAACCTCCATGAATTCCATCCGCGAGGTATTCACCGGAACGAATTTAAGGACCATTGCGGAACTGGAAAAGATGTCCAAAACCATCGTTACACTCATTCTTTCGGACAGCCGGGTCATGGATGACCTGATCAATATCACGAGCTACGACCATTACACATACAAGCACTCGGTGAAAGTAGGCATCTACGGCACTGCCCTGTCGATCAACCTGTTTCAGGACAAGATCAAGGACCACAACATGGCAGAGCTGAGCACGGCATTCTTTCTCCATGACATCGGCATGGCCAAGGTGCCGGCTAAGATCCTGGATAAGAAAGGTCCTCTGACCGGCAACGAGTGGGATATCATAAGAAAACACCCGCTCTGGGGCCACGACCGGCTCATGAAGGCAAACTACTTGAGCGATGAGGCGACATCGATAGTGCTGTACCACCATGAAAGATGCGACAGGAACGGATATCCCTTCAAAAAATCGGGGAAGAAATCCCTCTTTACGCAAAGATATGCGCGATCGCAGATACCTTTGAATCACTGACGTCGGGAAGGCCTTTCCGGGAATCGAAAACCCCCTTCGAGGCTCTCAAGATCATGCAGGTAGAGATGGCGCGTGAATTCGATGCCGATCTCTTCAGGGCTTTCATCAAGCTGCTCGGGCCGGGAAAATAAGTGCCGCTCCCGTTTTAACGATCAGCAGGCGGCACCGGCTGCTGCAAGCAGTTTGGCCGGGACCGGAAGGGGATAGTGTCCGAGTTTTAACCGCTTCAGATACTCTCGGTTCTCCTTCACCCATTTTTTCATGAGATAGTGTCCTCCGGCACGGTACTTGACCCGCCATGCCCTACCCTTGCAGTATGCACCGAACACGCGGCCGATGCTGTAGAAACGCTGCATCTGCCGTACGATCTCCATCTGCATATCATAGGCAGAGAATTTCCTGGGGTGGACAACCACGTGCATGCCGTCAAAATATTTCCAGTTCCTGTGCAGCAGCCTATCCTGATGATCGTGGTAGGATTTTGTTCCCGGAAACGGAGTCAGAGAGCAGATCTGGATGGTATCGATATCGGTTTCGACGGCATAATCAACGATTTTCTGCACGGTCTCAGGGGTGTCATCCAGGTCCACGACGAACATGCCGTGGATACCGATGCCGTAGCGGTGAAGGTTTTCTATGCAGCGGGTAGTCGCATCCATCCGGTGCGCCTTGCCGTATCGCTTCAGGGTTTCGGGATCTACGGATTCAACGCCGACATATACGATCCTGCAGCGGGTTTCCTGCATCAGCCCGAGGAGTTCATCATCAGAGGCTGCCTTTACCGGCATCTCTCCCGACCAGCGAAGCGGGACCGCATTTTGGGAGATCATATCCCGCAATAATGACTTGGTGCGTTTCGGGTTGGCAAAGAAGTTATCATCGCCGAAGCAGACGCTCCGATTGAGGATCGGCCGGAGCTCCCGTATCACCTGGTCGTTGTCCTTGAACCGGTACTTTCTCCCGAAAACGGCGGTAACCGAACAGAAGGTACAGTCATGTGGGCATCCGCGAGAAGTCGTTATGATGGGAGGGATCCGGCCGGACTTGATCTGAGGGCACAGGGAATAATCCGGTGACGGCAACGCCTTGAAATCGGCACCCTGCGCCTTGTCGGTTAAATGGATCATGCCGTCTGCGAGCCGGTATGCCAGGCCCTGGATACCGTCCGGCGACTCCTTGTTTTCTATGGCCGCGATCAGGGCAGGAAAAGGGGATCTCGCCCTCGCCCATAACCACGTAATCGCAATGCTCGAGGGCTTCCTCAGGCATGAAAGTAACGTGCGGACCGCCCATGACCACGAAAGGACCGCTCCCTTTCAGGGAGTCGGCCATGCGATATGCAGCCTGAATCGTGCCGGTAATGGACCCTATCCCTACGATATCATATTCACGAAGCTTATCTACCGGTATCGGAGAGTGGGATTCGAACCAGATGTCACACTCATACCCGAGGTTCTTCAGTACGGCTCCCAAGGTAGGTATGCCCGTACGGGGAAGATATGTTCTGCTGAATACATGCGTAGAGGCTTCAGATGATTCGATAAGTGCTATTCTCAGATGACTCATGGTTGCCCCTTTCGTGAAAAACCAATCGATTACTTATGCCATATCTTGATATGGCTAAAAGGAGCAACCGTTTTGCATTTCTTTTTCTTTTTGGCTTAGAGAGACGACTGTACGTCTTCGATCTTCAACCGGACATTGTCCTGTATCCAGTGCGCGTCCCACCATTCGATGGGGTTGACGAATACACCGTTTACCAGCATGCTGAAGTGCAGGTGATCTCCGCCGGCCCAGCCGGTTGCGCCTGAATTTGCAATCACCTGGCCCTTGCTGAACCTGCTGCCCTTCAGTGACCTGTATCGAGCTCAAATGACCGTAAAGGCTCGTTATTCCCTGTCCGTGATCGATGATGACCGCATTGCCGTAGATCCCCATGCGGCCCATAAAAAGTATGGTACCGCTGTTGAATGCCTCAATGGGAGCATGCTCGGTCGATGCCACATCGATGCCCATGTGGGTGCTGTCGCCCACGACCTTTCCATCGAGCTCGTACGTTCTCTTGTCGCCGAAAAGGGCCTTTGTGGCGCCGTTTCTCATCATGAGGAACTCATCCTGCCAGAGCTGTTTTGCCGTTGTTTTGAGGCATATCGACTGGATGGCTTTTTCATTTTGCTTGCGTATGGTCACATTGATCAGGGTAAAGGCCTCTTCAGCCTGCTTTCCTTCAAGGTCCGGGTAGTCCTGCATGAATTCGGTCATCTTTTTCGTTATGAAATTAGCACTCACGCTCAGCTTGTCTGCCCGGAATGTATGCGCCGGCCTTATATAAAAGGATATGGGGATGACCGACTGATTTCCCGCCTTGTCACCGGCGACGACGTTCATGATGGTCGCACTGCTCACATCAATGGGCACGGCAAAGTAGCAGACATAGTAGGTCTTGCCCTTGGCTGTCGTCTCCGGATACCCGGGGAAGAACATGTCCCCGCAGACCACGCCGCTTTTCAGAACCGGCTTCGACACGGTGTACGCAGCGAAGCAGGTGCCGCCGGGATTTACATTATGCGCCATGGTGAGGAGCGATGTATTCAAGGGTACCGTGTCGATGGTTACATTCCTCTGAATTACTATGGTATTTCTGAGCGGCGAATGGTCTGTTGCCTTCACCTGGAACACGGCCGGGCCATTAGCCATTTTGAGCTTCCGGGGGCTCACCGAAACGGTTATGTCTTTTTCAAACACGCCTTCTTCAGGGATATCAAAGGCGGCAACATCGTATGTATGGTCTTTCTGTGTAAGGGTAACCGTTATTCTGCTGATGCCGCTGCGGGCATCTCCTACCTTGATACTGACATTTTTTTTCTGGCCGATCATATCAAATGCTTCTTCGATCTTGACCTGAGGTTTTTCCCATTCCAGAAAGTGGTAGACAAGAGCCGACACTGCCACAATCAGAAACAATCCAACCACAAGCGAAACCGACATGCCTGCATTTTTCATGAATTCCTCCCGACTATCATGTGTTCCCTCCGGGTTGTTTGCTGTCCCTTTGCGTACTAGATCGCCAGGGATTATTCAATGGGTTTTTACCGGGGAAGATGACAGAGGAGGGGAATTATAAGGGATTCCACCTCAAAAGACGTTTGGATAATACGAGAGAGTATGGGGCTTCTTGAGCGTTATCAGACCGATTGAGCGCAGATAGCCCTGCTGCAGAGGTATCTCCAGTTGATGATATCGGAAATCCTGGTAATGATGACTGCCATGAGCATGGTCTGCGGATCGACCCTTACTACCTTGCCCCAGACCGTAATGTCGAAATCTTTGAAAAGCACCTCAATCTCTTTTCCCACAAGCAGGTATGCCCGTGCCGGGCTGAAGCTTTTTTCGGTTATATCATGGGAGTTCAGGATCTTTGCACTGAACCCGCCGAGGCTGATGTCTATAGTTTCCACCATGCCCCTGACGCGGCTTTCCATATGCGACCAATTGCCGGTATGCTCCAGAGATATCTCGACCTCGGCAGGCATCTGAACAGGGATTCGCTGAAACGATCTTTTTTCTACGTGATGTCTCATAATACCCTCTGCCCTCTCACCATCGGTCGGCTTGAACGCCGTTTACGTTTGTCTGCCCGCCAAACCCATGCCTGCCATGCTTCCCCTCGCGACCGGATGCAGCTTAAAACCATCAAATTTCTCATCGACGGATTATGGAATTTGATAAGTCGGGAAATGGGGCAACTATGCAGGTAATCGGGAGATTTGATAAAAATTGAATCAATAACGAGCTTGAGAGGGGAAGACCGTTCCCCTCTCAAGGGTGTATGGAACGTCGTTTACTTCTTCATGCGAAGCAGAAGAATATTGGTCTTCGGATGGGACAGGATACGCTGGTTATCCAGGAGCTCGGGGTAGTCCGAGGCCGGCACGATAACGGGATTGATATCGATATCCTGGCGGATGCGAATGATCTTCTTTTTCTGTCCGTTCTTCCCTTCGAGAACGGATGTCTTCAGGCTGATGCCCCCTTTCTTCCCCAGACTTAACTTGAGCCCGTTGGGAGGCAGTATTTCGCAGTCCTGGATGCCGTCGGGAAGGGTCACTTCCACGGTTATCCGTGCGTTTCTCGAGTTGGTCTGGTAAAGGGCATTCCTTCTCTCGTCACTGGTAACGCCCTCGAGGATGTTCACGAGGCCGGGCACTTTCATATACAGATAGCCGTCCTGACGGACCGCGTAGGAGTCCACCTGCACGGCCAGCTCTTCGTATCCGGGATACTGGTCGTAGCGCGTAACATAATCGCCTGCAGACCTGGCGGCATGGCTGATGGTAGAGATAAGCTGCTCGTGGTGCCGCTTGCGTTCCTCAGGCGGCATCTCGGAAAATTCCTTATGGAAGGAGCCGAAGCTGTTTCCATGATAAGTGCGCTTCTCCTTCATCACGATCGTGCCGTCATCCGAAAGCCCGATGGTGATGTCCGTATCGCTGCGGTCTTCAAACTCCTTTGAAAAAGGCTCGATGGTTTCGAACTTTCCGGTCTTCAGTACCAGACCCGGGTGGTCTGCATTATTCGTCGACCCCAGCGCTGCATACTGGTCGGTATCATTGAGGTAGATGTATCCGCCGCTCTCTTTTATCCGGACGAGCACGCCGTTGAACCAGTGAGGCGCCGGGTACTCGAACATGGGCTTCTGGAGTTCTTCAACCTCGGAAACCCAGGATGCGAGCACAAACTCGGGATAGAATCCGGCGGCCGTGAGCATGGCATGGAGGACAACAGCCCTGTCTGCCGAATCGCCGTATCCGTCTGCAAAGACCTTGTCCGCAGATGTAATGTGGTCCAGAGGCAGCTCATGCCAGGATGCGGGGATTTCCTTGATACTCATGGCCACGAAGTCCCGGATCATCCTGATCCTCTCAGACCTGGTCTTTGCGTTTTTCAGGAGCTTCTCCGCAGTTTGTTTCGTCTTTTCACTCGAAGAAGCTGCCTCCATGAGATGGTTCTGTACTTCTTTGGAATACTCCTTCCAGTCTCCCGAAGATGCGAACATAAAAGGAGTGAAGCTGTACCAGGGAGGAAGGTAGTCTTCCTGCCGTACCGGCGGGACCTTCTCGGCGCTGAACTCATAGACATGCCGCTTTCCTTCCGGATAGACGTGTACGCGAATGCCTTCCTTCTCCGCCTTTTCTCCGGATGGAGACAGCTTAAGCTGCATATCCTCAGGCGCATGGATACGCACGATTTTTTTCTCGATCGGCTCGGGATAACTGAACACTCCGTCCATGGTAACCAGGGACTGGTCCTCGCGGGTATGGCTCTGGACCCTCTTGTTGTCCGTGATACACGATTCGCCGTGCAGCGAGAAGAAGGACCGCCCGGTCTTTTTCCTCACCACGGTGTACTCGATGGTGCTTCCCTCCTCAACGTTGGGAAGGCTCACGACCATGATCTTCGATGCCGGGTACCGGTGAGCATCGGCAGCCCAGTCCACATCCATGGTATTGATTTCCTTTTCGTTGATGTGGGTGCTTGCTCCGGAGGAAGAGGTTACTACCGCATTTTTGAGCTCGACCTTCTCCCAGCTCGGATTATAGGCGATGCGGATGTCGCTGTAGTTCTTCTTCCCTGCATAGGTGAGCACCTTCATCTTCAGGCGCTTGGTCTCTGTCCAGCTCGTCCGGTTTTCAATGTCGTACTCGTGGACCTCATCCAGCACTACGGCATCGGGCTGGTAGCGGGAATACCATTCTTTGCCGGCAACCGCAGGGGCTGCCGACGATACTGAGAAGATAGGCATCTTTTTATTGTCGGCCTCGATCTTCTTCAAGGTTTCCTGCAGCTCCATGTATTCCTGTATCGAGTACTCCGGGACTTTCATCTTGAAGGTCTGATCGGTCAGCAGCGTTCTGTTCCTCACCGAGATAGAAGTCTTCCAGACAGAGCCATAGTTCTCGACCGGCTCATACCCGGGGATGCTCACCGGCTTGCCCACGGCTTCGCCCAGATCGAGCCTGAAAGACTCGTGGGTGCCGCATGCCACGTCGGTTACGTAGGGATATTTGCGCTTCTTCAATCCCATCTTTCCAATCAGGATATTGGACATGCCGATATTCTTCCCGAAGTGAAGCATGGGCAGCATGAGAGTGTCTTTCCCGGGAATGCACCATCCCGAAACCTTGAACACGATACGGGCCTCGATCTTCTGCGATGTATCCATCATGTTGTTGGGCAGGAGATCGAAAGAGGTTACGATGCCGCCGGGGGCCGTCCTCATGACGATCTTTTCGAAATACTGCTTTCTCTCTTCCGGCGCAAGCTGCGAGAAGAATCTGCGATACGCATTATCGTTGATCCCCTCGAAGAGGATCAGGGTGGTAGCCTGGAGGTTGCCGTCCTTATCCAGGGCCCCGGCCGTCTCTGATGTCGACCATGTTCTGCTCCGCCGGGATGATCGGGCTTGTGTGAAGCGTCTCACCCTTCTGCGATGCAACGACATAGCTCTGGTCGTTCAGGTAGGCGGGACACAGCTCCTTTGTGTTCTCATCCGTCGCATCCATGAGGAGATAGGTGCCGTCGGGGTTCCGCACGCACGAGATCGCATGGTTGAAGAACGGCTGGGGAACTTCCGCATCTTTTTTCGGACCGTTCATGATGAGCACGGGGTATGATTCGAACCCGGCAATCCTGAGCATGGCAACCAGGAGCGCTGCCTTGTCCCTGCAGATTCCGGCCTTGCGTTCGAAGGTCATGCTCACCGGATGCGGCTCATAGCCCGGGCGCTTCCTTTTCCACCGTAATGCCTAAGTATCTGATCTCCTGGGAAACCCATTGGAAGATGGCTTCGATCTTTTTCTGCGGGGTATTGATGCCGGACACCAGGCCTGCCGTGACCTTCTCCATCTCAGGGGTAACGGCTTCGATGTTGGGCTTGCACAGGTTCCAGTACCACCTGGAGACAGTCTCCCAGTCAGGGATCGTGCTCACGAGGAGGCGCTGCATCTGCGTATAGAGGAGCGGCATCTGGGGCTCTATCATAGGCCTGGGGCACGTCGATGGCCACCCATTTGTACATGATATTCCCATTCATCGACTCTTGCGTGTGGGAGACGGTGCCGGGGATCTCGGCCTTGAGCGCGATGCTCTGAAGCGGCTTTTCCCTGGGAGCGACCACGACGTATTCGGAACGCTTCACCGGATCGGTCCCTTCCAAAAGGACATAATCGCTGAACGTATCCGCCATCCGGGTTTTTGCGAACTCGTCATGGACAACGAAGTGCACGACATCGCCCACATTCACCTCGGGGATGCTGACCCGGATGATCCTGTTGTTGGGATCATAAATATTCGAATCCATCTGAGACTGCTCGATCATCTCGCTCGCGTTCTTTTCGACATCGACATTCATGGCCGATCCATCAGGGCGGATCACTTCGACGAGCTTTATCTCTGTGGTGTTGTAGGGAATGGTGTACGATGAGGTAACGGTCTTGTACCTGCGCTTTCCCTTTTCCGTAAGGATCTTCATGTAGACTTCGTACCATTCGCTGTAGGTGCCGTCCTTGTTGTACGAAACCCAATGGCACCCGTCCACCTGCACCACTTCGGCATTCGGGTATTTATCCGCTGTCACGGCCCTGGCCGCATCGATCGCCTGATCGCGGTCCATCTGGCTGAACGCCAGCGCCGAGCATAAGGGTGCATACCCGAATATCCACACGAGCACGCCGATGATCCATTCATATATTCTAACCTTGATTTCTCGCATGCCACCATTTCCTTTCCCTGATGAACAACTCACAAGGGGGTGTATTTTGAGGGTTTCCGATAGTAATCGAAAAAAAACACGTTCTGATTATCCTTCATGGAAGCAGCTCCGTGTGCGAAGAGCGTAAACATTTTTCAGGAGAATTTCAACGGATAAATCGATTTTTATTGAAATAGTGCCAAAATAAAGAAAATATTCTCTTTTTCACCATAGAACACCCCGCAATATCAGTTCCTATGGAAAAGCATAATGCGATACGAGCCTGTTTACCGTGCGAAGCCGGGCGAATCTTTTCGGAATTCATTCACACTCTGCATTACGATATGAGAGCATCAAAGTGCGAGGAAGGTTCATTGCAGAAAGACAGCCGGCCCATCCACCAAAGAATGCGCAAGGGATCGGGCGGTTCTCAAGGGCAGTTCAGTATTCAGGAGATTATTGCCTGAAACGCGGATTATCAAATATCCGCGAGTCGCTCTCTCTAAGATGCCAGTACCAGCGAAGCTGTCATAGACCGCAAAGTAGATAAATATCGATGATAATAATTATTATATCATGTCATCACGACACGAGGGTCTCGAAAGCCTTTCCCGTGCAGGCTCTCTTGTTTGTCAAACCAAGGAACCATACAGGTATTTATTTCTGTCTTTAAGTTCTCACTCTGTTCTTTGTACGATACCGGCTCATTGTATTATATGTGCTCCATATCCGGATATATAGGCCTTCCATTCTTTCTCGTTTATAATTCGCTTCCAGTAAGGGTCCTGAATATCATCATAAGCGATGAGGATTCCTCCTGTATGGTCTGCCCAGGTACGTGCCTGCCTGAGATCGGAAAGTACCGAGTAAGGTTTATTGAGATAAAAGATAATCTTGGCATCATCTGTCTTGAGAAATCCCACAGGTCTGTTAAAAGTCGTGACTTTTGCCGTTTCGGAACGCACATTCCTCTGTTGGTCAACTGACCAGGGGATATAAGTAAAAACGAAAATAAACCAGAATAAAGCAACCGGGGCAATCATACCTAAGGCAGATCGCTTTAAAAAGCTCAAGGCCATAACAAGGCCGCCGGCAAGCAGCACGATAGTCCAGGGAAAAAAGCTTTGGATTCCATAGGGCAATTCATGGGGCTTGATAATGAAACAGGCAATGGGAACCAGGAGGCAGATACTAATCAGTACGCCGATGAGCTTAGTTGTCAGTTCAATCGCTGAAGGAAGGCGGGATTGAATAAACCTGGAAAGGAAATCGCCAACCAGCATGGCTGCAAAGGGGAGTATGGGGAGAAGATAATATGGACGCCTGGAACCGGAAATGGTGAAGAACAGAAAGATGGATGCAAAGGTAAGCAGAGCGTCGCTGACCCCTGCTTCCTTGTATCTTTCTCTTTTGAGATAATAAAAGAGGGCAGGCGGGATCAGGATCGACCAGGGGGCAGCAAGGTCGAATATGCGGTAGAAGTAGGTATAGAAAGGGGCCTTATGATCAAAGGGTTCAAAGAACCGGACTACATTCTCTTTCCAGATCATGTGAAGCGGCTCCAGGGATGAAGAGTGCAGGCACTGAGCCAAAGGGATGCAGAGAAATGCAATGACTAGAACGACCGCAGCCGTGCTGAGAACTTTCAGTGGCGGCAACCATTCCCAATCTTTTTTAACCAATGAGAGAAGCAGGATACAAAAAACCGGCACACCCACAGACACAAGCCCTTTCATGTTTGCCCCGACTCCCATCAGAATTGCCAGGGCATATACACTGGTATGATTGTGGTACGTCTTCCGGGTGAAGAAGTACCAGAAAAAGAGCATGATCATGGCCGCATTCGTCATCTCCACCTGGGCATTCCGACCCCATAATACAAAACCGTAGGTTGTGCAAAGAACTGCGGACGTCATGAGTGCGCTCTCCCGGCCGAACCACCGTTTTGCAAGGTCATAGGCGAGAAAGAGCAAAACGAGTGCCCACACGGCAGACGGCATACGGGCAGTGAGTTCGTTTACCCCGCCCATGATATGGGCGACAGGCAAGATCTGCCAGTAGGAGACGAGCGGCTTATCCCAATAAGGAGCTATGCCCAGCATAGGATGGAAGATATCCCCGTTCTGAAACATGTAGCGTCCGATTACAGCCCAGCGGCCTTCCGATCCCCAGAGGGGACTCAGGCCCAGATGACCGAATAATATGACAAGCGCACAGGCACAG
The DNA here is from genome assembly GCA_963752595.1 of uncultured delta proteobacterium. Classification (GTDB taxonomy): domain Bacteria; phylum Desulfobacterota; class Desulfomonilia; order UBA1062; family UBA1062; genus Phosphitivorax. Next base: position 26,925 of record CAVVYZ010000022.1, read on the forward strand.
ACCAGAAAGAAGGGTACATGCTTCCTAAGATCCGAAGCACTCCGAGGGATCATATTGTAATCCACTTTTCCTCCACCTGACCCTGCTTTATCCGCCGGAGGGCGCCATGGATGCCTTTCCCGATTTTATAATAGGCTCTCCGGTTCCGCCGTTTGTCTTCGGTACAATGTGAGCTAATCGTGCCGTCTTATTGCCGAAATGATCGACCTGTCTCTCGTACAGGATCTCCACTTTTGCATGCTGCCGGATTAATTCCTTCAGCACTTGATCACGCCTGTCGGCCCAGATGTAGATACCCTCTTTATTGATGTCTGATGGTGAATTCACCACCTTGCAGACTTTTCCGGTAATCATCGGGAGCACGCCTTCCAATATCTCGTCCGGGGCAAGCACGACTATTTCTTTGTTGCCTGCAACAACGAGCGCCTGCCTTGAGAAGCTCAAGTAATCCTTTCGGGGCTTTTCATACGGGTAGTAAATCATGGTGACAGCACTCAAGGCGAGACATACGACCAGAACGAGAGATACGGCCTCCCGCTCTTTTACCTTGCCCCTTGTGAGAGCTGCCAGCCCGGAGACTGCAAGTATGCCCATGCTTATGCCCAAGATCGGCTGACCAAGGAATATTCCTGCGAACGGGACGATGCTGCCGACAATGGCAATACCCCAGGTAATCTTTACAAGGATATTCTCCCACTTCATCCGGGGTGACTTTCCAAGCCAGACAGCGATCATGCTTGCAATAGCAGGGAACATGGGCGTCAGATAGATTCCCCTCTTTGTCGATGAAATGGTGAGGAGGATGAATGGTCCGATAAACCAGCTGATATACGGGTCATCCTTGAACTTTCTGAAAGAAGAGATGATGGCCGGGATAAAGATCAGCGTCCAGGGCAGGATGTATCCGGGGAAACTGCCCAGATAATAGAACGGGCCATGCTGGTGCCCCAGGGCAGCACCCTCGACTGCACCGGTGAAGCGCATGAGATTGTTTACTACGATGATCTCCCGCACAAAAGGCCAGCCACCGCGATTCCATAGGGCAATGACCCATGGGAGGATAATCACTATCATACAAGTGATTATCAAAAAAGGCCTTATCCTCCATAGTATCTTGAAATCCCACCGGCGAACAATGTCCGTGATAATGGCAGCGGCAACAATAGCAGGGCCGACCATGCCCTTAGCCATGAAGGCTATCCCCAAGGCAAAACCCAGGATGATGGAATCCCTTATCCGGTGAGAATCCATCAACCTTAAGTACGCATACATGGCCAAAGTGACTCCGAAAACGAGCGCAATGTCTACCTGAATCCATCTGGAGAGCATGAATATTTCCCAAGAGCTCGCAAGGATACCTCCTGCAACTATTCCTAGGATCACCCCCTCCCGCCTTGAGATCATAAAATAGGTCGTGAGAATTGTAAGAACTGCGAAAAGGAGCGATGCAAGACGGTACGGAATATCCTGATCAATGCCGAAGGTCAAACCGGAGAGCGCGGCGACAGCATAGTAGAGCGGTGGTTTTTCCAGGAAGGGTTCTCCGTTGAAGTGCGGTACAACGAAATCATAGGTGCGAGCCATCTCGGCACAAGTCCCTGCTACTCTCGGTTCATCCGGCCTCCAGAGTCCGTGATTTATACCCGGAAGGAGAATCAGGAATAATAGGACGATTGCTAATAATGCCCACGTCTTAACGTTTACGGTATCCATGGTCATACTACTCCAGTTTGTATGAGTTATAGAACAATTGGGATTTCAAAGCACAATACATAATATACATATACAAAAATCTCACAATACTTATCCGAGCATTACAGATCGGTTATAATCATTTTGGGAGATTCGTTAACTTGAGCCGTAGTTAATCCTCGTCGGATAGATGCGTACGGTCATCCCAACCCCCATCCGGATGTGTTTATCTCTATTTTTCCGTCGTGGAGGTTTATTATTTCATCAGCGATACTGAGACCCAGACCGCTGCTTTTCTCAGAGCGTGATTTATCAACCCGATAGAAACGATCAAAGACCTTATCCATATCTTGTTCCGGTATGCCGATCCCGCTGTCCTGAATTATCTAAATTGACAGAGAACTAGGAAATCTGTCTGTGTTCGATTCGTAAGACGTTCAGGTCTCTCCGGGCCGTGCTCACTCAGTAGCCTGATTCTCCCGGTAGTCGCAGCTCGCCTTGATGAAGTCCCTGAAGAGGGGATGGGCATGCATGGGCTTGGACTTGAACTCCGGGTGGAACTGGCAGCCGAGGAACCAGGGATGGTCTTCCAGCTCGATGATCTCCACAAGGCCGATCTCCGGGTTGCGGCCGCTGATGATGAGGCCGCCGTTTACCAGGGCCTGTCTCAAGGCGGGGTTGAACTCATAGCGGTGGCGGTGGCGCTCGGAGATTTCGCCCGACTCGTAGGCCTGCAGGGCGTTGGTTCCTTCGGCGAGGATGCACGCGGTAGGCGCCGAGACGCATGGTGCCGCCTTTCTTCTTGATGTTCTTCTGCCCGGGGAGGAATTCGATGACCGGATTCTTTGCCTTCTGGTCGAACTCGGTGCTGTTCGCTCCGTCGAGCCCGCATACGTTGCCTGGCATACTCGATCACGGCGAGCTGCATGCCGAGGCAGATGCCGAAGAAGGGGATCTTGTGCGTCCGTGCATACGCGATGGCCCTGATTTTCCCCTCGACGCCCCGCTCCCCGAACCCTCCAGGAATAAGCACGCCGTGGATGTTCTTGAAGTGGCCCGAGATATCGTCCTGCTCAGTCAGGCTGTCGGCGTCGACATAAATCCGGTTCACCCGGGTTTTATTGGCCAGGCCGGCATGTTCGAGGGCCTCGTTCAGGCTCTTGTAGGAATCGGTGAGCTTGACATACTTGCCCACCACCGCGATATTCACCTCGCACGGTGCGGTTGCTCGAATGTCTCATGAGATGTTCCCACCCCTGCATCATGGGCTCCCTGGTCCATATGTTGAGATACTCCACGATGCGGTCGTCAAGGCCCTCGCGGTGAAACTCAACGGGAACCTGGTAGATGTTGTTCACATCAACGGCATTGATGACGGCCTCCCTCTCCACGTTGCAGAACAGGGCGATCTTTTCCTTCAGGTCATGGAGAGAGCCTTTGCTCCGACCTGCAGAGCAGGATCTGGGGCTGGATGCCGATCTCGCGGAGCTTCTGCACCGAGTGCTGCGTCGGCTTTGTCTTGAGTTCGCCTGCGGTGGCGATATACGGCACAAGGGTCAGATGGATGTAGAGGACGTTGGTCCTGCCCATATCGAAACCGAACTGGCGGATGGCCTCGAGAAAGGGCAGAGATTCGATATCGCCCACCGTGCCGCCGATCTCGACGATGGCGATGTCGTTGCCGTTGGCCGACTTCGATGATGCGGTTCTTTGATCTCGTCGGTGATATGGGGGATGACCTGGACGGTCTTGCCCAGATAGTCGCCGTTTCGTCTCCTTCTGGATGACCGAGTCATAGATCTGTGCCGGTGGTGAAATTGTTCTTGGCGCTCAAGTGTGACGAGGTGAAACGCTCGTAGTGCCCCAGGTCGAGGTCGGTTTCGGCGCCGTCATCGGTGACAAATACCTCGCCGTGCTGGAAGGGACTCATGGTTCCCGGGTCTACATTGATATATGGATCGAGCTTGATATTGGTGACTTTCAGCCCCCTCGCCTCCATGATTGCCCCGATCGATGCTGCTGCAAGGCCTTTGCCCAGAGATGAAAGCACACCGCCGGTAATGAAAATATACTTCGTGGATTTGTTGGTCGACATGTCAGATACCTACTCCATGCAGTGTGGATGTGTCAAGGAAGGATGCTTCGCCTCCTTTGACGCAAGATAGTAAAACAACATCGTATTTAGCCCCATTTTAAACCCTGCCCTGGTGGTCCTGGAGAGCGACAATATGGAACGTACCCTGCTGCAGGGACTTTATTGCCTCTACACTTGCCTTTGATGCCGATATCGTCGTTGCATAGGGGATGTTGAACCGTATGGCGCTCTGGCGGATTACGTATGCATCCTCTGTGGGCCGCCTGCCGATGCTCGTGTTGATGATCATGTGGATCTCGCGGTTCTTGATATAGTCCACCACATTCGGTCTGCCTTCGCTCATCTTGAGAATGACTTCTGCAGGGATGCCGTTTGACGCAAGATGCTTTGCGGTTCCGCTCGTGGCAAGGATTCTGAAACCCAGTTCTGAGAAATCTTTTGCCATTTCAGGATCTTTTTCTTATGGATATCATGCACACTGATGAACACGGTGCCCGAGGAAGGGAGCCCTAAGCCCGTCGCCATCTGGGCCTTTGCGAACGCGGCCCCGAAGGAGCTGTCGATGCCCATGACCTCTCCCGTAGATTTCATCTCAGGGCCTAACCCCACATCGACATTTTCGAATCTCTGGAAGGGGAATACCGCTTCCTTGACCGAGATGTGCCCGGGCGTGATCTGCTCGGTAAACCCGAGCTCTTTCAAAGAGTGACCCAGCATGACCTTGGTGGCGATCTTGGCGAGGGGACGGCCGATAGCCTTGCTTACGAACGGCACGGTCCTCGATGCCCGGGGGTTTACCTCCAGGACATAGAGCTCGCTGTCCTTGATCGCATACTGGATGTTCATGAGCCCGATGACGCCCAGCTCCTCGGCGATCAGCTTTGTCTGGCGTTCGATCAGTTCGATGATCGCCGGAGATATGGCCATGGGCGGCAGCACGCAGGCGCTGTCTCCCGAGTGGATGCCCGCCTCCTCGATATGCTCCATGATCCCGCCGATAACCGTGATCTTGCCGTCGGAGACTGCATCCACATCCACCTCCACTGCGTCTTCCAGGAAATTGTCGATGAGTACCGCATTGCCGGGGAAGAGTTTGAAAACCGTTACGATGAACTTTTCCAGGCTCCTGGTATCATAGATGATCTCCATGGAACGGCCGCCCAGGACATAGGAAGGCCTCACGAGCACGGGGTACCCGATCCGCTCGGCGGCCTGCAGCGCCTTTTCCGAGGTGAAGGCTATATCGCTTTCGGGCTGCTTGAGGTTCAGCTTGTTCACGATCTCCTGGAAGCGCTCCCGGTCTTCGGCCCGGTCAATGGCATCGGGCGACGTACCGAGGATGGGCACACCGGCCTTGAATAGGCCCCGGGCGAGATTCAGCGGCGTCTGGCCGCCGAACTGCACGATGACGCCCTTGGGCTTTTCCAGCTCCACGACATGGAGCACGTCTTCTAAGGTCAGCGGCTCAAAATAGAGCTTGTCGGAGATGTCATAGTCGGTGCTCACGGTCTCCGGGTTGGAGTTGATCATGATGCTCTCATAGCCCATATCCCGCAAGGCAAAGGATGCATGCACGCAGCAGTAGTCGAACTCGATGCCCTGGCCGATCCGGTTGGGGCCGCCGCCGAGGATGATCACCTTGGGCTTCTCCGATGCATGAGCCTCGTTCTCGGTCTCGTACGTTGAATAATAATAAGGCGTATATGCCTCGAACTCCGCGGCACAGGTATCGACCAGCTTGTATACCGGGACGATGCCCTGATCCACGCGCGCATTTTCTAAAATGTTCTTCGTCCATGCCCCATATGGATGCCAGGTGCCTGTCGGAGAAGCCCTGCTTCTTTGCATCCTCTACAGGTCTCGCGGCCGGGTCTGCTCATTCTCAGCTCAGCCTCGAAATCCACCAGCTCCTTGATCTGGTGCAGGAACCAGGGATCGATCCTCGTCATGTCGCTGACGTCGGATATGCTCATCCCGAACCTGAAGGCCTCCGCCACCCAGAAGAGCCTTGCCGAATTGGGATAGGTGAGCTTTGAGACGATATCTTTCTTGTTCACGTCCGAGTCGGGGTCGATGGGGCTGCTCAGGCCGAAGCGTCCGATCTCGAGCGACCGGATCGCCTTATCCAGGGCCTCCTTGAAGGTCCGTCCGATGGCCATGGTCTCGCCCACGGACTTCATGGAAGTGGTGAGGAAATCCTGGCGTTTCGGGGAATTTCTCGAAGGTCCACCGCGGGATCTTTACCACGCAGTAGTCAATGGTCGGTTCAAAGGATGCGTACGTCTCCCGGGTGATGTCATTGGGGATCTCGTCAAGGGTATATCCGACTGCCAGCTTGGCCGCGATCTTGGCAATGGGGAAGCCCGTGGCCTTGGATGCCAGGGCGGACGATCGGGAAACCCGGGGATTCATCTCGATGACCACGATCTCGCCGTTTTCGGGATTGACCGCGAACTGGACATTGGAGCCGCCGGTCTCCACGCCGATCTCGCGCATGATGGCAATGGCGGCGTTCCGCAGGCGCTGGTATTCAACGTCGGTCAGCGTCTGGGCCGGGGCGACGGTGATGGAATCGCCGGTATGCACGCCCATGGCGTCGAGATTTTCGATGGAGCAGATGATGACCACGTTGTCGGCCTTGTCCCGCATGACCTCGAGCTCATATTCCTTCCAGCCGATTACGGATTCTTCGATCATGATCTCGTTGATCATGCTCGCATCGAGGCCTGCCTTTGCCGATGCGCTCGAGGTCCTCGGGATTGTAGGCGATTCCGCCGCCGATGCCGCCCAGGGTAAAGGACGGCCGGATGATGATGGGAAACCCGATATCTTCGGCGATGGAGAAGACCTCGTTCCATGTTCCGCGCAAATCCGCTCCGGGGTACCCTCAGGCCGATGTTTTCCATGGCATGCCTGAACTTTTCCCGGTTTTCTGCCTTGTGGATGACCTCCGGCGTCGCGCCGATCATCTCGACGCCGAATTTCTCGAGGACGCCCATGGAGGCGACCTGGACCGAGACATTCAAACCTGTCTGTCCCCCGAGGGTGGGCAGTATCGCATCGGGCCTCTCGATCTCGATGATGCGGGCCACGACCTCCGGAGTGATGGGCTCGATGTAGGTCCTGTCGGCAAGGTCCGGGTCGGTCATGATGGTGGCGGGGTTCGAGTTGATGAGCACGACCTCGTACCCCTCCTCTTTCAGGGCCTTGCACGCCTGAACCCCGGAATAGTCGAACTCGCACGCCTGCGAGATGACGATGGGGCCGCTGCCGATGATGAGGATCTTCCTGATGTCAGTCCGTTTGGGCATGGTACTCCTTGATCGTGTTTTCGGCTTTCTTAAGTATATGAGCCGTACATGAATTTCAAGTATACACCCCATGTCTCCACAGGGTGTATACTATGGTGTCTCTGATGAACCCTACATCCTCTCCGATCCGATGCAGGTCAGCCGATTTCCTTGATTTTCACGCCCTTCTTGACCAGTGCCTTTTTATTGGCAAGCAGCTCTCTGCCGGCAATTCTGTCCAGTACATAGATCAGGTCTCCTCCATTTTCGGCGTATGTCTGCCCATAAGAAATCGGGATCTCCGCCGATGGATCGTCGAGTATCGACTGGGTTATCGGCTCGACTTTGCGCTCCCCGTTTGCCAGGAGCATGACTGTCTTTGCCTTGATAGACAAGCTCTGCCCCCATGGAAATGGCATAATTGGGAGAATCTTTCTTTGCGGCGAAGTGGCCGTCAGTCACTGCGTTCGTGACCGTATTGTCGTCGAGTTTGACGAGCATGACACTGCTTCCCTTGAAGGGGATGCCGGATTCATGGAAGGCCACATGGCCTCTGCCGCCGACGCCGATGATCTGCAGGTCAATGCCGCCCATTTTCTTGATCTTCCGGGCGTAGCCGTCCAGTATCTCTTTCTTTACCCATCCCAGGTATTCGGAGTCCGGGTTGTTCCTGATGACTATCGACTTTCCCTTGTCCGTTCCTTTTGCTTCCCAGTCTTTCGGGTTGGCCTTCAGTTCGGCTATGAGCTTCTTCTGTTCGATGAGCGAGCCATAGGGCACATTGGTTTCAATGAACTTGTCCTTCAGAAGGCTGAAGAATTCCTGGATCATGAAGTAGGCATAGCTCTCGGGATGCATGACGCGATGCTGGACATTGTCGCCCGGCAGGCCGACATACTCGTCCAGGTTGAAGCTCCGGCACCTGGTGGAGTCGAACTCACCCTTGTTGGCCGCCTGTGCGAGGTGCTTGTAGAGCCCGGTGGGGGAATTGCCCGTTGCAAGCCCCAGAACGGCCTCTTTCTTTTCTTTCAACATCTCCTGGATTTTCTTTTTGGCGATATCTGCAGCAGACTTACTCAAAGCTGTCAAAATCTTTCGGTAACGATGAATCTGGATCCCCATTGATCAGCCTCCTCTCTTCTCAGGGTGTAGCATGATGTATGATTAAACTGCCTCACTCATTCCGAGCATCTTTTCCACAAGCTCCGCCAATTGGGTGCAATACTTCTCCGTGACGGCGTCCGACGGCCCTTCGACCATTACCCGGCACATGTTCTGCGTCCCGGAATAACGGATCAGGATGCGCCCCTCATCGCCGAGCTCTTTCTCCACCTGGCTGATCGCTTCCCTCAGCTCCGGCACCGTGGAGATGTCCGGTTTGCTCTTCACGTTCACGTTGATCAGTTTCTGAGGAAAGACGTCCATCATCTTTGCCAGCTCGGACAGCGGCTTGCCCGCCTTTGCCATGGCTGCAACGAGCTGCAAGGCGGTGAGGATGCCGTCACCCGTGGTGTGGTGGTTGAGGAAGATCATGTGCCCCGACTCTTCGCCGCCGATGATACCTCCCATGCTGAGCATGTCCTCGAGCACGTAGCGGTCTCCCACCTTTGCGGCGTGATGCCGGTAGCCGTACTTTTTGCACGCCACTCTCAACCCGAGATTGCTCATTACCGTGCTTACCAGGAGGTCATTCTTCAGCTTTCCCTCTTCCTTCAACATCCGGGAACATATGAGGAGAATCTGGTCTCCGGTGATCTCATGTCCCTTTTCATCGACTGCAATGAGCCGGTCGCCGTCCCCGTCAAAGGCCAGCCCGATTGCCGCCCCTGTTTCCAGGACTTTCTTCTTCAGGTCATCGGTATGCTGGGAGCCGCACTTGTCATTGATGTTCAATCCATTGGGCGTATTGTGGATGACATCCACTTCGGCACCGAGCTCGGTGAATGCCTCCGGCGCGACCCTGTACGTTGCCCCGTTGGCCGTGTCCATGACTATCTTCATCCCTTCCATGGAAAAATCGCGCGGGAAGGTGTTTTTCAGGAAAACGACGTATCGTCCGTTCGACATCTTCCATGCGATAGGCCTGCCCCATCTCTTTTGCATGAGGCAGGAGCTCGGCCAGCTTGCCGCCCAGCATGAGGTCTTCGATGGTATTTTCTTTCTCATCCGAAAGCTTGAATCCATTCCCGCCGAAGATCTTGATCCCGTTATCCTCATAGGGGTTGTGGGAAGCGGAGATGACGATGCCCGCATCGGCCCGCATGCTGTTCGCGATAAAGGCTATGCCCGGTGTGGGGAGCACGCCGACCAGGTAGGGATTTCCCCCCATGGACGATATGCCGGCTTCAAGGGAGCTTTCGAGCATGTAGCCCGAAATGCGCGTGTCTTTGCCGATGATGATCCTTGTGCGGTGGTGTTCTTTCCTCAGAAGGTATGTCACTGCCTGACCTACCTTGAAAGCCATCTCCGCATTCATGGGGTAGCGGTTTGCCTCGCCGCGTATCCCGTCAGTGCCGAAAAGTTTGCCCATCGAATCCTCCTTTGATAGTTGGGTTTTACTTAAATATGTTGCTTCTGGAACAACTCCAGGCCGGGCATGGCAGTCGAGACTGTGTTGCAGCAATTGGCCACGACGCATTCCAGCCATCTTGTACCTTTTGAAGAGACATCCGCGGGCAGTCCCTGTATGGTTTCGACATAACTGCCGGGACCCCCCTGCACAGACCTGTCCAATCCGGTGAGGAATTCTTCCCTCAAGGTCTTCGTTTGCGAATCCGGAGCTGCATCTCCTTCGAATATTCCCTGGACTTTATGAATATTACTTCCCAGGTCGTTCCTCAAGCGCTCGGTTCTCTCCGACCGGGAAGGCTCTGAAGCAGAGGCCCGCTTGGCCATTGCCTCAAGTCGTTTAAGCCGTTCTTTTCCGGCCAGCGAGAGTTTGTCGAGGAGACCCGCATGGATGAGCGGGCCGAATTCCTGGTTGTCGAGGAAGGGCTTGCGTACGTGAATGTACCACTCCTTCAAGGCCTTAAGGTTTGCGAGATAGATGATATTATTCTCCACAACGCGAAGCAGGTTCGGATACAGAGCAGGCAGATAATCCTTGATGCACCCGGATTGGGTTTTGCCTACGATCAGTCTGTTGTCCCCGGGGCAGTCTTCCCTCAGCACCGAGCCTGCAGCCACGACATTGCCGAAGCCCATGCGCAACGGACCCACGATTCCCCCCTGTCCTCCCAGGAATATGGCCGGCTGGTTCAGCATGACGCCTCTGGCTACATCGCCGATAAGGGAGGCGGTTGTCTTGTCCCCGTCAGGGGTGAAATTGAAGTGGATGTAAGAGCTTCCCACCTCGCTGTGATCCTTCCGGCTGGTCCCCCCGGACATAAGGCAGTCGCAGAAGTTGATGAGACTGCCCAAGGTGACGAAGGGAAAGAGGATGGTCTGTTTGAGGCCGACGCAGTGGGCCCCGCCCGCCTCCTCTTCCAGAATGGATCCTTCACGGACATGGGCGCCTAAGCCCATGTTCGATTTGTCTAGGAATACGGATTTGCTGAAATAGCCGCCCTTGAGCTCCACATCCTGCCCGATCTGGCAGTTCTCGATCGTGACAGGCCCTTCACGGCCTATCTGGGCCCCTGACGATATGACGGTGTCCTTGCCGTATATCCTGCACCCGGGAAAGATCTTGACCTTACTAGCGGAAATCCGGTCAATGTCGACCTCCTTCCCGATGTCGAGGGTCAGGGGATTGGGGATGTCGATCCCCTTGTTGATCATCTGCACGATTTTCTCGTGGCACTGCGGTTTCAAGTCCATCTGTTCCTCCTCATACCGTGATATGGAAACCGGATAGTGTATCAGAAGATTTCTCGCAGCCTGCTGCGAGGACACTCCTTTTTCCTCTCCCCCCGAGGGAGAGGAAAAAGGAGAGGGGGGAGAATAAATTCAATGCCTCTTGAGCCATGGCTGCCTTCACATCCTTCCGTTTCATGAGCTCCTGAACCTTTCGAATATCATATTTTTGATTACTTCAACATCCTCTCCGAGAAGCATCCTTACGGGCAGGCCCTTGAGATAATCGTCGCTCCAGGTGATATTGTACTCGTCGATGAGGTTCTTGATGTCGCCGTACTTCTCTCCCAAGATCTCCTTTTTCTGTTCGATGCCCATTGCCTCGTTGTATTCCACGTGGAGCAGAAGAAGGTGTCCCACTATCTTCAGTGAATTCAGAAGCGGGATGATGATGATGGAGGCATGGTCCGATTTCCCCTCGCCTGCATAGACATCGCCGGTACGGACGATGGTTTTCTTGGTGCCCATGAGGGGGCCGGTGGTGTCAAATCTTGAGGGCATGCCCTCGGCGACTCCATTTTTCTTCGAGATTGTTATGGTGGATGAATCATTCGGCTTACCCGCCCCATCGAGATCCCTGATGACATAGAGGGTGTAGCCGGTGATCTTCGTTATGGCCTCCTGAAGGCGTTTCAAGGTGAGCCCGTCTCTTGCCGGAATTTTCTCGATGGTGAACGAGAGTTCTTTGAGCGTTTCGAAGATGATGCCCCGGGGAGGCTCGATACGTCTGCTCGTGCCCACGGTCACGGTCTTTGCCTGGTGCCGGATCGCATCTACGGGCCGGGAGAGCTCATCGATGGCCCTAGCGATGGTCATGTCGAGCCTGTCGATGGGCGAAGAGGTTACCTTGAGCTCGCCGTACTCGGTCCAGAAGTCTTCCAGAGGGAGCTTGCCCACCGCATATTTCATGAGCAGCACGATGTCTGAAGCGGTCTCTACATTCATGTTGGACAGATGGCCCGAACGTCTCCAGGCGTTGAACGGGGAGCTGAAATCTTCCACCAGGCGGTAGAGGTCCTGGTCCTGGATGGAGTCGTAGAGGGAGAGCTTTCTGCTTTCCAGGCTCCGCATGATCTCGGCGAGGCTCGAGCGGAAGGTTCTGAAGGCGGCGGATTGGGAGTCGAGGCTGCAGGCGGCATAGTATCCCCAGATGTGCCCTGCCAGGGTGTTAAGGATGACGGATTGGGGGAAGGATGACCTCGGCACATGGATCACGGACTCGGCAATCCTGTCGAACCGGTGCTCCCCCTCATCCACGATAACCACGACGCTGGATGAGTGCGCATTGAATATGGCCACATCCTTGATGATGTCCTCGAGCACCATTTCAGGTGTTCCTGCCGCGCACACGAGGATAAGGGGTTCCGAGGAGAGGTCGATGTGCTTCTTGTCCTCGATGATGTCCGAGGATATGGTCTTGTAGCAGAGCTCGCTCAGCTTTATGCGGATCTCGTCGGATGCCGTCTTGTTGGTGCCGCTTCCCACGACTGCCCAGTATTTCTTCTTTCTCGCCATGTCCCAGGCTGATTTCTTGATGGACTCTCTCTCGTTGATAACCCTGAGCATCAGCTTCGGGGCCTTCTCGAGCTGCACGAGTTCTTTTGCCACCAGGTTGTTCGGAAGTGAACGCAGTATCTGCGCAAAATACAGGGAGAGGATATAACCGGCGGTTATCTGTGAGTAGAAGGCCTTGGTGGAAGCAACGGACATCTCGATGTCGCGGCCGTCGCTCGTGTAGAAGACGCCGTCCACCTTGGTCGTGATGTCGGACTGCCGCCTGTTTACGATGGCTATGAGATGGGCGCCCCTATTCCTGGCCATGGTGACGGCCCTGTTCGTGTCCGTGGTGGTGCCCGACTGAGTGATGGCGATGACCAGGGAGGCTGACATGTCATCGTCCAGGCAGAAGCCGCTCAGGTCCGATGCCTTTCTTGCCTGTACCGTGATATTCGTACCTTTGAGATAGATCCACAATGCCTCTGCAATGGCAGACCCGGCGATGGCTGCGGTTCCCTGACCAACCACGTAGATGCTCCTGATTTTTCCCGACGCCAGGGCTTCCCGGATCCTCTGGGGCACGACATCCTCGTCGAGGTTGAACGTAACGGCCTCGTTCTCGATGAGATACTTGCCCCGCATAGTCTTCCTGATGGACTGGGGGGCGTCGAGAATCTCCTTGAGCAGGAAGTGGGGGAACTCGCCCCGGTCGATGTCGCGGGTGGTTATCTCCGCACTCTGCACATCCTTTTGGCTGAGGTCGAGGGGATATCCGTCATAGTACAAGGCCTCGATCCCGGCAAGCCCGGGCCCTTTGTTGCTGTGAAGGATAAAAATCTGTCCTCTGCTTCTCTCGTTGCCCGGGATGTGCTCTTTCTCGCCGTCCATCTTGATGAAGTCCGGGGTCTCCTCCACGAGGCCGTAGACCTCGGATGAGAATACGTACTGGTGGTCGCAGATGCCCACGTAGATGGTCTGGCCGCTCCCTTTCTGGGCCAGGAAAACCTTGCCCGGCTCCAGGTTGCTCTCCATGGCAATGGCGTGGGACCCGTCGAAATCGTTCAGCGCAAGGCGGAAGGCCTCCTTGAGATCATGACCGTCATAGAGATACCGCTCGATCTGCAAAGGGATTATCTTCGTATCCGTCGTAACCCTCGTATCGATGGACTTATCGACCGCTTCGAAATCCTTTTTCAGGACAGGGTAGTTGTCGATATCGCCGTTGAGCACAACGCTGATGGTCCAGGGCCCCTTTCCATAGAAAGGATACTTCTTCAAGCTCTGGGAGAAATTCCACTGGTCATCCCCGAAGGAGCCCACGCTGAAATTGTTTACCGGGTGGCAATTTGCCTCGTTGATGGAACCCACGGACGCCCACCTCGTGTGTGCCAGGTACATCTGGGTGTCCGGGGCATGCTCCACCGTGAGATGGAGGATGGCGTCTTCCTGGATGGACTTCCTGAGATTTTTCGTATTGTCCCCGAGGTCTCCGGTTATCTGTGCCGTCTTGTAGGTGAAGACAAGGGATTCGGGACAAAGGTTGATGGAGTTGTTCCAGAGGTCTCCGGGCGAGCAGCGCCGCACGAATTCCTCGTAGAGATCTTCGGATCTGATCTTGTCGATGACCTTTTTTATCTCTTTCGGGTGAGAGAACTGAAAGGAGAACTGTATTCCGCATGAATCCCTTCCGCGCACCTCAAGCCGGTCGAGGGCATTGAGGTTGAAATTGATCCTCTGGTACTTCTCAAAGGCACTCGAAGAGAGCTTGACGCCGTTTCCTCGGAGATCCGAGATCTTTTTCCGGTTCTTGAGCACATCCTCACGAAGACCCCAGGAGATGTCTTTCAGGTGGATGAGCCTCTTGGTCAGAACCTCCATCTCACGCGTGGAAAAGGAGACCGCTTTCTTCTCCAGGAGCTTTTCTTCACTGTCGGCGAAGTTCCCCAGATCGCTGCAGAGGCCTGTCAGCCGGTCCAGGGAGGACTTGTGGAAGAGTCTCCACTGGTCCTGGGGACTCTGCTTCAGGCCGTAGAGATCCTTATCAAAAGTGGAGAGCACCTCGGGGTTGAGATAATCCTTTGGCTCAAAGGACCCGGCAAAAATCTTCTCAAGCGATCTCTCCTGAACCCGCCCGAAATGGTCAGAGAGCCTTTTCACGGTATGATCAGCATGGGGTGTGTCTTTGCCTTTGATAATCAGGACACCTGCCAGACCGCAGGTGAGCACATCGGGCATGCACGGGAAGAGGGTAATGGTCCGGCCGGGCAGCAGATCAGGGTTTCGCCCGATATGGAATCTCCATTTCCCCGCATTCTGCATAAGGGTGCTGATAATGCTTTTCATCATATTTTATCTTTATGTGGGAACCGCCTTCAATTTCAGATCCCGTGTCGCATGATAGTATGTTTTATCGCTACCTTGCAATAGAAAATCAAGAGGGCATCGGGCATGCACGGGATGAGTGCAATGGTCCGGCAGTGCAGCAGATAGGGGTTACGCCCGATAGGGAAACACCATTTACCGGCGTTCTGCATAAGGGTGCTGATAATGCTTTTCATCATATTCTATCTCTACGTGGAAGCGGTCTTTAGTTTCAAATCCCGTATCCTATGCCTATAATAATATGTTTCATCGCTACCTTGCAAAATTAACTAAACATGAAGCAGTATCTTCAAGAGCTTCTATGACGCTTCATTTCTTCCCTAAACTCGGCAAAGAGGTAATGCGAATCGTGAGGCCCGGGAGATGCCTCTGGATGGTACTGGACGCTGAAAGCCTTCACGGAATGATACCTGATGCCCTCCAGCGTGTTGTCGTTGAGATTTACATGGGTTACCTCTGCATCAGAAGGCAGGGTCCCGCTGACCACAACAAACCCGTGGTTCTGGGAAGTGATCTCTATCCTGTTGTTCTTAAGATTCTTGACCGGTTGGTTGGCCCCGTGATGGCCGAACTTGAGCTTCTCGGTTCTGGCCCCCAGAGCCTGACCCAGGATCTGGTGGCCCAGGCATATGCCGAATATGGGGACTTTGCCCAGCAGGCCCTGTACTGTTTTGATCTCGCTGTGCAATGGCTCCGGATCGCCGGGGCCGTTGGAAAGGAGCACCCCGTCCGGCTCCAGAGAGAGTATCCGATCGGCACTTGTGTGGCAGGGCATGACGACAACCCGGCACCCGGTTTGCTCCAGGCTTCTCAGGATGTTGAACTTTACCCCGCAATCGAGGACCACGACCCGTAAATCACCGTTTTTCGCCGGTAGCGGTTCAGCTGGCAGGGCCGATCCTCCCTTCCAGAAGTACGGCTCCGTGCTGCTCACCTGCGATACGATATCGCGGCCCACGAGCCCGGGATACTTGCGGAGCTTTTCCAGCAGCTCGGGAATCCTGTTCGCATCGGACGATACGATGCCGCACATGGAGCCGCGGGAACGAAGCCTCCTGGTCAGGGCTCTGGTGTCGATGCCTTCCACGCCGATCTTGCCGTGTTCTTCCAGATAACTTTTAAGGGTTTTTTTCGATCTCCAGTTGCTGGGAACAGCCTGGTATTCTTTTACAATGAAGCCCTCAAGGTGGATCTTCCGGGATTCCATATCCTCTTCATTGATCCCGTAGCTCCCGATGAGCGGATAGGTCATGACAAGGATCTGCTCTTTGTACGAGGGATCGGTGAGCACTTCCTGGTAGCCTGTCATGGCGGTGTTGAATACCACCTCTCCGATGGCGTCATCCCGGTCGGCAAACACGCGGCCTTTAAAGACCGAACCGTCTTCCAGGACAACGACAGCCGCTTTTTTATTTCGTAACGACAAAGAAACCCTCCTGTCCGCTCATGCTTCCCCATGCGGACTTCAGCCCGGGATCCTGAACCCCCCGGGCGGAAAAATTTATCCTTCTTTACAGGAGCGGAAGGCAGTTATCAATCTTATATTTCTTACCGTTTGATACCGGATTTGCATTTCCCTTCCGCCCATTTATGGCTATTCCATGGGTTTATTTTCCATGAGCTCCCAGATCCCGCACGGGCATGCGCCTGCACAGAATCCGCAGCCTATGCACAGATCTTCGTCAGCCATGTATTCATAGTCACCTTGCTGAAGGTCCCTCCGTGAAATAGCCTGCTGCGGGCAGAGGGCTTCGCATACACCGCAGTCTCTGCATCCGCCGCAGGAGGCGCACTGCGTAGCGCACCGGCCTATGTCGGAACCGGCCTGTACACGCGGATCATAGTACTCCATTTTTACCCTGCCGGTGTCGATGGAAGGCAGCCGGTCATAGGTATCGTCGGTTCCGGACAGGCGTGCATCAATCGCCTTGGCAGCCTTTCTGCCCGCCCCGATCGCATCGGTGAGCAACCCGGGTTTCACGGTATCGCCGATGGCAAATACCCCGGCATCGGTTGTCCGGAAAGAATCATCTACCACGATGAATCCTTTCCTGCTGTCGATGCCTTCCGGCAGGAAAGAAATGTCCGGCTGATCGCCGAGGGCGAAGACGACCATGTCTGCCTTCAGGACTCTTCCGTCGGCAAGCGCGACCCCTTTTGCGGTGATTGCCCTGGTGAATACCGGCCAGAGGAATTTCGAGCCTGCCTTCTCGGCCTCCTGGCGTTCCTTGCCGAACGATGCAGGCTCCTGGATATCGATGAGGGTGATGTCATGAGCCCCCAGGCGATGCGCCTCGGTGGCCACATCGCATCCGACGTTGCCTGCTCCGATAATCACAAGGCGCTTCCCTGCCTGGATACTGTCTGTCTTCGAACGGTGAAGGAATTCCAGAGCGGTAAGGGCCCGTTCATACCCCTTGATCTTCAATGTCCGGGGCATCTGTGCTCCGGTTGCGATGACCGTGTAATCATGACTGTCTCGGATTTCGAGGAATTTCTCCCTGTCCAGGTCGCGTTCGAACTTCCGGTACGGGATCTTGGCCGAGATCCTCTCCAGTTCCTGCTCGTAGAGATCTCTGGGAAAGCGGTTGTGGGGGATGGCAGAGGTTATCTTGCCTCCGAGCGAATCCGCCCTGTCAAAAATGACCGGCTCGTGGCCGTCCATCCACAACTGCCAGGCAACGGATAAGCCGGCCGGCCCTCCGCCGATTATGGCGATTTTTTTCCCGGTCGGCCGGTGGGCTTCCGGTTCATGGACATTGCTGCTCGCTTTTCCGAGCACGGTCACATCGATCGCAGGCAGGAAATGCTTTGTTTTCGTGCAGCCGTCCATGCACAGATTCGGGCAGAGGTACCCGCACACGGTCGCAGGGAACGGCGTGTATCGGAGGGCAAGGTCCAGCGCCTCATCCATCCGGCCTTTCCGGATAAGCTCCCACCTTTTCTGCACCGGGATGCCGGTCGGGCAGTTTTCCTGGCAGGGCGGAATATACTTGTGGTTCTCCCAGGAGGGTACGAATCTGCGCAGAGTGCCCGTAGCGATGAGAGGGATCGGGCTGCGGTCTACATCGGACAGGTCTCCGATCAAACCGCCCTTCCCCAGTTCCTGATCCCACACCTGGGAACGGAACTGTGACATCGCCATGCGCTTTTTCCCGGCCTTCTCGTGCGGCTGCAGCGCAACGAGAAGCTGCCACTCGGACCGGTCCCTGGTAAGTTCCTCAAAAAGCTCTTTATAGTGGATGGCCTTGAGGAAGTCCTTCATGTTCGTGGTGAGCCATTCCCAGTCGGCATCAGAGATTTGTACGAGCTTGGCATCCCCCTGGCTGTACCCCTTGTGCGGCCCTTTGAAAAAGATCTTGCCTCCGACCATTCCGACGCAGGGCCTGTGGCCGAGGATATTGTCCCGGTAGTGGGAATCGACACCGCAGATTACCGCAACGCCTCCCGCCATGAACTCTGCGAAGGAATCGCCCACGCCGCCTAAAACCCACAGTTCGGGCGGGGTATAATGTGGATTGCTCTTCGTCATGGTCATGCCGCGGGCTCCGATGTCTCCTGCTATGCAGACCTTGCCCTGGGCCATGGCGTTGGCAACGCCGTTTGTGGCATCGCCGTGGATAACGATGGTGGCACCTGCATTGAGCCACCCCACATCATCCGAAGCCGGTCCGTGCACTTCGATATAGGTCGTGGGCAAGCCCATGGAACCGACCCGCTGGCCGCTGTACCCGTAAATGTCGATCAGCGCAGTCTCGGAATCCGTTTTCCAGAGTCTTCCGCCGATACCGTGCTGGCCGAAGGCCTGTACCCCGATATTCCGGTAACCCTTTTCCACAGCCTCCTGGATTCGCTCCTCCAGGACTCTGGATTCGATCCTGATATCGTTCTCTACACCCGAGATGATGATCTTTTCTTGCCGGCTCATGTGTGCTCCCTAAACAACGTGTTTGATCTTGAGTCGCTCCGCAGTATGGTAGTCATCGATGCCGATGGCATCGGACATGCCGATGGGGAGCGAAGTGGATCTCCCAAGAGGTGCGAGGATCTTCTTGAGTTCGGAATCAAAGCTCAGGAATACATCCACCACCCTCTGGGCAACGTCTTCCGGATCGAGGCGGCGGTAGAGCCTCGGGTCCTGGGAGGTTATGCCTTTCGGGCACAGGCCGATGTTGCAGATATTGCACCGGTCATTCTCCGAGCCGACGCACCCTGCAGCGGCCTGCATCATATATTTGCCGACCTGTACGCCGCTCGCACCGAGCATGATCAACGCAGCAGCGTTGGCAGCGAGGTTTCCGTTTTTCCCGATACCGCCGCCTGCGAAAATGGGGATCTCGTTCTGTTTTCCGATCTTCACGAGATTGAGGTATGCATCGCGTATATTGCTGGCTATGGGATGGCCCATGTGATTCATGGAGACGTTGTAGGCAGCGCCTGTTCCGCCGTCCTCGCCGTCTATGGCGAGCGCTGCGGCATACGGGTTGCGGGCAAGGTTATTGAGGACTGCCAATGAAGTCGTGGTCGCGGATATCTTGGGATACACAGGCACCCGGAAGCCCCAGGCCATGTACATGGACTGGATCATCTTGGCCACGGATTCCTCGATGGAATACTTGGTCTGGTGAGTCGGGGGCGAAGGCAGGCTCACCCTCGGGGGAACTCCCCGGATGGCGGCGATGAGCTTGTTGACCTTGTGCCACATGAGCAGTCCGCCGTCACCGGGTTTTGCGCCCTGGCCGTACTTGACCTCGATTGCACAGGGGTCTTCCTTCATCTCGGGCAGGGCATGGATGATCTCGTCCCAGCCGAAATACCCGCTCGCTATCTGGAGGATGACGTACTTGATGAAGCGCGACTCAGAAGCCTCGGCGGGCAGCCTCCTTCGCCGGTGCACATCCTGACGGGCATGCCGAGTTCTTCATTCAGGTACGCAACGCCCATCTGGAGCCCTTCCCACATGTTGGGCGAGAGGGCGCCGAAGGACATGCCGCCGATGATCAGCGGGTAGATCTCCCGTACCGGCGGTATCCAGCCTTTCTTTGATGAAGACTTGATCATTCTTCGGGGGGCAGGATCCTGCCCAGAAGGGTCCTCAGCTCGAACTCGTGCCTGCCTGCATCCAGCGCAGGGTCCGTGAGCATGGAGATCCGGACGAACTTGATGCGGTCGAGCAGGCTTCGCAGAGTCGTTCCTCCGGCCGCCCCTGCGTCTCGGCTCGCCGTTCGCATTGATATGAAACCTGAGCTTGTCGATCTCCTCGTTGCGGACAGGGTAGATGGCGCTAGTTGGGGCAGACCAGCGTGCACATGCCGCACCCGATGCATGCATGGCCGGGTCGGTGACCTGACTGATCCCGTGATAGACGCCATATACATTCCTGGGCTTTCCGGTCAGGCCCACGGACGTTGGGTATCTCGCTCTTCCGGTGCACACCCAGCTCGATTGCCTGCAGCGGGCACACGGCCGTGCAGTGTCCCGCACAGCGTGCACTTTTCCTTATCCCAGAGGATACTGCCACAGGAGATCCTTGCGTGCTTAGTGTGGATGGGTGCAGGGTTCCCATTGGTTCCATCTCTTGACCTCTATCTCGTGCATGCATCTACAAATGCGATGTCGTACTTCATTGGCTGAAATTCGTAGTTCTTTTGTCCGGTCGGGGATGGCCTCTTCAAGCCCGCACATCTCGGAAGAAAAGGCGAATACTGCCCGGCTTCCGCCCACCACACCCGGCCTGAGCTTCTTGCTGTCATGGACCATGAAGAGGGTTTTGTCGGGCAGGCAGCCGATGACGCAATTCGGCCCGTCAATGGTGAGGAACCTGCAGCTGTGCTTGAGCTGGCGCAGGAATGGCCTGTCCGGATGCCTTAGAGCTCCTCGTCTTTGAGCGGCGTAATGATATGCTTATATGCATCCAGCCCCAGTCCCAGGCTGTTATGGTGTAGTGCAGGATGTGGGTGAATACCTCGGAATCCGATTGATAGCCCATATATCCCGGGATAACCCCTGGAGGTGAGATATTCCCGTATGGGCATGAACGCGGTATTCTCTCCGTTGGTCATGGTGGCAAGCCCTGGAGGAAGAACGGATGGCAGGCATACAGGGTGATGGCGTAGTTCGTGTTCTGCCTCCCCTGGGCCATGATGATCCGTGCCTTGAGACCTTTGCGGTCAAGGCCGAGGTACTCGGCGATCTCCATGGGGTCCCCCACTTCCTTGATCATGATGATGTCGGGCCAGAAGGAGAAGACCATCATGGAGCCGTCTTCTTCACCCAAGCTTCTCAGGTCGATCCTGATCTGCATGAGCCTTCTGTGATCTCTGCCTCGCTGAAAGCCCGTCCCAATCGTAGGGATATTCATATACCCGGATGAGGTATACGTCCCTTTCGGGTGTGCCCGCCGGCGGTTCCGTGGAAGGGCGGATGGAGAATTTGAATTTGGTGAGCAGTCCGAGCTCCATCATATAGCGGTCGAGCTTCTTGATCCCTTCCTGGGAAAAGATCCCGGAGAGGATGGGCGAGCCTTTGAACGGCTCCAGATCTCCGCCCAGATCGGTCATGAAGATGCCGACGCCTGAGCCGTCATGGCCTTCTTTCATGACGTCCAGTGCCCGCATTGCCACCATGGGAGAAATGGGTTCTTCACTGGTTATGGCAAACAATCGGCACACGGTTTCATATCTCCTCCTTGCTGTCTATCTTGTATCCGTATCTGGTGCGAGAATCCATGCCACCCGGCGTGATTGCCGTGCGTCTTTTACAGACACTACGATATAGATTTGGTCAACTCAATGATTTCAGGGATATATATAGTAAACGGTCGAATCAATCGATCTGTCAGATTATTTGTCGCATTAATCATCTAGTACTCATATGCTCCATTTTTTAATATTGTTAATAGCCCCTATATTGAACAATATTGTTATACAACCTCTCATTCATATGACTGCTCGCTGCGTATGCGGGAATCAGGACGACTTCTTATTTTTAAACCTCTTGACCTCGATCCCATATTTCTCCACTTTATATTGAATGATGCGCTTTGTGGTTCCCAGCATCCGCGCAGCCTGAGCTCTGGTTACCCTGGCATCCTTCAGCGCATCGATGATCAGGGAACGCTCATAGGAATTTACCAGGCTGGTACAGCTTGCCCTGCTGTTTCTTGTCTCGAGGGGTAACGACCTTCATCTGGAGGGAGGGAGGAAGATGGATGCTGTCAATGGTATCGCCGTTTGCGAGAGCACTGCCCGCTCGATGCAGTTTTCCAGCTCGCGCACATTGCCCGGCCAGTGATATGCCAGCAGGAGATCGATGGCCGGAGTGGAGATCCGCTTGATGTTCTTCTTGAACTGCTTCGTGTATTTTTCCACGAAAGTAATCGGCGAGAAGGATGATGTCGCCTCCCCGCTCCCTGAGGGCGGCATGTAGATAGGGAACACATTGAGCCGGTAATAGAGATCGGCCCGGAATTTGCCGGCTGCCACATCCTGGTCCAGGTTGCGGTTCGTGGCCGCGATGATGCGGACATTCACCTTGACGATCCCTGGTGCCCAAAGGCTGGAACTGCCTTTCCTGGATGACCCGCAGGAGCTTGGCCTGTGCCAGCGGCGAGAGCTCGCCCACCTCGTCGAGAAAGATCGTGCCTCCATTGGCCTCTTCGAACCGCCCGCTTCGTCTTCTGGTGGCCCCGGTAAAGGCGCCCTTCTCATGCCCGAACAGCTCGCTTTCGATCAGGGTGTCGGGCATGGCTGCACAGTTGACCTCGATAAAGGGCCGTTCGGCTCTCGGGGGCTGTTCTGGTGAATGGTCTCGCCACGAGCTCTTTGCCGGTCCCTGTCTCTCCATGGATCAGCGCCGTGGTATTGGAGTCGGCTACCTGAGAGATCAGCCCGAAGATCTCTTTCATGCTCTTGGAATTGCCGATGATCTCAGCCGATGGCCTCTGGGTCCGGCCAGAATGTTCCTCAGCTTCCGGTTTTCTTCTTCAACGGCCCGCATGTGGACGCCTTTGCGATAAGCCTGCCACTGCCGAGAGGAACTGGATCTCATAATCCTGATTATCCACTTCGTGTGCGACCTTGTCTGCCGAGAGAACACCTACAACCTTTCCGTCATATACAATGGGGACGCAGAGAAACGCAAGCTCGGAACGATCAAGGTATTTCCTTGCACCGGTGCTGTCGAGAAAATGCTCTTCGCCCCGATGTTTGCAATGACCATGGGTTTCCCTGTCTGGGCCACCTGGCCGGTAATACCCTCGCCCGGCTTATAGGTGATATCCAATCCGTCTATGTCCACTCCGCAAGCCAGATCAAGGATGGCCTCCCCCGTATCTCTATCGAGGATGGAGATCATCCCGCGATTCATCCCGGACTGTTCGCTCATCGTACTGAGGACCTTCTCGAGCTGCTCCCTTAGGTCGAGCGGTGATGCAATGATCTGAGCCAGGCCGTGAAGGACTTCGAGATCGTCATATGAAAATGAATTCATAGCTGCCTTCCTTTAAAAAAGTGTCGGTTTCTTCCTTCACTGCATCCCCACTGCCGCCCATTAATCTTTCGAGAGGAAGCGACTGTAAACGATGCATGAGCTCTATACGCCATTTTCAACAAAAATGTATCTATCATATTTATACCATATATCAGAAACTGATTAAAAATATAAAGAAATCTTCTTCGTTCAAAACGATGATCCTGAGAATGGGATATCTTTCCAGTTTTGCCTGCAGGCCTACCCATAAAATATGGACTATCTAATGTACCAATACGTATCCTACAAGGGAACATAAAACACAAAAGAACCATAAAGTATAGATTAAACATAAATGAACTTAACTAATCAAGGTAAATGATATATTTACAATCAAATAACAACTAGTTACATAGTTTATAAGAAGTGGCATTTCCTTTGCTCTCCCCCCTCCATACATCTTAAAAGGAGAATCCATATGATCAGTTCGGGAGATACGGCTTGGATGCTCATTTCCACAGCCTTGGTGATGCTCATGACGCCGGGGCTCGCAATCTTTTACGGAGGTTTGGTCCGCTCAAAAAATGTACTCGGCACCATGATGCAGAGTTTTATCTGCCTCGGCATCGTCTCGATTATCTGGGTCGTTTATGGATACAGTCTTGCATTTGGAGGCGATGTCAATGGTTTCATCGGCACCTTCCAGTGGGCCGGTCTCAAAGGAGTCGGACTTGAGCCGGGACCTTACTCTGACAAGATACCCCACCTGCTCTTCTGCGCATTCCAGCTCATGTTCGCAATTATTACTCCCGCACTTATTACCGGGGCATTTGCCGAGAGGATGAAATTTTCCGCGTATATCCTCTTTATCATCTTCTGGAGCACCTTTGTATATCTACCCATCTGCCACTGGGTATGGGGAGGTGGTTGGCTGGGCAAGCTCGGTGCGCTGGATTTTGCAGGAGGAACGGTCATCCATCTCAACTCGGGCGCGGCAGCTCTCATGGCAGCCTTAGTTATAGGCAAGCGTAAGGGTTTCCATGTCCTGCAGTTTTATCCCCATAACATCACGATGACCGTCCTTGGCGCTTCGCTGCTGTGGTTCGGATGGTTCGGCTTTAATGCAGGCAGCGCACTTGCCTCGAACGGAACGGCGGTACTTGCATTTTTCACCACGCAGATAGCTGCAGGAACCGCATCATTATCATGGGTACTTGCAGAAAGGATCATAAGAGGCAAGACTACAATGCTCGGAGCTGCTTCAGGTGCGGTTGCAGGCCTGGTTGCAATCACCCCTGCGGCCGGATTCGTCGGACCGGCAGCTTCGATCGTCATCGGGCTTTTCGCCGGACTTTTCTGTTATCTGGGCATACTCGTCAAGGAAAAAGCAGGGTACGATGACTCCCTCGATGTGGTTGCCGTTCATGGCGTGGGCGGGCTCTGGGGGGCACTTGCCACAGGCCTGCTCGCTTCGTTCGGCGGTACGGGCCTGGTATTTGGAAACCCGCACCAGTTCGTCGTTCAGCTCATCGGTGCAGGAAGTGCCATGGCATATTCAGCCCTTGCAACCACGGTTATCCTTCTCGCCCTGAAACACACGATAGGCCTCCGGGTGAGCGATGAGGAGGAGATTCAGGGTCTTGACATAAGTCTGCACGGCGAGACCGGGTACTCTATCCGTTAAAAACAGGCATGGATTGCAAAAGGAGCTGACCATGAAAAAAATTGAAGCTGTTATCAAACCGTTCAAACTCGATGAAGTGAAAGAGGAATTGCAGGTTTTAGGCATAACCGGGATGACCGTAACCGAGGTGAAAGGGTTCGGTCGCCAGAAAGGGCACAGGGAGATATACCGGGGAGCTGAATATGAGGTGGATTTCATTCCCAAGGTCAAACTTGAAATCATTGTTTCAGCAGAAATGGCGGATCGCGTTGTAGAGGCAATCGTGAAGGCAGCCAGGACCGGCAAGATAGGTGACGGGAAGATCTTCATCCTCCCGCTGGAAGAAGTCGTCCGGATACGAACAGGAGAATCCGGCAATGAGGCGATATAGGGCATCGGTATGAGAGGTATGCTTACTGTGGAAAATGATGACGACATAACATCAGGAGGCTTCCATCTTGCCCGGGAGCTTACTTCCCGGGCGGATGAGACCATTGCCTCACTGTTCAACGGATGCTCCCTGAAGCTCCTTGACCATTGGTGTGTAGCCGCTCTCGGAGGATACGGCAGGCAGGAGCTGTGCCCCTTCTCGGATCTGGACATCCTTTTCCTCATCGAAAAGAAGCTCCCGCAGGCCCAGATAGAATCGGCCCTGAAAGAGATGCTCTATCCCCTGTGGGATACCGGAACCAATGCGAGCTACAGTGTCCGGACCATCAAGCAGGCGGTACAGGATGCCCGGAACGACTTTTTTTTCAGGACTTCGCTCATCGATGCCCGATATGTATGCGGTTCGAAGAGGATATTTGAGGGATTTTCTCAAGGCATAAGCTCCAGCAGATTTATCCTGAACACCAACCGGTTCGTTTCAGACCTCATCTTCCATACCCGCAAGCGGCATGAAAAATATGGAGATTCGGTATATTTCCTTGAACCCCACATCAAGGACGGCCATGGAGGGTTACGGGATTATCAGAGCATCCTCTGGCTGATCAAGGTATTCAGCAGAACTTATGCCGTTCATGAGCCTCTCGTCGGTGCATACGATCTCGACGGGCTCAGCCGTTCTGCCGACCTCATGATAAAGACCAGGTTCCTGCTCCATACATGTACATGGAGAAAGACCGATCGGATGCACCTCGAGTACCAGGAGATGCTGGCGCATGAGCTGGGATACAGGTCAGTACCTGATCACCCTGCAGTTGAAGCGTTTCTGAGGGACTTTCATACCGGGGCGCTCACCATTCGTTCGGTATTCGACGGACTGCTCCAGTTTCTGGAACAACCAAACGGCTTTGTTTCCATCCTTTCCCGAAGAAAAAAAGACGAACACGGACACCTGCCGTCAGGGCATCTTCCCTTTTTCCGGCCGGAAGATTTTCAGAAAGACCCGAGCCTTATCCTCAAGGCCTTTGTACGGGCGGCCGGCAAAGGGCTTTCTCTTACTCCCCTTGTGCGGTCACAGATCAAATCCTTCCTCAAAACCGATACGGCACTGAAGAAGAACCCGGAGACATGCAGTATTTTCTTACACATGCTCCAACATCCGGAAGCTGAAAAAACCCTGACCGGCATGCTTGAGACAGGGGTCATCGAAGGGTTTATCCCTGAGTTCCGGAAAATAAGGGGAAAGACTATCTTTGATGTCTATCATACCTATACCATCGATCTTCACAGCATCCATACGGTATGCGAATTGAAAAAACTGGAAAACGTCGAGTCGGAAGCATGGGGCCGGGTCATTGACAGAGATGTTCTGTTTTTCAGCTCCTTTCTCCATGATATCGGCAAAGGCTACGGCAGGCCGCATGCCCTCCTGGGGTCAGAGGCCATAGAGCCCATAGCCGTACGCTTCGGTTTTGACAAGGCCCGCAGAGAATCGATCGCCTTTCTCATCAGGAACCACCTGATCATGGCCGAGATTGCATCCAGACGCGACCTTTCAGAGGAAAAGGTGATCAATGACCTTGCACAGAAAGTCGGGAGTGCTTCAAGGCTTTCCATGCTCTACCTGCTCACCATCGCGGACTCCAGAGCAACAGGTCCCGATGCCTGGAATGATTGGAAGGCATCGCTCTTGTGGGAACTCTATTTAAGGACGCTCAACATCCTCGAAAAAGGTATTCTGAAAAACCGTAAGAACGCCATGAGACTGGAGGAGAAATGGCACAAGCTGGTCAGTCTTGCAGATACCGGGGAGGGTGCTCTCTTCAAGGGCCGTCTCTGGGCTCTCCCCCAGGCATATGTCCATATCTCTGATCTCGATGATATCAGAAAACACCTCTGCCTGAGCTCAGAGCTTGAAGGAAAGGACGATATAAAGGTGGAGATCGTCCATCGGAAAAACCATGTCATCCTCACCGTCATCACCCGTGACAGGCCGGGGCTTTTCTCCCTCCTCACCGGCATCCTGTCCGTTCACAGGATCGAGATCATCTCTGCAAAGATATTTACCTGGTACGACGGCACGGTTGTCGATACATTCAAAGTCCTGGCGCCATGGCAGGATTATACGGAGTGGCATACAATCAGCAGCCGGTTCAGAGAGTACCTGTCGGGCAAAGTCGATATCGAATCCAGGCTCGTGAGTACAAAGGCCCTGAAGACGGACGATCCAGAACCTGTTCAATCCGCGGAAGGGGTTATGCTTGCTGTGGACAACGACACCTCGGACTTCTTCACCATCATCGATGTAAGGGCGATTAAGAGGATCGGCCTCATTCATGATATATCCCGGGTCATAAGCTCTTCAGGCCTCGCTATCCACCGGGCCTTCCTTTCACGGAATTCCGATCTTTTTTCATCGGTATTCTATGTCGTGGATGCAGGAGGGGAAAAGATGAGCGGCGAAGCCCGGATTCAGGAAGTGCTCAAAAGTATTCGAGAGGCTGTGGAAACACCCCGATTACCTGCTTCACCGCAAAAGGAAAACAGGGTATACAGCAGGGAGAATAAGAAGATGCGTGTCCCGGGAGATTGAGCGATGTTGAGCAAAAGGATCATCGTATGCCTCGATGTTCGAGGCGGCAAGACAACAAAGGGTATCAAGTTCGAAGGGAACGTGGATATCGGCGATCCGGTAGCCATGGCCAGAGAATATTACGAGCAAGGGGTCGATGAGCTCGTTTTCTACGACATCACGGCTTCCCATGAAAAAAGGGACATCATGATCGATGTGGTGGATAAAGTGGCCAGGGAGATATTCATCCCCTTTTCCGTGGGCGGCGGAATCCGGACTATCGATGATATGTACCGCACACTCGACGCCGGGGCTGAAAAGATCAGCGTCAACTCGGCTGCAGTACTCGATCCCGATATCATTTCAGAGGGCGCGAAGTATTTCGGCAGCCAGTGTATCGTGCTCGGCATGGATGCAAAGAAAGTGGAGAAATCACCATCCATTCCCTCAGGATATGAAGTGGCCATCAACGGCGGCAGGACCTCAATGGCTATCGATGCCCTCCAATGGGCAAAAAAGGCCGAAGACTTAGGTGCAGGAGAAATCTGCCTCAACTCTATCGATGCCGATGGGACAAACCAAGGGTATGAGCTTAGTGTTACGGGAATGATCTCCCGTGCAGTAAACATACCGGTGATCGCTTCAGGCGGTGCAGGGAAACCGGAACATCTTCGGGATGTCTTTCTCAAAGCAGATGCGGATGCGGCCCTGATCGCCTCCATGGTCCACTACGGCTGGTATACCATCCCGCAGATCAAGTCCGTTCTCACGGAAGCAGGTGTCCCGGTTCGGGATGTGATCTGAAACAGGTTCATGAGCCCGGTATTCTCACTGCTGAACCTCATGGAAGTCGCGATCGGGATCATCAAAGTCGATTCTTCTATAATTCGCCGATTGCATTCCCTCTGCCTTTGCTTCATGTGGAACAAGCCTGACCGGAATCTCCGTTCTGGATACCATGGCTGCCTTTTTCTGGAAAGCCGGCGGGAAGAGCATCAATGATACCGGCAGGAACGTGAGCGCCGAGGCTGCTATGGTAATCATATCGACCGCGACGAGGAGCCCGAGCTGCGAAACAATCACGAACTGGGAAGGCACAAGGACAAGGAATCCTGCAGCAACAGCCAGCGCATTGTATATAATCCCCCTTCCCGATGTGTTCAGCGCAATATCGATAGCCTGCTTCACCGTTCGGCCCTCTCTGATTTCATGCCGGTATCTGCTCAAGTAGTGGATGCAGTAGTCAATCCCCATCCCGATATCGATGCTCGCAACGGTTGCGGTTGCGGCATTGAGCTTTATCCCTGAAGCGCCCATGATGCCGAAATCAAGGGCTATGGGGATAATGAGCGGGACCATGCTGTATATACCGAGCTTGAAAGACCGGAAGATCCCCGAGGTGATGATGAAGCAGAGGATGAACGAAATACAGAAACTCTGGATCTGGCTCCTCACGACGAGGCGATTGAACTCTTTTGCAAGCATGGCAAGACCGGTGGTAACGATTCTGTCAATCTTCGGCTCTTTTGACTGAGTCTCTCTGAATTCAGCGACCTTCTCCACCACATCCTGAGCCAGGTAGCCGCTCTGAGATTTCATAGAGAGCAGGATCTGGCCGTTTTTGAAGTCATAGTTGATAAAACTGTCCAGTTCGTCTCCCCCGCCTGAGAATGAATAGAGCAGCAGGTATTGTGCCACGAGTTCTCTGGATTCAGGGATGACATAGTACGCAGGGTCGCCGTCATGCATGGCCTTGTTCATCTGTTTGATGAAATCGACGATGGAAACCGCCTTGCCGATACCCTCAAGCCCTTTCAATTCATCCTGGAGGCGTTCCATTTCTCTTAGGACCTTGGGATCCTTGATATCGTCAGCGTTTTTTGTGTTGATCGCAACATTGAACTGCGAGGTGCCGCTGAATTTCTCGTTGAGGATACGGTCTGCGGTTCTGATCGGGCTTCTTTGCCTGAAGTCCTCCACGAGGTTGAGATCGCTCCTTACATGCCTTCCCACGATGAGGGAGATGATGAAGACAATAAAATAAATAACCAGTATCCATCTGTATTTATGAATATTAATATAGGAAAGACCCCGCAGCAGAGGTGCAACGACATCTTTCTTGGTATGATGATGGGGGATGTACTCCTTGCCCCGTGAGTCGATTATGGACATGGCGGCAGGCACAAAGGTCATGGCAAGGACCATGGCCATCGCGATGCCGAATGCTGCGAGTAGGCCGAACTGTGTCAGGGGGACGACCGGGGTGGTGCACAAAGACAGGAAGGATGCGATAGTTGTTAGCCCTGCCATGAGAACAGGGAGTGCTAACCTGTTGAGAGCGCTCGTGATGCCTGCTTTGCCCTTTTTCCCTTCCAATGATTCGGAAAAGATATTTTCCACAACATGGACCCCGTAGGCCACGCCTACAGCCATCATGGCCACGGGCAAGGCGCACGTGACCATAGTGAGGGGGATGTCCAGCAGCGGCATGAGCCCCATGCTCCAGAGGGTAGCGATGCCGACGGATATCAGCGGGAGAATCATGCCCCGGAAATTCCTGAAAAAGAGAAACAGAAACCCGAGAAGGACGATACTTGCCAAAGGCGGCAGGAGTTTCAGATCCTTGATCATATAATGGCCCTGAAGTGCTTCTACGACTTTGGTGCCCGAGATGAAAAACTTCTCCGGGCCTTCATATTTTTTCATGATTTCCTGCAGCCGGTAGTAAATGGGAACGATCTGGTCTGTCTGAACAGTGTCTTCAAGTATGATGAATATTGCAGTGCCCTTGCCGTCTTGAGAAATGAACAATCCATCATAGATATCCCAGGAATGTGCCTTTTTTTTGAATACTTCCATCTCAATGCCTGCTGCGGGGATTTTACCGTCAGGTGTCATCGGCGCGACATCGAGACCGGATTCACTGCCCTCGATATTTTTTACACTAAGGATGCTCGTTACCTTTTTTACTCCCTTGATCATTTTCACTTCTTCCGAGATAGACCGGATCTTCCCGAGTGAAACCGGATTAAAGACATCGGTATGCATCATGCCTATGAGGATGTCGGCATATGAGGTGAATTCTTGTTTATTTATGCTGTATTCTTTTTCAACAGGGTTATTTGACTGGAGAACGATTTCAACCCGGGGGTCTATTTTCAGATGGGGAAGCTGAAGTCCAAAGAAAATCGTGATAACGAAAACAACAGTAATTACCCAATACGGATGGAATACACTGAAATCAATGACCCTCTTCATAATGCTGAATCACTCCCCTTATGCATGGTAGAAAACACGATTATGCTGTAATCGCCGCTAAAAAACCCATATGTACTACCATTAATAATGAATCATCATTACTCATATGTATCAAGTATAACAACCCTTATCAATAATAATCATATAAAAAAATGGGAATAATAAATCGCAGATCATCCGTCTCAGAATCATTTAAGAGATCAGTTCTGGTCGGCACTCTGCCCTTACCGGCCTGGATGGGTAATTGATGCATGTTTTCACCGGGGGCTTTAATTACCGGGATATAGCATTATTCATTCATTCATAAGGTACGTCCATTTCATTGAGGGGCTTTCATCTGCGTGGCTCGTCAGTATCGGAAGATGACGGGATTTTATATTCACAAGGAGGGATAACCATGTACCGCGAAAGCCCTGTGTGCAAGTTCCACTGCCTTCTTTCGATTGCAATCTTATCAGCATTTATTTTCAGTTGCAGCGGCAAGAGTGATGATACGGGAAATAAAGGAGAAAACGGGGAAACCGTTCTGACGGTAACCTCTACCGCACCGGCAGATGGTGCCGCAGGTATTGCACCCGATGAGCCTATTGTCATAAAATTCAGCGCGAATATCAATCCTGATACCATATCTTCATCATCCATCCTTGTAAGTGATGGCCTTAATCAGGCTGAAGGCACACTCGCATCTTCCGCGAATACGGTCACGTTTATGCCTGCTCCCCTTTTCTCCTGGGGTACGAGATACACCGCTACGATATCAACCGGGGTAAAGGACAGAGCCGGGGCATCCATTGCCTCTGACTATACCTGGTCATTTACCACTGCAGACGCTAAAAAATTAGGTAAATGGATAATGGTGGCTGCAGGTTGGGACAACGGGGCTGCGATCAATGAAAACGGCACCCTCTGGGGATGGGGGTGCAATTACTCCGGCCAGTTGGGAAATGGAACCGGTGGGGGCCATAGCGAGGAACATGAATTCGACAGTCATGTTCCTATCCAGGTAGGGGCCAAATCGGATTGGGCGGACGTATCGCTTGGTGATCATTATGCAGTCGCTGTTAAGACCGATGGAACGATGTGGGCATGGGGGGATGGGTATATCGGAGACGGCACCATGATAACAAGAAGGTCACCTGTCCGGATCGGAGAAGGCTCGAGCTGGGGTGTTGTCGAGGCAAGCATTGGGTATTACGCTCTTGCATTAACCAACGAGAACTCACTGTGGGCTTGGGGATTGAATACCTATGGTCAACTCGGAAACGGGACTGCCGGTGAAGGGCTGGAAAGCAAAGTTCCCATTCAGGTTGGCGCTGATGCCGATTGGGGTATGCTCTCGGCGGGTAAGAAACATACTGTAGCCATTAAAAATGACAAAACCCTGTGGGCATGGGGCGGCAACTGGTTCGGCCAGCTCGGAGACGGCACCGGCGGAGACAAAACCAGTGCTCATGACAGCCATATCCCGAAGAAGATAGGATCGGATGCAGACTGGCGTGTTGTGTCAGCAAATGGTGAGTTCACTTTGGGCATCAAGACCGGTGGAACTTTGTGGGCATGGGGGATAAATCAATACGGACAGCTTGGCGATGGAACGAACGATACCAAAAGCGCACCAATAAAGATAGGAAATGCAACTGATTGGGCTTTTGTCTCTGCAGGCTGGTACCATGCTGTCGCGGTGAAGAATGACGGCACTCTCTGGGCATGGGGTTCAAACAATCACGGCCAGCTCGGGGACGGGACGGCCATAGATAAAAATATCCCGGTTCACATAGGTACGGATACCGATTGGGATACCATATCCGCAGGCAAAGACTTCACGCTGGCCATCAAGAAAGACGGCACCCTCTGGGCATGGGGGTATAATAATTTCGGTCAGGTAGGCGATGGAACCACTGCTGATAAGCTTAGTCCTACCCGGATAAAATAAAAATCTTGCAGGTACGGGCAAGTGTCATTGCCCGTACCGTTTAACATTTCACAATCTTCCCGGGAAAATCCAAATAAAGTTATATTTCTCTTCAGGCTTCATGCACAAGTTTGAAAGGGTCAAAGCACAGGCTTGAATCACGCAATATTCTTCTAAAGTTATACCCCGATGCATCACGATAACTCTCATAAGATAAGCAAGGGGATCCCTATGTGGAATCCAAGCAGTGAGAAAGATGGAAGGTATTTATATGGCAGGGGTATGAAACCAGGGATGAGACTGTATATACAGGAGTCAGTGACCGGAACCGATAAGGAAGTTTCCGTGCGATAATGAAAGCAAGATGATGAACAGCTCCTTCCTTATGAACCAGTTGGATTACCTTTCCTTCGTTACTGCATTTTCGTTTATCGCAGTCTGCATCACCTTCCTTTTTCTTTCACTGGACGGCATGAAACGTCTCCCCTGGAAATTGCCTGCTGCCTTCGGCTTGTTGCAAGCCGTGTATTGGCTTCTTTTCATGCTTTCTCTAAGTATGCAGGACAGAGCCCTCTTCCAAGTGATTCATTTTGCATTATTCCTCCTTTCATTCGCATTCCTTGCAGAATTCGCACGGACCGGTTCCCGGATACAACAGAGACACGTGCCTGGATTGTGGATGTACCTGGCGTTTGCCCTCTGTGCCGCCCTTTTATGGGTGCTCGGGTTGAAAAGCCCTGAATGTATCTTGCGCCTGGCTGTCGTACTGCCGGGAGGTCTTTTTGCCTCTCTGATACTCTGGCGCGAGGGAAGAAAAGCTCCTGAAAGATCATCCGGCAGATGGCTCGGACTTTTAAGCATGAGCATAGCGACGTACACCGTGCTCGTCAGCTTTACAGGGAGGAATCCGGGGATGTCTCTGCTTTCTCTCATCATTTCCGAGGAATATCTTATCGCGGCATACATATCAGTCTGTCTCGGCCTAGCGGTTTCCTCTCTGACCATATCTTTTTCACTCACTCGATTTGCTTCTTCATTCATTGGTGTTTCTTGGAAGATGCCGACCCGTCTGCCCGACACACCGTGGTTTGCATGGTTTCTGGGGCTCGTTCTGATTTCCGGCTGGGGAATGACCGAATGGGCGGGCAGGTTCGAGGACGCGATGCTGCGGAATGAAATCATTACCCAGGCACGGATTGCCTCCAGAAGTATCGATATACCCGATCTACGCCGGCTCAAAGGAAACATTCACGATCTGAATGTACCCGAATACATCCATATAAAAGAACATCTCATAAAGATCAGGAGCGCCAACCCCTTCTACCGGTTCGTCTATCTTATGGGAAAGAATGGAAAAACCGTATTTTTCCTGGTTGATTCCGAGCTTCCGTCTTCAAAGGACTATTCCCCTCCGGGCCAGATATATGAAGAGGAAACGACCGATGCATTTCTCAAGACATTCGATCCCGGCATAGAGATTACCGAAGGACCGCTCGCAGATGAATGGGGCACATGGGTAAGCGCAACGATCCCCATCAGGGATCCGCAAACCGGAGCCGTGCCCGCTGTACTCGGCATCGATATCGATGCCTCTGATTGGCTGAAGAATATTTATGCTGCAAGGAGTCAGCCGATACTCGCAACCATGCTCATCACGCTGCTTGCGCTCGTGTTCAATATCTATCTGAAACGTTCCAGAATCACGCATCTCAAGATCGCCGCCTCCGAGCAAAGGCTGCGTTACGCACTTGATGCAACGAGCGAAGGCGTGTGGGACTGGAACATGAAAACAAATGAGATCGACTACAGCCCGCACTGGGCGGCAACGATGGGCTACTCCCGGGAAGATCTCATTCTTCTCGGTGATTTACGCCGAAGTATTGTCCACCCGGATGATCTGCAGAGGGTGCAGGATACCATCGAAGCATATCTTCAGGGAAAGGTTCCGGTATATGAGTGCGAGGCCCGCATGAAAACGAAAGCGGGAGCCTACAGATATACCCTGGATCACGGCAAAATTGTGGAATGGGACTCTGACGGCACCGCATCCCGCATGGTCGGTACCTTCATGGATATCTCGGCACGCAAGGAAATGGAAGAGGATATCAGAAAAAAAGAGAGCCAGTACCGCGAGTTCGTGGAAAACGCAAGCGATATGATTTACGAGATGGATGCAAGCGGGTATTTCCGGTTTATCAACCCTGCAGCCGCAAGGCTCTGCGGGTACACTGCCGAAGAGTTCATGGGCAAGCATTACCTGGATCTCATCCCTCAGAATTATCACAAGGACATTATCAGGAAATCAGGGATACAATTCGTAAATAAAATTTCAACGGTGTCCTACGAAACACCCCTCCTTACACGGGAAGGCATCCAGGTATGGGTATGGCACAGCGTGAGCCTTATCATCGAAGAGGACACGATAAAAGGATTCCGGGTCGTTGCACGGGATATCACCGACCGAAAAATGGCCGAAGAGGAGCTCAAAAGGAAAGAAGAGCAGTATCGTCAGCTCGTCGAGAATGCCAGCGATCTGATCTACGAGACCGATGCGTTGGGATATTTCCGGTTCCTCAACCCTGCCGCTGAAAGGATCAGCGGGTATACCATCGAAGAGTTTATCGGCAGACATTTCCTTGAGTTCATCCCCGAGAGCCATCACGATTACATCACCAGGATGACCGGGATACAGTTTGTGAAAAAGACCCCCACCATCTATTATGAAACCCCTATCCTGGCCAAGAACGGCCGTGAGGTCTGGCTCTGGCAGAGTGTAAGCCTGATCCTCGACGGAGATACGGTTAAGGGATTCAGGGTCCTTGCACGGGATATCACCGAGAAAAAGAGAGCGGAAGACGCCCTCAAAGAAAGCGAAGAGCGCCTGCATGCAGTATTTGATAATGTCCAGGCAGGTATCGTCCTGATAGATCCGGATACCCATCACATCGTGAATGCCAATAGAATGGCAGCCCATCTCTGCGCTACGACACCGGAGGCGATGGCAGGAACTCTCTGCCATGAGAGCATATGCCCGGCCCAGATAGGAGCATGCCCCATAACCGATAAATATGAAAGTATTGATAATTCGGAAAGGCTTCTCCTCACCAGTGACGGGATGCAGATCCCTGTTCTGAAAACCGCAATCAAGGTCACCATTGGAGGCAAGGAATACCTGGTCGAGAGTTTCATAGATATTACCGCGCGAAAGGAAGCTGAGGAGCGCGTGAACCAACTCGCTGAGGAGGCCAGGGCAGCTAATCATGCGAAGAGTCTATTCCTTGCGAATATGAGCCATGAGATCCGTACCCCGATGAACGGCGTCATCGGAATGACCGAGCTTCTTCTGGGAACCGAGCTTACGGCAAAGCAGCAACAATATGCCGGGATCATCCGCAAGAGCGGTGAATCCCTCGTCGCCCTCATAAACGATATCCTCGATTTCTCGAAGATCGAGGCAGATAAGCTCGACCTGGAAATCATCGATTTCGATTTGAGGGCGCTGCTCGAAGACCTCACCGAACTCCTTGCTGTGCGCACTGCCGAGAAAGGGATCGAGCTTTCCTGCCTCATCGGGCCCGACGTCCCTACTCACCTGCGCGGGGATCCGGGGAGGCTCCGCCAGGTAATAATGAACCTTGCGGGCAATGCCGTGAAATTCACCGACCATGGCGAGGTTTCCATCAGGGTATCCGTGCACGGCGAAACGGATGAAATCGTATCGCTGCTCTTCTCCATCCACGACACCGGAATCGGGATAGCGGCCGACAAGATCGATATGCTCTTCAATGCCTTTACGCAGGTGGATGCATCGAGCACCCGCAAGTTCGGAGGCACCGGACTCGGCCTGGTGATCTCCAAGAAGCTCACGGAAATGATGGGAGGGACCATCTCGGTAGAGAGCAATGAAGGCAAAGGTTCTGTTTTTTCTTTTAATGTCCTGCTCGATAAGCAGCCCGCATCATCACAAGTTGTCCCGAAGAGGCTTGAAGGAATTTCGGGCCGGCACGTGCTCATCGTTGATTACAACGCCACGAGCAGGATGGTCCTCTCGCTTATGCTCGAAACATGGGGCGTCCGCCACGAAGAAACGTCCGGAGGTACTGAGGCGCTTATCCTGCTCAAAGAGGCACAGAAAAAGGACGACCCGTTCGACATTGCCATACTCGACTCGGTTACCGTGGGCATGAGCGGAGAAGAGCTCGGCAGGAGGATAAGCAACGATGCGGCCCTGAAAGATACTGCGCTCGTTATGCTCTTCTCTATTACCCAGAGAGGCGAGGCATCGAGGCTGAAACGAGCCGGTTTCGTTGCGTATCTCAGCAAACCCGTCAGGCAGGCTCACCTCTTCGATTGTCTCTCCACGGTTCTGGGAATCAGGAGTCCGCAAAAGGAGGATCACCGACCGGTGAGCATCCGCACCGATCTGAATGAAGAGAGGCGGCATCACAGGCGTATCCTTCTCGTAGAAGACAACCATACGAACCAGATGGTAGCCATGGGCATTCTCGAACGTCTGGGATATCAGGCGAGCGCTGTCGAAAACGGGGCGGATGCCATTAAATCACTTGAGACAATGCCGTATGACCTGATTCTCATGGACTGCCAGATGCCGGGTATGGACGGGTTCGAAACCACCGCCATCATCCGGGATCAGACCTCCCGGGTCCTTGATCACTCGGTGCCCATCATTGCCATGACGGCCTATGCTATGAAGGGCGACCGGGAGAGATGCATCACGGCAGGAATGGATGATTATCTTTCCAAGCCCATCAGCTCGGCAGAGATCGATGCCATGCTGATGAAGTGGTTTGCCCGGATGGATGAGGCCCATGCTGCTTCACCGGACGATCTCCCTGAGCCCCTTGCAACCGAGGACCATTCTCATGCAGGTGATTCACCAATGGAAATCAAAGACGAGCCGGTCTTCGACATCGACGGCCTTATGGACAGGCTTGCAGGAGATGAAGAACTGGCGCGAATGGTCGTTGCCGCTTTTTTCGATGATGTTTCCTCTACAGTCTCGTCACTGAAGAATTCTTTGGAGAAGTGCGACGCGGCAGCAATCGACTTCCATGCCCACACGCTCAAGGGAGCAGCCGGGAACGTGGGAGGGATGTCGCTTCGGCAAACGGCACTGCAGATGGAGAAGGCAGGTAAAGCAGGCGATCCGGATACAGCCTTAAGGCTGATGCCTGAGCTTACGCACAAGCTTGACCTTTTCAAGATGGCTGCCGAAGAGAAAGGTTGGGTGGAAAAGAAAGGAATGAGTGCATGAAGGCGCTTATCGTTGAGGACGAATTTACGAGCAGGCTCATCCTGCAGAAGTTTCTCTCGAGCAGCAGTGAAGTACACGTGAGCGGCAACGGCCGGGAAGGTCTCGAAGCATTCAAGGCTGCCCTGGATCAGGGATCTCCTTTCGATCTCGTCTGTATGGACGTCATGATGCCGGAAATGGACGGCCCTGCTGCGCTCATTGGGATAAGGGCATTTGAGGAGGAAATCGGCATCAAGGAAAAAATATCGAGGGTGAAAGTCCTCATGACGACCGGTCTGGGTGAGACCGACAGCGCCCTTGACAGCATCAGAAACCTGTATGACGGCATCCTGACCAAGCCTGTCAGGCTGAACACCCTCATGGTCACCCTCGCCTCACTGGGCCTTATATAACAGTATTACTCGCAAGATAACATTTTCTTAAGCGTATCCCTTTACAATAAAACTCGAACTGATGTGCAGGAAAAAACCATCAGCTTGTCCGCAGCGACTCCACGATATTCATGCGTGATGCCCTGAACGCAGGCAGCACGCCTCCCGTAAGACCCATGATGAGAGAGAAGGCCAGGGATTCAAAAAATATGGACGGGGTAAGGGTGAACTTGAATGCCAGCTCGGAGAAGGACTGGAAGTTCACGGTCGAGATGGTGATGAACTGCATGAACGAGGCGAAGAAGAGTCCCATGCACCCGCCGATGAGCCCGAGAAAGACTGATTCCACGAGAAAGCTCAGCAGAATGGAGCGCCTCTGGAATCCCAGGGCCCGTAAGGTCCCGATCTCCCGAACTCGGTTTGCCACGGCAGAGTACATGGTGATCATGGCACCGATAACTGCGCCCAGAGAGAATATCACCGTAAGCGTAATGCCGAGGATCGTGAGAAACTTCGCCATCATCTCGGACTGCTCAAGGTAAAATGCAGTCTCACGCTTTGCCTGGAGAGTGAGCCGCGGGTCATTCTCGATAGCTGCCTTTGCCCTGTCCAGATGTGAGGCATCGCTCATCTTGAAGATCACGATCGAATATACCGGCCTCCTGAACGTCTGCATGACCTGTTCTGCATCGCCCCAGATCTCGGAACTGAATGCCGTGTTGCCTGCATCCATGATGCCGACGACCCTCCAGTTCCTGATACTGTCTGAAAGTGTGCTTCCCAGGGTAAGGTCCTTGAACCTCTTCACCAGACTTGTGCCCACGACCATCTCAGGAGTGCCGAACCTGGGCATGCGTCCTTGAATGAGCTTGACCTGTGGCCGTAAGGCAAGGGATTCTTTCCCGATTCCACGGATCGTGACATTGGATGTCCCGCCCGCCTTTTTGGGCAATGTAATGAGTACCACGACCTCCTTTGACAGGATCCGATCGCCGTTCCTATCCGTGGCGATTCCGGGCAGGGTCTCCACCACGGCAGCCTTTTCCCGCTCGATAGAGCTGTCGACCTCACTGGTCGCCCCTTTTCGCAGTACGATCATGTTATCGTAGGAGCCAGTTTGCACAAGGGTTTTCCGGAGGCCTGCAGCCAGCATGAGGACCGTGGCGAAGACAAATACCACGAGTGCCATGCCCGTGGCGGTGAGGAATGTGGTGAGGCGTCTTGTCCAGAGGCTGCGGAAACTGTAGGATAACGGCACCGCCATCTAGCCGATCCTCCGTAAACCGTCTGCTATGCGGATCCGGATGGCCTGTATGGCAGGAATGAACGATGCGGCAAATCCCACCAGGAAGGCGATTCCCAGATCGAACAGTATTGTCGAACGTGCAACGTTGAAAATGGGGAAAAAGGCGCTTAAGCCCTGTTTGAATCCTGCAGCTGCCGGATAGGTGAGTACAATTCCGAGCAGCGACCCCATGGAAGTGATCACCAGGGCTTCACCCACGATCAGGATGGTGATGTGGATCCCGGTATATCCGAGCGTTTTGAGCACCGCATACTCCCCGATCCTCTCTCTCGTGGTCATTGCCATGGTGTTTGCCACTACTGCGA
Source organism: uncultured delta proteobacterium (assembly GCA_963752595.1). Taxonomy (GTDB): domain Bacteria; phylum Desulfobacterota; class Desulfomonilia; order UBA1062; family UBA1062; genus Phosphitivorax. Next base: position 67,254 of record CAVVYZ010000022.1, read on the forward strand.
GTATGATCACGATGACCACGATGGATACCACGTTGATAACCTGCACTATGGCCTGGCTCATGGAGATGAAGCCCATGATGAAAGCCTGTTCGGTCTCGGTAAGGGTTTCCGCAGGTGAGTTTTTAAACATCGCGTCTATTTCCAGGGCTACATCCGAAGATCGGTTCGGATCCTTTACCCCGATGAGGTAGAACCCCACCTGGTCGGCCCTGCGGGGCACGGTCTGCTTGATGGTTTCGTTGAGGTATTCCCAGTGGAAAAAGAACTGGGTTTCGTCCGTATTCTGTGTGCGGCCCCGGTAGATGGCCTTAAGCACGAAGTCCCAGTTGCCCGGGTATATCGTCCCTTTGAGCGTTACGACATCGCCGATCTCCCAGCCGAAACGTTCCGCAAGCTTCCTCCCGGCAACGAAGCCCCTCCGGTCTTTGAAGAAATCCTCCTTCTGCTTTTCGGGCAGTATGTATTCGGGGTAGAGATTGAGATAGGTTTCGGGCTGCACGGCAAAGTTTGCAAAGAAATTCTTCTCGCTGATGTAAATGCCGCCGAACCAGTTGCCGTAGGACACCGAGGTGACTCCTTCTGCATGACGTATCTTTTCATAATATGACAGGGGCAGCGGAAAGATCAGGGAAACGGCATTGCGGGTAACGAGCCTGTTCGCAGACGATGATTCGACCCCGGCATACCAGGCGCTGATGACGGTCCGCAAAAGCCCGAATGCAAGGACTGCGATGGCGAAAGCGAGTACGGTGAGGCCTGTCCTCACTTTCCGCCTGAAGGCGTTCTTCAGGATCATCTTGAGAAGGATCATGTACTGAATTCACCCTTTTCCAAGTGGCGGATGACGTGTGCCCTTTCAGCCGCGTGCGGGTCGTGGGTTACCATGATGATGGTCTTGTTCAGCTCGGCATTCATCCGGTCCATGAGGTCGAGCACATCGGAGGCCGATTTGCGGTCCAGGTCGCCGGTGGGTTCGTCAGCCACCAGGATCGCCGGGTCGATGACGACAGCCCGTGCAATGGCAACCCTCTGCTGCTCTCCACCGGAGAGCTGTGAGGGATAATGGTCCATCCGTGAAGTAAGGTTCACCATCCTTAAGGCCGCCTCCACATGCTCTCTCCGTTCTTTCTTTGAAAGGCCGGTAAGGTGCAGCGGCAGGTCAACATTTTCAAAGGCAGTGAGCACGGGAATGAGATTGTAGAACTGGAAGATGAAGCCTACATTTCCTGCGCGCCAGCCGGCCAGCTCGGTCTCTGAAAGGTTGGTGATATCCACATCGTCCACGATGATCGAGCCGCTGTCCAGGCGGTCGATGCCGGCGATAAGATTGAGCAGCGTGCTTTTCCCGGAACCCGAGGGGCCCATGATGGAAAGGAATTCTCCCCTGGCTATGTCGAAGGTGATATCCGAGAGGACCGGCACCACAAGGTTGCCCCGGTAGTAGCACTTGGAAACATGCCGGATCTCGACAATGGACGATTGCTTATCCATGATCACTTCTCGGTAATCGTGATCTTCGACCCGTCCCGTAGGCTCTCCGGAGGATTCAGGACAACCACGTCACCCGGCTTTGCTCCCTGGGGCACTTCCACCATATCGCCGAATCTTTCTCCCGTACGGATGCCTGTTCTCACCGCCTTGCCTTCCCGAACGATGAAGACGGCCGAACCTTCTCCCGAGCTGACGATCGCCGAGGAGTTCACCATGACACGGGCTTTCTCTTCTTCCTGTGTCAGGGGCCTGGAGAGGAATCCTACTTTGGCGCTCATTTCGGGCAGGATACGGGGATCAGGCTTTGCAAACCTGATTTTCACGAGCACAGTTGCCTTGGTTCTGTCAACGGTGGGAACAATCGTATCAACAGTCCCCTGGAACCGGATTCCGGGCAGCGCATCCAGCGTTATGTCGCAGGGTTGACCGGCGCTCACCATGCCGATATTCGATTCCGCGACATCGGCCTCCACCTGGAGAGATGAAAGGTCGGCGATGGTCACAACCGCTGCTTTTGCATTGGCTGCAGACCCCATAGGCGTGATGATGTCTCCCACATCGGCATTCTTGGTGAGAACGACCGCATCGAACGGCGCCCTGATCTCGGTATACGAGAGCGAAACCTCCGAGCTTGAAAGGGCTGCGCGGCTCGATTCAACGGCCGCCTGCGCAGCTTCCAATGCTGCTTGGGCAGAGAGGTATCGCGTCCGAACCGTATCGAACTCGGAGCGTGAAACAGCACCGGATTTCACCAGATTCTTCATGCGCTCGAAATTGCGGGATATATTGTTCAGATTTGCCTGGGCCTCCTGAACCCTTGCCCTGGCAAGTGCGAGATTGGCCCGGCTCTGGTCCACGATAGCCTTGGCATCTTCGTTTTCGAGCCTGGCAAGGACCTGTCCCTGCTTTACGACGCTGCCTTCCTGGACCATGAGGGAGACGAGCTGGCCCGTGACTTTGGTAGCCACGTCGGCCTTTCTCTGCGCAACGACATAACCGCTTGCACTGAGACGGGCCAGAAGCTGCGACGGATAGACCTCGCTCACGGTTGCAACGGACACAGCCACACCCTTTGAAGTAAAGGCCCAGACAATAAGTATTATAACGATGATGCCGGTTGCACCGAGGGTTATGGGCAGCACTGGTTTCGGCCGCCGGCGGGTCTGCTTGTCTTTTCGTTTTCTCTCTATGGCAAGCTTTTCGAGATCCTTGTCTTCCATCTCTTGAAACCTCATTTCAGTCAATATCATTGCTTACATATATATACCAATATACATAAAATCTTTAACTTATCATATCTAAATCGCAGAAAAGAAAAGGGCACTACCGGGGAATTCTCCGGTGTTGCCCTTGAGCATTTATTAATTTGCGGTGAACCTGATCGGCAATTATCCTTAGAAGAGAAAGAGCGGAAACGAATCCGGGTTCTTGCCGAAGCAGGTGAGATCGTCTATTTTATCTATTTTGGGACCTTTCAGCAAGGCGTAAAGCGATCGCTCGACACCGATTCCACCTCCCATGGTATCCGGAAAATAAGGCTTGTTGTTTCCATCCTTCATGGCGACTGCAGTCAGAAACGGCCCGTACCCATCTAGTATGGAGATATTTTCAAGTACACCGTTTGAGAATGCCGGGGCCTCGGGGATGATCTTGTTATCGATGAGGCGGTAAATGATCGGTTCGTAAAGCCATTCCCGGATTGCACCGGAAAGTATCTCGAGCGCCGGAGTAAATTTGTTCGTCTCCCGCAGGAGGGACCTTGCGCAGATATCATAGTTGTAAATCATGTCCGAGTCGAACGAAGTAAGCGGGAGCCTGGAGCCGTCAGGAAGGAGATAGGGATAAATGAGATCGTAGTTTTCCCGCAAGAGACCGGTTACCCAGAAAAATTGTGCGGATACGTCGTTTCCGATCTTCGCGTCGGTATCGATCTTCCCGTACTTCTTCAACGCATCAGTGTGCCTTATGCGCGGGAAAGGCTGTTTGGGAACTTCTATGGCTACACCGAGGTGCTTTAAATCATACTCGTTATTATCCGCAATCGCACTGAGAGCTGCAATGATCATTCGCTCGAAGAAGTCGATCACCTTCTCGAAGTCCTCTTTGAGGATCGCCTGAACTTTATCCGGGGAGTTCTTGTACTCGTCGAAACCGATCCCGCGGTTGCGCCTCAATTCGACATCGATCTGGGAAAAGTCGATGAGGTACTTGCCGCGCTGCTTCCTCTGCGGGCTTTCGATTTCGAGCCTCACATTGGGCGAATCCACGAATATCCCTTTGATTCTCGGGTTAAAGCATGCGAGGAATTTCGAATAGATCATGGAGTGTGTCGAAACATACGGCATGCCTTTGTAGTGGATCGTCGGCACATGCTCAACGTCGTGAGCGAGGGGGTCGGTCACAGGGCTCATCTGTACCCGCTCAAGATTTATGAGGCCTTCCTTGGCAAGGTAATTATGGATGGCAACGACAAATGACGTGCGGATATTCATTGCCGAAAAGAGCGTCTCGTTCACCCACTTCTCAACATAATTCTTTCTGATGAAATCTTCAAAGCTGCTGCCTGACTGAACGAGAGACGCCTGAAAGTGGAACAGGTCCTCACCAATAAAAGCCATACTATCCTCCTTGATCTTTGAAGTTGTTTATCAGGTCATTATGGGAAAGATCAAAGATCCAATCACTCTATGGGCAAATGCCCCTTCTTGCTCCATAATGCCCTGATTGGGTCACAATTCAGCAACCTCTATGCCAAATGCCCTGAAACGCTACCATTGCAACCTATCACATCAATCCTTGCACTGTAAAGATTCTCTGCGTACCGGCATCTATTGATAAAATGAGCATGCTCAGTGCGCCCGGTCTTTGAAAAGAATCCCTTAGGGAAATTGCCGGCAATCGTACAATTTTGGGCAACGGATCAGCTTCAGACCAAATTTGTGTGAATAAACATCTTGAGGTCCTTTTCAAGGCGTTCAATTAATCAGAACTTGAACTTATCGTATTCTGCCGGAACGCAAGTCGGATATTCGCCGCTGAAGCATGCGGTGCAATAGCGGCTCCCGTCTTCAACGGTCTGCAGCATGGCCTCGATTGAGAGATGTGCCAGGGAGTCTGCCCCGATAAAATCAGCAACATCGGCTACCGAGTGGCTGCACGCAATAAGCTCGGACTTCGAGGATATATCTATCCCATAATAGCAGGGCGAGGCGATAGGCGGCGAACTTATCCTGACATGCACTTCGGAAGCGCCGCGTGACCTCAGGAGCTGGACGATCTGCCGCATGGTCGTGCCTCTGACAATGGAATCATCCACCACAACTACACGTTTCCCATCGATCACCCCGCTCACCGGGTTGAGCTTGACCCTGACATCGAGCTTGCGCTTGTCCTGGTGGGGAGCGATAAAGGTGCGGCCCACGTAGTGATTCCTGATGAGGCCGATCTCGTAGCGGATGCCTGAGGCCTGGGCATACCCGAGCGCAGCGGTATTGCCGGAATCCGGTACCGAAATAACGATGTCGGCCTCGCATGGCGCCTCGCGCGCGAGCTGTTTGCCGAGCCTCCTGCGCACTTTGTCCACCTTTTCGCCGAAAACCAGGCTGTCAGGCCGGGAAAAGTAGATATGTTCGAAGATGCATTGAGACAGCCTCGGCGCCTGAGGGAGCTTGTATGAAGAAATGCCTTCTGCATCGATGATAAGGATCTCGCCCGGCTCTACGGACCTGATATACTCCGCTCCGATGATATCGAAAGCGCATGTCTCCGAGGCCACGACATATGCGCCTTCGGATCTGCCCAGCGAGAGAGGCCTGAACCCATATGGGTCGCGGGCCGCCACGAGCTTGTCCGGAGTAAGCAGTAAAAAACAGTAGGAACCGACAACCTGCTTGAGGGCATCGATGAACATATCGAGGAAACCGTTCTCATGAGAGCTTGCCATGAGGTGCAGGATAATCTCGCTGTCGGAGGTGGTCTGAAAGATGGAACCTCTCTGCTGCAGGCCGCCCCTCAGCTCTTTGGCATTCGTTATGGTGCCGTTATGGGCTAATGCTATTTTTCCGGCCTTGCTCTCCACGGAAATGGGCTGCGCATTGGTAATATCGCTCGTACCCTTCGTTGAGTACCGGTTATGACCTATGGCTGAAGTTCCCCGCAAGCGGGGCATGGCGGTGGGTTCCGAAAAGACCGACCATACGAGGCCGAGACCTTTCTTGAGCTTGATGTCCTCCCCGCTCGTGGATGCTATCCCTGCACTCTCCTGCCCCCGATGCTGGAGTGCATACAGGCCCAGGTAGGTTTTTTCAGCAGCTTCCGGATCTCCGAAAATCCCGAATACCCCGCATTCTTCGTGCCAGTGGTCGTCGTCATATACTTCGATCATGTCGTATCCTCACGCCCCTGTAATATTTTCAACGGTAAAGTAATTCCAAAGATGCCTGTGCTTAAAAAAGCGTATCATGCGGCCAGGAATGCCATGACATAAATCGGACATCGGGAAAGTACACCTCTTCAGCATGAAAAGCAATGATGATGCCACAGATCTCTAAAGTTAATATAATGAGCAATTAATAGGAGATACATGCATTGCCAGTGGATATTCCTGTCGAAATAATGTGATAGAAAAGTTCCATCAATTAATTTCCGAACAATTTTGTTGCTGTGATGACGGAATTTTTTACTGCTCTGATAAAAAGACTTGATTCCCAATTATCTGAGCTCGATTAAAAGTAGTATGAAGTATCTTTTTGACAGGCGTTTTCTCATCGCTGTCTGGATTACGATATTTCTTATGAAATTTGCCATCGGGCTTGCCCATCTCCTGACGCTCCGGAAGAGCATCAATCCTGTAACCCTTGACCTCTCCCAGGAAGCCTACCAGGGGACAAACCCGAAAACGCTCGATGCGCTCAATGAATTCGCACTGACCGTGAATAATACTTTTGATACATACCAGAGAAGCGCCCAGAGGGAACACCTTTTTGCCGCAGGGGGATACCTCACAGCTGCGCTTACATCCTTCCTTTCCATCATGCTCGTGCTCCGCGATGTTCTTTTCATCAGAGGGGCAAACACCCCTTTGAGCACAACGATAGAGATATAGGATGGAAAAACGTTAAGGCATTGCAGAAGCGGCTATCCCGGCTATGAGCATGGCTATGCCTTTCCTGACCATCATAACGCCGATGGATGCCATGAAAAGATTTGCGATCTTTGAGATGATCGTCGTCCCTGCACTGCCGAGAATGCGGTTGACCTGGCCAGCAAAGAAAAAGAAGAACCCTGCGATCAGGATATTGAGCGTGAGTGCCGTGGCAGTGAGAACCGCTCCATAGTTATCGAAAAGCAGGATCGAGGTTGTAAGCACAGCCGGGCCGGTGATCAGGGGCACGCCCAGCGGAACTGCTCCGAGGCCGCCCTTCAGCAGCCTTCTCTGGAGCTTTTCAGAAGAGAGCAGGTCACTGATTGCAATTACGAAGATGAGAATACCCCCGGCCACCATGAAATCCGCGATGCTGATCCCCAGAAGGCGCAAAGTCGCCCTGCCGCCGAAGAGAAAGGTAAGCGCCACGAACGTTGCCGTCAGGACCGATTCGAGAATGATCTTGAGAACATGCCGCCATGACATACCCTGGGTAAGTGTAATAAACATCGGCAGGGTACCTATGGCATCCACTGCTACGAACAGCGGAACAAAGCACATCCAGAATTCTCTCATCCGTTCTTCCTCGTTCTTTTAAGTACAAAGGACATCCTTGGTTGATTATCGGCATCCCCCCCGTACGAATTTACCACCCCAGCTCCTCTCTGATGTATCATGATATATGGTGACAGTTTTGTATGAAGAATCGTAAAACAAGGGGGCTCATAGCAATTTGCCGTTACTATATACTGTAGGGCGTTTCTGTCGGCGGTCAACAAAAAGGCAAACCGTGCCCCTTTGGTATGGAGAAGAACTTAATTCTACCATTCACCCATCGTTTGGAGTATAGGCATTCTCCATAAGAGAACGCTCCCCTAGATGCTCCATGAAACTACTGTAAAACATATGATTCCATGGGTATACTGAATATAGATATCCTCACCCAGCCCGATGACTACACCTGCGGGCCCACATGTCTGCATGCCATTTATAAGTATTACGAAGACCCCATCGAGCTTCACCAGGTTATAGCCGAAGTGCCGATGCTCGCAGAAGGCGGAACGCTTGCGGTTTTTCTTGCAAATCATGCGTTGAAGCGGGGGTATCGGGCACAGATCTACTCCTATAATCTCCAGATCTTCGATCCCACCTGGGCGAGGCTCGATGTAGACGAGATAAAGAAGCGGCTTATCCGGCAGATGGAGTTCAAAAAAAGCCCGAAGCTCAAGGTGGACACCCTGGCCTACCTGGAATTCTTCGATCTCGGCGGAACCCTGCACTTCGAGGATTTGAGCCCGTCTCTCATCCAGGGGTTCCTTCTTGAAAAGATCCCGATCATCACAGCGCTCAGTGCGACATACCTCTACAAGAGCGCCCGCGAGTACGGCCCTGAAAGTGTGTATGACGATGTCCAGGGAGAGCCTTCCGGGCACTTTGTGGTCGTGAGCGGGTATGATCCCATGAAACGCACCGTCATGGTTGCCGACCCTCACCTTCACAATCCCATCGCCTTCAGAAATAAGTATGAAGTGTCGGTCGACAGCCTCATCGGTGCCATATTCCTCGGCATTATCACCCACGATGCCAAGCTCATCATCATAGAGCCGAAAAAAGACGGGAGCTGTAAGATTTAGCATGCGTACGCTGATTGTCGTGAACAATCCCAGGGACTGGCAGTTCGACATCCCGGGGGTCGAGGTTGTGGATGCCTGGAAATACCTCGATGATCCCGGCTACGGTGCGTTGCAGAGGGCGCGGGTGTTCAACCTCTGCCGTTCGTACCAATACCAGAGCCACGGATACTATGTGTCGCTGGTAGCCGCTGCCCGCGACCATAAACCCCTGCCCACAGTGATGACGATCCAGGACATGAAGACGCGCTCCGTGATCCGGGTCATGTCGGATGAGCTTGATGAGCTCATTCAGAAGCATCTTTTCCACCTCACATCGCACCGCTTCGAGCTGAGCATCTACTTCGGCAGGAATATCGCCAAACGCTATGAACACTTGAGCATCGCGCTCTACCGTCTCTTTGAAACCCCGCTGCTCCGGGCCTATTTTCACCGGACAAACGGCAAATGGTTTCTCCAGAATATCGAGCCCATCTCGACGAACGAGATACCCGATGAGCACAAGGACTTCATCCGGCAGGCTGCGCTCGAGTACTTCGCAGGCAGGCGCAAAAACACGAAAAAGCTCAAGGAATACCGCTACGATCTCGCTATCCTGACCAACGAGCATGAAGACTGTCCGCCATCAGATCAGCGGGCCATAGCCCGGTTCGTCCGTGCAGCGGATTCCCTGGGGATTGATGCCGAGACGATCTCGAAGGACGATTTCAGCAGGATCGTTGAATTCGATGCACTCTTTATCCGGGAGACCACGAACGTCAATCACCACACGTACCGTTTTGCCCGTAAGGCCCAGACAGAGGGCCTTGTGGTCATCGATGATCCCTCCTCGATCTTAAGGTGCTCCAACAAGGTCTACCTCTCGGAGCTCCTGAAAACGCACGGGATCCCCATTCCCGGGTCTGTCAACATCCACCTTCAGAACGTGAACTCGGTGAAGCGTTCCCTTGCCTACCCTGCCATTCTCAAACAGCCGGACAGCGCTTTCTCAAAAGGGGTGGTCAAGGTGGAGAATGTGCATGAGTTCGAGGCTGCGGTGGAGGAGCTCTTTGAAAAATCCGCCATCCTGGTGGCTCAGGAGTTCATGCCCACGGATTTCGACTGGAGAGTGGGCGTTCTGGACAATCAGGTGCTCTACGTATGCAAGTATTTCATGGCCCCTCATCACTGGCAGATTGTCAAGAAGGTTGAGAAATCGGGCAGGAACATCGAAGGATCGTTTGAAACCATACCCGTGGGCAAGGCCCCGAAAAGGCTTATCACCCTGGCACTCAAGGCTTCGGGTCTCATTGGCAGGGGGCTGTACGGGGTGGATATCAAGCAGGTCGGAAAGCGGTATGTCGTCATAGAGATCAATGACAATCCCAGCATCGAATCGGGGATCGAAGACAAGGTGCTCAAAGACGGGCTGTATGTAAAGATCATGCAGGTCTTCCTCGATAGAATCGAAAAAAAGAAGGCGCCGAGGAAACTATGAGCAGAGCCGGTGCTTCGCTTCATCTCTTTGAAGGATACGGCATCGAGCTTGAATACATGATCGTCGACCGGATAAGCTTGGATGTCCTTCCCGTGTCCGATAAGGTGCTTGCACGCGTTGCCCATGAATTTACGAACGAGGCGGATATGGGCAGGCTTGCGTGGTCCAACGAGATCGTGCTCCACGTCATCGAGCTCAAAACAAACGGCCCGGTACAATCCTTCGAGGATCTGCCGGAACTTTTCAGGCAGGACATTGGTCACATCAATACGATCCTCGAACCCACGGGCGGCCTGCTCATGCCCACCGGGATGCACCCGTGGATGGACCCGCGCACCAAGACAAAGCTCTGGCCCCATGAGAACGAAATTATTTATACCTCGTACGACCGTATCTTCGGAACCGGAGGCCACGGATGGTCGAACCTTCAGAGCATGCACCTCAACCTCCCCTTCCAGGGCGATGAAGAGTTCGTCCGGCTGCATGCCGCCATACGGCTCGTTCTTCCCCTTCTCCCTGCCCTGGCTGCAAGCACCCCGATAGTCGGCGGGTCGGCTACCCCCCTGAAGGATAACCGGCTGGAGGCATACCGGCATAACCAGGAGAAGATACCGTCGATCACAGGGCTCATCATACCCGAGGCTGTGCGGAGCATTGATGAGTACCGGAGCCTGATCCTCGAACCCATGTACCGCGACATCGCACCCTACGATCCCGGGGGCGTGCTTCAGCATGAGTGGCTCAACTCGCGTGGTGCCATTCCCCGGTTCGAGAGAAACACTATCGAGATCCGCGTCATTGATGTCCAGGAGTGCCCTCTGGCCGACATCGCGGTAGCGTCTTTCGTATCTTCGGTGGTCAAGTCCCTTGTTGCAGAAAAGTGGTCCGGGCTCGAGGACCAGATGGCGATACCCACTGAAGATCTCTCGGATATCTTTCTCGGGACGGTGCGTCTGGCAGAAGGATACGAGGTTGACGGGCATGCCTATGCGCCCCTCTTCGGCATTCAGCCGGGCATGCAGAGGCCGGCTGCCGGGACTGTATGGAAGCACCTTCTGGAAAGCTGCATGGATCTTTCATCCTGGGAGTACCCTGTTCTGGAAACCATGCTCTCTCACGGCAGCCTCTCTACCCGCATCCTTAAACAACTCGGCAGCGGATTCTCAAAGAACGGGCTGAAAGCCCTTTATGGAAAGCTCTGCAGGAGTTTAAGCAGAAATGAACTGTTCATCCCCTGACCGCTCCGGCCTCGTCATAACCTGCGAACATGCAGGCAATGGTATCCCTCAGGAGTTTTCCCGTATCTTTGCCGGGTCTGAAAATCTCCTGAATACCCACCGAGGGTATGACATCGGTGCACGTGAACTTGCCGACGCCCTTGGAAAAATATTTACGGTCTACGTGTTCTCCTCGCCCGTGAGCAGGCTCCTGGTGGATCTCAACAGGAGCCTGTCGAGCCGCACCCTCTTTCCACCCGTTACCCGTAACCTGCCGCAGAAAGAAAGAGAAGCGATCGTCAGGGACTACTACCTTCCCTACCGGGCACATGTTGAAGAACATATCAAGGCCCTGGCCTACTCAGGGAAATTTGTTCTGCACATATCCCTGCACACGTTTACCCCGGTGCTGCATGGTGTTGAGAGAAAGGCGGACATAGCATTTCTCTATGACCCGGAGAGGCCATCCGAATGCTGTTTAAGCTCCCGCATGGCAGAACACGCCCGAGGGGCAGCACAGGAGTACACCGTCCGGAGGAACTATCCATACCGGGGAGTTTCGGATTCATTCACCACACATTTGAGGAAACACTATCCTCAGCACGTCTATGCAGGCATCGAGATCGAGGTAAACCAGAAGTACTGCCTGCCCGGCGATCCCCGCCGCATTTTCATCCGCCGCGTTCTTGCCGGGTGCATAACGCATGCTCTATCCCCTGTTCCTTCCTTCACATAGAAGGAATGCTCCTGGACTCCATGAAGTGGAGTTGTGAATCATAAGCAGTAGATTACTATTGTTTTATTGAGGCGAATAGTTCCCTGATCCGGATTTTACTAATGTTTCGATCAGCCAAGAGTACAATTCCCCGGCAGGAGGGTAATCTTCCCGTGTGGTTTAAATGGTTCCCCTGGAAGTATATGGTGAGCCGCCTGGCAAGGTCTGGAGGTTTCATAGACCCGGTCAAGATCCTCTTCAGGGTCGAGGCCTTTTCACAGCCCATGGATATCCAGAAGCCTCTGGAGATGCTCAGGTCCGGGATGGCCTTCCATGCACGGGGCATCCTGAACACGAGCGCCATCCAGCATAATCTCGACTGGATATGGCCTTACTGGGTGGAGCGCCAGTACAACCCGCTCGACATATCCTTTGTCCCGAGGTCTTTTCTGCTGACCCATATCAATCTCACCCAGAGGAACTGGACCACCATAGGTTTGCCGGATTGCGACAACTTCTGCATCGTGGATCCCAAAGGCCTGCTTACCCCTTTCTGGGACAGCTGGTCTATCGATGCATGGATCGTCGCTCAGGACGGAGCAGGCCTTTACCCGTCCCGCGTTCTCAACTCGGACCAGCGGCTCGATCTCGAGACAGGCCTTGCCGTGGAGACTCACAGCCGGGTCCTGGGAATGGACCTCAAAAACCACCAGGAGGTGCATCTTCTGGGGGGTGTTCCTACCTGTGTGATGGACCTCCATGCCAGGAGCAAGGGCGATTCCTGGCTGGTGGTTTCCATACGGCCGTACAATCCCGAAGGTGTCAGCTTCATCTCCACGAATATCCCTGGGAGAGGATGCATCAGTCCTGAAAGTAGACGGGCACCGGGAGGTACGCCTCGATCCGCCCCCGAGGCATCACCGGTTTTCCTATTACCGCCATGGCGACGTCCACACGCGCCTCTTCGAAGACAGGAACGAGACCGAAGTTACCTGCAATGTCGGCATGGCAAGTGCTGCTGCGCTGTATCCCATAAGCCGGGACAAGGAAACGCACGTCAGGGTAAAGGTCCCGCTGGCGACGGAACATGAAAGAAAAAAGAGCTGTTCCCTGCCGGTGAGCTGGGAACATGCCCTCAAGGGGTTCACTTCATTCAGTCTCCCGGAAAAGAGGTTCCAGGATCTCTTCGAAGGATCCATCCGCGCCCTTGTCCTCCTGAGTCCCAACGGTATCGTATACCCAGGGCCGTATACGTACAAACGGTTCTGGTTCAGGGATGCTGCATTCATCCTCAATGCATTGCTGTGCCTCGGCCTGTTCGACAGGGTGGAGAAGGTCCTCGACAGCTATCCCGGAAGGCAGATCGCCAACGGGTTCTATCTCTCGCAGGAGGGCGAATGGGATTCCAACGGTGAGGCCCTCTGGATCATCAGGAGATATTGCGAACTCACCGGAAGGCCGCCGAAAGCATCGTGGCACCACTCGATACTCAAAGGCGCACGCTGGATATTGAACAAGCGCCTTTCAACGGATATCGACGAGCTCCATGCAGGATTGTTCCCCCCGGGTTTCAGCGCAGAGCATCTGGGGCCGAACGATTACTACTACTGGGACAATTTCTGGGGCGTGGCAGGCCTGCAGGCTGCAGCAGACCTCCTCGAATCGTATGAAGATTTCAGAAAGGCCGACCGGCTCCGGGATGAATCGAACTTCTTTCTCAAGGCCGTGGAGAAGAGCCTGGCTCGTGTAGCCGATCATCTGGGGCGGCCGGGCATACCTGCCTCTCCCTATCGCCGCCTGGATTCCGGGGCAATCGGCTCGCTCGTATCGGGTTACCCGCTGCAGATATTCCCGCCCAAAGATCGACGGCTCATGGACACCGTTGATTTCCTTCTGGAAGGCTGCCTCGTCAACGACGGGTTTTTCCTCGACATCATCCATTCCGGGATAAACCCTTATCTGACGCTTCACCTTGCCCAGGCACTCATGCGGGCCGGCCGTATCGGCAGCCTTGACCTTTACCGCACCGTGGCCGATCTGGCATCGCCGACCGGGCGATGGCCGGAGGCAATCCACCCGCGTACCCTGGGCGGGTGCATGGGGGACGGCGATCATGCTTGGGCTGCAGCTGAATGGATCCTCATGATGCGCAACAGCTTCATCCGGGAGGAAGGCAATAAGATCGTCCTGGGCTCGGGTATTTTTCCTTCCTGGTACCGCAGGAACGATAAGATTTCTTTCGGCCCGGCGCCTACGCCTTTCGGGGAAATGATAGTGAGGATCGAACCGAAAACGCAAGGCCTCCTGGTGACATGGGAGGGATCATGGCGCACGTGCCCCCCTTCCCTTGAGATATCCATCCCGGGCTTCGACTCCGTAGTCCCGGGCCCGGAGGAAACCGTCGTAATGCTCACCTGGAAAGGGGAAGAATGAACATCCTGATGTTTACGAACACGTACCTTCCCCACGTGGGCGGCGTCGCAAGGAGCGTCCATAGTTTTGTCGAGGCCCTCAAAAAACAGGGGCATAGGGTCAGGGTGGTTGCCCCGTATTTCGAAGAAACTATTCTCACAGAGATCGATATTTTCAGAATACCTGCCATAAAGAACTTCAATAGATCAGGATTCTCGGTTCCCCTTTTTGCACCGGGCATGATTTCCAAAGCGGTTAAGGGGTTCAACCCGGATATCATTCATTCCCACCACCCCTTTCTTCTGGGAAACACTGCACTGAGGTATGCATCCTTTTTCCATGTGCCCATCGTGTTTACCCATCACACCCTCTATGAACGCTATACCCATTATATACCCGGGGATTCGGTTCTGCTGAGAAGGTTTGCCGTAAGCCTTGCAACGTTCTACTGCAACAAATGCGATACGGTCATAGCTCCCAGCACATCGGTGGCTTCAATGATCTCCCAACGCGGGGTCCGCTCGCCGATAGATGTCATACCGACCGGCGTGAACAAGGACCGCTTTTCCAAAGGTGACGCCGCACTGTTGAAAAAACTGATCGGGATTCCCGAGAATGCCTACGTAATCGGCCACGTGGGCAGGCTCGCGAAAGAGAAGAACCTTGAATACCTGGCTCTGGCCTTGTCCCACTACCTGCGCGCGAATCCCGATGACCATGTCATAATCGCCGGTGCAGGTCCCATGGAAGAATACCTGAGAAAGCTGTTTGCACACCACGGCCTCAACAGAAGGCTCCACATGCTGGGGATCCTGGGCGAAGACGAGCTCCCCTCCGTATACCGGGCCATGAACGTGTTCGCCTTCTCATCCCAGAGTGAAACGCAGGGACTGGTCATTACCGAGGCAATGGCCTCCGGTGTACCGGTTGTGGCCCTCAACGGGCCCGGGGTCAGCGATGTGGTGAAAGACCATGTGAATGGAAGGCTGATAACCGGTACGGATATCAGCGATTTCATTACCGCGCTCCAGTGGATGAAATCACTGGGACCCGAAGGGAAAATGAACATAAAGGAAGCAGTTCACGACACAGCTGCGGAGTTCGATATGGACAGGAGCGTCGAAAAACTCCTCGTGCTCTACGGCTCCCTCCGGCAGGAAGTTTCGAGGGCTGCTTCCCCTATGACTGCGTACAGGGACATGCTCCTGACCCACGGCCGTATCATGGAGAGTTCATTATCTGCCTTGATCCATGCAGTTACGCCGATATCGCGGGAGGTGTACTCCTGCCGGGACAATATCCCCGAAGACATGGAGATCCAGACCCTTCTGGCCCAGCATTCCGGAATAAGGGCACGCATCATAGGATACGCCCTATCGTTTTATATCAGACTGCAGAAAACATCCTGGCATAAGCATCAGGAAGGGCTCGAGTACCTGAAGGCACAGCTCGGACAGGAGGAGCCTGTTCTCGTATCCTTCTGGCACGGTAAGTACCTGCCGCTCTTTGCCCTGCTCGAGGGACTGCATGGATGCATCTTCGCCAGCTGTTCATTCAGGGGAGAGGTCGTTGCCGAGATATGCAGGAGGTTCGGCTATGAATGCATCCTCATCCCCGAGCACGCTAGGAGCAGGGCAGTAGATATCATGGCCAAATCCATCCTCCACTACGGCACAGGAGCAGTGGCTGCCGATGGCCCACGGGGGCCAGGAAGGGTATTCAAGCGGGGGTCTGTACAGCTTTCCTCCGAACTGGGGATGACCGTCATCCCGGTATCGGTAGCCGTATATCCCAAGATCGTTGCAAAAAAACGGTGGGACCGCTACGAGGCCCCCCTGCCCTTCGGCCATGTCTATCTCAAGGTTGGAAAAGGCATACCGGTGCCTGTGGGATTGAAATCGAACGAGATCGATTCCTGGTCGCTCCGGCTGAAAAAAGCGCTGGATGAAGTGGATGAAAGTGCTGAAGAGGGCTTACGGTCACTCGCTTTTCAACACAAGGGGATAATTCATGTCGAAAGATTATTACGAGATACTGGGCGTATCAAAGAATGCATCCGGTAAAAATATCCGTGAGGCATACCGGAAGCTTTCCAGGAAGTGGCATCCGGACGTGAACCCCGGGAACAAACAGGCCGAAGAAAAGTTTAAGGAAATCAGCAATGCCTATGATGTATTGAGCAATGATGATAAACGCAAGCTTTATGATGAATTCGGTGAAGAGGGATTGAAGCAGGGTTTTAATCCGGAAGGCGCACGACAGTACAAGCAGTGGTCCGGCAGGCGGGAACGTGGAGGAAGGCCCGGTGGTGAGGAGTACGGCAGGTATCACAGCTTTGAGGACCTTTTCGGAGGCGCGTTCGATTTCGGCTTCGAGCGAGGAGGTCCGGCCTCTGCCCAGGCTTATCAGGGAAGCGATATTGAATCGAGCATTACCATCGATTTCATCACGGCTCTGAAAGGGATGACGACGGAGATTTCGATGAACAAGGCAAAATCCTGCCCGACCTGCAGCGGCACAGGGATCGATCCGCATTCCGGCCTTTCAACCTGCACGGTCTGCGGCGGAAACGGCCGTATCAACGTTGCAAGAGGTCCCATGGAATTCACCAAGACATGTCCCCGATGCAACGGGAGCGGCCGTGTCGGAAAGGAATGCCCCACCTGTCTGGGCAGAGGCATAATCGAGGGGCTGGAAAGGATCAATGTCGTTATTCCCCCGGGCGTTAAAGACAGTTTCAAGCTCAGGATCTCCGGGAAAGGAGAGCCGGGCGGGCCGAAGGGGAAGCCGGGCGACCTGTACCTCACGGTCCATGTAGCAGAACACCCGTTGTTGAAGCGTGAGGACGACAATCTTGCCATGGAGGTGCCCATCACCGTCGGCGAAGCCATGGAAGGAGGAACCATTACCGTGCCTACCCCGGAAGGCCGGATCAATGTCAAGATACCCCCGAAGAGCCAGAGCGGGCAGAGGTTAAAAATACGGGGCAAAGGCGCCCCAAACCCTAAGACCAAACAGCGGGGAGATCTCTTCATCAAACTCCTGATCAAGGTTCCCAGGACAGAGAACAAAGAAGCCCTTGAAGCTGCTGAAAAGATCGATTCCCTCTACACCGAAAACGTGAGGGAGGACATCAGGCTGTAGGATAGTTATCTCTCCTGCCTGCTGAGCA
This sequence comes from uncultured delta proteobacterium, assembly GCA_963752595.1. Classification (GTDB taxonomy): domain Bacteria; phylum Desulfobacterota; class Desulfomonilia; order UBA1062; family UBA1062; genus Phosphitivorax. Next base: position 84,512 of record CAVVYZ010000022.1, read on the forward strand.
GCTCCCGGAATTCATCTACCAGGTTTTTGAGGATATCATCGAACTGGCACCTCATCTCAATCATGTTCTGTCTCATCCGGAGTATTACCTCGATACCCGGGAGATTTATATCCATGTCCTCGATGAGGGTCTTCGCTACCTGAAGCTTTTCGACCTCCGATGACGGCAGGAGTTTGTCACTTCCTTTCTCGTCACGGCAGAAAGAGATGATCTGTTCCTTCTCCAGGGTAGTGATAAATTCTTCTCGAACTTCCAAAATCTCAACGATCTCACTGACGCTCCAGAATTCTTTCTCCATCTCATTCCTCCGATCGTATCAGGACCGCTTGAACCCTGATGAGCCAGGCCGTCGATGGATGCATCATGGCAATTAAATAAAAATAAATTTAATTACCGGCCATATACTGTACGATATGAATATCATGTTCTTAATCAAGGGTGCATGGACGACGTAATGAGCATAAATTCTTGTATCTTCATTCTTTCCACGATAGGATTCTCCTCCGCATGGAAACGGTTTTCTTAAGCGACCTCATCACTGTCTTTGCGCTCTCCATAGCGGTGCTCCTGCTTTTTCTACGCCTGCGCGTCCCCTCCATCATAGGGTTTCTCCTCACCGGAATACTCGCCGGGCCTTCGGGACTGAAGCTCATACAGTCAGGGCATCAGGTCGAGCTCGTCTCGGATTTCGGGGTAGTCCTTCTGCTCTTTACCATCGGCATCGAGTTCTCGCTTAAAGGGCTTCTCCAGATAAAGAAATACGTGTTCCTCGGCGGAACATTCCAGATGGCCCTCACCTCGATCCTCTGCTTTGCGGCAGCGCAATACATGGGGCTCGGGGTTTCTGAGGGGATCTTCGTATCCCTGCTCGTATCGTTGAGCTCTACTGCAATCGTGCTCAAGATCCTTGATGAGCGGGCAGAGACGACTTCTCCCCAGGGAAGGAACACGCTGGCCATCCTTATTTTCCAGGACATCTCGGTTCTGGCGATCATGCTCGCAATCCCTTTCCTGGCCGGTTCCTCTGCAGAGCTTCATGAATCCCCCGGAATGTTCCTGGGGAAAGGCCTGGCATTGATCGCGCTCTTTTTCCTCGGGTACAAGTGGATTGTGCCCGGACTCCTGAGCCTGGTTGCAAAAACCCGCAATCATGAGCTTTTCCTCATGAGCATCATCCTGATCTGTCTGAGTGTTGCCTGGCTCACCTATTCGCTGGGCCTGTCGCTGGCCCTGGGAGCGTTTCTCGCAGGCCTCATCATTTCCGAATCGGAGTACAGCCACGACGCCCTGGGCCGCATCCTTCCTTTCCGGGATGTATTCGTGAGCGTCTTTTTCATCTCCATCGGCATGCTCCTCGATGTGTCATTCCTCGTTCAGCATCTTATGCTCATCAGCCTGCTCGTAACAGGCATCATCCTGCTCAAATTTTTTACCGGATCCCTCGCGACATTCGGCCTCGGGTTTCCGCTCCGCATCAGCGTGCTGGTCGGCCTTGCGCTCGCGCAGGTGGGAGAATTCTCGTTCGTCCTGAGCAAGACGGGATACCATTACGGATTGATGAGCTTGAATCACTACCAGCTCTTCCTCGCCGCCACCCTCATCACCATGGCCGCGACACCGTTCATCATGAGCGCATCACCCAAGACAGCGGACTGGTTCATGAACCTCCCGCTTCCCGAGAGATTCAAGCATGCCATGATGCCGGTAAGTATCATGGCACTGAACGACGATGCCGCGAAGTTCACGGATCATCTCATCGTGGTGGGGTACGGCATCAACGGAAGGAATGTATCAAGGGCGGCCCGTATGGCGGGCATCCCGTACGTGATTCTGGAAATCAACCCGGATACGGTGCATTCCGAGCGTGAAGGAGGGGAGCCGATCTTTTACGGTGATGCGACCCAGGAGGCAGTGCTCACTCATATCGGAATCAGCCGGGCGCGTGTCCTGGTCATAGCCATACCCGACGTTGCCGCAACACGGATGATCACGTCCCTTGCAAAGGGACTCAATCCGAAGGTGCATATCATTGCCCGGACCCGGTTTGTCAGCGAGGTAAAGCCTCTTTATGAGCTGGGAGCGGACGAGGTCATCCCCGAAGAATATGAAACCTCCATCGAGATCTTCTCTCGCGCACTGTCGGAATACCTCATCCCCAGGGATGATATCGAGCGCATGATCGAAGAGCTCCGTTCCGGCGGCTACCAGATGCTCCGCACCCTCTCGGGAGATGCGACCGCCTCCTCCAATTTCGAGCTCTATATCCCGAACTTCAAGATCACTACCCTCAAAGTAAAGAAAACCTCCGCTGCAGCCGGCAAGAGCCTCACGGAGCTCGAACTCAGGAAGCGGTTCCGTGTCAGCATCCTGGCAATCCGGCGGGGCGATGAGACCATCCTCAACCCCGGCGGTGACGACATCCTGTGCCCATCTGACGATATCATCGTAACGGGCCAGATGGAGTGCATCCTGGACATCATCCCGCTTCTGCGGGCAGTCAATCGTGCTGACGAAGCATGAAGTACGGGTGGTAAATCCGCATTCCCCGGATATGATAAATCGTGAGAAATTTGTCGTTATGGTATCTTTCCATTAATTATTGGAAGGCTGGTTTACCTTTTTAAGCCATATCTCTGGTTTTTCATGGCCTCCGGATGCAAATCGATATTGACATGGAGTCTGTTTTCCCCTATCGAGTACTAGCACTCAACAGTATCGAGTGCTAACAATTCATTTCAGGAGGTATCTAATGAAAATAAGGCCGTTACAGGATCGGATAATAGTTCAGCGTCTTGAAGAAGAAGAGAAAACCGCAGGCGGTATCATCATCCCCGATACTGCCAAGGAAAAGCCGCAGATGGGAAAGGTGATCGCTGCAGGAAAAGGCAAGAAAACCGAAGACGGCAAGGTGCTGCCCCTGGATGTGAAAAAGGACGACAAAGTCCTCTTCTCCAAGTATTCAGGAACGGAAGTCAAGGTTGAAGGTCAGGAATACCTCATCATGAGGGAAGACGATATCCTGGGAATCGTGGAATAACGAGGGAGGAATTTTCATGAGTGCGAAGAAGATTATCTACAATGAAGAAGCCAGAACAAAGATGCTCGCCGGCGTGAACAAGCTTGCCGATGCAGTCAAGGCAACGCTCGGCCCCAAGGGAAGGAACGCCATTCTCGACAAGACCTTCGGTTCTCCGACCGTTACCAAGGACGGCGTCAGCGTCGCAAAGGAGATCGAGCTGAAAGACAAGTTCGAGAACATGGGCGCCCAGATGGTCAGAGAGGTTGCATCCAAGACATCCGATGTCGCAGGCGACGGGACAACAACGGCAACGGTGCTCGCTCAGGCCATCTATACCGAAGGACTCAAATATCTTGCAGCCGGCATGAATGCCATGGACGCTCAAGCGCGGCATCGACAAGGCAACGGCAGTGGTTATTGAAGAGCTCAAGAAGATGAGCAAGTCGGTTGAAGACAAGAAAGAGATCGAGCAGGTCGGCACCATATCCGCCAATGGCGATGTGGAAGTCGGCCAGATGATCGCCGATGCCATGGACAAGGTCGGCAAGGAAGGCGTCATCACGGTTGAAGAGGCCAAAGGCATGGAGACAACCCTTGACCTCGTGGAAGGCATGCAGTTCGACCGCGGATACCTTTCACCGTACTTTGTGACGGACCCTGAGAAGATGGAAGTGGTTATGGAAAATCCCTACATCCTCATTTACGATAAGAAGGTCTCGAACATGAGGGACATCATCCCGATACTCGAGACTATCGCAAAAGAAGGCAGATCGCTCATCATCATGTCTGAAGACATCGAGGGCGAGGCCCTTGCCACCCTGGTCGTGAACAAGCTCAGGGGAACGCTCAAGTGCGCTGCGGTCAAGGCCCCCGGTTTCGGAGACCGGAGAAAGGCCATGCTGGAAGACGTCGCCATTCTTACCGGCGGGCAGGTTATCTCCGAGGACCTCGGCAGGAAGCTTGAATCGGCGACCGTTGCCGACCTCGGCAAGGCCAAGAAGGTCATCATCGACAAGGAAAACACCACCATCGTCGAAGGCCAGGGCAATACCTCGGATATCCAGGGCAGGATCAGCCAGATCAAGGCCCAGATCGAAGAGACCAAGTCCGACTACGACCGCGAGAAGCTTCAGGAGCGGCTCGCCAAGCTTGCAGGCGGCGTGGCCGTCATCAAGGTCGGCGCTGCCACCGAGCCCGAGATGAAAGAGAAGAAGGCACGGGTCGAGGATGCGCTCCATTCCACCCGGGCAGCCGTTGAGGAAGGTTTCCTTCCCGGCGGAGGCGTTGCCCTTCTCCGCTGCATCGGCAAGCTGGACAAGCTCGACCTTCCCGACGACCAGAGATTCGGCGTGAAGATCATCCAGAAGGCCCTTGAAGAGCCCATGCGTCAGATTTCGGTAAACGCAGGCCTCGAAGGCGGCATCGTGGTGGAGAAAGTAAAGGACATGAAGGGGAACAAAGGGTTCAATGCTGCGACGGACGAGTACGAAGACCTCGTCAAGGCAGGCGTTGTCGACCCGACCAAGGTTGTGCGCTCAGCCCTGCAGAATGCGGCTTCGGTTTCCGGGCTGCTCCTGACCACAGAGGTCATGATCGCCGACATGCCCGAGGACAAAAAGTCCGGTGGCGGAATGGGCGGAATGGGCGGAATGGGCGGTATGGGCGGCATGGGCGGCATGGACATGATGTAGTCGGCAACAAAAAAATGTACAGACAAGGGGGCTCTATGAGCCCCCTTTTTTATTTCTCAATGTTTCCGGTATCAATATTCAGTATTGTCCGCCTTGTTATTATTGCTTGTCAGGTTGAAAAGATCCGGTTATAGAGACAGGAGGCTCGAGGAAGGGCTATGCGAATTTGTCCGGACGTGTTTGATTACCCGAACGGCGAGATGTATCGGTTCGTCAATACTCTTTCACCGGGTTCAGGTTCAGCACGCGCCTGACGGCCACGAGCTCACCCACGTGAAAGGAGTTGTGGTCGGCAGCAAGGAGAATCTCCCTGAAGACCGTATAACCCTTTGCATGAGGGATCGGGTTGAAGAAATCGGTATGAGGGTCCTGAACGATCCCTTCAAGGGCACCGAGATCGCCCCGAATGTCACTGACCGTCTTTTCCCAGATCGCAGAAGTAGCCGTTTCATCGGTCCGGGGCCAGTATCCCACGGGAAAATCAGGCGAGATATAGTTCGGGTTCCTGACAAATTCCAGGATATCCAACTGGGCGATACGCATGTGTTCCAGGAGATGCCAGACCGTGTAGCTGCTGTGGGGGACCTTTGTATTGACGGCTTCCATGGGAAAGCCTGAGACCGCATCATCAAAACTCATGTGGGCATTTCCTCCCCGCAGGAGCGCGAGCAGTTGATCTCTGACTATTCTGCCGGTATCCATAGGCACCTCTTTCCCGAAACGATAAAGATCGGCTTCTCGAAGAATATAATATGCATGAAGCGGAGGTTTCCCACATACGTGCCGGCTTATTCCGAGAACCGTTGTATGATCTTTTGCAGGATGGAGCTGAAGGCATCGATTTCCTCCTGTGACAGCCCTTCCTTGATCGCATCGTTGTGCTGCTTGGTGATGCTCAGGCATTTCATGGCCGCAAGTCTGCCTGTTTCCGTGAGGAATAACTTTATGGCCCTGCGATCCGAAGGGACAGCTTTGCGCTTTACGAGGTTCTTGCTTTCCAGCCGGTCTACGAGCCCGGTAATTGCCGATTTATCCAATATGAGGGCGCGGCTGAGCTCGGTGAGCAGACACCCGTCGTTGGCCATCAGATAATAAAGTGCGCCGGACTGTGCCGCCGTCACCCCTGCAGAATCGATAAGGGCCTGGTCGAGCTTTGTGAACAGCCGGTTCCTGGCCTGCCCGAGAAGAAATATAAACCGTTCATCTTTTTTCATAAGCACCCGTCCTGTTTTTCTTTATCATTAGTATAGGATCTTGGTAGTTGATATATCAACTACCAACTCCCTAGTCCCCTCCCTTATGCCTTCGTAAACCGGTATTTTCTTCACAAGGGAAAAGGTATTATAGTACCGGTTGTATCTGTTTATGATGAGGAGACTCCATGAATAGCTTCTATTTCACGGCTAAGAGGGCTTTGCATGCATTCCTGATCTGCATCGTTTCCCTGCTTTTCTTACCGTTGTGCGCCTCGGCGCGGTATGACCCGGCATGGGAATGGTACACGATCCGGACCGATGATTTCGTCATCTATTACCCCAAAGGCCATGAGCTGTTTGCCCAGCGTATCCTCTCACTCTGCGAAGAGGTCAGGAGCGACGTCAGCGGGTATCTCGGTGTCGAGCCGCGGCCCTGCCCCATAGTCCTGAACCCCGGTACGGATATCTTTAACGGCTATATGAATATATTCCCCAGCATGATTTCCCTGTACGAGGCGCCTCTCTATACCTTGAGGGGGCTTGGCCCCGGCTCGGATCTTATGGATCTGGTCTTCACCCATGAGTACACCCACTATGTCCATATAACGACCCGGCTCGGATGGTATGCCGGATTGACGGATCTGCTGGGAAATGGCCTTGAAATTTCAAACATCGTATCCCCCGGATGGGTCGTAGAAGGCATCACGACCAATACCGAGACCCTGTTCACCGACGGCGGGAGGGGCCGGTCTCCACTCTTCACCGGCCAGATGATGTCTTTCACCGAAGGCAAAGGACTCTGGGACCTCAACTCGGCAGCAGTATCCTCACCCTACTCTCCCCCGGGTTCGAGGATCTACCTTGCAGGATACCATATGATCGATTACCTGAACCGCACCTACGGCCCTGATGCGTTTGCGCGTCTGAGCCGCTACCAGGCAGCGCACCCCCTGGGAGGCACGGCTGAGGCCCTGATGAGCGTGACCAATGAATATCCCGATCGGTTCTACTCCGGTTTTCTGCGCGATTTCGAGGCCCGTACGAAAAAAACAAAAGATGAGGCACTATCCGTCGGCCTGCCCTCAGGGAGGACCGTGCTGGGAGAAGATGCGTATCTCGACGGCTTCGAGTCTCATTTCTGGACTCAGACCGGGACCATTATCGGGCTCAGGAGAGGGTACGACAGGAAGACCGCCCTGGTCGAGGTCGAACCCTCAACAGGAAGAATACTGGATGAAAAACCCACGGGCATCCTGGCGAACCTCTCCAGCCGGAGGCTTTCAGACGGCCGGCTGGTGATACCGGAGGTGTTCTATCACCCCTTTGGCGAAGGCGAGATCGATTCGACCGATCTCGTGATCTTTAACCCGGACACGATGAAGCATGACCGGCTGACCAGGAATGCACATATCTATTCAGCGGCTCTCTCACCCGATGGCCGCACCTTTGCAGCCACGCGAAGGAACGGAATGTGGATCGACCTCGTGCTTCTCGACGCAGACGGGTCGAACATCAGGCCTCTCGTCTCAAAGGCCGGGGTGTATTTCGACGCACCATGCTGGTCGCCTGACGGCTCCCGTATCGCTGCAGTGGTGAAGGCCGGCCGGAACTCGGACATCGCGCTGGCCGATCCCCTGACAGGCGCCATGGAACTGCTCTTCCAATCGGATGCCGCCGAAGACAACGACCCCGAATTCTCATCCGATGGAAAATGGCTTGTATTCTCTTCCGACAGGAGCGGCATCTGGAATGTCTATGCCTGGAACCTCCCGGAGAAAAGACTGTATCAGCTCACCTCCGTACCCTACGTGGCAGAGGACCCGCATGCCTCGCCTGACGGGAAGACCCTCTCGTTCTCCAGCACGATACGGGGGGTGAAGCAGGTGTGCACTCTGCCTTTCACCCCCTCAGAAGGCAAGCCCATAGAAGTACTGCAGGCTTCCGCTGTCGGCGAGCCTGATCTGAAGCGCCTCCAGCCCGAGGTCGCATTTACCGGTGCTGAAGGTATCCCCAATGCGGCATACAAGCCCTTCCTTCATGTCCTTTATGTCAGTTCCGACGAGGAAGGTACACAGGCAGGCATTTTCATTATGGGAGCTGACCCGGTGGGGATAAATGCCTATACCCTGGGCCTTCTGTACGGGTTCGGGTCGAACCGGCCGGGATACGATATCAACCTCGTCAACAGGTCTTTCTGGCCGACCCTGACAGCCCGCATCTACGACACCTCCGTGGAAGGAGACACCGTAGGCGGGGGAAGTGACTTCTGGTTCCGCGAAAGGGGCGGAGAGCTGTCCGCGGGATTGAACACCATTCACCGGATCACGCCGAGCTCCATCACCTCATCGATCCGCATCGGCCCGCGGCTGAGGCATTTCAGCTCATTAAACGACAATATCCATCTCAGCGATGCCTTTGATCAATCAGTCGGCGTCTTCGGAGAAATGAAATTTTCCAGGAAACCTGATTCCCCTTCGAGGGACATGGTGACCTCCTGGGGCCAGGACCTCTTCCTGACCTATGAAAAGGGTCTGTCCAAGCTGGGGGGAGAGCTTCCCGGTTATAACGCAGCCGCTTCACTAACCCAGTACGTGCCGTCGTATTTCCGCCACCAGGGCTTTGCATTGACCCTTGCCCACCAGTCCCAGAAAGGTCTTCTCTCTTATGACAAGATTTACATACCCAGGGGATACAGCGACAATGACTCAGATGGAGGGTTTCTCCTGAAGAGGAACCTCCTCATGACCGCCGAGTACCACTTCCCGATTCTCTACACCGATGGCGGCCTGGGCCTGAGCGCCTATCACAGCGACCTTCTCAAAGGCTCGGTCTTTATCGACTACGGGGCAGGATGGGAAGGCGGCTTTGACTGGGATTCCTGGAATGCCGAAGCCAGGACGTCCATCGGGGCAACCCTGACGAACAAGTGCGTGCTTTTTGCGCTCCTGCCCATTGAATTCGGCATTCAGGCAGGCTACAAAACGCATGAGCACGAGGGCTTCATGAATTTTCTCTTGAGGTTCGAGCTGTAAAGAAAGCCTATGCCACGGAGGCCTCTTGCCTCCGCCCTTTCATCCCATATGCTCATGAGATAGCTTTTGTTTTCCTCAAAGCACCTCGCCTGCTGCTCGACAAGCTCTTCGGCCTGATGAGAGTCCATATCCCTGGACTGGTTCACGAAGGAGGCCACCCGGGCATAGTACAGGGGCTCCACCAGTTCGATGAGCTTGTAGCGGTTTTTCTTCCAGGAATGGAACGTTGCGGCGAGCTCATAGAGGATCTTGACCCAGATCTCGCAGGGAACAAGAAGTCGTGCTTTTTCGATCCGATCTTCTCGATCTCCCGGTAAGCATTCCGGGGAAAAGACCTCCTTCCACAGGACTCCGAAGTGCCGGAAGCCGGCCTTGAAATTTTCCAGCAGGGCATCCATGTTCACCTCGACGGGTTCCGGCTCGGTGAATCCCTGCATGCCGAAGGTCTCCACCGGGTTGCTGCCTTGACCTTTCTCCAGTATTCCTCGTAGACCTCCATGAGGGTGAAGAGGGTCCAGATGACCTGGCGGAACATGGGGCCCAGGTGGTGGGAGGGGTCCTTCGCGTCGTGGATCTTCACCCCCAGGTTCGACTGGCAGATCTTGAAGCCGCTTGGTGATGGCGTGGTGGTCATCCAGATGTCGATGCCGAAGCGGGCCACGTCGGTCTCCCAGACGTCCTGGTCCGCGTAGAACTTGGCCACGTCCTGGGAAAAGGCGAAATCGCCGCCGATGGGCTGGCGGATCCGCTTGCCGTACAGGGCGCGGGTGAGGTTGTAGACGATGTTGTTGGTGATGGTGCCGTCGTACTTGTGCCGCATGTACACGGGGGCCACGAACTGGTAGCCTTTCTCCAGCACCGGGTCCAGGAGGTATTTGACCCAGTCCGCGTGATGCTGCGCAGGTCGGAATCCACCACGGCGCAGGCCTTGACCTTCAGCCGCTCGGCCGCCTCGAAGATGGACCGCAGGGCGGTGCCCTTGCCCGCCGGGCCCCGGTAGATGGAGACGATCTTTTCCTGCCAGGGCTTGATCTGGAACTCCTTGGCCACCTCGCGGGTGTCGTCGGTGGAGCCGCCGTCGGCGATCGAAGATGACGCTCCGCTTGTCCTTGTAGTGCCGGGCCAGGCCGTGGGTGACCATCTGGATGACGTGCTCGATGGTGCTCTCGTTGTTGTAGCAGGGGATGCCCACGAGGATATCGGCGGATTCGATCTCCTCGATGCCTTTGAGGTATATGCCCTCAACGCCGTGTCATAATTGAAGCAAACTGCTCTCCTTTCGTTCTGTGGCTTTTTTCGGGATGCCGTTCGTGAGAGCGGCTCTTAAAAAATACATTACGAAAGAACAAGTCAACCCGAAAACCATATCGGGATTGCATGACACAGCACTCCGAGTTAATTGCCGGGAAGAAAACCGATATTCCTATGAATTTTTTGACTGCCCGATATGCGCATTTCGGGTGCAAACTACCTCATCGGGGATACGGGTGAGATGAGCGGCATAAGATCAGTGCAGAAATCAGTCGTCGAGGATGCCCCGGCATTCTTCGAGAGCATGATGCGGGTATCGACGGCGATACAGCTCTCGGGAGTGCATTTCAGCGGGATTGACATCCACTGACTCGATCGAATCCTGAAATCCATAATGAAATCGGAAAACGAGAGAACACTCGGCGAGATTTTCCATGCTGATCGGCTCTGAGCCGCGGTACCCTTCAAGAAGTTTGCGGCCCCGGAGATGGCCGGCCATCTGTACCACATCACGGGGCTCAAGCGGGGCCATCCTCAGGCTGACATCCTGATAGATCTCGACACTCGTGCCGCCTATGCCCAGCAGGATCATCGGGCCGAACTGGTAGTCGATCTGTGCCCCGAGGATGAGCTCCAGCCCGGTGGCCATTTCTTCGACGATCATCCCGGTAAATCCCTGTATGGAAGCACAACCTGTCGAACGTCTCGATAAGCTCTTCATCGTTATCGATTCCCACTTCCACCCCATGGACTTCCGACTTATGGAGCACGTCAGGAGAAACGACCTTTGCCACGACAGGATACCCGATCTCTTGAGCTGCATCCTGTGCTTCCGTATGGGTCAGCGCAACTCTGAACCTCGGTATGGAAAGGCCTGCCAGCAATAAAATGCGCTCTGCATCGGGTTCCAGCACCCAGCCCCGTGCAGCGGACCGCGAGATGATCTCCTGGATGCCTTCTTTTCCTTCTACCATGGCTTGTTCCTCCTCAGTGCCTGTGCCATCAATACCGCCCCTTCGATTGATGGGGAGACAGGTACGCCGTTGAGCTCGAACCCCTCGGTGAGCATCTGGTATTTTTCTTCATGCGGGACATAAGCGATAAGGGGTATTCCCAGTTCCCGGGAGATATTGCTCAGCCTTGATCCCAGATCCAGGGTGATGCCGGGGAGATAAGGCAGGAGGAGTGCAACGATGCAGTCGACCTTCCCGCTTTCTGCCAAAGATCTGGTACAGTAGGAAAAATCGTCATCGGTTGCGCTGCCTGTAAGATCAATGGGGTTTCCCAGCGACGCGATTGCTTGCACGGATGGAGAAAGGCTTTTGCGGATCTCGTTCTGCTCATCTTCCGGGATCTGAGGTACGGAGAGGCCATGGTTCCAGCATGCATCGACAGCCATGGCCCCGTGACCGCCGCTGCCCGTCACGACACCTACGGACCCCTCGATGGGTCTCTGATAGGCACTCAAGGCCTCGCAGAAGGAAACGAGCTCGAATTCATTGTCAGCTTCGATGATCCCGTACTGTCCGAGCGCTGCAGAAAAGCTTGCCTGATTGCCGGCCAGCGATGCGGTATGGCTCGAAACAGCTCTCCGGCCGCTCGGACTCTTGCCCGATTTCATGACGACGATCGGTTTCCCGCATCCATATGCGCGATCGACGAACTTCCTGCCCTGATCCTTGCCGAAGCCCTCGATGTAAAAGGCGATCACCTTGGTGGCAGGATCAGCCGCAAGGTAATCGAGCAGATCCACTTCGTCCAGCAGAGCCTTATTGCCGATACTCACCGCCTTGGCCAGGCCCACATGCTCGTTCTTGAACTTGATCATCTGATCCACGAGAATGCCTCCGCTCTGGCTCACGAATGAGACATTGCCCGTATCGGGCTTGACCATGCGCTCAACCGGAAGGAAAAAGGTGTCGATCGTCCTGGGCACATAGATACCCAGGCAGTTCGGCCCGATGAAGGGGAATTTCGCCTCGTCGGACATAGCTACAAGACGGTCCTGGATATCGGAGCGGCCGACCTCTTTGAACCCTCCCGAAATCACTGCTGCAGCGCCGACACCATGCGTTATGCACTCCTCGGAGGATGCCGGGTACGGATTCAGCCCTTGTTGCGATGACTGCAAGGTCTATCTTTTCCGGGACCTCTGCCGGAGACGGATAGATCCGTTCGCCCTGAATCTTCCCTCCCTTGGGATTCAACCCGTATACCCGGACAGGATACCGATGGAAATTCTTCAGAAAGATCACATTGGCCGGGTGCTGGAAATTGGTTGAGGACACACCGAAAACCGCCATGGTTTTCGGGTTGAATAAGGGATCAAGGTTCATGAGCACCTCCTCGCTATGAATACAAGGATAGCCGAGAGGTTCTGATTTTAAAGTGCCGATTGAAAACGGAACGGCGAAGGGACGTGCCTGCTGGATGATCAGAACGTGTATCCTATGGAAAAGTGCCACCTGTATGTGCTCTCGCCGGGCTGGGGATCGAGCTTCCGGCCGTAGAGCAGGCCGATGGGACCGATGGGCGTGACATAACGCAGCCCGGTCCCGTATGATGAACGGGTGTTGTCCGTGACCGGCGTTCCATTGGTTTTCTGTATCGATCCGGTATCGAAGAACAGGGCGATCTCGAGATTATATGCAACGAGATATCTGGCTTCGATGCTTCCTGCAAGGGACAGTCGGCCTCCCACTGGATTCCTGCTCGCATCGTACAGAAGCATATTCTCGTCAAACCCCCGGACATCGAGCGTCCCTCCGAGATAAAAGAGCTGATCGTCCGGCACCCGCACGGTGGTCCCGGTGGGATCGACATAGCCGGCCCTTCCCAACCATGCGAATGTCAGGTTTTCCAGCGGACTCACATAGGTGCGGACATCGAGGCGGTACCTGACGAAATCGTCGAGAGATTCCTGGAGCCCATTGGTAACATCCACGGAAAAGGAGCTGAACACGCCTCTCTGCGGCCGCAGGAAGGAGTTTCTCGTGTCGTAGGTGATGCCCGGCGTAACAACGATGACGCTCCTCGGGTCGAAGATGCTCTCATCCTCGATAAGTATGTCTCCGGTCTCGGAATCCTGGAGGGAACGTTTCCTCCGTTCATACCTGAAATTCAGAGAAGTGAGGACGTGATTCCCATATCGTCTGATAAAACCGAGGTTGGTTCCCAGCGTCGTGAGTTCGAAATCCTGGTTGAACTCATCCCGGCGTTCCAGAAACAGGTTGTATACCCCTGTGATCCTGGTCCCGAATATCCGGGGCTCATTGAGGCCAAGGTCGTATCTCTCACCTGTCTGGCTGGCCTCGGCGCCGGCCCAGAGCTCCTTGTTCAGCCCGAAAACATTGCGGTCGCCTGCACGGGCATTGCCGTAGAGCCCGACATTGCTTTCATAGCCCATGGCTGCCTGGACATAATAGGGCTTTTTCTCCTCCACATCCGCCAGAACCGTTACTTCGTCCGTACCCTCCCGGAGACCAAGGGTCTTGAACTGGACCGAGTTGAAGATGCCCATGTTCCGGATCGTGTTCTGGCCTTCAACGATCTTGCGAAGAGAAAACGGATCGCCCGGGTCCATATCGAGCTCCTTCTGAAGCACTTTCCTCCTCGTCTTGAAATTGCCGCTGAAGTATGTCCTTCCCATCCGGACAAACGGACCCTCGTTTACTGCATAGTGAATGCTCGCGCTTTTTCTGTCGGCGCTGAACAAAAGAGTCTCCCGTACCTTCACATGGGGATAGCCCCGCTCTGATATGCAGGTGGCCAGGGCGTTTTCATTGCTTTTCACGCCGGATTCTACAAACGGCTTACCTTGTTTAAGGCTTATGCATGAGCGTGCCTCTTCGGCGCTGATGGCGGTGATCCCTTCAAAGCTGATGGCCGATACGATGGTCCGCACCCCTTCAAGGACAATAAGAGAAATGGAGACGTGCTTGCCGTCTTTCTCCCAGGTGAGTTCCTCCCGGACATCTGCATTGACGAACCCGTTCTGTATGTACAAGATTTTGATTTCCCGAATGTCCTGTTCAAGGAGATCCCGCACAAAAAGCCTTTTGCCGACCAGCGGTATGATTTTTTTCCAGACATTCATACGGCTGCGAAGCTCGTCTCCGCCGAATGCGGTGCTGCCCCTGAACGTGATGTCTCTGACGACGGTCTGCGGGCCCTCATTGATCGCAAAGGTGATCTTCCGCTCCTTCTGAACGCCGGAGTCTTCAGCTCCCTCTTCTGCTTTTACACTCACGGACGGATAGCCGTTATTGCGGTATAATTCACGGATATTCCTGATGCTCTTTCTGAGCCCGCTCCCCCTTCTATTCCCCTCAGTGAAGAGAACGAGCTGCTTTTTCAGGGTGAAATCAAAGAATTCCTTATTTCCTGTAAACGATATCCTGTACTTCGGGCCTTCCTGTATCCTTACCGACAGCAAGACATTCCCGCTCCTGGGATCCTTATCCAGTGAGTACGAGACCTCTGCATCGGAAAAGCCTATTCCGCGGTAAAAAGAGGTGAGATTCTTTATATCGTCCTTCAATGTCTTTTCCCTGAAGCGTGAGGAACTGCCCGGGAAGAAGGACCTTGTCCAGGTGCTCATCCGCAGCTTTATCCTGTTCTCAGATACATTCCTGTTTCCTTTGATGACGAGGGAATGGAGCGTGTAGTACCTGTTCTTGGTCAGATGCACCTCAATGATTGCGGTACCATCATTTTCATGAGGGATAACGGCCACATGTACGCCGGGCCCGATGAATCCCTCGGCAACGAGATACTGCTCTATGAGGGGCTCCTGTTCGGCAGGCAGGTCAGGCCGGATGTAATCACCCACATAGACGGACATGACGTTGAGGATATCCTGGGTAAAGAGAGGATATTCGCCCGATACCGTGATATCCCTGATGATGAAGTATGGTTTCAGCCTGAAGACCACGAGCGTCCCCTCCTGTTGCGGAAAGGCCTCCACCGTGACATCCTCGAACCTTCCGCTCGCTTTGAGGAGCGATACCGATTTATCCATGAGGCCCTTTGAAAAAGGCCGGCCTTCCTGCAGCGAGATCAGATCGCGAGCCAGGGCGAGCAGCTTATTCTGAGGGCCCGGGTAATTATGGATATCGATACGGATGGTTCTTACCGGATCCTGTGCAGCCACCTTCCCGCCCAGGTTTGTAACATCCGCCCGGGCGCTGCTCGTACCGGGCATGGCCATGAGGATCAGCGCCATGAGCAGCATCGGCAGGAGGCCTGACCATACGAGTGCGGTATGAGGTTTGCCGCTGCATGCAGCAGGTGTCACTCTCGTCTTCTGCCTACCGGAATTCTGCTTTGAACTGTAAATCCGCACCGAATGCCCCTTTGCTATCCTGGAATCCATTGACTGCCAGGTTCTCGAAGAACTTGAACTCGGCAATGGCCGTTCGTGTAACTTCGTTGTTCTGTGTTTCCAGAGAATATTTTACCGTCAACCGGCGGGTAAGCTCTTCCCCAACCGTTATCTTGATGTCTTCACCCTGCCGGCCTTGCAGAGGACCCTTTGTCTCGAACTCCAGGATATCGAGCCCGGTGGATTCCCTCACCCGCTCCCCATAGGTATTGGCCAGGACTTCCGCCAGCATGCTGGACGGGCTTCTCTGTACCGTACCCGTTCCGCCTGCGATTTCATCCGGGGTCCTGCCTGTCGCCAGCAGAGAGAGGATGACGGCGTTTTCTGCAGGAGGGTTGGAGCTCAGCTCTATGTTCAGATTATCGAGAGGCCCCGAGACTGCCAGGAATATGGTCCACTCCCTGACCCGGCCTTCTGCGCGCAAATCTACTTCGGGCTCGGTCCGGTAGGGGTTCGAAAAATCGACAACGCCCCTGGTTACGGTAAAGGTCCTCTTCTGATAGGTGATAGTGCCTTCAGCCACCGAGACCCTTCCGGTGGCAACCGGATTATTCAGGGTGCCTACAATCTGCAGGTCCGGGTTCAGGCTCATTTCTGCAAGGTTGTTCTCGATCATGACCGTTCCCCTCCTGATCACGGTCAGATCGAGTGACAGGTTGCGGAGGAACGGTGCATGTATGGGCTCGCCGGGTGCCTCTGCAGCCCTTCGCCCGCCGGTGATCCGCTCTCCTACTTCTGCGATGAGATTCAACTGAAGGTCTTTATAGTACAACCCGTCGAGGATCGCCACATTCCCCTGGAGAAGCGTGTCATCAGGGGTTCCTGAGAGAGAGACATTGGTTTCGATGAGGAGCTCCATGGAATCGGGTATGATCACGGGCAGCGACCGGGCACTGGCATTGAGGTTAACCTCGACAGGCTGGAAATCTCTCAGGCCGATCGTTCCGCGGGCAGTAAAGTAACCGGTATCGAGCTGCCCGGCGAGGTTTTCGATAACGACCTGCTCGGGGGTTAGGCTGATGTGCCCGTTTACGTTGTGGAGGCTCTGGTTATTATAGGAAAGGATGTACTGGACATTGGAAAGATACACATCCCCATTGATCACCGGCTTCATGACCGGCCCTTGCGCAGATAACCGGAAGCGGACATCTCCCTCCAGGTCTGCGAGGTCCTGGTCGACGACGGCCATGACCCCCATAGGTATCGTCCCCTGAGCCGTCATATCGAGCCTCCCGTTCCGGTCGGTAACCGCCTGGATGGTCATGCTTCCCCGGCTCAGCAGCGAGATCCTGGACAAGGGAATGTTCAGCTGCCTGTCATGATACCACAGCGCGAGTTTTGAAGCGCTGATGAGGTTGGTTCCCTTGAGCGAGATATCGACATCGGCCACATCCAGGGTCATTTCGATGTCCTCGATATCGTGCGCATTGCCTCTTATCTCAGCTGTCCCGGTAAGCAGGCCGCCCAGATCGGGCCTGCCGGCGATGGCAAAGTACGGAACAAGCTCCATGTGGTCGAAGAACGCCTGGATAAGGAGATCGCTCGTCTTGACATCGTACGTCCCTCTGAATCCGAAACTGTTCTGGCCGGTCATGTTGAGCTTCCAGTCTTTCATGAGAAGATCGATGGACACGTCCTTGAGGTTCTGATTGCTCACCGCTATATCCATGAGCCTGAGAGAGCCGCTCATGTGGGGGTCGCCGAGAGTTCCCTGCCCTGAGATCGTGAAAGCGGCACGGCCTTTTGTAACCTGATAGGCCTTGAGGAACGGGAATGAATCGAGCATGATCCCCGATGAAGAAAGAGCAAAGTCATACTGTTTTTTCTCATCCAGGCTGATCCATCCCGAACCGGTGATTCTCTGGTCCCCCTTCACCGCGATATCGAGGCTCTCGATGCTGACCTTCCGGTTTCCGATAACCGAATAGATGCCGGCTTTCTCGATATTCTGGTCCTGGATCGCCAGGTCTGTGGCGTTTGCGAGGAACGTTCCCTGCGGGTTCTTCATGCTTCCGCTTATGTTCGCATGAAGCGAGAGTATGCCTTGGGCAGGGAACCCGAAATCCTCGATCCTGATGCCGCTGCCTGATGCAATGAGGTTCACTTCCGGATCAGGCATGATGCGCCTTTTTTTTGTATCCAGGATATGAATCCGGCCCGAAGCGTGCATTACTGATTCCCGGTTGCTTAAGTCGAGGCGTTCGATCGTGGCTGTGCCGCCGGAGATGCCGCCTTCGAGAGAGATGTTCCCAAGTTCTAAGTCATGATACCCGATACCGGCTGCTTCCACAGCAAAGGTCCCTGAAGGATCGAGGGCGCTTCCTCCTATGTGCAGGTCACCCTCGATGCTGCCTTTCACTCCTCCCTGCGCAATGAGTTTTCTCAGGTTGGAGGACCGGATGTGGGCATTGGCCGAGAGGGGCATCCGGGGATCGAGGGTGAAACCTTTTTGAAAGACTTTTACGCTTCCTGAAGCGGTCAGGACAGGCTCGCCGTTATTCACCTCAAGCTCTGCGATTCTTACTTGTCCTCTCTCGTCGAGCCCTGCTTCCATTGCGATGTCGCCCAGGGAGTATTCCTGCCATCTGACATTTCGGCCCTTTGCGGAGGCCAAGACTCTCGGGCTTCCGAACGAACCCGAAATTTGGGCAGCGGCTGCGAGTGATCCGGATATCCTGTCCAGCGGCCGGGCAAAGGCCCTTTCCATTCGGTCGGCTTTCAGATTTACACCGGCCTGGAGCGTCCTTGCGGCAAGGTTCACTTTTCCCTGTATATTTGTATCCATCCCGGGGGTAGTGATGCTGGTTGCCGTCAGGCTCAGCATCGGGTAATCGAGAACTGCCCTGCCCTTTACCGTGACGTTGTCCATCTTTACCGGAGAATCCGGGAATCCATCTTTCAGGCTGAGCGCATAGGTCGTTTTTCCCGAGATGCCCGGTGGAGTTATGCCCTTTCCCGACACGACGGCGTTGCCGGAAACGCTTTTCGGATACCCCTTCCCATCCGGAAAGATCCGGGTAAAGTCAAGACCCCTGGCGGTTGCTGCAAGATCGTATGAGACGGCACCGGGGTCCGGCCTGCTCAGCAAAAACCCTTTGGAGAAGGCATTTTTGAGGTCGATGGTCCCTTTGACGAGGGCATCTCCCGAGGCGATGTGTGCCGAAGCCTCGTGCAGGGTAAATACCCGGTCGTTGAGTGCAAAAGCCGCCCTGCCCCGGTCGATACGCACTCCGGCGATCTTTCCTCCTGAATAGCGGGCCTCCCCTGAGCTGTCTGGGTTATCCAGGGTACCCTTCAGGGCGATGCGCCCTGTTGCGTTGCCGGTAAAGGCCTTTTCCGCTCCGAAGACTGCTGCGAAATCGGAAATCTCACCGCCCGAATCAAGGGTGATGTCCAGGACAGGATTATTGAAAAGGTCCTGCACGGATCCTTTCAGGGCTGCATGGAAATTGCCTGTGTTCGTCTCCAGGAAGAGCGGATCGAGCCTGGCGTCATGAAGAGATGCCTGCATGATCGTGTTATGCAGGGCGATCGGGGAACCACCCATAGCGATGCGTGCATTTTCTATGGCGGCCCTGAGTCTGCCCGAGGTTTCCATGAAATCCATGGAGCTTGTAATGTCGACGTCCGAAAGGCTGATGAGAAGTTCCCGGCTTTTAGCTTCAAACCCGATATTGCCGTCCTTGATCGCTATGCTTTCCAGGATTACCGAATATTCGCTGCCTGGTTCTTCGGGGGTTTCTTCCTCCTCCACGAAGGCCTGCACGATATTGAGCCTGTTATCTTCTGACAGCTTAAGCATGAGCTTGGGTCTGAAAGCGGAGGCAGATGATATGATGATCCGCTTCCTGAGCAGAGCCGGAAGGTTCATCTCCGCCCTGATCGTTTCAGTTGTGAGGATTACGCTGTCATCCGGCCCGAGAAGGAGGGCATCGCCAAGTTCAATGTGTTGGCCGAGAAGTGAGATGGACGCCCGGCCGTAGGAAATCTTCCCCGGTATAAGGGAATTCACCGTATCCAAGGCGAATCTTTCACCGCGCTCCGTCATGAGAAAGAGATGAAGCCCTGCCACCGAAAAAAGGACAAGGAGCAGGATCAGCAAAATCGATGTGAGGATAATCCTCAAAAACTTTCTCATCCTTTTTCAACTACCTTTTGGAGATACTCCATTCCTCTGCTTTTATATCTCTTATTGCAGGGTCAGAGCCACTTCTTCTTTTTGAATATGCCAAGCATCCCTCCTGCCAGAGTGATCGAACCCAGCCAGAATACCGGATACGACCAGCGCCAGTGCTGCCCGGGAATAAATTCGAAATTCATCCCGTAAACACCGGTCAGAAACGTGAGCGGGATGAAGATTGTGGAAAATATGGTGAGAACCTTCATGATCTCGTTCATGCGGTTGCTTAAGCTGGAAAGATAGGCATCCATCATGTTGGAAAGGATGTCGCGGTAAGTATCGAGGGTATCCATGATCTGGATGATGTGGTCATAGACGTCCCGGAAATGGACTTCCGTCGTCTGCCGGATGAGGTCTGATTCGCCTCTTTCGAGATCATTGATCACCTCTCTCATGGGAAGAATGGATTTCCTCAAGAAAATCAACTCAGTTTTCAGTTCGTGGATAGCATGGGTGGTCTCCCGGCCGGGCCGTCCCAGTACGATTTCCTCCATATCCTCGATAGACTCTCCCATGGTTTCCAGGGTATTGAAATAGTTGTCTACAACCGCATCGACAAGAAGGTAGGCAAGATAGTCGGCACCTTCTTTCTTGACCCTGCCTTTCCCGTTCCGGATAAGCTTGCGTACCCGGTCAAAGACATCCCCGTCCTTTTCCTGAAACGATATGACATAATTCTTCCCGATAACCAAGCTCACGTGCTCTGCGGCAATTTCCCGATTATCCCCTTCAAGATACAACATCTTTAATATGACGAGGATATAGTCGTCATAGTCTTCTATTTTGGGCCTGCCGCCGGTATTCAGTATATCTTCCTGATGAAGGGAATGTAAGCCGAAGCATGATCCCAGCGATGCAATGAGCTCGGTGTCATGAAGGCCGGCAACATTGATCCAGCTTACCGTCGATGTATCCTTAAAAGGTATGCACTCATGGACATCCAGTATCTCGCGCTCCTCGATATGATCGCTGTCATAATCAATGAGCGTTACCTTGACCTTCTCAGCCATCCTCTCGCCGATATGAACGAGGGTGCCGGGCGGCAAGCCTGCCTTGGCCGAAACCTTCTTGATAAACCGCGCCATGAACATCCACCTCCCATAAAAAAGGATAATGGAATGATGAGGGAAAGAGAAGAAATAATCAATAGACTTCAGAGATATCCCGATACGGACCCGGTCTCCGTATTCTATGAATGAGATTTATCGGGAAGCATAGGGGAGGTCTGATGATAAGTTCTCACAAAACGGATGAGCCCCCGGGGCATCGTGCCCTTAAGCACGTACGTAAAGCCGTCTTACCCGGCTGCACGCCTTTCCTGATCAGGCCTTGCCTTGCTGATGAGCGGCCGGCCGCGTTTGCCTTTAAGCTGTTTCTGGATGCGTGCCGCTTCTGCCGAGGGGATACTGACAAAGGCGAAGTCGTCCCTGATCTCTATGTCGCGGACGAGCTTTTCTTTCAGGCCTGTGGTCTGGCTGATGAACTTGGCCAGTTTTCTCGGCGTGATGCCGTGCCTGCGGCCGCGGGCTACGAAGAGCCTCGTGTTCGGCGACTTGATTTCTGATTTCACCGGGAAGATCTCTCCGTATGACGATGCATCGAGTTTGCCGGAAAATGCGTGCTGAAGGCAGGCTGCCAGGACGGTTTTGATATCCCCTGCGGTGAGCAGTTCGGCTGCGAGCACGGAATATTCGCCAAAATCATCCCCTGCCATGGTCTGCTCGATCTGGGATCTGATATGGGCTCGCTTGGCTGCGATAATCTCTTTGACTTTGGGGATCGAACCCTTCCGCAGAGCCGACCCTGAGGCTTTACGGATAATGTCGAGCATCCGGCCTTCCTTGGGTGTTACCAGGGTGACGGCTATTCCCTTTCTCCCTGCCCTGCCGGTACGACCGATACGGTGGGTGTAGGCATCGGTGTCCTGCGGAATGGTATAGTTGACCACGTGGGTAAGGTGCTCGACATCGATCCCTCTCGCAGCAACATCCGTTGCCGCAAGGATCGTAATCGTCTTGTCGCGGAACGACCGCATGATCTTCTCGCGGCCGTACTGGTCTATCTCGCCGTGTATGCCGTCTGCCGAATATCCCCTGGAGACGAGCTTTTCAGCTATTTCTGCAGTCTCGATCCTCGTGCGGCAGAAAACCAAGCCGTAAAATTCGGGTTCGAGGTCGATAATGCGGCACAGCGCCTCGAACTTGTCCTGCTCCCGCACCTCGTAGAATATCTGGTCGGTAAGATTTTTCGCTTCGGGCTTTCTGGCAATGGAGACTGTTTCATAGTTCTTCATGAACCGCTTGGCAATGCCGATCACCTGGCGGGGAATGGTCGCGGAGAAGAGCAGCGTTCTGCGCTGCACGGGGGCATGGGAAATTATCGCTTCGATATCCTCGATAAAGCCCATGTCGAGCATCTGATCGGCCTCGTCAAGCACCAGGAAGGAGAGGCAGTCCAGGCAGAGCGATCCTCTCTTGAGGTGATCGAGGATGCGGCCGGGCGTTCCCACAACGATATCCACCCCTTGTTTCAGGAATTTAAGCTGAAGCCCCATACCCTGTCCGCCGTATGCCGGAAGGATTGTGAGCCTCCTGCCGTTGTTGAGGGTATCCAGTTCGCCTGCCACCTGAAGGGCCAGTTCCCTTGTGGGTACGAGCACAAGTGCCTTTACGTGTCTGTCATTCGGATCAAGTTTTTCGATTATCGGTATGCCGAATGCCGCTGTTTTACCCGTTCCGGTGGCAGCCTGCGCTACCACGTCGGATTCCTTGTTCATGAGAAAAGGAATGATCTCCCGCTGAACAGGCGTAGGCTCCTGAAAACCTTTGCGTGCAAGCGTCTTGATCATAGCCTCTGAAAGGCCGAGGCCTTTGAATTGATCCATACTGATTCCCCTTTGTTGTTTTCGGTTCCATCTCGTTGACACACAAAGGATCAGCAATGCATATCTTTGAAGGTGGCGCCAAGACTATTTGTCAGATGCCTTATATACGATCCGGCAAAGAAAGCCAGAAAATAATCACACTTAGCCTCAAATTACAGCAAATATTTGTTTAATATGTCTCTGATCAGGCTCCAACTGCTCCATCTTTGGAGTGAAAAGGGCACTGGAGGATTCATATCCAATATACTTTTTCACCTTTCCCCTTTTTTTCATCGTAGATCTTCCTGGCTTCTTCATGGTCATAGATCTTTTCAGGAGCGCCCAGGATCAGATAACTGCCGCATTCAGCATTGGGACAGCCTGCCCTTACCCATTTGAAAACCAGGGCGGCGCGTTCCACGGAAGGCTCCATCTCCGACCAGAAAACTTCGCTTCCGCATCCCTCGCACTTGAAATAATGCACTGGGGTTCCGTCTTTTTTTTCCGGATCGATTTCCATGAGACCTCCCTTCCCGGGAAAAATGTTTACTCTTCTCCTGCCCCTGCCCTCAGGAAAACCGGAGGGACTCTGCAGGGCCTGATGTCGATCTTCTCCCAGACCTTTCCGGTGACATACGGCTCGGTCCGCAAGTACTCATCGAGAGCACGGCGCGAATCAAAATCATAGACGACTATCGAGCCTATCATAGAACCGCTGCCATCGAGCAGGGCTGCTCCGTAGAGCGCCTTACCCTGAGCCTTGAGCCGTTCTATGGATAGAAGATGACGATCGCGTACCGCCATCCTTCTCAAAGGTGCCTCTTCATCAATGCCATCGTGTGCAATGACAAGAAAGTGCATGACAGCCTCTCCTCTTCCAGATACGATCAATGTTCTTAAGATGTCCTGTTTATTCTCCCAGGTTCATTCTTGCAAGAATGATTTTCACCGGATGCAAGGGGGTATGCTGCATTATCTTTGCCCACTCCGGTTTGATCAACCATAAAAAGGGCGCATGGACTGAACTGATGGCTGCACGCTCATGTCTGCCAGTAAATCCTGTTTTTTTGATCGGCCAGAAGTTTTATATAAACCCTTCGTGCTTTATCCATTGAAACATATGTTTCTTCCGGAAAAAGGGATATCGTACGGTTACAGCTCGGATTCGGACATTTACCCGTATAGAGGGGAGACCGGGGGAAATTCTGAAACCTTGCAAAAAACTTAGTCTTACATCCCTGGTGATCGAACAGGGCAATGGATTTCCCTTCCCTCATGGTTTGCCTCCCTTTTGCAATATTGAAAAGAACTATCTTACGAATGAATAGTAAGCAGAATAGTTATTCCATCAAGAACCCCGGAGCCTCCTTTATTCGGGGTAATTCAAAAGTATTCCGGCAGGTCTCCTTGCTGCTGACTGTTTTTGAATCATGCTGCAGAGGCAATGTTCAGGGGAGGATCAATTTGTTCTATTTGTCGGAAGGGATTAAGACAAGATCTTGAGAAGAAAGAAGTGCCTGTCGATTATCTCGTAGTTCCCGGTTTCCTGGCACCATGCAAAAGCCTCCTCCTCGCTTATGGGCCGGATGCTCGAACCGCCGAACCACATCTCTGAATTTCGAGAGGATTGAAACCGGGAATAAAGGCCGCCCCGGGTGTAGAGGAAATAGTTTCCCTTCCCTGTCCTATAGAGGATTTCAGTTTCCCGCATGAAACTGCCGGATACTTCTCCAGGATTCCATTCCGCCAGCCTTTCGGATCCTGAGAGGTTGTATTCGTCCTCATCCATATATTCCCGGTCATTCTGCTGGATCATCAGACATGATTGCCATAAAACCTTTTGATAATCAAAAGATAATTATACCCGCTAGTGATTCTCATAAGAATCACAGGCACAGTACAGTAAAAAGAAAGCCTTTATTTTGCATGCATGAATTTAAGAGGTCATTGTGTTATGCGGGAACTCCCCAGGCCCGGCCTGGGGAGTTGCTTCCGTAGTCAAAGGCGTGCGAGTACAAGAGAGTCCGGTTCTCTTTCTGATCAATCGACGCGGAGGCAAATCATGGTGTAACTTTTCTTTGGGCCTATCGTGGGATGATTGAACTGTAACCCGGCTTCATCAGGAGTGAACCCAGCATCCAAACACATATCCTTAATCTTTTCCCTGCATCGGAGGATAACCCAGAAAAGCTGCTCCTGAAGTTCATTGAGGGTCTTTTCAGATATCTCCCTTTCTTTGACCGCAGGATTCACCAGATTTACCGGCCTCTTCATCTGATTCAATCTCCTGCTACTTTGCCTGTTCAATGAGTTCATCGATATTGTTCCCATTAAATTTTCCTCTCAACA
The DNA here is from genome assembly GCA_963752595.1 of uncultured delta proteobacterium. Taxonomy (GTDB): domain Bacteria; phylum Desulfobacterota; class Desulfomonilia; order UBA1062; family UBA1062; genus Phosphitivorax. The sequence goes on from CAVVYZ010000022.1 coordinate 109,476, forward strand.
CAAATTCGTTTATTTTGCCGACGTCTGCCCCACCTTCGACTGCCGCATTGAGCCTTTCAAATTTTCTCTTGACAATTTCAAGCTTTCCAGCATTGACAACTCTCCTGATCAGATGAAAAACCTCTTCATCACTCCACCATGATTTATCTTTTGATTGATCGCTCATGGTCCAAAAACCTCCTAAAAATAACTTCATTAATTTGATGAATAGTAACACAAATAATAATGTTAATTAATAAAGTTATTGTTTTAATAATATATTATGAGGTGTTTTGAACATCTCAAGGCTTGATGATAAATTAAATTTAAATTAATAATTAAATTAGTCTATTACAATGATTAAAATACGGAAATAGGCTCGATTCCACGATCGGGGAGCACTTCCGGAATCTCTGAAATTCCTTGGTGAAGGCCATTCTCAATACGCTTTAATTTATGACCACATGCATCAAGCGGAAGGGAAGAGAAAACAAATAAATGTAACAACTTTATTTATAAATCATGGAACTTTCATCAGAGGGATCATTGATTAATTACAGGAAAGATTTACTACAATGCTTATGAAGATAATAAGACGTTCTCAGTATACGATGAGACTCGATAGCAATATAATGAAAAAGGTAAAAATCCTGGCGATAGAAGAGGGCAAGAAGGCCAATAGCCTTATTGAGGAAGCTCTTCTGGAATACTTAAAAAAACATGAGAGCGAATACCTTCATTATGACAGGGCTTAATGCAAGGATGGGAATGATGCCCCCTTTTTCTCTCATGATATCCTCTTTGTGCCGCTCATTTTTAAAAGATAGTATGTCCTTTTCCAGGTGCAGGCAGGAATAGAACGGGACAGGTTATTCCCTTGTCGGGGGGAAAAGGTACATAAGAAGGAATTGTGCGTCTTTAAAGCCTATCACTGATGAAATGTTTCAGTAAGGAGGATTCCTATGGTGGATCAGTCCATGGAATTTGTTGAGGTACAGGCTTTCAAGGGGAGTCATAAGGTGTACTTCAAACCGACTGGCGAAATCCTTGATACCTTCATGAACCGGTGGGATGCATTACGGGTCGCGCATGCAGTGGAAAAAGCCCTGCAGTCGATGCACGTGAGAAACGACTCGATAGGGTCACGTTGCTTGTGAGTCGAGCACGGTGCGACCCGGATTAACCGCAGGGCCGTCGTAACAGCAAAGTCCGGCTTTAAGGCTCCATATCCTCCGGATGGCAGCTCTCATTCAAACCGGCCCAGGTGACAATCGGGTTTTTGCTCAGTTACGGTCGCACCGGCCTCCTGGAGGGTTGCATCCTTGGAAAAAGAAAGGAGGATGGTTCCCGGCTCGTATTCTATCCGGGATGCTGTCCCCGGGGCTGATCCGGAGCTTTCCTTATTACATCCGGAAATATATGCAGAAACGACGGCAATAAGAAAGAATACCGTGAGACTTCGTCTCATAAAATTTATGAACTCTCCCGATTACAACATCTATATCATTATAAGTAATTAATATTTAATCATTTATTTCTCAAGAAAGAGAAAGTTTTCAGATATATGGAGCCAGCGAAGGGGGTTGAACCCTTGACCTGCTGATTACGAATCAGCTGCTCTACCACTGAGCTACGCTGGCACCGCAGACTTTTTTGACATATACCCGGGCATTGTCAATGGGATAGGCCATATTTCTATGGATGCATTTCCAAAGGTCAAATCCTTACAGAAAGAGTCGTAAAAAGAACCCATTAGGAGAATTTCTTTTTCCCCAGATGAAAAGATAAGGGCTACAGGATCTGCCTCATGAACTGCTGGGCCCGCTCATGGGTGGGGTTCTTGAAGAAATGCTCGGGCGAGCCCTCTTCCAGGATCTTGCCGTAGTCCATGAAGATGACCCGGTCGGCCACCTCGCGGGCAAAGCCCATCTCGTGGGTGACCACGATCATGGTCATGCCTTCCTTGGCGAGCTTCACCATGACATCCAGCACCTCGCCGATCATCTCGGGATCAAGGGCGGACGTGGGCTCGTCGAAGAGCATGAGCCTGGGCTGCATGGCAAGCGCCCGGGCAATGGCGACGCGCTGCTGCTGGCCGCCGGAGAGCTTCGTGGGGTAGACGTTCGCCTTCTCGCGGATGCCCACCTTGTCCAGAAGCGCCATTGGCGATCTCTTCCGCCTCCTGCCTTGGAGCGCTTGCGCACCACGATCTGGGCCAGGGTGAGGTTCTCGAGCACGGTCTTGTGGGGGAAGACGTTGAACTGACTGGAACACCATGCCCACCTCTTCCCTGACCTTGTTGATGTTGGTCTCGTGGTCGTTGATCTCGAAGCCGTCCACGATGATGGTGCCGGCATTGATTTCTTCGAGCTTGTTGATGGAGCGCAGCAGCGTGCTCTTGCCCGAGCCTGAAGGCCCGATGATGACGACCTTCTCTCCGTCGTACACATCGAGCGATACGTCGTCCAGGGCCTTGAGCGTGCCGAAGTACTTGGCCACGCCCTTCATCTCGACCATCTTGCGGCGGTTGTCATTCTGCACTGATCTTCTCCTCCATGATGCTGATGAGCTTTGAGAGGAACAGCGTGATGATGAGGTAGACCAGGGCCACCACCGTGTAGGTCTCGAAGTAGGTGAAGCTCTCCGATGCATACTCCCTGCCCCGCCTCAGGAGATCGGCAACCGCAAGGATGGAAACGAGGGATGAGTCCTTGAGCAGGGCCACGAATTCGTTTCCCACGGGCGGCAGGATGGTCTTGAATGCCTGGGGCAGGATGACATGATACATGGACTGCGCGGGTGTCATGCCCAGGGAACGGGCCGCCTCGGTCTGCCCTTTGGGGATGGACTGGATGCCTGCCCTGAAGATCTCTCCCATGTAGGCGCCGTAGCATATGGCCATGGCGAGCACCGCGCTCGGCAATGGCGGCATCTGGACGACGCGGCCCAGGGCGTAATAGATGTAGAAGAGCTGGACGAGCAGCGGGATGCCCCGGATCACCTCCACGTAAAGCGAGGCGATGCCGTTGATGAGCGGGTTCTTCGAAATCCTGCCCAAGCCCGTGAAAAGGCCGATCACAAGGGCCAGGATGATGGACAGCACCGTGACCTCGAAGGTGACCAGGATCCCGTCCGGGACGAACTGCATGATGTCGAGATACGGATCCTTCTTGAAAGATCGCGAGGTATGCAATAATGGCGATGGCGCCGAAGAAGGCCACCCTCCAGGCCGTAAAGAGGCCGATATCTTCCTTTGTGGGGATGGCGGCACCATCGCCTACATCGATAGAAACCTTCTGAGTATCTTCGAGTATCTTCTCTCTTTTGCTTTATCTCAGCCACTTCTTCTCAAGCTGCTTGTCGATGCCTTTTGCCTGGACAGCCTTGATGCCCTTGTTGAGCAGGTCCAGCAGTTCCTTGTTGCCCTTCTTCACCACGATGCCGTAGCTCTCCTTGGTGAAAGGCTTGCCCACGATCATGAACTTTGCTTTGTATTCTTTCCTCTGGAGCGCGTAGTCTGCAGCTACAGGAGTATCGCACACAACGCCCTCGATCCTGCCGGCTGCCATGTCCTCGAAAGCGAGGCCGATCTCATCGTAGTTCTTACCCTCGACTCCTGCAACCTTCTTGATCTCCATGGCGCCGGTGGTCCCGATCTGGGCTCCGACCTTCTTGCCTTTCATGTCGGCAAGGGAGGATACGCCTTTGAGTGTCTTGGGGGACGGTAAGCACCTGGCCGGCATTGATGTAGGGAAGAGAGAAATCAAAGTTCTTTTTCCGCTCGTCATTGATGGTCACGGATGAGATGACTGCATCATACTTACCCAGTTTCAGCCCCTCGAAAATTCCATCCCATGCCGTATTCTTGAACTCGACATTGAAACCTGCCTCTTTGGCAACGGCGCTTAGGAAGTCGATATCAAACCCGACAATTTTTTTGTTCGTATTCACCATCTCCATGGGGGGCCATGTTGCGTCGGTGGCCACAACGATCGTTTTCTTCCCGGCAGCGGATGCCTGCCCGGATACAAAAACACCCAGGAACACAGCGATTGCTAGAACAGCGACAAAAAGAGACCTGGCATTTCTCATAGATTCCCTCCCCTTATAAAGTGGAAAAACTTGGCTATTCACTAATGCTTCGAATGTTGAGTAACACAATTTCAACCCCACGTCCAGAGCAGAGAAGGATTTTAGATTCATTTATCAAAAGCATATGATGAAGGGCTTGAATGCCTTGGGAAAATGGCTGTCGATCAATTTTATTGAACCTGGGATTTATCCTCGTGCATATTTCATAGTAGAAAATTTCATGAAGGTATTTTTCTTGACAAGAAACGGTTGTGGGCTTATCTTTCCGGATTGAATAAAATTTCAGATTATCCTTTAATGTAGGTACATTATGACGACCAAAGGGTCAGAAAAAAGAAAAGAAGAAACAAAAGAAAAAATAGTTGCTGCTGCGTGCGAGCTTTTCAGCAAGTACGGCTACCACAACACGCAGGTGATGGATATCGTCAAGGCCGTGGGGATGTCTGCCGGAACATTCTACAATCATTTCCGCGACAAGAAAGACCTCTACCGGCAGCTTACCCTCGAAAGCCTCGAGAGTCTCAGACTGCACGTGAAAAAAATGCGGGAGCCTGTCGATATCTGGAACCCGAATGAAAGAAGCCAGATCTTGAACGAGATGTTTAATGCAATCTTCGATTTTATCGATTCAAATCCCCAGCAGTTCCTTATGCTGCTGCGTGGTGGTTTCGGCGTAGACGAAGAGCTTGACTTCAGCATCTGGAATTACTTTATCGGTTTTGCAGAAGATGCGGGTGAGGACGTTCAGCGATGGATGAGCGAGGGGGTAATCGAAGGAATTGACCCCATGCTCTTCGGACATGCCTGTGTCGGGATGTGCCTTCAGCTCATCCACAGCTACCTGGTCGAAAAGAGATTCTCCCGGGAGGATGTAATTAAGAACCTGATCCGGATGATCCTCGCCATGTTCGAATCACTACCTCACAGAAGAAGGTCGCAAGGCGCTGGAGTCTCAAATTACAGAAGGGTAAAACCTCTCTATTCCCTTTGCTTACTCTTGCTCCCAAAGCCGGGCGAGTACGTCTTTCATGCCTTTGTCGAGGATATCCAGGTGGGCGGCCACATCCACATACCCTGTCTTCTTCATCCCGGGCCGCCAATATAGGAATAATTACACAATTGTCTCTTTGAGATTGATATAACTTGGTTTGTTGACAATATCCTTGAAGATGGATACACCTATTGAAATACTAACTGATTATCGAACGAGGGGAGGAATCATGAATATCATTTATGAAAAGCAAGGCCATATCGCGCGTGTCGGCCTCAACCGCCCGAAGCAGCTCAACGCCCTTGATCCCGGCATTCTCCTGGATCTCCACAATGCCTGGATAGATATCAACAATGACGATTCCATAAGGGTTGCCGTGCTCTATTCCTCGCTTCCCGGAATCTTCTGCTCGGGCATGGATCTGAAGACAGCCATCCCGGTCCTCACGAAAGCCCGGGAGCCGGAGAACGATGCCGAAAAATGGATCATCACCGGATGGGATGGTTCGGGCGGCGTTGCCGAGGCCATGCTCAAGGTCAGCTTTGTGAACAAGCCTGTCATCGCAGCAATCAATGGCTACTGCCTCACCGGAGGATTCGAGATGGTCATGGGGGCAGACTTGAGGGTCGCATCCACTGATGCAGTTTTCCAGATGCGGGAAGCAAGCCTCGGAATCATGCCCACGGGCGGGGGTAATGTCTTTCTCCCTCGGCATGTCTCTCCATGCAGGGCCCTGGAGATCCTGCTGACAGCCGGGAACTTCGATGCCCAGACCATGTACGAGTGGGGGTTCCTCAATCGCGTCGTACCCAAAGAAAAGCTCATGGACACAGCCATGGAGCTTGCAGAAAAGATCGCAGGCAACGGCCCTCTTTCTACCCAGGGGATCATCCGCCTGTCCAGGGAAACGAGGATGATGGAGATGAGTGAGTCATTTAAAAAAGAAGTGGCGATCGGCATGCCCATCTTCGGGAGCGAAGATGCACGGGAAGGTGTCAGGGCGCAAAAAGAGAAGCGCAAACCCGATTTCCCGGGTAAATACTGATCTTTGGCTTCTGCCTGTTTTGTCACGCGCAGTTTCAAGAAATCAGCGGGCATCCATGGATCGGTTTGCAAAGGCATCAGCCATGCTGGGATATTTCCTGAGGACGAGCGTTCTCGGGCAGCAGATCCCGCTCCTTGCAAGCATAAAGCTGACATACCGGTGCAACCTGGCCTGTTCCGGATGCCCCTTTCACCAGCGCGCAAGGATGCCCGGCTCTCATATGAGCAAGGATAACGCCTTTCAGAGCCTGAATAGTCTGAAGCAGATGGGGTGCAACTTCATCGTGTTTGAAGGCGGTGAGCCGTTGCTCTGGAAAGACGGGAGCTATACGTTCAGCGACCTTGTACATCATGCACGAAAGAATTTCTTGTGTGTCGGAGCGACAACCAACGGAACCATGCCCCTTGATGCTCCAACCGATGTACTCTGGGTGAGCATCGACGGGTTGAAGCCCACCCATGATGCCTTGAGGAGCAACTCATATGATGCAATCATGGCCAATATCCGCTCGTCCGGTCATCAGAAACTCTTTGTGCACTATACGCTCAACACAAGGAACTGGCGTGATTTTGCCGCAGCCGCAGACATGCTTTCCTCCCTTGAGCAGATCAAAGGCATCACCGTGCAATTCTTCTATCCTTATGAACAGGGAGAGGAGAACCTGAAGCTTTCACCCGAAGACCGCACGCAGGCGATACGGACAATCTTGAGCCTCAAAAGGCTCGGCTATCCCATCATGAACTCCGCGTGGAGCCTGAAGGCGATGATCCATAATACCTGGCAATGTCGCGACCGTCTCCTCGCCAATGTGGAACCGGACGGGAACGTTTCCGTCGGATGCTATGTAAAAAACCGCGGAAACATAAAATGCCATGAGTGCGGGTTTACCCCTGTGGCCGAGGCATCCGGGGCCATGGATCTTACCATCGGATCGCTCAAAGCGGGCTGGGATATTTTCCTCTCATGAATAGCGTGAATAATCCTCCAACCGGCCTTATGAGCGGACTCCCGGAAAAGATCATCGACTTCCATGTTCACCTGTTTCCTGACGATCTGTTTGAGGCCATATGGGATTTTTTTAAAAGGCACTATGGTCTGGAGGTGGTCCATAAACTCTATGCTCAGCAATGCATAGAGTATCTAAGGGATAAGGGCGTTGATGCCATCGTATACTCCAATTATGCCCATAAAAAGGGAGTGGCGGAAAGGCTGAACGACTGGAATGTAAACCTCCTCGATCGAACGGAATCTCTCTACTGTTTTGCAGCTTTTCACCCTGATGATGACAAGGCCCTGGAAATGGCGGATCGTATCATTACTCACCCCAGGGTGCTGGGTTTCAAGCTTCATTTCCTTGTGCAGTGCTTCTATCCCGACGACGAGCGCCTCTTCCCTCTGTATGAGATGGTAATGAAGCATAACAAGAGGCTTCTTCTGCATATCGGCACAGGCCCCATAGGAAACGATTACACGGGTATCATACGTTTCAGGAACGTACTTGCCCGCTATCCTGATCTTCCCGCAAATATCGCGCACATGGGGGCATTCGAATTCGGTGAATTCTTCGATCTTCTGGGTGGTCATCCCAAACTATTCCTCGACACATCATACTGTTTCCTTCCCGGAAAATTCAGGATGTTCAAGCTGGAAAACGACCTCCTGGAAAGGTATCAGAACAGGATTCTTTATGGATCGGACTTCCCGAACCTTTTCCATCACCGCCGGGAAGAGATCATGGCTCTGAAGGCATTGGGTCTCTCTCGGAGATTCTATGACCGTATCTTCCTGGAAAATGCAAAAACACTCCTTATGCCTGTTACTTAGTGATATGGCCGGTTATCGCTGAATATCTGCCTTTTATATTCCCTAATGACCAGCAAATGCATCGGATCTTATTTTATTATCTATTTTTGACATTTATTGTGCATCCTTTTTAGATCCGGATCATCAAAAATATATAAAAAGAGAAACAGACCTAAAGAAGCAAACATTTAACCTCCTCTTATAGGATGGCGCGTCCTATGCCCTAACCGCCATCCTTTTTTTTGCCCTTTCCCTTGAAAATATCGATATAATTTAAGAGCCGATTGCAAAACTCACAACGAGGGATAATATTGCGAATCAGCATATAAGTAATGAAATAGTGATGAGAAAGCTCTATTCTTTTTGTGCTGAGCAAAAAGAAAGGAGAAGCGATGAGCAATCTCTTCGAGATATGGAATACCAGACAGGCGAGATTTTTCCATGGTTGGAAGAGAGACTCGATCCGTTGAGTGATAAGGAGCAGCAATTTGTGAGAGTTGTCTGTCTGATGGACCTGCCGAAGCACATGCAGGGGTATCGCTGGATCGGGATAGGGAGGAAGCGAGAGGACAGGGTCTCAATCGCCAAGGCGTTTGTGGCGAAGGCGGTATACAATTTTGAGACGACGAAGGTGCTCATAGAGTATCTGAAGGGGTGCAAGAATCCGAGGCGGTTATGCGGATGGGAGACGAGAGGAGATATTCCCTCTGAGTCGACCTTTTGCCGGGCGTTTGGGGAGTACTCCCATGGATGCCTGCCACAGAAGATCCACGAGGCCATGGTGGAGGAGCATTGTGGGGACAAGCTTGTGGGTCATGTGAGCCGGGATGCGACGGCCATAGAGGCGCGAGAGACGAGAGAAGACGATAAAGAAAGAAGCGGGTGAAACTGCGTCGGTGCCGAAGAGGAAACGGGGTCGCCCCAGGCAGGGAGAAGAAGTTGCTCCCAAGCCTCCGAAGAGGCTGGATCTTCAGGTTGGCCGGAGCCTGGAGGAGAATCTAAAGGATCTGCCGTATCACTGTGCTGTAGGGACCAAGGTAGACAGCAAGGGATACAAGATGACCCGGAGGGGATACAAGCTGCATATCGACTGTATTGATGGGGATATTCCGGTGAGTGCATTATTAACCTCTGCGTCATTGCATGATTCCCAGGCAGCGATACCGCTTATGCAGATGACGTCGAAGCGGGTGGTGAGTCTGTATGATCTTATGGATTCCGCCTATGATGCGCCGCAGATCAAGGAATTCAGTGAGGCGCTCTCGCATGTTCCGATCATTGATCCCAACCAGAGGCGAGGAGAGAAGATCCCGCTTGATCCAGCCAGGAAAGCTCGTTTTGCGCAAAGGAGCAGTAGTGAGAGAGTAAACTCGTATCTGAAAGACAACCACGGAGGAAATCATATCCGGGTAAGGGGGGCATCCAAGATCATGGCACATCTCATGTTCGGGCTCATTGTCATAACCGCGAATCAGCTTTTTCAGATGCTTTGTTGAAAGGTGTACATGCAAACTAGGACATATTCTCGGTACTTCCTGTGCAGTATGGCGGACAGCTACGCCCGAAAATCCGCATTTGGGCAATTTTTAGAATGGTAACATCAGGTAAACAGCTCTCATGACCTTGAACATAGAAAGTAACAGCGGCTTTGGGCTTCAAAATCTAAACCGGCTGAGAGTTTTGCAATCGGCTCTTTAAGTATGGAATTTCCTATTCTGCATCAATGATTTGAGATCGTCTCCCGGCATATTACAATATACTTCTAACCGCTTTGCAATATGTGTGTTCGGTTGCAATATGTGTGTTCGGGCAGAATATTAGTGCAGGAGTGTTTTGATTTATGAGCAATGGAACGATTACCCATGCTTCGGAGGAGGCCCTGCAGAAAGAAATGAATAACCTTCGCAGGCTGCTCACGGAAACCGATTTAAAAAAAACTGCTATTTTTCATAATGATACCTATACTTCTCTCCTGGAAGACCTTCCTGATCTCCTGTGCCTCTTCCGGCCCGACGGCCGGATTACCTATGCGAATGCAGCGTTCTGCAAATATTTCAGGAAGAAAAAGCGAGAAACCTTAGGCAGCATGGTTTATAGCTACATTCCCAGAAAGGACAGAAAACGTTTTGCCCACCAGCTTGAAAATATCGGCCCAAGCAAGCCGGTAAGGAGATTCGAATATCGGATAATGCCTCTTGACGGACAGATGCAGTGGTATCAGTGGACGCTCAAGGCCTTGTTCGACGAATCCGATGCACCTGTTGATTATATCCTTACGGGCAGGGACATCACCAGCCTGAAATCCATGGAAGAGGATCTTATAGATGCCCTGGAGAAATACGCCACACTCTTCGAATCTACGAAAGATGCCATCATTCTCACTGACAAGGACAGATTTATAGATTGTAACACGGCAGCTCTCAAGATATTTCGCTGCAGAGACAAGGATGCGTTCCTCCACAGCAATTTTAAAGACTTTTCTTTCCCTGACCTCTCGGGAAAGCATGAGACGGGCAACGAGCTGCAGAAGCATTTTGAGCGTGCATCCAGACTGGGTATGGACCGTTTTCAGTGGATGTGCAGGCGCTCGGATGCAACCGTATTCCCGGCCGACATAATATTAAGCCCCTTCCCTCTGGGTGCAAAAAAGATCGTCGCTGCCGTTATCAGAGACATTTCCGAGTTGAAAGAAACCGAAGAAGCCTTGAGAAAAAGCAGGGAACAATACCGGGAACTGGTGGAAAATATTAATGATGCGATTTTCTCTCTGGATGAAAACGGCACTATTACCTATACAAGCCCGGTGATTAAAAAAATAACGGGCTATAAACCTCAGGAAATGACCGGCAGGCATTTTACCGATTTCGTTTACGCTGAAGACAGTAAAAGAATAAGCAGCCGGTATTCAGAGCTCAGGTCAGGAAAAATCCTGTCTTTCGAATATAGGATTCTGAAAAAATCCGGCGCCCTCTGCTGGGTGAGTGCCTTTAACAAGCCCATCATAGAGGGAGACAGGCTGAGGATTTATGGTGTCGTAACGGATATTACGAACCGGAAAAAGGCAGAAGAAGAGCTGAGAAAGGCGTATGACGAGCTCGAAGCAAAGGTAAAAGAGCGTACCGAAGAGCTCATCGAGATCAACAAACGCCTCACTCAGGAAATCCAGGAACGGAAACTGATCGAAGAAACCCTCCGGACAAACGAAGAACGGTATCGAATGAAAGCAGAAGAGCTTGATGTCGTACTGAACGGTATAACCGACATCATCATGATGCAGGACACTTCCCTGAATATTATCTGGGCCAATGAAGCAGCCTCCCGAACCCTCTACCTTTCACCGGAAGAGCTCATCGGGAAAAAGTGCTACGAGCTTTGGCAGGGCAGCTCTGCGCCGTGCGATAAATGCCCGGTGACCAGGGCGGTAAAAACAGGCTTGCCCCATGAGGAAACGGTAAAAACAAAAAACGGTGCTCTCTGGCAGGTCATGGGCTACCCGGTCATGGACGACCACGGTGCCGTCAGGGGAGCAATCGAGATATCAAGGAATATAACGGGAAGAAAATACCTGGAGGAAGAACTCCAGAAGCGGTACAAGCTCGATTCCCTGGGTACACTTGCAGGTGGAATCGCACATGATTTCAATAATATTCTTACCGTAATCCTGGGCAATGTATCGTTTGCAAAAATGCTGATCGATGCCCAAGAAAAGGTTTACGGCAGGCTGGATGACATCGAGAAGGTATCTATGAAGGCACAAGACCTCACCGGTCAGCTTCTGACTTTTTCCAAAGGGGGAAGCCCTTTGAAAAAGAAGATGCACCTGGACCAGCTTCTGCGGGATACTGCCCATTTCGTACTCCGGCATTCCGAGGTCACTGCCCGTTTTCACACCGAAGCAGATCTCTGGCCTGTGGAAGCAGACGAGTCGCAGATCGCTCAAGTCATTCAGAATATTATCCTCAATGCCAGACAAGCCATGACCGATGGCGGGACGATTACCATAGAAGCCGGCAACAGTTCACGATCGGACGACAACCCCCTCTTCTGTCCCGAGGGTAACCATGTAAAGATAACCATCAAGGACACAGGCTGCGGTATCGATGAAGCGGTTCTCAACAATATCTTCGATCCCTTCTTCACTACGAAAAAGAAAAGTCACGGCCTCGGGCTCGCCACCTCTTATTCCATTGTGAGGAAACACGGCGGCCATATCACTGCGTCGTCTACGCCCGGCAAAGGCACGACGATAACCATATATCTCCCTGCTCTAATCGAAACAAAAGAAGAGCCTCGCACGGAGATTCAGGAAACCTTCCCGGGCAAAGGCCGCATCCTGTTCATGGATGATGAGGCTTTCATCCGCGATCTGGCCAAGAGCATTCTTTCCCATCTGGGCTATGAAATTGTCTTTGCAAGAGATGGCAACGAAGCAATCCAGGTATTTGAAAAGGCAATGAAGGACGGTGAAGGCTTTGATGCCGTGATTCTGGACCTCACCGTTGTCGAAGGGATGGGCGGGAAGGAATGCATCAAAGAGTTGAAAAGGATGGATCCCGGGGTAAAGGCCATCGTATCGAGCGGCTACTCGAACGATCCTATCATGTCTGAACCGGGGAAATACGGGTTTACGGCTTTTATAGCAAAGCCGTATAGTATTCAGGCGCTCAGCTCGGTATTAAGAAACACTATCCAAAGAGAGGCCGTCTCCTGTGAGATTACCGGATAGCGGCCAATATATCGGCTCCCTTATCGGTCAGTGCCTTGGCGATGCCGTCGGATTCCCGGTCGAAGGTCAGCCGTATGCCGTCTGCAAAGAATACGTGGAGGAAATAATTGAAGAAGGGCCTGGGCTGAGAGCCAGGCCCGGGTATGTTTTCGGCCAGTATACTGATGACTCGCAACTTGCACGCGAGCTGATTATCAGTTGCGTCTTATCCAGGGGCTTCAATCCTGAAGATTATGCCGGGCGGATAGCGGATATCTTCTCCAAGGGAAAAGTCGTGGGAGGAGGAACTGCTACCTGGGAGGCTGCAATCCGCTTGTCACAGGGCATTCCCTGGTACGAGGCAGGAACCCCAAGCCCGTCTGCCGGAAACGGAAGTGCCATGCGGGCAGGACCCGTCGGTCTGATGTTCTTCGACCGAACCGAATCCCTGATCAAGGCAGCACATGATCAGAGTATCATCACCCACAAGGATATCAGATGTTCCGTAGGTTCTGTAGCCATTGCCGGATCTGTCGCATTGGCCCTTGTAAACAAACCCGTTTCCAAGCCGGAGTTCATCAATGAGATATCGCGGCTGGTTGCGACAATCGACCCGTCGGCCGAAATCGCCTTTGCATCGCTGATCAACTGGATCGATCTTGAGCCTATCGATGCGCTCCGGGAAATTGTCAGTGCCGGGTATGCCTTTGGAGACTGGCAGGATTGGCAGGGACTGACCCAGTTTGTTACAGGAACCGTTCTTTGGAGCCTGTATGCGTTTCTGCACTCCCCGGAAAGCTACCTGGAGACCCTTGCCTCTGCCATAGAAGTCGGTGGCGATGTTGACACCACGGCGGCAATGGCCGGGGCTATCAGCGGGGCCTACCTCGGAATCGAAAATCTTCCCGGCGAACTGATAACGCATCTCACAGACGAAGAAACATGGGGATTCGATGAACTCACCCAGTTGGCAATCGATCTCTATAATCTGAAAGTATTTCAAAAAAAGATCCCGGCATATACCTGAACCGGCGCTTTTGCCGGTGTTTTGTCCTTGTCGGTTTTCCTTCCTGCCCGACTGCATTGACATGGGCTGAAGCAAATCCCTACTTATATCATAACGAAGCAATCAAGAGGAGTTTCTCCCATGAACGATAAAGAATATTTTGACAACACGAAAGGGAAAGGGGTTCTCGCTACGGCAGATGCCCAAGGTAATGTCGATGCTGCGCTCTATGCAAAACCTTTCTTCGTCGATGAAAAGACCGTAGTGTTCATCATGGCCGACCGGTTGAGCCATGAAAACCTGAAATCAAATGTCCACGCGGCATACCTCTTCATGGAGGAGGAAAACAGCTTGAAAGGAAGAAGGCTCTACCTGACAAAAATTCGGGAGGGAAAAAATTCCGAACTCATCGATGAGTTGAGGCGCTTGAGAAATTATGCCTCTCAGGACAGGATATATGAAGAGGATTCATATCTTGTCTATTTTTCAATCGATAAAGTAACGCCTTTGATCGGGCACGGCTTATGAACCGGCAGAACCGGATTTATGCTTCCATAGAAGCCTGTTTACAAGGCCGGCAATGACCCCACCGAAGCCTATGATCAATGCGCAGGCGGTAAACAGCCGCCCAACAAAGGGAGCCATGCCTGCCAGGCTTATTGCCACAGTTCCGGCTAATGTTTCCAGAAGCATAGGTCTGTCCGGCATTTTCAAGGCGAGGAAGAGTTTTTTTCCTATGAGCTGGACAACGGCGACGTAGCCGATAAAAAATGCAATGCCCACCAGAAGCATCTCGAATGGGATAAGGATGATGCCGATGATCGAAATAAGAAGCATGAACGCTACGGGGAAGATCGAAGCACTCCCGAGAATGCCTAAAAAGAATGTCTTCAGTAAAGCGTGCTCGATGGTAAAGGAAATATATCCGATGGCGCGGGGTGCTATGGCAACCGTGATCAGGGCAAGCGCGAGAAAGCCTATAAAGGGAAAGATGCTAAACGGGGTATGAAACCCGTAGGGCATATCCCGCCAATGGTCATTCCCGGGCATGATAAATGATTTTATCCGGGAGGGATCGATAACGGTGATATCTCCGAGAACCGAAGCGCCTTGCTCTTTCACCACCGTCCCACCGAGAGAAACGATATTCCCTTTGATTATCGAACCCGGCCCCAGGAACACTGATCCGCCCACGGCAACTACATCATTCCTGACAAGCCCGTCCACACGGACATCACCGCCGAGCGAGACTGCCGAATCCACCTCTTGTCCCCGCTCCACGGTCGCATTCCTGCCCAGTTCGACCAGGGTATCCGCCTTTGCATATGCCGGAATGCAGATCATGCACAGCATAACGGCCGGCCAGGTTATCATTCGCGTCATGTCATCTGCTCCTGATTTTTTCCTGCTCTATCGTTGAGCACGATATACAAGGGACTTTGTTTCCTTTATACAGCTCTCCCTGTTACCCTCTGGAAAACCGCCTGATATTCACTATCCGCAAGATGAGCACCACGCTCAGGTATACTGCACCGGCCAGAAGAATGATCGTTGCTCCGGTAGGAAGTCCCGGCCCGTAACTTATAGCCAGCCCGCCTGTAGTGAATGCGGCGGAAAAAAACATGGAGAGCACCATCATGTGCCCGAGCTTCTTGGAAAAATATCCGGCTGTTGCCGGAGGCAGCGTCAGGAGTGCGATAACCATGACAATACCGACCACGCTGAGCATGAGCACAACGGTCAATGCTGTCAGGCACAGGAGCAGAAGGTAATACACCTCGACTCGCACGCCGCGCAGAAGGGCAAATTCCTCATCGAAGCAGACGGCGAGGAACTTGTTGTAGAAGATAAGGACAAGGACGATGATGAGCAGATCGAGGCCTGCCATGAGCCAGATGTCTCCCTGTGTCACCATGAGGATGTTCCCGAAGAGATAGCTCATCAGATTCTCGCTGTATCCCGGGGTCTTGAAGATGAACATGATACCCGCCGCCATGCCGATTGCCCATACGGCACCGATCACCGTATCCTCCCGCTGCTTTGCTCGGAGGCTCACCAGGCCGATGATGACGGCGGAGAGGAGAGCTGCGATCGTTGCGCCGATGAGGGGATGAAACCACTCCCATCTCAGCACGACCTCACAGTATCGTGCCGCACCCATCCCGCCCAGAACGCTATGGGAGATAGCTCCTGCGATATATGTGATCCTCCTGGTGACGACATAACTGCCGATTATCCCGCATGCAACACTGGCAAGAAGGCCTGCCATAAGTGCATACCTGAGGAACGAAAAGCTCATGAGATCGGACAAGAATTCAGTCATGCAGTTTCCCTTTTTTAGGATTCATATCATGATCATGCCTGACCATCTGTACCTTTGATCCATAAATCTCATTAATTATATCTCCGGTAATATCACAGGTCGGATGGCACAGAAGCCTGCGGTTTACGCAGGCGACATTTTTCACGTGCCGTGAAACAAACCCGAGGTCATGGGTTACGAGCACGATGGTCATCTTCTGGTTCAGCTGATTGAGAAATTCGTAAAATTCCGTCTCTGCAGCGGCATCAACATTTGCCGTAGGTTCGTCGAGAAGCAGAAGATCCGGGTGTGAGACGAGTGATCTGGCTATCAGCACCCGCTGGGTCTGCCCTCCGGAAAGGTCGGCGAACGGTCGGCTCCTCACCCCATAAAGATCCACTGTTCTAAGGGCCTCCTCTGCTGACAGTTTATCAGACTTGCTGTACCCCCCGAACCGTATGCCTGTCCCCAGACGTCCCATGAGGACGACGTCAATGACCGTTACAGGGAACAAGGGGTCAAGGGCGGTATGCTGCGGCATGTATCCGATTCTGGTTCGTGCCTTTTCCGGAGATGTCCCGAACACGCTCACCTTGCCTTTGTCCGGTTTTACGAGGCCCAGGATGAGCTTTAAAATCGTTGTTTTTCCACCGCCGTTCGGCCCCACGATGGACAGAAAATCCTGCTCTTGGATCTTTAAGCTCACATCTTCCAGGACCGGCATGCGCCCGTAGGTAAAGGATACCGCATCAAGTTCGATTACCGGCTTCATCTTTTCACGATACCTCTCATATCCTATAATCCCCTTTCATCTTCGGGTCTTACTTCCGACCCGCAAGAGAGGTCTTAATCGTTTCAGCCATTTTCTTCATTTCCGTGAGATAGTTCCCGGGAAGGGGGTTGATGGGGATGACCTCCCCTCCGATCGATTGGGCAATTGCCCGGGCAGCCCTTTGAGAGAACTGGGGCTGGACAAAGATAACCTTGACGTTTTCCTTTCTCGTGCTCTCTATCAGCCTGGCAATCTGTCTGGCGCTGGGCTCTTTTCCCTCAACTTCGAAAGCTACCTGCTGCAGCCCGTAGGATTCACAGAAATACCCGAAGGCGGGGTGAAATACATAAATTTTTCTGCCTTTGACGGGTGCGAGTATTCCCGTGATCTCGGAATCGAGTTTGTCCAGGTCCTTTTGGAAAACTTCCAGATTCTTTCGATAAAATTCTCCATGAACCGGATCGATCTTCGTGAGCCCTTCGGATATATTCCGGGCAATTATCTTGACCCGCTTGGGATCAAGCCAGATATGGGGGTCAGGCCCCTGCTCGCCGGAACCCGGCGAAAAAAAGAGAATTTTGACTCCCCTGGTTGTATCGATTATGGAAAGCTGTGGAAATAGGCCGGCAATCTTCGGAACCAGGGCACGCTCGAAAGGTGCCCCGATCGTGAAGAAAACCCGTGAGCGAGCCAGTTTGGACATCTGGGCCGGAGTGGGTTCATACGTCTCATGAGACTGTCCTTCGCCCACGAGGACACTGACCTCGACGTATTCCCCTCCTACTCTTTCCACAAAATACTTCTGCGAGATAATACTCACGAAGGCCTTGATCTTCTCCCCTCCGGCCTGAGAGGCACTCGATGGGCACGCCATCAGGATGATGACGATCAGGCCTGTCAGAAAGGACAGTACCTTTCCCTTCATATTATTTACCTCCGGGTCTTATCCCCATATTATTCATGCCCGATCTTGGTGCAGACAAGGAAACGCTCGTTGCACTGCTCGCACGTTTCGATCGAATGGGCCTCCGAGAAATCCTTCCAGTGCTGCTTCTGGTTCGGCGTCAGCGTGCCTTTCCCGTTGCACAGGGGGCAGACGCTGTCCAGTGCAGTTAGAATAGCTGAACGGATGAATTCCGATCTGTTGGGTATTCCCTGAATGATCCTGAAAAGATGCTCATCAACTTTGAAAGTTACGATCTCATGCTTTTTCATGCTATACTCTCACCGGACCTTAGTAATACTATGTAATACTTTTGTATTAGAAACCAAGACCTGATAATTGTCAAGATCACTCATAAGATATACATAATGAATACTTTCGGTTACTTTTTAGCAGGATCGGAGCAGTGCGTTCGCGATCAATCCGGGGTGCATACCTCTCTTAAAATCGAGGGCTTCCGGTTACGCCGCCTTCACGAGGCATACTGACCGTACAATCACTACTTTTTTGACGTACCCTTGAGCACCTTGAAAAAGTCGTAATCCGTACTGAGGATCAGGGTTGTATTGTCGAAAGAGGTTTGCTTATACGTCTCGAGGGTCTTGTAGAAGGAATAAAATTCCGGATCCTGATTGTAGGACTTCCCATAGATCCTGGTGACCTCGGCATCGGCCTTTCCCTTGATCTCTTCCGCTGTCTTGAAGGCCTCTGACCGGATAGCCTGGAGATCTTTACCCATGCGCCCGGTTATCTCTGCCTTTTTTCCCTCTCCTTCGGATATCAGCTGAGCTGCCTGGTATTTCCTTTCGGAGATCATCCGGGCATACACCCTATCTTTGACCTTTTCTCCGTAGTGTAGGCGCTTTACCTGAACATCTACGAGTCCCATGCCAAAGCTCGAGATGGATTTCGAGGCTCCCGCAAGCATCCTTCGGGCGACGGCATCCCTCCCCAGCACAACCTTTTCCCCTGGTACGGCATCATTTGTGGTAAATTTATCACCGCTATCCCAGCCGGGGACGGACTTGATCTGATCCGACGACCTTACCAGCTCAACGAGGGGATTTGCTGCGACAGTATCCTTCGCAATCGAATCCATGATGTCATCAAGCTTGGCGTATGCCTGGTCATAGGTTCCGATCGCCTTGATGAATGTCATCGGATCGACGATCTTCCATCTTGCAGTCACCTCTATCCGGATGATCATATTATCACGGGTTGAGATCTCGCCTGAATCTCCATTCCACCTGAGTATCCGCTTCTCGAATTTCGCAACCCTCTGGACAAGGGGAATCTTGAAATGAAGGCCGGCTTCTTTGACTGACCTTACCGGGTTCTCGAATTGCAAGATGGCTGCCTGTTCGTATTCGCTGACCGTATAGAATGCATCGAACATGCTCAAAACCGCAAGTGCGCAAAGGAAGACGAGGATGACTTTTGCTGTTTTCATCGCTCACCCCCTGTTCCCGGCATGCGCTTTTCCGAATCGAACAAAGGGAATACGTTTTTCTGTCTGCTGTCAATCACCTGCACCTGCCTGGCCTTGGGCAGGACCTCGCGGCAAGTCTCAAGGTAGAGCCGCTTCCGCGTTACTTCTTTGGCATTGCGGTATTCATGCAGCACATCATTGAACCGTGATGTTTCTCCTTTTGCGACATTGGCACGCTCCAGGGCATACCCCTGGGCCATATTAACGAGGCCGGCCGCCTCGCCGCGCGCCTTTGGTATTTCACGGTTATAGGCTTCCAGGGCCTGGTTGATAAGGCTTTCCTTTTCCTGCCGGGCCGCATTTACTTCATTGTAAGCATCCCTGACCTGGTCAGGAGGCAGTACATTCCGAAGCCGGACATCTACAACCTTTATTCCGCTGTCATACCTGTCGAGCGACCTCTGAAGCTCGTCTATAAAGATTCTGCTTATTTCCTCCCTGTTCTTGAGCACATAATCGAAACTCCGATCGCTTACGACCCCTCTCATGACCGATTCGCTGATATCCCGGATGGATTGAACGGAATCATGGATGCCGAGCAGGAACTTCTTCGGGTCCTGGCGCTTATAGTGGACGCTCCATTCGAGGTCGACTATGCTCAAATCACCTGTAAGCATCAATGATTCTTTCATGCTTTCCGGATCTTTCCGATATCTGTTTCTGATACCCGGCTTGCCGCTCCTGAATCCGAACGACTCGCTTTCGATCGTATCCGTGTTCACCTCGATCACTTTATCTACTCCGAAGGGTACCTTGAGATGCGGGCCGGACAGCACAATACCTGAAAATTTCCCGAATCGCATAATTACGCCCTGGTATCCGGCAGGTACGGTATAAAACGAAGTGAAAGCACCTCCTGCCAGAATCAGTAGCATTGTTAAAATGATGCCGATGGTCCTCCCTGTGTGCTTCCGTGCATCGGAGCCCGGATTCACAGGCATCATCGTTTCGGTTTTATCCTGATCGCCCGGCTGTTGCGCATTCAAGGACATAGCAGATCTCCCTTTTCAAGGATTATAACCAGTTACGATTAGGTATCCTTGGGGTAGCTTCCTTGTCAATGTCAAAGAAGAAATTTTACTTTCATCTTAAGTGCGGATAAAGTAAATTTATCGGTTGAGTCCAGGGACACCCCAATGAATGCTTAAAATTTTATACCCATGCTGCTTAGGGAGAATTTCAGCGATGACCGGTTCGATGTCTTCAGGATACCTGCAGACGATCCCTTCACAATACGCTTCCCTTGCGTCTTTTAAGATGCACTTTCTTGAGATGGGCGAAGGAGACCCTCTGATCCTGATCCATGGAGGGGGAGTGTGGCTGTATTCTTTCAGGCACAATCTCCGGGATCTTTCCTGCTTCTTTCGAGTATATGCCCTTGATATGCCGGGATACGGCTATACGCTCCCGCTGCAGGATACCGTATCATACGGTCTTGAGACAGCTGCAGAAGTTTTGCTCGAATTCATGAATATGAAAAATATCGAACGGGCATCGCTTCTCGGGCATTCCTGGGGAGGCGGATGGGTGCTTCGTTTCGCTTCTCAATATCCGGAACGGGTGGAAAGGCTCATCCTCATAGACTCAAGCGGTTTTAATGTTCCCGATGTTCTCGAATGGGAACTCATGAAGTATCCGGTTATCGGAGGACTCCTCATGAAATGCATCACGGTCGGCATCGTGAAAAAACGCCTTGAGCGCTCCTTTTTTCACAAGGAGATGGTAAGCCGCGATATGGCTGAAGAGGTCTACCTTCCCTTGACATTTCCCTACAACCAGAAGGCCCAGTTGAAGATTGCAAGAAACCAGGACTGGTCGCTGACCGAAAGATTAATGCCTGTAATACGGCACCCCTCGCTTGTCATCTGGGGAGATCATGATGCATATCTCGATACCGAACTGCTGCACCGGTTTCACCGGCAACTGCCGAATGCGCGAACCTTTCTCTTCAAGCAATGCGGACACTCTCCCCACGAGGAGTACCCGCAGGATGTCAATGCCTTGATCACGGCGTACTTAAGGCAAAAAGCTGTCTGACAGGGATTGGGGGATCGATTTAATCACTGGCTTTTTTTCACCCGATTATCAATAATGATGTTTTGATATTGGTGATTCTTATCCGTTCGTTTACTTAATAGTATTATTGCACGCCTTGAAAAACCAGGCAGGAGTTACAGAGTATGTTTTTGCCCATAGGAGACAGCCCTAATCCGAAGAATTACACTCCATGGATGAACTGGACCCTGATCGCAGCGAATATCCTGGTTTATGTGTTCATCACCATACCCCTCTCCCGCCGGGGCGTGAGCATGAATGACCCGCTCCTGCATGAATACCTCCGGACCATTGCGAATCAGCTCCCGCCAGGGGTCACGATCAACGAAGTTTTATCCCAGGTCAGCTCATACGATCTCTATACCTTTGTCCATGGATATAAACCCGGTGCCCCGAAAATAGCCAATCTCTTTTACAGTATGTTTCTCCATGGGGGCATCCTCCACCTCGCGGGGAATATGCTCTTCCTGTGGATTTATGGCGACAACGTTGAGTACCGGCTTGGAAAGATAGGGTACCTGATGACCTATCTTTTTACCGGTGCGCTGGCCACCCTGTTCTTTGCCCTCTTCGCAGGACCTTCCATGGTGCCGCTCGTAGGCGCATCAGGAGCCATATCAGGAATTCTGGGCGTTTATTTCCTTCTCTTCCCGAGAAACAAGATCAAGGTATTCATCGCGCTCATTCCTTTTTACGTGGATGTCCTTTCCATGCCGTCGCGTCTGGTCCTCGGCATTTTCATCGTCATTGACAATCTCCTGCCTTTTCTTATCAGCCACCAGTCAGCAGTGGCTTATGGCGCTCATATCGGGGGCTTTCTGGGAGGAATGTCTATCGCTTTTGTCGGCGAAAGGTTTTCCTGGCACTGGCCCTGGAGGGACAGCATGTGGCATGTCGGAAATGCCATGACGCGGATAAACCCGGCATCAGGAAAAGAAAGTATCGCAAATCTTTCGGAACTACGGGCTGCCATGAATGAGAATTTGCCGGGGAAAGCAGTGGACATCCTCGCTCACATGGAGGGAAAGGATGTATCCGTGCTCAAAACCGATGAATGCATAACCCTGTCCCAGTGGCTCGATGAATCAGGACATCCCATTGCCGCATCGAGGATGCTGAGGCAATGCGTGACAAACCGGCAGAAATCCGAAACCCTCGCTGATGTCTATCTTGCTCTTGGCCTCATGCGCCTGAAACAAGGGCAGCCGACGGCAGCCTACCAATATCTCCTCTCGGCCCTCAAGAATCAACCCTCTGAAGAAACCGAAAAACAAACCAGGGATGCTCTGAGCCGGATTGACATCTACCGGAGCGCCCACTGATTCAAAAGGGGCAGTATTCTTCTTGTGCTTGAATATTTCCATTTTATGGGTAATCTTATTCCTTTTCCTTCCCTCTCTTCATCAAATCGCCTAATATATTGTTATTACATATCATTGGCAAAGGCATATTATTTGCTTTAATTTACGCCGTGCAGAGGAAAAGCTCAACCATTCTGACATCTTCAAGGGAGGAAAAGCTGCTATGAAGACCGTCGCCATCACTTTTCTTTTAACCCTTATTCTTTCCTCACCGATCCATGCATTTATGAAATCGGCAACTGAATATGCGATAGCGAGTGCAGAGCAGAATATCATTCCCCGGAACCTATCGGATGACCTTGATAAAGATCCGGGCAGTAAGGTTGACAAGCCCCTCGTCGTAATCCTGGGAGATGCCGGGGAAGTATATTTCCTTTTCATGAACCAGCTTTTCGGTCTTCACAAAAACGATGAGGCCCTTCTTCCATGCAGCACCCCTCTCCAAAAATCTTTTAATTGAGAAAAATGAAGCTGATAAAGTATCTTATCTCCCCCCATCATCTTACATCTGCACCGGCTTTCTTCGGTAGTCCGTCAGTACTTTATCATAGTTACTCTGTGCAACAACCCAGGTGATGCATTTAAGACACAGGCCATCCGCTCTGACCTCGTATAATCAATACCTTATAACCTGGCCTACATCTTGCTGTTACTTGGGCATGGAGATTTTTCAGGACATCAGATATGTATTGACAGAGGTCCCGCATGCGGTCTCCTTTGTCTTTTTCTTTATCATATCCCTCTGCCTTTGCCTCAAACGAGCCTGATCTTCCGGATCGTACAGATCAGAAAGGCTCATTCCCCGGGGTGAAGGCGAGAATGATCCGGAATGCTTCTGGTCATCCTGCGGGTATTCATTCCTTAAGAAAGATATCATGGAAGGTTACCATAGGGCATTTACTTTCCTGAAGATCCGATAACGAAGCGAAGTCACGGGGTTTCGATCTTGCATGATCATACCATGCAACGTAAAGCATCACCTGTTTCCCCAGGGGAATATCACTGACCTCCCAGTATCTGTAAAATGACACATTACCTTGTAAAATCGGATTTTCAGGATCTTGGTGCCATTCCGGAGACATCTGGGAAGATTCTGCAGGAAGATTTTTCAAGGAGACAAGTTTTGTATGTGCCAGGATCGAGGCAGTGGTAAGGTCTTCGGAATACCTGTTCGAGCGGATCGATACTATCGAAAATTTCATGTATGAGAGAAAAATGATCATAATGACAAGGAGTGCTACCAGCACTTCAAGAAGGCTGAACCCTTTCTTCATTTTATTATCTCCCATGAGCTTCCGTACCGCCAGATTCTGATGACCCCGGAGGCGGGCAAGACTCTGATCGCTATGGAGGAGGTATCATTCCGCAGGTAGATGCTGCCGGAATTGCAGCATCCCATGGGTGAGAAGGTGATACGGTTGTCCGAGAAACTTACTCCGTCATCCGGGAGATCCGTATCATTCGGCCCTTTGTGAGAACGGCAGCCGAAGCGGACCGGTTCACTCAGGGAAAACGGCCCGAGTAGTCTTTCTCCCGGGTCTATCCGGGAGTCGCCATTCTGGTCGCCATAGCACACCCATGATCCATGGCCAGGGTTGAAGACAATGCGCCACGGATATCCCTGATCCATCGCCAGATCCCGTGCCCGGTGAATCATGGTTGCCAGGTGTTCTGTCTGTTGAGATAGTTCCTTACCTGATGTAAGTCTGCTCAAGTTGGGAAAGGCGAGCGCGGCCAGCAGAGAAATAATACCCAAGACCACGAGCAGTTCGAGAAGATTGAAGCCCCTTTCCTTTGATCCCTGTGAAATTTTGCCGGATCCGACCTGTCCAAATGCAAAAATAGAGCACTTGTCCTGCATTTTTCAGTGAGAATTATCCCCTCCTCAATACCATATCAATACATCATGATACTCATGTATACACCGGATCTGGGTAAAATACCAGGATTTATCAAGATCAATTGTATCAGGAAGATAAAGGATATTATTTCATCGATGAAAAGGCTATCGATGGCTCCCCCTGTTCATTCATTACCAATATCCCGTTTTCCAGAAGTAATGCAGCGGTTACCCCGACACCCTGAATTCTTCCTTCCTGCGACCGCACCTGATTCGTTCCGCATGAAGGGCTTCCTTCCTTGAACACAGCCCGGCTTATATTGAGGACATACGCCAGTTCCAGGACATGCATGGCGCCATTGATAAAGGATCCGGTAACGTTGACCCCATCGGCATTTACGATTCGAGCCCTTTCTTTCAGAACATCCCGGCCGTCGCCACTGACAAAACATGCGGTCGGCCGTGGAGTAGGCAGTCCGCCGAGCCTTTCCGGACAGACAGGAACAGGCGTAAAATTCTTTGATGAAAGAATTCCTTTACAGGGTTTCGCTTTCCCGTCATACCGGCAGTTGATGCCCAGGAGGCAGGCACTGACCAGGACCGGGCCTTCTAGATATCCAAAGGGGGATTTACAAGGCATAGGGACTCATCCTTCTCAAGCCCTTGAATGAAGACCTTTCTGCCCACGATGTCGAGCCTTCCCTGAGCAAAGAGCTGTAAGGCCTTGGGATATATTTTATGCTCAAGGGCAAGGATCCTGTTTTTCAGGTCTTCTTCCGCATCATCCGGATATACAGGCACTACGGCCTGAATGATGATGGGGCCGGTATCTACCCCTGCATCAACGAAATGCACGGTACAGCCTGAAAAACGGACGCCATGGTCTATGGCCTTCTGCCTTACCCCGAGGCCGGGGAAAGAGGGAAGCAGCGCAGGATGGATATTTATCACCCTTCCGGGGAATTCCTGGAGAAATCCCTGGGTGAGGACCCGCATGAAGCCGGCGAGGGCGATGAGATCCACCTGGTATTCGTGGAGGATTCGTACGAGCTCACGGTCAAATTTTTCCCGGTCCGGGTATGTGCTGTGGGGGACGACGGCGGCGGGTATTGATTTCTGTTCAGCCCTTTTCAGGGCGAACGCCTCTGATGTGTTGCTGATGACCACAGCTACGCGGCCGTCAATCTCACCCCGCTCGCAGGCATCCATGATCGACTGCAGGTTGGACCCGCTTCCGGATACCAGCACGCCTATCCGTATCACTTAGGCCCTCCTACTCTTCGAAAACAACCGGGGCCTCTCCCTTTTTCAATGTCCTCACATACCCGATCACACTTGCAGATTCTTTCAGGCCTTTGAGTCGCAGAAGCACGTCCTCTGCATCTTTTTCAGCCACGATAAGCACCATGCCGATGCCCATGTTGAACGTCCGGTACATCTCAAGATCTTCGATCCTTCCGAGATCCTGGATAAACGTGAATATGGGGGGTACCTGCCAGGAGTTTTTCTTTATTACAACGCCGGTCCGCGCTGATAAAACCCTTGGGATATTATCGATGAACCCGCCGCCCGTGATATGGACGATCCCTTTGATCTCAAACGCCCGGAGCAGGTTCAGAATGCTTTTTACATAGATTTTTGTCGGAGTCAGGAGCTCTTCTGCAAGGGTTTTGCCGATGTCTTCGACATAATCATCGATCTTCATCCGAGCCCTGTCGAAAAGGACCTTCCGCACCAGAGAGAAACCGTTGCTGTGAACACCTGAGGACTGCACCCCGATGACAACGTCTTTTGCGGAGACCCTCGAACCGTCGATGATCTTATCGCTGTCGACTATTCCTACACCGAACCCGGCGATATCATATTCACCATCACTATAGATTCCCGGCATTTCGGCGGTTTCACCGCCGATCAGAGCGCAACCTGCCTCTTTGCACCCTTTGGCCATGCCGGTAACGATTGTTTTTGACCGCTCCACATCGAGCTTACCGGTCGCCAGATAATCAAGGAAGAAAAGCGGGGTCGCACCATCAACGACGATGTCGTTCACGACCATGGCCACGAGATCTATGCCGATAAATTCATGATTGTCTGCCATAAGGGCGATCTTGATCTTCGTTCCTACCCCGTCGGTGGAAGAAACGAGAACCGGATCTTTGAAGTTTCCAACGTCCAGCTTGAATAAACCGGCAAATCCTCCGATCCCGCCAAGGACTTCAGGCCCGTATGTGGATTTGATGACGGATTTAATCCCTTTGATAAAGAGATTCTGCTTATCGATATCAACGCCAGCTTCTTTATATGTCAATGACATGGGTAACCCCCCTTACGCACATCTTCCTACTATAGTATCCTTCTTCTAGTCAATTATGCTTTCTGATGAATCCGATTTTTCCTGATGGAAATTAGTTTTGGATTAAGGCAGATGAATCGCGGGCTCGATTCCGGGACTAGCCGCAGGCTGGTATTCTGATAAAAAAATAGGGATGGCGCCTGGGCAAGGGAACGGCCATCCCGAAGAGGAGGTTTTTTGCTATGAAGATCTTTTATCGATGAGACTGAAGGACGGTTACCTCCTTATTTCGGTTTCCTCCAGTCCGGATTATATCGCTTGATATCGATTCATATGCCCACTCATTATTCAATTGGCATGCCAAACTGATCACCTGGCAGCTATCCCATTGTATTAACATTATATCCATCTTTCGATGAAGGTATTTATTGCACCAGTACGATAAACCCGGCAGGATGAATGTATAATACCTATACAATCCAAGGATACACACGTATACAGAATATACAGTTTTATGAAGCATCTTATCGAGACAGGAAGGCAAGGCCATCATGGAGCGTTTGGCATGAGATTTGTTAATTACTCAGGCGAGAATATTCATGGAATGAAAGATAAGAGTACAGACCGGAATTGGATCCGCATGTCGCCCTGGGTCATCGTGGGTGCCTTTATCGTTTTGGTGCCGATCTTCGCCTTCATGACCGTGAAGACGATCAGAACCCAGCAGGATAATATGATCATGCTGCTTCGTGAGAAAGGCGACGCCCTCATCCGGTCTTTTGAAGCCGGCACCAGGACGGGTATGGTGGGATTCAACTGGAGCTGGGTTCAGGTCCAGAGGCTTATCATGGAAACCGCAGAGCAGCCGGATATCCTTTACATACTCATTACGGATGTACAGGGAAAGATCATTGCCCATAACCAGCCTATGCATATCGGAAAAACCCATGGGACAGGCCTCGATCTTACGGCTGTCGGCGATAAGATCCAGTCACGCCGGATAATAAGGTCCGATGGAAAGCCCATCTTCGAAGTCTACAGAAGGTTCGTTCCCTCAAGGGGAAGACTGCTTTCTCACAGCAGTCGTATCTTACCGGAAGAATGGTTCATCAATCATATATTCCCACAGGAATTCAAACAGCCGGCTCTGACGATATTTGTCGGGCTCGATATGGATCCCATCGTGAAAACGACACGGGAAAACACCCTCCAGAGCATCCTCATAGCAGTTATACTCCTTTTGATAGGCTTTTCAGGGATTGTATCCATAATCATCGCCTACAACTACCGTATTGCGCGGATGAGCCTTTCGAGGATCAAGGCCTTCTCGGATAACATTGTGGAAAACATCCCGGTAGGTCTTATTTTTATCGGTGAAAACCGTAAGCTCATCACCATGAACAATGCTTCTGAAGATATGCTGAAGCTCTCCTCCCAGGACATACAGAATGAGCATGCAGAAGACATTCTTCCTCCTCAGATTAACGAGCTTTTCGATCAGGCGCTGAAGTCGCCGACCGTATTCATCAAAGAGATCGACATCCCGATCCAGGGAAAGAATATGCTGTTTGAAACCAGTACGAGCGTATTGTACGACGACAACAATATTTTTCTGGGATACATAATGCTCCTGAGGGACACCACGGAGATCCAGCACCTGAAGAAAGAAGTGTTGAGGAAGGAACGGCTCGCGTCTCTGGGAAGCCTTGCTGCCGGAGTCGCACATGAGATAAGGAATCCTTTAAGCTCTATCAAGGGGTTTGCAACGTATTTCAAGGAACGGTACCGTGATGTGCCGGAAGACCAGAAAACCGCTGATATCATGATCAGAGAGGTTGAACGCCTCAACAGGGTCATCAGTCAGCTTCTGGAATTTGCCAGGCCGATGAATGTGGTTCAGAAACAGGCAAGCGTGAAGGACACGATCCGTCATTCCATCGAGATGATAAAACATCAGGCCGATGCTAAGGAAATCGAGATCATTGCCGACAGCATCTCCAATGTGCCCCTTATCGCGAATATCGATCAGGATAAAATTACCCAGGTCCTGCTCAACGTCTATCTGAATGCGATAGAAGCGATGGACAGCAGGGGTGTTCTCGAAATATGGACAGAGCAGGACGAGGTAAATTCGAATATCATCGTGAATATCTCCGATACCGGCCAGGGGATACCGAAACAGGACCTGAGCAGGGTTTTTGATCCCTATTTCACCACGAAACAGTCAGGTACCGGCCTCGGCCTCGCCATTGTACACAAGATCATGGAGGCCCATGCAGGTCAGGTGAAAATATCCAGCAGAGAAAGCCAGGGCACGACGGTGTCCATCATTTTGCCCTCCAGAGGAAAGGAATAATATGAATATAAGCAGGGACATTCTCGTCGTGGATGATGACTTGGGTCATCGCACCATGCTCAAAACACTATTGTCCGGATGGGGCTACCACGTGACGGAGGCCGATGACGGTTCGAGCGCCATCGAAACAGTCCGGAACAAGCCGTTCGATCTTATCCTGATGGATATCCGTATGGTCAAGGTATCAGGTCTTGAGGCATTGAGCGTGATCAAAAGCATAAACCCTGCCATTCCCGTCATCATCATCACCGCCTTCTCATCGGTGGAGACAGCCATCGAAGCCATGAAAAAAGGTGCTTACGAGTATCTGACAAAACCGCTCGACTTCGAAGAGATGCGCATGAAAATGGAGAAGGCCATGGATCATAACCGGCTCAAGCAGGAAAACCGCATCCTCAGAGAAATCATCGGGGAACACTTTGATGCCCGCAACATCATCGGCAAGAGCCCTCTGATGATCCGCCTCCTCGAAACCACCTCAAAGGCTGCTTCGTCGGAAGCGACCGTTCTGATCATGGGCGAAAGCGGAACAGGCAAAGAAATGATAGCAGGAGCGATCCATTTCAACAGTTCAAGAAAAGACAACTCTTTCATAAAGCTCAACTGTGCAGCCATTTCCGAAGGTCTCCTGGAATCGGAGCTGTTCGGACATGAAAAGGGTGCTTTTACCGGAGCTATCAGGAGGAGAGACGGACGGTTCAGCCAGGCACATCTCGGCACCTTGTTCCTGGACGAGATAAGCGAGATGTCCATGGCCATGCAGGCGAAGCTGCTCCGGGTAATCCAGGAAAAAGAGATGACCAGGGTCGGCGGAGAAGAGGTAATTTCTGTGGATGTGAGGCTCATTGCAGCAACCAACCGGGATCTTCTCTCCCAGGTTCAGAAGGGAAATTTCAGGGAAGATCTCTACTACCGCCTCAATGTCATCACTTTGAAAGTTCCTCCGCTCAGACAGCGCCGGGAGGATATACCCCTCCTCGCAGAAAATTTCCTCAAGATGTTTTCCGAGAAGAATACAAAGCATATTAAAGGCTTCACACCTCAGGCGATGGACAGGATCATCAGGTATAACTGGCCCGGCAATGTCAGGGAGCTGATGAATACCGTTGAAAGTGCTGTGGTGCTTTCGAGTACGGATTACTTGAGCTTCGATGATCTGCCCCTGCTGCCCGATGAATTACCTGCCCAGCCGCCGGCAGGTCATTTCCCGACGGATCTGCCTCTGGATGAAGTCGAAAAGTCAACCATACTCAAAACTCTGGAGGTATCCCACGGGAATAAGAGCGAAGCTTCCCGGAGGCTCGGCATAACCCGCGCCACGCTGCATAAGAAGCTGAAGAAATACGGGGTATAAAAAAAGAGGATCAGAAATCCTCAGGCAAATCAGGGAAGAAAACGGAAAGCTCCTTCAGGAAGTCGTCTTTGCCCCTGAAAAAAATGGCATGGAGGCCCATTTCCCTCGCCCTCTCCACATGCCCCTCCGTATCGTCCACAAACAGGGCCTCGCCGGGTTCAAGCTTCAGGATCTTGAGTACATCGGGAAAAATCGTTCTGTCTTTCTTGCTTTTTCCGAGATGATAACTGTTGAATACCTGCTCGAAGAGGCCGAAGATCTTCATATGCGTTTCCAGTTCATCGAGCCAGTTGGTCTGGTCGCTCAGGATGGCAAGCCTTATTTCTTTTCCTTTGAGCCGTTCAATGACCTTGAGCATCCACTCCCTTACCGTGAAACCCTTGAGGATGATGTTTCTCAACTCGGCATCGGTTTTTTTAATCCCGGTCTCTTTCCTCATGGTTTCCCAAAAATATTCTTCCGTACCTCTCCCGGTGAGGTATCCGGTTTCATGGATGATTTCCCGTGCCTTTTCTACGAACGATTCTCCGTCAAGGCCGCTCTTTGCGGCTATCTCCAACAAGCCGTTCCTGAACCCCTCATCCGCGATCACGCCGCCGAAATCAAACAATGCTGCTTTGATTTTATGTCCTCTCACCGCTGTCATCCATCCCTTCTACAGACCAAGAATATATCCCTTGAACACAAAAAGCAAAGGCAGCACGAGGAAGATAAAGATAAGGGTGTTCACTACGAAAAGGTTTGCAGTGAGCTTTGTATCCAGATGAAACAGCACTGAAGCAACCACCGAATAGATGGCTGCCGGCATGAATGATTCTAACCGGATGACCGATTCAATCTGCCTGTCGATCTCGAGGATGGCGAGAACCGCGGCTGTAAGAGCAGGTACTATCATGAACTTGATAAGGGAAAGGGTAATGTTTTCTCTCAAGAATAGGAAAATATTCGATACACTGAAATTCATGCCCATGCTGAAATAATAGAGGGCTATCGAGATGAGCATCAACGCATCGATCGGGAAGAAAAAGAAGGCCTGGCCAGATGAAATGCCTTGAATATCAACCCCAGGAGCACGGCAAAAAGTGGCATGTTCTGAAGGTCGAATACATGACTCCATATCATCATGCCGTGCTGATCCTCCTGAAGTGATGATACTGACCTGGCGTAGGGGAAAATAACGGTGAACACAAAGAGCATGAAATAGGACAGGAAAAGAAATGCAAGGCCGAGCCCCCTCTCGCCAAGAAAGAGGTAGCAGAGGAAAGCACCCATGGTGAACCCATGATTGGCTATGGATGAACTGATGAGGAAACTTGCCCGCGATTTTCCCTCCAAAGGCACAACAGCCATCATCATCCTGCCTGCAGCCATTCCTATGAGGACGAGAAACAGGCCGGATATGGGGAGGATGATGACATCCCAGCTGAAATCAAGACCCCATATGCTCCAGAGCGCGATGCACGGCTCGATAAAGATGAGATTGAACCTGATGAGCTTTCTTGAAGACAACCTGCCGGCGGGGATCCTGTTTTTGAGAATCATCCCTGCCACAAAGGGGAAGACGATCATGCATTGAAACAGGATAAATCGAGCATGAGCACTCATGGAAACCCATCCTTACCGATGGAGTACCCCTTAAGCCAAGCCTAAAGGGTATCATCTGAATGAAGATTAAATGTATCGATATTACTTCGCAACCTTTTCCCGTGCACGTTTGGCCCGTTTGCTTTTCTGCCTGCGGATCTTCTCGATCTTCCTGGCAAGCGAAGAATCTTCTCCCAGCCGGGATTCTTCTATCTTATCCGCTATCATGCGGCGGGCGAAAAAACGGTTTGCAGCCTGGGATCTGGATTTCTGGCATTTCACTTCTATCCCGCTAGGGATGTGCTTCAGATACACGCAGGAGGACGTCTTGTTTACCTTCTGCCCTCCCCTTCCTTGAGCATGGACAAACTTTTCTTCCAGGTCTCCATTTTTTATACCCAGCGATTTCATCCGCTCTTCGAGCAGCTTTACTTTTTCAGGGCTGATAGGAGTATCGCTCATCGGCAGGCTTTAAATGAACTGCATCATGTCAACGGATATACACCAGATAAAAAATAGTAAACATGATGTACACGATTGAAACTCCCAGGATGAAGGGCCATCTGCCGTGGAAGGATACAGGCCCGAAAAGCCAATATCCGCACTCCTTGCACTTGGTGAACCACCTGCGGGAAACGATGCTGTCACAGCGGGGGCAGCAGCAGACATTTCCGCGCGGCCCCATCTCCCGTATTTTTATATTCTCCCTGAACGATTTCCGGAGATTGATGTCGTGCCTGCACTTCGGGCACGTGATGTCCATGGGCTGGAAATCATCCCACACGACTTTATTACCGCATGTCGGGCACTTGATCACGATCATAGGCTAGTACAATCCTCCCTTATCACCATTAAAGCTTCCTTTCCCCCACCTGCCGCCCGAGACGACGGATATCGACAGCTGAACTTTATCAGAACCGTAGGTCATCATCAATCCTATTGTCCCGTCTTTTCTGGTAAAAATTGCATCAGCAGGAAGATTGCCTCGTATATGGAGCTCCTGGGGCAGCAGATCCTCATCAACGTGCAAGTTGCCCCAGGTATAGGTTACTGATGTCGTATCGTTACGGGTTCGTTTCCAAAGATAAGGGGATTCGGGAGGTACTCCGGCAATAAGGCCAAGGAATTGCTCCGCAGGCAGCGTGTACTGCTTGATCTGCTTCCCCCAGACATCATAGATCTTTACCTGACCCTGGGAAATGTCCAGGGTAAACGCTGCCAGGCCCATGGGACCGTAAATCTGTGCATACCCATGATCCCGGGAGACAATAGCCAAGGCGCCTTTAAAGCTGATATCCTCACCTTGCACAGATGCCCGTCCCTCAAATACCGCCCGAAAGGGATACACATCGGCATTGGGGATCTTCAATGATGCGCAGCTTGTGAGAAGCATCGAACAGGCAAGAAGAAAGGCGGAAAGGTTTTTCATAGTAATGTATTATCTTATATAGAGCTTTGGCTCAAAGGCAATAAGAAAGGCATAAGCTATTGACAAGGAGGAGAATAATATTACTTTATACGGTATGATAGAGAGGATACTGATACCAACGGACTTCAGTGAATCTTCCCGGTATGCCTTGAAATACGCCGTTGATCTGAATGCAGTTTTCAAAGCAAGGCTCTTTCTTCTCCATGTCCTGCAGGATTTTACCGAGTTTTCCGAGTACAATCTGAGCCCGAGCATCCTCCCGCAGCTCTATCTCGAGTTCGAAGAGAATGCCGCCAAGCGCCTCGAGGAGATGGTGACCCACATGGTGCCTCCCGAGACGCACTGCGATACGTATATTCTTCACGGAGTTCCTTTCTATGAGATCATCCAATTTTCAAAGCGTGAGAAAGTAGATATGATTGTGATCGGTACCCGAGGCAGGACCGGAATTCAGCATGTTCTGTTCGGGCATACCGCAGAAAAAGTCGTGAAGAAGTCACACTGTCCTGTTCTCTCGGTCAAGCACCCGGAAATTGAGTTCTCCATGCCGTAAGCTGCACCAGGCAAATCATTGTACAAAAGGTATGCAAAGCCTGCTAAGGATTATTCTATCGGATTGATCGGCCCTTCCACATACCCATGGATAAACTGCTTTACCAGCGGGTCTTCGGTATTTTTGAAATCTTCCGGCGAACCTTTGAAAACGATACGTCCGCGATAAATCATGGCCATGTAATCTGCCAGGTTGAATGCGCCTTCGATATCATGGCTGATTACCAGACTGGTTGCCCCCGTCCTTTTCTGAACCTGACGGATGAGCATGTCGATCGCACGCGATATCACCGGATCCAGACCGCTTGTCGGCTCGTCGAAAAGAAGGCATTTCGGGTTCATTGCCAGAGCCCTGGCTAATCCTACACGTTTTTTCATTCCGCCTGAGAGCTGGGAGGGCATCTTTTCCTCTGCGCCTGACAGGCCTACCTCTTTCAGAAGCTCCGCCACTACATGCCTGATTTTTTCTTTGGAATAATCGGTATGAATGACGAATGGGAATCCCACGTTTTCTCCTACATTCATGGAA
Source organism: uncultured delta proteobacterium (assembly GCA_963752595.1). Lineage (GTDB taxonomy): Bacteria > Desulfobacterota > Desulfomonilia > UBA1062 > UBA1062 > Phosphitivorax. The sequence goes on from CAVVYZ010000022.1 coordinate 143,956, forward strand.
TCAAAGAGTGCCGCATCCTGGAAGCAGACGCCAAAATATTTCCTCACTTTATTGAGCTCGACCTCATCCATTCCTGTGATATCCATGCCGTCGATCATGATGCTGCCCGAATCGGGCTTGATAAGGCCTACGATATGTTTCAGCAGGACACTTTTCCCTGTCCCGCTGGGGCCGATGACAACCGTTATCTTGGACTCAGGGATATCAAGATCAAGATCATTCAGAACTTTCTGTCCATTAAAGGATTTAAAGAGAGAGCGTATCGCGATCATATATGTCCCTGCCAGGTCGTGTTATAGAGATCCTTCCTCCGGTGAGCCAGCAGAGGAAATTTTGCCCGTATGTCCTTTATCATCTCAAGGTCGATGTGCATGACCTCCACCGTCTCATCCTGCCCTGCATCCATGAGCACCTCGCCCCATGGTGACGTGACCATTGAATGTCCGTAGGGGATGTATTTGAGCGATGGATTGTGTGCAGGCTGTACCCCTATGACATATGCCTGCATCTCGACAGCACGGCTTCTCACCAGCATTTCCCAGTGAGCGGTCCCGGTAGCGAGGGAAAACGCTGCCGGCACAAAGAGCAGCCTTACATCCTGATCGGCAAGTATCTGAGCTATGGGTGTGAACCTGATGTCATAGCAGACGATGACCGATGCATTGCCCCAGGGCGTTTCAAACGAGCCGAGGGAATCTCCGGGCCTTATGACATCCGATTCCTTGACTACAGGCCCTCCTGGAGGGGTACAGTCAAAGAGGTGGATTTTATCATGGGAATACATCGTGTTTCCTTCACGATCGAAGACAAAGGCCCTGTTGAAGTACCTCTTTCCATCACCATCCCAAGGCATGGAGCCGGCAATGAGGATAATGCAGTGCCGTTTTGCCCGTTCCCTGAGGGAGTCGACCGCCTTCATCGCAACCGGCGCCGAAGAGCGGATAGAAAAAGGCTCATAGGGCGTAAAGAACATCTCCGGCAGCGCCACGATATCTGAACCTTTGCGGGCTGCCTCATCGATCATGCCGAGGGCGCTGGACAGGTTTTTCTCATGATCGTACCCCTGCTTTATCTGGCATATCCCGATTGCAACCGTATCCACAAAAACCCCCGTAAAGCTTATAGGATCCGATGAAAGAAGCGAGCTTGTCTTTCTTTATGAATGTGATATCGGTATTCAGGAGCTCAAGTCAATTATTTTCAAGGTAATCAATAAAACAGAGAATAGAGCATATTTACGAGATGCTTCGATTTTCCCTCTCTCGACAACCAAATATTGATCTCGGTCCTTGATGTCCTGTTCTTCCTCATCCATGCTCTGAGCTCATTGGGAAGCAGATTGATGCAGAAAAATTCGTTCCAGGAATTTATGTAGAGAATATCCACCTCCTGGATTGTGTGATAAATGTCAGGGACCTCCATATTGCCGATTATGATCATTTTTTTTAAGTATTTCTTATCCATGAGGGAATCCCTGTCCAGCCCTACGGAATTGGCATCGGGGATCAAGGTGTTCAACTCCCTCAAGAGAGCCTGGATATCCGACAGCGATGCCCCGGAAGCATTGGGGACCATGTGTAGGGAAGTCGAGGCATCGATCCGTTTATTGTAGACCAGCCACGTCATGATCTTTACTACCCTCTCTGCACTCATGATGGGCTTCTGTTTTTTCTGCTCTGGATATACTTCATGGATAAACCATTGCTTTTTGTCGTAGGAAAAGAAGAGTTCCTCGTAGGCAGGTTCTTTTTTCTTTACCCTCTTTTCAGGATCGATCTTGCCTTCCTTGGAAACATAGAAAGCTTCGATCCTTCTCCGCAAGACTTCAATCTCGACATCCTGGTCGAGCTGGGAATTCATGAGAAAAGATTTTGCCCTTCGTATAAGGAGCACAGTTGTACGCTTGAGATAGTCATGGAGTTCGTCGCCGAATGCCCGGTATTTTTCCACGTCCCATTCATTGAAACGGTTGAGTTCGCGGAAAAATCCAATGGACCAATCCCATTTCTTTACGATTTCCACCATGAAGGCCTGCTTGTCATGCTGTCCTATGTTGAGAAGATCATTGCCGGTAATATTGGCAGATATTTTCAGATAAAAACATTTTCTGAGGAGGTCTATGGTCTTCTCGTCACCTTTGGACCGGTAGTAGTCTTCTACCCGCTGAAAGACTTCGACGTATGGATCTACTACTTCATCCTGGCCTGCTTGCAGTACATGATCCTTCACTTCTTCGCACAAGAGGGCCTTTTCCTCCGAGGGCTCGAGATATGTGGCAAGGAGCGCCATTTTAAGAACCGACTTGAGGGGATCATCGAGGGCTTTGTGCATCTGCCACAATGCGGCCCCGAGAAGCTCTTCCTCGGGTATATTGGTGATATTGCCCATATCGATAAAATCATCAATGTCAAAGTCCGCAGATTTTTTTAGGTGCTGGTTTATTGTCTCATAGGAATTGCCATCATTTCCAGGAGGAACCACCCACCACAGAGGCACCCTTCCTTCGATCAAGGTCATCGTACGGTAGAATTCCTCCTTCAGGGTATTCTTCAATGCCGAGCCTGAGCCTTCCTGTGATACCGTGCCGAAATGGTTCTGTTGGATATCGTTGATATCCATGAGGAAGAAATGGACTTCGATGATATATTGGCTGGTAATCCACCTCTGAAGGAGCTTTAGTTTCCTCTCAAGCAGCCTCAGCCTGGATTTACCGATCCCCTCAGAGCTGACGACGACCCAGATATCATAATCGGATTCCCTGGTCTGTCCAAGGCTCCCCACAGAGCCGATGGTGAAAAGACCTTCGATTTCACGATGCCTGGGCACAAGGTTCTGGACCTCTCCTACCTTGATGCGTACGGGCAGAAATGACTCCAGGCTACTGATTGTGCTTGCAGGCCATTCCATGCACTTGACCCCTGACGGGCAATCGTTATCTCCCATAAAACCGGGTAACGCAGGATGGTTGATATGGAGGCACAGCGGAACTAGACTAAGAATGACGCGGGCTCCCAGAGGGTCATTCATCAGCATGACCTTTTTCTTACCCCGATTATACTGCGTAAAAGTCCGGAGTCCCGCTACTAGCTTTATTTCAATATCATTCATTTAAAGATTGTTATCGCGTGAATCACTGCTCGACTTTAATACATAGGTAAGGATGCATATGCCGGTCCCTATCATGAGGGCACACAAGATTTGTCCCATGGTAAGCATGCCGATGACGAATCCCAGCTGGGAGTCCGGTTCGCGGAAAAATTCCAGAAAAAATCTCATGATCCCATAAAGTATTAAGAAGGAGGAAATGAGAACTCCTCGGGTATTCACCTTACTGCATATAAAGGAGAGTATGAGAAAAAGGAGAATACCCTCGGAAAAAGCTTCATACAACTGGGATGGATGTCTCGGAAGATATCCTGCCCCGGGGAAAACCATCCCCCATGGTACGTCAGTAACCCTCCCATAGAGCTCTGCATTGATAAAATTCCCGATGCGGCCGAAGAAGAGCCCGGGTGCAGCTGCCAGAGCGCCCATATCGGCCAGCATGAGAAATGATTTTTTCTTCAGGCGGGCATACAGATAACCTGCAATGACCAATCCTATGAGTCCTCCGTGAAAGGACATCCCGCCTTCCCATACGGCAAAGCACTTCAGCGGATGGGTGATATAAAAACCAAAATTATAGAATGCACAGTACCCGAGGCGGGCACCGATAATAAGTCCCGCAACACAGTAGGAAAGAAGATCCTCAATCTCTCTGCTTCCCATATCGTATCCTTTTTTCTTCGATAAGCGGACCAATATGAAGTATGCGCATACGAAGCCAAGGATATACATCAAGCCGTACCATCGCAGCTGTAAGGGACCTATCTGAAAAAATACGGGATCGATGTGAGGATATTTCATGGTGATTTGCTTCTCATATAATTCCATAGGAAGTCAAGGCCCCGGCACTGCGCTCAAACCGGCAGAGCCTTAGCCGGTATGGGGCTTTATCCCTCTCCCCCGAACACGGGGGAGAGGGATGGGGAGAGGGGAAATGTTCGATATGAGGATGATATACCTGCAGATTTGCCCTGCTCCATGTTTTAACACTTCCTCCTTCCTATAATCACTGAACATTTATTCTCTGAAAGCCTCCGGCAGCCTTGACTAAATTACATTGAATTGTTATTGTCTTATTTTAACAAAGGGGATGAATTCATGTTTAAAGTTGGAGATATTGTAGTGTACCCTGCACATGGGGTATCTGAAGTTGAATCGATAGAAACCAGAGAGATCTCGGGAAACAAAATATCTTTCTTCATCCTGAAGGTCCTGGATACCCAGATGACCGTTATGGTTCCCGTTACCAACGTACAGAATGTCGGCATACGTGAACTTATAGACAATAAAGGAATAGAAAAGGTTCTCAATATCCTCAAGGAGCGCTCCGTATCTGTCGATAATCAAACCTGGAACAGACGGTATCGGGAATATATGGAAAAGATAAAAAGCGGCTCAGCCTTCGAGATCGCCGAAGTACTGAGGGACCTGAACATCCTCAAACGGGGAAAGGAACTCTCATTCGGCGAAAGAAAGATGTACGATACGGCAAAGAATCTTCTGGTAAACGAGGTATCGACATCCAAGAAAATAGACAAGAAAGAGGTTGAGAAGATGCTTCTTGAGGCAATGGGCAAGATTGAAACGAAAACACCTTAGGACAGGATTATTGATATGAAATGGTTTCTTCGGATTATCGTGGCACTGGTAGTATTTTACGGGTCATTCATGTATGCCGCCATGGAGATGGGCGGAGGCATATGGCTCATCATCCTGCCTTCCATCGCAGAACTATGCGTGGCATTCATCATTATCGGCGAGCTACAGGGCCTTCGACTTCATCCCATGGCCTACATAGGGGGATTCCTCGGGGCAATACTCGGGCTCATCATCGGGAGCCTGCTGGGGTATGTGCTCCTTCGTCTGGAAGGCGGCATCTTTCTTTTCATCCTGATCAACTCCATCTTTGCCTACCTTGGCTACACGATCGGCCTTGCGTGGGGCAAGGAGATAGGCGATCTCCCGGTTTTTCACCGTGCAGGCCGGGGCCAGCAGACAATGAGAAAGATCCTCGACACCAGCGTGATCATTGACGGCAGGATCCCTGATATCTGCGATGCCGGATTCATCGACGGCATCCTCGTAGCTCCCCAGTTCATCCTCAACGAGCTCCAGCACATCGCCGACTCCTCAGATCCCCTGAAGAGGGCGCGGGGCAGAAGAGGGCTCGACATCCTCAACAGGCTTCAGAAAAGCCCGCAGGTACAGGTCGAGATATCCGATAAAGATTTCCCGAAGATCAAGGAAGTGGACTCCAAGCTCATTGCGCTCGCCAAGGAGATGGATGCAGATGTCCTCACCAATGATTTCAATCTCAACAAAATCGCCCAGATTCAGGGGGTGAATGTCCTCAACATCAATCAGCTCGCAAATGCAGTCAAGCCGATTGTGCTTCCCGGCGAGAGCCTGACCGTGATCATCACCAAACAGGGAAAGGAACGGGGCCAGGGAGTTGCCTACCTCGAAGACGGCACCATGGTCGTCGTAGAGCAGGGTGAAAACCTGCTCAACAAGAACGCTGAAGTGGTGGTTACCTCAATCCTTCAGACCCCTGCAGGAAGGATGATTTTCGCAACTCCAAGAAGTAATGGCGGCTGATGCGATCATCGTGGGAGGCGGAAGCGGCATACGCTTCGGCAGGAAGAAGCAGTTCATCATCTCTGGGAGGTATCCCGCTCCTCCAAAGGACCGTGCGTGCCTTCGAAAACCATCCGTCCGTCGAGCAGATCATTATCGTAGTCCCTCATGAAGACCTCGTCCTTGCCGGCCAAATCCTCTGCAGAGCGCAAAAGCCGCTGCAAATGGTAGAAGGAGGCAAGACCAGGCAGGAATCCGTCTGGAACGGTCTGATGTCCGTTCAACAGAGCGATCTTGTCCTTATCCATGACGCGGTGAGGCCTTTCGTGAGCCGGGAGCTCATCTCCCGGGTTCTCGACGGAGTCAAGGGATATGATGCGTGTATCCCTGGACTTGCCGTTGCAAATACCTTAAAAGAAGTAAGAGACGGGGTTGTTACGAGAACCATACCGAGGACCGGCCTCTATGGAGTGCAGACCCCGCAGTGCTTTTTCACGCAGAGTGCCATCGCGGCTCATACATGGGCACGCGATCAGGGGATATATAATGCCACCGATGACAGTTCCCTGATTGAAGAAATCGGCGGCAAAGTACGGCTTGTGGACGGGGATCCTTTCAATATGAAAATCACCCTCAAACAGGACATGGATATTGCAGAGGCCATACTGAAATGTCGTATAGAACCGGCATAGGGTATGACATCCACCGCCTGGTGGAAGGAAGGAATCTTGTCCTCGGCGGCCTTAACGTCCCCTACCCTAAGGGCCTCCTGGGCCATTCGGATGGGGATGTGATCGTCCACGCAGTCTGTGATGCTCTTCTCGGGGCATGCGCCCGCCCGGATATCGGCGAGATTTTTCCTGATACTGCTCCTGAAACAGAAGGAATCTACTCGCTTACCATGCTGAAGACCATCGTTTCCCAAATGAGTAATGAGTACGGAATAGTGAATATCGATGTGAACTGTATCTGCGAAAAGCCGAAGCTCTCGGCCTATCGCAATAAAATGGTTGCGAACATTGCAGATGTGTGTATGATCGATCATTCGCAGGTTTCTATAAAGTTCAGGACGCATGAAGGCCTCGGAGAGATCGGTACCGGTAATGCAATAGCTGCCCAGGCTGTCGTTCTCATAAAAATCAAAAGCTTCTGAGTAAGGAGTGAGCACCATGACCATTTCCATATACAATACACCGTTCAAGAAGAAACAGCCCTTCACCCCTCTTTCCGGGAAAAAGATCGGAATGTATGCATGTGGGGTCACTGTCTACGACATGAGCCACATCGGGCATGCACGTTCCTTGATCGTCTTCGATGTGATTTCCCGTTATCTGAGAAAAAAAGGGTATAAGCTCACCTACGTCAGGAACTTCACCGACGTCGACGACAAGATAATCGCCCGTGCAAACTCGCTCGGCACCTCTTACAAAGAGATTTCGGAAAGTATATCGATGAGTTCAGGACCGACATGAAAACCCTGAAAGTCAAACGGCCGATGTGGAGCCCAGGGCAACGGAATACATCCCCCAGATAGTCGAAATGGTCAGGACTCTCGAAGAAAAAGGGCTTGCCTACAAGGCGGAAGACGGCAGTGTCTATTACAGCGTCTCGAAGTTCAGAGGATACGGCAAGCTCAGCGGCAGACGGACCGAAGAGATGATTGCAGGGGCACGGGTCGATATCGAAGAAATGAAACGGGATCCTCTGGATTTCGCCCTGTGGAAGCGGAGCAAGGAGGGAGAGCCGTGGTGGGAAAGTCCCTGGTCCAAGGGCAGGCCCGGCTGGCACATCGAATGCTCTGCCATGAGCACCGATATTCTTGGCAAAACGCTCGATATACACGGAGGCGGAAGAGATCTCATCTTCCCCCACCATGAAAACGAGATCGCCCAGTCCGAAGGGGCCTATGATGTTCCGTTCGTGAGGTTCTGGGTGCACAACGGCTTCGTCACCATAAGCGGGGAGAAAATGAGCAAGTCGCTCGGCAACTTCCTGACGCATCCGGGAGCTCACTTCCGAGGTACATCCCGAGACCTTGCGGCTGCTCCTGGTGTCCCAGCATTACCGGAGCCCGATCAATTTTTCAAAGAAGCGATCCAGACGTCTAATCAGGCCATGGTCCGGTTCTATGAGCTGCTCGACCGGATCAACCGCGCTGCGAGAATCGGTGTACCTACCCGTCTGAAGCCCCTGGCTGACGCATTTGCCGATAATTTCGATGCAGCCATGTCGGATGACTTCAATACGGCAAAGGCCATCGCCCAGCTCCATGATCTGACGACGGAGATCAACAGGGAATTGGACAGCAGTTCGACAATATCGGAAGAAGACTTCCCGATCCCTCAATATTGCCTTTGGATTGGTTTCGGAAGTTTTCGGCATACTGGAAGACGACCCCTCCAAGTTCCTCGAGCAGATCAAACGCTCCGGGATCGGCGATACAGGCCTTGACGGGAAAGAGATCCAGGATCTGATAGACCAGCGGGGCGCTGCGAGAAAGGCCAGGGATTTCAAGCGTGCGGACGAGATCAGAAATATGTTGTTGTCAAAAGGTATTCAACTGAAAGACACCCCGGAAGGAACCGTCTGGGAAAAGATATAGAAGCATTATGGCATTTAAAATCGTATCGCCTTTTCAGCCGCAGGGTGACCAGCCTGCAGCAATAGATGCACTCTGTGAAGGGATAAGCAAAGGAATCCGCGATCAGGCCCTCCTCGGCGTAACCGGCTCGGGGAAGACCTTCACCATGGCGTGCGTCATCGAACGTATGAACAGGCCTGCCCTTGTCATCGCACCCAACAAGATCCTTGCTGCCCAGCTCTACGGCGAATTCCAGGAACTCTTCCCGGAAAACGCGGTGGAGTACTTCGTGAGCTACTACGATTACTATCAGCCCGAGGCTTATGTGCCTTCGCGGGATCTCTTTATCGAGAAAGACTCCGCCATAAACGAAGACATCGATAAGCTCAGGCACCGGGCGACCAGGGCGCTCTTTGAACGGGAAGACTGCATCATCGTTGCATCCGTATCCTGCATATATGGTCTGGGCTCGCCCGAGGCGTATTCAGGCATGCTCCTTTACCTCGAAAAAGGCAGGAACCTGACGAGCAACGATGTCCTCAAGAAACTCGTCGAGATCCAGTACGAGCGGAACGATTATGATTTCACCCGCGGCACGTTCCGTGTCCGGGGAGACGTAATCGATATATTCCCGGTCCACGAGGAGGATTCGGCGGTCCGCATCGAATTCTTCGGTGACGAGATCGACTCGCTCTGGCAGATCGACACCTTGCGCAACAGGAAGATCCGCGAACTTACCCACTTTCCCATTTATCCTGCCTCACACTACGTTACCCCGCGATCGATTCTTGTCAACGCCATAGATGCAGTACGGGAAGAGCTCAAAGAGAGGGTTGCATACTTCCGGTCCGAAAACCGCCTCATCGAAGCACAGAGGATCGAGGAGAGGACCAATTACGACATCGAGATGCTCATGGAAACCGGCGTCTGCAGGGGGATAGAGAACTATTCGAGGCACCTTACCGGCAGGTCTGCCGGGAGACCCGCCGCCTACTCTCATGGACTACCTTCCCAATAATACGCTGGTGTTTCTCGATGAATCCCACATCGGGATACCTCAGCTCATCGGCATGTATCGGGGGGATCATTCACGGAAAGCGACCCTGGTGGATTACGGCTTCAGGCTCCCATCGGCCCTGGACAACAGGCCGCTTCGTTTCGATGAATTCAACAAGATCGTCAACACCCTCGTGTATGTATCGGCGACACCGGGCGATTATGAGATAACGCAGGCCAAGGGCCGGGTTATCGAACAGCTTGTCCGGCCCACCGGGCTGCTCGATCCCCAGATCGAGATCAGGCCTGCCAGTTCGCAGGTTGACGACCTGTACCGGGAAATCACGAAGCGGGTCGATGCAGGCGAGCGCGTTCTGGTGACCACGCTGACCAAGCATATGTCGGAAGAGCTTACCGATTACTACCAGAATCTCAATCTCAAGGTGAAATACATGCACTCCGATATCGACACCCTTGAGCGAATAGAGATCGTGAAAGGCTTGCGCGAAGGCAAGTTCGATATCCTCGTCGGGATCAATCTTCTGAGGGAAGGACTCGACATCCCTGAGGTTTCGCTCGTGGCGATTCTTGATGCGGACAAGGAAGGCTTCTTAAGGTCCGCCCGCTCTCTCATTCAGACAGCCGGACGGGCGGCGCGAAATGTCAACGGCAAGGTCATCATGTATGCCGATACCAGGACCGATTCTATAGAGTACGCGACATCAGAGACGCTCCGGAGAAGAGAGAAACAGAACGAATACAACAAAGTCCATGGAATTACACCCAAAACGATCCAAAAAGGGATCAGAGATATCCTGGCATCCATCTATGAGCGGGACTACGCTGATATCTCCTCGACCGTCAGCACTTCTTTGGGAACGGTGGAGACGGGAAAGATGAAGCAGACCATTCGTCAGCTCGAAAAAAAGATGTTCGAAGCTGCGGACGATATGCGATTTGAGGATGCCGCATCTCTCAGAGATGAGGTAAAGCGCCTCAGGAAGATCTCCCTTGTGGTGGAAGGATAGCCTCTATGTACAAGATCGTAAGAGATCTGGGATATGCCGTTCGAGAGTTCGCCCCCTATACGGTCATATATAAACAAGACCATCCGCTCATCCCGGATATGATTGGCGACAAGCCTGTACTCGGAGAGAAATCTTTCATTCAAGGCAGGAATGCCATGCGCATCATCGAGCCTGATCTCATGGTCAGGTCCCTCACCCATGGCGGCAGTTTGAGATATATAACAAAGTCACGCTTCCTGAGCATAGACAGGAGCCTGAGGGAGATCGAGATCAGCTCATTCCTCAGATCAAAGAATATCCCCACCCCCGAAATCTTAGCGGTGAGGTTTCATAAAAAAGGCTTTTTCTTCTCCATAGAGGTGATTACGTCCCTGGTTCCTGAATCAATCGACCTGCTCGTTTATCTTGAGAAAAACGCAGGAGATTCCCTGCAGCCCCTTCTCCGGACAGGCAGACTCGTTCAGGATATTCACCGCCTCGGGGTTTACCATGCAGATCTCCATGTAAAAAATATCCTTCTTGACCGGAACAAGGCCCCATGGATCATCGACCTCGATAATGCATACCGTTTTTCCAGCCTCCCTTCTCTCCTGAAGGCAAAGAACCTCAAGCGGTTCGTCCACTCGTTGAGGAAATGGCAGAAAAAGGGGAGAATACTACTTGCAGAAGGCTGGGAGCAGGCATTCATGGACGGCTATACCCGGCAGGAATAAGCCGAGCATGCCCCCTCTCCCTTATCCTCCGGCAATAAGAGAGTCTATAGCATCCCTCACGTCATTCATGAGTTGATCTCTCGTTTCCGGTGAATATAATGAGGCATCGAGAGGTTTCCCGATATTGATGTGCACGTGCCCGTCAAGGTTGACCTCCCAGGTATCCGGCTTATGAATGTTTTCCGAACCGGTGATTCCCACAGGGATTATCTGAGCCCCTGTCTGGATAGCAACCATGAATCCGCCCTTCTTAAACCGGCCGAGAGACCCGTTGCGAGACCTTGTCCCTTCAGGAGCTATCCAGAGCACGACTCCGTTCTTCATCTTTTCTTTCGCAAGCTCAAGGTCTTTCAACGCCTGCTCATGGTTATGGCGATCAATGGAGAGGAATTCTGCAGCCTTGAGCCCCCTTCCCCATATGGGAATCCTGAAAAGTTCCTTCTTTGTAAGCATACGGATGCTTCCCGGAAGAGATACGAAGATAAGGGGGATATCGTAATGACTCCGGTGATTGGACATAATGATGTATGGAGTATCCGGCTGTATCGTCACCCCATGGGGATTGGAAACCTCGTAAGAGCCCCTGACGGCCTTGAGCAGATGACGAGACCACCAGCGCAAAACACTGTCGGCGTAAGGCCTGTTGTATGTCCTGCTGTAACGCAGGTAAAGCCCGAGGAAAGAGATGCCCAGGGTTGATGCTGTAGTCTGAAGGATGATCCATGCCTTCTGGAAGAATGACGCCCTCACTCTGCAAAGCCTCCTCTCTAATAACAATGGTTTGTTTATGGGATCAAAGCATCATACCTATGCTCTGATCATATATTTCATATTCAAGTATGATCGTGGATGCCCTTGGATTTTTCTTCATCCATTCTTTTTTGAATATAATCCCGTTCCTTTATCAGATGACTCACAAGGTCTGCAAACGTCCAATGGATGGATTGCTGCGTAACTACCGCATAGATAGGTTTTGGGAGATCCCATTTCTTTGCTTCACGCATGATCGTATGAATAGTCTGGGCAGGGACGTTGAAAAAGAGCATCACCTTTTCATTACAGGAATATTCCTGATCCGATTTCTTATCGGAAAACAGGATATCCTGGACCAGGATGTTTCCCTGATCCTTTTCTATTGCCTGCACAAGAGGCGCACCTATTTCCTGAAAGAAATGATCCATCAGGAGCCTTTCCTCAAAGCTGTAATTCCAGAGCAGTATCCTTGGCTCAGTATTCATGGAAAACTCCATTTCTACTCAGGTGATTCCCCGTGGAGTTACCCCATCTTCCTCTCACCTCGTGGGAGAGGACAGAGGAGAGGGGGGTAAGCAAAATATTCGAACAGTATTTGTAATACATAATATAGAAAAAAATAAACATCAAGGGACACTTTCCGCTCTATCCTTGCATCCGGACAAAGTTATGGAAGCCTTTAAAAGACATGCTGTGAGTGCATTCTTCATTAATGGTTTGCTTTTATTATTCCGATACATTTAGGAGATAAAACAGGAGGTACGTCATATATGAGATGCCCCAAATGCGGCTATGTGAGCTTTGATTATCTGGATCGATGCAAGAGTTGCGGTGAGGATCTTGTGCCCGCTAAGATTAAATTGAACATATACACCAAGCCACCCGAAATCGATATCAATGATGATGGTTTTGCCATCGGCAAGGTTGAAGAAGAGCGCAAGGACCTTATTGAAGAAACACCTGGGAGCAACAAGGGCAATGTATCCATGGACGATGTTTTGAAAGAAGATGGTGATAATCTTGAGAGCTTTAATTTTGAAGAGGACGAAAAGGCTTGACAAGAAATCCCAAATTCAATACACATTCTCCTGTTGCCGAGGTAGCTCAGTAGGTAGAGCAGAGGACTGAAAATCCTCGTGTCGGCGGTTCAACTCCGTCCCTCGGCACCAAGAATTCACTTCAGTTATTCTTACTTTTTTTTCTTTCACCCGGATAGAAAACCCCAGCCTTATTTGCCCTTCTGTCATCCGGCAACAGAAGGTATGCACATCGAAATCCTGTGAGCAGCAGATTGATGAAAAGGAGGATACGACAATGCTGAGTCTTTGGATCGTAATAGGTTGCTTGTTCATGACCGGGATCGGGATCAGGTTCACCTATAAGGTTCTCGGGCTCACCGCTACCGAGGCAATTGCGATTTTCATCCTGATTGTCATTCTCGTGGGCGTTAACACAGCTCCGGCAAGAGAACTCCTCATGCAGCTGATGTACTGATAAGAACATACGTGTCCCGCAAGACTGATCTCGCGTGACGCGTCGGCTCCACGATAATTACTTTTTTATCATCTTGTTCAGAAAGTTATTTAAGGGATCCTGTGACCCCTCACTGCCCTCGGGGACAGGGATGTTGAATTTCTTTCTGAGCTTCTCAACACCCTTTTCAATACCCTTATTCATATAATACTTTGCGATAGCCTGATTTATCTCTTTTAACTGGAGCGACAGCAAAGGCCTGCTCGTAGTGCCGGTTATCTTGATGGGCAAGACCATTCTGCGCTGATCGTTTACCAGTGCATTCGTGGCAGGGGCCCTTTTCGTAAGCCTGGAAGAAAACTCGGGTGAGAAGGCAACATCCCCGGTAAAGCCGATCTTCCGGGATACCATATCAACTGATCCCTTCATCGTTGCAATGGAGTTCGTCTCTTTGCCCGTGCTGATGTTGACGAGTTTCATTGAAGGCACTTCGAGAACCTTCCGGGCCATCTGGAAACCTGCACTGAAGGAATCAAATCTCGTTTGGCGATTCCTTTGTACCGCACCCTGCTCGCTTGTGATCATCCCGGACAATCCTTGAATGCCGGAAAAGCCGTCGATTACCGAATTTACTATATCGATGTTGTTGATTGTACCCTTATCGATCCCGATAGTTCCTTGTGTGGAAAGAGAATCGAGGCCCTTTTTCTCGGCGTTCCCCTTTATCTGCATGTTTCCGGAGAGCGTGCCCGTGAATATGTCTTTAAACGAAGTCAAGGTATTCATGGCCTGGCCGGCATTGATCCCCTTGATTACCGGGTTGAAGGTCCAGTCTTTGCTTACGGTCATGTATGTTGCGCTCCCGGCAACAGAACCGTTAAAGACATTCATGCGGAAATCCGGGATGTTGAGGCGCTTCCCTGCATAACGGAAAGCTGTCGTTGTTTTGCCTAAGGCAATTTTATCGAAATTTCCGCCCTGGATTCCGAATGTGCCCAGACCTGCAAACACTTTGTTCTCGCTCTTTCCCTGGAAATCGAGATTCAGCCCCCGGAATAGTATTGCCTTGCTTTTTGCGGATGGGTCTTTGGCCGTATTCGCAGGGACAGTGAAACCCACCTGCTGGGATAAAGCCTGGAATTTGACCGAAGGACTCAATTTGGTGCCGGTGATCCCTGCCTTCATAGCGACAGACCCGCCGAGCTTGTAGGTCCGCATAAAAGGAATGAGTGCATCCCAGCCCTGCAGCGGAAAAGGCTTTGTATCGAACTGAATGTTCATGCTGCGTGACGGGTCCTTAATGTTCATCACACCGTTCCCTGTGAGCGTGAGATTGTACAGGATAAGGTTGAGAGTCCTGATATTCAGCAGTCCTTCTTTGATACCGGCGGTCGACCCAAACGTGCAGGTCAGCCCTGCAGGCTTGTGGAAGGTTTTTCCATAGGTTATTTCGGTCGAGCTCATCTCGACGCCGGCTTCAATTGCGATGTCCTGAGTCGTGCCTGCTGTAGATAACCGGAGTGTGGCCGGACCCTTGAAACTGAGGGCGGCAGGGAGGCTTACTCCAAACGCAGAAGCAACGTCCACAAGAGTGGCAGGTGTGAGGGATACGCTTCGCACGTTAAAATTCCATGCCGGACCGCTCGCGACGTGCTGGGCCTTTCCTGCGATGGCAAACTGATTCCCGTTTAACGTGAGGTTCGCAGAATCAACGGTAACATCCTGCGGCAGGGCGTCATACAATATTTTCCCTGAGAGCTCACCTGCGATGGCGGCCGGGTTCTTCGCTGCAGGAGCACCTGCCTTTTTCTGCATGATCAGATCACTCAACGTGATTCCGGGGTCTATCGCTATCTTCTGTTTCAGCTCTCCTTTGGCGGTGATATTACCGCTCATGGTACCGGAAGCTGCTTTGAGAGAAAGCCCGAGGCCTTCGGTAAGCTTTTTCAGAGGAATCGAGTCCATTTTGATCGTGACATCCAAAGGCATCTTCTCGATCTGCAGATCCAGGCCGATCGGGCCCACCTGCCCTGTAACCAGGAAATTCCGATTCTCTTCGTTCAGGAAGCTCCCCTCGGCAGCAATCTTGATAGCATCAGTCAGGGAGATGTCTTCGATATCGATATCGAGCTTGCTGATGGTGATGTTTTTATTTGCCGGCGGCAGGCCTTTCCCCTGATTCGGGTCTTTCCTGTCTTCGTAAATAAGGGTGCCATCGGTGACGGCAAGCTCGTTTATGCCGAATGATGCGAGGATAGCCGGAACTTTGGAGGGTTTCTCTTTCTTTTCTTCAGGACCCGCCATGTCGCTGAAATTGAACACACCCTGGGGATTCTTGATAATATGTATTGCCGGAGACTTGAATACGAGCTTGGCTATCCTCACTTCTCCCTTGAGAAGGGGAAGGAGGCGGAGCCGTACCTTTACGCTGTTGAGAGACACGAAATCGCCCGAGGCGAATGCAGGGTTTTCAGGAACTTTCAGCCCCTTTATCTCTGCACCGATCCCGGTCAGGACTGTGAGGTTTATGCTCTCGAAATCAACGTCCCGGTGAACGGCCGGCCGGATACGTGAGAGGATAGTCCCTTTGTATTTGTTCAAATCGATAACGAATGGGGCAATAAGGGCCAGAACAATAAATAGGATGATGCCTGCTGCTATCCCTATGAAGACCTTCTTCCTGCCGGAATGTCCATCCGCGGTTCCAGTTTCATGCTGAACGCGTGCTTTAAAAAAATCTCGGATCTTCTTCATAATAACTCCTCATTCATAATAACTCTTCAAGCCGGGGCAATGGGAAATCTCTCCTTTTATTGCTGCCCGGACATTCAGATCCTCCTATCTTTATAATAAATCTTTTGGATATATTATACTTCTTTTTTCTCAAGATCATAGTGCCTCGTCAACTTCGAATTCACAGGTGAGCATTCCCCCTCTCCCTGCCCTCTCCCCCGGTACCGGGGGAGGGGCAAGGGAGAGGGGGGCAAAATTGACAAGGTAATAGTGGAGAAGTTCAAAGGAACAGCTTTCAGTTTGATTACTGCTCGACGGATATACTGAAATTGAGATAGTATGCAGGCTGGAGAATGCCATGCGCTTTGAGTTTGCAACCGCTTCACGGATTATCTTTGGTGAAGGGACCATACAGGAGGTGCCTGCTCTTGCCGCCCGGATGGGAAGGCGCGCCCTCGTCATCACCGGCAGCAGTCCGCTTCGTTCACAAGGGTTTATAGACTGTTTACAGAATATGGGCACTTCCGTGACACCATTCGTCATAGCCCGAGAGCCCACAACTGATATCATTCTTGAAGGAACGGCAATCGCAAAGTCCCATGCGTGTGACCTGGTCGTCGGAATCGGAGGCGGCAGCGTCATCGACGGTGGGAAAGCCATTGCTGCGCTCCTCACCAACCCAGGAGAGCTTTTCGATTATCTCGAGGTGATCGGGAAGGCTCAAACCCTTCTCCTGCCCCCTGCGCCGTACATCGCTATCCCCACGAGTGCGGGGACAGGGACCGAGGTTACAAAGAACGCGGTCATCATCTCCAGAGAGCATAAGGTCAAGGTGAGCATGAGGTCTGAGATGATGCTGCCGAAGCTTGTGGTAGTGGACCCCGAGCTCACCTATTCCATGCCGCCCGGAGTTACCGCAACCACCGGGCTCGATGCGCTTACCCAGCTCATAGAAGCCTACGTTTCCCTGCGAGCCAATCCCCTCACCGATGGAATCTGCAGGGAAGGACTCACACGCGCGGCCCGGTCGTTAAAGGCTGTATATGAAGACGGGAATGACTCTGATGCCCGCCATGACATGTCTCTGGCAAGCCTTTTCTCGGGCATAGCGCTGGCAAATGCTGGTCTGGGAGCTGTCCACGGCTTTGCAGCCCCGATCGGCGGCCGGTTCGATGCCCCGCACGGGCTTGTATGTGCCAGGCTTCTTCCGGTTGTGATGGAAACGAATATCCGGGCTCTCGCCCAGAGGGATCCCGGCTCTTCCGCACTCAACCGGTATGATGGCATCGCAAGAATTCTGACGAATCACTCTGCCGCTCATGCACGAGAAGGCATCACATGGATTCAGGGCCTCTGCAAAGATCTTCACATCCCCTCCCTGGCCGGTATCGGTATGTCAGAAAGGGATATTCCATCGCTCGTGCAAAGTGCCATGAGGGCAAGCAGCATGAAAGGGAATCCTGTAGAGCTCACCGAAGAGGAGCTAAAATCAATTCTGCAATCGGCAATGACGCATGAATAGTAAGGGATGACCACATGGGGCACTACAAAATCGTCAAAACCCCCTCTCCCCCCTCCCCGTTTCCGGGGGAGAGGGCTAGGGAGAGGGGGCACTACTCTGCTTTCGTCTCGTTCTCTACATGAAAGAGCTCGCCGGGCTCTTGCAGCATCTTGTAAAGGGTTTTAACCTTCTCTTCGAGCTCGTCGATCTTGAGCTGCTGTTTGTACACAACATCATTGAGTTTCTGGATCGTATCTTCATGGAATGCCATAAGGGTTTCGAGGTTGGCAAATCTGTCATCATTCATACATCCCCCAGGATCAGGCATGATATTTCAGGATGCTTTCTCTAATTACTATAAAAGATATTTACCTGGAATCAATTACCCCCTCTCCCTGACCCTCTCCCGCAAGGGGAGAGGGGGGCGGTTATTTCCATAAAATTGAAATTCCATAGGGACATACAGGCATTGAATGGTGTATGAAAAACATCGGTTATTCACCACGACGAGCAGGAGGAACTTGATATCATGGATTTTTTCTTCAATCCGGACAGTATTGCGGTTATCGGGGCATCTGCCGACCCTGCAAAGGTCGGCTACTATATATTGAGGAACGCCATTGGCGGTTTTCAGGGAAAGATTTATCCGGTAAATCCGAGGTATGATTCCATTCTGGATCTCCCGTGTTATCCTGATGTCGAATCGATCCCGGAACCTTTCGAGCTGGCGATTTTCTTCATACCTGCCAGGTTTCTGCCCGATACGATACGCGCCTGCGCAAAGAAGGGAGTAAAGGGCATCATCATCGAATCTGCAGGATTCGCCGAAGTGGGAGATGCCGGGAAGCAGCTCCAGCAAGAGTCGGTGAGGCTTGCCGGTGAAAACAATATCAGGCTCTGGGGCCCGAACTGCATGGGGCTCATAGACGGATACAAACGGCACGTCTTCTCTTTTTTAATGAATGACCAGATATGGGAACTCTTAAAACCCGGCAATGCTTCATTCATCGTCCAGAGCGGAATGCTCTCTGCCGGTTTTCTCCTGATGATGCTGGAGCGCGGCGGCATAGGGGTCTCCAAGATGTGCTCCATCGGAAACAAGTGCGACATCCAGGAGACCGAACTCCTCGAGTATCTCATCAATGATGATTCAACCGATGTTATCGGGATGTATGTCGAGTCCATCATCGATCCCAAAGGATTTATGGACCTTGCACGGTCAACCCGCAAACCTATCGTGCTTCTCAAAGGCGGGCAAAGCCCTGCCGGCGCCAAGGCGGCAGAGAGCCATACAGCCAGCATGGCCGGAAACCATGAGATCATGAGTCATGCCTTCCGCCAATGCGGAATCATAGAGGTGTTCGACATAAACGAGCTCATGGATTTTGTTCGCGGCTTTTCGAAAACACATTTGCTCTCGCATGATGCAGGCACTGCCATCGTTTCATTCTCAGGGGCAGGAGGGATCATTACCTCGGACATGCTCCATAAAAAAGGGCTGCCTGTTGCCGAACTGAGTGAGGAGAGCCTCAAAGCCCTTGAAGAGATCTTCCCGGAATGGATGGCGCCCTCGCATCCTGTGGACATCTGGCCTGCTATCGAGAAGTATGGTTATGAAAAGGTGTATTCACGGGCTATCGAGATCCTCATGAACGACCCAAAGGTGGATTCTCTCATCATCCATCTCTTTGCAAGCAGGATGAAGCTCGAGCATATCATCAACCTGGTCAGCATGAAGGATGTTCACGGCAAACCGGTCATTGCCTGGATCACCGGCAACGGCGAGAAGCTTCACACCTTCAAGCAGGAGTTGGAGGATGTGGGAATCCCTGTTTTCGAGGAAATGACGAGAGGTGTTGATTTCCTGGCTGCATTGAAGAGGTATTTTCATTCTGCACCCTGATACCCTCTCCTCCGTTTTCGGGGGAGTGGGATGGGAGAGGGGGTTTCGAGAAAATGACAGGGATGAAAGATAGGATATTCATCCACCAAAGGTTCTGCGGGCCTCCGGATTCGGGAAACGGTGGGTATGTGTGCGGTCTGGTCGCGCAGCATCTGGAAGGGGTTGCCGAAGTCAGGCTTCATAAGCCTCCTCCTCTTGAAAGGCCCCTGGATGTCGAGGTCACCCACGATAGCAGGGTTCTTCTGAAAGACGGAGAAACAATCATTGCCCAGGGAAAACACTCGATCCTTAGCCTTGATCTCCCTTCCCCACCCTCGTTTGATCAGGCCCGTGAAGCATCAAAATATTATGTAAGCGAAAAAGATCACTTCTTCCCAACATGCTTTGTGTGCGGACCGGCGCGCAGCATAAAGGATGGTCTTCGCATCTTCCCAGCCCTGCTTCCGAATAAAACCATGGTCGCTTCTGCCTGGGTTCCTGATGAAACCCTGGACGATGAGACATCCCATGTTAGGCGGGAATTCGTCTGGGCCTCTCTGGACTGTCCGGGGGCTTTTGCCGTTTTAGGCTCGGCTATAAGGCCGATCGTTCTCGGATCTCTCACTGCCGACATTATCAAGTGCCCTGCTATCGGCCAGAGATGCATAGCCATCGGCTGGGAGATTGGTGCACAGGGAAGGAAACGCTCGGCAGGGACAGCCCTCTTTTCCGATACAGGTGAAATCCTCGCAAAGGCCCAGGCTGTCTGGATCGAGATCTGACAGTTAAACTATGGAATGGTTCTTTCTTGCACTTCCGGCTGCGTTCAGCCTGGCAACTGCGGATGCGTTAACCAAGAAGTTTTTCAGCAAGCTCAGTGCCTATGAGATGGGCATCACCAGGCTTAGCTATACGATTCCCTGGCTTGTTCTCGCTCTGTTCTTCATCCCCATGCCCTATCTTGACCGAACCTTTTTCTTGAGCTTTGCAGCAGCGCTTCCCCTGGAGGCCCTTGCATTCATCAGCTACATGAGGGCAATCAAGGTCTCGCCCCTTTCACTCACCCTGCCCTTCCTTTCCTTCACCCCTCCATCACGTCGACGCTCGGCAAGCTCGGCGTACTCCATTCAAGTCCCTATTTCTTTGGAATAAGCTATTACATCGTCTTTGCCTTGTTCATGCTCTCTTTCCTGCCTTTCGTACGCGAGGCAAGGGCCAAGAGCCTTTTCATGAACCCATTGGCCGGCTTGGCTGTGGGTGCGGCCATGGCCTTGATGGTCTTTTCTCATATGCTCGCCATATCCATGGTCGAGGCTGCATACATGATATCGATCAAGCGCACGAGCATCGTTTTCGGCGTGCTCCTGATCGGATGGTTCGGCCATTGATCAAAGATCTTGATTCGCCTTTCATTTCCCTATAGGAAGGAATCGATACACTCATTTCCAATTTTTTCTATTAAGGGGTTCATATGAAGATTTGCATGATCGGCAGCGGCTACGTTGGGCTCGTAACAGGCGCTTGCTTCTCTGAAATGGGAAACGATGTCATATGCGTGGATGAAAACGTAGAAAAAATCGAGATGCTCAAAAAAGGTGTTGTACCGATCTATGAGCCCGGCCTGAAGGAAATAATAGAAAGAAATGTCCAGGGAGGCCGACTGAGCTTCACCACAAGCCTTGCAGACGGCGTAGCGAAATGTCAGATCTGCTTTATCGCCGTTGGTACCCCTCAGGATAAGGATGGCTCTGCAGATTTAAAATATGTGCTCCAGGTTGCCCGCCAGATCGGCTCTCTCATGGAAGGATATAAAGTCATTGTCGACAAATCCACGGTTCCGGTGGGCACTGCGGATAAAGTTCGCGAGGCGGTCAAGGAAGAGCTGATCAAGAGAAACCTGGCGAGCATCGAGTTTGACATTGTCTCGAACCCGGAATTTCTCAAGGAGGGCAATGCCATACAGGATTTCATGCGGCCCGAGCGGGTCGTTGTCGGCACCGACAATGTCAGGACGGCCGCCCTTTTCAAGGAGCTTTACGATCCGTTTGTGCGCACCACCAACAACCCGGTGCTCATTATGGATGTGAAAAGCGCAGAGCTCACCAAGTATGCATCGAACGCCTTTCTGGCAACAAAGGTTTCGTTCATCAATGAGCTTGCAATCCTCTGCGATACGGTCGGGGCGGACATATCCCAGGTCAGGGAAGGCATGGGCACGGATTCACGGATCGGCCCGAGATTCCTGCTTGCCGGGCCCGGATATGGCGGCTCATGCTTCCCGAAGGACGTCCTTGCCCTGATTCATACTGCAAAGGTGCACGGCCACTCGCTGCAGATCTGCCGGGCAACGCATGAGGCCAACCAGCGGCAGAAGGCATATTTTGCCGAAAGAATCATCAATTATTACGTCGATCAGAAGGCAGACCTCTCAAAGGTCGTGATTGCCGTGTGGGGCCTGACCTTCAAACCCAAGACCGATGACATCAGGGAAGCTCCTGCCCTCGATATCATAGCCAGGCTCCTTGAAAAAGGCATGAAGGTAAGGGTTTACGACCCTGTCGGCATGGAAAATGCTCGCGCGGAGCTCGGTGATGCGGTCTTTTACGCAAAAGACAATTACGAGGTGCTTGAGGGCGCAGACGGTCTGGCGATCGTTACCGAATGGAACCTCTTCAAGAGTCCGGACTTTGATAAAATGAAAGGACTCATGAAAAGGCCCATCGTGTTTGACGGCAGAAACATCCTCAACATAACCGATATCAGAAACAAAGGCTTCACCTATTTCGGCATAGGAAAGGGCGCCGATTCACCGTTCATCTGCTGATCCGCCCTGCGCTTCTTGGCAGGAAAACAACATATAAATTCGCGGCTGAAAGGGCCGGATCGATATTGTCATCCGGTGTAATCAATATACTGAGGCCGGATAGATATGATGAAGTAGAGGCCGTCAAAAAGTAATGGTTGTCCCCGCGATCATTTTTTGGAATAATTCTGTTTGATCATATCACTACATATTGTGGTGAATAGAAGATGAAAGGAGGGCCGTCCGATGACCGGAGCCAGGACAAAAAGAACCGATGTCGGCATGAAGAGCACAAAGCAGGAGCTTCTCGATGCCTATAATGAGGTGTTGGAGGAGCTGGAAGAAACAAATAAGGCCGAGCTCAAGCCGGAGAAGAAGATCGAGGAGAAGAAGAAGCAGGAGGTCGTTCTTGCCGTGAGCGATGTCACCATGGAAGGCGTGGCTCACAACATCAAAAACCTGAAAACCGATATCGATCGCAACCTTTCCCAACTCCTGGAAAGGCTCGAGTCTGAGGTGAAGAAGCTGGCCGATATCCAGGCAGCGATCAGCATCAGGGATGCCGAGCTCAAGGAAATATATGAGATCGACAGGTCTGCAAGCTCACTTGCCGCACTGATCGAGGCCAACAACCGAAAAAACCGCGTCTTTGAAGAGGAGCTTGAGCAGAAAAGAACAAACCTCCTTGGCGAGATAGAAGAAACCCGCCGGAAATGGGACCAGGAAAAGGCCCTGCACGCAGCCGAAGCAAAGGAGCAGAAAGAGCAGGAAGCACGGCAGAGGCAAAGAGAGAAAGAAGAGTATCTGTATTCAATCCAGAGAGAGCGCCAGATCGAGAAAAACAGGCTTGAGGATGAAAAGGCTCAGCTCCTTTCTGAAAAGCAGGCCCTTGAGACCGAGATCAAGGCCATGCGCGAGGCTGCTGAAAAAGAGCTCGAAGAGAGAAGAAAGGCCATTGCCGAAAAGGAGACGGAGTTCCAGGAGCTGAGAAAACGCTCGGAAGCATTCCCCAAAGAGCTCGAATCCGCTGTCGCCAGGGCTTCCAAGGAAACATCCGACAAGCTCAAGCTGGAGTCGGACTATCAGGCAAGCATCCTCAAGCAGCAGTTTGCGGGGGAAAAGAACGTGCTGCTTACGCGCATCGAGGCCCTGGAGAAAAGCGTGAAGGACCAGACCGAGCAGATCTCGAAGCTCTCAAGGCTTCAGGAGGCCGCTTACCAGAAGGTGCAGGACGTTGCGGTAAAGGCCATCGAGGGCGCCTCGAAGCTGGGCTCGTTTTCCGGCCTTCAACAGGCCCTTTCCGAGCAGGGGAGAAAATCGAATTCAGATTAGCGAGCTCACCATATACGAGATGGAATACCATATCTTATCATATACTGCGAATATGGTGTACAAATGAAGATCCGCAATGCATTCTCGGGCTGAGGGGGCACACCCCCTATTCAACCCGATCCGTGGCCATATGCACTTGATACTGAGTGACGTTTGCGTACATAATTTTGCCGAAAGAATTCATCTGCTGATTCCCGCCGTACTCAGCCTGCAAATAAAAATGAGCTGCCCTTGACGTTGAAAGCAGCAGGGCAGCTCATTCGTTGTTGCCGTTACAGCCGTACATTCACCGTAGCACGGCACTTTATCCTTGGACAGATGCGGCTGACCGGCGTTTGTGATCAATCTTCCAGCCTGAACTCTCCGGTATCTATCCATTCATTCTTGAGAATGGTCCACCAGTCGACAGCCAGCCCCTGAAGCACATACTCATACGGGAGCCAGCCATAGCCCTTGTCTCCCCATCCCTTGCCCCATGAATTCCGTATCAATAAGCCGCCGGTCGTTGTTCCCTTACGAGAGGACTTATTCTCGATCTTCATTTTATCATCGTATCCAACGGCCATGATTGCATGACCCCCCAGGAGCTTTTCCCCTTTGCCCGGAAATGGTATCTTTCCATCGTCATCTGCCTGGGAAATGGAATCATACACTGAAAACCCGAACATCGAGGGTATCTTTGCCGCGAGATTGGTTTTGATCTGCCGCAGCACCTGATCTTTGGACTTGAGCGGAGGATCGAGCCTTAAGTACTGCAGCGTCTGATAATTCTGCGCGAATGAATAGCAAAAGGCGGTAGGCTCTTTATCGAAGTCATTGATAGTGTAAGGCCAGTACTCCTCGGGTGGAACACCGAAGAGGATCATTGCCTCCATGGTGGACCTCAGGTAGGCCCCGGTATCCCCTTTCATGTGCATGAGATTCCGAGTAGACTTGTAGAGAAAAAGGCGGGATGCATCGATGTGCTTTCCGAATGCCTTGCGCTCATAATACTCAATGAGCCCGATGCCGGCATGGGCAGTGCACGACCCCACATTATCCTGATCCTCAACCGGCGCACACCACTTTCTCAAATCAACGGATGCGGGAACTTTCGCCTTTGCAGGATCTGTAGCCCCTGCCTTTGCAAGCATATCATGGGGAGACTCCTTCTGGTTCAGGCGTAAAAGCCTGCGCGGTACGCTCGTGGTCTCGACCGTGTAATCACGAATGTCCGGATAGTCGGGAAGCCACCCCATGACCCGAGAAACACTACTTTTCTCCTGATTCTTTTCCATTCTGTACCTCCTCGTTAAATTTAAAAAATAGCAATGTGATTAAATGGTTGTTCTCTCAGGTAGATGACACATTGGCACCAATCAATATATTTTATAACTCAGGACTCACAGCCTTTCAACAAATTTGTAAGTTATCTCTCGTCCTGATGTATAGTTCATGGTTATTTTAGCATTTGTAACGGCATCTGATGCCAATAAGGCTCTCAGATTGAGCACATGAGGATGTCAAGTATCCTTGACGATGATTTACCGTCCCATTTCGGGGGGACTGCATATGAATCGGGCTTTGCCCGCATGCATTTCTTATACGAGCTAAGAATTGATTCCTTTTTGTGCCTGCCAGAATATATGAACCGACCTGAGCCGTGATCGGACGCTCGGTATTTTCCCTCAACGTCAGGCATCGAACTTCAAAGCAGTAGTATCCTCCTGGAGTTCGTCGCTATCGGTAAGAACTACGACAGCATCCTTCCATAGGAACAATGATTCCTTGAGGGCCAGGGGAGGAAGCTGGATAATATTTTCAGACAGACCGATCCCGTGCACCTTCGTCCTTTTCTGCGTCCTCAGGTGAACATGGTCTGAAGTTTTTTAATATGGTCTTTGAATTTTTTGACCTTGCTTCCACCGAAGTGACTTCACGCTGTTACCAAATGACCGGGGAATTGTCTTCCATTTCGAATGTATGCCCCTGAATTTGAAAATATTCTTGGAATATAAACTTACCCAAGGATGGTCGCTTACTATTGCATTCTCGAGCCATTTTTTCTGTAAAGCTTGAATTTAGCATTCTCGAATATTTGGTTTGCAATGGAGTTGTTTTTATTGAGCAACATGTCCACCTCGTCATTTTTTTTGCAGGCTATATATTCTGCTTTTGAAGCCATGATTCTGCTGAGGTTGGATAGCGCTATCGATCTCCTGCTTGTATAGAGTGTTATTGCTCTTGGCTTATAGAAGATGATGATATTATTATTATTGGTGTATTTTATTATATACCCGATAAGCTCGATGCTGTCTTTCGAGTAAGGCCCTTCCATAACTTCGTCCCGATGTTTCATATTGTAAATTGCACTCGAAATGGTTGTCAGGCCGAAAACCAATATAATAGCGATACTGAAAATTAACATGAAATTTATTTTGATATATCTGCTCAAGATAGGGATCTGGAATGAAATCTTTATCTCACTCAGGCCAGCTATGAAGAAAAAGAGATAAAAGGGCAGTATGGGGAATAAGAATCGTATCCCTTGGACGCCCGGCCATATGACATAGATGATCAATAGAAAGGCTGAGAAAATGATAAAATGGTAATTCCCCCTGAATTCCTTCAACACTCCAAAGCATACAAATGGAAAGGATGCAAGATAAAGGACCCTGCCTAGAAATATGAAAGTTGGGCTCATGGCCTCAGTAAAAAATACGCCGGGCAGTTTCATGTAGTATACGACATTGTTCATGATCGTATTCACGTTTATCAAGCTCAGCTGATCAATGTATGAGCTCGAGCTTTCTGATGGAAGAAGCCTGCCTGCGATAAGGGTCAATGCAAGGAATATGACGTAGGGAGTGGCATGTTTGAGGTCTCTCCGCGTGAAGATGGAGGAGTCCCTTATGGCATGTGCGTTCTCGATGCATTGGATGAGGAATAAGGTGGGAAGGAGTACTATCCCATTTGAGCGGATGAAGCATGAAGCGAATATCGAGGCGCCGATGAGAATGTTGCTGATCATTTCACTATGAAACAGCCTTTTCTCGATGGTGAATCGCTGCATGAAGAAGATGGAGAGCAGGCAAAAAAACATGAACGGGAAGTCAGATGTGACATTGTCCTTGAACAAGAAAAACGACGGACTGAGGCCCAGAATTAGAATGATAAGAAACGCCTGAGACCTCTCTACCCTGTTTCTGAACATATAAAAGAGAACCGGAAGGGAAAGCAGGAAAAAGAGGCTGGTAAACAGCTTCATGGGAAGGAGACCCAGCCCGAAAAAGTCGTAAACGCCGCTGAGCAGTAGGGGGTAACCCCATGGGTACAGGACAGGTCCAAGGTTTTTGATGTCGGAGTTGTGAAACCGGTAACGGGATATCTCCAAGAGCCTGTCGATATTTCCGTCCACAATGCTCCTGGCCTGTGCGACATACTGCGAGAAATCGTCGCCCCAGCTGTGGCCGTTCCTTAAGCCGATCAGATAGAGAAGGAGGAAGGCTGCAAAGATAAAGATGAGCAGGAAGAGATCATTTCTCTTCTTTTGATTCATGATACTCTTCCTCTGTGTTGATCTGCCATACATTCTCTTTCGAAACATATCCCTTCATGATGTTTTCCACTGCCGTCATTGCTGTCAGCATGGAGTGATCGGCATTATTGTACTTGTGCATTCCGTTCCTTCCTATCAGGAACAGGTTCTCGTAACCGTCTACATACTCCCTGACCACGGGGAAGCGTTCATAGGTCCCGAAATATGCAGGATAGGTCTTTGGCATTCTGATGACCACGTGGTCCAGCACGTCTCCCTTCTCGATTATGTCTATCTTTGCGAGCTCATCGATGGCGAACCGGGCGAACTCCTCGTCAGACTTGCTCCACAGCCAGTCTCCCTCGTTGCAGAAATATTCCAGTCCGATCCATACATTATCTGGGTCCTTGACCATATACGGGCTCCAATTGTTGAATATCTGCAGCCTCCCGAGCCTAACGTCCCGCTCCTGGATGTAAATCCAGTTATCCGGGACAATGTTCTTGATCGTCTTCTCCCTGGTTTCATTCTTTATCTTTAGCTTCTTCAAGAGAAGGCCTACCGTAATGAAATCCCGATAGATAAGGCCATCTGCTACCTCCTTGACTTCCTGGGGCGGGCTCGGGTTCATACCCTGAATGAGTTCCTTTATCGGCATTGTCGAGAATAGGTAATCAGCAGTTACAGCGGTTACCTCCTTTGTTTCCCTGCCAAGTACTTTTACCCCCCGTACCTTGCCATCACTGGTATCAATTCCTACCACTTTGGTGTTGAGATAGATCTCGCCGCCCTTTTCCTTGATTCGGGCTGCAACCTCCTCCCACAACTGGCCCGGCCCAAGCTTAGGATACATGAATTGCTCTATCAGAGATGTCTCCGTATTTTTCTGATGAATGGAGGTGTCTTTCGACAAGGCACTCTTTACCGCATGAAATATTGCCTTTGTAATGGACAGTCCTTTTACCCTCTGTGCTCCCCAGTCCGGCTGTATCTCCCTGCAGGGCACGCCCCAGACCTTTTCTGTATAATCCTTGAAAAAGGTTTCGTAGAGCTCACGGCCGAATCTGTTGATGAAGAAGTCTTCAAGTGAAGCTTCATTCTTGATTGGAAAGAGTGCGGACCAGATGTAGCTGAACCCTGCCCTCATTGTGCGGATAAGACCGAGATTCTTGAACGTGGCGATCTTTAGGGAAATCGGATAATCGAAAAAAGACCTCAGGAAGAAGATTCTCGAGACTCTGCCTCTGATCAGCATAACTTTGTCTGTCTTCTCTGGATCGGCAGCTTGGAGTGCCTGGGACAGGTTCAGGCGTCTCTTCAGGATTATGTCGTCACGCGCCGGTGCACCCTGCGGTGGAAGGATGTTCTGCCACCATTGCATGACGGCGTCCGATTTTGAGAAGAACCTGTGCCCGCCAATATCGATTCTGTTGCCCTTGAAGTTCACTGTTTTCGATATGCCGCCGATATCCGATGTCATCTCGTATATGACCGGTTTGATATCGGTCTTGCTCAGGAGCTCGAAAGCTGCAGTCAGACCTGCAGGCCCTGCACCAATAATGATGGCTGTTTTCTTATCCATATGATTCCTCCTAGCGGAATAGGGTTAATTTTCTAACAAAGAAGTTCCAGCAATAAACAACTATTGTGGAGACGATCTTGGAGATGAGGTAATGAAAATGGATCTTTTCCGTAAAAAACCAAATGATGAGCTCGTTCAGACCTAGTCCGATGAGCCCGATAAATCCGAAAATGAAAAATTCCATCCACCGGGACTGAACAGCCCTCTTGTCAAAAACCCATAGGATGCTCAGACAATAGTTCGTACTCAGTCCGAATAGAAATGCTATGGCTGCAGAGATCAGGTAGTGGATGTGGAAAAACTCGGTCAGGGCAAAGAGGGAACCGAAATCGATGATGAAAGCGATTCCCCCTACAAAGGTGTAGCGAAACAACTGGATCAAGGTATTGTTGGTCTTGTTGATGAATAGATCATCTACCAGCTTTCTTATGAGTAATCCGGATGCAGGAGAGAGTTGTTTCACGGATATTATCCTCCTTATGGGGGTACAAAAATATATGCTTATTTTTTAAGATCTTAGATGAGCAACTAATTTTTTGTCAATTATTAAATTTTATGCGAGGTACACATCGGCAATAGTTCTACGTCCTTCTGCATACGATACGATCAGTTGATAGAGGAAAAAACCCATCACGATGACCAGATTAACTGTGCGTGGTAAAATCTTTAACTGATCTCTGGCCCTGTTTTAGTTCGATTGTTTTATGTGGGATAAAAGCCATATTTTATACTGCATTTCGTCTACACAACTCTGCAGCAGCATGGAGCATATGCAAAAATGTCGATTATTTTAACAATGCCTGGAAATTGTCTTTATATTTCATATCATATTGACATTATTTAACTATTTATTCATCATGAATTTTTGAATCTTTGATCCATCATCCTAATCCCATTCTAACTGTCGGCTTCCTTTACTAGTTTTTAATTTTTATCTCGATCATCCTTTTAAGTTATTGATTTATCTTATTTAATTATATTGGCATTTGGATTGCTTTATAATTACAAACTGCAAGAGGAGATGATTAAATGATCAAGAAACTTTCCATGGTAACATTAGTAATAATCAGTACGATCTTTGTAAGCTCTTTCGGTTATGCTTATGTCATCCAGTACGATGCAGGTGATTATACAATGCCGGTTGATAATGCTACATTCGTTTCGCGTGATTTCCGCGACAATGTCGACCTTAATCACGATTATTTCTATTTCTGGACCATTAACGATGTGGCTCAGGTGGACGATGGCACCCTGCAGATAGTATTTCATGACATATACAACTGGAGAGGCGACGAAGCGAATTGGCTCAACGCCTACATAAGGAATGGAGGCAGCAACGATACACCCGGTTTCTCAACCCAATATGATGATGAGAGTCGTTCTGTACCCAACTGGGGCAGTTGGCTCTATGCAGGTACATGGTCCTATCCGATTCAACCCGATGCTCTTCCGGGTACTTTGCCCAGCCAGCATTATGATGTTGCTTTTGTTCTTGATCTTTCAACGGTGGACCCGAACACCGGCTTAACCCTGGCGAATTACCTCACCGACGGCGGCACTTTCGTGATCGGCTTCGACCCTGATTGCCTCTATTACAGTGACGGAGTTACCGTGAATGCTCCTGTTCCGGAGCCTGCAACCCTTCTGCTGTTAGGCACAGGGTTACTGGGAATTGCAGGTTTTAGGAGGAAAAGCTAATTCATTCCACTGTCCTAAAAAAATAGCTGAGCAAAAAGCTCAGCTATTTTTTTACCTTATTTCCGAAAAACATTACTTAAGATACGCTGCTGGATACTGTATTATCTTCATTTTTTGATTTTAATTTCTATTTATTGATTAACCCTAGCGTTAACCCCGGTGGGGGGAGGGTTCGGAGAAGTAGTATCGCCGTTCTGACCATTCCCGCCATAAATCCGTTGCTCACAGTGAAATCATCAATCCAGAATGTCTGAGGGTGGGAAACACCATTGTGATAATAGGGAGCAATCATCACCTGGTTGAACATCATGGTGGGGTTTTGTCCAGTTCTGATGAATAACGTTCTCGTGATCAATGACGAGGACATTGTCCAGCCAGTACTTTACCTGGCCGTCAGCAACAGCCTTCCCGTTCACGATACTGTTCATCTTGAACTCTGGCCTCGACCAGATACCATTTACCATTCTGAATCAGGGCTGTCGGAGCCTTCCACCCCTTGCCGTTGTACCATCTCCCTCCTGAAGAGTATGCCGAACAATAATCATAACCACCAGGACTGCATCCATTTCCACCGGCAACCGCCCTGTTCTCGGTAATCTGGGTAAGATCCTGATTAATTCTTGATGAGTCAATGTTCATGCCATCCTGGATTATCAGGTGCGGCCTACCATTATTGACCTCAATGTATGCCGTCATATTTGTCCATGCAGGGGCGGAATACGCCGATTGCTTATTTGTAAGAATATAAATTTCATGGGGACCATATGCCTGTCCGGTCCATGTCCAGTTATCGCTATATTTTACAAAAAATCGGATATGTATTTTATCGGTTGCAGGAGTCCCATGTCTCAAGGCTCCAAGGCCAGTTTGTCCTCCAGTAGTCGGATAAAGTAGCTCGAGTACATTGCTTTGTCGTTGGGAATCAAAAACAACCTTGTGTCCAGCGGTACCGTCATACCATCCGCGGGAGGCCAAGTTGGAATCAGTGAATTCTTCTTTAAAGTAAATATCACCTGCAGATAAAGTGTTACAACAGAAAAAGGAAATGCAATATGCTATGGAAAGAGCTATGTAAGCCTTCATATTCATGATCGTTCTCCTTGTTTGTAAGTCATTTATTTTCACCATGCCCAACGGCACCGGCCAATGGTTCTCTCGAATTCTTCAGCCAGGTAAAAAAACCCCACCTATACAGCTCGCCAACCTTATTAAAACCTGCCTTTTCAATATAGCTTATCGACACACTATTCCCTGAATCAGGCACTGCCCAGACACCTTTGGTTCCGTCTCTCTTGTGATTATGCGACAGACATTGAATTGCTCGAAAATAAAGCTGTTTTCCTCTATAAAGAGGCAGGCAGTAGGCAAAATTCATCTCGACAGTACCTTGTGTGATGTGGATGAGCCCGCTAGAGTCCTTGCTGCTTGTCCAGATAATAAAAGCCAAATCACCTTTTACAATTCCAATGAAGCAACGCTCCTCAATCCCGATCACGTCTCTGTAAAAGTCGGAGGGCAATCCTTGGGCATCTTTCCTGAGATATGCAAGATCTTTTCTGCTGACTTCCTTGACTTCTATATCACCGGGTAAAGGATCCAGTTGCTTAATCTCTTTTGTAAGATCCAAATAATAGATAATGTACTTTGTAACCTTGAAGAACCTGTTTCTCAATCTCCTGAAAGTCTTTTCCAGTGGCTCCTGCTTTAGATCGACAAACAGCCTCCTTATATCACTTGTCAACCTTGTAATCATGTCCTGCTGGATTTCTTTAGAGGAGAAACAGCAATTTATCCTCATACCCCAGATTCCTTA
>CAVVYZ010000023.1:0-84960 GCA_963752595.1 uncultured delta proteobacterium
TAAAGGGGTGGAGGCCTCTTCGGATCGAACCCCCTCACCGGATCCATAGGGGTCGTGACCATCAACCTGCCCAGGCTCGGCTATCTGAGCAAGAACGAAGATGAGTTCATTGCCCGGCTGGATACGCTGATAAACGATGCAAGCATCAGCCTGGAGATCAAGCGAAAGGTGCTGGAGAACTTCACGGACAGCAATCTGTATCCTTATACGAAATATTACCTGACCGGCATGAAACAGAGATATGGCGAATACTGGAAGAACCATTTCTCCACCATCGGCATCGTGGGCATGAATGAAGCCTGCGTGAATTTATTCGCCAGGGACATCGGGACGGACGAAGGACGCACCTTCGCCCTCAAGGTGGCGGATTTCATCCGGGACAAGCTTATTGACCTCCAGCAGAAGACGGGAAACAATTATAACTTTGAAGCTACCCCTGCCGAGGGTACATCCTACCGGATGGCCCGCATCGACAAAAAGGTCTACAGCGACATCATCTGTGCCAACGAAGAGGCCTACAAGGCCGGGCATGAGCCATTTTACACCAATTCTTCACAGCTCCCGGTGAACTACACCGACGATATCTTTGAAGCCCTCGATCTCCAGGATGATATCCAGTCCAAGTATACGGGAGGAACAGTGCTCCACCTGTTCGCGGGTGAACGGGTCGAGGATGCCGAGGTGATCAAGCACCTGGTGAAAAAGATCTGCCTCGGATACAAGATGCCGTATTTTACCTTCAGCCCCACCTTCAGCGTATGTCCCGGCCATGGGTACATTCGGGCAACAAGCCGGAGTGCCCGGACTGCGGGAACATCACCGAGGTGTATTCAAGGGTCGTGGGATATCTGAGGCCTGTTGCCCAGTGGAACGACGGAAAGAAAGAAGAATTCGGCCAGAGGAAAACCTTCAGGGTAGAAAAGGCCGTTCCCTCCGAGGAACTGGTAAAGAACCAGGTCTATAAGATTCAGCTCCAGTCGCCTCCTTCAGTGGGATGTGTCCAGGAGGAGGAAGAGGGGCTTCCCAGGCAGATATAAAAACAGGCACCAGTCACTGGATACAGGCACCGGATGAAGGTAATCTTTTATCCGGCGCCTGATGTCTAGAGCCGGTGCCTTTCTTATTTCAGGACATTCTCAATTGCTGAGCTCAGGTCTTCGATCTTGAAGGGTTTCTTGACAACTCCTTTGAACCCGTATTCGGTAAAATTTGACATGACCGGATCATTGGAATAGCCGCTTGAGACTATGGCCTTCGCATCGGGGTCCATTTCAATGAGATCCTTGATGACTTCTTTCCCCCCTTTGCCTCCGGGAATCGTAAGGTCCATGATGATGGCAGCGAAACGGTTTCCGCTTTTAATGGCCTCGCTATATTGCCCATGGCCTCCTGGCCGTCGGAGGACAGCTCCACTTCATAACCGAGATATTCAAGCATGCTGCTCACCACATCCCGGATGAGCTCCTCATCATCCATCACCAGAATTCTTCCCTTACCCATGATGAGGGTCCTCCTTTCTCTGATGCTTCCTTTCCTCATAATGCATTGATTAATAATATTGTTCTTTGGTTCATGTTCATTCATTCGAACTTTTCATCAAATATCTTGAATATCTCTTGTTTGGAATTAGTTTATCCCTATGGCCGCTATGAAACAAGTTATCAAAGCTTCTTTTATAAATAAAAGTAAGGGTATCAAGTATTAAATCAAGCGGCAGCATTATGCCGGTTTTATCATTCAATAGGAGGAAGCCATTGACATGTGGAAATCCGTTATGCACTCTGTATAGAGAAATAACCCTGGAAGGAATGATGAATGAAGATAGGTTATGTTCAGAAGACATCGTTTATCGATTATCCCGGCAAAATAAGCGCCGTGGTCTTCGCCCAGGGATGCAATTTCAGATGTCCGTACTGCCATAATCCAGAGCTCGTGGATCCTGAGCGGTTCTGTGACAATCTTCTCATGGAGGACGTCTATGCATATCTTGAAAAGAGGAAAGGAAAACTCGACGGTGTGGTTATAACCGGTGGCGAACCAACGCTCCAGTCAGACCTGATGCCCTTCATCCAGCGGGTGAAATCTCTCGGCTATCTGGTAAAGCTTGATACCAACGGATCAAGGCCCAGGGTGCTGCAGAATATAATCCAGAAGGGCATTCTGGATTACATCGCAATGGACATAAAGGCACCTTTCGAAAAATATTCCCGGGTAACAGGATTGCTTGTCAATATAACACAAATCAAGAAAAGCATCTCGATTATAAAGAATCCGGAATCCCGTATGAGTTCAGGACAACTCTGGTAAAATCTCTGCTCGAGCCCGGAAGACGTTCTTCAGATAGGAAGCATGATAGAAGGGGCTTCACTCTATGTCCTTCAGAAATTTGTCCCGTCAAAGCACGTGGACAGGACCTATGTGAGAAGATCTTCCTTTGCCGACGATGACCTTGCCGGGCTGGTTTCCGGGCTGAATCCTTTCGTGTCGAGATGCTTCATGCGCTAGTCCATCCCGGCAGGAGTGCGGCTCAGATGATGGGCATACCTGACGGGTTCGGGAATCCTGAAACCCGCGGACATGCCAGGCAGACCTCTACTGAAGAATCAATACCCATCCTGTGTCCCGGGGGAAACAAACACCGGCTTGGTATGATCCCTTGTCCTGAGAACGTATCCCACCCGCATTCCATTAATCTGGATGGGAGATTTATCACCCCTGCAGGGTCCCGGAGGGCTGTAGGTGCCGGCAAGATGGCTTTTCGCACATCCGATGGTGGGAAGATCAAGGATTAATCCCATATGCGAGGCAATTCCGATACCGGACGGATGACATATTCCATGACCGTCAAATATCAGGACTTCCGGCACAGTCGCCAGCAGGGAAAAGGCTTCTTCAACGAGAGGACCTTCCCGGAAGGCAAACAGGCCGGGCAGGTAGGGGAAGGAGACATCTTTTTATGTAGATGAATGGCAGATATATTCCAGGCCGGGAAATGACATCACAACAATGGCGCAGCAGGCACGCTTTCCATAAGGTCATAGGCGACATCCGTGCCGCCGATGGTTTCCGGCCTTTATACCGGATCACTGATTACCAGATACTGTTTGAGTTCTTCCTGGATGCGGCGGGCTTCCTCCACCGAGACAGACCAGGGGTGGGTTCTTTGCATGCTGTTAAGAATAACATAAAGGATTTCGGATTTCGAAATGAATCACCCCGCAGCAAGCTGCGAGGTATCAAAAGCAAAGGCAAGGAACGCAGCAAGCTGCAAGGAATTAACCCGGCCGAGATTAAAGAAACCTGAATTTACGAGACTTCGGATTGATAATTTTAGGGCCTTTAAATTCGCATTTCGCAATCCGAAATTCGAAATTGCCTATCCCTGCAGCACCGACCATACCTTGTCGATCAATTCCTGAGGCAGGAACGGTTTCTGGAGAAATTCATAGTCCTTGATGTCTTCCTCTTTGATCACATCGTTACCGTATCCGGACATGATCAGGACCTTGATATGCGGCCAGATGGACTTCATTTTCTTGGAAAGCATGCTGCCGTCGATCCTTCGCATGACCATATCGGTGATCAGGAGGTCGATCCTGCCGTCAAGCTGACGCACGAGCTGCAATGCATCTCCGCCGTTTCGGGCCGTGAGTGTTTTGAGGCCCTGCTGCTTGAGGACCTCACTCACCAGGTCCCTGACCGTATCATCATCTTCGACCACCAGGATAATCTTGTCTTCCGATAGAGAGGCCTGCGTCTTCTGGGCAGGCTTGGTTCCCTGTTCTTTTCTGGCGTCCTGGGCTGAAAGCGGGAACAGCGCTTTGAAGGTCGTGCCTGAACCCGGAGAGCTCTCGACAAAGATAGATCCCTTTGGCCGCCTTTATGATGTTCCGGGAAGTCCAGAGGCCCACGACATTGCTGCTGCTGTCTGAAAAGAACGGATCGAATATCTGGTTCCTCATTTCTTCGGTCATGCCCGGACCTGTATCTTTCACGGTGAGCATAAGGTATCGCCATGGGAAACCTGGGGGAACAGGGATTCATTCGAGGCAGTTTACTGTGATCGAGCTCGTGCTTATGGTGAGCTCTCCGCCCTCGGGCATTGCATGCTTGCGCATTGGTCACCAGATTCAGGAGAAGGGTCGCAAAACGGGAAGGGTCAATGGACACCGGTTCCAGTTTCGGGGCCTTTACCACCATCAATCGGATGGCATCACCGATGACATGCTTGATAATCCCTTCCTGGTTGGAGATTTCCTCGTTTATGTCTATGGATTTAACCTGTGTCCTGCTTTTCCTGCTGAATTCAAGCATGCGCTGGGTAAGGGCCGATGCCTGTTTCCCAGCCTGGCAGATCTGATTTATCTTATGGTAGAAAGGGTGGGATTCATCCACCGACATCTTCAGGATCTCGGAATAACCGTTGATGACCGTAAGCATATTATTGAAATCATGTGCGAACCCGCCGGAGATCTGGGCAAGGATTTCCACGCTTGCAGAGTGGAGCATGCTCTGCTCCTGCACCTTCTGCCCGATGATGTCCAGTGCCTGATAATGGAACGATACGACCTTATCATCGTTCATGATGGGCCTTCCGGTCACCAGAAAATAAAATACCTTGCCGCTGGGGGCATCATGCGGACTTCATAGTTCATCTCCTTTTTTCTCGGAAAGGCTCTTCATCCAGAGTTCCATATACCTTTTCCCGGTCATCCTTGTGGATGAATTCCAGGAGGTTCTTGCCCGATGAAGCCGGCATATGTCGATTTTCCAGGAAAATGTCTCGTTGGCCTTGTTGTTGGCCTTTGTGATGAATGCCCTTTCCATCGGTTACCAGGACATGGTGGAAGTGTTCTCAAAGAAATCCTCATAGAAGTGTCTTCTCGTTCTCCAACTGCTTCCAGGGTTCATACAGCTCTGTATGTTCTTCGAGAATCATCAGATGTGATCCTGAACTTTGTGAGTCATTCAACGGCCCCTGATACAGCAACCTCATGATCGAGGGTTATTATCGACTAATAGATATATCGGCGGAAAAAATGGGAAGATAAATAGGAGGGATCGAGATTTATCGCGCAGATAGTCCTAAGGAAACGGTCTTCAGGAAAGTGCTTCATCCAGAATCAAGGGAAAGCTCGTGAAGGTTGAAGGGTTTGTTGAGTTTTGCCACGATCAGCGGGATTGAAAGAAAATCGTAATGCTCGTGTTCGAAGGAGAATCCCGATGAGATGACGACCTTTGTGTCGATGTTGTTTTTCTCCATCTCCTTCAGGGTATGATATCCGTCGAGCCCGGGCATGATCATGTCGAGAATGATCGAGGTCGAATCCCTGCTGATCCTTTTCAGGATATCGAGACATTCGTATCCGTTGCATGCGGATTCGACGTATGGCCCAGAAGGCTGAGCAGTTCTTTTCCGATATCCCTCAGCATGTCTTCATCATCAACAATGAGGATCCTGGCCTTGTGTTTGATGGAGCCTGGGCGATGTGTTCTTCCGGGGAAGCGGCCTGTCCCTTGTCATGTCGATATGGGAAGGAGGATGCTGAAGGTGGAGCCCTTTTTTTCTTCAGACCTGACCTGAATCGCCCCGCCCGCATTTTTTACGATATTGTATGCAATGGAAAGACCGAGGCCGGTTCCTTTATCCGGCCCTTTCTGCTTGGTCGTGAAAAACGGGTCGAAAATCTTGGGAAGGATCTCATGGCTCATGCCGCACCCGTTGTCCGTGACATCGATTTTCACGTATTTCCCGACGGAACCCAGCAGGAACTGTCTCCGTGAATCCCTGTCCACAATGATGGGATGAGTGTTTATGGTGATAAGGCCGTTCTGATTGTTCCTATGGCATCTTTCGAATTCACGATCAGGTTCAGAAGCACCTGCGTAAGATGGGTATGGTCGATGAAAACCCGGTATTCCTTGCCGTTGCCGTCAAAGGCGATCCGGATGTTTTTGGGAATGGATTTCGTCGCCATATCCATGACTTCCTGAACCACCTGGCTGATGGAGATATGATCCGGCTTGCCTTCGTGCCTTTTCGTGAAGACCAGCATCTGCTGGATAAGGTCCCGTGGCCCGCTCGGTGATGTTTTCCAGCGTCTGGATGAAATGCTGTTTCTTATTCTCGTCGTTGGTATACTTCAGCATGGAGATATTGCCGGTTATGCCGGTGAGGATATTGTTGAAATCATGGGCAACCCCTCCGGCCAGCTCGCCGATGGTCTCCATCTTCTGCGCATGGATGAGCTGGATTTCCATGTGATTCTTTTCCGTGATATCCACCGCCGTGAACACGACGCCGCCCACCGGTGGATTCATGAGCGGATATATGCTGACATCGAATACCTGTTTTGAATTATCCGAGAAGGTTTCCTCGATGGAGAAACTGGGGGGTGTGATCATTCTGTACCTCCTAAATGATCTTTTCATACTGTCCCATTTTACTGCCCAGGGCATCGATGGAATTCCCGATTATGGAAGAGAGCGGCTTATGGAAGATCCTTTCGGTTATGGGATTCGCCATGATCACTTTTGAAGAATGGTCAAGACAGATGATCATGTTCGGGCTCGACTCGAATATGCTGCTCAAAAGGTTCTTCAGATTCTCAATGGTCTGCTGGGCATGTTTGAGATCGATATCTCCTGGGCATTATATTGGACCTCGACGATTTTACCGCCCTTTTTCAGGGCGCTCCCGCTGGCCAGCAGATAAAAGGACGTTCCTTCCTTGTCCATGGCCCTGAGTTCGAGCCGAGGGGTCTTGCCGTCGAGGATCTGCTGCCAGAAATCGATGTACAGGGCGCGGTCATCCGGATGGGCGATCATCAGGATGCTTTTTCCGATGAGTTCGTTGCGTTGATACCCTGAATATCTCTTCGATTTTTTTATTCATTCGTTTTATATAGCCGTTTTCATCGGTGGTAATGATGAGCTCGTTGGCATTCTCGAAGAGGGCTTCAAACCGTTCCTGGTTTTCCCTGAGCTGTTCTTCCAGGCGTTTGCGCTTGGTGATATCGCTTGCAAGTCCGCAGAATCCGATGGTCTTGCCGGAATCATCCTTGAGGAGGCTGATGGAGTTCTCTAACAACTTTTTTGCTGTTGTCGGTCAGGATGATTTCATATTCAATCCGTTGCGGGATGCCGGTCGTGAAGACTTTGTTGAAGATCTTGAACAGCAATTTGGATGTGGCCTTGCTCGTATAGAGCGCGTAATTCCTTCCAAGGATTTCTTCTTCCGGAAGGTTGGCGATCTTACAGACGATCTTGTTGACGAAGGTAAAGTTTCCCTCGAGGTCTATCTCGTAGTAACCTTCCTCCATGTCCTCAAGGATCTTCCTGTCTCGCATTTCAGCCATGATAAACCTTCATGAATTGATCGGAATGGCCTGGTAAAACTTGATATACCAAATATTGACACTATATTCTAGGTAGCAAAATCAATGGAGAGGTAAGTGTCATGAATATCGATGTTTCCAAGGAAGAGGCCTCGCTGCTCAACATGCTTCTGAAAAAGGAAGAGGTGACGACCCGTGTCGAGATCCATCATGCCCGTATGTCCTTCGAATACCGTGATTATCTGAAACAGCGGGAAAAGTTGATCGTATCTCTTCTGGAGAGGGTCAAGCAATTACTGCCTGAAGAAGAAAAAGCAGCATGATGGATAAAAGCTGACCGTCAATGTTCTCCTGACCGTCGGAAACATACCCGCTGAGAGCGGATTTACCAAATTATATTTATTTCAGAAATACCGGTAATTGACCGGTAACCGATGTAAAATATTCCTGGATTATTGTGGCAGGAATGCCGAACATGAATGGTGAAATGGGTACGAATGAAAGCATACGGACGGTAATCCATGAAATGCACAGCGTTTTCCTCGGACAGGATGAGGTCCTGAAGAATGTGCTCTGTGCGCTTCTGGCCCGGGGGCATGTCCTGCTCGAAGGTGTTCCGGGAGTGGGGAAAACCCTTATAGCCATTACCCTGTCCCGGTTGCTTCATTTGAGCTTCAAGAGGATACAGTTCACGAATGATCTTCTCCCCACAGATGTCACCGGCTTTCATACCTTCAAAAAAGGGGATTCATCCCTGGATCTGATCCCGGGACCGATCTTTGCAAATATCGTCCTGGCCGATGAAATCAATCGGACATCCCCCAAGACCCAATCGGCCCTGCTTGAGGCGATGGAGGAATCCCAGGTGACCATCGATGGATCGACCTACCGGCTTCCGGAGCCTTTCATGGTCATCGCCACCCAGAATCCTGTGGAAATCGTCGGCACTTTTCCCCTGCCGGAAAGTCAGCTCGACCGGTTTCTCCTGAAGGCCCGGGTGGGATATCCCCCGCTGGATGAAGAGACCGAGATCCTCAAGAAAGATATCGATCATGCAGATGCCCTCCGGCTGGAACCGGTTATGGACAGGGACGAGATCAATACCCTGATACATGCATCGTCACAGGTTGCCGTCCAAGGAGATATCCTCTCCTATATGACGAAGATCATCCGATCCACCCGGATTCATCCCAAGGTGGAGCTCGGCGTATCGCCCCGGGGCGGTCTGGCGCTGAAGAGGGCGTCACAGGCCTGGGCCTGTATCAGCGGAAGGGATTATGTCATCCCTGATGATGTGAAAAGCGTGGCAAGATGTGTGCTGGAACACAGGATCATGGTAAAGGATGGATCAGCCGGCAGTATCATAGAGGCGATTCTGGATGAGGTTAAGCTCCCTCTTTGACCTGTTGAAACCACCCCGCGGGTTCAGGCTTACCAAGCCGGGCAGGAATTTTTCGCCTTTCTCTTCTGCCTCATCATTATTGCCCTGGCAACGGGGAATAACCTTCTTTACCTCATCCTGGCAGGAATGATGGCCTTCATGATCATTTCCGGCATTGAATCAGAAGTGAATCTCCGGTACCTCGAACTGGAAAGAGTCCTCCCTGCTGAGATCTATGCAGGACTTTCCACAAAGGTGGGCTATCTGATCAGAAATCAACGGAACAATTCGTCCCGGCTGCTGGTTTCCGATATGGCTCATATGAAGGTTGAACAGGTCTTCAGGGATGAAACAGAGAGCTTCCATTCTGCGGTCACATTTCCGAAAAGAGGGTATGCGATGCTGGGAAGGGTGACCATATCCACAACTACCCATACGGCCTTTTCGAGAAATCCATCTCCTTTCCGCTGTACGACCGGGTTGTCGTTTTCCCTGAACCAGAATTTTTACTCCGTTTTTATCTCAGGAGTACGGGACACTGGCGAGGGAAGGCCAGGGATTCCATTTCCCATGTGCGGGCCTATCGTGCCGGCGATCCTCTTTCATCCATAGTCTGGAAAAAACAGAATCGGGCCTTGTTTCCCGTGTTTTCGAAGGAGGAGCCGGCCTGGGCGGGTGGTGGTGGTGAAACCGGGCGGCGACATGGAAATGAAATTATCCTGTGCAACCCATGTCATAGCAGAGCTCCACAGGACAGGCAGGCCGTTCGGACTCGTTATGAACGTTTTTTCAGCGGCATTGCCTCTTCCCGGCCACATAAAATCAGGGTCATGGAACAACTGGCCCTGGCAGAAGAAATCAGACAGCCCGCCCTGGAGGTGATTCGAAGCGATGTCCAGATCATATACATTTGACCATTTAAAGTTGCTACTATAAGCATCTCTTTTTCCGGGATGTTCTGTATGAGCCTTGCCGGAATGATATCTCCGGGCCTTCTCATCGTTCTAGCGATAGTCCATGTGATCATTTATCTTTAGTGGTTTGACCGGGAAATCATCGGCCAGATACCTGCGCTTCTCCTTATTCTGATCCTCTTCGGGGCCGAAATATACCGCATAGCTTCGTTTGGAAGATCTGAGGTGGTGCTGGCGGTCAGGGACTTGATTATCATAGCAGCCCTCATCCGGCTCTTATGAGAAAAACTACGAGGGAAATTTATCAGATAGCCGGCATTGCCTTTGCAGAATGTCTTCTTTCCACAATATTTACCACAAGTCCGCTTTTTTCTGATCGGCCTCGTCATGATGATAGTTCTTCTGCCCATGCTGCTGTATCACCCTCGACGACAGGCAGTTTTCGATCAAAGAAGATCACGGCGGCAAAGGGGTCCGGCACTGGATGAAGTATCGGCCGGGATTGTGCTGTTTGCGTGTCTCATCTTTTATCTGCTGCCGAGGCCTGCCTCCTCCATCATGCAGCACGGGCTGGCCCAGAGAACGAGAATGAATTTCCATGAAAGCGTGGATCTGAGGAATAATGGACCGGATGAAAACGACACCACCGTTGTCATGAGAATCATCTGGTCTTCCGGTTCGCCGCCGGACAGGTTTTATCTGTCAGGTGCGCGGCTTGAAGGAGCAACCCCTGACGGATTCATGAAAAAAGACAGCCCGGGTGTTGCTTCCTCCGGCTCCGGTGCCTTTACGGACAGAATGAGTATGTATCCTGCCTCTCTTTATTCTGAAAATGTTTTTTTCCCCTTCCGGTTGAGCCGGATCGTGCCGGGAAGCGTTTCCTTTCAGGGATCGAACGTCGTCTGGATGAGCGAACCTCCTCCGGCCTATGAGGTGTGGGTGAATCGTTCGCCCGGACAGGAAAACCCGTGCAGCACCGATCTGCCGCTCAAGCTTCGATCCGTAGGGTATCTGGGAAAGCGGATAGCAGCTGACGGCGACCCTGCGGCAAAGGCCGGTCGGATTGCAGCATATCTGAAAAGCGGATACCGCTATACCCTGAAGAATGACAGGATACCCCCGGGCTCCTCTTCCATCGAGTGGTTCGTGTTTACCGGGAAAAGGGGAAGATGCGAGCATTTTGCGGCAGCGTCTGCCGTCATGCTGCGGGGATGCGGCATTCCTGCACGGGTGGTCACCGGGTTCCTGGTGGATGAATACAATGGAAACGGTGACTATTATATTGTGCGTGCATCCAATGCCCATGCCTGGGTTGAATACTGGGACGGCGCATGGCAGATCCTTGATGCAACCCCTTCTCAGGGCGCAGGCACAGCCGCGATCAAGCCGCTGCTTCTCCTCGACGAGCTCAGGTTCCGCTGGTATCGCTGGGTCATCCAGTTCTCTCTGGACGATCAGATCCAGTTCGCATCGAAGATCTTTACCCCGTCTCCGATTATCGCCAGACAGGTGGAATCATGGGGACTGTACGCCCTGTATCTCATTTTCTCCGTGCTGGTTGCGCTGGGAGGATTCTCTCTTTTCAAAAGAAGCTTACTCCATCCCTATGAAAAGGTTTCACGCGCGCTGAGAAAGAAAAAACTGGTCCTTCCTCCCAACAGCTCACATCAGGAGCATGCCCGGATGGTCTCGGAAAAGTATCCTTCGCTTGGTCCGTTTTTCCGGGAATACCTCGGAGAGTATCTGGCCTGGAGATTCGGGAAAAGGGACATCGATATCAAGAAAAGTACGGGGAAGATCATCAGGGAAATAAAGACACGAGCCGGAAAAAATGATACCTGGCGGTGATGCCCGTCCGCATCAGGGCGTGATAATGATCTCCACTCTCCTGTTCATGGCCCTGCCTTCTTCGGTTGCTGAATCGGCGATGGGCCTTGTGTCTCCATAGGAGAGGCTGAAAGCTTGTCCTTCTTGATGCCGGAGCTCTGCAGGAGCAGCAGTACGGATACGGCCCGTGCATTGCCCAGGTCCCAGTAGGTTGGATACGTTTTCAAAACGGACCTGGGAAGAGGTGAACTGTCGCTGTGTCCGGCAACCTCACACTTCCTGGGGCTTGACTTTGATCCAGGCCTTCTGCGATTTTTTTGATGAGGGATGCCCCGTTCGGCATCAGCCAGGCGCTTGAAGGGGCAGGGAAGAGTACCCGCTGGGGAATGACGATTTTAACCTTATCTTCGTTCTTGATGATATAGAGCTGATCATTCACCCGTTCGGTATTCAAGGAAGACAGGAGGGTCTCATGGGCCTTTTCCAGCCGCCACTGTGCATCTTTTCTCTCCTGGGTCATGACCTTGAACCGGGAGATCTGTTTCAAAAGGTTCTTGTTTTCCTCCATGCACTGGATGTTCTTATCCAGGAGGTCCTGCTTTTCGGCTTGAGAAGGCGGAGGAGCTCTTTCGAGACTTCTTCTTCATCTCGTCGAGTTTCGGCATCCAGCGCGGCTGTTCCGGTTCTCTGCGGTTTCCAGCTGTTCTTTGCAGGAATTCAGCTCGTTCGTCACATGCGGTATATTCTTCTTCACTGTAGCGATGGGCACAACCCGAAAGTGAATGAACAGGATGATAAGATTGCAAAAACAGTAAATATTTTATTCATTTGTGAAGATAACCATACTAGCTTCTCCGGATGAAGTCAATGACGGCATTGCTGCAATCCCGTCCCGTACTGTTGTT
The DNA here is from genome assembly GCA_963752595.1 of uncultured delta proteobacterium. GTDB lineage: Bacteria > Desulfobacterota > Desulfomonilia > UBA1062 > UBA1062 > Phosphitivorax. The sequence continues at coordinate 12,365 of CAVVYZ010000023.1, forward strand.
ACCCGGCACGGGAAAGGCAGGTGGACATTCATGAGGTCATGGGTATAATGCATTCCCGTATGCGGATCAACTGGTATATTTTCAAATCGCTTATCGAGATATTTTCGGGACCCTTGCCGTCCTCTACGGGGTGATGTTCATCGTCCAGTGGATCCAGGTGGGCAGGTTGCTCTCCTTGAAAGAAACGGACATAGTGTTCCTGGCCATGGTGCCCATGTCGGTATTTGTCATCCCCATGAGCACTGATCTTCAGCACCCTGCTGGTGCTGGAGAGACTTTCGATCGAATCCGAGATCATCGCCATGAAGGCATGCGGCGTCCGTTCGCGAACCATATTTGCCCCATTCATTCTGCTCGCCGTGACTGCCATGCTCGTCCATGGTCGTCATATCCACCTACCTGGGACCGATGTCCATGAAGACGATCCAGGCCAGACTCCTGCAGGATTGCGCCCCAGAGGGTCATTTTCTTTCTTCAAGGAGCGCGAGTTCGACGATACCTTCAAGAATATCATCATCTATGTAGAATCGGTGAACCAGAGGAAACGCGAGTTCAAGGGCGTCTTCATAGAGACCTCCGGCAAGGAACAGGCAGTGATCACCGCGGAGAAAGGCACCATGGACGTCATACCCCGGTGCCATCATGATGAAGCTGAAAAACGGCAGCATGTTCATGAGCACGAAATCCATGGACCGCTACCTCACCTTCGATCAGTATGTCTTTTCCCTGGAGGCAGACGTCAACAGCCAGTTCCAGTATCAAAAGATCTATGATACGGCCACCCAGGACGAATTCAGGCAGCTGTCGAAGAAGGACCGAGATCCCAAGTTGATCAAGGAGTATCACAACAGGATATCCTTTCCTGTCCTGAATCTGATTCTCGGCGCTGGTGGGCATCAGCTTCGGCATCGTGAGACCCCGTTCGCCGAAGTTTACCGGATTCATCGTGGGACTAGGGACCATTGTCGGGTATTACCTGGTGTATGTCCTTGCTGACCGTGCCGTGAAGGGACCACTGGTCGGCCCGGTCTCGGCGCATGGATCCCGAATATTGCTTTCTGCATCGTGCTCGCTGGCCATCTGGGGTTACCGGAAGGATTTGTTCCGCAGGAAGAGGGGGTATCTGATTACGGGCACGCTCAGCCGCTATATCTTCAAAAAGGCCGTCATTCATGTGCATTGCTGCGTGTGCAGGGCTCACGCTGCTGGTGCTCTTGTCCATGCTCTTCGGAAACCTGGGCATGTTCGCGGAGCACAATACCGATGGCTATCCACCATCGCCCGCTATATGCTCTATTCCCTGCCGCAGATGATCCACTGGGTATCCCGTTTTCCGTATGCGTCGGCATCATCGCTGCCCAGGCGTCTTTCTCACGGCATGCGGAGACCATCGCCATGCAGGCTTGCTTCCGTCTCTTTTGCCGGCTTGATCATCCCTTATCTCCAGGTGGGCCTGGTTGCGCGTGCTCATTATGGGATTCTTTTCCTTCTACCTGTATCCCGTATCCCAGAGGCAGGCGGACAAGATGGAGAACGTTTACATCAAGAAGCAGGATATCACGGGGTCGTTCACGCGTCAAAGGGCGGCAGATTCAAGGTCGGCGGGGATATCTATTACCTTGACCACATGGATATCTCCAAAGGGATCATGCATCATGTCAACTGCTACCGTATCGTGTCCGGCGGCCTGGTATCCATCATCACGGGCCGATTCTGCCGTCTGGGACGGCAAGGTCTGGAAAACCGAGAATATGGAGCTGGTCAATCTGTCCACCGCGGGAATACAACTGGAAAAATCCACGACGACCCTGCCGCTGAACAGGGGACCTGCAGATCTGGTAATGGCCCAGCCGGCAGCCCGAGGATCTCACGCTGAAAGAGCTGATCGAGTACCGTTCGTATCTCAAGGAAGAAGATATCCAATCCGTAAGCCTGGATACCAATTTCCACAGCAGGATAAGTTTTGCCATCTCGCCGTTCATCATGACCCTGCTCGTCCTGCCCTTCGGCATGAGGTTTCCCCGGGCGGGCGGGATTGCCCGGGGGATATCCGTCGGGCATCATTCTCGGGCTTGCATACTGGGCGCTGCACTCGGCCATGACCGGGACAGGCATCTCCGGATATGTACATCCCTGGCAGCTTCGGCTGGACGGCCGATGTCGTTGCCACTCGATCACACGGCGTATACCCTGCTGGTGAAAAGAAGAGGTACATATGGCTGATGTCGTCATTATCGGGGCGGGACCGGCGGGATCTTTGCAGCCCTGTGAGCTCGCTGAAGGACAAAGCCCGGGCTGAAGATCGTCATGATCGAGCAGGGCAGGGATATCACTGAAAGGACCACGATCCGGCAAAGAGATGCTCATCGGTTGGGGCGGGGCAGGCGCCTACAGCGACGGGAAGCTCACCATATCAACGGATGTGGGGGGCCAGCTCTCGTCCCTGATTGCCGAGAAAGAGCTCCTTGAGTTGCTCGAACATGTGGATGCCATCTACACGGGCTATGCCGCCTGCGGGCGACCTTTTCTCGGTACGAGGACGAGGATGCCGAGACTCATATCCGCCCAGGCGACGGCTTGCAAGTCTCATGTATATTCCCACCAGGGTCCGTCATATCGGGACGGAGTACCTCGCCATCATCCTGGGGAAGATGAGGCAGGAGCTCGAAGGAAAGGTGAAGATCATGTTCAATGCGCGGGCCGAGGAGATCATTGGAAAGCGGCGGCAAGGTCAGGGGCGTCAGGCTCTCCGACGGTGAAGCATCATCGATGCGCCATTCGTCATAGCAGCTCCGGGCAGGGTGGGGTCTTCCTGGATGTCGGCCCAGGCAAGGAAGCTCGGTCTGGAAGCCAGGCCCGAACCCGGTGGATCTCGGTGTCCGGGTGGAGCTTCCTGCTGCAGTCATGGAACACCTCACAAGCAAGGCCTACGAAACCAAATTCATCTACTATTCGCGAACCTTTGACGACCGCGTCCGGACCTTCTGCATGAATCCCTTCGGCGAAGTGGTGATCGAGACCCTGGATACGATCGTCACGGTCAACGGCCATTCCTGGGCGAACAAGCGCACGGAAAACACGAATTTCGCCCTGCTGGTGAGCGCGGATTTCACCGAGCCCTTCGATGACCCCATCGGATATGGTGAATCCGTGGCCAGAGCTCGCTAACATGATTGGCAAGGGCGTGATCGTGCAGAGGCTGGGCGACCTCCAGGGCGGAAGACGCACGACGCCGAACGCCTGCTCCGGTGCACCACCCGTCCCACCCTCAAACAGGCCACACCCGGCGACCTGAGCTTCTGCCTCCCCTACCGGATTCTCACCGACCTCATGGAGATGCTGGCCTGCCTGGACCGGCTCGCACCCGGCGTGAATTCCGCCCACACCCTGCTCTATGGCATAGAGGTCAAGTTCTATTCCAACCGGATCACGTCTCGATCGCGAACTCAGGTCCCAGATTAAGCGGGCTGTACGTGATCGGCGATGGTGCCGGCATCACCCGGGGGCTCATCCAGGCGAGCTGTTCGGGGATCATCGCTGCCAGGTCCATAGCCGGCAGGCTGTGATCCGAGCTCAGCACCCGGCATCGATGCCTTTGACACCATACGCATCGAGTTTCTACGAGAAACACTAATCTCAAACGTATATTCTCGAAGATGGCCATGGGCATTTTTTACTTGAACAGAACTCTTCATTTATACTATCGTTTACCAGTTCTAATCCTAGTATCTGATAAGAGGGAGACTATCATGGCAAAAAAGTATGTGTATCTCTTTGGAGGCAGGGGGACCAAGGCAGAGGGCAATGCAGAGATGAAGGCCATCCTGGGCGGAAAGGGAGCGAATCTTGCTGAAATGACCAATCTCGGGATACCGGTGCCTCCGGGATTCACGATCTCAACCGAAATGTGCTCCGTCTATTACGAATCAGGCGGGCTTCCAAAGAGATTCAAGACACAGGTAAAAGATGCCCTCAAAAAGGTGGAGCGGATCATGGGCCTCGGGTTCGGCGACACGGAATCACCGCTGCTGTTCTCCGTACGTTCCGGCGCCAGGGCGTCCATGCCCGGCATGATGGATACCGTACTGAATCTGGGCATCAATGATGAAACCGTGCACGGACTCATCAAGATGAGCGGGAACGAGCGCTTTGCATGGGACTGCTACCGGCGGTTCATCCAGATGTACAGCGATGTGGTCATGGAGGCGGATTCCCATGTCCTGGAAGAAGAGCTCGAGAAGATGAAGAAAAAGAAAGGTGTCAAGCTCGATACCGAGCTCGATGCCAAGGACCTCAAGAAGCTGGTGGCGATCATTCAAGGAAAAGGTGAAGAAGCTCACCGGCAAGGACCTGTCCTACCGACCCGATGGAACAGCTCTGGGGAGGAATCGAAGCGGTGTTCAAGTCATGGAACACACCCCGGGCCATCACCTATCGGAAAGCTCAACAATATTCCCGATGAATGGGGCACTGCCGTAAACGTACAGGCCATGGTGTTCGGAAACATGGGCGACAGTTCGGCCACAGGCGTTGCCTTCACGCGAGACCCTGCAACGGGCGAGAACGTTTTTTACGGCGAGTATCTGAAAAATGCACAGGGCGAAGACGTGGTGGCGGGCATCCGCACACCCATGCCCATCAACATCAAGGGCAAGCGGGACAAGGCCCATGTATCCATGGAAGAGGCCATGCCCGACCAGTATTCACAGCTTGTGGAGATCTATAAGACCCTCGAGAAGCACTACCGTGATATGCAGGACATCGAGTTCACGGTCCAGGAAGGCAACCTCTGGATGCTCCAGACCAGGACGGGAAAGCGCACTGCCGCAGCAGCCGTGCAGATCGCAGTGGATATGGTGAATGAAGGCCTCATCACGAAGAAAGAAGCGGTTCTCAGGGTCAACCCCGACCAGATCGACCAGCTCCTCCATCCCCAGATCGATCCCAAGGCAAAGAAGAAGATCATCGGCAAGGGCCTGCCCGCATCCCCGGGCGCAGCAGTGGGCAAGGTGGTCTTCTCGTGCGGAGGATGCTGAAGTCGGAGCTGAAAAAGGCAACAAGGTCATCCTGGTCAGGGTGGAGACATCACCGGAAGATATCCACGGCATGAACGTGGCCGAAGGCGTGCTCACGGCCCGGGGCGGCATGACCTCTCACGCGGCTGTTGTTGCGCGCGGCATGGGCAAGTGCTGTGTCTCCGGGGTGCAGCGACCTTACCATCGATTATGCAAAGCAGAAGTGCAAGCTCGGCGGCCAGACCATCAAGAAGGGGGACTTCATATCGCTGGACGGCACCAAGGGCGAGGTGATTCTCGGCGAGTGCAAGACCTCGTCGCCCACCCTGTCCGGCGCCTTCGGCATCCTCATGTACTGGGCGGACGAGTTCCGGAAGATCGGGGTGAGGACCAATGCCGATACCCCCAAGGACGCAAAAGTCAGCGCGGGAATTCGGCGCGGAAGGCATCGGGCTGTGCCGGACCGAGCACATGTTCTTCGAGGCGGACAGGATTCTGGCCGTGCGTGAGATGATTCTGGCCGATGACGAGAAGGGCCGGAGAAAGGCCCTGGACAAGATCAAGCCCATGCAGAAGGGCGATTTCAAGGGCATCTTCAGGGAAATGGACGGACTGCCCGGTAACCATCAGGCTCCTCGACCCGCCGCTCCATGAATTCCTGCCCCACACGGACGAAGAGATCGCCGAAGTGGCAAAGGCGCTGGGTACCCCGGTGAAGGAAGTCAAGGCAAAGAGGGATGCGCTGCACGAGGCCAACCCCATGCTCGGCCACCGCGGCTGCCGCCTCGGGGTAACCTTCCCCGAGATCTACGAGATGCAGGTGCGGGCCATCATGGAAGCGGCATGTGAGGTGAAGAAGGAGGGCGTCGACGTCGAGCCCGAGATCATGATTCCCCTCGTGGGCCATGTGAAAGAGCTTGAGCTCCTGCGGAACATGACCGTTGCCGTCTGCTGAAGAGGTCATGAAGGCATACAAGATCAAGCTCAGCTACATGGTGGGCACCATGATCGAGCTTCCCAGGGCTGCCTGACTGCAGACGAGATCGCGGAGCAGGCGGAGTTCTTCTCGTTCGGCACCAACGACCTGACCCAGACGACCTTCGGGCTCTCCCGTGACGATGCCGGCAAGTTCCTGCCCGTGTACGTGGAGAAGAAGATCCTTCCCCGGGATCCCGTTCCAGGCACTTGACCAGGATGGCGTAGGCGAGCTGATGAAGATCGGCATTGAAAAAGGCAGGAAGACCCGCAAGAAACTCAAGGTGGGGATCTGCGGAGAGCACGGCGGTGAGCCGTCTTCCATCGATTTCTGCCACAGGGTGGGCATGAATTACGTGAGCTGCTCGCCGTACCGGGTTCCCATTGCACGGCTCGCGGCAGCGCACGCAGCGCTGAACAACGAGACCAAGAAGAAGTGATCATCACTTTGAGGGCGGAGAGGGCGCAGGCAAGACCACTCATGCCGCGCGCCTCTGCTCGCATCTGAATGCAAAAGGGCTGCCATGGCTCTCCTTCCGGGAGCCTGGCGGCTCTCCTTTTTCCGAGAAGGTCCGTTCACTGTTTCTGCAGGAGGGCCTGGATGTCATGACCGAGCTGCTGCTCGTTCTGGCCTCACGGCGGCAGAACATCAAGGAGATCATCGCACCCGGGCTCCATCGGGGCACGATCCTGGTCATCGACCGGTTCATCGACTCGACCCTGGTCTACCAGGGTATTGTCGGCGGATTGGGGTATGAGACGGTGAGGCGCATGATGGAGACCACCGGAACCTGGCTCGAGCCCGACCTCACCTTTATCATGGACGTGGATCCGAATCTCCCTTGACAGAGAATCGATCCCGGAGACAAATTTGAACGCCGGGGCATCGATTTTCACCTGACAGTTGAGAAAGGCCTTCAGAGACATGGCAAAGGAACCCCGGCATCAGGTGATTGACTCCGGAACAGGGCCGTGAGTCGGTGGCAGCAAAGATCATCTCGCTGACAGACGAATTTCTGGCCCGGCGTGGAACAGGTCTGTGACCAGTCGCAAAAGACTTGAAACGAGGCGGATGAAATCGGCTAAAATGCTCTTGGAACGGAATGGGTGTAACATGAGTTCAGACAAGGTGAGACAAAAAAGACGAGAACGGACCACAAAGGAGGTTCTATCATGCGTAAGCTGTCATATTGTATCATTTTCATCGGCCTTGCGGCATTCCTGGCGCAGGGCTGCACCACCGACCCCTACACCGGGGAGAAGAAGATGAGCAAGACTGCGTGGGGCAGCATCATCGGGGCAGCAGGGGGTGCTGCCAGTAGGCGCCGCTGTCAGCAAGAATCACCGCAAGGGGGCACTCATCGGTGCCGGGGTAGGGGGCCTCACAGGCGCCGGCGTGGGCTACTACATGGACCAGCAGGAGACAGAAGCTCCGCCAGAAGCTCCAGGGGACCGGCGTGAGCGTGACCAGACAGGGCGAGAACATCATTCTCAACATGCCCGGCAACATCACCTTCCAGACCGAACAGCTCGGACATCAGCTCGAACTTCTACGAGGTGCTCAATTCCGTGGTCCTCGTGCTCAAGGAATACAACAAGACGCTCATCGACGTAAACGGACACACCGACAGCATGGGCAGCGATGAGTACAACAGGACCTGTCCGAGCGCAGGGCGGCAAGTGTCGGTCAGTACCTGGTCTCCAACGGGATAGACCAGAGGCGGCTGTCGACCCAGGGCTTCGGCGAGATCCCGGCCCATCGCCAGCAACGACACACCCGAAGGACGCCAGCAGAACCGGAGAGTCGAGATCTGGTCCTTGCACCGCTGACGCAGTAGACACTGCGTGAAGTCGCAGGAAAGAGGAAGGTCGAAAAGGGGCGGGGTTCATCCCCGCCCTTTTATATCTTCTCATCGTATGCCGTGAGCGGTGATGGGAGACGTACAGGGGCAGCGGAACGGTTTCCTTACTCGCCGGGCTTGCGGGTATAATGACCGCTTTTGCCGCCGGATTTTTCCTCGAGACGGATTTCGCCGATGACCATGGACTTATCGATGGCCTTCACCATGTCATAGATGGTGAACAGGGCAACGCTTACGCAGTGGAGGGCCTCCATCTCGACACCGGTCTTTCCGGTTACCTTACCGTGGCTTCTGCTTCGATCGTAGAGGTTCTTTATCCGGCTGAAATTCCACCTGAGATCTGGTCGATGGGGAGCGGGATGGCACAACGGGAATGGTCGTGGAGGTGTTCTTGGCAGCCATGACCCAGCCACCTTGGCCGTGGCGAGCACGTTTCCCTTTTTCACCGCGTCGTTCATGATGGCTTCAAAGGCTTCACGGCTCATGCGGATGTTGCCCGTGGCCCGGGCAGACACTGCCTGGTGATGCCCTTTTCGCCCACATCCACCATGGACGACCCGGCCCTGTTCATCAAGATGAGTCAGGTTTTCCCATAGCTTATGCCTTAGCGGCTTCGTGTCGGACGGCACTGTTAATCGTCAGGAGGATGGAGTCTTGTTCGGCAGGCAGTCTCTGCGCGTTGATGTTGGTCGTGCTCTTGCTCATTTGTTTCCGAGGGGGAGTTCTTTTTTGCGTAGTCCGTCATGATACCAGCCCGATCCCTTGAGATGAAAGGACGAGTGGGAGATAAGCCTCTTCACGGGTCCGCCGCATGACGGTGCAGCGTTTCAGCGGGAGAATCGTTGATCTTTTGCATTGTCTCGAATTCATTCCGGCATTTCAAACACTTATATTCATAAATAGGCATATGATGCAGTTTCCTCCGTCATTCACGATGTGTTCGTTATATAGTGGTGCGGCCTCCATCTTGTCAAGGAGAGTCAGCACCTGCTTGAGCCCGGTCACGGGGTTCTTGGTAAGGAAAAGGCGGGTCAGCGTATCCACGACGAACTCCTCGTCATGGGGGTCACCGTAGAAGTCAGCCTTGCCGGTGGAGAACCGGTGTATGTGCAGCAGTTCGTGGGTCAGGATGAAGGTGATGAGAGAAAGGAGGTCCACCTCCGAATGTCTCTTCACGAAATGGAGGATCTCGGTATCCTGGAGGCACACCCGGTAGCACGGGGCGAGCTTCGTCTTGCCGGTCTCGACGCGCAGCAGTTGTGCAAACACGCCCAGCTTCTTTTCTTCCCTGTCCAAATCCGAGAGGGTCTTGATGTCGTATATGCCCTTCACGCTCCAGTTCATCTCCTTGTGGATGATGTTTTCCGCAAGGCTCGATCCGTAGCTGCAGCACGTTCCAATGCTCGGACATGAAGTATGCCATGAAAGTAAAAAAGGCAAGCCTCTCTGCATTCTAGGTGCTCTGCACAAAAAAGGCAAGACCTTCAGATCTCTCTGCCCACGGCATTCGCCACACGCTTTTCAGCCCTTCCATCATGCCCTGAACTCGGCCGGACGAAGAGACTGGGGTCCGTCGGAAAGGGCCTGCTTCGGGTTTCGGGTGGACCTCGATCATGAGCCCGTCCGCTCCTGCAGCAATGGCGGCATAGGCCATGGGCGCCACATAGCGTGCATGCCCGGTGCCGTGTGAAGGGTCCACGATGACCGGCAGGTGGGTCTTTTCCTTGAGCACGGGAACGGCAGAGATGTCGAGGGTATTGCGGGTGGCTGTCTCGAAGGTCCGTGATGCCGCGCTCGCAGAGGATCACCTGGCTGTTTCCGCCCGGAGAGGACATATTCCGCCGACATGAGGAATTCCTCGATGGTGGTGGACATGACCCCGTTTCAGGAGCACCGGCTTCCTGATCCTGCCCACTTCCTTCAGGAGCTGGAAGTTCTGGATGTTCCTGGCGCCCACCTGCAGACAGTCCGCGTAGTCGGAGATGACCTCCATGGCTCGCGATGTCCATGATCTCGGTCACGACGGGAAGGCCGTACTGCTCCTTTGCCATGCCCAGGAGGACGAGCCCGTCCTGTTTCAGGCCCTGGAATGCGTACGGCGATGTCCTGGGCTTGAAGGCGCCTCCGCGGAGCATGTGGGCGCCGCTGTCCTGTATGGCAGAGGCCACGTCGAGGATCTGTTCCGCGGGATTCCACTGCACAGGGCCCTGCAATGACGAGGAGGCGCTTTCCCCCCACCGTCACCCCCATGCCCAAATCAACGATGGTGGGGTCCTCCTGGGTCTCCCGCGAAGCGAGCTTGTACGGGCTCAGGATGGGGATGACCTTTTCCACGCCCGGCTGGGCTTCCAGACAGGTGAGCTTTTCCTTGCCGCGCTCGTCACCGATGGCCCCGAAGATGACCCGTTCGGTACCTTTACTCTCGTGGACCTTGTAGCCGAAAGACTCGATGAGCTGCTTGACATGCTCGATCTGTTCTGCTGTTGCGCTTTTTTTCATGGAAATTATCACACTGTCCTCCTTTACGGTTTTTTGAAAGGTCGTGTGTCTCATTCCCAGGGCCATAAAAGAAAAGGCCGTGGGAGGTGAACCACCCACGGCCTTTGTGTTCGCTGTCGAACACATCAGCCCACAGGCGGTTCTTCCCCGATAAACCCGAAATAAAAACCGTAATAGCGAGTGGCCGATGCTGTTATCATGCAGCAAATATGACAGAACTCAGTAAGGAGTGCAAGGAAAAATAACTATTCAATGCTGAAGGTCTCCCTCATCCCTTTATCCCAGTCATCCCACAGGAAGGTGTCTGCTTTTCCGTCGGCAATTGCCCGGAATGCATAGCGCACCTGCTCTTCATAGAATTCACAAAATGCGCCGGTCTTCTGCATGCAGCCATTCATTTCGTGGGCTTCCGCAGGACAGGGAGAGCCGCAAAAGTGCCGGATTGCACAACGGCGGCAGGGCTCGATGTCCTCGACCTTTCGATCGGTGACCAACCGGAACGGTTCGGTCTCAAGACGGTCGGAAATGTCATCATCAAACAGATTGCCGCCCCGGAAGCGGTCCAGACCGATGAACTCGCTGCACGGGAACAAATCGCCATTGGGGGCGAGGGCAAAGAAGCATCTTCCGCCGCCGCAGGGTGAGATATCGCACATCAATCGGCGTGCTGTCGGCGCAATAATCGCCATCAGGATATTGGCAAAGTTTCCGACAACCAGTTTCCGGCCCGTCTGCTGATACAGTTCATGCGGTCCTGTCAAGTGCCTGCAGGAAGTACTTTGCAGCTTCCGGGTCACCCGGTTTCGAGCTCCGGGAAGCCGGAAGGGTGCAGCGCAGGATATTCATCAAGCAGGTCGGAACTTCATGTGCGTGAAAGAAATCCGCCAGTTTGGTCAGTTGCCGCATATTCCTGCGGTGATAGTGCAGATGACGCTCCAGTTTTCATAGCCCTTGAGGCGTCCCATCGCGGCAACCACCTCTTTGAAAATCCCTGGCCGTCCCAGTTCTGCCGGGTCCGGTCGGCAATCCGGGCGTGGGGGCATCGAGGGAAAGGCCGATGCTGACATCCGGCTCGTCAGGAATTCAATTGCCGCATCGTCCAGCAGCACTGCGTTGGTCTGGATGCCGAAACGAAAATCGTTTTCATATGCCTCGATGCCGGCGAAGACAGCATCGCTGTTCAGGAGCGGCTCGGCTCCGTGAAAGATGATCTGGGGCACAGAACCCTTTCGGGAGTGATTCATGGAAAATAGTCGTTTGAGTGATTTCGAGTGCCTTCAGCAGCCTATCTTCCGGCATATGTTCACCCTTGCGGCGCATGTCTTCCGGGATATAGCAATAGATGCAGTTCATGTTGCACCGTTCGGTCGGGTTGAAATAGACTGCTGAGGGGGAGAGCCCGAACCGCAGTGCATTCATCTCCTCGGCAAAGGCCTTGGCCTTCTGCCTGTAGGTCTTGAGCAGCTCGCCTCCTGACAAGACCCCGGCAAGCTTTTCTTCTTTACCAGGGACCAGAACGCTGTGTCCGGATCGATCACCGCAATATATTCAGGATGGCCGATGTCGATGGGTTGAAAAGCGGGCCGTTCCCCGTGTTGATGTAGAGGCCCCGCGAGGGGGCCTTGGAATTCGAGGGTGATTGATTCTTCCGGACGGTCATTGCTTCTTTTTCTTTTCAATCAGGATGTAATGAGAGAGTCCGGTCCCCACTGTTTTACAGCTTTTTCGGAATGCAATTACGGGTTTTCCTGCCTCAGTTTTCTTCATGGTTTTCTCCTTTCCTGCTTTATAAAAAAAAGGGTTCTGACGGACGAAAAGCATCCGTCAGAACCCTTTTCCATCAGATTCCGGTTTCTTTCGGTTCCAGCAGGTCTTCTGGCTCTCGGGTCATGGGCGATTTCACTGCCTTCCCGCTGTCAAGAAAAACAGCAGTGACCGGCCGTCAGCCGTCGTGAATCGCCTCGCCGATTACAGCGGTGGGTCCGCCACGGATTTGCACCGTGTTCCGATGTGCTGAAATCGATATTCGCAATTATTAATCCAAGTTAGGCTCTGTTTGTCAAGAAATTAAAGTATGGCGGACATAAGCGATGAGGTCCGTGATGCTCTCAAAGGCATCCTTCCGCAGTGCCTTCGGTCTTTTAACCATGACCACCGGGCAATTCTCCAGCCGGGCCGCTTCGAGCTTCTGCGGCACGCCGCCTTCTTTGCCGCTGTCTTTTGTTACGAGCATGCCGATGGAAAACCGCCTGATGACAGCCCGGTTCTCTTCCACCGTGAAGGGTCCCCTGGAAGCGATTATCCGCCCGGCAGGGATACCCGCACACCGGCAGGCCTCCACGGATTCGGGAAGGGGAAGTACACGCACGATAAGGGGAATGCTTCCTGACCTCGCTTCTCTGACATAGGGAGCAAGGTTTTTCACCCCGATGGTGAGGAGGATCGGATTGTGAAAGGTACAGGCGGTGCGTGCCGCATCCTCATGATCCGCTGCATAATGGAGTACGCTTTCCGTATCTGCCGTCCCGGGCCTGAGATAGGTAAAGCAGGGGATACCGGACCGGTCGGCGGCAGCCCTGGCAGCGGATCTGGCCTGGGAAGCATAGGGGTGAACGGCGTCAACGATGAGCCTGACCCCGGACTCTTCAATGAGAGAGGACAAGCCTTGTTCATCGAGCCTGCCGCAGCGTTTCAGGATGTTGGGGTGATCACCGGTATCGAAGGGAATCCCGGTGGCGGTGGAGACGAGCACCCGGTATCCAAATTCCGCCAGACCGAGGGCCAGGGGCTGTGTCTCGCTGGTTCCGCCCAGCAGCAGGATCACAGCCGGTAGCCCCGCGGGGTGACGAACCACCCGTCAAAGATCCTGGAAGACCTGTTGCCGATGATGACCACGCTCCGCATGTTCATCTCTTCTTCCAGAAAATGATCCAGATCGGTGAGGACAATGCGTTCACCCTCCCGGCCCACGCCGGTGGCGATGCCGACGGGGGTCGATCCGGGCCGGCATCTGCGCAGTATTTGCGCTGCCTCTTCCATATGCCCGGTCCGTTTTCTGCTGCGGGGATTGTAGAGGGCAATCACGAGATCGGCCTCGGCAACCGCCTCGATCCGCTTCACGATTGTCTCCCAGGGGACAAGCAGATCGCTCAGGCTGATGACGGCATAATCCAGCATGAGCGGTGCGCCGAATCGTGCAGCGGCGGCGTTTGCCGAGGTGATTCCGGGAACGATCTCGATGGACAGCTTCATGCCGCGGGCCGCCGCCATTTCCAGAGCCAGACCGGCCATTCCGTAAACACCTGAATCTCCCGAGGAAATGAGGGCAACCATGTCCCCGGCCGCCGCTCGTTCAAGGGCCATGCCGCAACGTTCAATCTCCTGTGTCATGCCCGATGAGATAAGCTCCTTCCCTTCGGTGAGATCGCTGATCAGATCCAGGTACGGCGTGTAACCGGCAATCACCCGGCTGGATGCGATGGCCTGCTCTGCACGGCGGGTGCGGTCCAGGGGATCTCCCGGTCCGATCCCGACTACAGAGAGCTTTCCCGTGCCAGGGCTATGGTCACTCCTTTGTGTATGATCCTTGGCAGTATTAATCGTGTCCTCCTTCCCGCCAGCAGGGATGCAGGTTCGGCCACGGCCGGCAGGTTTACTCTTTTCAGTGCTCCGGGGGAATGCTGGAAGCTCCTGAGCGCTTCCCGGATCTCCCGGCCCGGGATGAATCGCAACGGGATGCCCAGCCCACGGGCAGCTTCAAGCAGCCCCTTTTCTCCGGCCTTGATGTCGGCGCTGGCCAGAAAACGCACCTCGGCAGGATCGACCCGGGCCTCAAGCAACCCGGCATGGACGGCTTCCATGATCGCCTGTGCAGAAACCCCTTTGCGGCAGCCGATGCCGACGATGACCGTTTTCAGCGCCTCGGTGGTGGTGGTGATCACGGGTTCCGCCCCCAGGATATTGGCAATGTCCACGGCAAGGCCGTTTGCCCCCCCTTCATGACCGGACAGGAGGCTGACGGCATGCCTTCCCAGGACATCCACCACCACCACGGCAGGATCGGTGTGCTTGTCCGTCACCAGCGGCGCCAGCGCCCTGACCGCGATGCCGCAGGGGCAGATGTATACGAGCTTGCGGTAGGTCTGGAAGAGGTCCTTTGTCAGCGGTTCGATGCTGTTAAATTTTCTGTATGATGACCCCCTGATTTTTTCATGGAGAAAGATGTCTGCTTCCATCCTGCGGGCAATAGCGGCTGCAACCCGATAACCTTCTGCGGAAAGGGTGATGAGGGCGGCCTTCATTCGTCTGATCCTTTCCGGAACCCATGGGAGAATGAAGGGTCATAGAGCTTCGAGGCGGGTATTGCCCGCTCCAGGGCCCTGCCCACGATGATCACGGCGGTCCTTCCCATGCCCGATGCTGCAACATGTTCAGCAATGTTTTCCAGAGTGCCGCTGATAATTTTCTCATCCGGCCAGGAGGCATGGTAGACAACTGAAACAGGGCAGTCTTTTCCATAGGAAGGGATGAGGGTCCGGGCAGTATCACCGATGGCATGCCCGGACAGGTAAATGCAGAGCGTGGCGTGCGACCGGGCAAGCTTATCGAGTTCCTGTTCTTCCGGCAGGGGCGTGCGTCCTGCAGTCCTGGTCAGGATGACCGTCTGGGCTATCTCGGGCGCGGTGAGTTCGATCTTAAGGCAGGCTGCTGCGGCCTGGAAGGCGCTGATGCCGGGTACTACCTCGTACTCGATCCCCAGTGCATCGAGCCCGTTCATCTGCTCCCGGATGGCCCCGTACAGGGAAGGATCGCCCGAATGCAGGCGGATTACGTCGATGTCCCTGTCCCTGGCCTCGCTGCATACCTGCAGGATCTCATCGAGGGCCATCCCGGCGGAGTCATGCTTTTCCGCATCCGAAGGCACCAGGGCCATGACCTCCGTACTCACCAGGGATCCGGCATAAATGATTATCCTGCAGTCCTGCAGGATCCCGGCAGCCTTTACGGTGAGGAGTTCCGGATCCCCCGGGCCTGCCCCTACGAAAAAGACCTTCATGGGATTTCCTCCTCAAGTGCGCGGACAAGGATAATGGAAAGATACCCGGTTTCCGGTGCTTCATCTTTCAGGACACGCAGATCCGTTTCCACCCGCTCGTTTTCCATGCCTGCCCGGGAGATGAAGACACTGTGCTCCATCCTCCCGCAGTCCTCCAGGAGATCGAGGACGGCGTTCAGCCGTGCCCCGATCTTCATGAGCACCACAGTCCCCGGTTGCTGCAGGGACGTCCTGATCTGTTCGAGATTGTCGTCCACAGGGATGATCGTCACCGGCCGCTTTCCTTCCCCGACAGGGAATCCTGTCAGGGCCGAGGCTGCGCTGAAGGATGTGACCCCCGGCACGATCACGATCTTGACCCCGGGTATCAGTTTCCGCAATTCCCGCATGAGATAGATGCCTGTGGAGTACAGGCAGGGATCGCCCAGGGTGATGAAGCAGGCGTCCTCTCCCCGGGCAAGCACTTCTGCAACAGCCGAGGCGTTTTCCCGCCATCTGTTCGAAAGCTCTTCCCTGCGGGAGGTCATGGGAAAAACAAGATCGTGGATCTCGACCTCGCTGCCCATGGACCCGCCTGCTATGGAAAGGGCTGTACTTTCCTGTGCGGTCCGAGCCTTTGGTACAAACACATGCCGGCATCGGGAAAGAATCTTTGCAGCTTTGACCGTGAGCAGCTCGGGATCGCCGGGACCGATGCCCAGAGAAAAAAGTGTTCCGGTATTCATGGGTTGTTTTCCTTTATCAAGATCAGGATACTCAGGGGAGATATTCTTTCCGGTAAAAGGCCGTCATGTATTTCCGTGATCTTCTCTTCCGGAAGCGTCAGGTTCTCGCACAGGTAAATACGATACTCATACCCCATGGCCTGCATCAATCGATCGATCCAGGAGGTGACCCGCCCGGTGAGAACTGCTATTTTTTCAATACCTTCCAGTTCTTCGGGAGAAACATCGGGTTCATCCCCGTGTGCATCGAGAATGGCAAGGTCCTGCCAGTCCAGGCCCAGCCTGGCGCAGGCTACCTGCAGGGAGCTGATGCCCGGTATGACCCGGCAATGCTCCAGACCGAAACGACGGATGACCGGAGCTGCAAGGCTCATGAGCCCCGGATCTCCGGTGGTGAGGACTGCCACGCGCCTGGTTCTTCTCAGTTCGGCTATCCGGTCCAGGACACCATGGATATCGGCGGTGACCGGGATACGCTCGGCCGGGCTTTCCGGGAACAGGTCCAGCAGACGCACGGCACCCACCAGCACCTGGGCCTGGCCGGCCGCCTGTCTGGCCAGTGGGGTTATGTAATCCGGCCCGCCGGGCCCGCAGCCGATGATGACAATGGGATTATGTTTTTCTGTCATGGCTTCTCCCAGGGGGCAAGGTCTCCTGCAGACCCCAGCCGGTTGCCCTTCATGTCCACCAGCACCACGGATGCGGGAATCGATGTGTTCAGCCGCGAAAGGATCGATGCCCGGATAGCCCTGGCCAGGGCATTGCCGAGGGGTTCTTTTTCCCGGTTATTCAGGAGCGAGAAAAGTCCTTCCACCGTGGGGACTTCAGGCAGGCTCTGCCCGAAGAGGTCCTTTGCCAGGTTCACAACAGAGGGAAGGGCGCTCGCCGATCGGGATGAGTGGGTGTCGAAGCACCCCCGGGCGAGCTTGGCCAGCTTGCCCGGATGGCCGAGGACCAGGACCGCCGAGGGCCGGTAATCCGGAATACGGTCCAGGGCAAAGCCCCATTCGTTGCTCACCTCGATGACCTGTTCCGGCTTCAGGGAAAAATGCCCGCGGGCGGCCTTTTCCCCGATATGCCCGGGCACCAGGACCGGCCGGTCGACCCCGCCGGCATGTGCGATATCCATGCAGCAGAGGATGGTCTGCCGGATGGCCGAGCAGGAAAACGGGCGGACACGGCCGGTGGTCCCCAGGATAGACAGTCCGCCGACGATGCCGAGCCGGGGGTTGAAGGTACGGGCAGCCAGCTCGCTGCCGCCCGGGATGCTGATGGTGATGTCTACCCCCCTGCCGGTCAGCTCCTGTACGGCAGACCGGATCATGGCTGCCGGTACCGGGTTGATGGCAGGTTCACCGGGCTTCACCTGCAATCCCGGCCTGGTGACCGTGCCGATGCCTTCGCCCGCCTTCAGGACGATGCGATCAACGCCGTTCCAGCAGACTTCTGCTCTGACAGGGACCCCGTTGGTGATATCGGGATCGTCTCCGGCATCCTTCAGAACGGATGCTTCGGCCGAAGGTCCGTTGCTCCGGGCTGAAGCGACCGGTATGCGCGTGCATGCCCCATCCGGCAGGGTAACATCCACCGTACCGGGCACGGGTTCACCCAGGAGCAGCATCACGGCCGCCTTGGCTGCAGCGGATGCGCAGGTGCCGGTGGTATAGCCGTGCCGGAGCGTCATGACGCCCTCTCTTTCGCCAGGATGAGCTCTTCGGGGATCAGCTCCAGGAGACGCTTCCTGGCCTCTCCCACGGTCAGGGGAAGGCCGTCGATGGGGACGCCGTCGTAGCGCTTCATGTCGTAGAGAAGCCCGGAAATGTAGGGAAGCCTGAGGCTGGCCCGGGTGATCATCTCGTGATTGCAGAAGATTTCCTGTACCGTTCCCTCGCTCAGGAGGCGCCCCTGCTTGAGCACGGCGATGCGGTCCACGAAGAGCGGGAGCATGTCCACCGAATGGGTGGCCATGATGATGGTGGCCCCCTGCTTGTTCAACTGGTGCAGGAGCTGGAGCATCACCATCTCTCCCGCAGGGTCCAGGCCCTGGGTGGGTTCGTCCAGGATGAGGATGCGGGGCTGCATGGCCAGGACACCTGCCAGACAGACCCGTTTCTTTTCCCCGAAGCTCAGGTGGTGTATGGCCCGGGACCGCAGAGCCGAGATACCCACGGCATCGAGGGACTGTTCCACCCGGTCCCGGATTTCATGTTCGGAAAGCCCGAGATTGCGGGGGCCGAAGGCCACATCTTCGGCAACAGTGGCGGCAAACAGCTGATCATCCGGGTTCTGAAAGACCAGCCCCACCTTCTGGTAAAGCTCTTTTGCGGTCAGTGAGCGCTGGTCTTTGCCCTCAATGGTGATGGTGCCGGTCCGGGGCTTCAGCAGCCCCATCAGGACCTTGATGAGCGTGGTTTTCCCCGATCCGTTGGAGGCAAGCATTGCAATGAATTCGCCGGTGTTCACCCGGAGATCAAGGGCATACAGGGCCTGGGTTCCTTCGGGATAGGTATAGGATATATCAAGGGCTTCGATGCAGAAGCTGTCCTGCATACTCACCTCCACTCCTGAATCAGGAACAGGCAGATGATCACCAGGCAGGGGAGCAGGGAAAACAGGATTTCCCTGCCGGTCATCCGGGGGAGGGGTTCACCGGGGATCGAACCGTTGTAACCCCGCAGCAGCATGGCTTCATGGGTCTGCCTGGACTGATCCAGAGAACGGAGGATGACCGATCCCGCCAGCGTGCCCAGGGACGAGAGCGTCCGTTTTACCCCGTGATGGCCGAGGCGCACGCGCTGGGCGCAGGAGGCTTCCGAGGCATGCTCCAGGAGGATGAAGATGCTGCGGTACATGAGCATGGCGAGCTCCACCCATCCCCTGGGGATGCCGAGGGCGCGCAAGGCGCTGAAGATCCTGTGGGCCGGGGTCACCATGCCGAGCAGGATCATGATGGACAGGCTGCCCAGCACCTTGGAGCCCATGAGAAATCCTGCATGAAGGACAGGTATCCCGCCGGTAGTCAGTTTGCCCTGGGAATATGCCTGCAGCGCGATGAGTACCAGAACGAAGCCCATGGGCAGAGCAAGACGGCTGAAGAGAAGCATCAGGGGCATTTTAAGGACCAGCAGGCATGAGAGACACAGAACTAAGGTGATGAGCGGCAGATGAACATGAGTTGAAAGGATGATGCAGATGATCGCTGTAAGCGCCGTTATGATCTTTACGCGGGGATCGAGCCGGGTCAGAATGTTTTCGCGATAGGAAAAAATATCCAGAAACAGATCAAACATCTTCGAGTTCCCTCTTTCTGCGGGGCGGGAAGAGCTCGCGGAAATAGTATCCTCCGGCAAATCCGCCAATGGCTCCGGCCGTGAGGAAGACAAAAAGGAGAAGGTCGCCCTGGTCGGTGTTGATAAAGGGATCACACGGCGGCCGGCCTGCCTCCATGGCATACTTTTCCACCACGGTCTCGTCCACGCCGGTCCATCTGTCTGCGGCAGAACAAGGGCCTGCTGAGATGAAGGATACAATCATGAAAAGCAAGGCAATGATCTTCATGCAGGCACCTTCTCCCTTGTCAAAAAGCTCAAAAGCTCGGGCCTGCGCGCACTGATGAAACGGTATACTCCTGCGCACATGATGCCTTCCACGATACCCAGGGGCACCTGGGTCGGGACAAAGGCCAGGAGGATCGCCGTAAACATTGTGGTGAAGGACGTGCTGCCCGAAAGGGCTGTAGCGAGCTCGAACGAGGTCATGGCATAGGTGGCCCAGTCCGAGAGCAGGCCTGCCAGGAAGAACGCCACCGGCAAGGGCGCTCCGATGCGGCGGGATAGTATGAATATGCCGTAACCGGTGAAGGCGCCGACAACACCCATGGAGACGATGTTGGCCCCGAGGGTTGTCAGCCCGCCGTGGGCCAGGAAAAGGGCCTGGAGCACCAGGGAAACGCTGGCAACAAGAACGCTTAAACTTGGGCCGATGATGACGGCTGCCAGGCCGGTGCCGCAGGGATGAGAGCATGAACCGACAACAGGGGACCGGGATGGGCATGCAGGAGATGATGAAAACCGCAGCTCCCACAAGCCCTATCAGGGGTTTGAAATGAGGGATTGATGCACTTTGGACACGCATATTGCGAAGTCCCCATGCCACAAAAGGACCCGCTGCAATGAACCAGAGGACAGCCCACTTGGCCGGAAGGATGCCCTCGGTGATATGCATCGCAAAAGCGTCACCGGGAAGAACCGGCATCAGGATGGCCGTCAATGCGGTCAATATGTAAAGATTGTTCATAAACCAATCCCCTTTACCTGTTCCCATGATCATCCTCTTTTTGAGTGAATATGATCCGAGTGTTCGAAATGGCGGATATTTTCTAGGCTACGTGACTCCTCCACCCGGCGGATGACAAGGTCCGCCAGGGACTCGTCATACCCGAGATTCTTCCCCAGGATAAGCTTGACTTCAGGATTTCCCGCTGCCTTTTCCCTGAGCATGGCCGGGATGTCTTCTTGGATGTGTACTCCGGCATGGAGAAAGTAGGGGAGGACGATGATCCGGTTCGCACCCTGCGCCACGCAGCGGTCAAAGGCTTCGGGGAAATACGGGACGGACATGGACATGCTGCAGGTCTCGATGATGCCGCCTCCCACCTTCTCCTTCATCCGTGCGGCAATTTTTTCCATGTCCTCGCCGGCGCCGGGCCTGCGGCTCCCATGGCCGATGATGATGATTGCCTCCCGGATGCCGTCTTCTCCGGGATCGTTCCCTGTGCCGTGCAGCCAGTGAGCACAGGGCATGGATCACGCTCACCGCCAGCGTGCTTCCGCCACGCCGTCCGTCCAGGACAATGGCGGGAATGTCCAGCTGCAGGAGTTCGGTCTTGCTTTCCTCCACATGCACGAACCCAACAGGCATTGCCACCACCAGGGCGGGACGGATGCCTTCCTCCAGGATCATCCGGTTGAGCTCGAGCAGGGCCACGGGCGAATTGCCGAACACCGCGATGCCGTTCTGAAGTGCATGCTTCGCCTTGCGCACGGCAAAAAGGGATCGGGGCAGGCCTTCCCCTTCCGCATCTTTTGCCACATCCGGATCGGCGATATGGCACAGGATGCTGCCGGGTGTATAGTGAACGCTCGCTTGCCTCAACCGGGGAAGCGACAATCCGGCCCGGATCATGTTCGCATCAACATAGATCTGCCGGGCACCGGCAAGTGCCTGAATGCCGGATGCAACGGCATCGGAGGTAAACCGGACATCCTGCATGATCCCGAAATCTCCTGTGGTATGGATCATGCGGCACACGATCTCCCATTCCTGCTTTAAAAAGTGTGGGGAGGGGCCTCTTTGTCAATAATGCCAAATGACATGGCCTCGATATCGTTCCCGCTTCTGGGGGATGACAGCAGCGAGCGGATGAGGGGAGCATTCAATGATTTCTTCATGTTATTTTCCCTTTAATAATAAACGTTCAGCAGTTTTCTGCTGATCTTCCTTATCTTCCTCACCCCTTGCGGGAGCGGAATGACAAGAGGGGGCCGGTTTCGTCCAAGGCTTTACAAAGAGAAACAAACCGGTCCAGCGCCTGCGGCCTGCAGGCAAGGTGCTGATGGATGTAGCTCGCCAGGATATGGCCGTGCTGGAATCCTCTCCCGGCGGGTAGCGTCGGACCGGGGTTTTTTCAGTGAATAGACCGGTTCCCATCCTTCCTTTCCTGCGGGATCCGCGGTGAGCTCGGAGTAATGAAACTCATGGCCTTTCAGGACCGTTCCCCGTGTTCCCCGAGGGAATCCTCGGTCGAGATGCGTCTCGACATAGCCAAGGGCCTGCCTGAGCCGTTCCAGCATTCTGTTGCGAGCGGAAGGATGCCGGCCATGCCGTAGGTCCTGCCGTCCAGGGTGTCTATCCCCTGCGACAGGTACATCAGGCCGCCGCATTCCGCGTAGACAGGCCGGCCGGACCCGGCAAAGCCCCGGACGTCGGAGAGCATGGACTCATTTGCCGCAAGCGCCGGCGCACATGCTCCGGATATCCTCCGCCGAGATACAGTCCGTGGAGATGGCCGGGGAGATGTCCGTCCCGGACCGGTGAGAAAAATTCCAGGGTGCACCCGCGGCCGACCAGCTCGTCGAGGAGATCCTGGTAATAGAAATGGAAGGCCCGGTCCCGGGCGACGCCCAGGCGGACGAAAGAAGGCCGGGCCATCACGTCCGCAGGAGCCGGAATCCGGAGAGGGGCTCCCTGCCGGGCAATCTCGCTGGATCCTTTCCAGGTTTGAGGAAGCGGTCGCAGACGTCTGCCAGGGTTGCCAAGATTTCCGGCGTGATACTCGAAGGCTCGGCGGTGACCAGGCCCAGATGCCGGCTCTCCAGTCCGGGAACCGCTCCCCGGGGGACAGCTCCCAGCAGGGAAGGGCAGCCGGCGGCCTGTAATGAGCTTTCCAGCACGGAGCCATGTCTTTCAGATCCGCAGTGATTGGCAATGACGCCTGCTATGCCGAACCCCTTCTCGAATCCGCGCATAGCCCTGTACCGTGCAGCCAGGCTGCGGGCCATGCCGTGCACGTCGCACGACCAGGAGCACCGGGGCGTTCGAGCCAGCGCGGCGATCTCGGCCGTGCTCCCGCTTCGAGCGGCCTGGGCGTGCGCCGTCGAAAAGGCCCATGACGCCCTTCGATCACCGCGATGTCGGCGTCCGCCGTGGCGCGGGCGAACAGCTCCCGTACATACTTCGCGCCGGACATCCAGCCGTCCAGGTTGTAGCAGGTGCCTGCCCGGAGGCAAGGGACAGATAGGTGGGATCCAGGAAATCGGGCCCCACCTTGAATGTCTGCACGCGGATGCTTCCGCACCAGCGAGGCGCCAGGGCGAAGCTCAACGAGGTCTTGCCGACGCCGCTGCCGGTTCCCGGCGATCACGATCCTGGGTCGGTCATTGGGCGTTCAATCGCTCGACCCCCTTTCTGCGCCTTGTCGCCGGTCGAAGCCGTGCTTGACGCATGCGCATTTCGGTCACCGTGTCGGCCAGCATCCACAAGTGCCGGGCGTTGCCTCGCGACCTGTCAGCACGATGCACGTCTCCGGGCGTGCGCATCTTGAGCGCCGAGCACCTGCTGTCTTCAACGAGGCTGCCGCGACACGGCGAAGCAGATCTCGTCCAGGACACGATCGGCGAATCGGCCGGTGGCGATGGCCTCGGCCGCTTTGTCGCAGTCCCGCCTGGGCCGCGTCGCGATGCGTGGCCATGAGCGGTCTGCCGTTTCGGCCGGAAGGAACCCGAGGCCGGTCATGTGATATCTCGGAGTCGGCGCGGCCTGGAGCGGCGGCAAATTCGCCGACCGAGTGTCGGCCTTCACGAAATGCAGGATGAACGCTTCTGCCATGCCCGCGGCTCGGAAGGCCATGCCCAGGGCGGCGGTGGTCTTGCCTTTGCCGTCGCCGGTGAAAAGGAGGATGCGCGGCTTGGAACTCATCCGGTGGTCTTCATGCGAAGCCAGCAGTGGATCGCGCCGATGGCAATGCCAGGCACATCGCGAAGAAACAGGCCCGACGCCGCGAACATCAGGGCATTGGCCTTGCGGATATGACGCGGACTGCAGAGGCGAAGGTCGCGTCGCCGATCGTGGGCATCTCATCGGGCTGGCCTTCGTAGTACGTGGCCTGCCCAGCTGCACGCCCAGGGCGCCGGCCATGGCCGCTTCGGCCAGCCCCGAGTTGGGACTGGCATGTTTCCGGCCGTCCCTCCTGCTGATCCGCAATGCCCCCCGGCGCAGCCTGATCAAGGAGTACGGCGGCTACAGCAAGCGGGGCCGCTAAGCCGGGCCGGGAGGTAGTTGGCCGCGTCGTCGATCCTGGCCGAGGCCCAGCCGAATCGGCGATACCGATCGTTCTGGTATCCGAAGATCGAGTCCAGCGTGTTGACGGCCTTGTACGACAAGGGCGCCCACCGGGCCGGCCAGGAAGGCGAAGAACAGGGGGGCGATGACGCCGTCGACGGTGTTTTCCGCCACGCTTTCCACGGCAGCGCGGGTGATGCCTTCTTCATCGAGCTGCTCCGTGTCCCTGCCCACCATCCGGGATACGACACTTCCCGTCGCCTTCGGGCAGATCGCCCGCAACCAGGGCCCGGAACACGGCCATGCTGTGCCGGGCCAGGTCGCGCGCGGCGAAGGTCGTGTAGAGCAAAAGGATGCCGACGGCATCACGCAGGAAGGGGTGGATGAACGCCGGCCAGGCAGAGAATGCCTGCAGGCCGCCAGGCCTGCAGTGGTAAGGATGACCACGGCAGCGGTGAAGATGCCGGCTGTACCGTCGGCCGGAATCTCTGTCTCGCAGGTGCTTCCAGCCTGATGGCCAGGCCGCCGATGAGCGACGGGGTGGGGCAGGCAGCGGGGGTCTCCCAGGACGAGATCGAGCGCCAGGGCGATGAGGATTTGATACTTCAGCTCCATCGGCTATAATCCCATGATCCGGTAAATTTCTTCTATATCCATATGGTCCCGCACCACCTCCGCCAGGCGGTCCAAGGCGGGCTCCAAGTCGAAGGGCGCAACGATTTTGCCCACGGGCGGCAGGCCCCGGCGGGCCCTGAGCCGGTCGATGAACCAGCGGCGGAATTCGTCGGCATCGAAGATGCCGTGCAGATAGGTGCCCCAGACGGGCCGGTTCCGGCGATGTGACGCCGATGACCTCGCCGTCCTCGCCGGACGACGAGCGGCAGACAGGCCGCGCCGGCTCGTCTGGCCGTGATGGATCTCGTAGCCGTTCACCCGGAGCCCGGAACCGGCATGCACGGCCGATAACGAGCCGCAGGGTCTTGTCCGGCGGAGCATCCCGTGGTCACGGCAGCAGGCCGAGGGCCTGCATGGTCCTGCCGGACGATCTCGATGCCCTGCGGGTCAGCGATCTCGTGTCCCAGCATCTGAAACCCGCCGCAGATCCCGACGATCTCCGTTGTCCTCCGCCTGCGCCAGTTCGATGATCCGTCCGGCCAAGCCGCTTCGCTGCAGATACTCCAGATCGGCCGATGACGTTCTTGCTGCCCGGGATGATCACCGCGTGCGGGTCCTGAAGTCTCCGTCGCTGCGCACGATCCGCAGGCGCACATCCGGTTCGATCCGCAGGGCGTCAAAATCGGTGAAATTGGAAATGTGGGGCAGATCGATCACGGCGATCTCCACGCCTTCTTCCGATCGGCGCGACTCGTCCGATTGGCGCGCTCTTTGAAGCTGACCGAATCCTCTTCCGGCAGGCCGAGGTCTTTCAGATAAGGGACGGTCCCCAGGACCGGCCGGCCGGTATGGCGCTGCGTGTACTCGATGGCCGGTCCCAGCAAGCTTTCCTCGCCCCGGAAACGGTTGACGATAAACCCGGCCACCAGCCCGCGTTCCCATTCGGCCAGGACTTCCATGGTGCCGACAAAGGAGGCAAAGACGCCGCCCCGGTCGATGTCGCCCACCAGCAGGACCGGCGCGCCGGCGTATTCGGCCATGCGCATGTTGACGATATCGTGGTGTTTCAGGTTGACTTCGGCCGGGCTGCCGGCCCCTTCCAGGACGATGACGTCGAATTCGCGCGGCCAGGGAATCGTAGGCCTCCTTGGCGGCCTCGAAGGCCTGCGGCTTGTAGCGGATATATTCGTTCACGTCCATATTGCCCACCGGCTTGCCCAGGACGATCACCTGGCGCCGGTGTCGCTGTTGGGTTTGAGCAGGACGGGATTCATCCGCACGTCCGGCTCCAGCCGGCAGGCCTGGGCCTGGACCACCTGGGCCCGGCCCATCTCGCCGCCGTCGCGGGTGACGAACGAATTGAGCGACATGTTCTGGGACTTGAAGGGGGCCACCCGGTACCCGTCCTGCAGCAGGATGCGGCAGAAGGCCGCCGTCAGGACGCTCTTGCCGGCATTGGAGCTGGTGCCCTGGAACATGAGGGCCGGACGCTTCCGGACGGTCGTGCTTTCCAGGCGCATGGTTCAGGATCCTGCCCAGGGCTTCGCACAGCCGTGCATTTTCAATTTCGCGTCCGTACGGCCACGCGGAAGAACCGGTTGTCGAGCCCGGCGAAATTGTCGCAGACCCTGACGGCCATGCCTTCGCTCAGGAGCCGGCAAGCGATCTTTCCGGCATCCGTCCCGCTGCGCTCCACCTTGACCAGCAGAAAATTGGCTGCGCCCGGATATACGTTCAGGCCGGGGATCGATCCCAGGGCGCGCTGCAAGGCGGTCCCTTGCTTTCCGGATAAATTCCCTGGTGCGGCCTGCATATGGCTCGTCATTGAGCGCTGCTTCCCCGACAGCCTGGGCGAACGTGTTCACGGACCAGGGGGGCATGAGCTGCTTCAGTCTGGATACAAGGTCGGGGGCGCCTGCGGCGAAACCGAGCCGCATGCCCGGTATGGCATAGAACTTGGTGAGCGAGCACAGCACGAGGACATTATCCGGACGGTTCCTGACCAGGCGGTCCATGCCGTCCACGAAATCCGCAAAGGCCTCGTCCACGATGAACATCGTTTCCGGATGATCAGCGGCCAGTCTCCTGAGTTCGGCCGGAATCGAGCGCACAGGCCCGTTGGGATTATTGGGATTACCCATGAAGACCAGCTCATTTCCCTGCAGTCTCTTTTCCAGATGGGCAGGTCGAGGGCGAATCCTTGGTCCTCCTTCAGGGTGATCATGTCGATGTCCAGTCCCGCCATCCGGGACACGGCCAGGTAGTCCGCATAGGAAGGGACCGGGATCACGCCCGCCGGGCGGGAAAGGCCCGGGGAATGAGGTGGAGGATCTCGGTGGAGCCGTTCCCCACTAGCACCTGTTCCGGGGGGATGCCATGGGCGGATGATATGGCCTTCACCAGGGAGAGACTGTCCGGGTCGGGGTAATGAACGATGGAGCTGATCCTGGAGCTGATGAGCGGCCTAAGCCATCCGGGGGGGCCGAGGGGATTGATGCTGGCGGAAAAGTCGATGATCCGGGATTCGGACACTCCTGCCCTGGCCGCCAGATCCCGGATATTTCCGCCGTGCCCGGTCATGGGAGACCTCCCCGGAAGATCCAGATGGCGGCCACCAGGGGAGGGACGAACTCGGCAGTCTCGCATGCGGCGCCCAGGGTATCGCCGGTCATGCCCCCGATCTTCCGGTATGTATAGCCGGTCAGCAGAGTGCAGCTGCGCATGCTGCAAGCCCCATGGTCAGCCCGGCCCAGTGTGCAGCCAGAAAGCCGATGAAAAGCATGAGGAACAGGGCCCATAGTGGTTGGAAAGGTGAGCGTTTCTGTATAAATACCGAGCACAGTCCTCCTTCCGCACGGGCATACGGAAGAAGGGACAGCATGATGAGCAGGGAACAACGGCCTGCCAGCGGCATGAGCAGGATGACGCTGCTCCGCATTGCGCCGGTTACGGATGCCAGCAGGGCGGTTTTCAGGACCAGGTCGCACACGATGGCTGCTGCACCCATCGGCCCGGTGCGGCTGTCTTTCATGATCTCCAGCATGCGCTCGCGGGGACGTGAGCTGAAAAAGCCGTCGGCGGTATCGGCCAGCCCGTCGAGATGAAGGCCGCCGCTCATGATCAGCAGCGCTATGATGACCAGTGCGCTTCCCGCCAGGGGAGGCAGGATGTGCTGCAATCCGTAATCGAACAGAGCGGCTGCTGCACCGAGAAGCAGGCCCACCAGCGGGAAAATGCGCGGGACTCCTTTCCAGATCCCGTTCATCCAGCCTGAGGAATCCGGGCACGGGAAGAACGGTCAGGAACTGGAGGGCCGCCAGAAAGGATCTCATACCGGGCTGACCTTTGACACGGAGGCTTCCTCAAAGGTGGCGACTTCCGTCAGGATACGCACCGCTGCCTCCACCAGATTCATGGCCAGAGCGGCCCCGGTTCCTTCGCCGAGCCGGAGGTCCAGGTCGAGAAGGGGCTTTTTCCCGAGATGATCGAGGGCGATGCGGTGTCCCTTTTCCACGCTCGATGGGCTGCGATCATGTAGTCGCCGGAAGCGGGGCATAGTGCCCCGGCAATCAGGGCGCCGGCGGTGGAAATGAAGCCGTCGATGACCACGGGTTTCTTCTGTGCGGCAGCACCCAGGATCAGTCCGGCAATGCCGCCGATTTCAAAACCACCCACCTTTGCAAGCACGTCCAGGGGATCGTGTTCATCGGGCCTGTTTACGTCCAGCGCACGTTCGATGACTGCAATCTTGTTCCGGTACTGTTCATCATCGATCCCGGTTCCCCGTCCGGTCACTTCAGCAGCCGGAGTGCCGGTCATAACAGCGACAATGGCGCTGCTAGGGCGTGGTGTTGCCGATACCCATCTCCCCCGTTCCGAAGACATCGGTTCCGGGTCCGAGCTCCAGGGCAGTCCTGATCCCGGCCTCGATGGATTCCACGGGCCTGTTCCGGAGTCATGGCCGGGCCCTGGGCCATGTTCCTCGTGCCCGGCCGCGATCCGCCGGGAGATGAAGCTATCCGATCCCGAAAGGTCCGAAAGATCGCCGGCCACCCCCATGTCCACGACCACGACACGGCCGCGCC
The DNA here is from genome assembly GCA_963752595.1 of uncultured delta proteobacterium. Lineage (GTDB taxonomy): Bacteria > Desulfobacterota > Desulfomonilia > UBA1062 > UBA1062 > Phosphitivorax. The sequence continues at coordinate 41,036 of CAVVYZ010000023.1, forward strand.
TGCCTGCCGTGCCAGGGCATTGATGCCGGCACCGCCCCGGATGAAGTTATGGACCATCTGAAGGGTGACCTCCTGGGGATAGCTTGCTGACCCCTTCGGCGGTGACGCCATGATCGCCCGCCATGATGACGATGACCTTCCGGTCCACCGGCGGCCGGAGTGAACGGGTCATCCCGGCCAGATCCTCGGCAAGGTCCATGAGACGGCCCAGGGCCCAGTGGGGCATGGTCAGCTGTTCGAGCCGCGCCCTGGCTTTTGCCCGTGCTTCAGCATCCTGAGCACGTATGTTTTTCAGCGTTTCATCCAGCAGGTTCAAGATATCTCCTTTTCCTCTTTTTTCTTGATGAGCATGGGTATGCCGCAGAAGGTGACGTACACCGCGTCGGCCTCCGAGGCGACCACCTGCCCGGCGCGGCCCGACAGGTCCCGGAAGAGCCGTGCCGAGGCATTGTCCGGGACAATACCCATGCCCACTTCATTGATGACTATGATAACCGTTGCCGGCGATTTCCTGCACTCGGAAAGAAGATCGAGGCAGAGTGAGGAAACTGTCTTCTTCCGTGATTGTCGGCCTTCCTGCTCCGCCTGGTACATGAGGTTGCTGATCCACAGCGTCAGGCAGTCTATGAGGACCACCGGATGCCGGTGCCTCCCGCAGGACCTTGCAAGATCCACGGACTCCTCGATGGTATCCCACGCATGGTTGCTCCGTGCCTTCCGGTGCTTTTCCACCCGCACGCGCATCTCTTCATCCATGACCGGGCAGGTGGCCACATATGCCCTGGGACCAGGCAGGGATTCGGCCAGCTGCTGTGCATAACGCGCTCTTTCCGCTGCGGCTTCCGCCGGTCACCAGGATGACTCTGCCCATCTCAGCACCCCCGCACGTGGCAGGTATCGTTCAGACCGGCGAGCACCCCGTTGTTCCCGAACAGCCTGACGGTGGTGACGGAGGCGTTGTCGATCTCGAACAGGATATAATGCGCCGGTTCCAGGCCCAGGAAAAAACAGATAAGGGCCCGTATCACCCCGCCGTGCGCGAACACGATCACGGTCTCGCTCTCATGGGAGGCTATCCGCTTTCCCACCCGCTCGATGCGTTGAAGAAAATCCGTGATCCCTTCACCTCCGGGAAAAGTAAAGTGAGCGGTCAAGGCCTGCCCACCCGTGTATCTTGTCCGTATAGCGCGAATGGATTTCATCGAAGGTCAGTCCCTCGAATGTCCCGAAATCGATCTCCCGCAGATCAGGATCGACCTGTGATCTGCAAACTGAGGGGTCCGGCAGCGATCTTCACTGTTTCCGTGACCCGCAGCATGGGGCTTGCCATGCACACAGCCCCGTCCAGGTTCCGGAACACGGACGTCAACGCTGCAGCCTGGCGCAGGCCTTTTTCACCGAGGGGGATATCGGTGTGAGCCTATGAAACGGCCCCGGTAACCATCTCCGGTGCATGCATGCCGTATCAGCAACAGATTTCTCGCCATCGTCATTCCTCCAAATAAAAAATCCCCGGACATCAAGATGTCCAGGGATTCCGTTTTTAATCCTCGGTTTTGACCTTTGACCCCATACCCACGAGGGCCCCAAGCACATGCATCACGGGCAGGTCTTCTGGCTTCCGGATCATCCTACTCGCCGCGCCTTCCCATCCTTGCAGGACAGTGGCTTACAGCGGCTTTCGTCCCCGGTTACAGCGGCGGGTCCGCGACGGATTCACACCGTCTTCCCTTTGCTATCCCGTAAATAATCCTTAAACAAATCGGCTTTCCAAAGTCAAGGAGATCATTCGAATATAGCTTTATTGACAAATGCCATTATCATCCATGATAATCATAAGCCATTGATATAGTTTTTGGAGGTTCCATGCTCATTTTTTACACAGCAGGCGAGTCCCACGGCAGGGGTATCTTTGCATTCCTGGACGGACTTCCCGCAGGTCTTGCCGTTGACAGGACCCTGATCGACCATGATCTTTCCCGCCGGCAGAAGGGATACGGCAGGGGAGGACGGATGGCCATCGAAAAAGACACGGTGGATATACTCTCCGGGGTCAGGGGAGGGATCACCCTGGGAAGTCCCGTGATCATGGCGGTGTGGAACAGGGACTTCGACAACTGGAAGGAGCAGATGGACCCCTGGAAGATCATTCCCGGCAGGGAGCTCTACACGCCCCGGCCCGGTCATGCCGACCTGGCAGGCGCCGCCCGGTTCAGACATCAGGACCTGCGGAACGTCCTGGAACGATCGAGCGCGCGGGAAACTGCCGGAAGGGTGGCAGCGGGCGGGTTTCTCAGATCGCTGCTCAGTGCCCTGGGAATCGAGGTGCATTCATGGGTGACCGGTATAGGGCCCGTGGAGTACGCAGGGCCTTTTGATCGGAGATAGCGGGACCGGTCGAGCGTCTTCGTTCCGGACGATGACGCCACAAGAGAGATGGAGAAGGTCATTGATAACGCGGCACAGAACGGGGATACCATCGGCGGGGAGTTCACGATCCATCTCGAAGGACTGCCGGCAGGCATCGGCTCCTATACCCAGTGGGACCAGCGTCTCGATGCTTTGTTCTCCTCGGCGCTCATGTCCATACCCGGTATCAAGGCCGTGCAGATAGGGATGGGGGTGGAATGTGCAAAGGTCCCCGGTTCGGCTATCCATGATCCCATCCTCCCCACCAGACCCAAGGAAAGGTCATCGAACAATGCCGGCGGGACTGGAAGGCGGGGTGTCCAACGGACAGTCCGTGGTGCTCAGGTGTACCATGAAACCTATTCCCACCCTGAAAAAGGGTCTGCCCACGATAGACCTGCGGGATAATTCTTCCGTGCAGGCCGATTACGAGCGCTCGGATGTCTGTGCAGTCCCTGCCGCCTCGGTGGTGGGTGAAGCCATGGCGGTCATAACGTTGTCCTCCGCCATATTGGGCAGCTTCGGGCAGCCGAATATCGGGTCCCTGGTAAAGGCCTTTGAAGAGCACAGGAGTTACTGGGAGGGATTATGATCTACCTGACCGGATTCATGGGTTCCGGAAAGACCTCGGTGGGCGAGGCCCTGGCTTCGCTCATGAAAAGGCCTTTCATCGACCTGGACAGGTACATCTCGGCAAAGACCGGAAAATCCATTGCCGAGATATTTGCCTGTGCCGGAGAGCCTTCATTCAGGTCACTGGAAAATGAGTCGCTCCTGGAGATCTCCGAAGGGGCATGGGGAACCGTTATTTCCACCGGGGGAGGTCTTCCGGTCAACCGCAGGAACAGGGAGGTGATGAAAGCCAGCGGATATGTCGTGTATCTGAGGGCTTCCTTTGGCACCCTTATAACCCGGATACCGGAAGATCCCGGAAGGCCCCTGTGGAACGAGCGGGCATCACAGCTCCTGGAGGAGAGAAAGCCTGCCTATGAAGAGGCGGATTTCATCATCGACACCGAGGGCTTGTCCGTCCAGCAAGTGGCACGGAAGATCATCAGCCGGATGCAGAAGATGGTGAACCCCGTGCCGGTCCTTGTCCCTTCGCAGCCGTATCCGGTCTATATCGGGCAGGGTATTTTCAAGGACCTTATGAAATATCTCCGCAGGAATGCAGCACCCGAGGGCGCCTTTATCCTTGTCGACGAGAATGTGGAAAAGTACCATGGAAACATTGTGAAAAAGACATTCCGCGGAATTACGCATACTAGCATAGTTGTTCCATCCGGAGAGTCGTCCAAATCGTTCCCGTTCCTGCAGCAGGTTCTGGATGAGATGTTTGCCGCAAAGATGAACAGGCAATGGATCTGTGTGGCCATGGGCGGCGGGGTCACCGGAGATCTGGCAGCCTTTGCTTCCAGTATTTTCATGCGGGGCATTCCCGTGGTGCAGGTTCCCACCACCCTGCTGTCCCAGGTCGATTCCAGCATCGGCGGAAAGACCGGGATCAACGTCGGTCATGGGAAAAACCTGGTGGGCACCTTTCATCAGCCCCTGTTCGTCCTGAGCGACGTCGAATTCCTCGGAACCCTCGACCGGGGACAGCTGGAAAGCGCCTTTGCCGAGGTCATCAAGTACGGCATCATCATGGACAGGGAGCTTTTCGAATACCTGGAAAAGACGAAAACCCCGGATCTCGTGCAGATCGTTTCCAAATGTTCTGCGGACAAGGCCTCGATCGTTGCCGGTGATGAGCGGGAAAAAGGTTTGAGAAGGATATTGAATTTCGGCCATACCCTGGGCCATGCACTGGAGCGGGCTAGTGATTATACCATGAGTCACGGCCGGGCGGTGGGGGCAGGGATGATTTTTGCCGCATGGCTTTCCATGGATGAGGGCCTTCTGCCGGCAAAAGACATGAAGAGGATACAGACTCTTGTGAACCGGTATGTTTTTAAACGGAGCAAGCCGGTTTTTCCCAAGCCCGGGAAGATCAAGGGTGGCATCGAGATGGACAAGAAGGGCACGGGTGAAGGCATCCACTTTGTGTTGACACCGGGTATCGGTGATGCTACCGTTAAAAAACTATCTAGTTCTCAAATATTAGAAGCCTATGAACGATTCATCAGCTAAGATAAGAAAAGCCTTTGATGAAGGCAGATTCCTCGACGTCGTGCAGGGAAGGAATCTGTGCAAATCCCATGAACAGAAACTCATGCTCGGTATTTCCCTGTTCAAGCTCGGCCGCACCCAGGAATCGTTCACTATTCTGGAGCGAGTGGCAGAGAAGACGGAACAGCTGACAAAGGTCTTCTATTATCTCGCGCTTATCCATAAAAGCAAAGGACTTGAGGAAACGGCACGGGATTGTCTTCAGAAATATCTGGCATTCAATCAGGATGACGATGATGCCCTCGATCTGATGGAACCCCGGGAGGACCAATCCGAAGCGCTGCTGAAAGAGCCTTCCGTGCAGCTTGCCAAGGTATATGCCCAGCAGGGACATTATGAGCAGGCCCTGGATATCTACGCTCAGGTGGATAAAATGACGGGCCTTGACCCTGACGCGCTCAAGGAAGCGCATCAGGTGGAAAATCTCTATATCATGAAGACCCTTCAGGGGTGGCTGGAAAAGGTGGCGAAGAGATGAAGATCATGGTTTTGAGCGGACCTAATCTGAATATGCTGGGGCAGAGGGAAAAATCCATTTACGGGACAGTGACCCTGGAACGGATCCAGGAACTCGTTAAGGAAAGGGCGGCACAGCTCGGGATGGACGCGGCTTTTTTCCAGTCAAACCATGAAGGTGCATTGATAGATGCCGTCCATGCCGCACCGGGAAGCGGCGTTTCCGCATTCATCATCAATCCGGGCGGGTTGACCCATACCTCGGTTTCTCTCCGGGATGCGCTCCTCAGTGTTGCGCTGCCCTTCATCGAAGTGCACCTGAGCAATGTCGCTTCACGGGAAGACTTCCGGCAGATTAATTATTTCTCGGACATCGCGTCAGGGACCATTTCCGGCCTCGGTTCATTCGGATACCTGCTTGCCCTTGAGGCATTGAAGGAAATGTATGGAAAAAAGGCTCAATAGGGCCCGGCAATATCTCAAAGGGCTGGAGGCGATCATCATCACTTCACGTCCCAGCGTGACGTATCTGAGCGGCTATACCGGGTCTGATGCCGTTTTCCTGTACACGGAAAGCAAATCGTTCCTTTTTGTCGATTCCCGCAACACCCTCCAGGCCCAACAGGAATCCGGCGCTGAGGTGCGCGAGATCGTAAAGAGATGGGAGGGGATATATCCCGTCCTTCAGGAAGAGGGCGTCAAGCTTCTGGGGATTGAGTCGAACGTCATCGATTTCGACAGCTTCATGCAGATGCGGGACACCTTCAAAGGCGTCGAAATAACGCCGATAGGCAAGCAGCTCAGATATCTGAGGATGATCAAAGATGAATCCGAGGTGAACCTCCTGAGCCGGGCGGCAAGGATCTCCGAGCAGGCCCTGGAAACGGTCCTGCAGAAAGGCCTCATCGGACGCACGGAAAGAGAAGTGGCCCTGGACCTCGAATGGGAAATGAGGATCAGGGGGGCGAGCGCCTCTTCTTTCGAACTTATCGTTGCTGCCGGCCCAAGGTCTGCCATGCCGCACGGAACTGCTTCGGATCGGGTGATAGCGCCCCGGGAGGCGGTGGTCATCGATTTTGGCTGTATGTATAATGGGTATTGTTCGGACCAGACAATAACCGTTATCACCGGCACGATGGAGCCCGCATTCCAGGAGGCCTACAGCCATGTCCTGGAAGCGCAGCAAAAAGCCATCAAGGCGCTCAGTCCCGGGATAAATACATCTGCTATAGACCAGATCGCCCGTGACCATCTGAAGGCCGCCGGCCTGGGTCCGTATTTCGGACACGGGCTTGGGCATGGCGTGGGCATGGAGGTGCATGAAGCGCCGACGGTATCGTATCTTTCGGACGATGTCCTCGAAGAGGGGATGGTCATAACCATCGAGCCCGGGGTGTATATTCCGGGTAAATTCGGCATCAGGCTTGAGGATATGCTCCTTATTACAGATAATTCTTGCAAGCATCTTACAAATCTTGATAAGGGAATCATCAGATTAATCAGCCAGAAGTGAGGGTTTATGCAATATTCCACAGCACAGTTTCGGAAGGGTTTAAAGATCGAGATAGACGGCGAGCCTTTTGTCATCACCGAGTTCCAGCATGTAAAACCGGGCAAAGGCGGGGCGTTCGTCCGGACCAAGTTCAAGAGCCTGATAACCGGCAACGTTCTGGACAAGACATTCCGGTCCGGAGAAAAGGTCGATGTTCCCGACCTCGAGGAAAGGAAGATGTCCTTTCTTTATAAGGATGATAACGGCTACTGCTTTATGGATACGGAAACATACGATCAGATGACGCTCAATGAAGATCATATAGGGGATGCCCTCGGTTACCTGAAAGAAAATGTCGAAACCAAGGTTCTGCTCCATAACGGGAAACCCATCGGTGTGGAAGTTCCCATGTTCATGGAGCTGGAAATCATAGAGACAGACCCGGGCGTTAAGGGAAATACCGTTTCAGGCGGATCAAAACCTGCCAAGCTCGAGACAGGGGTCGTCATTCAGGTCCCGCTCTTTGTGAATACAGGCGAAATCGTGAAGGTCGATACCAGAACTGGTGAATATATCGAGAGAGTGTAAGCACGAATGAATATAAAGATCGTGAAAGACCTTATCGAGCTGATCAAGGGCACGGATGTCATCGAGCTGGAATGGACCCCTGAACGCATTCATATCATCCGAAGAAGCCAGCCGGCGGATACAGTTGCTTCACGAACCTATGATAACGACAGATCCAAGGTGGCGGTAAAGGATAAGCATACCGTCACCGTCACCTCTCCTCTGGTGGGTACCTTCTACCGGTCTCCTTCTCCGGAGACGCCGCCCTATATCCACGTGGGAGACAGGGTGAATAAAAACCAGGTCCTGTGCGTGATAGAAGCCATGAAGCTCATGAATGAGATCGAATCACATGTGGACGGCATCGTAACGGCCATACTGAAACAGGATGGGGACAGAGTAGGATATGGAGACCAGCTCTTTATCATAGAAGAGCTATGATCTCATGGAAGTTTCAGCAGGATGGAAGGTGTCGGCCACAGGACACCATGGCAAAGGATCTCGATCTCTTTGAATCAGTAAGGACAGGATCTGCTGCAGGTGTTTTCCGGGTGTATGATTGGGCCGAGCCTGCCGTCACCATCGGATTTCATCAGAAGACATTCTCTTTTCATGATCCATCACTTTCACTCCCCCTGTTGAAACGTCCCACCGGCGGTGGTGCAGTTCTGCATAACCATGACATCACCTTCAGCATGAGCCTGGGATCCGACGGTGTGCTTCCTTCCCCGATACCTGAATGTTCGCAGCGCATTTCCGGCGTCTTTGCGAAGGCGTTTCAAGACTGCGGGCTGAATGTGCGGCTGCAGGGGGGCAGGCATGAGTTCGCCGAGGTATGCTTTGCCAGACCGTCACCGGTTGAGCTCATGCTGTCGGGATCGAAAATCCTGGGACTGGCCCTGCTGCGGAAAGGGAAATACCTTCTTGCTCAGGGCGTTATCCCGCTGCATGTCGATGAGGATCTCTCGATGAGGGTGTTCGGTGATCGGCTGAAGGAAAATCCCAAGGGTATTCTTGACCTTGCTCCCGGTTTTTCAGTTGAAGCATTTACAGAAATCCTGCGCAGCTGCTTTTTTTCTGAGCTGGGCGTTTTTCTTTCTGACGGCGACGAAGATTATCATCAGTGCCATGACGCTGATGACGGCAAAGTAAAAACGCGGTGACATAAACTTTGTCATGAACATATGCCCGATCATGGAAAACAAGGCAATGCCCGGAACGATCCCCAATACCGTCGCCTTCATGAAATCTCTCCAGCAGACACCCGAAGCTGCAGCTGCCGTATTGATGGCGGTAAACGGGATGAAGGTCAGAAACTGAAGGGCCAGAACAATGGGGTAGCCGTTCTTCTGAATCGCGGTCTTCACTTTATGCGATTTCTTGCTTTGCCCCCAGGTTTCATCGATGCCCAGAGATTTTACCAGAAAATACGCTATGTTTGCATTCAGAAGACAACCGATATAGGACAAGGCCATACCGAGCGGTGCGCCGTAGGCTGAAGAACCTGCCATGACAATCAGGCTGAGCGGTGCGGCAAGAGGCATGGTGGCGACCATCATGATAAAGAGGATCGCGCCGGATATCCCGATTTTCTGAAGGGTCAGGCGGAAGTAGAGCCAGTCATTCAGGGGATAGATATCGATGACACTGAAGAAGCCCAGGAGGGAAAAAAATCCGATGACCAGGAAAATTGAAAGACTTGCACATTTTCCTGCCTGGGCTGGTGTATCATCAACGATTTCTTCAACATAATCCATCTGTCTTCCCCCGGGTACAGTCTGGTAACATTAAAATCATCGGCAGGATAAAGGGTTACATAAGGAGATCACAATATCGTATCCTGGTTGAATATCATTACACGCAAAGCAAAGGTTAGCTGGATTTATTTTGGAAATTTATGCTATTATAAAGTGATTACTATTATTTATTCGTTTTCTTGTGAAGATGGAGGAACTATGGGAGAAAACCCTGTCAGCGCCCTGATGAACCCGTCAACCATCGCTGTTGTGGGCGCAAGCAACAATCTGACCACCATGGGCACCATTCAATGCATGAATCTCCTTACCAGCGGTTTTCCGGGAGAGGTCCTGCCCGTTCATCCAAAGGATACAACCGTCCTGGGCAGAAAGGCATATCCTTCCATAACCGATCTGCCGTATGCGCCGGACCTGGCGGTACTTGTCGTACCCACCAGGCTTGTTCCCGGCATGCTTGAAGAGCTCGGTAAACTCGGAACTCGTTCCGTTATCATCGTATCTGCAGGTTTCCGGGAAACCGGCGAGGAAGGCAAAGCGCTGGAAGCAACCATTCTGGAGACCGCTGAAAGGTACGGAATGCGTTTTCTTGGACCGAACTGTCTCGGGATTATCAATACCCATCTTCCGCTGAATCTCACCGTGGGGCCGATACTCGATTATAACGGTAAGCTTGGCCTTGCTTCCCAGAGCGGAACCTACATTGCACAGGTGGTCTCCTATCTCCACAGGAACGGCATTGCCATAAGCAAGGCCATCAGCGTCGGCAATGAGGTGAACATAGACTTGACGGACTGTCTTGAATATCTCGGCGGAGATGAAGCCACCAGGGCCATCGGGCTCTATATCGAGGGGATAAGGGATGTCGGGCGGTTTCTGGAAGTGGCCGGCAGGGTAAGCAGGATCAAGCCTATTGTTGCGCAATATGTCGGAGGGTCCAAGGCCGGGGCGAAATCCAGCGCCAGTCATACCGGAGCCATGGCAGGTCCGCTGCATCTGTACGAAGCGCTGTTCGATCAGGCCGGCATAATCGGTGTGGATTCCATAGAAGATGTCTATAAAATCGGCTGGTCTTTTGCGACCCAACCGCGATTAAAGGGAAAAAGGATAGCGGTTCTGACAAACTCCGGCGGTCCGGGGACCGGCATGGCAAACACCCTTGACAGGTGCGGGCTGGACATCCCTGAGTTTTCTCCGGACCTGCAGAAAAAGATCTGTGCACACCTTCCTCCCCATGCCAGCGGTCGAAATCCCGTCGATCTCACCTTCCATGTGGATATGAAAGGGCTTACAGAAGAGATCCCCAGGCTGCTTTTCGCATCTGATGAAGTCGATGGGATCATCATCCATGGGATCATGGACACAGGATTCATGGAGCTTTTATACCCTGCGGTGAGCACGTTTATGGATATCACGAAAGAGCAGCTGGTTTCTTTTGCAAAGACCAGTATTGATCCCCTGGCTGAAATGCCCTGCACATACGGGAAACCGTTGCTGATTTCATCTTTTTTCGATAGTAAGCTCGATAACTGCGTCCGGTCATTTCACCGGAAGCAGGTTCCTGTTTTCGATTCACCGGAAAAGGCAGCCAGGGCAATGGCGTCTTTGCATGCGTATGAAACATTCATTAACAGAAACGGAGGTGTCCGGAAATTGAATCCGGAAAAACTCCCGAAGCTGCAGTTCATTTTTAATTCCTTTGCACAGCAAAATCGATGAGTTTCAGGCAAGAAATTTCTCCAGGCATACGGTATCCCGATCACCCAGGAGATGACGGCATTCAGCATTGATGACGCAAAAGAAAAGGCGGATATTATCGGTTATCCGGTGGTGCTCAAGGGATGCTCTGCAGAGATAAGCCACAAAACCGAACACGGTCTGGTTTATCTGAACCTTGCAAATGAACAAGAACTCGCGATAGCATATCAGGCGTGAAGAGAAAGGGATGATACTTCGCCTGTTCTTATTGCGGAAATGGTCAAGGCTGACAGGGAATTTATCATCGGCATGAGCCGCTTACCCCGGCTTTCCTCCAAGTATCATATTTGGAATGGGAGGTGTCTTTGCAGAAGCCATAAATGATTTTTCCGTGCGTTTTGCACCACTTTCCCGGTCAGATGCCTATGAAATGATGGAACAGTCTCAGATCAAAGGCACTGTTGAAGGACTACCGGGGCATGATCCCTGTCAGGAGAGAGGAAATTGCGGATATTCTTGATGGCGATCAGTGATATTTCCCTGCATTTTCCCATGATTCGGGAAATCGATCTCAATCCTGTCATGGTGATGAATGGCAAGCCGAAAGTTGCTGATGCACTGATGGTGCTTTAAATAAGAATAAGGAGAAAAAAATGCAGCAGAAGATTAGAGAGATGATGGCGATTTATGATGAAAAGAACAGGATGCCCTGTGCAGTTGCTCATTATATTGCGGATGTTCTCAAGATCGACCCACTCCTGGTGGGAAAGGAAGCAACAGCAGCAGGGGTGCGGTCTGATCGGATGTCAGCTGGGTTTATTCGGATATGGAAGGAAAGGAAAATCAGAGTATAAAATAACAGGAAGGAAGATCGAGAATCTAGATGAAATAATTGATGCCATCAAAAACCAGGCAGTGGATGGAAAGATTGCCTGCGCCCTTTTATGGAAGATTGCAGACGATGCAGACATAATCCGGTGCGAGGCCGGTAACGCAGCTGACGCTCTCGGGTATGAAAATATCCCCCTGCCAGCTGGGAGCATTTCTAACAACCGGGATATTTTGAACGAATTCCTGCAAGTCCATAAACTGAAAAGTAATTTGTTATTTTTCGGAAATTGTGATTGAAAGGGAAGAATGGCTCCTGTATTATTATAAAACTGAGCTGAAATAGATTTTATGTACACCCCTTTCATTCGGGAGGAAATATGCCGGTACGGATTACCTGGCTTGGCCATGCTGGTGTTATGATCGAATCGGCCATTACCCTGTACATTGACCCCTGGAAGGTTGGACATTCATTGCCGAAAGCCGATATAATTTGTGTAACACATGATCATTACGATCATTATTCTGAAAAAGATATCGAATCTCTTCGTGATTCCGGCACCAGGGTTATTGCCCCCATGCACACGTCATGATCACGGATAACATAAGTACCGGCACATCGGTGACAATAAAGGGCATAACCATACAGGCTGTCCCTGCGTACAACGTGAACAAGGCATTCCATCCGAAAGAAAAAGGGTGGATAGGTTACATCCTGGATATTCAGGGAAAAAGGATCTATCACACCGGTGATACGGATAAAATCCCGGAAATGGCGGGGATTGATGTCGACCTTGCTTTTCTTCCGGTGGGCGGCACGTACACGATGGATTCACAGGAAGCAGCGAGGCTGCCCATGATATGAAAACACGCATGGCCGTGCCCATCCATTACGGAGACATTGTGGGATCGGAAAAGGATGCTGTACGGTTTTCAGAATTATGCCCGTGCACGGTCCGTATCCTCCATCCGGGTGAATCCATGGAATTACCATAAGCCGATGGATATCAATGTAAATAATATCAAGAGTGTTTTTGAGTCTGCTCCTTTTGCCGTTTGCGCATTCGACAGAAGCGGAACGGTGATCTACGTAAACAAGCTGCTGGAATCCAATATAGAACCTTCCGTGCTGCCCTTTGTAGGTAAATCTCTCTATGAACTGGTGCATAAGTTCCTTGTGGATGAAAGGCTTGAAAAAAATCTGAAGCGCCTGATTGAAAAGAACAAACCTTTTTCAGTAGTTGTGAAACATTGAGTTCCCCACGGGTCCGTGCTTCAGGATTATAATATCACCTTGGCTATAAAATGGATTCCCTTTGTGCTGGTGGCTGATTTCGTCAAGTGGAACCCTGGGAAGGGAAGGGAGATACCGGAAACTCATCGAGGATGCCCCGGACGCCATCGTCGTTCATCAATAGCCAGGATTCATTACCTTCGTGAATCCTGCCTTTCCAATGTCATAGAAGCACATTCCGATCAAGTGCTCGGCAAGCCCATATTCGACTTGGTGGACGATAAAGGGAAAGAAGACCTTTCGCCATTGAGAAGAAAATCTGCCAAACAGTTTTTTACCCAGATAACCATCCAGGCAAAAGATAAACAGAAGATCCTTGAGGGTAATTTTCAGTTCATTGAAGACAGGCCGGGCACATCCATTGCCATGCTGAGGGATGTGACGGAGAAAGTCCTTCTTCAGAAACGGCTTCTCAGGCAGAATCAGGATCTTTCCGCCGTGAACTTGATTTCGAAGACCCTCTCTTCATCGATCGAGCTCAAGGAGATCCTCCACAATACCCTTTCTCAGGTACTCCAGATCATGAATATCGAAACCGGCTGGATCTATCTCCTCGAAAAAGGGAAGAATATTCTGAGGTGCGCCTATTCCTACGGCATTCCCGATGAGGTCGCCCAATCCATAAAAGAGCTCAAGCTGGGCGAAGGGATCGCCGGCAGGGTTGCCCAGAGCGGCATGCCCATCATTATCGAGAATGCGTCGATGGACTCCCGGATACAATCACTGGCTTTCAAGAAGTATGGGTTCAGGTCTTTCGCCTCTATTCCACTCCAGTCGAGCAGCCGTCTGATAGGTGTCATGAACATCGGCTCCTTCGGCCAGCGCATCATATCACCTGATGATGAACGGCTGCTCATAACGATTGGGGTGCACATGGGAACGGTCATGGAAAATATCCTGTTGTTCCAGGAGATCTCCAAAACCACCGATGAACTCAAAGATGCCCTGAACCTCATCAGGCAGCGGAACGAGGAGCTGAGGACCCTGGTATCGACTGTTTCCCATGACCTGAAAAATCCCATCATTGCCATTAACGGGTTCTGTGAACGATTCATGAAGTCTGCCACGGCAAAACTCACTGAAAAAGAAAACCAGTATATCAGCGCCATCCATGAGAGCGGAAAGCACATGGAGCAATTCGTCACAAACCTCCTGACCCTGTCTGCCGTGGAAAACCTCAAGCTCAGGAAGGAAGAGTTTCCGGTCAAGGACATCGTCGATGATATATGCATGGAGATGGCGGCTCAGCTTGACGACAAGAAAGGCAAAATATCTCTGGACAGCGAATTGCCGGTGGTAAAGGCCGACAGGATAAGGGTAATGCAGGTCTTTTCCAATCTCATTTCAAATGCGATCAAATATGCAGACCCGAAAAAGGATCTTGTGATAAACATCGGATATCAACCCCAGTCAAAAATGCATATTTTTTATGTACAGGATAATGGTATGGGTATTGCTGAAGAGCATGCGGAAAACATCTTCGATATCTTTTACCGTGCCTATGAAAACCATGCAGAAGGTACGGGAATAGGTCTGGCAATCGTGAAAAAAGCATTAAGCGTAATGGGTGGAGATATCTGGATTAAATCAAAAATTGGACAGGGTTCGGTTTTCTATTTTTCCATTCCCATGGAATAACCATACGCCCCCGTTTTACCAGTTTAATTGGATATACATATGGACAAGAATCAGAATATATTATTGAAAATCATCTTATGCATCGCCGTTGCCGCCCTGTTCATCAACATAGGCGGAAAGGCCTTGTGGGATCCTGATGAAGCGAGATATGCGGAGATGGCACGTGAAGTCGTGGTGCTCAACGATTGGCTGACGCCGCATCTCAATTTTCTGCTCTATTTTGAAAAACCCATGATGTATGTCTGGATGGTGGCGGCGAGCTTCAAGGTATTCGGTGTAACGGAATGGGCTGCCCGGCTTGTTTCCCTCCTGTGCACCCTGGGAGGTGCCGCCCTGACAGGATATATGGCCTATAAACTGTGGGGACGGAGAGCAGGACTCATTTCCGCAATAATACTCCTGACCTCGCTTGAGTATTTACTCATGGCCAATATCGTTGATCTGAACATGGCCCTTACCTTGTTCATAACTGCAGCCATGGTTTTTTTCTGGCAGGGACAGCAGGAAAAGAAGGCACTCTGGTTTTATCTCTTCTGGATATCCATGGCGCTGGCGACATTGACCAAAGGGCCATAGGGATTGTCCTGCCTGCAGGAGCAATCGCCGTATATATTCTCATGACAAAGCAGTTCAACCTGATTAAGGAGTCCAGACCAATTTCGGGCATCCTGCTTTTCCTGCTCATTGCAGCTCCCTGGTTTCTGTATATGAGCATGAAGCATCCTGATTTTTTCTCTTTTTTCTTCATAAATCAGAACATACAACGGTTTGCGGTATCCGATGAGCATAACAAACCTTTTCATTATTTCTTCATGATCATCATCATGGGATTCCTTCCCTGGACTTTTCTGTTTCCTTTATCGCTGAAAAAGATATGGGATAAGGGCATCTCGAAAGAGATCATCTACCTGGCCTGCTGGTTTCTGGTCATCCTCACCTTTTTCACCTTTTCCCGGTCAAAGCTGGGTACGTACGTGTTTCCCTGTTTTCCCCCGCTGGCCCTTTTCGTGGCAGATGTCCTGAGAGAAAAAAAAGAAGGATTGAGGATACCGCTTTACGCAGCAGGGATCCTGTGGATCTGTCTCGGCCTGGTATTACTGTTTTTCTCGGTACTGGTTTCAAACGGCATACTGAAGTTATCATCGTCCAATGCCTTGCCCCTCATGGATATCGGTCACTGGGGTGGCGCCATCATAACAATTGCTGCACTCACCGGCATCCTCCTGGGCAGAAGATACGGAACGGCCCTGGGGTTTGCCGTCCTGGGAACTGCACTCATCATAACCGTCAATGGGTTCTCTCATTATTGGGATGATATGGAGTCAACCAAACACCTGGTGAAGGATCTGCCGTCACAGGCGATCCTCTGCTCCTATAAGAGATATTATCAGAGTGCGAGCTTCTATGCTCAGAAACAGGTGATATTGGTGGATACTCTGGGAGAGCTGGAATTCGGTGTCCGGCACCATACCGGTTCCCCCATAACCATGACCCTGGACACCCTCAGCCGTCTCATGGAAACGGATAAAAAGGTCTACTGCATAACCTCGGTAAGACATCTGCCCTTTCTGCTGGCCAATATTCCCGATGCCGTTGTGACAAAACAGATCAAGGGATACGCGCTGCTGCATGTCCCTGAAAGCAAAGAACGATTTTACCAGCTGATCCAATGAGTTTTATAACCCCCTGTGGTAATTCCACTTGACACCCTCAGGGGTGGATTGTATAGATTCACCACGGTTCGGGCCGCTAGCTCAGCGGGAGAGCGCTGCCTTCACACGGCAGAAGTCACAGGTTCAAATCCTGTGCGGCCCATACCTAACTCCTTAATATAATTGTCATATTTTAACTCAAATATGTTCGCGGAATGTTCGCGGGGTTTTTCCAAACCTGTTTTCACTTGTTTATTTTTTTTCAAATATGCAAGATGCCTAAATAGATAATTGATTTTTTTTATTGTTTAAAAGGGATAATATATGCCACGTGATCAAATACTAAAAAGGGCTTTTGAAATAGCAGACGATGGTATGCAAGGTGCTGTTGGATATTTTTATTATGTTGTTGCTGCTCAAGGATTAGCGAAAGAGGAGAGAATAATAGACTACCTCCCAAAAGGATTGGCTAAACAAAGCGATGGAACACACAAGCCAGCATTCGTTATGAATATGTTCCATCAATGGGTTCGATTTTATAATCCTTTAGAACTCATTCAAACAATGCATTCTGTTTTCATACCATACCACATTCGTACATGTTTGTTAGGTATAGTAAGCATCTTTGAGGGATATCTACGAAACACTACTGATCGCTTAGTTAAAAAAGGATTAATTCCTCGATTACCGGATACTTATAAACAGCGTCTAAAATGGGCGATCGACATTGTACTTACTTCAAACTATGGCGATTCGGAAATGCAAAAGAGATGTCCGAAATTATGTCTGGATTTAGACCATGCGAGACGTATAAGGAATTTATGGATGCATAATAATGGCAATTTTAATAAACGGTATAAGAGGGATGCTTTAGCTATTGCCGGTCATGATGCGATAGTTGTACCGGCGTTCTTAAAATTTAAAAAATCTCCCAAAAGTAAAATTGCTTTTCCTATTGAAATGGCACTATTCGAAACAATTTCTTGTTCTCACATAGAGGCACTACATCATATTAACCACATGCTACAGACACAACATTTCGGCCAGAAAAGGTCATATGGATATGCACGTGAAAATAAAAAAATCGAATGGGAACGCCTACTAACGGGAGTTTAAGAGTTAAACGCTCAAGGCAATATTTTATTTTTCATATTTTTTAACATTCGCAGATCGGGTCTGAAACATTATCGATATAACATTTCAATGCCTCTTTTGTCACAAACATCATATAAGTCAATTGTATTAAAACAGATAAAGCCATCAATAGATAATGACACATCTTCAAGCATTGATCTAATCACATGATCTACCAAACTGTATGTTTTAGTTTGTTTTTCAAGCACAAATTCTAAAAGAGGTTCACGATAGCATTTATCTTCAATCAATATTGTTGAGGGTAAATCTAAGAAATGTTTAAATCTAACAACATCATGCTTTCTACGAACTAATCGAGTATGAATCGTCTCATAAAGGGTGGGCCAAGGGACGAGTAGTGAATGAACTTGTATCTGTTCATCACCATAGCTTCAGAGTGAAAAGCATCTCTTTCATTGAATAAGGCGAACCAATAACCTGAATCAGCAAAAATATTTTTTGGCATTAGATATCATCCTCTGATTCCGCGCCCCCATAACCTTTCCAAGGTGATGCCTTGCGTTTTCCAATGATAAATCTACCTTTATTGAGCCTCCGAAGATTTCCAAATAATATATATCCTATCTGATTTGGAAAAATTTACATTTTCTTCCAATTCTTGTCTTAATTTAATAGATATATCATCCTCATCATCTTTAAGTGCAGAATATTGAAATACTGCCAAACTACCACCACATTCCTTTGCATCGAGATTATCTAACCATTCATAAAGCCCCGCATAATCTCCCTTCACTCCAAGGTCATATGAAAGCCATATAGTTTTTTTCATTTTCAAAAGTCCCTTCTGTTCTTTAATAGATTTTTCTCTTTTTGATTTCGATTATTTTCCCTTCAAGTAAAGCTCTTTTATCATCCAATTCAACCTTCCCATACCGATATACTGATTGAACGCTGGCATGTCCTGTCGCTATCTTAACTTGTTCAGGAGAATATTGCTTCATCATCTTTGTAACCGTTGAATGCTTTGTTCCTGAATATAGGTTAATCTGAACGCCCGTTTCCTTACAAGCCTCATTCCAAAGCCGGCGTACTATGTCCTTAGTGTATCTCTTATGAGGATGATTTGATTCTTTGCAGTTGAAAACAAAGGGGCTAAAGGGATAATCGGTTGCCATGCTTTCAAGGATCTCCACAAAATCTGATACAAGAGGGACCTCGTGAATCTTTTTATCTTTTGTGTATACTACTTCCTCACCGCCTGAAATTCCTCTTTGAACAATGAAAGCCTTTTTATTGGGTCATAATCCTGTTTCATGAGCATCATGGCTGAACTTGGCCTTATCTCAGGATGATATTTAAGCAACCAGAAGATCGGCTGATGTTTTGTTTCAATAGCTTTAATAATTTTAATCTGGATTTCTTCTGTAACAGCCTTTGGTATTGGATCAACAATTTTATATTCTCGTCGCTTAAGGGGAAGGGGAGGGAATCTATTAGCTCAGATCTCCAAGCATAATCCATTGCTGATGAAAGACTATCTATAACTTTTTTACGAGTGTTCGGAGTAATCTCTTTTTTGTCGAGCTCGTTCTTGAGCTGCTTTATGACTTTGAGTTTCACTTCATGAAGCTGGTATTGATACTTGATGAAGAAAGGCTCTAGGTGGTTATTAACATACCCCAAATAGTTTTTATAAGTGCCGGGAGACCAATCTCCTTTACATTCATCCAACCATTCACGCAAAAATTGAACTACATTTGAATCTCCATGATAATATTTTCTCGGATTAAAAACACCCCGTTCGACATCACCTTGCATCTGATGGAGGCATTTTTCAGCGTCCTCTTTAGTTCTCATCCTTAATCCACGATAGAATGAGACCTCATACCGTTCGCCTTCATAAAAGAATTTGAATAGAACCAGGTTTTCTTTACTCCATGACGTTGATGGATGCTCCCCTTCATACAGGTCTCCAAATTATCACAATAGCTGTTATGGTAAACCTGTTTTTTGTGGAGGTCAATTGCATCGTGGAAGCCCTTATATTTAAACCTTTTTTAAAATTACACTTGAAGTCCGTTAATAGACGATCTTTTCCTTTTTCAAATTTTTCTTTGTTCTAAAATCTAAGGATTAAAAGGAATATCAGTACTTTCTATTATCAGTCTGTGGTTATTGAGCCACTGATAGGGATTTTTCACAAAGAAATACATGGTCCTTCTATCTCTTACCCCTGTAGCTCTTCTAGTTGCCTTTGAAGTATATAAAAAGCCCTCTCAGTCATAGGATAGGTTACTTTGGCAGAAAAAGGGATTTTACCACCTTTACCCCATACATTACCCAGATCTGCATCATAATCTTCAAGGTCTTCTTTCCCGAGATACTTGCCAGCATAGCCCATTATCCCATTTTCACTTTTAATGGTTTCAACCCTTGTTCCTGCTAATAGATGTTTATCAACTCCAGAGCTGACAACATTGAACCATATTGTTGCGATCAACTTACGGGCATCTTCATAAGGTACTCCCCACAGAAAGAAGTGATAGTGAGGAGCTATCTCACCTTTATGAATTCCAGACTTCCTTTTCTTTATTTCTAAACGCCATATGTAACCGAGATAGGGGTATTCTCTTTT
The DNA here is from genome assembly GCA_963752595.1 of uncultured delta proteobacterium. Classification (GTDB taxonomy): domain Bacteria; phylum Desulfobacterota; class Desulfomonilia; order UBA1062; family UBA1062; genus Phosphitivorax. Next base: position 60,723 of record CAVVYZ010000023.1, read on the forward strand.
TAAACGCCTGAAGAACTCCTTTATGTGAGCCTTGCTTTCTTTTGGACTTGGGATTTTTTCATCAGGATATGTCAGCGTTACAAATATAGGTTTTTTATTTCTCTTAACCATTGCCATCATGAGCATTAAACCTTTTCGACTTTGTCTTGAAAACCTCTTTCTTATCGCACCAGCCATGAATCATCTCCTTTTTTAAACACTAAAACTTTCACTATACCGTTGTCATACTGGATCACCTCTTTGACGGATTTTCTCCTTCCCTTGGTTTCCTTGAAGATTATCAATCTGCCTTCAGGATAGTAATCTATGACTATGAGATTATTACCTTTTACATTTATTCTTCTAGGTATATGCTTATGGTTTGATGGATGATTTGTTTCATAGGTATGTGTTCTTGAATTAACATAGGACAAGCCCCTGGCACCTTCGGTGCCTCTGCCGCTTGCGCTCGCTTGCTCCCCTCCCATAGTTCGCCGCTCGCTTGCGGCAGGGTCATCAGGTTCAATCTCAGAAAGTGGTCTTATTGGATATGCGTTTTCAAAAAGATTAAGTTGTTTTGGTTGTTTTGCCATATGGGGCTTTTCCCTCTCTTTGAGAGAGCCCCACTTGACTCTTTAGCTATAGAAATATACATTTATACAGCTGAGTAAGCCGAAAGGCCCTCATGCTCCAAAAGGCCAGGCATTGCGTCTCGCCAAAGTCCGATGCCTGGCTTTTCCTTTAATTAATTCTTATTTTTTTTCACGCGTGCCATATAAAGCCCTTTTTCTTTGTCATAACTTTCATCATCTATTCTATATTCTTCTTCCCTCTTTATTCTCATTTCTTCTTTTATCTTTTCAACATCTTCGGCAGGGGATATAAATGTAAGCCCCGTGGGTTCGATTTAGGAGAACACGTAGGGCATGTGTTAATTTACTATCTTGATCATCATAACTAAACCTATAGGCCCTTATACGTTTCTCTTTTCTTCAAGTTGATGATATAGGCTCTGCTCACATCTAGCCTTCCAGCAGCCCCACCAGGAGAAACCACTTGCCCTTCAAATTCTTCACACACTTGATTAAACTCATCAAACGAGTTTAATTTAATTGTTCCACCCTCACATGATTTGAAGTTTTTTTTCTTATCCATGACTTATGTTCCTTTCGTCTTTAGGATATCTACTAAACAAGAGTTAGTAACATAGGTTAGTAACATATGTTAACAACATAGATCAAGTATAAAAATGTGATGATCTCTACGCTTCACTCCCCCGGCTCCCCACAGGTCCGCCGACCCTCCCTTCGTCCTCTTTTCCTGACTGCCGAAAGACTGACCCCTCTGGGCCTCCATTGTGCCTTCATTACATTACGGCACAACAGAACCTAGGCCCTGGGAAGCTATCCGGGGTCTCGGCGGTCAGAGAGGAGTATGGGGTAGCGTTCAGCTACGCTACGAGAAGATAGCTTCAATGAAATCTATAAACGCAAGAATAATGAATTATTCAGCCTCAAAGTAGATCATTTAATTATAATATGATATTAAATCCTTAGACCGCTTCTAAAGAGAGGGTATAAATATGAAAAGGAACTCAAATAATAATATAATTTTTACAATTTTAATTTCTTTTATTATCCTGAATTATTTACCCATTAAAGCAGAAGCAGATGAGAACCCTCAAGAACAAAAAATATTGGTTCTGGAAAATAGATTAAAAATAAACACAGAGTCTCTTGATGCGGTTAGAAGAGATCAGCTTAATTATAATATAGAAAAAAATTTGTTAAAAGAAGCATACGCTTCAAACATGCAAACAATTAACCTTATTATAGCTCTAATACTTGGTTCATTAACAATCCTTGGATATGCTGGAGTAAGAAGTATCAATTCAATCAAGAAAGATTTTAAAGGAGAGTTAGATAATTTAATTTTATTAAGAAGTGAGTTTGACTTGAAAATGAGAGATGTTGATGATCAACTTTTAAACGCAAAGAAAAGATACGATGAATTAGCTCAAGTAAACGAAAAGCAGGATAAACGCCTTCAAATTCTAGAAATTCAAGAGAAATCAGCTGCGCTTATAAAAGAGAAGAACTTTTCAAATGCCCTAAGATACATCGATATTGGCCTTAGCCTTTCTAGTCATGATATTAGTTTTCTATCAATGAAAGCATTATGTCTATTATGTCTAAAAAGGTTTGATGAATGCATCTTTGCCTATGAAATTTTATTATCACAAGACTCAAACAATATTAGTGCTATCACAAACTTAATTGAGCTTTATTTACTTACAGGAAAGCGGGAAAAATCTAGTTTCTTATGCAGGTGCATTTGCCAATACTCAGTTCCATTTATGGCCCTTATTTTTCATGGTACATATCTGCACTTGATCACTTCCTATCAGGAAACGAAGAGGATTTGAAAAAATTGTTGATGCATCATCCTGTAGATGTTCCTGAATCAAAATCTCCACGTATAAATAACTGGACCTATGGTGACGCTCTCTATATTTATAAACCGTATGTCCAATAAACCGGGATATAAAGCTATGTTAGGTGCATACTTTCTTAGAAGGTAAGCTATCTCTCGAAGAATTTAACAGAGAAATTCGCTGACATACATTACGGTTCAACCAAACGAACTGGCGCTTACGGCGAAGTCCGTAATCTAACTTAATCACTAATCATCAACACATTCGAAACACAGAATGTTCGCGGAATGTTCGCGGGTACCTGTAGAACAAGGCCTGATGCTGGTGTAAACAGGTTCAAATCCTGTGTGGCAAAGGAATAATGGATCAAAATTTAAGAGAACGAGTGACTTTACCCAAAGGGTGGAGTCACAATGTTTTGTTTTGTCTTTGAATCCCCATTGAAACAGGTGAGGAGCGGAGGGGAAATTTGGGGAAACAGCGGCGTTTGTCTGAGCGGAGTGAAACGGAGCGAGTTTAGCCGCGGCCCAAATTTTCCCGAGCACCGCAGCGGACCCCGCAGGGGCTGTTTCACTTGGGGTGCCCTTTTTCGGTTCCTTTTTTGGGCAAGCAAAAAGGAACAAAAGCTTATTTTGAGTTGGCCGAAAGCAAGCTTTATTATCGTAAATAAAACAGCTTTTTAGTTTGGGGAAACCCAGAAATAACCCAATGCTATAATCTAATGTTTTCCTGGACTGTGTCGTACAGTAAATGGTTGCAAATCCCATGCGCAAAAAGGTCCAACTATTATGATTGATATGCAACAGATGAATGTCCTTATCGTCGATGACATGGAGAACATGTGCAAAGCGATTAGGGGGATGCTGAGAGTCCTGAACATCGGCGGGCAAGTCTATTACGCCTATAACGGACTTGAAGCCTGGCAGATACTCCAGAAGCCGGATACCCAGGTCGACCTTGCCATCATCGACTGGAACATGCCGCAGAATGACCGGGGTGGAGCTGCTCGGCCATATCAGGGAAGACGGAAGACTGCGGGATATGCCGGTGATCATGGTAACCGCGGAGGCCAACAGAGAGATTGTTGCCCAGGCGGCTGAATCGGATATCGATGCGTACCTCCTGAAGCCCGTTACCGTAAAATCCCTGGAAGATCGCCTGAAGACGGTCATCCAGAAAGCCAACAATCCGCCTCCCATGGTCCATCATCTCAAAAAAGCCAGGAATTATGAGGAAAGTGGAAACCTGAACGGCGCCATATCCGAGGTGAAGCTGGCAATAGAAGCGAACCCGTCCTCAACGAGGCCCATCAGGGAGCTCGGACATCTCTATTTCAGCAAAGGCGACCTGGACGATGCGGAAAAGTGGCTTCTCAAGGCGGCCAAGCTGAACAACCTCGATGTTTTTGCCTGCCATTCGCTGGGCGAGCTGTACCTGAAGCGCGGCAACATGGACGAAGCCATCAAATATTTTGAAAGGGCCATGCAGATAAGCCCGCGGCATCTGGAAAGGGGTCTCAACTTCGGCAAGGTGCTCCTTGAAAAGAACATGACTGCCAAGGCAGTAAAGGTGTTCAATAAAATACTGGAGCTGGCGGACGACCCCCTTTCTCTGCGGGAAGATATTGCCAATATCTGCATGGAAAGAGGGGAGTTCCGGCATGCCGTTCAGCTGTACACGATCATCCTGCAGCACGCACCGAACCGAACAGATATCATGGTCAAACTGATTGACGCGTACCTTCGTTCCGGCGAGGGTCAGAAGGCAATGCCGTATCTCGTGGACCTGCAGAAGAAGGAAGAAAGAAACATAAAACTGCTTATAATCATCGCAAAGGCCTACCTCACCCTCAAACAGACTGCGCGGGCCGATCAGGTGCTCCAGAAAGTGTTCAGGCTGGACCCTGAGAATTATGAAGCGAAGAATCTTATCAAGCAATGCTATTGACGGGAAGGCGATATGGCAAACATGATGCAGAATGATTTACTGACGATTATCGGGATATCACATGACAGGTCTCTTTCCACCAAAGAAAAGCTCCAGTTGATCATCGAGAAGGTGGTGGCCTGCATGAACACGGAAAGGGGTTCCATCATGCTCATGAGCGGAAGGGATACCCTGGAGGTAGCTGCCTCTACAAAACCGGAACTGATCGGCATAAAGCAGTCGATCAGGGAAGACACTCCATCGGCCTGGGTGGTGAAAAACCGGCAGATTCTGTATATCGGGCCTGATACGGGGGCCATGCCCTTCAAGAAAAGGTTTGATTATTATAAAAAAGAAGCGTTCCTGCTTGCGCCGATTATCATGCACAATAAAGTAATCGGGGTTCTGAACATTACAGACAAAAAAGATGCCGACTCGTTCAGTTCCCAGGAGCGGGAGCTCTTCCTCACCATAGCCGGGTATGTCATCAGCGCGATTGAAAACCAGCGCCTGTCTGAATCGTTGAGAAAAAGCCGGAATGATATCAAGCGGAAGAACCAGGAACTGAGAAAGCTGGAAAGAATCCGCACCGAGCTTTTCAATATGCTCATCCATGATCTGAAGGGGCCGCTTTCAGAGGTTGTGGCAAGCCTTGATATCCTTTCTTATGTGATCAAGGATGAAAATCTCGATTATATCGACATCGGCCCAGTCGCCTGTGATACCCTGCTGCGGATGATTTCCGACCTGCTCGATATAACGAGGCTTGAAGAAGGATGTCTCAACCTCATTTACGAACAGATCGAGCCCGCTCGATATGATACATGAAGCATAATCCGGTTGAGTGCGATGGCAAACTCAAGGGGTATCGAGCTGAAGGAAGACATCGGAACAGGGCATACAGGGATGTTCCCGGGTGATAAAGGCATCATCATGAGGGTGATGCAGAATCTGCTCATCAATGCCGTTCAGCATTCACCCCCGGGGTTCATGTATTGAAACCGGGTTCGAATGTTCAAAGAATACGATAATCTTTCCATGTGCAGGACCACGGTCCGGGCATCGCACCTGAATTTCAGGAATCCATCTTCAACAAATTCTTTCAGATCACCAAAAAAAGAGATGGTAGAAGATTTTCAACTGGCCTTGGGCTGACATTTTGTAAGATGGCGGTTGAAGCGCATTTGGGCTCCATTCACGTTGTGAGTGACGGACAGAGCGGAAGCCGCTTTGTTTTCCACATCCCCTTATAGATCAAGCAGAGGTATATTGTCATCCGGAAACATTCAGCGCTTCCGTTCGTCCAGTATCAGCAATGAGGTGCAGGCGAAGCTATTAGCATCAGGTGATGATACTTGAACTTCCCTTTCCCGACCATAAGATAGTAAGTCAACGTATTCATGACACAATAATCGTGATCACCAGAGAATACCTCTTATAATCCATGGTGCACCATCGTGTAGGTACGGATCGGGAGGAACCGCGCAATGCCGAATATACCCAAGGCTGTTTACCGGATGCAGTTTCATAAAGGTTTTACTTTTCAGGATGCGGAAGTGCTTTGTGATTATATTGACAAATTAGGAATCAGCCATATCTATGCATCATCAATTCTCCAATCAGTGCCGGGCAGTACTCATGGATATGATATTACGAATTACAGCCAGATAAATAAAGAGATAGGAGGGTGGGCCAGGATATGAAACCTTCAGTGCAGCGCTGAAAAAGTCATGGACTGGGCCAGGTCCTGGATATAGTGCCCAACCACATGGCAATAAACAGCCCAGAAAATGTGTGGTGGCTTGATGTCCTGGAAAACGGTCCATCAAGCCCATACGCCGTATATTTTGATGTGGACTGGAACTATCGGTGAAAACTGTTTGTGAATAAGATAATCCTTCCCATACTCGGGGATCATTACGGCAGGGTCCTGGATGCCCGTGAAATTCAGCTGCATCGTGAAAAGGGTTTGTTCAGCTTCCATTACTATGACCATATCCTGCCGGTTTCACCCAACTCTCTGTCGGCACCACTCAAGACCGCAGCCGATCGGTGTCATTCGGATCTCCTGGGATTCATCTCGGATTCGCTGAAAAATCTTCCTTTGACCACATACACCGACCGGGAGAGTATCCGAAGAAGGCATCGGGATAAAGAAGTCATCAGAAACTGCTTGAAAAATTAATGTCCAGGCAGGAAGAAGTTGGCAATGCCGTCGAACTGGTTGTCCAGTGAGATCAATGCAAACCCTGAAGCACTCCACGATATACTGGAACAGCAGGTTTACCGGCTCGCATACTGGAGGATGGCCGGGCATGAACTGGGATACCGGAGATTTTTTGATATCAATTCCATGGTAGGTCTTCGAATTGAGGACAAGTCAGTCTTTTATGATGTTCACGATATTATTTTCAGGTTTCTGAAAACCGGGATACTTGACGGCATACGGATAGATCATCCGGATGGCCTGTGGGACCCCGACGAATATTTCCATCTCTTGAGAAATGAATCCCCGGATGCCTGGATTGTCATCGAAAAGATCCTTCAGCCAGTCGAGAGCAGCTGAGAGAAGATTGGCCGGTGGACGGATCAACCGGTTATGATTTCATGAATCTGGTGTCCGGCCTTTTCATAGATCCTCTGGAAAGAAAAAGAACTTACGGATTTCTATCAAAGAATTCACCGGAGAGACCACTGATTACCCTGCATTGGCCAGGGAAAAAAAATATCAGGTACTGAATGAGCTCCTGGACAGTGACATAACAGGCTGACCGATCTGATGGTCAGGATTTGTGAGCATAACCGAAGATTCCGGGATTTTACCAGGTATGAAATACGTGAAGCCCTCATTGAAATCATCGCCTCGTTGCCGGTCTACCGTACCTATATAAGGGCACATCTCGGTCAGATATCGGATACGGACAGAAACTTATTGCTGACAGGTCATAGATACCGCTAAGGCAAATCGAACAGATTTGGACCAGGAACTGATACATTTCATAGGAGATATGATTCTCCTGAAACATCGAGGGGAGCTTGAAACGGAATTTGTCATGCGTTTTCAGCAGTTATCGGATCCGGCCGCGGCAAAGGGTATCGAAGATACCACGTACTACTGCTACAACCGACTGGTTTCGCTTGAATGAGGTGGGAGGTGATCCCGGGAAGTTCGGAAATACCGTCAGCAGTTTTCACCAAAGAATGCAGGAAAAAACCAGGAGGTTTCCCCATGGCATGAATGCCACCTCCACCCATGATACCAAGAGAAGCGAAGATGTTCGTGCCCGGCTTTCCCTGATTTCGGAGATTCCAAAGGAATGGATCCGGGCCGTGCGGAAATGGTCCGGGCACAACGAGAATATCGCAGGATCGAATATCCCCGGACAGAATACGGAATATCTCATTTATCAGACACTCATCGGTGCGTGGCCCATAGAATTGGAGCGGCTTTCCGCATATATTCTCAAGGCATTCGGGAAGCGAAAAAGTATCACCTCCTGGACCCCCCCGATACCCGGCCTATGAAGAAGCGGTCATCCGGATTCATTGAAAAAATAACTGACAGAGACAAGGAATTCATCATGGACATCCAGACATTTATCCAGCCACTTATAGGGCCGGGCAGAGTCAATTCCTTGACCCAGACACTTATTGAAATGTACTGCGCCGGGAGTGCCTGATTTTTATCAGGGGACCGAATTGTGGGATTTAAGCCTGGTTGATCCCGATAACAGACGGCCGGTAAACTATCCATTCCGAGAATGGGACTGCTTTCAAAATCATTAAGGATGCACACCGGAAAACATTCTCAATGGAGATGGAAAGCGGCCTTCCTAAACTGTGGTAATCACGTCGAAGCTCTCAAATTGAGGAGAAGAAATGCCCGGATATATTTGAAAAGACCGGATTATCAGCCTCTTCCGGTGGAAGGGAAACACAGGCATCAGGATCATCGCTTTCTTAAGGGGGAAGGAAATCGGGACGGTATGCCCCCGGCTGGTCATGAGTTTTGGCGGCAACTGGGATGATACTGTCATTTAAATTGCCGAACGGCCCCTGGGTAAATCGACTGACCAAGGATATTATTCCCGGTGGAAGGTTATTCCTGAAGGACCTGTTTCGGCGTTTTCCCGTAGCGCTTCTGACCAGAAAGGGGACTGTAATCGTGACCGAATATCGGTGTATGGGCTCCCAATGTCACGAAAGGTATCGCTGAATATACGCAACCAGAGCATTCCCATGTCAGGGCAGGCTCGGACGGGTGGTGGGGGTGCAGGATGAAGCCGGGCTACGGCATGGAGAAGAATATACCTTTATCCTGGATGAGCAGTCGCCTCTGCCGGATCCCGGGGTCCATGTGGCAGCCGGAAGGGGTGTTCGGTCCTTCAGGTTCTATGATCATTCACTTTTTGCCTGGACCGATGATACCTGGCAGCAGCGGCCACTTTCATCCGCGGTTATCTATGAGCTTCATATCGGGACATTCACCCCAGAAGGGACCTTTGCCGGGGCAGAAGACACACCTCGAAGCATCTTCTGGACCTGGGAGTAACACATGTGGAGATCATGCCGGTAAACACCGTTCCCGGGTTCCCGCGGATGGGGTTATGACGGGGTATATCTCTATGCGCCCCAGGAGACATACGGAGGTCCTGACGGATTGAAACATCTGGTGGATATCTGTCATGAGGAGCGGCCTTGGGGTGATCCTGGACGTTGTTTACAACCATCTGGGGCCTTCCGGCAACTATCTTGACCGGTTTGGGACCGTATTTTACCACCAATTATGTGACACCGGGAAAAGCCGTGAACCTGGACGGAAGAGCAAGTAACGAAGTACGCCGTTTCTTTTGCGACAATGCCTTATGTGGCTGCGCGACTATCACATGGACGGGCTCCGGCTGGATGCGGTACATGCGATCTTTCGATTTCTCCGCCGTACATTTCCTTGAGCAGCTGAGCAGGGAAATCAAGGAGCTCCAAGCACGACTCGGACGGCATTTTTACATAATAGCGGAAAACGATAGGAACGAAATACGTCCGGTACAGCCGTATGAAACAGGGGGGTACGGAATCGATGCCCAGTGGAACGAAGATTGTCACCATGCGCTCCACACCGTTCTTACCGGAGAAAAGGATGGGTATTATGCGGATTTCGGTACCCTGGAAGACCTGGCCAAGGTATTGTCAAAAGGTTTTGCACAAGACGGCAGGTATTCCATCTTCAGAGGAAGAAATCATGGCAGGCCCGCTCATGAATTGAGCGGACACCGTTTTGTGGCCTATCTGCAAAACCATGACCAGATCGGCAACCGCGCCAGGGGTGATCGGATAACGCATCTGGTGAACATGAAAAAGGCAAAGATAGGTGCTGCGCTGATATTTACCTCAGCCTTCATTCCCCTGATCTTCCAGGGCGAAGAATGGGGTTCATCAAACCCGTTTCTGTATTTCAGCGACCATGAGGACCCTGCGCTGGCAAATGCTATCAGGGAAGGGCGGAGAGCCGAGTTTTCCGGGTTCGGATGGGATCCATCCGAGATACCTGATCCCCAGGCACTGGAAACGTTCAGGCTATCCTGCCTGAATTGGAAAGAGCTTGTGGATAAACAACATGCCGACCTTCTTGCGTGGTATAAACAGGTGATCAAACTGCGCAAGGAGCTTCCCGGCCTCACCAGCGGCCACCTGGACCGCATAGCCGTTTCATTCAATGAAGCGCAGAAATGGCTCGTCATGAAAAACGGCAGCGTCAGTGTCGCCTGCAACATCGATGGACAAGGGCATGAGGTCGATCTGGGATCAGATTCTTTGCAGCACCTGATCCTTGCATCAGACGACGGCATATTTCTGAAGGAAAACAGGATCTATCTGCCCGGTGAAAGTGCGGCAATCTTGATCGATGCACAAGGGCAGGGCGGCTCACATTAAATGTTGGAAATGACCGCCTGGTACTTGCCCCGCGGGCCCCTGGCTATCCTGTCCGCCAGGTGGATATTGAGCGAGATTTCAGGACCCATGACCCGGGCCAGATTGGATCGGATCTCACGAGATTGTCTTCAGAAAACCTGTCCCCAGGGACAATGAATACATCCAGCGATTCCATCGAGTTCTGAATGATCTGGTATTCTTTTATGTTGGACCGGATGATATGGTTGAAATAGGCAGGATAAAAATATTTGTATCCGGAAGCCGTCCTGATGAGGTTGGTGATTCGTCCCCCTGCCAGTTTCATGAGCGGCAGGCCTCTTCCGCAGGGACAGGCATATCCCGCACCTGTTCCCACATCGCCGGTATCATAACGGATCAATGGAAACGCCAGGTTTTCGAGATTCGTACCCACTATCCGGGCGATGCCGTCCTGTTGGATGAATTCCATGAAATTGTATTCCATATTCATATGGTAATTACCGAATTCGCATTGACCGGCGGAAGCACATCCTTCGATCATCCCGTACCAGTCGAACAAACGGGTATGGAATGCCTTTTCAATGGTTTCCCGCATGTCGTCATGGAGGATCTCGCTGGTGGTCAGTATGGCGGCCGGATCTTTTTCCAGGGTGTATCCGTTGTTGATCATGTGCCTGGCCAATACATGGATAATTGAAGGATATCCCGATACGATAGCGGGCCCGATGGTATTGAGCAGTTTGACCATGGCATCCAGGCTTGCATCGCCGAGATCGGCTGTATTTATGGTCCAGGTGTTCAATGCACGGTTCCTTTTGAATAACAGGTGTGCATCCGCAGGGGCATAGAACGGGCTGCCGAGTTTGACGAACCTCCCGGACCATCCTTTTCTGGCCCAGCTCTCGAAGCGATAGTTTGCAGCGCTTTTCATGTGGAGATAATCGGGATGCCACACGAAAGAGAGTATCCGTGAGCTGGAACCGCTGGTGCTCACGTTCATGGTTCCGGGGAAATCATACCGGGGAATAAAGTCATCATGATGATTCATGACAAAGGCTTTATCTATGATGGGAAATGATGCGAGATCATCCATTGATTTTATGTCGCCGGGAAGGGCTCCCAGGTTTTGAAAAACCGAGCGGTAGAAAGGGACATACTGATATGAAAAGCTCAAAAGCCTGGATAATTTCGAAAGCTGCAGCTTCCTGAGGTCATCGTATGCCCACCACTGGCTCTTCATAAGAAAGGCATAGTGCTTTTTTACCTCAGGTTCCCAGAATAGATGGGACGGCAGAAGGCTGTACAGGTTATTTTTTTGCTTCTTGAGAAAATCCTTAACCTTTGCAATGGGGACATGACAGACTCCTCACATGTAATTCATAAAAGAGAGGTTATCAGAGGTGTTTTCTCTAGATTAACGTTACGAAGTATTGCAATCAAGACCTTACTTTGCCGGACCCTTTGTGAAATCAAAGGCGGAACGCAAGGTGCGGGCCAGATGCAGCACATTGCCTGTTCCCTGGAAATGGAGGAAGAACATACGGGGTTGTTCGTCGAGCAGGTGATGATGAATGGTGAGAATTTTTATGTTGCCTGCCTGGAGAGATCGGATAACCGGATTAACCTCTGCCGCGGACAGGACAAGCTCTCCTGCAACAATGGCCTGCTCGTTCGTTCCCGTAAATCCGGCCCATGAGTTGAGTCCCATGCCGGAAGTGAGCTCAATGCCCGCCAGCATAACTCCGGTCCTTTCCTGTGACAGCTCGAATATTCCATTGATGGTCCGGCCTTTCAGCCCCATGATGTGTTCGATCTGGATTGTGTCCAGGATAGGCATGCTCGAAGGAGGGAATGCAGATCGTTGGGAAAGTTTTATTTTGTCAAGTGCGAGCCGAAGTGTTTTTGCCATGACCTCTGCTCTGCCTATTCCTTCGATATGCAGGCATCTTATGCGGGAATATTCGCCCGGGAAAAAAATTGTGAAGGGCAGCCACCTTTAGATTACCTTTTTCCAGCTGGAGCACGAAAGGATCAAGCTCATTCTCGAACAGCAGGAAGTTTCCGGTCATGATCGCCAGTTTTCCCCTGATTTTCCATGAAACCCAAGATGTACCGATCAGAGCCGAGGGTACCTCCTTATCCATGCTTAAACGCAGGTCTCTCGGATACTGCACGACCAGCACGTCTTTGTGCATCTCACCCATGACTCCGAGAACTTTTATAATCTCGAAAAAATGCTCCGGTATCTGGTGAGATTCATCGTCAGCATGTGCCTGGATGGAGGAAAGGACCAGCAGGAGAATCACTGGAAAAAATCTTATAATGCGGAACGGAAATGTTTCAGGCATAGCAATTAAATAATCGAAATCAGACTTGAATCAAGAAGAGACCACTGACATGGGGCTTTTCTGCATGAGAACAGGTAAGGGGACCCCTGACATGGGGTCCCCTGGAATCAATTCAATTACTTAAGCTTCCGGTTTATTGTTTCTTTCCGCAAACCAGCGCGGGCAATGGGTCTCGCACCAGGCCTTGGAAACGTAGCCGGTGATCATGGCGGATACGGTGCCGGGATTGCCGATGGTTCCAAGGTAGATGTGCACCATGATGAAGGAACCCAGCACCACCACGCCCAGGGCATGAAGCATGAATGCCAGCCGGGCTACGACTGCCGGGACCAGGAGCGGGTTCCACATGATGAGACCGGACACAATGATTGTTATACCAGCCACCACGAGCACCCAGAAGAATGCCTTCTGTCCGGCATTGTACTTGTACACGGGAGGAAGCTTGTCGGTTTCCCACAGATAGCCGCCGCCTTGCAGGATCCAGCCCAGGTCCGCTTCTTCGAAGACGCAGTCCTTTTTCCACATGAAATAGCCGTATACCAGCCCGAAGGCGAAGATCACCCCGGAGAAGATGTGCATCCACTTGGTGGCATAATAATCCGCCAAGCAGGGTCGGGATGAAGCTCCAGGACTGGAACATCAGGCCGAGGCCGGAAAAGATGCAGAAGAGGCAGGTGCCTGCCATGAGCCAATGAGCGATCCGCTCAACCGGATCGGTTACTCTTACCATTCCTTCATGCGCTGACATTTATTCACCCCCTTCTTCTTTCTTCTCATGAACCCGGTGAGGGCCTTTGATGAGATAATGCAGTGCGGCCATGCCGATCACGCCGCCCATGCCGATGAGCGTGAAGGGCTTGAAGAGGTTCTTCCACCAGAGAACGGAGGCGGGCATCTTCGGGATTCGGGTTGGTATGAGAGAAGTCGCTCACCTCAACCGTTCCCGGCATGACATAAAGGAGATGGGTCTCGTACTTCGGGTTGTTGGGATACACGAACCCGCCGACCTTCTCGGCACTCTTGGCCGCCTTTTCCACCATTGCCTCTTTGGTGCCGAAAGTCAGGCAGCCGGTGGGGCAGGCAGTCACGCAGGCGGGTTTCTTGCCGTCGGTGATCCGGTCATAGCACAGTGAGCATTTGGCGACGGTCTCTTTCTCCTTGGAATAACGGGGAATATCGAACGGGCAGTTCACTACGCATGACCGGCAGCCGATGCAGGTCTTCGGGTTGTGAACAACCGCACCTTCTTCTGTTTTCGAAAGTGAACCGGTGGGGCATGCCTTGACGCATGCGGGTGTTTCACAGTGCATGCAGGCGTCATGGCGCATGAGCCAGTTCAGCTTGCCTTTCTTTTCCACTTCATCGAACCTGATGAGGCACCAGGTATTGTAGGAAAGGTCCTTGGGGCTCTGGAGGGATCCGGTGTACAGGGTCTGTTCGGCTGGCAGCTCGTTCCACTGCTTGCAGGCCACCTGGCATCCCCTGCAGCCGGTGCATTTTGTAACGTCAACGAGTTTGATGTATTCTGCCATATGTCACCCCCTAAACCTTTTCCACATTGACGAGGAAAGCCTTGTATTCAGGAATCATGGTGTTGGAATCCCCGATGAACGGAGTGAGGTCGTTGGCATTCCCGCCGGTGACCAGTCCTTTGTATCCGAAGTGCCAGTGATACCCACCATATGGTGTGTCTTTCCCTGAATGACAAAGGGTTTCAGGCGTTTGGTAATCATGGCGTACGCTACGATACCTTCTGCATTCCGTGCTGAGGTAAGCGTACCTTATCTCCGAAGGTAATGCCCTTTTCGCTGGCGAACTCTTCACTCATTTCCACAAACTGATGCGGTACCAGCTCGTTAAGCCAGGGCAGCCATCTGGTCATCTGACCGGTCTGCCAGTGTTCGGTAACACGGTAGGTAGAGCAGATGATGGGGAAATCCTTCGAATTTTCACTACCGAAGGTTGCCGCAACGCAGCCTGCTGCCATGATCGGGATTACAGGTTTTTTCCTTGGCCTTCTCGTCCCACCTGGTGATCGCCGGTGAAACCTGATTCGAGCTCATCAGGTTCTTCACTTGTGATTCCAGCGGCTCGTAGTGCTCGGGGAACGGTCCGTCGGTCATGCCGGCGGCAAAGAGCATACCTCTGCCATGCGGCACCATGATGAACGGCAGGATCGCATCCGGATCGCCGTTTCCATCCGGAATATCACCGACCCATACGTTCTTGAGCTTGCTCCACCAGAGAACGGGTTTATCTTTGGCAAAGGGCTTGCCCTCGGCGTTCACACTGGCGCGGTTGTACACGATGCGGCGGTTTACCGGCCAGGACCATGACCAGTTGGGGTATACGCCGAGACCTGTAGGATCTGCCGGATCGCGTTTCATGGTCTTGTTTTCGGTATCGGTTACCGAACCACTGTAGACCCAGCAGCCGCAGACGGTGGATCCGTCATCCTGCAGCATGGCGAAACTGGGCACCATGTCGCCTGGTTTGAATTTCTTGATCTCTTTTTTAACCTTATCTTCAATCTCTTTTTCTGCAATGAAGTAACCGTTGATTTCTTTGGCCACCTCGCGGGGCTGTGGATTGTTTATAGCCGGATCCATGCTGCCTTTGGAGTAGTTCCAGGTAAGGTTCAGGATGGGGTCCGGGAATGCACCGCCTTCTTTTGCATAGAGGGCCTTTGTTTTTGTGACGATCTTGTTGAGGATCCAGAGATCGTCTTCTGCATGGCCGGGTGCATCCACCGCCTTGTACCGCCATTGGGTCCATCTTCCGGAATTGGCGATGGAACCTTCCTTTTCCAGGGATGCTGCGGCGGGAAGCAGGAATACTTCCGTCTTGATATCTGCCGGATTCACACCTGCCTCTTTCTGCCAGAAGGCCGAAGTCTCGGTTTCCCACAGGTCGATGGCAACCATCCAGTCGAGCTGGGCAAGGGCTTTTCTGATCATCTTTGCGCTCGGTGCGCCGACTGCCGGGTTCATGCCCCAGACAAACATGCCCTTGATATCGCCGTTGGCCATGGCACTGTAAATGGGCAGGTAGGAATAATTCTTGCCGTCGTCTATTTTGGGGACATAACTGTATGCGGTTTCGAGATCGACATCTCTCCACCAGGCCTTCATGAGGCTTGCCATGTACTTCGGTGTGTTACCCCACCAGTTCAGACTCTTGGGGTCTTTGGTCTTCGGCGTGTTTTCCTCGTTGTACTTTGCCAATGTCGGCTGGTTAGCCTTGGGGTATTTGAGATAGCCGGTGAGGATATGGAAGAGGGCGCCCATGTCCGTTGAACCCTGGACATTGCTTTCGCCGCGGAGCGCATTGATACCGCCGCCTGCAACGCCGATGTTACCAAGCAGAAGCTGAAGGACGGCGAAGGCCCGCACGTTCTGCGAACCGTAGGTATGCTGGGTGGTGCCCATGGCATACATGATGGTTCCGGACAGTTCGGGCTTGTAAGTCGCTGTATAAGCATCTGCAACACTTTCAAGATCTTCTGATGTTGCATCCGGTGATCTCGCTTGCCTTTTTCAAGGTGTAGCGGGAATAATGCTTTTTCAAGAAGCTGGAATACGCACATGGGATCCTGAAGTGTCGTATCCATCATGGGTATGCCGTTGGCATCCATCTGGTAGCTCCAGGTGGCCTTGTCGTATTTGGCACCGGTAAGTCCGGAGAAGGCACCGTCGAGGTCTACCGCACCCTGGAAAGCCGGGTTCACGAGATAAGCGCCGTCCGTGTAATTCTTGACATACTCTTCGTTGATCCGGTTCTTCTCGATGGCGTAGTTTATCACAGCACCCAGGAAGGCTATATCCGTGCCGGGCCTGAGACGTGCATAAATATCCGCTGTGGCGGCTGACCTGGTGAACCTCGGGTCCACCACGATGAGCTTTGCCTTTCTCTTGCTTCTGGCTTCATTCACCCATTTAAAGGAAATGGGATGGTTTTCTGCCGGATTGGAACCCATAACCAGGATGGCGTCCGCATGCTGAACGTCATTCCAGTGATTCGTCATAACACCGCGACCGAATGATGCCGCCAGACCGGCGACCGTGGCGCTGTGTCAGATACGGGCCTGGTGCTCTACGTACACCAGGCCGAGGGCCCTGTTCATTTTGGTCAGGGCGTAAACTTCTTCATTATCAAGTGCCGCTCCGCCGATGGAAGCGATGCTCTCGCACCGGTTCACGACCTCATTCTTATCGTTTGTCAGTTTAAAACCAGCATCCCTGGTCTTTTTGAGGTTGGTTGTGATCTTTTCCAGAGCCCAATCCCACTCGACCTCTGTCCAGGCATCTGCTCCGGGGGCGCGGTACAGAACCTTCTTGTTCCGCTTGTCATTGTTGGCGATCTGGTACAGCGAGCCACCCTTGGGGCAGAGAGCTCCCTTGTTGATTGGATGATCCGGATCACCTTCCGTGTTAATGACCTTGCCGTTCCTGACATGGGCGATGATACCGCAACCCACTCCACAGTAGGGGCAGATCGTTGGCACTTCCTGAGCGTACTGGATCTTTCTGGACTGGGCAAAAGCCGGCTTAATGCCTACCCCGGTCCCAATACCAGCCGCTGCGAGGGTGCCGCCAGCAACTTTGAGGAAACTCCTCCTCGTGATATCCATGCTGCACTCTCCTCCCGTTTGGTTTGGTTATGATGCGAACATCATATAAAGGTTCCTTATCACAGAAATTATGAATGTTCATTCATTTTAAATTATGCAATAAATTACATAATGGCTCTGCGCCTTAATTTGCCCGGACGCCATTGTAACTCTATTTATGCAATATAATACATAATGGCATTACGCCTTGGATTACATGTTGAACAACATGGACAATATTCAGATGAATCTTGTAAAGTGGCTTTAAATCATGCCCTTAGCCCGGGACTCGCTTTCTTGTTGACATGATTTTTTATATCCCATAGTGTTCGGCCATGAACTGGGAATCTCTTCTGAGCACCTATCCTGACGATAAAGCGGCCATCCTGAGGGCAAAGGAATTACGCGCTCTCCTTACAGAACAGATTGGTGCAATCGATATACCTGTTCTCCATGAGTTCTGGCAAGAAAAAGGATTGCAGCCTTTTGCCGCATCACTTGCCCCTGTTTGCCTGAGTGTTTGGAAGGAATACTTCGGATCGATGCCGTCGTTCGATATGAATGAAATCCTTGATTCCTGCGCACAGGGCAAGGCAATACCCGAACTGGAAGGTGCTGATGCCGGCGCCCTTGATGTCATCGTCAATGATGCATTCTCTCTCCTGTTGCAGCGCATGCGGGAAAAGAATTCCGATCTCATACCTGATTCGTGGGATCAGGGATTCTGTCCATTCTGTAATTCTTCCCCGCATATAGCATTTGATTCAGAGACAGGAAGAGAGCTCTTCTGTCCCATGTGTGCGCATTCATGGCGATTTCGCCGTTTTAAATGTCCGGTTTGCAACAATACCGACCACCTTACTCTCGGATATTTCGATGCAGAGGGAATTGAGGGTACAAGGGTAAGTTTCTGCCGTAAATGCAATCACTATATCAAAGTGATCGACGTGAAGCTGAGAACTGCGCAGGATTATGAAACAGAAGATACCTTGAGCCTTGAGCTTGACAAACTTGCTGCAGACGAAGGCTTCACTTCCGCCTGAAAATGGATTCGATCATCATTCACGCTTATTCCTTCTTTTCTGACCAGGAGAATGCCACTGCCATGGTATAAAGTTATCCGTACAGGTATAGACTCCGGTAATGTTATATGTTATGCGCCCATAAGCCTTGCAGTCAACTTTGTAAAACATTAACAGAAAGCGAGATCGCGTGGATCCTTACGCAGCATTATGGACGTTTCCTGCAATAATCCTGGCGGCAATGCTCATTGCCTGGGCAGCTGAATGCGGACAATTTTATATCTCCCAGGGTCTGGCCCTGGCCGTTCTCGCTTGGGTACAGACCATCCCTGAATTTGCCATAGAAGCCGTTATTGCTCTGGAGGCCGCAAAAGATCCGGCCAAGGTGCACCTTATTACAGCTAATTATACGGGTTCCTTACGATTATTTGTAGGATTAGGCTGGCCGTTGGTCTATTTCGTCGCACTTTTTTTCAGAAAGAACTTCAAGCAGGGATTATACGTACTGGAACTGGAAGATGAGCACTCAATAGCAATCCTGTCACTTCTTCCTGCCCTTGTTTATTTTCTCGTAATCTATTTTAAAGGAAGTTTGAATATCTTCGACGGGTTGGTTTTATCGGGAATCTATTTTTCATATTTATATCTTTTGTCCAAAATGCCTCCCCAGGACAAAGAGGAAGTAGAAGATCTCGGCAGGATCCCGAAATATATCATGAAGCTTGCCTTTCCCTATACTGTCTCATGCATACTTTGTTTTTTCATCCTGGGCGGCCTGATTATCTATTTCGCAGCCCATCCTTTTCTCTATTCAATGCTTGCACTTGCGACTTCCATAGGTATATCACAATTCGTTTTTGTCCAATGGGTGGCACCGTTCCTGAGCGAATTTCCCGAAAAGCTCTCGGCATTTCATTGGGCAAGAACGGTAAAGAAAGCGCCTATGGCTTTAGTTAATTTTGTGTCCTCATCCATCAACCAGTGGACAATCCTCGTGGCACTTGTACCATTCATCTATTCTTATGGGCTCGGCAGAATAGCCCCCGTAGTTTTCGATAGTCACCAGGAACTGGAAATCCTCCTCACGATTGTTCAGTCATATCTCGGATTTCTCTTTCTTGTGAAAATGGAGTTTCATTTCAGGGAGGCCGCTGCTCTTTTTATCCTTTGGCTTACCCAATTTATTATTCCTGAAATCCGGGAAGAGATTCTCTGGATTTATGGGGCCTGGGCACTGATAGAAACATACATCCTGATAAAGAATTTCAAACAAAGAAATGCATTTCATGTATTTTTCGCATTGTATAAAACCCACCTGAGATAAATGGTTCTAATTGTTCAGCAGCGACCATCTCACAGGTCGCTGCTATTCTGATGACTCGATGAGTATCTGTCCTAATTTGAGGGAATCATTCAGATTTATCTGTATTTCGGAGACAAATTCCTGTTCTATACGGAACAGATGCCTCTTCTGCTGATTGAGGATATATAAACCGACTTCCTGGGGCAAATCAACCTTTATATGCTTGATTTTATTTCTACTTAAATAAAGCTGTATTTCTCTCAGGGCCATAAATCCCGATGATTCCACCGATCTCACAAGACCTGTGCCTTCGCAACCGGGACAGGTGACGTGGCTTTTTTCCAGAAGAGGGGGTGAGAGCCTTTCGCGGGAAAGTTCAAGTATGCCGAAATTGGAGATCTTGCCAATGACGAGATGCGCCCGGTCTTCTTTAAGGCCCTCTTTCAGCGCCTTTTCCACCAACCGGTTATGCTCTTTTACCCGCATATCTATGAAATCAATCACGACAAGACCGCCGAGATCCCGCAGAACAAGCTGCCGTGCGATTTCCGCTGCGGCCTCCTTGTTTGTCTCGAAGGCAGTGTCTTCGATGGTTTTGCTGTTTGTCGACTGTCCTGAATTGACGTCGATGACCACCAGCGCTTCGGTGGGCTCGATGATGATGGTGCCGCCTGACTTCAATTTAACCCTGCTGCTGTAAATGTCCTCAATCTGATTTTCCAGCTCGTATTTCGTAAAAAGCGGCTTGGAAAGCTTGTAGTGCTTGATGATTTTATTCTGCCGGGGCATGACGGTTTTCATGTGCAGACTGGCACGCTTGTAGGTTTCTTCATCATCGATGAGTATCTCGTTGACATCCGTCGTCAGATAATCACGTATCGATCTGATGATGATATCGCCTTCTTTGTAGATAAGGCTCGGACAGACCGCTTTGTCATACTCCTCCTGGATGCTTTTCCACATCCTGAGGAGATAATTCATGTCCCGCAGTAATTCAGCCTTGTTCTTGTCCATGCCGGCTGTCCTTACGATGAATCCCATGTTCTCAGGCGGATTCAGCTGGCCGAGGATCTCCCGCAGTCTTTTCCGCTGCTTTTCATCTTCGATTTTCCGTGATATGCCAGCCAGGTCCTGGAAGGGGAGGAGTACGAGAAATTTGCCGGGAAGGGAGATGTTGGTCGTGAGCAAAGCACCCTTTGAACCTTTTTCTTCGCGCTGCACCTGCACCATCAGCTCGAGTCCCCTGCGTATTATGGAAAGGACATCCTTGGTTCCCTGAAGCTCGGGGATCATTGCCGTATTGATGTCCTGAACCGACAGCAGGCCGTGTTTTTCCCTCCCGTAATCGACAAATACTGCATTGAGGCTGTGCTCCACCTTGGAGACCCGTGCCTTGCAGATATTTCCCCGAAGCTGTTCTTTGAGGGCGCTTTCCATGTAAAACAATTTCAGGACACCTTCGTCCACGACAGCTACCCGAATCTCTTCGGGATGAATAGCATTCATGAGCATTTTTTTCATTCAAAGGCCTTTCTTCATTCGAACATATCAGTCGGTCCGAGGCCGTGTCTGATGATTTCTAGGGTGTCGGTATCCATTGAGATAATGGTGGAAGGTATATCCGGGAGGATTCCGCTGTCGATTATTGCATCCACCGCATGTCCGAGGTGTGCTTCGATCTCTATGGGATCAATATGAAGTTTTTCATCGGTCATGGGAACACTCGTGGTTATGATGGGTTCCCCTACTTCCTGGATGATTGCCCTGCAGAACCAGTGATCCGGGATGCGGACGCCGACGGATTTGCGGTTGGTCTGCAACAGTCTCGGCACGAGCCTCGTGGCGGGAAGGATTATGGTATACGGGCCGGGGAAGAGGATGCGCATGATCCGGTAAGCTTCGTTGTTCACCTTAGCAAACATGCTGATGTCTTTGATATCGGACAGCATGATGCTGCGGGGTTTTTTCGAAACCTTGATCTGATTGATCTTGTCGATCCCATGCTTGTTGGAAATGCAGCAACCCAGGCCGTAGACGGTATCCGTGGGATAGACGATGATCCCGCCTTTTTCAGGATATCGGCCACCCTGGATACTGTCCGGGGTTTGGGAGTCTTAGGATCGATGAGGATCCGCATTATCGTTTCCCTTCATGCATAAACTCTTCATATCAATGTTACTGAGAGATGCAAATATTGAATATTTAATTGAAGGTATTTCCTTTTCAAGATTCGAGATGTAATTCCGGATGAGGTTACGCTTGCTGTCCGGACGTATGGGGCAACTTATCCCCACCGGCAGGACATCCAGATGTCTGAAATAATTTTCCACAAGCTCTCCGGTACAATAGGCAAGGGGCCGTATAACCCGGTTTCTGCCGTCGTTCGAATACCGGGAAGGTGCCATACCGCCGATCTGGCCGGTGTAAAAGCAGCGCAGCAGAAAGGTCTCAATGATATCATCCAGGTGGTGGCCGAGAGCGATGGAGGAAACACCCATTTCTTCGGCCAGTGCATAGAGCTTTCCCCTCCTGAGGCGAGAGCAGAGGGCACAGGAGCTTTTTTCCGGATCATTGATAAGGTTCAGGATCTCGGAGATCTGTCCGTCATGAATGATCACTTCGAGTTTGAGATTTTTTTTGATCCAGAGGGCGATCCTGTCGAAGTCCAGTTCAAAGCCGGTTCTGATATGGACCGGTATGATCTCATACTCGATGGGGGCGGATTTTTTCAGGAGCGACAGAATTTTGATCATGACAATGGAGTCTTTCCCTCCGGAAACGGCCACCATTACCTTGTCGCCCTGCTGGATCATCCGATAGTCGTGGATGGCCTCTCCAGCCTTGTGCCGTAATTGTTTCTCTAAAAATTTCTTCGATGTAGGGGACACAATGTTCTCTTTAGCAAAAAAATGGCGAAGGTAAAAGAACGAAGCTGCACTCGCTGGAAAAACTAGCCGGCTCCGGCTGCCTTTTCCAGCCATGATGCAACAGTATCAAAGGCTTTTTCCGTGGATGGGAAAAAAGAATGGTCGGGCCGATTATTCATCCAGGTTATCTGCCGTTTTGCAAAGTGCCGGGTATCCCGCTGAACCAGGCTGACAGCTTCTTTCAGGGACAGAACGCCGTCCAGGTGGTGAATGATGTGCTTGTAGGCCAATGTCTGCATGGAGGTCAACTCCGGACCATATCCGCTGCTCAGAAGCCTGACGGTTTCTTCAACCAGGCCTTTTTCCACCATCCTGATTACCCGGTTGTCGATATTGCGGTAGAGAAGCTGCCTGTCGGGCATGATGCAGGCAATGTGCGCTGCATTGACCGGTTTTTCAAAACCATGGCTGCGGTAGATGCTGCTCGGCCTCTTGCCGGTCAGGAAGAGTATTTCAAGGGAACGGATGATTCTCAGGGCATCGTTTTTCCTTATGCGGGAAGATGTCATGGGATCCATTTTATGAAGCATGGTTTCCAGATAGCCGATGCCTTTTCTTTCAATAAGTTTTTTCAATGCGGTTCGTACTGCATCCGATCGCCCCGGAGCGGGCGCCAGACCATAGATGAGCGCCTTGATATAAAGGCCGGTCCCTCCGACAACCACCGGAAGCTTTTTTCTCAATCGAACCTCCTGAATCTTCCGGCGGGCCATCTGTACAAACATTCCGGCCTGAAACTGCTCATCCGGATTAACAATGTCAATCAGATGATGCGGCAGGAAGGCCCTCTCTTCTTCGTTTGGTTTTGCTGTGGCGATATCCATGTGGCGGTACACCTGCATGGAATCGGCAGATATGATTTCCATGGCATGGTTCTGTGCGAGGGCGAATGCGAGATCGGTCTTGCCGGAACAGGTTGGTCCGGTGATGATGATCAGGGGCGTCTGCCTATCCATCGTTCGATCTCTTCCCGGTCGATCTTCTTGAAGAGAGGTCTGCCATGTGGACATGCGATGGGCGAACCGACACTGTCGAGGTCATGCAACAGGGCAGCAGCTTCCGATGTGGTCATTATTTTGCCGGAGCGTATGCTTGCATGGCAGGCGATGGTCGCGATAAGGTCTTCCATATGGCCTGTTTCAGCTTTTTTGGTTCTCATTGATACTTCAGAATATTCGGCAAGAACATCCCTGATAAATGTTTTTATATCCCGGATGTTCAGCAGCGGAGGCAATGATCTGAAGGCGATGGTATGCTCACCGAAGGGCTCGCATTCGATGCCCAGTTTGTTGAAATGGCGTGAAATTTCCTCATAGACGCTGTATTCCTGACGGGAAAGGTCAAGGATGACAGGGGCCAGCAGAAGTTGTGATTTGACGTTTTCCGACAGATAAAATGCCTTTAACCGTTCAAAGGTAACCCGTTCGTGGGCAGCGTGCTGATCCAGGATGAACAGGCTCGCATCATCCTGAAGCAGGATATAGGTGGCGTGAAGGAAGCCCACAATGGATTTGGAGGAATAAAATCCTTCGGCATGCCGGGATAAGGGATCCACAGCGAACAGAGAATACTCGCTGGATGATTTTCTGTTGTCCGCAGGTGGACCGGCATTTGGTGAGGTATATGCTGATGATGTGCTGCTCTTCACTTCAAGAGAACGGTATTCCGGAGCGTTGATGATCTGAGGCAGGGCAGGGGAGAAGGCATTTCCGACGGTTGCTGCGATGAGTCCGAAGACAGCTGACGGGTGACGGAATCTCACTTCTGCTTTTGACGGGTG
>CAVVYZ010000024.1:0-76340 GCA_963752595.1 uncultured delta proteobacterium
GATCCGTTCGGACTTTCCTTCGGAAACCGAGCAGTATCTTATCTACAAACGCCTTTTTGATGACATGAAGGGGCAAACGGTAACCATCCGCACCCTGGATGTAGGAGGCGAGAAGGTCCTTTCCTATCTGGATACGCCTCCCGAAACCAACCCCGAGCTCGGCTTGCGGTCGATCCGGTTTTCCCTGGACAACCGGGACATCTTCGAGACCCAGATCAGGGCCATCCTCCGGGCAGCCGACGGTGCAAAAAACGCCCGGATCATGTTCCCCATGATCTCTTCCCTCGATGAATTTCTCGAGGCGCGGCGGATTATTCTCGATTGCATCGATGAACTCTCTCGCGAGAGCCTTCCTTTCAACCCGAAGCCGTCCATAGGGATGATGGTGGAACTGCCGTCGCTCATCGATATCATGGACGATCTGGCTCAGGTATCGGATTTCTTTGCCATAGGGACAAACGACTTCATCCAGTACATGCTTGCAGTCGACCGCTCCAACCAGCGCGTAACCAGATATTATGCCGCGCATCATCCGGCTGTCCTCAGAGCGCTCTCCCGGGTGGTGCATGCCGCGAAGAAAAAGGACAAGGATATCTCGGTATGCGGAGAAATGGCGCACGAAACCCTGCATCTCCCGTTTCTCCTGGGCATAGGTATCCGCCGGCTCAGCGTAGACCCGCAGTTTCTGCCCGCTCTCCAGGAAAGCATCGCCCGCATCAGCATCCCGGATGCTGAAAAATACGCGAGAGCCCTGCTTGCCCAATCGAGCCTCAAAGACATCCAGGCTATCATGGAAGACGAGAAGTGGGTGAAGCTTTTCAGGTGAAGTGAGATGCTTTCCTAAAAACAATGTTGAAGAGGAAGGTGCAGCCTGGCCGGGACTTCACTCCGAATTAAGAAGGAACCTTTGATCTCCCGCAGAGGAACTAATAAACCTTGCCCTCTCCCGGCTTCTCGATGCCGGTAATCCCGCTCAGATTCATTTCATCTTCAGTCCCTATGGAGAATTCTTCATTGTATTCGCGTTCGCGGTTCACAAAATTTTCCCTGTACGCGATTTCTTTTGCCGCATGAATATAATCGAACGGTCCGGCGTATATACTTTTTTTATATTGTATAAGACCTTCAGGAGTAAGAACACTGGTTTTTTTTATAACGTACCATTTGCTCATCAGTAATACCTCTTTTTGCACATTACGATTTTCAGATAAATTTATTATATCAATGAATATTCATTACTCAAATTCACATAATCCAATGAGAAGGTTTCCTCGTATGGCCCGATAAACGGATGGATATTTTTTCAGATAATATTTAATTTAACAATTTAATCAAAGTATTATAAATCAGTACGTTCTCTCCATCATGCATCCCTCACCGGGACATGATCATCAAATATAGATACAGGTACAGTATTATCCTGGATGGGGATATTGTGCAGGATTGCACTTAAGACATAGTGCAAAGGAGACAGCCGATGGAACCATACAAAGAGAATAGAGAGCAACCAAGAAACAAAGGCAGGATGCCTTCGGACATCGAATGTATTACCGGCAGGACAGGGGATCATTTTCATGCGACCATCTGGGACGTCAGCAGGGATGGCCTGTATATCGAGACAGAGTATGAACTTACAAAAGGGGAGGACATCAGCATCCATACGGAACAACATGAATCTGAAGGATTGACCGGCACAGTAAATATCGACAACACTACCGGCATCGTCAGATGGTTACGGACTATGGAGCAAGGCGGCCACCGCCTGTATGGAGCCGGGGTGGTGTTTTCCTATCTGGATCTCCATGATGAGAGTTGCGAGGGGAAGCGGAGCATGAATGCTCCCTGCGACCTGTGCGGCGTTTCAGCGGGGGTGACACGTGCGATGCACCACCTGGGCCTCATATGGCTGTGCCCGAAGTGTAACGAACAGATGAACCACCTGCCGGAGAAGCTGGATGAGATAATGGAAGAATTCCTCATCGGGAACGCCCTGTAGGATGACCGGTTGCCGTGAAGCGCGCAGGATAAGTTTTTTGACAGGAGCACTGTCTCTGTCAGGGGATTGTTTCCCCTGCAGGGGCTACCTTGAGTAGAACTCGACGATCAACTGTTCGTTGATGTCTTTATCGATTTCCGAGCGTTCCGGCTCGCGTACAACCTGTCCGCCGTTGTCTTTGCGCTCGAGCCAGCCGGGCACTTGGAAAGGGGTTTGGGCTAGGGCCTGTACATCAGGCATGGCTAGAGCTTTCCGGTCAAATGTGATCCCCTGCCCGGGGTCTATGATACAGGAGGGAATATCTACGGTTCTGCCGTCTACGAGTACATGCCCATGGCTGACGATCTGACGCGCCTGCGGGCGTGTACGCGTAAGGCCGAGCCGGTAAACGACGTTGTCCAGCCGCCGCTCCAGTAGTTTCAGCAAGGCTGTGCCTGTCTGCTCATGGGCCCGCTGGGCTTTCCTGAAAAGCTCCAGGAATTGCTTTTCCCGCAAACCGTACATCCGCTTGACCTTCTGCTTTTCCCTTAAGTGCAGGGCATATTCACTCGGTTTGCGGCGCCTTTTACGCCCGTGCATGCCGGGAGGCTGATCGAGCTTTTCCTTCAAGCTTTCACCGCCGGTACCGAACAGATCGACGCCTTCTCTTCTGGAGAGTTTGTTTTTCGGCCCCCGATATCTTCCCATTGTTTCCTTCCTTATAAAGTAAAAATAGTACGCGGCAGCTTATGTTCAACTGAACAATAAGGCCTTGAAAGGAATTTCGGGTCCTATCGACTTTCCTACTCGATGATCTTGAGGATTCTCGGTTCGTTCCGTGGCGGCTTCTCGGGGATGCTCCCTGGATATCCGAGGATTATCGTGGCGATGATCCTGTGGTCGTCCGGGATGCCGAGCTCGTCGAGCAGGTTCTGGTCCTTGATGGAAGAGCCGAGGTCGATCCAGCAGGTTCCCAGCCCCCTCTCAGCGGCTGAGAGCATGAGATAGGCCGCAGCCAGGCTGCAGTCCGAAACTGCGGAATGCATTTCTTTCGGCCCGGTTATGTAGATGAGGCACGGGGCGTTATAAAATACATTGAAATTTTCATCGCTCAGGATGGGCCGATACATCCGCAAGATCGGAGATCTGATTGCCTTCATATCTTCCAGGAGGTTCTTTTTGCTCTCGTCCGAGAGGCGTCTGATCAACTTCCTGTCCGTTACCACGGAAAAGGCCCAGGGCTGACGGTTACCCCCGCTGGGAGCCTCGCATGCATCGATGAGGATTTCCCTGATCAGGGAAAACGGAACGCTCCTGTCCTCGTAATCCCTGATTGCACGTCTCTTTTTCATGAGCTCCTTGAAGTCGGCCATGGGGATCTCCCTCCTTTGGAATAAACGGACCGTGCTTCCCCGCATCCGGCTGAAGGTCGAACGATATGCAGGACAGCGATCCTCCTCATTACATCACGCTTCTGCATAACGTCTTGCCACGAAATGCAAAAGATTTCACCTGATTTTTCAGTGCTCCGGAATATGAAAGTATAATAACTATTCCATTCTATAATTGATTGGTTATAAAATAATTATCTTTCATTACTCTTGCATAAGAGTATAAAATATGTAATCTTATGTATTGAATTTGCTAAAAATATAATATTAACTGAATTAAGTTGATTTAATGAAACGTATTTTCCCGAGGGGATGTTCTCGCATCAAGTGATGCCCCTGAGAAAGAACGGAACTGTCTTCCCGGTTAAGTTGTGCACTTTACCTTAATGACAATGCCCGAAGTATAGTAGGCAGGAAAGAGGTATATGGCAGTTCACAACCTATCCGAACGAAAGGATCTCGAAAAGTTTCTTCTCCTCGCTGAAAAGAAGTTCTCCACCGCCTTCTACTTGAGCCCCGCTCCCATGGTTATCTCGGATCCGGAAACCGGGAGAATTGTGGATGTAAATAAGGCATTCGAGGCCGGTTCCGGCTACACAGGTAGTGAACTCATCGGGCATAATGGTTCCGAGTTCAGCTTCTGGAACAGCGCAGAGGAGAGAGATCGTTTCGTAAAAACCGTAACTGAAGAGGGAAAAGTTGAACATTACGAGATGAAGGTTCGAGCCAAATCAGGGGAACTCCGGGATGTCCTCTGCTCATCGGCGCTTATCAGGATCGACGGCAAGCCGCATATTCTCGCTCATATCCACGATACTACACTGCAGAAACGGACTGAAGAAAAAAATAAAAGCTGCCATGATAACCTCGAGTCAACCATTAGATCGCGCGAAGAAGACTTCCATATGGCCGTTGAAAGGCATCATCATCTGGAAAAGGAAATGCAGATGCTGGCCCTGGTTATTCACAACACAAACGAAGGTGTCTGTGTAGCAGACCTGGACGGCCGGATTGTTTTTGTCAATAATGCCGGCATCAGGATGGTCGGCATAGAGCACAAAGACACAGCCCGGCATTCTATTTATGATTTTATTACCGAATCTTATATGGACACCACACTATATGAGGTCGTGCCTGCCATCCTTGAAAAGGGCAGCTGGGAAGGAGATCTGCAGTATCGTAATCTCAGTACCGGCATGCTCATCGATGTGCATATCAAAGCATTTCTGATCAAGGACCCTCTCACGGACAAGCCGCTTTATCTGGCAAACCTCTCGTCCGACATCACTGAGCACAAGCGGGCTGAGAGAGAAATGTGCAGGCATCGTGATCACCTGGAAGACCTTGTCAGGGAGCGGACAAGAGATCTTGAGGAGAGAAACATCTTATTGCAGGAAGAAATATCTGACCGTAAGAGGGCTGAGGAGGCACTGCGTGAATCGGAAGAAAAATACCGGCTGGTAGTGAACAATGCAAATGAGGCCATTGTAGTTATTCAGGATGGAGTATTCCGGTTTGTCAATGTCAAAGGGATCACGGGTTATACTAAAGAAGAACTCATTTCAAAACCCTTCACAATGCTGCTCCATCCCGAAGACAGCGCTATGGTGCTGGAGAATCACAAGAGAAGGATAAAAGGCGAATCTCTCCCCAGCGTATATACATTCAGGATTATACATAAAGGAGGAAATACCATATGGCTGGAAATCAACTCGGTAATGATTTCCTGGAACGGCAGGCCTGCATCATTAAGCTTCCTTACTGACGTTAGCGACCGGATAAAGGCTGAGGATGAAAAGAAAAAGCTCGAGGATCAACTTATGCAAGTCCAGAAGATGGAAGCTCTGGGCAGGTTTGCCGGAGGGATCGCTCATGACTTGAACAACCTTCTATACCCTGTCATCCTCGATATCGAGATGCTCCTGGGAAATATACAACCAGGAGACGGATCGCATGAGGTATTGAATCAGGTATTGAAAGCAACCTATCGGCAGAGGGACATGGTGAAGCAGATCCTTTCTTTCAGCAGAAGAGACGTGCAGCAATTCGTCGCTGTACAGATCTCACCCCTTGTCCAAGAGACGCTCAGTTTTATGCGGGCATCCCTCCCGAGCACCATTGAGATACTCCAGCGGATCAATTGCCCGTCTGATTCGATCATGGGAGATCCGACGCAGATTCAGCAGGTCATCATGAACCTCTGCAGAAATGCTGCAGATGCTCTGAAATCACTTATGGGCACAATAGAAGTGAGCCTTGAAAACACACACTTTGAGACAGACGCTGCACATCCGGAGATAGAAGAAGGGGAATACGTCCGGCTTATGGTGAAGGATACGGGATGCGGAATGACAAAAGGTGTCATGGACATGATCTTCGAGCCGTTCTTTACCACCAAGGAAAAAGGAAAAGGTATCGGTATGGGGCTTTCTATTGTCCATGGGATTCTCAAGAGTCATGGAGGCGCTATCACTGCTGAGAGCGAACCCGGGAAAGGATCCCTTTTTACCGTGTATCTTCCTCTTTATTACGGAAAAACCCCTGCTCGGTTTTCTTCTCCCGAAATCGTTTCTTCAACAGGAGGCAGGGAAAAGATACTTTTAATCGATGATGAAGAGATCATCCTTTCAAGCTTGCAGCGGGTTTTCAAAAAGTCAGGCTATCAGGTGGTTGCGGTACAGGAAAGCATGGAAGCTCTCCGCTTATTCACTCAGGTACCGAATGAATTCGATCTGGTCATAACCGACCTGACCATGCCGAAAATGACAGGTATCGAGCTTACCAGAAGGATCCTGGACATACGCCCGGACATCCCGGTGATCCTGTGTACCGGATTCAATGATGCCATGAACGAACAGGAAGCTCATTCCCTCGGCATTCGCGAACTGCTCCTGAAACCCACGAACAGCCATGAGCTGATAAAAATAGTCCGCCGGGCATTAGATGGAGCATGAGGGATGAAATGCCTTTGATAAAGGACGATTACTTTTGCTTTCTCTTTGGAGCCGGTCACTGGTTGAGCTCGATGAACAAGTGACCGATTTCCCGGTAACCGCTTAGGGCTGCTTTGTATTCTTCCAGGGGCTTTGGCCGGTCTGCTACCAACTGAAGCACGCGGGAATATTTATGCCGCCCGACCTGCCATATGTGCAGATCACAGATCCTGGTATCGCCGTCCGATTCTATCACGTCATAGATTTCCTGAACGATCGGAGAATCTACTCTCCAGTCCAGCAGTATCAGAGCCGTATCCCGGATGAGACCGAAAAAACCGGATGCCGATGGCCGATGCACCGACAAATCCCATCACGGGATCGAGCCAGGACCAGCTGAAGAGTTTCCCTCCCGGCAGGACGATGATGGCGAACACGGAGGTCGCTGCATCGGCGACCACATGCAGGTACGCTGCGTGGGGGTCAAAGTCTTTTCGATGAACGTGATGCCCATGGTCATCATGAGGGCTGTGATCAGAACAACGAGACGTGTGTTTCTCTCACCCCTGGGATTTCCGGAATCAGAAACATGGTCGTGTTTCCATTCAGAGAGATCTTCGGCGTGCATTTTTTCTCTTTCTTATTAGCCGCTATACAAACATTGTCTTCACTGGCTCGATTATGCCGCAGAGGGCAAGTCTCAGGCAATAGCAAAAGGCTTGTGCACGATAAACGGGACCGATGGCATTGGGGGAAAAATAATACAGCCTGAGATACTGACAGTCACGTTTTACTCATAACGCGTCTGAGTAGAGAAGATATCTTGATTTTCCGTATGGAGGAGAGGGGGAGCCAGGGAGTCCATGAGGACACGACGGAGTTTTTTTGATGCATCCAGCGGTTCGCTCAAAAGGCTGACCCCTGAAACTCGCTCCGCATACGCTCTGCTCAAACATCCGAGGTCAGGATGCCTTTTGTGCTTCACCGTAGCGAGAGAGTTTTGTCTGGAGCTGGAATGAAGCTCATGGCCCATTCCGGGTAGAAAATACTCAGAACGGGTCATCCACCGGATGATTGGATAAAACAGATTGATAATCTTATACTTGTCCTCCTAAAACCTGACACCATGGATGATGACAGGAAGATCTCATAAATAAACAGGAGGTTGCCATGGGATGTGCAGTGAGGAACAGGGTTCTGCGGGACGAGACATGCATCAAGTCTCTCGGTCGTATAGCGGATAAACGCACCGTGCGTGAGGGGTTGAAGATCTGCCTGAAATGCGCACGGATCATGACAAGGATATTCAAGGCAACCGTGGGTGAACCGATGTGCATGAGGCGTGCAAAAGCCCTGGCGGCCCTGCTCTATTCCATGACTTTGTTCACCGGCAAGAACGAGCTCAATTTCAGGAGGAGAACCGCTGTGCCGGCCTGATTTCCTCTCATCAATCCTGCAGCGCCTCCATGCGGAGGGATACACACTGCTCTGGATACCACCGGGTATGCAGATGCGTTACCTGCGGTGGCCCGGCTTTGTCTATTTCGAGCATGCCTGATTGTGACGCACCTTTTATCTCCGGGGTGGGACGGCACGCGCCTTTTTTCAGTCAGCCCGGTATCTTCATCGGATGTAAAAGGCATTCACCCGGGAATCAACGGATCCTTTCTCCACCTGGGCAGGGTCGTCTTTTTCCACAGGCCCTGGGATCTGAAGCACTCCCAGCCCCATTTCATCCACTTGAGTAAAGAGACCGCAATCCAGAGCGCCCATATGAGCATGAGAATGCGGTACACCATGAGAGGACATGTCAGCACCCATGGCCGGGGCAATTCCCGGGACATCCTGTCCTGAGTCCAGTTCAGCATGAAATTGCTCGATCCGTTTCCCGCAACCTGCATATCCGGGATTCCCAGGAGCCCTCTCTGGATCGCCATGTAGAGCCCTACCAGAGCAGCCACGGTCCAGATAGCGAGGGAGATCTGAACGAAATTGAAGGCGTAGCCTGATTCCGGCATCTTCTGCCGCTCCCTCAAGCCCAGACCCAGGAGCCAGCCTACGATAACAACCGCAAGGGCGGGATGCACCTGGGTCAGTCCAAGGCCGAGAAGGAACCAGTGATGTCTTTTCAGGGGTGTCCAGTTCACCTGCCCCAGACCCAGTGATATGATGATGACGACAAAGAGATAACTCCAGAAAAGCACTGCGGGACCGAAGCGCGGGCCTCCTGCATAAAGCACCCACCGGTTGTGGGGCAGCTTGAGCGTGATATGGGTGTTCACGGCTTCTTTGCCGACAATAACCCTCGGTGTGACCGTAATCATCGATGCTTCCTGTCTTTCATGCCATTGGATATGGATATCCTGCACGCCGGGCCTGATGGGGAACGTTATCTCCCCGTTCCGGGCACGGATGGGCTGCTCGATTCCCATGATCGCGACTTGCTCCAGACCGGCATCTTTTGGGATGACGATCTTCTGCTGGGTGCCCTGGCTGCTCTGTATCTTGAGATCAAGCTGGGAAGAACTGAGGCGCCTGCCTGAGGTATGGGTAAGCCGCACCTCCGAAATGGTAAGGACCCTTCCGCGCACTGCCTGCGGCCTCGAGACGGTGATCTGAACGCGCTCTCCGGGCCAGGGCATCCAGTGGGGATTCCAGGTGCCGGCAGGGTTCTTGTAATGGATTACCGGTATGCCCGAGAGCTCGCAGTGCCATATGGTGCCGGCATCGAGTACCCACTCCTCTGTCCAGGGGACGTTTTCAGGTGCCTGCATGATGATCTGTCTGGTTTCGGGAAGAGATGAAACCCAGCCTATCTCCTGGTCTTCCGCCCTCATCTGGATATGCACCACACCGGTGTCCACGCTGATACCCGGCGTCGTGACCGACTCACCGGGCAGGAGCGGAATGCTGATCCCTACCGGTGTGCCCGGAGGAGAGAGCCGTGTCAAGGTGTTCATTACCTGCCATTTGAGTCCGAGGACAAGCTTCCGTTCCAGGCTTAAGTACGGCGGCAGTTGCACAACGGATGAGGCAGGCTGATCCTTGGCCCCTGTATCGATATGCACGAGCTTTATGCTGTCCTGAGCCCTGCCCTGCCGATCGATGCCGCGAATCTCCCATCCGGCGTTCTTCAAGGTTACACGGTGGGGCTTTAAGGGTATGGAAACGTCAAACTCGTCAACAGACGGGGCCTTGGCACTGATAACGATCTCATGGACACCTTCGGGGACCAGCATCCATACGGTCCCTGCCTCGTCCTTAAGGACGGCATCGCCGGGTTTTGCATCCATGGTAATCTCTGCAGGCCTGAGGAGGTCTGAAGAAGGCAAAGGCACGGCTGTCCTGATGGCTGCATGGACGAGCATCCGGATCGCGATTTCGGTGTTTTCCACCGTAAGGTTCATCTGTTCGACTTGGGCACAGGCGGGGTAACAGTCGGGCTTTTTGAGAACCCTTTGCTGCAGCTCCTTGAGAAGCTCCTGCGAAGGAAACGAAAGCTCCGCCCGGCATTCCCCGGCGCCTGCCCCGGTAAGAATCAGAATCAGGGCAAATGCTCCGGCCAGCGGGGCACCCTTCATATATCTCCGGTGATCCTGCCGCGGGATGAGTTTAAAAACCAGAAGGACAAGCAGGAGGACGCGCACGAATGCCAGGACAAGATTTGCGTAAGGCGGGAGCAGCCAGAGCGATACAGTCTGTGCACGGTCCACGGGGCCGTTCCACTTCATGGGATATGACTTCCACGCCCAGTCGGGAAGACCCGGACCTGTCTGGATAAGGGCATTGAGATCCTGCTGACGAAGTTCATCCGGCTGAGCCTCCCCTTCCTCGACTTTCCCCTTATCAAAGGACTCCTGGCTTTCCATCCTGGAGATGGACTTTGCTACCGCCGTCTCCTTTGACATGGTGTCTTTTCTCAGACCGGACCCACCCTGATAATTCATGGATTCATACTGAGATACCTGTTCCAATTGAGGATAAAAACCCATTCGAACCTGCCCGACCATGAATGGAACAGCCAAAACCACCAGGCCTGCAAATGCACCCAACCCCCAGATGCCGACGGCCTTCCTGAACATGCCTTCGGGAACGAACCTGAGCAGGGCAATGGAGGCGAGCAGATGAAGCCACACAAGCCTGGGGGCTCCCCTCTCCTGGAAGATGAGAACCAGGGTGATCAGGGCGATCAGGCCCCACTTGAAGTCCCACAGCCTGCCTATGGCAAGGGCTATGATAAGGACCAGGAAGAGATCAAGGAGTGTCCATTGGCTCAGCCAGGTGCCGGGTACGGAGTCCACTCCCGTAGCACCCAGAAGCTTCCAGCCCGGAGGGAGGTTGAGGAGGCCGTCCAGTGATTGAACGTCCTGATCCCACCCTACTGCCGGCATCAGATGGCCCGAGTTTCTGTATCTCGACTCTGCAACGAGATTGAGAAACCCTTTCCGCAGTTCGAGGCCTGCTTTATCCTTCGGGCCCTGGCTCGTAATGAGCCGGTCTATCCCATCCACCGACACGTGACCGAGATTACCCGGGGGGTTCATGGCCAGGTACCACCCGCGGCTCATGGTCCCGGTCATGGTATCCTGCACGGTATACCCCTTGCCGTCGAAATCGAGCCACCATACGCGCTTGAGACTGAGCTGGTCGGGTGCCGGGTCAGGGTCCCCCCTCCTGAGCATCTTGAACCGCATGGTAGCATTCTTATTCACCACGTAAGCAGGATAGGTCTTCCACTCATCCGGGAGATCGGTCTGGCCGGGATCGATGGGGGGCACCCCTTCGACCCTGACCATCCTTAAGTCATTTTTTGCTTCAAAGGCCCAGACCTCCGAATCACCTATCGTATCCACCGGCCCAAGCGAATATACCGGCTCCAGCGAACGGCCCGTGATCCTGATATCCCATCTTCCGGGCATGGCCTGGACAAGGAGCCCCCCATCGGGGCCCAGTCTGGCCGGGATCCGGCTTGAAATCTCCGTGGGAACAAGGCTCGGAAACAGGACTTTGGGTATTGCTATTTCACGCGGCTTCCCGGAAACGACAAGCTCGAGGCGGGTAACCAGGAGCAGAGGTATCGAATCGATTGCCAGCCTGAAGGCATGCACCTCCACCCTGTCTTCCTGATTCAGCTGAGCCCTTTGTTTCTGAAGCCATATGTACTTTCCGTGGTCGATTACCGGGAAATCGATCTTCTCCCCCCCAAGGGTCAGTTTTACTATCCCGCTTCCCGCAGGTATGCTCAAGACCTCGGGCAGCTCGGACCAGGCAAAAGCCCCTTCCATGGTATGGACGCCCGGCTCCACCTCGACCGAAGGAACGTCTCCCTTTTTCAGGACAATGGCTCTTTTACCGTCGATCGTCAGGTTTTCAGGCCAGATTTCCAAGGTGCCCGGCAGATCCACCCATGATTTCTTGAAAACCGTCCACTGCTGGATAAAGAGCCCGCCCCTGTCGTTCAGGTCAAGGGTAAGCCTCGATGGCCAGGCGCAGAAATTGGCATCGCCGTTGTCATACCGTGAAGGGCAGAAACGGTCTTCTTTTCCCTGGAGCACCCAGGGAATCCACTGCTTCAGCTCCGAAGGAATATCCCCGTTATCGGCGGACGGAAGAAAAGGCTGGGCTAAAATCCGGCAAGGCAAGAAAAGCAGCACCCAAAAAAAGAACATCCTCATATACACCCCTCCCCTGTAAAAGTCTGGACCCACCATGCACATTCAAGAACATTATCAGACAACCTGGAAGGGCATTATATGAATTATCAATCTTTTTGCAAATATAATAAAGGATTACCTGCTGATTGATGCATCGGCAGGGAGCTTGTCGGATATGATGCAGGAGGTAAAACTGTTATTCCATGCTGCCGGTTAAATCCACTTTTTCTTTTCCAGCAGCTTCATGAAATTGCGTTTTCTGTTATGCTCGGAGTTCAGCGCCTGGAGGTATGCCTCGAACTCGTGTTCCCTTCCCAGCCGGACCATGATGTCCCTGATCTTGCCCAAGAGCTTCATCGCCTCCTGGTAGGCATCGTTCGTCTTCCTGTTGATGACCGGCTCGATCTTCTGCTGGTAAACGGACAGGGAGTCTTCAGGATTGGTCTTTTCCCGCCGCAGGGCAAGCTGCATCCAGAGTGCCTCCGAGCATCCTCCTGCCTTTGCTTCGGACCAGGCGGAATCAACGTCGTCTTCCTCCAGGAGAACCTGTACCAGGAGTGAATGATCCAGGCGGTTATACAGCCGCATGGGCCCCTTGCTCCTGTTCATGGATGCCTGTTTCTGGGCAAGGAAACCCCGGATCACGGCGACAGCCTTTTCCCGCCATTGCATCCACTGCCTCGTCCTCTTCGCATGGCTCCTCAGGCAATGGTAGCGATCGATTCCCGGATTGCGGGTAAAAGATGCCCATAGGAGCTCCAACGCCTTATCATGCAAGCCTTTCTTGTGGTAGGCACCGGCAAGGAAATCCACGAGCCTCGTGTCGGGCTCGTTTTCGAATGCCCGCACACCGCGTTCTGCCCACGTAATCGAATCATCTTCACGTCCGGCTTCCAGATAGAGCTGAGCGATTTCAAGGAAGCAGGCAGGGCGGGTAAGGTCGCGTTTCTTGATATCGGCGAGGATATCGACGTCCCCCTCGCGCCTGGCCAATGTTTCCATGATGTGGCGAAGCCGGTACCGGTAGGAGTCGAATTGCGCTTTTTCGCCGGGCCCCAGGGGCTTGACCGCCGTCCACGCCTTCTCGGCAAGCCTGCGATATTCGGCCAGGCCTTCTTTGCCCAGCACGTCCGCGTACGTCTCTGCGGCGCCGGAAAATATATCGCAATCGGAGCGGAGTTCCCAGTCGAAAAGCCTCCGTGCCAGGTGTTTCCGGTCCGGCCGGGCTTTCTTGCAGGCGCGGTGATGGATTTCTATGAGATCGGAGATGGTATCCTGCATGGAGACACCTGAATCGTCCATACAGTGTACCGCCTGTTCGATATCGGATAATGCATGCTCCGTCAGTTCCATCACCTCAGGCGTGTATCCCTTATTGAAGAGCATTTCGAGTATTTCTATGGCGTTCTCGACCCTGTTGAAATAATCATAGGTATCGTGATAGTCTACGAAATCCTCGATGAGGATCGCATTATCCAGCCCTTTAATCAGACGCTCCATATCTATACTGCCGTCACCCCGCAGGGATGAATGCATCTCGAGCCAGTTCCAGAAGTCGTCATCGTCATCCGCATGTTCCAGGATGAAATCGACGAGGACGGCCTTTTTCTGCCTGGCAAGCCATTCGGGGACACTTAGGCTTTCAGTCTTTTTTCTCCCCGACTGCTTCCCGCTGTTTCCCTCCTGCTTGGCCAGCCATTGGAGACCGGCTGCGACCAGATGCTTGCAGAATTTTCCCTCAGCCCCTACCGGACAGGAGCACGAGAATTCGAGCTCCGTGCTTACCTTGTCAATCTTTATCTGGACTCGATATTTTTCAGCGCCCTGGACAGATGCCGTGATGCTGCCGTTCTTCTCGGTCAGCGTACGCACTCGTGCTTCCTGGAAATACTCGGACCCCCGTCTATAGTTTTGGGCGCCTGCCAGCCTCCTCAAGGTAAACTCGGAGATATATGAATGCAAATCAAGCTTCATGCCAGCACACCTTTACCTTATTCTGGCTTTTTGTAAAGCGGATCTTCGCATGGTGGCAGTCCGGAAAATCACAATTGCTTGAGCCAATTGCAAAACTCTCTGCCGTATAATTATTGAAGCATAATACAGTTGTCTACATCTAAGATAAAGATCATAACGCGCCATTTACACGGTGATTCTATGCTCAACATCACCCTTATGTCGATTTCCGAGCGCAGCTATCCAGCTCCTACTCCAATAGGCGGTGCGAATATATCTGATTTTATCGCATGTATCCTTCAACAAAGCATCTGGAAGAGTTGGTTCGCAGTAATGACAATGAGCCCGAACATAAGATGCGCCATGACCTTGGACGCTCCTTTAACCCTTATATGACTCCCTCCATGGTTATCTTTCAGATACGAATTCACCCGCTCAACGCTGCTCCTCTGCGCAAACCGTGCCTTCCTGGCAGGATCAAGAGGTATCTTCTCTCCACGCCTTGGATTGGGATCAATGATCGGAACATGAGAGAGTCCCTCACTGAACCCTTGATCTGCGGCGCATCATAGGCGGCGTCCATGAGATCATACAGGCTCGTCACCCGCTTCGACGTCATCTGGGCAAGCGGTATGGCCGCCTGGGAATCATGCAATGATGCAGAGGTCAACAATGCACTCACCGGTATGTCCCCATCGATACAGTCAATATGCAGCTTGTAGCCCCGCCACGTCATCTTGTATCCCTTGCTGTCCTTCTTGGTCCCCACGTCACAATGATACGGCAGATCCGACAGATTCTCCTCAAGGCTACGGCCAACCTGAAGATCCAGCCTTTTCGGAGGCTTGGGAACAGCTTCTTCTCCTCGCTTCGGGCGGCCACGCTTCCTTTTCGGCAACAGAGTGGTTTCCTCAGCCTCTTTCTTCACCGCCTTCTCCCTCGCCTCAATGGCCGTCGCATCCCTGCTCACATGCCCGGCAATTTTCTCACCACAGTGCGCCTTCACCATGGCCTCGTGAACCTTCTGGGGCAGGCACCCCCGAGCATATTCAGCAAACGCCCGTGAAAAGGTCGATCCCGATGGTATATCCCCTCTCGTCTCCCATCCGCATAATCGCCTCAGGTTCTTGCTGCCCATCAGGTATTCTATGAGCACTTTCGTCGTCTCGAAATTGTATACCGCCTTGGCTACAAACGCTTTCGCGATCGCTGTCCTGTCTTCGCGTCTCCTGCCTAACCCTATCCACCGGTATTCACCCATATGCCTGGGCAAGTCCATCAGGGAAACAACCTTCACAAACTGCTGCTCCTTCTCACTCAATGGATCAAGTCGCTCTTCCAACCATGGAAAAAGTCTCGCTTGTGTGGTATGCCAAATATCGAAGAGATTGCTCATCGTTACTCCTTTCTTTTTGCTCGACACAAAAAGAATAGAGCTTTCTCTTCATTATTTCAATCAGTTATCTTGCTTATTGAAATATTATCGCAATCTGTGTGTTTTGCAATTGGCTCGCTTGTTATTCATAAAAAATATTTGTCCTGCAGGGTAACAGTCATGTTCCGTCCCTTTGCCTTTGCGTTATAAAGCGCCTCATCTGCAAGCTTTATCAGCATCTCTATGGATATGTCCTTGCAGGGAACCATGCAGGCCACCCCTGCACTGAGCGTGACTCGCCCATCCAGCAGGGACTTTGCATGGGGGATCGCAAGCCCGTAAATCTCTGTGCGTATCGTCTCGGCGAGATGTATGGCCCCATTGATATCCGTTGCAGGCAGGATGAGGGCAAATTCTTCTCCGCCGTATCTGGCTGCAAAATCCGAAGCCCTCTTGATATTGCGGCTGATCACCCCTGCTATGGCACGCAGGCAGTCGTCGCCTTCCTGATGCCCATAGGTATCGTTATAACGCTTGAAAAAATCCACATCGAATATGATGAGCGAAAGCGGGATGCTGTCGCGCACTCCTCTCTTCCACTCAATATCCATGTATTCATCGAATCTGCGCCGGTTAGAAAGCTGGGTCAGGCCGTCCACCGTAGCGAGTCTCTGCAGCTCTTTATTCGCCTCCTGCAGCTTGGTTTCTATCTCCTGCCTCTTGGATATATCCTCTATGAGCTGCTCATTGATCCTCTCCATCACTGTGTTCATGTCTTCGATCTTTTCCAGCATACGGTCGAATTCCCGGGCAAGGGTCCCGATCTCATCATGCCGTTTTACGGAGAGCCGGACAGAGAAATTCCCGGTACGGCCGATGGAAAGCACATGCTTGGTGAGGTTGGTAACAGGATGCAGGATTGTCCGCTGCATGAGAAAAAGAATGACGGCTACAACCAGAAGGCCTATCACGGCAAGAGTGAGGAGCGTATACCGCATGGCCTCCCGGCCGTGCCTGATGATATCCCTGGTCATCGTGCTCTTGATGAGAAAAGCGGTTTTGCCCCTGATATCAGGATATGCTGCGAGAATAGTGAGATGATCTTCATCTGTATAGTCGATGGCATAGGGGAGTTCTCCGTCGAGAGAAAAGGGAGCATCTTTCAGGATAGCCCTTGCCTCGGCTGTGTCTTCACTAATGGCGAATCCTACACGTGTCTGCTCGCTGAGCCTTGATACGAAATCTCTGGTAAGGAACTCTCCCAGGATCAAGGAACCGCGCACAGGCCCGATGTTTCCGCTCAATAATATCGGCCTGGATGCAACGAGCATGGGACCCTTTTCTGTACCGATCACCCCCGAGAGAGACATCTCTGCCAGGCTCGTTCTCTGCATGTTCAACTGGAGCAGGGAATGTTCCGCGGGAAGCGCATCCTGAGGGAAATCTCTCAAATCAATGGTTTTTTTCGTCTTGAGGTCATAGACCTTACCCCACACTACCTTCCCCTGGAGATCACATATATACAAGAGGTTGATTCCAAGGTCTTCGAATGTGCTGTTGGAAAGGTTGCTCTCGATATATTCATCCGAACGGTCCGCCACGAAATGATATGTGTCGTCCCACGATGCCCAATCATGCGATATGGAATCGAGGTGTTCTATTTCCCTTCTGATTGAATGGACCGATCGCTGGAGATTATCTTTTGCCTGGATGCCCTCGAGTGTCTTGAACCTCGGGAATACAATGAGACTCTGGATATTGTAGTCGATAATCCCATACAGGCCGAATAAGAAAATCAGGATCAGGATTACCTTGGATTTCAGACTCATCCCTTACAGACACCTCCCACTTGTACAGGTATCCGCTTTGGAAAGATCTCCACGCCGTACGGGAGCGGATACACGATCTCCCTGAATTCATCGGCGCGGATTCTTGTCATCATCTTTATTTTCTCCGAGATTCTCTACCCAATGTTATCGGCAATCCAAGCGGGCATACTTA
This sequence comes from uncultured delta proteobacterium, assembly GCA_963752595.1. GTDB lineage: Bacteria > Desulfobacterota > Desulfomonilia > UBA1062 > UBA1062 > Phosphitivorax. Next base: position 17,283 of record CAVVYZ010000024.1, read on the forward strand.
AGCAGGGATCTGATCTTCACATGATGAGAGAAAAATCGAGATAGTGACTCTATGGGCACGGATGGAGTGATGGGTTTGCGGAACCGGGGAGGGATTACGCCGGTCGGGGTTTTTTCAGAGGGATGCGGATCCGGATGGCCGTTCCCTTGCCTTTTCTTCCTGCGATCGCCATCCTGCCTCCCAGGAGCTTTATCCGTTCCTTGATCCCGAGGATTCCAAACGAACCAGCCTTTTTGATGTCGCCTCGCGTTACACCCTTTCCATTGTCGCACACCAGGAGCTCGATACCGGATTCGCCGAGCTGTAGCGTGATCTCTACCTTTGTGGCCTGGGAATGCCTTGCGATATTGGTCAGGGCCTCCTGGCATATCCTGAATACTGCGGTGGATATCTTGGAATCGGTGATCAGCCTTTCGGGGTCAGGATCGAGGATGGCATCGCAGACGATTCCGGTGCGGCGCTGGAACTCTTCTGCCTGCCATTCAATGGCCGAGGTGAGGCCGAGGTCGTCCAAAAGCCCCGGTCGGAGCTCCATGAGGATGCGCTCTACGGTTTTTATGGTCGAGTCGATATGGTCGATCATGGAAGTGACTTTTTCGTGAATCTCAAGTCTATCTTCGGGAACCCTTTTCCCTACCCAGAAAAGATCCATTTTCAACGCAGTCAGAATCTGGCCGAGCTCGTCATGGATTTCCCTTGCAATCTCTGCGCGTTCGCCTTCGAGCACCGTATGGAGGTGCTCTGCATGGATCCGGAGCTGTTTTTTCGACCTCCTCAACTGCTCTTCCGCGCACTTACGCTCGGTGATGTCATTGATGAACCCTTCCAGGGCAACGAGTTCACCTGACGGAGAGAATATCCCCAAACCTCTTTCCCAGACCCATTTGAGCCTGCCTTCAGAGGTGATGATCCTGTAGGTGATCTGAAACCGCTCGCGGGTCTTCAGGGAATCCTGCACCGTATCCCAGACATATTGCCGGTCGTCGGGATGGACCAGGTCTCCGTAGGATACCTTGGAATTGTCCACCAGATCGAAAGGGCGGTATCCGGTGAGAGCATAGCTCCCTTCACTGACAAATTTCATGGTCCAGCCCCAGTCATTCCTGCACCGGTAGGCCATGCCTGGAAGGTTCCCCATAAGGGTTGCAAGTATCCGCTGGTTCTCCCTGAGAGATTCCTCTGCCCGCTTCTTTTCCGTGATGTCGGTGTACGTCGAGACGATGCGCCTGTCGCCCTCCCTCTCACCGATCCGGGAAACGCTCGTCAGGCAGATAACATCACGGCCGTCCCTACGCTTGTATGTATATTCAAGGCTGTATGTTTCATTGTCCATGAGCTGCTCGTAGAGCTTTCTTGCCTCTCGGATATAGCTCTCCTTGTCAGGGAAAAGGACATTCATGGTCTTGCCGATAAGCTCCTCAGGCTTCCAGCCGAAGACGGTCTCAACCGCATGGTTCGTGAACATGATCCTCCGGTTGTCGAGACCGATCACCGCGTGGGGAATGGAAGCCATGATTGAAGACTGGAGTGCGGTAATTTCATCGAGACTCTTCCGTGCGGCTTTCAGCTCCGTGATATCCGTGAAGTTGAAGAGAAAGGCATGATGCTGAAGGTAAAACAGAGAAGTAACGGTCACCATCATCCACCTGATATCCCGGGATCTGGTGACTATTTTCAGCTCTATGGGCCTGCCGGGCATTTTTGAGGACCGATCGTGGTTCAGGATACCCATTACCATGCATCTATCGTCCGGATGAATCAGCGAGACAGGATCCATCTCGGAAAGCTCGGATTCATCATACCCGGTGAATTCCAGGAGCTTGGCATTTGCAAACCTGAGCCTGCCTCCCTGGATGATGCACAGACCGATGGATGAGCTCCTGATGAGGCTCCGGCTCAGGGCCTCTGCCGTATCCCGCTCGGTGAAGTCTTCAAGGTGCATGATAACCAGATCGGGGTGGACAAAGACGTAGGTAAGATCGGCAATGCGCTCGTCTCCGGAGGTGAACATCCTATAGAGTGTCCTCCTCCTGAGAATAGACCGCTCGTGGAAGCATCGCTCGAAATCAGAAATAATATCCTGTCTTTCCCGGTAGAGTTCACGAGCAGTCTTGCCCATGTATTCCTTCAGGATTTCCTTCGCCGTTTCCTGGGCCCGACTGTTGAAACCGATGAGTGCGAAGGTGTCTCCCGTACGCTGCCAGGTAAGGCTTAAGTTTGGGTAATCCCGGGCATGGGGATTGACCCCTTCCGACAGGCGGGAATCGACAGGATACCGGCAAAAGTAATGCTCGCTGACATCCCTGATAACGGCAAGGATCTTCGTTTCATTTGCGATGGTGATCGCCCGGTTGCTGTACTGAACGGGGAACAGAGTCCCGTTTTTCTTCCGGCAGCTGATCCAGACGAACATCCGTCCGGTAGTATTCGCCTCATCCATAAATTCCGGGAAGGTATGGGCTGTTTCCGCAGATACGAGATCATTGATTGCAAGACCTTTCATCTCCTCGTTCGAGTATCCGAACATCTCCAGAACGGCCTCGTTGCACTCCTGAATCCTTCCGTTGGGGTCAGTAATCAAGACCCCTTCGGGGAAGCTTTCAAACAGCACATGACCAAAGTCGGATACGTTGAAATCAATCATTTGATGAGATTTTTTTCTACTGCGTAAAAGGTGAGCTGGGCATTGTTCCTCATGCTCATCTTTTCAAGGATATTTGCCCGGTACGTACTGATGGTTTTAACACTTAAACACAGATTATTGGCTACCTCGGTGACGGTCTTCCCTGAAGCGAGCATGAGCATCACCTGGTATTCGCGGTCGGAAAGCTTTTCATGGAGCTGCTTTAAGCTGTGTCTGTCGATTTCCGAGGCCAGGATCTCCGCCAAGTTCTGGCTTATATACTTTCCGCCCTTGGATACTTTATGGATGGCCCGGATCAGCTCGATAGGAGCGCTCGCCTTCGTGAGATACCCTGATGCGCCGGCCCGGAGAGCCCGTACCGCATACTGCTCCTCAGGATAAATGCTCAGGATGAGCACCCAGATATTGGGATTGATCTGCTTGATGTCGCTTATCACTTCGAGGCCGCTTCTGCCCGGCATGCCGATATCGAGAAGCACGAGGTCGACCTCATGTTTCCAGAGGAAATCAATCACCTCTCCGCTATTGCCGGCCTCACCGGCAAGATGCACATCGGGATCGTCCGCAAGAATCTGCTTGAGGCCGGTTCTTACAATTGGGTGATCGTCAGCGATTAAAATCTTTACCACTCCGCAGTCCTCACTTATCCCAAGTCATAGTGCCAAGGAATGCCTTTGAGTGCAAGGCTTCTTTTATCGGTGTAAGGCGAATTTCGATACAGTTCATGAAGTGCGGCACCCTTGAAGTATCAAACCAGTAAATTTACTGAACAGGTTCTTACCTCCTCTCCTCATCTCACGCAAGTCATTTGCTGTATTTTGTTATTTTAAAAGGAATATTTCTTCCCCCCATGATCGATTAAACCATTTATTCTATAAAGAGTGCTACGAATTATCGGGTGTTGAGAAGAACATATGAAAATGCCGCATTGCTGATACTGCGTTTTATATCCTAAAGGAGAAATCTTTTACTTATTAAATGGGTAATATATTTCCCAAGTACCCTTCCTTTCCCTTACCAATCCACTCATATCGTTGATTTATCTTGATTTTTTATTGGCATAGACATTGCTCATTTTGAAGGTATAATTTTTAATACTGTGAAATATTCCCGGGACTTACGGGTAAAGTAAAGGGGGTATGCGGTCATGGGAGAAAAGGTGAGCATTCTTGATGAACTGAAATGCAGTCAGGCTGTAGGCGTGATCAGCGATCTCATCAAACGTGAATGCCAGGGCTTTATCCTTCCCCCTTCAGAAGTGAAACGCCTCCTGGGCATTCCAGTGCACTACCAGACATGGTATCTGCACAGGAGCGTAATCCAGCTAAAGAAAAAGCTCGCTAATAATTATATCTCTGTGGCAATCAGCCCGGAAGACGGGATCTGCTTTACCTTGTACAAAGTACCCAGGCAGCCCGGCATACGGGTTTCGCCGATAAATTAGGCTTTAGGAAATATACCTCCCTCCTTTCCCAACAAACCGGACCTCTTCATTGAGAAGGGGTCCGGTTTGTTACTCTTCGACTGTTTCATATGACCGCCACCCAGGCTGCATCCAGCTTGATTTTATACCGCTTGTTTTTACTATACTTTCATCCCAGCAAGAGAATCGGTTGACCGGTTTCAGCCATAGAAGGAGGTAAAGTGGAGATCTGGCCTGGGAAACCTTTCCCCCTCGGCTCCGTATATGATGGGTTCGGCACCAACTTTTCCCTATTCTCAGAGATTGCTGAACGGGTGGAGCTCTGCCTCTTCGATGAATCGGGCGAAGAAACCAGGATTAGCCTTCCCGAGGTGACGGCCTACTGCCGGCATGGCTACATCCCCGGAATCGGACCCGGCCAGTGCTATGGCTATCGTATCTACGGGCCTTGGGAACCTGCCGAAGGCAAACGGTGCAATCCGAACAAATTGCTCCTCGATCCGTATACCAAAGCAATCGGAGGACGGGTCGAGTGGAATCCGGCGGTGTTTCCCTACCGTTTCGGTGAGGACAATGACATCGCTGAAAACACTGATAGTGCTCCCTTCATGCCCAAATCCATAGTAATCAATCCTTTCTTCGACTGGGGAGATGATCATCACCTCCGTTACCCCCTGAACGAGACGGTTATCTACGAGGCGCATGTCAAGGGGCTCACGGCCGGACACCCTGACATCCCCGAAAGCATCCGCGGCACGTATGCCGGGTTGATCCAGCCCGTAATGCTTGATTATTTCAGCTGCCTCGGGATCACCGCGCTGGAGATCATGCCCATCCACCAGTTCATCCATGACGAGCACCTCCTTAAAAAAGGATTTCGGAATTACTGGGGTTACAATTCCATCGGATATTTCGCGCCGCATAACGAATACTCCAGCACGGGCCAGTCAGGCCAGCAGGTGCAGGAGTTCAAGCAGATGGTCAAGATTCTCCATGATGCACATATCGAAGTGATCCTGGACGTCGTGTACAATCATACGGCTGAAGGCAACCATCTGGGGCCAATGCTGAGTTTCAAAGGGATCGACAATCAGGCATACTACCGCCTGGAGCAGAAAGACAAACGATATTATACCGATTACACCGGAACGGGAAACAGCCTGAACATGGCGCATCCTCATGTGCTGCAGCTCATCATGGACTCTTTACGTTACTGGGTCCAGGAAATGCACATCGACGGCTTCCGGTTCGATCTCGCAGCCGCCCTTGCACGACAGCTGCACGATGTTGACCGCCTTTCCGCATTTTTCGACCTTATCCAACAGGATCCTGTGGTGAGCCAGGCCAAGCTCATTGCTGAGCCCTGGGATGTCGGCATCGGCGGCTACCAGGTGGGAAATTTCCCGCCCCTGTGGTCGGAGTGGAACGGCAAATACCGTGACTGCATTCGAGACTTCTGGCGGGGCCAGGATCAGACCCTTGCCGAATTTGCATATCGCTTCACAGGGAGCTCGGATCTTTATGAAAATACGAGCCGCCGTCCTTTTGCGAGCATAAACTTCATAACTGCCCATGACGGATTTACCCTGAACGACCTCGTTTCCTATAATGACAAGCACAACAAGGCCAACAGAGAGGAAAACCGTGACGGCGAGAGCTTCAACCGCTCGTGGAACTGCGGACAGGAAGGGCCGACCGGCGATGAGAAGATCCTGCGCTTGAGGGAAAATCAGAAACGAAACTTCCTTGCCACCCTTCTTCTTTCCCAGGGGGTCCCCATGATCCTGGGCGGGGATGAGTTGGGCCGGACTCAGCAGGGCAACAACAATGCCTATTGCCAGGACAACGAGATCTCCTGGTACGACTGGGGTAATGTGGATGAAGACCTGTTTGAGTTCTGCTCACGTCTCATCAGATTGCGGAGAGAGCATCCTGGCTTCAGGCGCAGAGGATGGTTCCAGGGAAGACCCATCCACGGAAGCAAGGTGGATGATATTGAATGGTTTACTCCTGACGGCGTGGTCATGTCCGATGAACACTGGGAGGTTGGTTTTGCAAAATCGATAGGCATCTTCCTCAACGGGGACGGCATCGCAAGCCTTGACGACCGGGGCAACCGCATAAAGGACGACAGCTTCTATCTGCTTATCAACGCACATTATGAGCCTCTCACCTTCACTCTTCCTGCACAGCAGTGGGGAAATTCCTGGGCCAAGGTATTCGATACCCGGGATGGCATTTTCCAGGAGGAAGGCCGTGCCTTTTATGCAGGAGATGAAATCGAAGTGGATGCGCGGTCTCTCCTCGTACTCAAAAGGGGAACGTGAAATGCCGAACATCCCCATCGCGACCTACAGGGTCCAGCTGCAGCCGGAGTTCGGTTTTGAGTCTACCACGCGGATCCTCGATTATCTTGCTGACCTCGGAGTGAGCCATCTCTATGCATCACCCTATCTCCAGGCAGCACAAGGGAGCACCCATGGGTATGATGTGGTGAATCACTGGAAAATAAATCATGAACTGGGAGGATTGGAAGGCCATACAGCACTCCGCAGAGCCCTTCAGAAGTACGGTATGGGCCAGGTATTGGATATCGTGCCCAACCATATGGCCATATCGGGAAGCGAGAATGTGTGGTGGTGGGATGTCCTGGAAAACGGTCAATCCAGCCGGTACGCCTCGTATTTCGATGTCGACTGGGATCCTGTAGAAACGAGGTTCGGCAACAAAATCCTTCTCCCCATCCTGGGGGACCATTTCGGAAGGATATTGGAAGCCGGAGAGATCCGCCTTGAACGAAAAGGTGGGAAATTCTTTCTCCACTACTACGACAACCTGTTTCCCGCATCACCGGGGTCCGTCGCCCCTTTTCTTGCCCGCGCAGGTGAAGATATGGCATGCCATGAACTGGTCTTCCTGGCGGATGCCCTCAAGTCTCTCCCCCTGCCCTCGGTTACGGACCAGGCAAGTATCCGAAAGAGGCATCGCGACAAGGAGGTCATCTATTCCCTGATGGAGCGGCTTCTGAATCATCATCTTGATGTGGCAAGGCTCGTGGATGCATTCATCAAAGAGATCAATGCCCATCCGGACGACCTCGAGACCCTGCTCGATGCACAGAATTACCGCCTCGCTTTCTGGCGTACAGCAAACCAGGATTTGGGATACCGGCGCTTTTTCGATATCAACTCCCTGGTGGCGCTGAGAGCAGAAGATGAAGAGGTCTTCGAAGACAGCCACCGGCTTATCCTGAAATGGCTGAAGGAGGGTGTGTTAGACGGGGTCCGGATCGATCATCCCGATGGCCTGCGGGATCCCGCGACCTACCTTGGCAGGCTCCGCAGGGCAAGCCCGGGAACCTGGGTCGTGGTGGAAAAAATCCTCGATCCTGATGAGCGCATGCGCCCGGATTGGCCTGTGGACGGGACAACGGGATATGAATTTATCAATCTCCTCACCCGGCTTTTCATCGACCATTCAAGTAAACAGATCTTTTCGGATTTTTATGCAGAATTCACCGGCGAAACAAGGGAATACAAGGAAGTGCTCTGGGAGAAAAAGCTCCTGATTATCGATAAGATCTTCGGCAGTGACATAAACAGGCTCACAGCTCTCATGCTTACCATCTGCGAGCATCACCGCCGTTACCGGGACTATACCCGTCAGGAAGTCTCCCATGCCTTGCGAAAGATCGTTGCATACTTCCCTGTCTATCGAACCTATATAAACGCACAGGCCGGCTGGATTTCCGATGAAGACCGAAGGATCATTCACCAGGTCATCGAGCATGCAAAACAGATGACGCCCGAAGTCGATCCCGACCTTTTCGATTTCATAAACGACATCCTCCTGCTCAAGGAAGTGGGTAAATCCGAATTCGAATTCGTCATGCGCCTCCAGCAGATCACCCCTCCGGTTATGGCGAAAGGGGCGGAAGATACCGCATTCTACTGCTACAACCGTTTCATTGCCCTCAATGAGGTGGGAGGAGACCCCGGTTCGTTTGAACTTGACCCTGAACAGTTTCATTCACGCATGAAGGAACGTCTCGAAGACTATCCGCTTTCCATGCTCTCCTCCTCGACACACGACACCAAGAGGAGTGAGGATGTGAGAGCCAGGCTGGTACTCCTCTCGGAGATACCCGGTGCATGGAAGGAAGCAGTCCAGAGATGGTCTTCCATGGCCCGGCCATATCGAAAAGATGACCTGCCGGACAGAAACATCGAATATTTTCTGTATCAGACCCTGGTCGGGGCATGGCCTATAGGGATCGATCGTCTTCTGCCCTATATGGAGAAGGCTTCCCGGGAGGCCAAGACTCATACTTCCTGGACAGAACCGGATGCTTTGTATGAACAGACGCTTCGCGATTTCATCGTTAATCTCATCAATGACCCTGTCTTTTCAGCAGACCTCGCGTCATTCATCGATCCTCTGATCATACCCGGACACATCAACTCCCTTTCCCAGACCATAATCAAGCTCACCTCTCCAGGTATCCCTGATATATACCAGGGGTGCGATCTGTGGGACAGAAGCCTGGTCGATCCCGATAACCGGAAGCCTGTTGACTTTAGCACCAGAAGAACCCTCCTCGCCCGGCTTGAAGGGCCGAATCCAGGGCAGATACTGGGCCAGATGGAATCCGGACTGCCAAAGCTCTGGATTATCAGGGAGTGCCTGAAACTCCGCAGAAGCCTGCCCGAAGCCTTCGGAGAAAAAGGAACCTATGATCCGATTCAACCCCACGGCCGGAAGTCAGGATTCGCACTCGGTTTTATCCGTGGGGATCGTGTGGCTGTGATTGTTCCCCGTCTTGTGTTGAAGCGAGGAGAAGGATGGGAGGATACGTGGATCAGCCTGCCGGCAGGGACATGGAATCATGTACTCATCGGGGAGGATTTCGCAGGGCGGGAGATCCCTATCGATGAACTTTTGAAGTCGTTCCCGGTTGCCCTTCTCGTAAAACGGGAGGGAGTATGAGTCTGGCGTTTCCGATGCAGTTTAACGTGTCCCAGCAGAGGTGATATATGGCATTAACCCGCCTATGGGCGCCATTTCCCCGCAATGTTCTCATGGTCGTAGGCGGCAAGCCTTCTCCCATGGTAAAAGAAGACCGGGGCTGGTGGACACTGGACAGCCCCTATATTGTCCATGGGACGGATTATGCCTTTGTGCTCGATGGGTCCGATCCGCTTCCCGATCCGCGCTCTCCCTGGCAGCCGTATGGTGTCCATGGATTTTCCAGGGTATTCGATCATTCTCTCTTCCCTTGGGCTGACACTCGCTGGCAGCCGCCCCCCCTATCCAGTGCCGTCATTTACGAGCTCCATGTGGGTACTTTCAGCCCCCAAGGGACCTTCAAAGGGATAATCGAGCTGCTTGACCATCTCGTGGACCTGGGAATCACGCATGTAGAGCTCATGCCGGTGAACAGCTTCCCCGGGAAACGGGGTTGGGGATACGACGGGGTCGATCTCTATGCTCCCCATGAGCCGTACGGGGGTCCAGCGGGCCTCAAGAGCCTGGTGGATGCGTGCCATGCAAAGGGACTCGCCGTCATCCTCGATGTCGTTTATAACCATCTTGGGCCGGATGGAAATTATCTCGAACGGTTCGGACCGTACTTTACCGACCATTATGCTTCTCCCTGGGGCAAGGCAGTGAATTTCGACGGCCCGGGAAGCGACGAGGTCAGGCGCTTTTTTATCGAAAATGCCCTCATGTGGCTGAAAGAATACCATTTCGACGGCCTGCGTCTCGATGCCGTCCATGCGATAATGGACACCTCGGCGGTTCATTTCCTCGAGCAGCTCGCATCGGAAGTGGAGATGCTTGAGAGAATGATGGGAAAGCACCTTGTTCTTATTGCCGAGAGCAATCTCAACAACCCCAGGATCGTCCAGCCCCGGGAAATCGGCGGCTACGGGATTCATGCCCAGTGGAACGATGATCTCCACCATGCATTGCATGCGGCCCTCACCGGCGAAAGAGACGGTTATTATATGGATTTCGGATCCATTGGAGACATTGCCAAAGCCCTTCAAGAAGTGTTCGTCTATAACGGCTGCTATTCACAGTTCCGGAGCCGCGTGCATGGGAGACCGGTTCAGGGGATGAACGGCGACAGATTCGTCGTCTATCTGCAAACCCATGATCAGGTGGGAAACAGGGCAAAGGGGGAAAGGGCGAGCGGGCTCCTGAACCCGTCTCTAATAATTGCAGTTTCAGCTCTCGTTTTCGCCTCTCCCTATATTCCTATGCTCTTCCAGGGTGAAGAATGGGCGGCATCATCACCCTTCCAGTACTTCACTGATCACGTGGATCAGGATCTGGGCAGGGCCGTGGTTATTGGACGGAAGGCTGAATTTGCCGCCTTCGGATGGAATCAGGGAGATATCCCCGACCCCCAGGCAGATGAGACCTTCCAGTGCTCTCAGCTCAACTGGGATGAGCGTGAGCAGGAGCCGCATCGATCCGTCCTGGAATGGTATCGGAGCATGATCCTCCTCAGGAGATCCTGCTTCGAGCTTATGGACGGCGATCTCCTGAACATCCAGGTGGAATACGATGAAGATCAGCGTTGGATGTTGCTGGAAAGAGGGTCGGTTGCCGTAGCCTGCAATCTCTCTGCGCACACAAGGGATCTGGCACTATCAGACAGAAATGAACGGGAGATAATCCTCTCTTCTGCCGAAGGCATCACCCTTGAAGGGAACAGCCTTCGACTCCCCCCGGAAAGCACAGTAATAATTGCGGGCAAGAGCTCCAGGACACCTTGAACATATTGATTACCCGACCAATAGTATTCTCAGGAAAGGACTTGGATAAATAACCGATTCTTAAGGCCGAGATATGCTTGCATGAATACCAATAACGTTACCGACTCGATTTTCATAGAAGGAAGAAATTTCTGGAAAATGGGGAAAGCCCACCGGGTGTCTTTCCTCATTGATGCCTCGGAGTATTTTTCAGCTTTTATCGATGCCGCCTTGAAGGCGGAGCGCACGATATATATCACCGGCTGGGACATCGACAGCCGGACCAGGCTCGTCTGTGACGGGGGCATGCACGACTACCCCACCCTCCTCGGAGAATTTATCAACTATGTTGCTTCGCGGAAACCTGATCTTCATATATATATCCTGCTCTGGGATTATGCGATACTCTATGCTCTGGAGAGGGAACCGTTTCCTATCTGGGTGCTGGATTGGAAAACCAACAACCGGATTCATTTTTTTCAGGATAACTTTCTTCCCATGGGAGCATCTCACCACCAGAAGATTGTGGTAATAGACGATCGCATTGCTTTTACCGGCGGGATCGACCTCACCAACAGGCGCTGGGACGTGAACGAGCATTTTGCCGATGATCCAAGGCGCACTGATCCATGGGGAAAGGAATATCCTCCTTTCCATGATGTACAAATACTTGCCGATGGTCAGGTTGCCGGGATCCTTGGCGATCTCTTTCGCTCGCGATGGTTTTATGCAACCGGCATACAGCTCACTCCACCTGAATCCAGTATATCCGATCCCTGGCCCCTGAAATGTCTCCCTGATATCACCCGGATTGATATAGCTGTATCAAGGACAGAGCCCGCATATCGCAACAAGACGGAAATCCGTGAAGTGGAGGCCCTCTGGCTGGATGCAATTGTATCCGCCAGGGAGCTCATCTATATAGAGAACCCTTTTTTTACCTCTTCAAAGATAGCAGGAGCCATTGCCAAGAGGCTCCAGGAAGAAAACGGCCCTGAAATCGTTGTCATAACGCGAAAGAAAAGTCATGGCTGGCTTGAAGAATATACCATGGATGCCATCAGGGAACATCTGGTGGAGAGGGTGAGAAAACTGGACGCCTGGGGAAAGTTCGGATGCTATTATCCCACAATCCCGGGACGGGAAGAAGTCCTGATCGAGGTGCATTCAAAGGTCCTCATCGTTGACGACAGGTTTATACGCATCGGCTCCTCCAATCTGTCAAACCGGTCCATGGGGCTTGACACGGAATGCGATGTGAGCATGGAAACCGCGGGCAACCCGCAGACTCAAAAAGCCTGTAACGAACTCAGGAACCGGCTCCTGGCGGAGCATCTCGACACGACATCCCGTGATGTAGGCCAGAGTCTGGACCAGACAGGATCGCTGATCAAAACAATCGAGACCATTCGCGGGGAAGAACGAATCCTAAGCCCCCTCAATACAGCAACTCTGATGAACACTATCCTTTCAGAGCCATTCCTTGTCGATCCGGAGCGCCCGATCAGCGCTGAGAGATTCGTGGAAAAATTTATCGGCAAAGAATATCAGCACTCGGGGAGAAACCGCTTTATCGGGTTTGCAGCCATGGTGCTCATGCTCATACTCTTTGCAATGCTCTGGCGGTGGTCCCCATTGGCTGGCTACCTTGATGCAGCAAGGATTATCGAGGAGCTGCAGGCATTGCGGAACTATCATATGGCTCCGGTCATCATCCTTGCCATGTTTGTGGCAGGAGGACTGGTCGTATTCCCTGTACTGCTCCTGATCGTCGTCACATCAATCCTCTTCGACCCTCTGACAGCCTTCATCCTTGCAATGTCGGGCTCGCTCATGAGTGCAATGGTCGTATACTGGATAGGCCATGCGCTCGGCAGGGACTTTGTACGGAACTTTGCAGGGAAGAGGATAAATAAATTGAGCAAAAGCCTTGCCCGGCAAGGGCTTCTCACCATCGTAGTCCTGAGAGTGGTACCCATCGCACCTTATTCGATCGTCAACCTCCTGGCCGGTGCATCTCACATTGTTTTCCGGGATTTTATCATCGGGACTCTTATCGGGATGTTCCCGGGCATCTTCGGCATCACGGTGTTCACCGAATCGCTCAAGCACTTCATTCTTGAGCCCAATATCGTCAATATAGCCATCCTTGCCGGAACCTTGATCCTGGTGGTTGCAATACTTGTATGGCTTACAAAACTCACGAAAAAGGTATCGAGTAGATCCGCCGGAGAAAGAACCCCATGATTACGGGCGACCGGCAGAGAACCGTCTCAAGGAGGATTCGGGTTGCAACCTACAATGTACATGGATGGGTCGGGATTGACAACCGACAGGTACCCTTGAGGGCGATCCGGGTTCTCAGCGAACTGGAAGCGGATATCATAGCCCTCCAGGAGGCTACCTTCTCCCTTGAACAGGGAGGACACCTCGATGAATCTTTTTTCACCAAACTGACCGGCATGAAAGTAGCGCTCGGCCCGACCTTTTTCAAGAAGCCCTTCCATTTCGGGAATGTCATTTTGAGTAGATTTCCCATTACGAAAATCAGGCACATAGATCTGAGCACCCATCCGTACGAACCGAGGGCAGCCATCGATGCGATCATCAGCGTGGAGGATCAGGAGATAAGAGTACTGAACGCCCATTTCGGATTGCGGGGGATAGAACGGAAGTTTCAGTCAGGCATGCTCGTGAGGGCACTGTCTGCAAGGCCGAAGGACCGGGTGATTCTCATGGGTGATTTCAATGAATGGTCTCCCGGATGTGCTACTCTTAGGGATCTCTATGCGTTATTCACCAAAATAAAAAATCCCAAGAGCTTCCCGTCGTTCTTCCCCATATTCGCTCTTGACAGGATTCTTGTCTCCCCCGAGGAGTGCCTCGAAAAGCTCCAGACATTCAGCACCCCTGAAACCATCATGGCGTCCGATCACCTGCCGATAATCGGGATTGTGTCTATATGAAATTGTAAACGTGCTGCATCAGTAAAGCAGCAGTTTCAAACGATCCAGAGGTTTGATTAATACTCAGAATGATAACATCATTGGAAAAGAACGGGTTAAATGATACGTCCTTCAGCGAACAACATTGTCTGAGAGCTGAAGAATATAGCTTCGCACTTTGATTGTCAGCTCCCCGGCTTCGGAAAAGCCTTCCATCTTCCCATCTCAACAGACTGGTTATTCAGGTTAGCATCTATCCGGAAATAATATGCAGTGGTTTTAGTTGCACTACTTCCGGAACCCACAGGAGGAGCCCCGGTCTTAACGAGGGTCATGCCGACGTCTGCACCATCCAATGAGCTGCCGGCCGGCATTTTGTCGGAAACATCAACACGCGTATCAATATCCCATGTTTGTGCGCTGACGATATCGTCAAACTGCGGAAGAATGAATTCCGCTGCGCTCTCCACATTATAAAAACCCTGATTGTAGAGCCTCTCATTCGCAACGATTTTGGTTTCGATAATCGTCGATTTCATAAGGACCATCCCGATCATTATCGCAGATAGCATGAACAAAAGAACCATGATGAGCACCGTCCCTCTCTTATCGTCCCATATCATATTCATAGTGTTCCTCCATCGGGATACCCGATGTCGATTCCTCCGTTTTTAACTCGATTTGAACATACTCATTGTAACAGTATGAGGGATAAGCTTTTCGTTCCATTTAACCGTGACATCGATTTGCCGTGCATTCTCGGATGCGCCGAGGGGAGTATCGCTCACGACCCAGGATAGTTCATATTCAATCCCCTGCCGTGTAATCTTAATAGGTGTGACGACATGATCGACATCAAGATCGTCATTCGGGAAAGATAATCCCCTGAAATACTCCGTCTGGCTGTCAATAATATTGACGGCATTTGTCATCTGCATGCCGAAGCTGTTGCCCATGACCGCCTGCTGCTGCATCTTCGTCACGCCAAGGAAACCCAGCGAGAATATAAGAATTGAAACTACCAGCTCAACAAGAGAAAATCCTCTTTTATCCCCGATCACACTTTTCATATTCTCTTCTCCATGCTGATTATGGCAATAGCCCCATGTTTCTCATTTTTATCTGCTTGGTCATTTCACGCCTTAGAAACTGATTCGTGTCAGGATCTTTTTTATTGCTCTGTATCCGCATGAAAACCTGGATATCCCGGACATCAATTCCCTGGGCATCGCTCAGTAACGTGTTTCCACTCAGCGCAGGGACCATGACTGAATTACTTGCATCATAATAGGTGAATCCGAACGAGGAGACATTGTACGCAAGATCCTCACCATTCCTCCGGAGGGTTGTTCCGTTCAGAATATAGCTCACTCTCTCTCCTGCCGTACTGCCATCGCCGTTTGCGTCCATGTTTATCACCAGTGAAGTCGGTCCTGATTGAGCGGCCAGTATCCCACAGGAATTAGCTATGGAAGGATTGTTGATATCGGGAGCAACGGTAGGATTACATCCTGCCTGCCTGATATCCCTTGCCATGATATCCAGAACAGCTCTCAGATCCTGCTGTACCGATGCAACCTCGTTCTGAACGTCGCTCGTTTTCTTCTGTATATTATAGGTCGCATATACGGCTGCCATGAGGAGCAGCGACAAGGCCATGACAATCATGAGCTCGACAAGGGTAATGCCTTTTTTATTACGAATGGTTTGCAGCATTTCAATTTTCATGTATTCGTTTCCTATGCCCACCCTGATTTGGTATGGTAGCCACGTACGCCGACCCATGCATAAATCCATTTCCACACAATGATTCCAGCATTGAGCGTTTCATACCTTTCGTCCTTCTCAGTCTCCTTAATTCTGTCTCCAATAAAACAGATCAGAAGAACTACCTCCCTTGACGTCGAGGACCTTTGTTTTGATATCTCCATCTCCGTCATCGCCATCGGAAGAACCGTCATTTTCAGACACACCGGTAGCTATAATGAGTTTTGCACCGCCATCCTTTGTAACCATCAGTGTCGGCGCAGAGGGGATGCCCAGTCCGAGAGACGTACTCCTGTCTGTCTGGTCGAGCACTTCATTTGTAACGCCATTATTTGTAGTATCATTGCCGGTATTAAAATTCATCGCTGCTTTCCCGGTAAGATAATCCAGGGCATAGAGCTTACCCTTCCCAAGCATGTTTGCGGCACAGAGATCGTCACCGGAATTGCTGATCACAGGCGTATACGTCGTGAAAAAGACCTTTTTATCAAATAGCAGAGGAGATGACATGACTTTTTCACCCGTGCTGAGCCGGATGAACCATCCCTTGTTTGTCACGTGGTTGGCCAGGTTGGCCAGCACTTGATCGGTGTAGTTGTAACTCGTCACATCCTGGAGGTGGGATTCATCCAGAGTCGTGGAGGTCCAGTTATTCTTGATCGCATAGAACCTGTTAACGGTTGTCTGCTCTCTTGGATGCTCGCGGTCGCCGGTGCCGATGAATACATAGTCTCCAAACCTCTCCAGGGCGACATCCGGTTCATAGAAGAACTTCAAAGGGCTTGTCGTAGGTGCCTGGAAGACTTTCCTCATGGTCCAGGATCCTGTCTCACCACGATCGGAGAAGGCAAAAAGCTCACCTCCCATTGAACCTGCATAGATCGTATCATCTACCCCGTTTGAATTATAATCGAAAGCTACGAGCTCTACGATGCAATGAGTAAGTGAGGTATTTCCTCCAGCATGCGAAAACTTCAATGCAGTTATGACATCACCCGTTGCTGCATCGACAGCATACACAGCCCTACCTTTGGTATTGCCCGTCGGTGTATCTTTATCCTCATTCACCTCATCATAACCGCCCGGCAGGATCAGGGCTTTCTTCCTCTCGCCTGCACCGGTTGCTATGGTACTCACCCAGGGCCTGCCCCAGGATTGTCCAAGAGTCTCTCCCCCCAGTTTGCTCGGTGGAATCCCCCAGACGAATGAGGGTGTTTCATAACCACCCGTATATTCTCCATTTGTCAAACTTCCGATGTTCAAAGTGTAATACCAGTCGCCGCCACGTCTGAGACCGAAGGTGAGATACCTCGAGTTTCCTACATCATGGATCACCGGCGAACCGTCTACATAAGCATCGTGCGTAGTAGACTCTTTGAGGTTATGAAGCTTGGGCAGCAAGGCCCGAGGGGCAAAGCACCAGGCCTCGCTCAACTTGTCATCGTCAAAAAGGGTTGTATTCAATGTATCATCTCTCGTGTCATTGTCATCATCGACAAAGGCATGGAGGAACCCGTCATTCGCCCCTACGAATATTACGGTGTCCTTTCCTTTGAACATGGTTGCAGGCTTGGAGTGCAGGATATCCCCCAGCACCCATGTCCGCTTCGTTTTTTCTTCAGTGTTGTTTAAGAAAGCATATTTTCCTCTGGCTGTGAGGAAGTTAACGAGTTCCGCCTTGTCTCCGGTCCCTCCCATCTCGCTTCTTATGCTCGTGTCGGTATAAAAATCAATCAGCGCTCCGGCGCTGCTCGGATTGGTATAAAACTTTCGTTCATTCGCCGGCAGGTTCAAGATCACGGCACCTGCGCCGCCAAGATCCGCTTCACTCGCGTCCGAGCTGCTCTTCTGCCAGCAGGAAGTCGCGGTATCCAGGATCGTGTCGTTGCTGTCAACAGCCTGAGAACCGTCCTTCTGGAGAAGTACTGCATTGGAAGTGATCCCGAATTTCTTGATGTTCCCGAGCCAGAATGCAGAGCGGTCTACCGGTTTGAACAATGATAAGTAAACGCTGTTTCCGGAATAGACCTTGTTGAGCTTATTCACCGGCACAACCGGTGCAACGAAACTGGAGTTTGCTTCCATGATCTTGCCGACGACATAGAGTAAAGCCTTTTGCAGCTCGTCGCTGTTGTTGGCCGGCAGGAACTCTCCTACTCCCTTTTTGGCGGTTTCCAATAAGAGGTCGTCAATTTGGCTGAGGGTCTCGTTTCCGGAACCGGTCATAAATCCTATGGTATAGGTTTGAACATTCTGTTTTTCGAAATCACTGTCGGTTTCATAACTCCCCCCGCCCAAGTCGGTCCCGGAATTTATCAGGTCTTCGTCAAAAAGAAACTTGGCAACATCATCAAGCATATGGGTTGTTCCGGCATCGGGAGCCAGATCCTTGACAACACCGCTTACCAAGTCCTGTTTGTCATCGTCATAATCACCTATTGCCTTATTATTGATATAATTATTATCGAGGAACAGGTCGTACCCGGCTCCGTTATTCCCACCCGAAGGGCTTCCCATATCGTTGGTCGACATGCCGTCGGTAATGAGAACAACATAATTCTTCTGGCATCGATACTGTATCGGGGATTTGTAAATCGATGTTGAACCACTGATAAATGCATCGGTTGAGTATATTGTTTGGTAGTTAGACCAGCGAGGCCTTCCGGCATAATAAAGTCCTGCCTCGGCCAGCGACTCTGCCAGAGGTGTTGTACCCACAGATTTCAGATCGGCCGAGCTGCTGGTATCGTCAAGCTTTGCATTGAACTGGGCAGCGGTTGAACCCACGGGGAGGACAATATTTCCGCCGTCATCCTTGACTGCTTCGTATCTCATGAGGCCGAACCTCCCAACATTAGAACCGGTTGCATTCACCAGATTCCTGATCGCACGCCTGGCAACAGTCTGTCTGATTTCAGAGGTATCATCAGCGATATCTGTAGCGGATAAATAATTCAGGTAATTACCATCGTAAAAAACTTTCGATTCGGATGCATCGCAATCAAATTTTCCCTGTGCATTAGACAAAGTAGCCAGTTTACCCACGTAAACCCCGGCATCCCTGAGGCTATCGTGGGCTTCCGTGCATATTATATTATCAAGCGAGTCGGTTACCTTCTCCAGAAGCATTTTTTCCGTCTCTTTAAAAGAATTCTTGCTGTAGTAGACAGAACCTTGTACGGGCGTCACGGATCCTATCTTCTTTGGAGTATATGTGGCGGCTAGGTTGTATTGTCTGGAGTGTACCAAAAGGTTCGCGTCTACCATTGAAGCCGAGGTATCGAGTATGATCAGAATGTTCGGCTGAACACCGGAAACGCCTCCCATAAAAACATCGGTATCCAGCGCATACAATCGGATATTGATGAAGAGAAGGGAGATGATGAATATTATGATTGGAATTTTTCTCATAATGTCTCTCCTTATAATTGCCCGTTCAGGTATGCTTATTTTTTTGCAAACCTGTATACTATTCTTCTTTTACTTATCGTCAGAGGGTTCCTATGGATTAAATAATTCTTTCACTACTGTCCCAACGTTTAGCAGATAAAAGACAGTAGATCAAGGTATGGTGGGGTTTAGCGGGTAGAGATGGTTGTAATCGATTTGAAAATATTTTCTGGAGAAGGCCATACTTCTGCATCCTGGCAGAAGGAGATGGCTGATGAACTCTGGTCGTACCATATTCTCCCAATTGATGGACTTTGTGCCTATCCACGATTTCCGGCAATGCGTAAAACGCTACAATGGAAACTACAAGATAAAGAGCTTCACCTGCTGGGACCAGTATCTCTGCATGGCCTTTGCCCAGCTGACCTACCGGGAGAGTCTGAGAGACATCCACGCATGTCTGCGGGCAGCACAGACAAAACTCTATCACCTGGGCATCCGGGGCAAAGTATCAAGGAACACCTTGGCCAACGCCAATCAGGTAAGGGACTGGAGGATCTATGCCGACTTCGCCCAGGTCCTGATATCCAGGGCAAGAAAGCTTTACACTGGCGAGTCCTTCGGCGTGGAATTGGATCAGACGGTGTATGCACTGGACGCCACCATCATCGATCTCTGCCTGTCGCTCTTTCCCTGGGCAGAGTTCAGGAAGCACAAAGGGGCGATAAAACTCCACACACTCCTGGATCTGAGGGGAAGCATACCGACAGTGGTAATTGTCACCCACGGCAAGGTTCACGAAGTGAACATCCTCGATCAGCTCCTTCTCGAAGCAGGTGCCATCTACATCATGGATCGGGGCTATATCGACTTTACCAGACTTCATGCGATACATCAGGCCGGGGCCTTTTTCGTCATCAGAGCCAAGGACAACTTCCGGTTCAAACGCCTCTATTCTCTGCCCGTGGACAAGGCTACCGTAATACAGTGCGACCAGGTTATCACGACCAGGAACTTCTATGCCCGGAAAGACTACCCGGAAAAGCTTCGCCGGATACGCTTCTTCGACAAAGACAACAACAGACGCATTGTGTTCCTGACCAACAATTTCACCCTGCCTGCACTGACCATTGCCGAGTTGTATCGTTGCCGTTGGCAGATAAAACTGTTCTTCAAGTGGATCAAGCAGCACTTAAGGATCAAGGCTTTCTATGGCACCACCGAGAATGCCGTGAAAACTCAGATCTGGATCGCCATCTCGGTTTATGTGCTGGTGGCAATCGTCAAGAAGTCTCTGAAAATCGTAAGCAGCCTCTATACGATCCTACAAATTTTGAGCGTCATGCTCTTCGAGAAGACGCCCATTATACAGGCATTTACAGAGTCAATCGGACATGTTTCAGAGTCGGTTCTCAGCAACCACCTGACTTTATTCGATTAACGTTGGGACAGTAGTGTAATTCTTTATAAATTTACGGATAAGAGTCACCAAGGACAGCCTGCAAGAGTGGTTTAAAGCTGTTATAGAGGACTTCTATAGCCTGGTTATTATGCAACTTAGGGGGTGCTCCGGTAAAGAAACCAGTCACTTAGCTGAACAGATAGGTATCCTATTATATATATGTACTAATGCGATAAAGATTAGATAAGATATTGCTTCATTTACTTGAATCTCTTCCATATCATATCCTGCTGGGATTTGAATTTGAGTATTCCCCCGTCTTCCGGGGAATAAAAAACGTTCATAAGATTGGTCTCTTTATTACGGTCCGAGTAATAGACAGAATATAGAGTTGTGTTAGAGGCCTGGCCTTGTTGAGATTCGATCTTGGTGATGGTATTTTCGATTACCCCGAGGTCTGAGCTTATGATGATTTTTTTGGGGGTAAATTCGATGGAAACTCCTGCGCTGGCCTCATCTCCGGTCTTCCAGATCCCGATGATCTCACTCGGTGCAGTGGGTTTGGCCGAGCAGGCAAAGCAAAGCACGGTAAATACGATGACTGCGGCTAAGAGGTAATATTTCCTCACGGATATCATGCCTGTTCCCTCCTCGAATTCCATTTCACTATTCTTCCGTGGATTGCTCCCCTTTGTCAAGGATCGTCCTCGGCATGGTTATCAATGGGTATCATTGAGCAGATTCAGCTATTATTATGCGAGGGGAGAATCGACAAACGCTTCCATCATGCAGATCACCATATGACTCACCTGCCTGTTTATATACTCATGTTTCCGGATGCGGGTCCTGGTCAGATCTGATCAACTATTGTCCAGAACTCTCTTCAGGGCCGGCTTGATGGATCCATAGAGGACGATCATCATAAACGGTGCTGCCAGGGCCCAGACAAAGGCTGCCTGCAATGTGGTGTCACCGAGGAGTCTTAGATTCTGGGTGAAATCGGATCTGAAAAGGGTCGTGAAAGATAGCGCATCCCGGGTCAGAGGATGAGCTCCGAAAAGATACGCCCCGGTTATGAAAAAAGGGACGAAGAGTACTATCTGCAGGGGATAGGCTACCCAATTCCCCACCTGGGTCACCACGATATTCAGACGGAACAGGAGGGCGACGGCGATACAGAGGACCGAAGTCACACCCAGGACAGGAAGCGTCCCCAGGGTAATGCCCCATGCCATGCTCAGGGCGAGTTTTCCCGGGGTGATCCCCTGCCTGAGCAGGTCGCTCACCGGCCCGATGATCCTGGAAGAGATGTATTTTCGCATATGGTATTATTCTTTAACCTATTTAAACTCAACCGGCAACCGGCAAATCTCAAGGAAATACCGGCTACTGACGTTCCTATATGTTCAAGGATACCATCCTGCGACGAATTATCAACAATCCATCAATGCTTACCAAGAAGATCCCGGCTCAATGACTGTCCTTTGAAACAAGCTCGGAAGGAGGAGGAACAACCATATAGCCTTCCTCCTAATGCCCTAAAACGCCCAAGCCATCTCGTCTTTACGGATTGCGGAGAAAGGCATTTTCAGCTATAGGATAGTGAAAGAACATTGGCAGTCACGTGTTCTCATAACCGCGTATTAAACTCATGGGGAGATGTATATGAAAGCCAGAGATCTGATGGTGCCGGTGAATGCGTTTCTGATGCCCGAAGACGGGATAGAGGAGTTTTCCAAGAATATCCGCATAGTACGGTCCTGGGAAAAGACATGCGGGGTAAGGTCCCTGCCGGTCCTTGATGCTGCAGGAAAGCTTGTGGGCATACTATCCATGTATGACATTCTCAAGGCGGTATATCCGTCCTATCTCTATGAGACCGATTTGAGCCTGTTCACCTGGGATGGGATGCTGGAGTCACTGGCAACGAAGATCAAGGGTAAGAAGGTGGTCAATTTCATGAGCAAGGCCGTTATTACCGTGAAAGACGACCACCCGCTTATGGAGTGTGTCGATCATATGCTCAAGCATCGTATATCGACTCTCCCGGTTGTCGCCCATGACGGGAAGCTGCTGGGCATGATCTTTGAAAGCGAAGTGTTCTTCGCCGTTGCAGACGCCCTGTTTGGAGGTAAATAATGAGCCCGCAAGCTGCTTTCTGGATTGCCACCGCCATCTTTCTCCTGGCCTATGCGCTGATCATCTCCGAAAAAATCCATAAGACCATCGTCGCCCTGGTGGGCGCGGCATTGATGATGATCCTGGGCATCCTCACCCAGGAGGAGGCTTTCCACTCTCCCGAACTCGGCGTTGACTGGAACGTCATCTTCCTGCTCTTTTCAATGATGGTGATCATCAATATCATGCGGCCCACCGGGATATTCGAGTATATTGCAGTCAGGAGCGCCAAGTTTGCCAAGGGCAAGCCTTTCATGATCATGGCCGTATTCTCGGTGGTGACGGCCGTCATATCCGCATTCCTCGATAACGTCACTACGGTCCTCCTTATCGCGCCCGTCACCCTGCTCATCTGCGAGGCTCTAGAACTGGATGTGGTGCCCTACCTCATCACCGAAGCTCTGGCATCGAACATGGGCGGGACCGCAACCCTGATCGGAGACCCCCCCAATATCATGATCGCCTCCAAGGCAGGCCTTGACTTCATGGCCTTTGTTTACAATCTCGCTCCGGTAGTGATCATAATCCTGGCAGTTTATGTCATTACCCTGAAGTTCATCTTCGGCAAAAAGCTGACCGTGAAAGAAAACCTGCGTCAGCGCATCATGGCCATGGACGAGAATGAGGCCATCAAGGACCCGGTGCTGATCAAAAAATCTCTGTTCGTGCTAGCGATTACCATGACAGGCTTTGTCCTTCACGGCATGCTCCACATGCAGCCTGCCACAATCGCCCTTTTCGGGGCTGCGACGCTGCTGCTCATTTCCGGCATCAAAGAACCGCATCACATCCTGTCCGAAGTTGAGTGGACAACCCTTTTCTTCTTCATCGGGCTCTTCATCATCATCGGCGGCGTGGTCAAGGTAGGGCTCATCGGGCTCATGTCGGTCAAGGTACTCGAATTAACCCAAGGCAGCCTCTTTGCAACGAGCATGGTAGTCATATGGTTCTCGGCCTTTGCCTCAGCCTTCATCGATAATATCCCCTACGTGGCAACCATGAACCCGCTCATCATCGACATGGCCAAGCAGCTCTGGCCTAACTTGCAGGGAACGGCCCTCCTCCACCACCCGGACCTCATGCCCCTGTGGTGGTCTCTCGCCTTGGGCGCCTGTCTGGGCGGCAATGGCACCGCCATCGGTGCGTCGGCCAATGTCATCATCGTCGGCATGGCCGAAAAGATGGGCAGGCCCATCTCGTTCAAGAAGTTCATGTACTACGGCATGCCGCTCATGATCGAATCCGTGATCATAGCTACGATCTATGTCTGGCTGAGGTACTACGTCCTGCATATCTGAGGCAACGGCCTGTGCCGAGCACTGCTGATAGGTAAAAACAATAAGGCAATCCCAGAAAAGCATATCCGGGATTGCCTCGCCTTACCTCACCTCAAAGAAAGAGACAGCTTTGCTGCAGGTCCATGACTAGGGTGTGTTTGCAAAGCTCATAACCAGAGGAATATAGCACCGATGACCCGCATGGAGCGATAACTGTCTGCTCGTTTATCATATCTTGTTGCTATGGAGCGGAATTGTTTGAGCCTGTTGATGAGCCGTTCGATCCGGTTTCTCATCCGATAGGCTGCACGGTCGAATGGACCACCCCGTTTATTATTGCTCTTCCTCGGGATCGTTACATGGATGCCATGTTTCGTAAGATACTCTCTGATCCACTGGGCGCTATATCCCTTGTCTCCGACGATGCGTTCGGGGCGATTTCTTGGTCTCCCTCCATGGAGCCGATTGATCGACCCATGTTCCATAAGGTCAAGGAAAGCTGTGGTGTCATGAGCTTCGCCGGGAGTAAGGGCAACCGTTATCGGTTTGCCTTCTCCTTCCGCCCGGAGGTGGACCTTGGTCGAGAATCCACCTCGACTACGGCCAAGAGCCTCTTCTCTCTGCCCCCTTTTTTTGCACCCGCTGCATTCTGGTGTGCTCTTACAACCGTGGTATCAATGAAATGGACCTCCCAATCCACATGTCCTTCCGAATCCGAGTCGATCTGCAGCTCAGAGAGTATCCGGTCCCATACCCCGGCATCTCTCCACCTGCGAAAACGACTGTGTATGGTCGACCATGACCCGTATCTCTCCGGGATGTCCCGCCAGGGAGCCCCGGTTTTCACCTTCCAGAGGATCCCATTGATGATCTTACGATGGTCTTCCGCGGGCCGTCCTGTTTCTGGTTTCCGGGCCGGGAGATATCCTTTGAGCTTTTCCCATTGCTTCTCTGTGAGTTCATGCCTTCTGTTCATTCCTATTTCGATGCTGTGGCTTAGTATTAAGTTTGCACACAGGCCGTAGTCACCGCCGGTCCGATCATTCTCAAGAGCCTTTTATCCGGAACAATTTGCCCTTGCCCTTCACAGCATTATTCTATGCTTAAAATTCTCATCGAAGGGCGCCTGATGGAGGACAATAAAGTTAGTGGCGGATCGGTGCTTATGGCACAGCTCATGTCGCCGGAAGATGCGAATATCGCAGGCAATGTCCATGGCAGCGTGATCATGAAGCTCATCGATGATGCAGCCGGAACGGTCGCTGCGAGGCATACGTGTTCGCCCATGCGCGTGAGCAGGGCCCTGGTCTCGTAACGGGTGATATTCTGGGCCTCGTCAATGATGACGATGGCATCGTCGATATTCATTCCCTTGATAAAAATAAGGACTTTGTTCTCCTGCCTGTTCCTGAACACTTCCAGACAATCCGGATTTTCAATTAGGGCATTCGTGTCGAGGATATAAACCTTCTGCATCGTTCTCTTGGTGCGTTAACCTGCTTTTTTCAACGAGGCCACTGTACACCAGGCGAACCGCCCCTATTGCAAGGTACAATTGAAGGGCTTTTTACCTGCCCGGCCCATGGAGGGGGCGGCCTCTTTCATCGGCTCTCCCGGACGATTCGAGGGTGAATCTGGCCACACATCAACATGCAAAGTTTACGGCTGATCGGGGAATTCTTTCTTTGCAGAATTCCAGATCGCGTCCATCTCTTCGAGGCTCATGTCTTCGAGCAGGACACCCTTTTTTTTCGCTTCATCCTCAATCTTTGAAAATCGCTTTCGGAATTTCCGGTTCGTCTTTCTCAGGGCCGCCTCGGGGTCGACCCCGGTATATCTCGCCAGGTTCACGATGCTGAAGAGCAGGTCACCGATCTCGCTCTCGATCTCTTTTCCATCCTGCTTCTGAATTGCCTCATGAAGTTCTTCCGCCTCTTCCCTTACCTTATCGAGCACCCCTTCCGGGTCCTTCCAGTCAAACCCCACCCGGGATGCCGCGGATTGTATCTTGCGGGCATAGAGCAGACCGGGCAGAGCCTCCGGGATGCCGTCCAGGATGGATTTCCTTTCCGACTTGCCTTCTTCTTTTTTCTTCAGGCGGTCCCAGTTCCTGATAACCTCTCTGGAGTCTGAAACGTCCTCATCCCCGAAAACGTGAGGGTGGCGATAGATGAGCTTGTCCGCCAGGTCGTTGATGACATCCTTGATGGTGAACTCACCCAGGTCCTTTCCAATGATACTGTGAAAGACCACCTGGAGCAACAGATCGCCGAGTTCCTCGCGGAGGTGGCCCACGTCACCTTCATCGATGGCATCCACAAGCTCGTATGCCTCTTCTATTGCGCATCGGGAGATGCTTTTATGGTTCTGCTCCGCATCCCAGGGGCAACCTCCCGGGGCCCTGAGCTTCTCGAATATCTCCACCAGCCGGTCGAATTCTTCCATAGTTCTTATCCTCTCTGTACCGCTTAAGCGTTGGTCCTTAAGTGAAAGCCGCTCCTGCATAACGTGATGCAGGATAAAAAGTGATACATCCTCCCGCAGGAATTGCAAGAATCATATCCCAGACCTTGCCCCAAGGACAAGGGAAGACAGAAGTAAATTCTTTTTGAGAATAGTATTTATCCCTTGAAAAACATGTAATGATATGGCGATATACTTAATCCAAGGATGCGTTTGCAAATTGCCACCTCTGCATATGCAAAGGGCTCTTTGGTATTTCCCTTTGCCCTCACACGGAACGGCGTATAAGAAGCTGCAGTGATTCCTGGTTTGCATGCACACCCTAATTCAGATAAGGCAGGTGTATCAGTATGAGGGAAATGTATTACTTTTTTACCCAACATCCCTTTTTCACCGGGTTTCTTATCGGGATCATGGTGGCATTCGTTATGTGGGTAAGGGGTCTTCTGAAGCTGAGAAGCCTTCGAAAGGAAATAGAGAATCTCAAGGAGAGCCTTTATACCAAGCTTACGATCGAGGCCAAAGGCCATATGACCAGGGAAAATGAGCTGGAGGAACTGAAAAGACAGAACGAAAATTTGAGGGTCACGGTCCAATCGCTGCAGCAGAAGCCCGGCCGTGCAGAGATCCGTCAGCTCCATGTATATGACAAGGCCGTCCATGCCATGCTCGCCAGGGCGCCGGGATTTGCACCTACCTGGGAAATGGTCATCCATGAAGCAGAAGACGAGGTCCGGCAGACGGAAACCGGCATCAGTGCTTTTTTCCGAAGGGTATTCATCCCCCAGGGGCCGATGCCGAAAGAAGGAAGCAGTACCAAGCTCATTGATCACGAAGAAAAGAAAGAAGAGTAGCTTAAAGCTCTATGGCCGGGCACTCCGGGCGTTCCATGCAGACCGAGGGGGCATGCCTTTCTATCACCCGCATGGATTTCCATTTTCCCCCGCGGAACCGTGTGAAAAAAGACAAACCCAGGATGATCCCGTACAGCGATGCGATGGCCCACCCTACGTAAATCCCGCCTCCCAGCAGGACGATCCCGATATAGCTGGGGATCACGAGAACGAAGAAAGAGACGGCTACGATCATATACATGACGAAACGCGTGTCTCCGGCCCCCTTCAATGCCGAGGCAAAGATGATGTTGAGGGTGTCGAACAGGGAATAAACTGCTACGAATCTCAGCAGGATGGTGGTAAGGCCCCGGATATCCTCGAACGCCCCCTGGTCCGCCCTGGCGGCAAACGGCTCGATGAACAGTCCGGGAACGGCCACGTACAGGACTGAAATGGAAGCCATGTACAGAAAAGTCATGATGAAACCCGAGTATACACTCCTCTGGGCAAGGTCGGGCCTATCCTTTCCGAGATATTGCCCGACGAGCACCGAGATGGCGATGCCCACCCCGATCATGGGCATGAAAGCAATTGTATTGATATTGAAAGCGATATTTGTCGCAGCCAGACTTACCGTGCCGAGCCTGCCCATGATCATGATAAAAGCGGTGAAGCCGGCCATGTCCAGAAAGAACTGGATGCCCGAAGGCACCCCGAACCGTATGAGCCGCAAGAAAAGTTCCTTATCAGGCCTCCACCCGATGAGGGTATGAAACGCATGGGAGTACGATGGCCGGACAACGATCACGGCATATGCGAAAAAGTTATAAAACCCGGCTATTATCGTGGCGATGGCAGCTCCTTTGATGCCCATTTCCGGTATGCCCATGAATCCGAATATCAGAAGATAATCAAAGACTATATTGATTGCCGTCATGGTAATATTGACCCACATGACGATCCAGGTCTTTCCCATCCCGGAAAAGAAACTGGACAGGGCTGCAGAAGCGATCACCGGTGCAGAGCCTATGCAGAGATACTGGAAATAGATAATCTCATTCTCCCGGACAGCTGGAGGATGACCGATCCATTCGAACATAGGTCTTGCCAGGGGAATAATGGACAAGATCACGATGCCGCCGATCATTGCCACATAGAGGCCTTGCCAGAGAGCCGGACCTATGCGGCTGAGCCTGTTCGCGCCGTAATACTGGGCCACAAAGGTGCCTACATAACTGGCGGTTCCTATGAAAAGGCTCATGACCGTGAAATTCAGGATACCCGAGGGGGATGCGGCGGCAATGGTTTCAGGAGAATACCAGGCGAGGAACATGCGGTCCACAAATTGCTGCAACGACCAGGACCCCGTGCTCAGAACTAGGGGGAGAGCCAGCTTGAGCACCTCGCGAAATCCCCCGGGTTTGTCCCACTGTTCCCGAAGCACGTGCCGATTATCTCTTTTCATGTTCATATCACCCGGGAGTCCGGTATCTTGCAACTATCCCCACTCAAGCTTGAGAGCCATGCAGGGCATTTTCACCTCTGATCTAGATATTATATAAGGCTTGGGAAAAAACTCAGCAAGAAGCCTTATTCTCACCGGAACAGGAATGCTCGAACCTTTTTCCAGGTGTTTACATCAAATAAATAAAGATGACAAACAGGTAAGGAAATGATAGTTGCCTTTGTCAAAAGCACCGTGAGCGGAGGAAATCATGGCTATTGAGCGCGAACAAGTGGAAAAAGCATTGGAAAAGACTCGTTCCGTCCTGCGCGGAGACGGCGGGGACGTGGAGTTCGTGGATGTCACGGGTGACGGCGTTGTCCAGGTACGTCTGAAGGGCGCCTGCGGAGGATGCCCCATGGCCACCATGACCCTGAAATCCCTGATCGAGCGCGTACTGAAAAAGGAACTCCCTGATATCAAATCCGTACAGCAAGTACTCTAGGATACGCGTTGGTCACGCGAGACTCATGAGGCCGGATGGAATATTTCCGGCCTCATTCAATCCTGCCTGCGAGATGAATCGAAACCCGTGGTAATCAAGGAATTTCCCTCTCTTAAGAGTATTCATGCCCTTGTCCTCCCCTTAACCGGCTTCGGCGATCTCCTCACCTCGAATATGTTCGTTCTGGGCACAGGACCGGTCACGCTCATCGATACCGGGCCGAAGTTCCAGGGTGCGTTCGAATCCGTTCATTCCAGGCTCAATAAGGCAGGGTTTGATTTTCCCGATGTGGAGCGCATCATCATCACGCACGGCCACATCGATCATTTCGGCATGACTTCGCAGATAATCCGGGCTGCAGGCCATCCCGTGCCGTGCTATCTCCACAAGGACGACATCTGGCGTACCTTGAGCGGCTATATCAGGAAAGGGTTCTGGAGCGAAGAATCCTCGGCATTCACCCGGATGGCGGGCATGCCGGAAGCGGCCATCGTCCGCATGGAGCGGCGCTCTGCTTTCTTCAAGCATTTCTGCGACCCTCTGGAAGATGTCATCCCCTTGCAGGATGGCGATATCTTTACCGGAAACGGCTTTCTCCTGAAGACCGTCCACACCCCCGGACATTCGCCCGGAAGCTGCTGTCTGTATGAGGAGAAAGAAAAGGTCCTCTTTACCGGCGATCACATCATCAAGCACATCACGCCGAACCCCATTACGGAGATTCACAAGTCGTACTTAAGCGACCCTTCATACAAGAGCCTCCTGGCGTATGAAAATTCGCTGCGCAAGATCGAGGGGCTCGACGTACGGTTTGCATTCTCCGGCCACGGCGAGTACATCGACGATCTCAAAGCACTCCTTTCCCGCTACCGGGACCATCATGAGAAGCGCAAACTCCAGATCCTCGAATCCCTTACGGACAGAGCCCGGCCTATCTACGACCTCGTGGAAGACCTCTTCCCGGATGTGCCGGAAAACGAGATCTTCCTTGCAGTCTCGGAGATCTTCTCGCACATCGAGGTGCTCATAGCAGAAGGCAGGGCGGTACTCGATCTCCACGGCCCTCCTGCCCTTTTCCGGGCGGTTTCATGAAGCCCCGGCTTACTTTCAGGATCCGGCACCGCTCGTCATACATGTCCTTTCAAAATCACTATCGATATAGTAGGATTAAAATGGCTAAGATTTCAGAGCTTGATGAAGAATCCCGTAAAGGATCGGTGAGCATCTGCATGGAATATTTGATTATTGCAAATCGGGCATGTACTGAGGCAGGCCTTGTATAAGATACCTGCCCAGAATTTTCCCATCATCGAAGAGTGGATCGCACCGGGCAGCCGCGTCCTCGACCTCGGGTGCGGAGACGGATCGCTCCTGAGCACGCTGATCACCAAGAAACAGGTGGACGGGATCGGCGTCGAGATAGCTCACGACATGGTCTTACAGTGTATCCAGAAAGGGATCTGCGTCTACCAGGCGGATATCGACAAAGACCTCTCGGAATGGGCCGACTCAAGCTTCGACTACGTGATCCTCAATTCAACTCTCCAGGTCATCACCAGGCCCTATAATGTCATCAGCGAGATGCTCAGGGTAGGAAGCTTTGCCATCATCTCCATCTCGAATTTCGGCTATATCCGAAACCGCGTCCGTGTCCTTTCCCAGGGCAGGGTGAGCTCGCGGATCAGGCTTTCGGAGAGCTGGCATGATACCCCGGTGCTGCGCTTCGTATCCCTGAAGGAGTTCAGGTCTTCCCTCCAGGAGATCGGGGTCGAGATCATAGATGCCAGATACTTTTTCCCCATGAACATGATGAGCCGCACCCCTGGACCGGCATACAACCTCCTGGCCAAGGAAGGTATCTTCAAGCTGAGGCGTATACAATGAGCGGGCTTTCAATCGCCCAAACGCAGATCCTCTCCGTTGGCCGGCCGTTCAGGTTCGAATCCGGGGACGTACTCCCGGGGATCGAGATCGCCTATGAAACCTACGGACACCTCAACGAGCGGAAAGACAACGCGATCCTCATCGAGCACGCCCTCTCCGGCGACGCCCATGCGGCATTCTATCATGAGGGTGACAATAAGCCGGGCTGGTGGGACTGCATGATCGGCCCCGGCAAGGCCTTTGACACGGACCGGTACTTCGTCATCTGCTCCAACATCTTAGGCGGGTGCAAAGGTACGACAGGCCCTGCATCCATTAACCCGGAAACAGGCAAACCCTTCGGGCTGACCTTCCCTCCGATCTCCATCAGAGACATGGTGGAGGCACAGAGGATCCTGCTCAGCCATTTCGGGATCGAGAAGCTTAAATGCATAGCAGGCGGCTCCATGGGCGGGATGCAGACCATGCAGTTCTTCTGCGATTATCCTTCCCAGTTCGAGTCCTTCATCTGCATCGCATCCGCGATGAAGCATTCCGCGCAGCAGATCGCCTTCAACGAGGTGGGCAGGCGTGCGGTGATGGCAGACCCGAGATGGAACGACGGCAAATATTACAACGACATTCCCCCCGAGGGCGGCCTGTCGGTTGCCCGTATGATCGGGCACATTACCTATATCTCGGAAAAGATGATGCAGGAAAAATTCGGGAGGCTGAGAAAAGACAGGGATTCACGGGCCATCTTCAGGCCGTCTTTCGAGGTGGAGCACTACCTCGATTACCAGGGGATCTCCTTTGTCAAAAGGTTCGATGCCAACAGTTACCTCTACATCACCAATGCCATCGACAACTTCGATCTCATGGCTTCCATCAGCTCCAAGGAGCGTTTCCGGGGACAGGGAAGGGAGCGGGGGATGAATATCGGCGAGCTTCGCTCCAAAAAGGGACTCGTGATCTCGTTTACTTCCGACTGGCTCTATCCTTCTTCCCAGTCACGGGATATCGTCCGGCTCTTCACGGCACTGAACGTCCAGGTTTCCTATACAGATATCACGACCGAGCACGGCCACGATGCCTTCCTGACAGACTACGAGAAACCCTCGGAGATCATCCGGGGCTTCCTCGCATCGCCCGGGTGACAGGTCTTCGATCGGGGATCAGGTTGTGAGGGTTATGTTGTCGATGAGACGGGTCTTGCCGACCCTGACTGCAAGGGCCATGACCACCCTGCCTTCGATGATATCGACAGGCTTGAGAAAGTCCGGGTCCACGATCTCCACATAGTCGATCACGCAACCGGGCGTCTTTGCAATCATTCCTTTCGCCTCGGATATGATCACAGCGGCTATGCGATCGCCCCCTTTCACCCGTTCTCTCGCATGGTTCAGCGACCGGGAAAGCACCAGGGCATTCCGCCTTTCTTCGGGACTTAAATACTTGTTCCGGGAACTCATGGCCAGGCCGTCTTCCTCCCTCACGGTCGGATGGGCGAGGATCTTTACATTCATGTTCAGATCTGCCGCCATGCGCCTGATGACTGCCAGCTGCTGGTAATCCTTCTCGCCGAAGACGGCGATATCCGGATCGATAATATTGAAGAGCTTGGCAACGACTGTGGTCACGCCCCGGAAATGCCCGGGTCGTGCTGCACCGCAGAGGCCTTCGGTGATTCCCTCCACGTTCACGTAGGTGGCGTACCCGTGCGGGTACATCTCAGGAGCACCGGGATTGAATATGTACTCTACTCCGACCGCCTCCGCCATCTTCGCGTCCCTGGGAAGGTCGCGGGGATATTTGTCGAGGTCTTCTCCTGCGCCGAACTGGGTCGGGTTCACGAAGATGCTGATGATGAGGTGGTCCGCCAGGGGTTTTCCTTCCCGCATGAGATCGAGGTGGCCCTCATGCAGGTACCCCATGGTGGGCACCAGGCAGATGCTTTCGCCCTTGTTCCTGATGGACTTCACCACTGCCTTCATGGTCGGGATGTCGTAAATGATCTCCATAGAACCTAGTCCTTGAAGCAGTGCTCTTCGGCAGGGTACTTCCCTTCCCTAACCTCGGCGGCATATGTGCCGACCGCATCCTTGATGGTATCGAAGAGCTTTGCATACTGTTTGACGAATTTGGGTTTGAAGGCCTTATCCATGCCGAGAAGGTCCTGGATCACCAGTACCTGTCCATCGCAGTGAGGGCCTGCTCCGATGCCGATGGTAGGGATGTCGAGTATGGAAGTCACTTCCTGAGCGACTGCTGCAGGGACACATTCCAGGACAAGAGAAAAGGCCCCGGCGTCCTGGAGGGCAAGGGCGTTTTCCTTGAGCATCCTGGCAGCCTCTTCCCCTCTTCCCTGCACCTTGTAGCCGCCGAAGGCATGAACGGACTGCGGGGTGAGCCCGAGATGGCCCATTACCGGAATATCCGCCCGGACAATGGCCTTGACCTGCTCGATCACCCTCTTCCCGCCTTCGAGCTTCACTGCCTGTGCCCCGGCCTCCTGGAGGAATCTCCCGGCGTTCCGGACAGCATCCGCTATCGATGTCTGGTATGACAGGAAAGGCATATCGCCGATGACAAGCGCACAGGGCTTTACCCTGGTGACGCACAGGGTATGGTAGATCATCTGGTCCATGGTAATGCCGAGGGTATTGTTAAAGCCGGCCATGACCATGCCGGCGGAATCCCCCACCAGGATGATGTCGACATCGGCCGCGTCGACGATGCGGGTCATGGTCGCATCGTAAGAGGTGATCATCACGATGCGATGCTTTCCTTTTTTAGCCAGGATGTCCCTGACTGAGATCGCTTGCTTCATTGTCATCTCCTTATGGGCATAGGTACTCTTGATCTTTCATTGGTTCAAGGGAAATTTAAGCAGCGATATATCACAACAAAATTGCAGGAGCGCCAACTTTCGCAGGGAAGAAATCCTCTGCCGAAGGGTCTCCCGCAGCACCATCCGAGGACTTACACGGTCTTCAGCCAGGAGAGGGTTTTGCCGAGGATCTTGGCGTATACCTCCTTCTCGGATACGCCGGAGGGCTCGGGGACATTGAACGAATGGTCTCCTCCCTCGATGACATCGAGGGTGCTGAATGCATCGGTTCTTGCCAGGACTCCACTGAGCTTATCGAGGTTACAGAAAGGATCGTCCGAGCCCACGAAAAAGAGCATGGGCACCCTGATGCGGTAAAGGTGGGAATCCCGCAGACTATCGGTCTTACCCACTGCATGGAGGGGATACCCCAGGAAGATGAGGCCTTTTACCTGTATGAGGTTATCCGCCGTCACCTGGGATGCGATTCTCCCCCCGAGGGACTTCCCTGCAGCGATGATCGATGAGGGCTTGTAGAGGGGATGATTCTTGAGAAATTCATAGGCCTTGACCCAGGTTGCTTCGAGCACGCCCTCGCTGTCAGGGGATTTCTTGTCTTCGTCACGATAGAGAAAATTGAACCGCATGCTTAAGTATCCGGACTCCGCCAGGACATTTGCCATGTGGCTGAGCAGGGGATGGAACATGTCGTTCCCCGTGCCATGGGCCAGGATAACGCCCGGGCTCTTTTCCCGGACGAACCGGTCGGGTACCGAGACAATCCCGGATATCTTTGTATCCCCTTTGAATGGTACGAATACATATTCTTCAGAAGTCATGCGATCTCTCCCCTCCTATCTTCATAAAAAGCTATCCGCTCATCCGCTCTAACACTATCCGAATAGATGTACCCTTTTAAAACAAGGTGCGGCCTG
This sequence comes from uncultured delta proteobacterium, assembly GCA_963752595.1. GTDB lineage: Bacteria > Desulfobacterota > Desulfomonilia > UBA1062 > UBA1062 > Phosphitivorax. The sequence continues at coordinate 51,949 of CAVVYZ010000024.1, forward strand.
ATGTCAAAGTAAAGGTATGGCATTTCGAGCGCGGCTTCAACGGGAGATTGCACAGCGCATCGGATACTTTGCCTTGTTATATCCGGCCCGGCAGATCAGGAATGAAGTTGACCGGGCAGGCTCAAGGGGCAGGCTCATAGACATCGGAACCGGCCGGCCGTGATCGGCTATCTCTTTCGCGCTTTGTTGAAGGCCCTTTCGAGATCCGTGATGATATCATCTACATTTTCAAGGCCTACGGCGAGCCTGAAAAGGGTGTCGATGACCCCGAGCTCGTACCGCGCCTCCCGGGTGTAGTCATAGTAACTCACGGTTGCCGGATGGGTGATGAGGGTTTCCGCACCGCCGAAGCTCGGACCGATGAACATCATCTCCAGGGAATCCATGAACCGGTTTGCATCTTCAAGCCCTCCCTTCATCACGAAGGTCACCACGCACCCGCCGCCTTTCATCTGCTCTCGCGCAATCGAATAGTGCTGGTGGCTTTCCAGGAACGGATAATACACCCTTTCCACATCAGGATGGCCTTCAAGAAACTTCGCCACTTCAAGTGCTGTTTCGTTCATCCTCTCCACCCTCATGGGGAAGGTCTTGAGTCCCCGCAGGAGCATGTAGCAGCAGTGGGGATCGATGAGCCCTCCCATGGATTTGTGGAGACTCCGGATGGGAGCGATCAGGTCTTTCCGGCCCAGCACGGTCCCTGCCAGGATATCGTTGTGCCCGGAGAGGTACTTGGTGGCGCTGTGGGTGACGAGGTCGATCCCGAATTCCAGCGGCCTCTGGTTGATGGGCGAGGCGATGGTGCTGTCGATCAGGGTCATTACGCCGTGCTTGTCTGCGATCTTCTTCAGGAGCACGAGATCGAAGACGTTAAGGTATGGGTTCGTGGGAGACTCTGAAAAGATGAATCGTGTGTTTTTCTTGATGGCCTTTTCCAAAGCGTCGTAATCCCCGAAGGGAACTATAGTGCACTCGATGCCGAAGCGCTTCAGATACAATTTGCAGAACTCCAGGGTCTTTTTATAGCTGTCGTCTGTAATGACGATGTGGTCCCCGGTATGCACCAGAGAGAGGATGGTCGTGGTAATGGCCATCATGCCGGATGAAAATACCAGGCAGTCTTCCGCACCCTCCAGGTCGGCAAGCCGGTTCTGGGCAATGAGCTCGGTGGGGTTTCCATACCTGCCGTACTCGAACCTCTCCTTTTTGTTCTTGGTATATTCCTCGATATCTTTGCTGTTTTTGAAGATAAAGGTGGATGTCTGGAAAATGGGTGTTGTTATCGCGTCGGCATAATGCTCCCGGGGCTCACCCGCATGGATTGCCCGCGAGTGCATTCCCAGTCTGTCTTTCTTTTCCGTGCTCACGTCTCATCTCCTTTCCAATGCCGTCTTAATAAAACGAGGCTCGCCCTGCAAAGATACCCGGGCTATCAAAGATAATGGCTAATATATCGGTGCTTTTCCTGTCAAGGACAATCCGTTTTTGATTCCCTTTGCTCCACCGGAAAAACCGCCCTGAGAAGAAAGGGATCGCTCCCGCCGGAACCTGCCCGAACCCCACTTTTGGGATCAATGCTCTTGAATACGTTTCGAGGATTATGCTATCAGCCTCATACATGCAAACAATCGTCGAAACCATCAGGGATTTTGCCAAAGATCACTTTTCGGATGCCAAGTACAGCCATGACTGGGAGCATACCGAACGTGTGTACAAGCTCTGCATGCACATCGGCCGCGAAGAAGGCGCCGACCTGGAAGTACTGGCCGTCTCAGCTTACCTCCACGACATCGGCAGATCCATCCAGGATACGTCAAAAGGGACACTCTGCCACGCCGAGCAGGGCGCCAGGATTGCAGCAGGCATCCTCGACAAATATCCCATCCCGAAGGAGAAGAAGGAAAACATCATCCATTGCATCCAGGCCCACCGGTTCAGAAACAGCCATCAGCCGGAGACCCTTGAGGCAAAAGTGCTTTTTGATGCGGACAAGCTCGATGCCATCGGCGCCGTGGGGATCGCCCGCGCATATCTCTTTGCCGGCGAGGTAGGAGCAGTGCTCCACAATCCGGACATGGACCCTCACATGGCCAAGGCCTACACCAAAGAAGATACGGGCTACCGTGAATACACGGTCAAGCTCTCGAAGATCAAGGACAAGATGCTTACCGGCGAAGGGCGGCATATTGCACGTGAGCGCCATGCATTCATGGAGGCCTTTTTCCAAAGGTTCCTCAAGGAGATCCAGGGGCTTCTGTAAGGGAGTACCCTTTCACTCTGTATTCCATTGTCATCAGAAGCGCTCGGTTCCGAGTGTTTTATCAGATCGGCAGCATCGAACCATGGCTTGCAAGTAAACAGTTTGCATGTTATGAATATTTATGAGTGTAGTGAAGCCTGGTGAATGCATCATTTTCAAATCGTCACGTGGCGAGGCATGAGGCGCATACGTATAACCCCCAATATCGAGTACCTCGAGCCTGAGGGAAAGAGAAAATTATATGCCTGCTCCGGGCTTGCGGTCAGCGGCCGGGTGAAGGTCGTCATCGATGGGAATCCGGGTAAGCACCGGACAAGGGATTTCCTCCTAGAGTTCAATCCCGATATCGCGCTGGTTTCTCATTATCACCCGGACCACTCCGCATGGTGCTCGCAGGTTCTGGAATACTCAAAAGCAGAGCTCATGATTCCCCATGAGGAAGAGTCCTATTTCAGGAGCCTCGATTTCCTCGTATCACATGCGGCGAGTGATACCGCCATGGAAAATCTCATGCGGGACTTTGCCAGGAATTTTCTGTCCTATCGGGAAGTCGAGACATTCATCACCTATGACAGCCCGTGCAATTTCATCCTGGGCGATATCTCCCTTGAATGCATCCGGACTCCAGGACATTCGCCCGGGCACACGTCGTTCTACCTGCCGGGGCAAAAAATCCTCTTTGCATCCGACATGGGAATCGACCGCCTCGGGCCCTGGTACGGATGGAGGGACTGCAGTATCGAGGCAACCATCGAGTCGATCCTCACGCTCAAGACCATGGATGTCAAGATTCTCCTGACGAGCCATGGAGGGATCGTTACCCGGGATATCGGACAGTGCTGGGACAGGGCACTGCTGCATATCCTGGAACGTGAGCAGCGGATCGTGCAGGCCCTGGAAGCGGGGAAGACCCGTGAGGAAATCATTGAAGCAGGCGTGTGCTACCCGAAAAAGGAAAAAGTCAAAGAGCCCGTGAAGTCTTTGTTCACCATGTGGGATTCGATCATGTTCGACCTTCATACGAAGCTTCTCGAAACCACGAGCTTGAACACTCTGTTCCCTTGTCTGAGGACAATATCTTCCGTATACTCCGGGCTGACTTGAGAGGAAAATCCCATGCACGAACTGCCGGTGACCCAGTCCATTCTCGATATCGTGCTCAAGCACGCCAAAATGAACGGGGTGAAGAAGATTCACGCAATCAACTTAAATATAGGCGAGTTGAGCGACCTGCAAGATGAATGGATCCAGCGGTACTTCGACTATATCAGCAAGGGCTCTCTCGCCGAGGGGGCCAAGCTCAAGATCGAGAGGATCCCGGTGGTGTTCCGGTGCAATGCGTGCACGGAGAGCTTCCAGGTCCGGGTCAGAGAAATGAAAGATATCACCTGCCCTTCCTGCGGCAAGAACGATTTCACCCTCGTTTCCGGCAGGGAATACTACATCAGGGATATGGAGGCTGAATAATGGACACCATACGGCTCATCGAGATCCGGGAGGACATCCTTTCCGATAACAAAAACCTTGCCTCCGAGCTTAAAGCGCTTCTGAAAAGCAAGAAAACCTTTCTCCTGAACCTCATGTCCTCTCCGGGATCAGGGAAGACCAGCCTGATCTTGAGGACCATCGAGAAGCTCAAGCTTAAGTTCCGCATCGGGGTACTGGAAGCGGATATCGACTCCATGGTGGATGCCGAGAAGGTCGCGGCCCGGGGAGTTCAGGCCGTCCAGCTCAAGACCGGGGGATTCTGCCACCTGGATGCCTCCATGGTGAAGGCAGGGCTCGACGCCTTTGACCTGGACAGTCTCGACCTCGTCATCATCGAAAACGTCGGCAACCTCGTGTGTCCGGCGGAGTTCGATACAGGAGCAATGAAAAATGCCATGATCCTGAGCGTGCCTGAGGGCGACGACAAGCCGCTGAAATATCCTCTTATGTTCTCCGTGTGCAATGTGCTTTTGGTAAACAAGATAGATTACCTTGCGTCTTCGGACTTCGACATGCAGGCGATGAAAGAGCGGGTAAAGAAGCTCAACCCGGGGATCACCATCTTGGAAGTTTCATGCAAGACAGGAGAAGGGATCGATCAATGGGTGAGCTGGCTCGGAAATGAAGTGGAGGAGTTCATCCGGTAGCCCTTTTCTTTTGGGCTGAAACCCGATCACCGGAAGATCGGGTTCATGTTCGCCTCGGTGAGAGATCACCTGGTTTATCCCTGCAAGTACCCCTTGATCACCCCGTAAAACCGCTCGGCTATTATCTGGTAGCCTTTGTCATTCGGGTGGATGGGGTCGCTCATGAGGTCTTCACGCCCTAAGATCCCCTCGAAGAGGTTCGGGATGAGGAGTGCTCCGGTCTGCTCGCACAGCTTTTTATATTCCTCATCGAACCCCCTTCCGAGCAAGGGAACGTTTATGCCTCCGACGACAACTATGGCCCCTTTTCCCTGGATGCGCTCGACAATGGTTTTCAGATCGGCAAATGCCTCATCCCTGGGAACTCCGTTCTTCAGGTCATTGCCGCCCAGGGTAATGAGCACGATCTTTGGCGACCTGGACAGCACGTCCTTATCGAGCCGTTTGAGTGCCGCCGCGGTCGTATCGCCCGGAAAGCCTGCATTGACGACAGGCTCACCGATGAGGCCGGAAAGCTGCGTGGGGTAGTCCATCCCGAAAGACGCCCCTGTCCCGGAGGTCAGGCTGTCGCCGAAACAGATGATATTCTCCCCTAAGGGCTTGGTATTTTTTATCTCTGTGCCCGAGGGGAAAAACAGATAGAGCGCAGCAACGGCACAGACAATGGCCAGTATCGAAAAGGCAGCCTTTTTCATACCTTTCTCCTAAAATTATCCTTTACAAAGGTCTCTTCGGTTTATACGGTTTTATTTCTGAACAGGGCTTTATCCATGTCCCGGCGATCTATGGCAGGAGAAGAGAGCTCGGGTTTCATGGTTTTCTTGCAGCGGCGTTACAGCTTTTCTCCCAGCCCTTCGAGCAGTTCCGTGTCCTCATGGGTATACGGCGGACAGCAGCAGCACAGGATTTTTAAGGCTTGTTCCCGGGTATTCTCCACCCGGTGAGGGATGCCCGGACCGATGAGGATGCTGTCGCCTTGCCCTATCTCGAACACCTCCCGGCCAAGCGTCATGAGGCCGTTTCCGTGGGTGATATGATAGATCTCCTTGCTTGTCCGGTGAACGTGAAGAATAGTCGCACGTCCCGGCAGTATGGTTGCCTCGGCAAGGCTGACAGGTGTGGATACACCCTGTGCCGGATGGATGAGCTCACGGATGATCGATCCGTCCTTTGTAGTATATGGAGTGATCTGTCCGTATTCTGTCTTCATCCTCTTTTAAGACTCCCGAAGGAAGGGCTCGTCAGGCATTAAACCGGATACTCAGGATGTCCCCGTCCTGGACGATATAATTCTTTCCCTCGAGCCTGAAAAGCCCCTTATCTCGCAGGGCCTTTTCACTGCCGAGTTCCATGAGATTCTTGTATGAGAAGCATTCCGCCCTGATGAATCCTCTCGCCAGGTCCGAATGGATAGCGCCTGCCGCATCCACTGCCGTATCCCCTCTCTGGATGGTCCATGCCCGCACCTCATCCGGACCCACGGTAAAGAACGTTATGTAGCCCAGCACCTCATATGCCAGCATGCTGAGACGGTCTTTCGCAGAAACCTGGATGTTCATGTCTTCCATAAAGGCAACTGCTTCGTCCGTTTCGAGCTTGCCCAGCTCCGTCTCGAACTTACCTGCGAACTCCACGGTCCGGAAGTCTTCTTCCAGACGGGTCATGAGAGAAGCGTTGCGGGAAAAGCTGTTTTCATCGGAATTCAGGATCACCATGATGGGCTTCTCCGTGAGGAACCGGTACCCCCGAAGCAGTTTTAGTTCCTCGGGAGACAGGCCCAAGGCACTGATCATGATATTCTTCTCCAGCCCCTCGTATATTTTCATAAGGGCCTTTTTCTCAAGCTCCATATCCGGCGTTGCCGCCCCCCTCTTGGAAAAATGGTCGATCCGCTCCAGCCTTGTCTCAGCCATGATGAGGTCCGAGAGGACAAGCTCGGTGATGATGGTCTCCTTGTCTGCGGAAGGGTTGGCCGGGCCCATCATCCCGTCGAGCATCTCGTGAGAAAAATTGCGCAGCACCAGGGCGAGTGCATCGGCATTCTTGACCAGGGCGAGCTCGGACGGGCTGAAAATCTGCTTTTTATCCTCGCCCGATGCAAACCCCACGAAATCCATGCATTCTATGGTCGCGTAGGTGGTCTTTTTCGGCTTATACATCTCCATGAGCTTTTCCACCCGCGGGTCCGTCACCTGAACGACGGCGATATTCGGCTCCGGTCTTGACGAGGCAAAGGCATTCGTTTCGATATCAGAGCCGGTCAGGGCATTAAAGATCGTTGTCTTCCCGGATTTCTCCAGACCGATGAGACCGATTCGCATAGGGTTCCCCTTTTTCGAAGATAAAATACGGCTTGCCGCTTATAACATCAATAATCAGGAATTCCAACCTCGTAACAGGTCTCCGGTCAAGACATGGGCATTCCTTAAGAGATTCACGATGAAAGCACGTCATCTTCAAACATGTCCGCCGGGAAAAAAATCGGCCCTTCCCTTTGCAAATCACCCGTTATCGGATTATCTTTATTTAAGGATGAAATAAATTCCCCAGCGAAGGAGGATATATGCGGACGGCGAAAGACATCATGACGAGTCCGGTAATCAGGCTGTCGCCCACGATGGAGATCGTGGCCGCAGCAAAGATCCTAATGGATAATCATATCAACGGGGCGCCCGTTGTCGATGACGACGGAACTATCGTGGGAATGCTGACCAGGGACGATCTGATCATGCAGCAGAAGAAGATCCCCCTGCCCTCGTATTTTGTCGTTCTCGATTCCCTCATCCCCCTGCACTCGGTCGGGCAGGTCGAAAAAGAGATGGAAAGGATCGCTGCAACAACCGTAGAGCATGCCATGACAAAGACGCCGGTCATTGTCACCCCGGATACCACCATCGAAGATATCGCAAGCCTCATGGTGGACAAAAAGATCCACACCATCCCCGTTCAGAAGCATGACGGAGAGATCGTGGGAGTCATCGGCAAGGAAGATCTCCTCAAGACACTCTTTAGGCCCCGGGATAAAGTTTAGAGCATGTTTCCGCAGAACCTATCCTCGTCGTCGCATACGGTACAGGATCTTTCCTGCAAGGCCTCTTTCATGGCAAGATACCCGGAATACTGGTAGGAGACCTTCAGGGCACGGACAGCCTCTTCCGGCGATTCAAAGATAGGCACCTGGTACTTCTGCCGGTAGGTCACGGTCTTGTGTACGGCGTTGGGTGTATAGATCGCTGCAGGCTTTCCGTAGTAGCGGCACTTCTTCACCAGCTCGACAATCGCATCGATAACCATGGGGTGCCACAGGCTCGGCACGGGAAGGAGCCCGTCCACCTCGTCGGAAGAAAGCAGGATGTCGAAGATTTCGAGGAATGTCTGCATGGAGAGTGCAGGCCCTAAGTCTATGGGGTTCGACACATTGAAGATCTGGCCTGTCTTGCTCAATTTTTCCTGGGTCTCGGGCGAAAGGCGCGCCATTTCAAGCCCTGCCTGAACGAGCAGGTCGGCCGTGATGCCCCCGAAGGCGCCCGAGTTCGTGAATACCGCAATCCGCTTGCCCTTTAAGGGAGGCATATGGGTAAAGATCTTCGGCAGGGCATGGAGCTCCGATATGCTGCTTACCCGGACAATGCCTGCCTGCCTGCAGGCATTGTCAAAGACGTCATCGTTGTTCGCCATACCCGCGGTATGGGACATGGCTGCGCGCGAGCCTTCGCTCGTACGGCCCACCTTGAAGGCCAGAATGGGCTTCTTCACCCGCCGGGCCGTCTCGATCAGCTTTCTCCCGTCCTTGATGTTTTCGAGGTACATCCCGATGACCTCGGTGGAATCGTCCCTCTGGAAGTATTCGAGCATGTCGGCCTCGTCGATATCGGACTTGTTCCCGATGCTGACGATCTTATTGGCCTTAACCACGTCCATGCTGAAGGATTCGAGCACGATGACCACGATCCCGCCGCTCTGGATGATGTAGGAGATGCTGCCGTTCTCCCTGGCAAAGATATTGAAATCTTCCTGCTGGATGCCGTAGAAGCAGCAGAACTTGTTCCGCGTATTGAGCACGCCGAGGCAGTTCGGGCCCATGATCCTCATGTTGTTTTTCTTTGCGGTCTCGTCGATCCGGCGCTGCATGGCCCTGCCCTGTTCGCCTCCTTCAGAGAAACCCGAGCTTTCGATGATGAGGTGTTTGATGCCTTTCTTCGCGCATTGATCTACGAAGTCCGGAACGACCGCTGCAGGCGTGATGATCACCGCCAGGTCCACATCGACCGGTATATCCGTTACCGCCGCGTAGCCCGGGCATCCAGATACCGCCTCGCCCTTGCGGTTCACGGCACAGACGTGGCCATCCCACGCGGAGAATTCGCTCAAAGCACGGCAGATGGTTGCGCCGAGGTTGAAGGGGGAATTCGATGCCCCGATGACTGTTACGGATTTCGGGTTAAAGAATGTTTCCATGGCTGCACCTCTCATGATGTTTTTAGGCTCGTCAAATGAAGTACTCCTTAAGCTTGGCTTAAGGAGTGTTAACTATCTTTATTATGTTACTCCACTCTCCTGTGTCCTCTCCCCAAGGCACCCGAGAAGCGGGTCGTGGGAGGAAGAGGAGGTAACCCCGCTGCAAGCAGCAGGGAATCTTCTGATTGAAGCTTCCATAGCGCCCAAACGCCTCCTCGCGTCTGCCTCATGAAGATTTCCTTTGCTCCAGCTCTTTCCGGTAGACATCCCGGAGCATCTCGATCATGCTCACGATTGTCTGGTAGATGAACCGGCCGTTCTCATCCACTGACTGCTCCGCATAATCCTTCATATGCTCCAGATCCTCCAACTGCTCCTCCATGGAGCCGATCTCGCTTTCGAACTGCCTGACCACCTCCTCGCGGGAAAGGAACCTGAAGAAAAAGGCCCTGGTGAGGAAGTCGAGCTGGTAATCGACCGGGATGGGCGGCGAGGTCAGGGCTTTCATGAATTCCTGCCTGCCTTTTTCCGTGATGGAGTATACGTGCTTATTGGGCTTGCCGGTCTGAAACACGACCTCCTTGCGGACAAGGTCGCCTGCCTCGAGCTTCCTGAGTGCAGGATAGATCTGGTTGAGGCTCAAGTTGTAGGCCATCATCAGCCTGCCGGTGATATTCTTGATTTTATATCCGCTCTTGGGGCCTGACATGAGGAAGCCCAGGATCATCTGGTCGGTGTCCATGAAAACAGCTCCATGTTGTTTTTATCAGCATTAGTTTTGTTTGCTATATTTTATAATAAAATATCATATTCTCCGATATATGTCAATATGTCATACCGGCAATCATGCTTCTGTTAAGCGACTGATTTTTTCAGAATCCCGCCGGCGTTCCTCTGGGCATGATACCTGGAAACATGGCCCAGGGCGCGAAGACAATTCCCCAGGTCATGGAAAACCGGGATTCCTTTGCTCAGGAAGATGCTCCTCGTATCGCGGATGAGCTCTTCGATGTCCAGAGAATCCATGCCCTGCCTGAAATTGGGAAGGACGAGCATGAGGGGCTTTCCCGTAGCAGAGCTTACCTCGGATGCCATTTCTGCCATTTCCCGGTAAGGGGCGATGTCCTTGACCGATTCGACGCCTAAGCCCAGCGCAAGAGACTTGTAATGGTGGAGGAGCAGGATGAGGATCTGGAGATCGATCCGCGGGTCTTTCGCTGCGTGGAGGAATATTTCCCGGTATGCCTGGGGGCCGACGAAGGGGTTTGCCGCATCGATCGGATTCTTTGCGCTCGAGCCGGGTTTGGGGAGGAAATCAAGGATCTTTTCGCTTATCGCGGGGTCCAGCATGGGGATACCAAGCCCGTAGCGCTCGGCGGCGTCGCAGGCACTCACGCCCAGGGCACCGCCTCCGCCGGCAACGGTGATATTCTGATAGGCCCGCTCGGGAAGCAGCGAGAAGGCAAGGCAGACTTCCGCCATCTCCCACAGGTCTCCGACCTGAATGGCGCCGCTCTGATTCAGGACGGCCTGCCAGATCTTGTGGCTGCCCCCCATGGATGCGGTATGGCTCGCAACGGCCCTGCCTCCTGCTTCGGAGAGGCCGCCTTTGTTAATGATCACGGGCTTCTTTGCGGCCACATCCCTCAAGACAGAGAAGAAGGAGGCCCCATCCTCGACCCCTTCGATATACATCGCGATTACCTTTGTCTCGGGGTCATCGCCGAGGTAGGCGAGGAGCTCTGTCTCCCTTAAGTCGGCCCCGTTTCCGAAGCTCACCACCTTGGAGAACCCGATGCCCATCCATTTGCCGATGTGTGCAAAGTCGATTGACATGCCGCCGCTCTGGGAAACGAAGCCCACAGGCCCGCTTTCCCGCGACAAGTCCGGCCCGGGAAGAAGGGTAAGCCCGCTCCCGGGGCAGTAGATCCCGAAGCAGTTCGGCCCCACGACCCGGATCCCCAGCGAGCAGATATCCTTGATTTCTTTTTCAAGCCTCGATCCTTCAGGCGTCCCCATCTCGGAAAAGCCCGAGGAGAGTATCTCCGCTCCTGCAGCGCCCTTGAGCCTGCACTCCTCGAGTGCCTTGGGTACATGCTCTGCAGGAACGGCGATAACGGCGAAATCTATCGGCTCAGGGATTTCATGAACGCTCCGGTAGAGCTTCCTGCCCTTGAATTCCCCGCCTTTTGGGTTTACGGCGTAGATCGAACCATCATACCCTATCGCTTCAAGGGCGTTGAGGATTCCGCTGCCGAATACGTTTCCTCTGGAAGAAACACCGATAACTGCAATACTCCTGGGATAAAAAATACGATCGAAGGCGTCTTTCTGAGCAGGCTCCCTTTTTTCCGACCTCATGAAACCCTCCTCGAAAATTGCTTGCCATAAAACATGTAACAACCCTGTAGATTTCACTTTTCTGATGCTCACGTCAATAAGTTTATACAGCTTTTCGAAAGGTAATGTTTACATTACTCATTTCTGCACTTATTATTATTCCTAAAAAGGAAGGGAACCTAAAACCTCATGCCCAAGGAAAACACCCACCTCTGGTTTGCCCACGGACTCTTGGACTTCGTACCGGAGACACGGATGCTCAAGGATGTCTCGGCGCATATCGGCCAATACCATCTCGGCTCCATTATCCCTGACACGTTCTTCTACAGCTCCGATAAATCCGTGGGAGAGGTTTCGGAAATCATCCACGGAAAAGACAGCAGCCCCACGAACAAGATCATCATCCGCGTGCTCGACGAGGCAAAAGGCATGTCCGATGTCGCCTTCATCCTCGGGTATATCAGCCATTGCGCGCTGGATATCACCTTCCACCCAATGGTCAATTCCCTGAGCGGCAACTATTATAACGAAGATCCCCTGGAAAGGCATGAAGCCGTCTATCTGCACCGTCACATCGAGACCTGCATCGATGCCCTGATCCAGAATCCTTTGAGGATCTACCGGCTTGTCCGCGTATCCCTGCTGAGCGGACTCGTCTTTGAAGACATCATTCAAAAGGAACACTCCGTACCGCCCCAAAAGCAGGAACGAACCCTCTCAAGGCAGCTTCTCGCAAACCGTCTGTTCGCAAGCGGCGGCGCATTCATGCTTGCAAAATTCCTCCACAATGTCGGAATTATTCAGTCCAAAGAGCCGCTTTCGCTTTTTTACGGAAACGCCCGAGAACATCGCTGCATCGAGAACAGTGTCAGCTATACGGATATAAAGACCGGTATTGGAAAGACGGAGCAGCTCTCCGAATTTTTCGCCAGGGCCCGCATCAAGGCTTTGGGCATGATGGAGGCCGCCTGGGGGTATGCACACGGCACCATAACCAGGGAACGTCTCCTGGAGATGATTCCGGGAGAAAACTTAAGCACCGGAGAGCTCCCCGCAAATCCGTGAGGAATGAAGTACCCCGCAAGCCCCTCTCCTGTATCCTCTCCCCCGGAAACCCGCAAAGCGGGTCGTGAGAGGAAGAAGGGGCAACCCCTTAAGCCAAGCTTAAGGGGTATCATCTGAATGAAACCCTCAGTCCTGGTGAGCACCGGGTATTAAGTTGACTTTCCGGTAATTTTTGATTAGATTCAGGCTGAAGATTACAATGGTTACTGTTGCGTGAGGTTGCGTGGCGTCAAAGGGCAGTACAGAGAGGGGGCTGGGGCGAATTTCCGCTTCAACATCCCTTGACACTCCAGGATTTTTCCTTCAGCACACGTTTCCCTCAGAAGTACGCTTCGACGCGAGCAGAAACAGGCAGCACCCGGAGGTTTTTTAAGGGCTATTTCTTTAAAACCAATACAAGCTTTGTAAAAGGTCTTTCCCATGAAAAAAAGCATCGTCATGTATCTTTTGTCGGCCGTCCTGATCTTTTCCGCTTTCGGAAACAGCCTTTGGGCAGGCCAGGTGGTAACCGATGAGGTGAAGGCATGGGCCCGTTCGGCAGTAGAGCAGGAGAAATCCCTGGGCGCGAATCCTTCGGGCAATACGGTGGCCGTGCTCTACTTCCGCAATACAACCGGTTCGCAGAAGCTCACACCGCTCCAGAAAGGTCTTGCGTTCATGCTGATGACCGACCTGGCAAAGGTCGGGGACATCCAGCTCGTCGAGCGGGTAAAGCTCCAGGCTCTCGTGGAGGAGCTCGGGCTGGGCGCATCCGGGGTGGTTGATGACAGCACGGCTCCGCGCGTGGGCAGACTGCTGCAGGCACGCTACCTGGTGGGCGGCGACCTCCTTCAGGGGCAGGCTTCCGAGCTGAATGTCGACTCGGACGTGGTAGGCACCCAGAAAATGAATGTATTGGGCAACCCGAAAGCGGAAGGCATGTTTGCACAGCTCTTCGATATCGAGAAGAAGCTCCTCTTTCAGATCATCGATATCCTGAAAGTCAAGGTCTCCCCGGAGAAGAAGAGAGAGCTTCAAAAACCCCTTTCCACCGATCCGCAAGCGCTCTTTTATATGTTTTCCGGTCTGGACAGCTCTGACAGGGGTGATTACCTGTCAGCAGAAGCCGGCTACAAAAAGGCTCTGGAAAGAGATCCCGGGCTTACCCCTGCGAAGGACGCTCTGGATGAGCTCTTCCGCCTCAAGCTCGTCACCCCGAAGAAGAGGAGCCGTGCCCTGACGCAGGACCTTGAGGACAAGACTTCGAGCACCGACTCTCTCATCCCCGACGACCCGGAACGGAGATACGGCGACCCGGGCGATAACGAGAAACGCACAGGGGCAACCGGCCAGATCCGGGTCCAGTGGTAATTGGATCAATATACATTGAACAATGGAGCATTCTACCGTGGGCATGAGCATTGATTTAAAGAAAACCGGCATATGCCATATCATCCGAGTTCACGGTCACCTCATCTGCGTTCTCCTGTTCGCCCTCTCACTGCTCTTTCTGAGCTCCTGCAGCAGTAGCGGCGGCTCGGAAGGAACGGCAGAGAACGGGGCAATCGCTTTCTCGCTGAAATTCCCGGAGGCAGCATCGTCTCAAACGCAGCAGGCACCCGTGCAAAACAGTGCAGTGGTGTCATCAGCCTGCGAGGCATACGGCATTTCGACAATCGAAGCTTCTATTTATGATGGGGAAACCCTTATTGCCCAGGGCGGGCCGTGGAACTGCATCGACGGTAGCGGTCTCATCTCAGACGTGGCAGTCGGGGAGAACAGGAGGATCGTTATTCTCTGCTCAAATGGAGCAGGCACCGTGCTGTACAGCGGCGAGAGGACCGGAGTTCTGGTCCTAGAGGGTGCCACAACCGATGCAGGCGTGATCGACGTCAGCTCGACAAACCATGCACCGGAACTTGAAAGTATCGCAGACACAACAGGAACGGTTGAAAATCCTGTCGTGATAGATCCTTCCGAGATCTTCGCAACAGATGCTGATGGTGATATCCTTACCTACGAAGTAGGCAATCCACTGGGCGATTCCCAGAACTTCAATGCCGCGTTCAATCCTGTTACTCGGCAGTTTTCCTGGACCCCGAATTCGGCGGGTGATTATAAGGTGCTTTTCATAGTCCACGATAGCGGAACACCTCGCAAGAGCGACTTTCAGGAAGTGACGATACACGTTGACGGAGCACCAGTTGGAGCATTTTTACCCCAATTTCCTGTTCTTGCAGAGATCGGCTCCAGGGTGGTCAATGCCGGCGATACAGTTTCCATTCAGCTTGAGGGAACCAATCCCGCTGGTGGACCCCTCACCTATTTTGCCGAGGCAGTACCTGATAAAGCGAGTTATCCAAGCACTTCCATATTTACCGCCGCGTCAAATTTGTTTATGTGGAACACCGCTTCTGTTGCACCCGGGAATTATTACGTCCGGTTTGGCGTCTCAAATGGCTCTCGTGAGGACTATGAAGACGTCACAATCACGGTCGGCAATGTCAACCGTCCGCCGGTGCTCACGCCAATCGGCTCCCGGTGGATGAATAACCAAGGAACTTCCTTCCTCATTGCAGCGACGGACCCGGAAGATGATATCCTGATCTACTCAATCGATACTTCCCCAAACGACTATCAGGTTCCTCCAGGCGCATCAATAGACTCGGATCATCGATTCACTTGGAACGAAGAAGAAGCTGGGTTCGATAGCGATTATGAGGTCCGGATCGTTGTTACCGACAGTCACGGTGAGACTGACTTTGAAGATGTACATATTAGTCTTCCAGCATATTAATAGGGGCATATACATTTTGCATGATGAGAGAAATCTGACGATTCCCTTATCCCTTATAAGGGAATGTCATGAAAGGGGCTGATAGAGCCATGAAGAAAGTTATTTCTGCCGTGTGCGTGCTCATGGCAATACTTATCGGGAATACGTGCCTTGCAGCAGGGGTTGACACCCGGACCGGTATGCATTTCAACTGGTGGGAGAGCGACCAGGATGACACGGGGATGCAGTTTTTCATCCCGATCCAGGCCGCCTCATCATATAAAGATGTATCCCTGAAACTGCTGGGGGCCTATGTATTCACCCAGGTAAACCCTGACACGGGCAAAAGGCGCAGCATCAGCCAGATGGCCGATACCAAGCTCAACGTGTCCTACAGGGTCTATGACCGGCTGCCTTTTGATGTTCTCTTCGGCCTGGGGTTCAACCTCCCCACCGGCCATACCGACCTCACGCGGAGCGAAACGGTTCTCATCGTGCCTCCCGACCTGTTCCCCATTCCCACCTTTGGCGAGGGCTTGAACATCAACCCCACAATCACGGTGGCCAAGGACTGGGGGCGGTTCATCGCGGGTGCGGGCATCGGGTATACCTGGCGGGGCGAGTATGATTACAGCTATCTCCATCCCGACTATGACCCGGGGGAAGTCCTCACCGCAACCTGTGAAGCCGGATACGATATAACCGAGAAGCTCTTCGGGAAACTCTACGGCCAGTATATCAGCTATGCCAAGGACACGGTGGACGGCGACGACTTTTACCAGGAAGGAGACGTCAAGCTCATCGGCTTAGGATTGAGCTACGACCGCAAGACCTGGGATGTAGGCTTCAATCTCACAGGAATTTTACGGGGCAAGAGCAAGGTCCAGCAAGGTGCAGCACTCCCCACCGAAGATCGCAACGGCCACGGCAACGAATTGAACACCGGGCTTATCTACCGGCATCATACAGATTCGAAAACGACCGTGTGGACTTCCCTCGGACTGCTGTTCATAGCGGAAAACGATTATGCTTCCACCTCCCCCTTCTTTGTCGGGAAGCGGCAGAAGGTCACTCTCGGCTGCGGTTTCGACAAGACTCTTGCGGAAAACCTCACGGGATCGGTCGGGATCGAGGGCTTCATCATGGACGACGAGGAGAACTGGTATCACCCCGGGGAGGATGTGACCTACCGTGGAATCGGCCTGTCCGCCCAGGTGAGCAAGCGGTTTTAGATCCCTGCTTTGGAAAAATATCGGGAGAACCCTGGAATGCTCCCGGCTTCCCGGCATTCTCCCTTCGGCAGGCTACCTGCCTTTTTCATGCATGCTGCGAGTCTTTTTTAGACCATGATGAGAGATAGGGGAAGAGGAGGACCGATCCAGGGGTGTGAAATATATTACCCATTATCAGTAATTTTTTCACGATATCTCCTTGTTTCTTTCCCGCAGGCACAGCACGATAAGATTTAATGCACCGTTATTGTTAGCTTTTATGGTACTTGATAATGTAGCATGGTTTTTGCTTTAATTTCCAGGGTGGATTCAAGAGAATGGAGAAATTGATTCCACAAGACAAAAGGAGCAGGGGATACTCGTGGTGAAAGAAAAGAGAACGCCTTCCATCTTCATTCAGGCATGCCTGTTTATTTCTCTCTTCATGTTCTTTTCCTGCAGCTCTTCATCGGGCGGTCATTCTGACAGCCAGGGCAGAAACGGCTCCATCGCCTTTTCCCTGCAGGCAGCATCCGATGAGTCCTCCGGATCGCAATATAATAAAGCATCGGCCGGGGTAACGGGTACGGTGCAGAGCGAAGCCGTGCTCGACTGTGACGGTCTGGGCATCGTGAGCGTGGAGGCCTATGTCTATGATGAAAACCAGGAGCTGATCGCGCGGGGCGGCCCCTGGGACTGCCATGCCGGAGAAGGGATCATTTACGGCGTGAAGCAGGGCAGCAACCGGACAACCCTGATCTTCCTCAAGAACGGAAACAATCAGGTGAGATACCGCGGCAGGAGCTCGGCGTTGACGGTCGTCGCCGGACAGACGACCGACGCGGGGGTCATCGAAGTGCTGGAGGCCGAGGATGAAAACCAGCTCCCGGTCCCCTCAAATGACCATGCCACGGTAAACCGGGGCGGGACCGTATCGATACTCGATTCGGGCTTTACCAGCCTGCTCCGGAACGATCTCGACCCCGACGGCCAGAGCCTTGTTGTAAGCGCATCCCCGGTAAACGGCCCCGTCAATGGAGCCGTAATGCTCCAACCGGACGGCACCTTTTCCTATACACACGACGGCAGCGCTTCCACGGCCGACAGCTTCACCTACCGGGTATCCGACGGCAACGGCGGGACAGCAACCGCACTGGTGAGCATCACCGTCATTTCCGGGCAGAACGTCAATCCGGCCCTGTCCGAAGGCTTCGTATCTCCTGAGAGAGGAGACGTTGCAACAACGTACACCTACTCGGTCCGTTACGAGGATCCGGACGGCAACAGTCCTTCGGCCGTACTGGTTTCCATTGACGGCTCGGCCCATGCAATGGAGTTCTTCTCCGGTTCATCGGCCCAGGGCGTCTACCTTTTCCGCACCACCCTTTCTCCGGGAGAACATGCCTACTCGTTCTCCTGCAGCGACGGCCACGGCGGGTCTGCGGTGTTCCCTGCATCAGGGCAACGCACAGGGCCGAGCGTCTTCCTGGTAAACCCTGATCCGACAGCATCGGACGACCAGGTGACCGTCAACCGCGGCGGGGTTGTGAGCGTTCTCGATTCAGGCTTCACAAGCGTACTCGCCAATGACGTCGCACCCACCGGATTGAGCTTGAGCGCCGGCACGAAACCGGTACGGGAGCCAAGCCACGGCAGCCTCACCCTCTCTGCCGACGGAACCTTCTCCTACAGGCACGACGGAGGCGAATCTACCGCTGACAGCTTCGTCTACCGGATATCCGACAGTAACGGCGGATGGGACACCGCAACGGTGAACATCACGGTCATTCCCGGGGAGAATCACGACCCTGTCCTCTCCGAAGGGGGCGTTTCTCCGGAGAGCGGCGATACCGCAACAATCTTCTCCTATGCGGTCCATTATTTTGATGAGGACGGGCACAGGCCCGTTGCCATCCACGTTTCCATCGACAATGTCCCCCATGCCATGGAACTCGTCGAAGGTCCGGCTTGCGACGGTATCTACCGGTATCGGACCACGCTCGCCAGAGGCGCCCATACCTATTCCTTCGCGTGCACAGACGGCCACGGAGGCTTTGCGCCACCGGTCGATTCGGAAATATACTCAGGGCCTGTCGTATATCCGGAAAACCGTAAACCCACGGCATCGGATGACCGGGCGATCGTAAGCCGCGGAGACGCCGTCTCTATCCTGGATTCGGGATTCGCAAGCCTGCTCTCGAATGATTCCGACCCGGACGGCCAGGCCTTAAGCGTTCACACCACCCCGGTGAGCGGCCCAAGCCACGGCACCCTGGTACTGAACGAAGACGGGACCTTCTCCTATAGCCATGACGGCGGAGACTCGACGGCCGACAGCTTCACCTACCGGGTCTCGGACGGCAACGGCGCCACGGATACCGCCATCGTGAGCATAACGGTCCTTTCCGGCAGCAGCCACGACCCTGTCTTGACAGACCCGGAGCTCTATCCCCGGCAGGGAGACACGGAAGATGTCTTTACCTTCTCCATCCGCTATTTCGATGCCGATGGGGATGCCCCGCTGCTGGGATATGTTATCATAGACGGTACGCCCCATCCCATGAACCTGTATGCAGGCAGCGGATTCAACGGTGTGTATGTATTCAAAACCTCGCTGTCTGCAGGCTCTCATGAATACTGGTTTGCCTTTATTGACGCAACCGGCGATTCCTGCAGATACCCGTCTTCAGGGACGCTGCGCGGGTCTGAAATCTATGAAGCGGTCGCCCGGTATTACGTGGCGCCTGCCCCCATCGGGGACGACCGGAACGACGGGTCGATCTTGTCTCCCTTCGGATCGATCGGCCATGCCCTGGAGACTGCCGGAGGGACGCCGTATGAACCGGTGATTATCCGCATTGCCGCAGGCACATATTTCGAAAATATCACCCTCGCCCCCTGGGAATCGCTTGAGGGCGGGTGGGATTCGGACTTCAGCCTGCGCTGGGATTTCAGCAGAGACGGAATAACCCCTCTCTCCGAGTATGAGACAATTATCGAGGGCAGAGAAACCGGAAGATGCATCACCATCGACGGGGCTGAGGGAGTCGGCATCGACGGCGTAACGGTTCGGGGAGGCATCCAGCCAGGGGTGTATACTGCCGGCGGGATTAGCCGTATTCCTGTTCACCCGACATCATCGATTGCCGTATTGAGAATAGCCGTGTCCCGGGAGGTGCCGATGTGTATCGTGCCGCGGATGCTCTCAAATCCGGCAGCCCATAGATCAAGCGCTACATCTTCTCCGACAATTCTGCAGGCGGAGCAGAAACCTCCTATGGCGGCGGGATCTATAACATGTCATCGTCTCCGGTGATGCTCGACTACATCTTCACCGGCAACCACGCAGGCTGTACAACCGGAGCAGGCGGGGCAATGTATAATATGCAGAGCAGCCCGACGGTACTGAACTGCATCTTCACCACAAACAGTGCAGGCGGTTCATATGATGCCATGGGCGGAGGAATCTATAACAATGCAAGCTCTCCGGTTATCGTGAACTGCATCTTCACGAAAAACATTGCGAATGGAACGAGCTACGGCAAGGGCGGCGCCATCTACAACCAATCCGGCAATCCCATAATAACCAACTGCTCCTTCACCCTCAATACGGCATACTCGGCCAGCACCAATGCAAAGGCAGGCGGGATCTTCAACGATACACCTGCAGCACCGGTCATCGCCAACTGCATCCTCTGGGGCAACTCGGCGACATACACGAACTGCAAAGAGCTCTACTACGGCTCATCATGTTCCATCACCTATAGCGATGTCGATCAGGCAGAGTTCGCATCGGATACCTGCCGCAAGAATTTCCGCAAAGATCCCCTCTTCGCCGACAGCGACTTGCGCCTCGGATCAGGATCACCGTGCATCGATAAAGGATCCCTCAGCACTTCACCTTTGCCGGAGACCGATTATGCGGGCACCCCGCGGATACTGGGCATATCCGTCGACATGGGCGCTTTCGAATGGTGGCCGACGGAATAAACTCGAATGAGTCCGATCACACCGCGCATTTGAATGCCCGGTTCGGGACCCGGCCAATTTTCAGCCCGCGGACCGGGAGTTTTTCTATATCGAGTTCTCCTGCAATATCGCATAGCTTTTTGATAGTGTAGCCGAGGGATGATGCCTTATCCAGAATGGTCTCGAAGTCTTTCCCGAATCTGCCGCCTTCCACCTCGGTATGCACGGGAAGGACCTGAGGTATCCTGCTTCCGGCATTGCGAACAAGGGCATCCAGATACTCCCTCTGTTCCGACTTCCTCGATACAGGGCAGATTCGAGGGGATCTCCAGCATGCCGTTTTCCTCAAAAATGAAAGGCTCTTTTGCCCGGGTGCAGCTCAAGTATGCAAATCCATATTCTCTGCACCAGCTGCGAGCACCCGATTGTCGATGCACCAGCCGGGCGCCCCGAAGGCCGAAGGCTTCTCTCCGGTGATAACCGTAAAGGCATTCACCATTGCATCAAGCCATTTCTTCACCGACCTTAGCCTCATGAAGGGAAGCCAGTCCTGCCACAGGCGATGGTCCCAGGCATGGCAGGCCGTCTCGTGGCCCAGACCGGTCAGTTCTCTGATCCTCTCCGGAAAGGCGCAGCCGATCATGGGGGCCTTCAGCAGGGTTCCATACAAGGCCGTTTTCAGGCCATACGTCGATGCCGCATTGGTCTTCAGCATCTTGTATGCGAACCTTGGCCTCAGGAGCTGAAGAATCGCCAGTCCTGACCGGTCAGGGCCGAAGCTGATGAAAAAGCTCGCGGGAATGCCATGCCTTTTCAGGATTTCCACCAGCCGGGGCAGGCCTTCTTCCATCCCCTGACGGGTATCGATATCGACCTTGAGCGCCAGGACGGGCATGGTTACAGGTTGATCTCCTTCAGGAAACTGTCCATGGTGAACTTCAATGCGTCATCCAGAGCCACTTTGGGCTGCCAGTCCAGGAATTTTCTGGCATTTCAATGGAGGGAACCCTCGTGTTGATATCCTGGTAGTTGTCCCCGTAAAAGGTCTGCGATTTCTTGATTTCGACCCGGGGATTGAACCTTTCAGGCCTATAGGATGGATGGTTTTTGAAAAGACCGATGAGCTTGTCGGCGAGATCCTTGATGGAGCAGTTGTTTGCCGGGTTGCCGATGTTGAAGATCTGCCCGTCGCCTTGCCGTCCTTGTTCTCGATGATCTTCATGACGCACTGATGCCGTCATCGATGTAGGTGAAGGACCTGCTCTGGGTCGCCGCCGTCCACAAGCGCGATGGGCTCGTCGTTGACCAGGGCCGAGATGAACTGGGTCACGACCCGGAACGACCCTTCCTTTGCGGTTTCGAGCGAGTCGAGGCGCGGTCCGATCCAGTTGAAGGGCCGGAAAAGGGTGAAGTCGAGCGCCCTGCTTGCCATAGGCCCAGATGACCCGGTCGAGCAGCTGCTTGGAGCAGGAGTAGATCCATCGTTCCTTGTAGATGGGGCCGAGCACGAGGTGCGAGCTGTACTCGTCAAAGGCCGCGTCCGGGCACATGCCGTAGACCTCGGAGGTGGAGGGGAAGATCACCCGCTTCCTGTATTTGACGCACTGGCGGATGATCCTCAGGTTTTCCTCGAAATCGAGCTCGAAGACACCCAGCGGGTTCTCGATGTAGGTCTTGGGTGTTGCAATGGCCACCAGCGGCAGGACAACGTCGCACTTCTTGATATGATATTCGATCCACTCCTTGTTGATGGCGATATCCCCCTCCACAAAGTGGAAGCGATCAAAGCCACGGCTGCTGCCGAGCTTGTCGTGTCCAAGATCCATCCCATATATTTCCCAGTCGGTATCTTTGAGGATCCGGCGGCTTAAGTGGGAACCGATAAAACCGTTTACACCGAGAATCAGAACCTTCATTTCATTGTCTCTCCCTGATATGATGCAAAAAATTCCGCAACTTCACCTTCCTTGTACACATACCCCTCTGATTCGACATCGAGGGGCACTATTGCCCCCTTGCCGGTTCCGATAAGGACAGAGGCACCCGAAAGGGTTATCGCGCCGGGGCACAGGCTGACATCTTCCTGAAGTCTCGCCCACCAGATGATGACCTTTTTACTCTTAAAAAATCCAAAGGCTCCGGGATAAGGCCGCGTCACGCCGCGGATGAGGTTGTATATCTCGGATGCGCTCTTGCCCCAGGAAATCCGACCGTCTTCGGGCTTCCTGCTGCCGAAGTACGAGCCTTTGCTCAAGTCCTGGGGCTCCTTCGGGATATGGCCCTGCCTGATCTCAGGAAGGATCTGATCGAGCATGCGGCCGGCGGCCTCTTCGATCTTGCCGAAGAGGCTCTCAGCCGTGTCATCAGCGGAGATGACAACCGGAATCTGAGCCACGAGATCACCTGCATCAGGCTTCTCCACCATCTCGTGCAGGGTCACTCCAGTCTGCTTCTCGCCTTTGATGATCACCCAGTTCACCGGGCACCTCCCGCGGTAGGCGGGAAGGAGCGAGCCGTGAAGGTTATATGCACCGAGACGCCGAGAAAAAACCGGCCCGGGAGGGAAAACCGGAAGTCGGCCAATTCCGGCGGAAGCACCGGCCGAACCGTCCTCTGGGTGGCAGAGGGTTCCTATGTGCGGCCGGTAAGGGTTCGCTCCGGCTTGACAGACGGTGCACAGACCGAAGTGCAGGGCGAAGGGCTCGGCGAAGGGATGAATATAGTAACCGGGATCCAGAGTCAGACGAGCGCTCCGGCCACTGCCGACAATAACCCGTTCGCACCGAGGTTCCCGGGACGCCCTGGGGGCCCGGGGGGGAGAAGGTAAGAAGTCTTCCCAGCTAATTGAGGGTTTATTCATGCAACTTATAGAACTTCGAGACATTTACAAAACTTACCGCATCGGCGAGGTCGGCGTTCCGGTCCTGAAGGGGGTATCCTGGCGGTGGAGAGCGGTGAACTGGTGGCCCTGATGGGGGCATCCGGGTCCGGCAAGAGCACCCTGATGAACATCCTTGGGTGTCTGGATCGGCCGAGCTCCGGCGAATACTGGCTGGATGGACATGAAATATCTCAGCTGAGCTCCGATCAGAGGGCGCTGGTCCGGAACCGGATGCTCGGTTTTGTCTTCCAGAGCTTCAATCTCCTGCCGCGCACCAGCGCCCTGGAAAACGTGGCCATGCCCCTTTCCTACTCGGCCGAGAATCTCTCGGACCGTGAGGCCGGAGGAGAGCCAGGGACATCCTCTGCCGCGTCGGGCTGGAAGACAGACTGGATCATGAGCCTTCCAAACTCTCAGGCGGGCAGCAGCAGCGTGTGGCCATTGCCCGCGCGCTGATCAACTGCCCGTCCATACTTCTGGCCGACGAGCCCACGGGCAATCTGGACTCCCAAACGAGCGAAGAGGTCCTCTGCATGTTTCAGCAGCTCAACGAGCGGGACGGCATCACCATTATTCTGGTCACCCATGATCCGCAGGTGGCCCGCCATGCGAGAGGGTCATCCGGATCCACGACGGTATGATCGTGGACGGCTAATTCGTCGCGCCTCCTGGCCAGTGCGAACCCCGGGTCTGACCTCTGACGGAGGGAACGTGAAGATACTGCATTTACGAAACGGCATGAAAGGGCTGAGGCGCAATCCCATGCGGGCCATGCTGACAACGCTTGGCATCGTGATCGGCGTGGGCGCGGTCATCGCGATGATGGAGATCGGCGCCGGGTCGTCTTCGGCCATTCAGAAGACCATCTCCAGCATGGGCGCCAACGTCCTTCTTGTCTTCCCCGGGACTGCGTCCACCGGGGGCGTGAGCTTCGGTGCAGGAAGCGTTGCAACGCTGACACCGGCCGATTGCGAGGCCATCCTCAGGGAATGCCCTTCGGTCCTGAACGCCGCCCCCATTGTCCGGGCGCGGACACAGGTCGTTTACGGAAATCGCAACTGGGTGCCTACGGGGATCTACGGAACCACCCCGGCATTCCTGGACGTGCGGGACTGGAGCAACCTGACAGGCGTCCGCCATGAGCTGATGGTACGAGTGCATTCCCGCAGGTGTTCCGCTGGCGCCGCAATAGACCACCTCTCGCAGCGTCTTGGACTTGGCCCGCAGGCCCTCGGCCATGGCCTTGAAGGTCTCGTCGACGAGCAGGATGGTTGACCCTGAGTCGTCCAGCGAATACAGGATCTCAGCCGGCGACCAG
>CAVVYZ010000025.1:0-8102 GCA_963752595.1 uncultured delta proteobacterium
AAAGATAAAAAAGCTGATAAATGAGAAGGATTCAATATCAGCGGCATTTTACACCTTCTATGATAGATATGGACAGTACCCGGGAGATGAAAACATGGGAACCACGGGGAGCCCGGGATGGGTACCTCTCAATGATACTCATAACGGAAATGCGGATGGCCAAATACTTAATACCTCAAATGAACGGTGGTATCTTTTTGAAGATCTGATGCGTGCAGGCATCATTAACGGCAACTATACCGGCGCTGCGAACAGTACCCCGAATCATGCCTATGGAAGCTGGATCAGGGTACAGTGGGATACCACCCAGAATTCGAACTGCGTGGTGTTTAACCAGGTACCTGCAGATGCTGCTGAACAGATTGATAGAAAGTATGATGACGGAACGTACGATGCCGGATCAATCCGTTCGGATTCAGCCTACACCAGCACAGCAGCCAAGCTCTTGACTTGGCGAATGTAACATCTCCTCAAGACAGAAAAATCTCTCTCATCATTCGGGGGGTAGCTCTGACAAGACATTATAGAACCTTGTCAGAGCTATCCCTTAATATTTTATAATATCGAGCCGATTGCAAAACTCTCAGTCGGTTTAGTTATTGAAGCCTTAAGCCACTATGACCTTCTATGTTCAAGGTCATGAGAGCTGTTTACCTGATGTTACCATTCTAAAAATTGCCCAAATGCGGATTTTCGGGCGTAGCTGTCCGCCATACTGCACAGGAAGTACCGAGAATATGTCCTAGTTTGCATGTACACCTTTCAACAAAGCATCTGAAAAAGCTGATTTGCGGTTATGACAATGAGCCCGAACATGAGATGTGCCATGATCTTGGATGCCCCCCTTACCCGGATATGATTTCCTCCGTGGTTGTCTTTCAGATACGAGTTTACTCTCTCACTACTGCTCCTTTGCGCAAAACGAGCTTTCCTGGCTGGATCAAGCGGGATCTTCTCTCCTCGCCTCTGGTTGGGATCAATGATCGGAACATGCGAGAGCGCCTCACTGAATTCCTTGATCTGCGGCGCATCATAGGCGGAATCCATAAGATCATACAGACTCACCACCCGCTTCGACGTCATCTGCATAAGCGGTATCGCTGCCTGGGAATCATGCAATGACGCAGAGGTTAATAATGCACTCACCGGAATATCCCCATCAATACAGTCGATATGCAGCTTGTATCCCCTCCGGGTCATCTTGTATCCCTTGCTGTCTACCTTGGTCCCTACAGCACAGTGATACGGCAGATCCTTTAGATTCTCCTCCAGGCTCCGGCCAACCTGAAGATCCAGCCTCTTCGGAGGCTTGGGAGCAACTTCTTCTCCCTGCCTGGGGCGGCCCCGTTTCCTCTTCGGCACCGACGCAGTTTCACCCGCTTCTTTCTTTATCGTCTTCTCTCGTCTCTCGCGCCTCTATGGCCGTCGCATCCCGGCTCACATGACCCACAAGCTTGTCCCCACAATGCTCCTCCACCATGGCCTCGTGGATCTTCTGTGGCAGGCATCCATGGGAGTACTCCCCAAACGCCCGGCAAAAGGTCGACTCAGAGGGAATATCTCCTCTCGTCTCCCATCCGCATAACCGCCTCGGATTCTTGCACCCCTTCAGATACTCCATGAGCACCTTCGTCGTCTCAAAATTGTATACCGCCTTCGCCACAAACGCCTTCGCAATTGAGACCCTGTCCTCTCGCTTCCTCCCTATCCCGATCCAGCGATACCCCTGCATGTGCTTCGGCAGGTCCATCAGACAGACAACTCTCACAAATTGCTGCTCCTTATCACTCAACGGATCGAGTCTCTCTTCCAACCATGGAAAAATCTCGCCTGTCTGGCATCCCATATCTCGAAGAGATTGCTCATCGCTTCTCCTTTCTTTTTGCTCAGCACAAAAAGAATAGAGCTTTCTCATCACTATTTCATTACTTATATGCTGATTCGCAATATTATCCCTCATTGTGAGCTTTGCAATCGGCTCTATCATTTAATATTCATCTGCCTTCGGGAATCCCATCCAAAACCATCTCGCCTTACTTAAAGTTCTTCCTTTCAAACGTCGATGGAATGAGTAAATTTATAAATTTACAGGATAGGTATGGAAAAGAAACGCATCGGCGATCTGCTCAAGGATGAAGGGATCATCACCGACCAGGAGATAGGCCTTGCGCTGAAGGAGCAGAAGGCCACCCGCGAGCGGGTGGGAGACGTTCTCCTCCGCTTGGGCCTCGTGACCCAGACCGAGCTTGCCCAGGCAATCGCCAAACAGTCGGCCATCGATTTCCTGGAACTGAGGAATTACACGCCCCCAAAGGAAGCCCTCAAATCCCTGCCGCTCGCCTTTGCCAAGGACAATGCGTTACTGCCTGTGGCTGTCGAAGAATCCGTGCTCACCGTAGCCACGAACGAGCCCGACAACTCGAAAGTCATCGACCTCGCCTCACGCATAGCAAAGAAGAGGATAAAGTGCGTAGTCGCTTCTACATCCCAGATCCACCGCCACATCGAGAAAGATTATTACCTCCTGGAACACCCGATCGAGGATGACATCTCCGAGCAGCTCGAGCACGCCAAGCGCAATGCCCATGACGTGGATACCGAAAAGCTCTACCGGCTCATACTCATGTCCGCTATCAACTCCCGTGCAACGGACATCCATATCACCCCGACGGATATGACCTCGCAGGTCCATTACCGCATCGACGGTATTCTTTATCCCTTCTACACCTTTCCCGTAGAGATCCACCCGCGCATCATCTCCACCATCAAGGTTAAGGCCGATATGGATATCTCCGAGCAGAGAAAGCCCCAGGACGGCCGCCTTTCTTTTGATTTTCTCAATGAAAACTATGATATGAGGGTCTCTACCTTGCGTGTATCCCATGGAGAGAACATGGTATTGAGGATCCTCGCAAGCACCGAGGAGCTCTACAGCCTTCAGAATCTCGGCCTTGATGACGGGGATATCGCCAAGCTCAAAGAGACACTCCTCAAGCCCTTCGGCATGATCCTGGTCTCAGGACCTACCGGCTCAGGTAAGACCACAACGCTCTACGCATCGCTACGTGAGATCAATGCAATTGAGAAGAACATCGTGACCGTGGAAGACCCGGTGGAGTACCAGTTTCCTCTCATCCGCCAGACCCAGGTCAACGAAAAGGCCGGATATGTATTCGCCTCGGCGGTCCGGGCATTCATGAGGCAGGACCCGGATGTCATCCTCATCGGCGAGATTCGGGACGCGGATACTGCGACCATGGGGATGCGGGCTTCCCAGACAGGCCACCTCGTCCTTTCCACCGTTCATGCGAATGATGCAGTAGGAGCGATCCCGCGGCTCAAGGATCTCGGGATAAGAGACTATATGATCTCCTCCTCGCTCCTGTGCGTCATTGCCCAGAGGCTTGTCCGGTCACTGTGCCCCTACTGCAAGGAGCCCTATTCATCGGGCGAGGAAGAGCATCATTCCTTCGGGATAGCACCCGGGACCACCCTCCATGCACCGAAAGGATGCCCCCAGTGCCTGCGCACCGGCTTCCTGGGCAGGATGATGGTGGCCGAGATCCTCGTGGTCTCGAAGGAAATCGAGAAGCTCATATCCCTGGGAGCCCACCCTTTCGAGATCAAGGAAAAGGCCATTGAAGAAGGGATGTATACCTTCTCCCAGGATGCTATCCGCAGGATCCTGGCCGGCAGGACCAGCTTCCAAGAGGCACGGAGGGTCCTGCGTTAATGCTGTTCATCTATCAGGCATTGAATCCGGATGGTTCGGTCCTAAAGGGGAAAGGTCAGTTCAACAATATCCAGGGGCTCATCGATACCCTGTCTTCCCATGATCAGATCCTCCTTCAATATCAGGAGAAGCGGATCATCCTTTCGGACTTCATCAACGGCGCCGTCCAGCCCAGGATACAGAGGATGGATATCGTCGAATTCTGCGAATCCCTGGCCTCGATGATCGGGAGCGGGCTTCCCCTCCTCGACTCCATGGAGAGCATCACAGCCACCATCAAGAAGAAGAGATTGAAGGATGCCCTTGCCAGGGTGATCCAGGAGATTGCTCGGGGCGAGTCGCTTTCCGGTGCATTTGCCCTTGAGCCTGATGTTTTTCCCCAGATGCTCGTCTTCTTCTGCAGCATCGGGGAAGAAACCGGGACCATCCAGGATGCCCTGAAGAATACCGCCGACCACCTGAAACGTACGGACAACATAATCTCCCAGACAAAGAGGGCGCTCATTTACCCGTCATTCGTCATAACGGCCATGGGATCCGTCATGGTCTTCTGGCTCTTTTTCGTATTGCCCAGGCTTGTGGAAACCTTTAAGGACATGAACGTCGTACTGCCGAAGGTCACCGTAAGGCTCGTGCATTTCGTGGAGCTGTTTAAAGAGTACTGGTATATCCTGCCGATCCTGATCATTCTGCTCGGAGCAGTTTTCTACTCTTTGAAGAAAAATGAAAGGATGAGCATCCTCATGGCAAAGGCCTCGTTTAAAATCCCTATTGTGGGGAACCTGCTGAAATGCTCTTCTCTCACCTTATTCTTCTCGAACATGTCGCTCATGCTCCGTTCAGGCGTTACCCTGACAAAATGCTTCGATGTCCTGGAGACGACATTCAAGAATCCCGCAATAAAAACCATGGTGGCGAGGATACGGAAATCGACGAACAGCGGCGATACACTCCTTACGGCTTTTTCAAACGCCAAATTCTTCGATGCGATCACCTTGAGGATGATCAGCGTGGGAGAAAGCACGGGAACACTCGATCAGAGGATGAGCTACCTCGCCGATACCTACCAGGAGCGGACGTCCCGGTTCGTGGAGATCATGGGAAAGATGATCGAACCTATTGTCATGGCCCTTTCAGGGGGGGCTCTTTATCTTCATCATCATTTCACTCATCGGGCCGGTGTATGATCTCATATCACAGCTCGGAGGAGGATAGCATGGAGGCATACAAAACATTACCAAACCCTGCCCCCAGGAAAAACGGCTTGTCATGCCGAAGGGGATTCACCCTGATCGAGCTGGCTTTCGTGCTTATCATCACAGGCGTCCTCTTGTCCATGGGAGTCGAGCTCCTTCCCATGCTCGTCAAGCAGAACAAATTCCACGAGAACCGAACCACAGTCAAAGAGGTAAAGACCGCCGTCTTGGGGTATGCCCTTGCAAAAGGACGCCTTCCCTGTGCGGATACCAACGGAGATGGAGAGGAAAACAATAATGCCCAGAGAGGGTCTCTCCCTTATAAGACCCTGGGGATCTCAGGGTCAGACGCATATACACGCACCCTCTATTACGCAGTCGAGCCGCATCTCACCACGCCAATAGATCTCACTGATTTCAAAAACCACTTAAATGAGCTCATAACAGGTGTAAGCCCTGCCACCAGTCCTTCCCTGTTCTGCGACGGCACGAACATAAAGGCCGCCTTCGTGATCTTTTCCGCCGGTGCGAACGGAACCGTGGACTCACCGAACAGCATCAGCGGAGCCGGCTCGTTCGCAAAGCCCGGCGCGCCCGAGACATCGACCTATGATGATATTCTCGATGCAATAGATCTCATCTCCCTGTACGGCCGGCTCGACTAAGAATCACTTAAAGAAATCATCTCTGAAATCCGAGAACATGGGTGACGACAGGAGTAGTTTGCATGGGTATAGACATCCGGCAGAAAGTACATGACTTTCAGAAAAAGAATCTGCCCCGCAGGAAGAAACGGAGTCAGTCCGGATATAGCGTATCGCTCCAGGAAGGCGAGCACAGGGTTGCCCGGTACACGAAAGAAAAGGACCGGGTATCGTTGCAAGAAGCAATGTCGGTTGGTACCGAAGAGCTCCAGAAGATATCCCGTGCAGCAAAATCTCTGGCCGTATGCTTTTCCCCACGGAGCATCTATGCCGACCTGGGGGATTTTTCCAATGTTTCTGAAGAAGCAACGCGCGCCCATATCAGATCGACCATTGATAAAACCGGGCTCTTCAATGAGCAATACGATCTCTCTTTCAAGAAGATCTACGATATCGACGGGGTGAGGGCGAAATACTCTTATCTTGCCATACCCGAGAGCGAGATCGGCAAAATCAGCCTCCTGAACGAACATGAGGCCTTCATTGACACGTACTGTCCCATAGAGGCATCTATAGCGGCAATGGTAGGGCAGGAATCCGGTGAAATGTCCATCGCCCTGTTCGAGGACGAGCAGTACATGCGGATCCTCGGAACCAAGACCGGTACCATTTACCATATCATTACCTTCGATAAGCAGAATTCCTTCGATCTCACGGCAGAGACCATCGCAGGGATAAATGAAATGACCTCCCTGATGAGGAACACGTATAACGAGCCCCCAAAAATATCTATAAGGTAGGGAGAGGCGAGGTCTCGGCAAAAGAGCTGCAAGAAAATGATATCGAGATCCGGAACTATGAGTACGAAGGTCTCGGGGTCGATGAGATCTCTTCTGTCGAACTCTTGGGGAATGTCTTGTGCAGCGACTACGATTTCCTGTCAAAGGCGTACAGAGAGACAAAGGCCCTGGCAGGCTTTGCACACTACTCCATGGGGATATCCCTGGCCCTGGCGGTCCTCTCCGTCCTGTTCCTTGTTCTCGGATTCCGGAATTCATCCGAAGCGAATGTGTACGAGCAAAAAACGAAAAAGGTCCAGCAGGAATACGCACGGGATATGAGCGCCCTTGAAAATGATTATGCGAGCCTCCTGAAGGAATTGGACTTGCCTCACATCAATGAACTCATCAGCTTGTATCAGGATTTTCAGTCAGAACCCAAGCTCCCTGCAATCCTGGGGACCATTACGCAGGCCGTGCCCAATGATATGACACTCAAACGCATCGAGATCCTGCGGTCCGGTTTACAGCCGGAAGCAGCCGGCAGTGCTTCACAGCCGAATATGCAGCAGCAGATGCCGTCAACGAGCAACCCGGTATTCTCCGTAAAGATCGACGGGGTCATCACGGCACAGTACCCTCAGTCCAAAATCCTCTTTTCAACGTTTCTGTCAGGAATCCAGGAATACTATCCTGTCCTCCGGGGCCTCGTTCCAGCACACTGAGGACCAGGCGAGCTGCTCGGTAGAATGTGAGGCAAAGAAATGAAATCGTACCGTCCGGCCGTTATCGCAGCGCTCATAAGCACCCTGGCACTCATGTCCTCATATTATTACTATCAATCCAGCCTTACCAGATTGGAATACAATGAGAAACGATACCGTACCACCATGAATGCCCGCTCGGAAAAGAGACCTACAGCGCCAGGCTGAGTGCCTTCGAACAGCGATGGTCAAGCCTCGGCCGACTCTCGAAAGATAAGGCAGCAAATGTGAGTTACGAGATAACCCTGCATCCTGCTGATTTCGACGAACTGAACGAGAAAATCGTTTCAACATACGAGTATGGATTCTTCTTCCTGAAGAGTGCTGTCCTCGAAAGCACGCCTGATGGCATCAAGCTCTCGGTGACGGGGTTCAAGAGGGGAGGCACCGGGCAATGAAGCTTGATCCGAAGATCATCGCACTCTTTACCTTCCCCATCGCAGCAGTCTTCGCATGCGGTATCATGTCGTTCATAGTACCCGAACCCAAACCGTTTGTACTGGCCCGGCCAGAGTTTTTGAAATACATAGACCAATTGGGTGTATCATCCGGGAATACCCAGGAAACAGTTTTCCCCGAAAGCGTCAGAAACGTTTTCTCCATGAAACTCCGATCGATGAAGATCCCATAAAGGATACGGGGTATGTAATCGAGGAGTTGTCGCACATCCGCCTGTTTCGGTAAGCATGATCGTGGCCGGTAATGCAAAAAGTTTCAGCGTGATCAATGGGAAAAAGATGAAGGCGGGAGAGAGCTCGGGCTTATTTACCCTTACTGCAATACAAAATAATTCAGTTACGATTCGTTATCTCGATGGGATCGAGGAGACAATCCATGTCAAGGCATATTAGGCTCTTATATTTTTCTGTACATTATTCTCCTGGGGGGATGCTCCACGGAAAGATCATGAAAAAGGAAGCATCCGAAATAGAGAAGGAGACCTCTCAGGTAACTCCCCTTGCCCCCCGTGAGCTCCCTGAAGTCAA
>CAVVYZ010000026.1:0-55713 GCA_963752595.1 uncultured delta proteobacterium
CCTCTTCATTCATTGTAATCGCCTGCTAATAAAAAGCAAATCAAAGGAACTCCTCTAGCCGGATCACGGCGGGCACTGGCGCAGAAGGACCGGAAGACCTCGGTGGAAAGATAGCGGTCGCCCCGGTCCGGGAAGATGACCACCACGGTGGAGCCGCGCGGCAGGTCGCGTGCGGTCTGGAGGGCGCCCCACATGGCGGCGCCCGGAGCTGATCCCGCAGAACAGGCCCTCGCGGATGGACAGGTCCCGCATCGTCTCGAAGGCGTCTTCGTCGCGCAGCAGTTGATCATCGTCCAGGCGCGACGGGTCATAGATCTTCGGGACGATGGACTCCTTCATGTTCTTCAGGCCCTGGATGCGGTGATTCAGGGGGGCTCGATCCCCACGATCTTGACGGAAGGCTTCATTTCCTTGAGGAACATGCGAGCAGCCCATGAGGGTGCCGGTGGTGCCCATGCCGGCCACGAAGGCATCGACCTCGCCGCGGTCTGCCGCAAGATCTCGGGCCCGGTGGTCTCGTAATGGGCGAGGCAGTTGGGGGGGTTGTCGAACTGGTTGGGCATGAAGTAACGGTCGCCTTCGTACTCCATGATATGGTGGGCCCGCTGATGGCGCCGTCGGTGCGGTCGCAGCCCGGGGTCAGCTCCAGCTCCGCGCCCAGGGCCTGCAGGACGGCCTGCCGCTCGGTGCTCACGCAGGTGGGCATGGTGAGCTTGATCTTGAAGCCCATGGCCGCGGCCACCATGGCCATGCCGATGCCGGTGTTGCCCGAGGTGGGCTCCAGGATGATCTTGCCCTGGGTGAGCTTGCCCGACGCCATGGCATCCTTGAGCATGAAATAGGCCGGCCGGTCCTTGACCGAGCCGCCCGGGTTGGACCCTTCCAGCTTGGCCATGATCCGCACCCCGGTGTTGTCGGGATCCCAGATGTTCTTCATCTCCACCAGGGGTGTATTTCCGATGGCATCCAGTACACTCATGCGTTTTTCTCCTTGAATCCTTCCCTGTTGTTTTTCACGCTTTTCAACCATAAAGTTATGCCGTTCTTTTCTTTCCCCGGATGGACCAGTGACAGTTCATCGTTAACATCTTGAAACACTTTATCTCATCAATGTCAAAGCCGAGCGATTGTAAAAGGGCAGGATAATCGTAAATGGGATGGACTGCATTATCCGCCGTAAGCCAGTAGAGCGTTGCCGCGATGTACCAGTAGATATTCTGGAATGACTTGTTGCGAAAGTCCCGCCTTCCTTGGGCAACATGAAATCACCGATTACCATATAGCCGCCCGGCTTTACGAATGACGTGAGATGGGTAAGGATCTTCAGCATCTTTTCCCGTGGGAATACGTTCAGGAAATAATTGGCGATGACCATGTCGAATAGCTGCGGGTACTTCACTTCGAGGATATCGTTATTGATCATCTCTATGGGTTTGTTAAGATTTGACTTTGTCGATCTTCTTCTGCATGTATTTCAACATACATCTTGGAGTAATCGACTGCCGTGACATTCACCCCTCTTCTGGCAGCTTCGACTGCCTACCACTCCGTGGACCACACCTGCGATGAGAAGTTTGTCATCCGGCTTCAAGCTATCGAGCATCGCGACTTTACACTTGGGTATCTGTCCCAGGCTGTAAAGGCTGCCCGTGAACTCGTACTGAAACCCCATCAGCCAGTATCCGTCTTTCATAAGTATCCCCCTCAATCGATTTTATACAATGCACATTTCTTAAAAGACTATAAACCAATTCATCCTATTTGTACATTATCCGGATTATCCCAGGGTATAGGTGACATTCCGGCATCAATCCTGCCATCCTTGAAGGAATATGATTATGTCCTCATGGAATCCATGAGACGTTTTATTGCATCGATATCGATGGTGCGTTCATACAGCGGCCTGGTATCGTGCCCGTATGCAGCGAGTGTGTCTTCGAAGGTGGGCCTGCCGTCATTGATATAGAGAATGCCCAGCGGGTATTTCCCGGTTTCCAGAGCTTTTCCGAAGGCTGCCTGGCGGTTGTACGGATCATGGCTGTTGTCAAGATAATAGGTGTTGTTCTTGTACCACTGGTAGGTATTTACTTTGTTATACGTCACACAGGGCTGGAAAATATCGACGAGGGCGTAGCCCTTATGCGCGATGGCCTTTTTCAGGATATCCGTGGTCTGCTGCCGTCTCCGGCAAAAGCCCGCGCCACGAACGGCGCATTCAGCGAAACAGCTACAGCCATGGGATTGAAGGTCTCTTCGGTGACACCCTGCGGCTGTACCGGGGTGACAAAACCTTCCCTGGTTGTGGGTGATGCCTGGCCTGGTAAGGGCGTACACCATGTTGTTATGGACGATATTCGTGATGCCGGGATTACGCCTGATGGTATGAATAAAGTGATTGCCCCCCTCCCCGTAGGTATCTCCGCTCCGCTTTCCGCTATGACGGTCAGGTTCCGGTTCGAGGCCTTGATGGCAGTGGCTGCGGGGAGGCTCCGGCCATGGAGACCGTTGAAATAATGTACATTCAGATACTGGGGGGTCTTGGCAGCCTGGCCGATGCCCGATACGAGCACCAAGGCATCCGGGTCGAGCCCAGCCCGGAAAGTGCAGCCTTGAGCGACGCCAGGATATGGAAGTTGCCGCAGCCCCGGCACCAGGCGATATCGATCTCATGGTCGAAATCAATTCAGAAGCCATGGCAGGTCTCCTTTTTCAGCGCACGCCTTTCAGGGCATCGTCTATCTCTTCGGGCATGAGAGGGAGCCCGTCGAACTTGAGGATGCTCCGGTCGAAATCAATGCCGGTCTCGCTCCTGATCAGACGGCCGAACTGGGAGGTGGCATTGCTTTCCACGATGATCTTTTTCCCTGCTTGTGCAAGGTATCCGGTTATCGCCGGGGCCAGGGGGTAGACCTGCGAAAAATGCAAAGATGCCGTATCATCCCTGCCGAGCATCTCCATGGCCTCGTTCACCGGGTGGTAGGCCGATCCCCAGCATACGATAAGGTTCTTATAGTCCCGGGGGCCGACAAGCACCGGCGGAATTACCTCATTTTGAAGTCCGTCAAGCTTCATGAGTCTTTTCCGTACCATGGCGGTTCTCGTGCCGAAATCTTCCGTGATGAACCCCTGCTCGTCGTGCTCGTCGCTGTCCGCACGGACCCTGCCCTTGCCGAAGCCCGGTATGCCCCGGGGCGATATCCCGCTTTCACTCAGGGCATAGCGGCGATAATCTTTGCCTGTCCTGACGATAAAAGGCTGGTCGTATACCTTGGAGATTTCCATGTCCGGGAAGTTGTATCTCGATTCGAGAAAGAATTGATCCGTGAGTATGAACACCGGCACCTGGTATTTATCGGCAAGGTAAAAGGCGTGCCTGGTGAGCGAAAAACCCTGCTCCATACTCCCGGGTGTGAGGATGGCCCTGGGGAATTCTCCGTGTCCCGAGTGCAGGACAAACAGGAGGTCTGCCTGCTCGGTCCGCGTGGGCAGACCTGTTGCAGGTCCGGGCCTCTGGCCGATATGAACGACCAGAGGGGATTCCACGCACCCGGCAAGGCTGATGCCTTCCACCATGAGGGCGTACCCTCCCCCAGAGGTGGTAACGAGCGCCCTGCCGCCGGCATACCACGAACCTATGGCCATGTTTACCGCACTGATCTCGTCTTCTGTCTGCTCCACGACAACGCTGGACCGCTCTGCCTTCTGCGTGAAGAATACCAGTACGCCCGTCGAGGGCGACATGGGATACGAGGATACGAATGTGCATCCCCCTGCAAGTGCTCCAAGGCCCACGGCGTTGATGCCGTCCATCAGGAGTTCGCCTTTGACATCTTCGGAGTGTTCGATGGAGATTGCCGCCTGTCCGGGCTTCAGAAGCTTTTTACCCCGCTCGTACCCGATGGCTGCTGCATTGAGGTTTTTCTGCAGGCGCTGTTCTTCCAGGCTTGGGAAAAAGGCTTTCAGCTCTTCTTCCATGAGCTGCCTGTCTACGTAAAACAGGGCGGCTAAGAGCCCGAGCAGGATCGTGTTTGCATACACGGCTCCGCCTGCTTCTTGTGAGAGACCGCTCAAGGGGACCTCGATCACGGGATAATCTCCCCCGAAGTATCTCTCCTCGATGTATGCCCGTTCCCCGAGGATCACGGTCTCATGGGTGATACGGTCATGGAACCGCTGCATTGCCTCTTTCTGCATGGGCACGAAGATGTCTATCCGCCTGGTATATGAGGCAACCCTACGGGATGATACCCGTATCTGTGTGGAATTGTTCCCGCCGCGGATGCGGGACATATATTCGCTGTAGGAAAATACGTGGTAGCCGGATCGTTTGAACAGCTTGGCGGCGATCGCTTCCAAAGTCTGCAGACCCTGGCCTGCCTGTCCGGAAAATACGATGGATATGTCGTCTCTCGGTTTGAAGACCATATATACATGGTAGCTTCAAGGGGGTGAGACTCAACATCCGGTTGATCTCCAAGACCGTATGGTGCTCGGCAATGATACCCTTCAACCGGGCACGGTTTCTGTTTCTTCCGGGGGCTTATTCCCGGGTGTCATCCTTGCATCGCCTGCCGGACAGCCGCTTTCAGCTCTTTTGTGCCGGCGGGTTTTATCAGGAGTGATTGAAAGCCCATATCTTTCACCTCCTGCTCGCCGATGGTGTCACTGAACCCGGTACAGAGAATGATCGGGATGTCGGAACGGATCTCCATGAATTTCTTCCCCAGCTCCACACCCGTTATCTGCGGCATTGTCTGGTCGGTTATGACAAGATCGTATTCGTCGGGCGCCCTGCGGAACATCTCGAGAGCCTCCAGGCTGTCTTTGACTGTGATCACCTGATAGCCTGACCGCTGTAGCGCTCTCTGCAGGCTTGAAAGGATGATTTCCTCGTCATCGATCAGCAGGATTGTTCCCGAGTCGCTTTCCTTTGTTTCAGCCTGATTACGGATCAGGTGTACGTTCGGCCTTTTCTCATCGTTCATAGACACCATCCTTGTGTATGTAGGCATGCATGGGCATGGGTTGTGCTGCATGTATCATTCGACCGGAAATAACGTTCTTCCGGAAGTACAGCCCTTCAGGACGAACTCACTGAGCGAATACTCTATCAATGAAAATTTAGATGATCCGGATACACAAAAGGTGCATCGTTGTTGGTTTATCCGCCCGTATGCACCAAGGATTTCTCCGGCCCTTTGATTTCCTTTTTAGTTGCCCGATACCGGAGTCAGCCTCTCGATGATGCAATGAACCTGCAGTCTGTTCGCCTGCTGAAAATAATTATAGGCAGGTCCGTCACCGTATTTATACGCGATGAGCTTGAGCTCTCCCACAAAAACAGTACCCTTCTTCGATGCATGAAAGAGATCTGCAGGCCCCTTGCCCGTGCAATCCTTGTCGGAAATGCCTACGAGCTTGTCTTTCCCGGTGTAAAAGGCAAAGATGAGCTGGGGGGGCTGCTCGCCCTCTTTCAGAGAATCGACCAGAGCTTCCGATGGATAACAGGTGACGGCCAGCTCGTTTCCGCCGCTACTGCCTGTCTTTACAAGGCGGCACCCTCCGTCGCTCCGGATCACGGCGCCCGGCACGAACTTCTTGTCCAGGATACTCAGGGCCTTTTTCACCTTTTGCTTTGCACAGATCGAGCAGGGATCTGCCGCTGCCCCGGCCAGGTATTGAAAGGCTTCATCGGGAAGATCGAGGGCATAACAGCAGGATATTCCCTGAGCAAGTGCAAGGAGCGGGACTATGATCAGGAACCGGATCGTATGTTTCATGGTGAAACCCCCTCTTTTTTCATGAGATAGCGATCGATAAAATCACTGATCGAGGATTCGAAGACGGCTTGTGATTCAATGAAGCCCCTGTTATGAGAACCGTGAATCTCGGCAAGGGACTTCGGCCCTTTGATCGAGTCATAGAGTTCCCTCCCGTGATGAAACGGGACCACCTCATCGTCGGGGCTGTGGATGACGAGAACCGGACACCTTACCCTCCCAAGCGACTGGAGGGTATCATATGCATCCCGCGGCACGAAGCGGGAAGTCGTCCAGCCGAAGAGATCATGTACCAGTTCCCGTAACGTGGTAAAGGTGGATTCGAGGATGAGAAGACCGGGCTCATGCTCCGAGGCTGTCCTGGCAGCGATGGAACCTCCCAGCGACCTGCCCCATATGATTATCGTGGCAGGACTGATTTTTCTTGCGGCGGTCAGGTAGCGAAAAGCAGCATCCGCATCCAGGTAGATGCCCTGCTCGGAAGGAGAGCCTTCGCTGGCTCCATATCCCCGGTAATCGAAGATGAATACATTCAGCCCAAGCCTGTGGCATATGGCAATCGAATCAAGATAACTGCCGATATTCCCTCCGTTGCCGTGGCAGAACAGCACGGTGCCTCTCGGATCTTTTGCCGGGACCCACCAACAGGAAATATTTACGTTGTCCTGTGTCGTGACGGACACGTCTTCATACGCCAGATCAGCATCTGCAGGCGTATGCCGTATCTGGCGCACAGGGTAGTAAATCGCACCGGATACGCAGCCGGACAGCATGAGCAGGAGAACGAAGAATTGAACGGCTCGAAGTTTTTTCACCATACACACCCTTTAGAAAAACAGGTTCCAGAGGAGCTTTGCCTCTGTCTGATAAAAGTCGCGCGTTTTCCGCCGGGTGAAATCGAGCGTTATGCTCTGGTCGGGATTCAGGGTGAAATTCTGCTGCACGGAAGCTTCAAAGCTGTTGAAGCTGTCCCCGAGGACGTAATAGAGATCTCTCGCAAACACATGTACCTTCCAGGACTCATTTATATGCTTGATGCAGCCGGCCGAGACACCTGCACCGGCGGCATAATTATTCTTAAGCACACCGCCCGCATAAAGATTCGTTTCAAACAGTGAATACAGCAGCCCTGCCCTCTTGTCTCTGAAAGCAAAGCCGCCGCCGGGGTTAAGGCCGTACACCAGATGGTCATCGCCGTCTTTTGCCGTAATCCGGGTCAGGCCTGTCTTGATCTTCCACGAGACCGGATGGAAAAACATGTCCCGCGGGCTTAAGGAAAATATATCAATAATATCGAGGCTCTCAAGTGAGAGTTTGTTTGCCTCTGCATAGTATCTCACGCCCACATCGGTGAAAACAAGGTGCGCGCCCTCGACGAATCCTTTGTCGTTATCCATGAGATGATGGTACGCAGGACGGAGCCTCATCTCGACGAAGACATCGCCTTTCTTCATGCCCGAGCCGATGGCGAAGCGGTTTGACCGGTGCCCCTGATCGGGCTGCACCGGTTCGGGGATCTTGTACAGATCGTCTCCGCCGGAGGTTCCCAGCCGGCTGCGAGCCTGGAGGATGGGCAGGAAACGCTCCTGATACGTTTCCTTGGACAGCATGTGCCTGGTATAGAGATACTGCAGATATTCGCCGGCAAGCTCGCAGGTCTTTTTCTTCTCGATGTCCGGGGTGTCTTTGCCGGAAAAAGGGTCCTCCGGGATGATCCCGTTTGCCATGCTTAAGCCTGTTCCCCGGCCTTCTTCCGATATGCCGGCTGCAAGGTAGGTTATCTTTGTCGTTCGAGACGGCCTGTAGGAAGCGCCTGTTATCAGCCCCTGGGACTGGATCATGCGTATGGAGTCCAGCGGGATCAGCCATCCATGAAATGTATCGGTGAGCTTTACACTCGGGCGTGCCGCTTCAAGCAGAAAATAGAGAAGATACGAGCAGTTTTCGTTGAAAAAGTAATAATCGGAGGCAATGGAATCCATCTCACGGATATGGAGCATCATCCTCCTGATTTCCGGTTCCGTGAGATTGAGCCGGTATTCCCAGATATCCCGGTGATCGACATCGCTGTACTGCTGGAG
This sequence comes from uncultured delta proteobacterium, assembly GCA_963752595.1. Classification (GTDB taxonomy): domain Bacteria; phylum Desulfobacterota; class Desulfomonilia; order UBA1062; family UBA1062; genus Phosphitivorax. The sequence continues at coordinate 7,862 of CAVVYZ010000026.1, forward strand.
CTTGGCGTAATACGGCAGAACCGTGAAATACCCCGGGTATAAACCGAACAGGCCCTTGACGGCGAACAAAGGGCCGAAGGTCTCGTCGGCATATGCCGAATAGCTGACCGAATAGGCAAGGAGCTTGGTCTTGTCGGCTGTTTCTATGGTCAGGAGGGTGTGGCCGAACATCGATGCCGGGCTGTTCAGATGTGCCATGGGGAAAATCAGGGTAGCCGCCCTCGGCTTGTTCTCTTCCATGAAGTCCATGAACGGGCGGCATTCGGGTATGGGAAGGAGTGACGGATCCAGGTTCAATCTTTCCTTTATCCACTCGAAGCGGGCCGTGAATCTGCACACAGCGGATGCGTTCACATCCTCATGGGATTCGAAAAAGGCACGGATGGTTGCCTGGAGCTCTGCTTCCGGGTTCGTCTTTCCGTCCGGAGCCAGGAAGAAATGAGGGTCGTCGATAAGGCTCTCCTTCCCGGTGGCGCTCGGTCGATAATGCAGGAGGATATTCCAGTACGGGTCTCCATGGAGCTTCTGCCGGTGCGCTGATTCCAGTGCTTCCGTAAGATAGGGCGCATCCTGGGCGCGTGCCGTGGCAGTGCAGATCAGGGAGAGGAGAACGACAAGGAAAAGGAAGGAGATACGGGTGATACCCCTTTTGTATCCCCTTCCTGATCCTGTATGCATGAACCGATACTACATCAGGGTTTCGATGTTATTGAGCACATCGGCGCTTTTGACTTCAACGGACGGATAGATGAGAGAGAAATTGCTCTGCAGCTTTGAATAGAAATCTGCCCGTGTGCCTTCGGGTACTTCCATGAGGACCGCCAGCGTGTTCAGGTATTCCCCCTGCCCTTTTGCAATGTCGTTTGCCAGGTTGTCCATGTTGTCGGCAACATAATTGTTGAGCTGCTCACGGCTAGCAAATTTACTCGGCTTGTCGCAGTTCAATGTTCCGGATGTGATGCCGAATGTCTGGTTTCCGAATGTGCCGTTGGTCGTTACTGCCAGGATCTGGAAGAGCAGACCGTCATTGCCCTGCATGACGAGAGATCCGAGCCCGCACCCGGTGTTCTTCTGATTCGCAGCAAAACCCATCGATGCGGAAGCAATGATCACACAGACAAGAAATGCAGCCGATACAAACCTTTTCATCTTATTTCCTCCTTTATATGGTATAAAATACCTGCAGAAAATTGATCACGATGACGGCATCCTTTAAAAGCGATATGGGCGCTTCATATAAACAGGATTTTCGTCACTGTGCTGCCCTGTAAACCCACGGATCCCCAATATGCCGGGATGCAGTTATTCTAAAAGAGACAGATGTAGAAATACAGAATTATCTTTCTAATGTCAAGGAATGAGAGGCACTTTTTATGAAATCATCGAACTTGAATACCCCGTTTTGTAAACGGGGATGAAAAGTTCGACCGCTGTAAGCGGCGGGTAGATATGATATATTGGAAAGATGGAACCGAAGAGAACGAGTCATGCGGTATATGACACGAAATATCATTTGGTCTGGACACCGAAGTATCGGAAATGGGTATTACGAGGAGACATACGGGAGAAGGTAGAAGCCATGTTTCTTGAGATAGCCCAGAATCATGATTTTGAGATAGATACGATGGAAGTAGCCCAAGATCATGTTCATATATTTTTATCATTTCCACCGAGGTACAGCATATCGAGAGTAGTAGGGATGCTCAAGAGTATCAGTGCGAGTGTCGTGTTTCGGGATCATCCTGAGGTTAAGAGGGAGTTGTGGGGTGGTGAATTTTGGGAGGATGGATATTTTGCGCGCACGGTTGGAGATAAAGTCACTGCAGAAGTGATTAGGAAATATATCAGGTATCATCGCGAAGAAGAAAAGAAGCCAAAGCAGTTGGAGTTGTTTTGATGCCCCGCCTTGTAGGCGGGGTAATTCACTTTGCATCTGCTTTTGCATGAACGGTATGATGAATCTCTCTCTGTCATGCAAGGCCGGACTTCGAATTGTTATTCCGCCTTTCCCCCGCCGGCCTTGCGGATGGCTTCCACCCTGCGGAACGCGAGGGAGCCTTCTTTCCCGAACATCTGATTCTGCAGGTCCTTTATTGCCTGATCACGATCCTTTTCCGGTATATCGGGATCATTGACGATCTCTTCTTCCCTTTCATAGTACGTTGCCAGCTTCTGCTTATCGAGCTCATTTTCCGCATCCAGCAGTTCGAACCTCTTCACCACCTCTTCCGGGAAAAACTCCCTTCTCGTCGTGCGCATGAAATCATCCTTGGCCTGCGGAGCCATCTCAGAGAGGTCCCTGGCATAGATGACAAGCTTTTCCCGGTACTTGTTGTAGGGATCGTTCAAAATGGACGATTTCTCGATGGCTTCAGCTTCATCGCCCCACATCTCCTGATCCAGCTGATAAAGCATCTGCAGCTTCACATCGCCGTACAGCTTCCTGTCATTGACGATGACTGTTCTTCGAATGGAATATTCCTGTGATTTGACTTCTGCCCTGAACAGTGCATCCGCGATATCTTCTCCAAAGAATTTTCTGCGGAACTCCTGCTGTTTTTCAAGAAGGACAAGGGCCTGGGCGGCATTTCCCGGAGCACCCCATGATGCGATCTGTTTTTCCAGGCTCATTTCGTACTCGGTGAATTTTTTATAAAATGCGCACATGTCCTCTGCGTTCCGGATAAGCGGCTTCTGAGACTTGAGATAGCTGCATACGTCCTGGTAATGGGAATCAAGGTCGGGACTGCTCCTGAAGCGCCACTGGAGTGATTTGAAAAAATAGACGGTATAATCATTGATGATCTCTTTTGCAAAATACGCATTCATATCGGATTCATTGAAATCATTCTTCCTCAGAACCTTCACCAGGTCGCTCAAGCGAATGTCCTTGTCCTTCTCTATGATATGTCCGGGCGGAAGTGTAATATCCTTCGGCGAGGCAGCAAAGTAATATACGAGACCGGCGATAACTGCGACGATAAGGCAAATGCCTGTAATCATCGACTTGTTCTTTAACTTTTCCATTCGAAACCTTTCTTGCCCTTAGGCCAGGGTTCGGGAAAGAGATTACTGTTCGATGCCCTCTCATGTATGATAATAATAAAAGTTAATCAATATATACCTGCAGGTTCATGTGGATGGAAAATCTTGACTCAAGAAGCTGTTCATGGCAAGATGTCGTAAATTATAAAAAAGGGTCCGGCATTCGCCGGAGGCTCGTGATGGTTGGGCCGCCATCCGTTATATGCGGATGGCGGCTTTTGTCTTTTTACGGATAAGGACACCTGTGCGAAGGCTATTGATAGAGTACCGGCTGCAGCCTATCAACGCCTTAATGAACAGAATAAGGAGAAATTAAATGAAGGCCCGTGATTTGATGGTACCGATACAGGCATTCCTGAAGCCCGATGACGGGTTGAAGGAATTTGTTACAGCGATACGGACTGCCAGGGGGTGTGAGGAGACACACGGGGTGAGATCACTGCCGGTGATCGACGCATCGGGGAATCTGGTAGGCGTGCTTTCCATGAAGGATATCCTCAAGGCAACCTATCCCCCCTACCTGTACGACACCGAGCTGAGTCTGTTTACCTGGGACGGCATGCTGGAGTCCATGGCAAAGCATGTCGTGGGCAAAAAGGTATCCGATCTCATGACCAAGCCGGTCATCACTGTGAAAGATGACCATCCGCTCATGGAATGCGTCGATCACATGCTTAAATACCAGATCTCCACCATCCCGGTGACCGACCATGGCGGCCGGTTCCTCGGAATGCTCTATGAAAACGATCTGTTCTTTGCCATTGTGGGAAATCTGCCGGGAGTAGAGCCATGAGCCCCCAAACCGCTTTCTGGGTTGCCACGGGCATCTTTATCCTGGCCTATGCACTGATCATATCCGAGAAGATCCATAAAACCATCGTCGCGCTGACAGGTGCTTCATTGATGATCGTCCTGGGCATCGTGACCCAGGAGGAGGCACTGCACTCAATCGAGCTCGGAGTGGACTGGAACGTCATCTTTCTGCTCTTTTCCATGATGGTCATCATCAACATCATGAAGCCTTCCGGCATCTTTGAGTACATTGCCATCCGCAGTGCCAAGTTCGCCCGAGGCAAGCCTTTCATGATCATGGCCGTTTTTTCCGTGGTTACAGCGGTGCTCTCCGCCCTCCTCGACAATGTCACGACGGTCCTTCTGATTGCGCCCGTGACACTGCTCATCTGCGATGCGCTCGATCTCGATGTGGTCCCGTATCTCATTGCCGAGGCCTTGGCCTCGAATATAGGCGGTACGGCCACCCTCATCGGCGATCCTCCGAACATCATGATCGCCTCCAAAGCGGGCTTGAGCTTCATGGACTTTATCAGCAACCTTGCCCCCGTCGTGATCATTATTATGATTGCCTATGTCATCACCATCAAGCTCATCTTCGGGAAGAAGCTGAAGGTGAAAGAAGATCTCCGGCAGCGCATCATGGCAATGGATGAAAATGAAGCCATAAAGGATCCCGTGCTGATCAGAAAGTCCCTGTTCGTGCTTGCCGTTACCATGACCGGGTTCGTACTGCACGGGGTGCTTCACCTGGAACCTGCCACCATTGCACTTTTCGGGGCAGCAATACTGCTGCTCATCTCCGGCATTAAAGAGCCGCATCACATCCTGTCGGAAGTGGAATGGTCAACGCTCTTTTTCTTCATCGGCCTTTTCATCGTCATCGGCGGGGTCGTCAAGGTGGGGCTCATCGGGTGGATGTCCGTCAAGATGCTCCAGTTCACCCAGGGCAATATGTTTGAAACGAGCATGGTGATGATGTGGTTCTCTGCCTTTGCGTCTGCCTTTATCGACAATATCCCCTACGTTGCAACCATGAACCCGCTCATCATCGACATGGCCAAGCAGCTCTGGCCGAACCTGCACGGCGCAGCCCTGCTGCAGCATCCCGACCTCATGCCCCTGTGGTGGTCGCTCGCCCTGGGCGCATGCCTTGGCGGCAACGGCACGGCTATCGGCGCATCTGCCAACGTGATCGTGGTGGGCATGTCGGAAAAGATGGGCAAGCCCATATCATTCATCAGGTTCATGCTCTACGGCATGCCGATCATGATAGGATCCGTGTTCATCTCCATGATCTATGTATGGCTTCGCTACTACGTTTTCCATTTCTGAGCTGATACCCATTGACGAGCGGCAAAAAAACCCGGATTAATACTGATCCATGAACAGAAAGTTTCCCATTGATATGTATCCGTCCCTGAGGAGGAAGAAACGAGGGCTGCCGCGCCTGTGGTACCTTTTTATTCCGGTTTTTCTGATCATTGCAGCGTTTTTCTCATTGCCGGATAAAGAGGGTGAGACAGGACCCTCAAAAGACCGAGCCGCTGCTCACGTGAAACCGGCGGCCAAACTGCAGGTGCCTTTCCTCACCATAGAAGACATCGTCCGCATCGATCAGGATACTATAGCAAGCCGTAACCTGACCATTGACTGGGACCTCCAGCAGTACATCGCAAATCTCTCTACCCAGTACAAACTCTATTACGGTATCCATCGCTGTCATGGATGCCCGCACCGGTGATATCCTGGCTCTCTACGGCCAGACACGGTCAGGGCAGGATTGCAGCCTCAGCCTCAACCCGGAGCTTGCCGCGAGCATCTTCAAGCTGGTAACTGCCGTTGCTGCAATGGAGCAGGCCGGGTTTACAGGCCAGAGCATGTTTTTTTACACCGGGAGTCCGCACACCCTGTATAGAAGACAGCTCACGAACAAGAGAGACAGGTGGTGCGAGGATGTCTCGCTGGCCGATGCGTTTGCCCGCTCCAACAATATCGTTTTCGGCAAACTGGGCAGTATCTATCTCGGAGAGACGCCGATCTACCTCACAACCAAGAAATTGGGTTTCTGGAAATCGCCTTTGAAGGAGATCAAAAGCCTTCCGAGCACGAGCATGTTCCCGAAGGATGAATACAATCTTGCCGAGCTCGCCTGCGGATTCAATAAACAGACGCGCATATCACCGCTGCATGCGGCAGAAATGGTGACTGCCGTGCTGAACAACGGCTCCATGGTCGCGCCCAGGCTGGTGAAGTCTTCCCCGGTACAGAAGCTCCCGGTGATGAAGACCGAGACTGCTCAGGATTTGAACGACATGATGGAGAGGACGGTGAGGAAAGGAACCGTAGCCAAGTCTTTCCGCAACATGTCCTCGGACAGGGTGTTGAAAAATATCACTATCGGCGGGAAAAGCGGAAGCATCGATGGTGACGAGCCGGTGGGAAGGCGCAACTGGTTCGTGGGATTTGCCAGGAACAGAATTACCGGCGAAGGGATCACCATCGGCTGCCTCCTGATTCTTGACAACCATTTCTGGATCGAGGCGGATATGCTGTCCCGTCTGATCATCAGGCATTATTTCGCCCAGCCCGTGAATCTCGTCCCGGCAGGTCAATCGACATACGGCCGGGGGCTCACGGCAAACAGGCTTAAAGATGTCCGGCGAATTCCGTAGGCATCCATGGGTGAGCTTAGCGCGGGCACGTGCTGAAGGGTAAGAGATCTTTCGACAGGCTCCCGGGTGTTTCTTCAGATACTCATGCTGATACGGTATACGTGGCAGTCGAGCTCCTGCGTCATACCGCACCCGAGTTTTTCAAAGGACCTGAGCATAGGCCTGTTATCTTCCCATACATAGGCCCTCATCCGCTCGAATCCCAGGTTTTTTCCAAGTTGGATCATGGATTGTAGCAGGTACGTGCCGATGCCTTTGTTTTGCCAGGCAGGGTCGACCATGGCTGCAAATTCGCACACCCGCTTTCCCCCGGTGTCCTCTTCGCTCGCGATGTGTGCCACTGCGATAACCTGCTCCTGCTTGGCGGAGCCGTTCTGCACGACGAGTGCCATGGAGTTTTTATAGTCGACAGCTATCAGGTCCTGTGCCTGCTTGTGGTGGAGTGTGTTCACGTGCATGAGGAAACGCTGGAACCTGTCGTCCTTGCTCAAGGCATAGAAAAGGTTCTGGACCGAGCGTTCATCCGTCACCTTGATGGGCCGGATGAGCAGCTCTTCATTCCCGAAGGAGTGCGTATGCTCGTATGAAGCAGGATACGGGAAGCCCTCAGGCGGCAGGACCTGATCCTGATACACGTATTTCATGCGTTTTGCCTCGTCGAGCAGCCATTGCCTGAACTTGGGGTGCGCGATGGTGACGAGCGCAAGGGCACGCTCCCGGATGGACTTTCCGAACAGGTCGACGCATCCGTATTCGGTGACCACATAATTGATGTCTGCCTGGGTCGTGATGATGCCGATCTTGCTGTCCGTGAACTCGGGGACGATACGTGAGAGTTTTCCGTCCCGCGAGGTCGAGCGCAAGGCGATAATGCCCTTGCCGCCGGGTGTGAACATCGCGGTCCGGTTGAAGACCGCATGTCCAAGGGCGCCGAAATATGCCATGTGCTCGCCCATTCCCACGCACGACTGCCCGGTAAGGTCGATTTCTATGGCGCCGTTGATCGCGATGAATTTCTTTAAAGCCATGATTGCGGAGGGGTCGCTGATATACGAGATGTCCTTAAGCTCTACCAGGGGGTTGTCGTTCACATAATCGAAGATCCTCTCGCTTCCGATGCAGAGGCTTGCCGTGATTTTATTCCGGGTTTTTTCCCCATGGCTGCAGGATATGGCGCCTGATAAGGCCAGGTCTGCAATGTTGTCGGTAATGATCTCGGAGTGGATGCATAAGTTCCTCTTGTCCTTCAGGAACATCATGGCGGCATCCGGTATCCTCCCAAAGCCTGTCTGGATGGTCGATCCGTTCTCGATGAGGCATGCGATATTCTGCCCTACCATCAGGGTTTCCGGGTCAGGTTCCTCGGTCCGGTAGCTCACGAGGGGCTCGTCATATTCGACGATGTAGTCCACATCATCCAGGTGGACCATGCTGTCTCCCCTGGTCATGGGCATCTTCCGGTTGACCTGGGCAATCACCACATCCGCCGTCGCGATGATGGAGCGGGTGATGTCCACCATGACGCCGAGGCTCATGCAGCCGTTCCCATCGGGCGGGCTGAGCTGGATGATGGCGGTGTTGATCTTTATGTAGCCTTCAGAGAACAGCTTGTTCATCCCCATGGTAGACAGAGGAAGATGGTCTGCATTGCCCTCGGCAAAGGCTGAGCTGATATTGGGCGATATGAAAAACGACTGTATCCTGAAACGGGAACCGTAATCCCCTCCGAAGTCCGAATAGGCCTGCAGCGGGACAGAGGTATATACCTGGACATCGCAGAGCTTCTTATTCTCCAGGATGAGGTGCCTGATGAGATGCTTCGGCTCGCCGCAGCCCGATTCCACGTATACGCAGGAACCCGGGTTGATAATCTCGGAAAGATCTTCAAGCCCTCGTTTTTTTCTCCTGTACTCCGCTTTCCACACCTTTTTCCAAAGCCTCTTTCAGCGTTTCAATAAATGCCGGCAGCGCAGCCGGCTGCAATGGTCTGGCCCATGAGCCTGCACGAATCGAGGATATCGGCCCCGATCTCTCCCTTTGCCACAATGGGCTCATAGACTTTTTTGAATTGGAACCCGATGCAGATCCTCTCGATATGGGTCAATGCCCCCGTGCCGTCGTTCCCTGCATTGACGAAGACCGCATAGGGCTTCCTGAACATCCGGCCCCGGGCCTGCTCATATGTCCGGTCGAAGAAGTCCTTGACCGCCCCGGACATATATCCGAAATACTCGGGAGATCCGATGACCAAGCCGCTGCAATTAAGGAGATCCTCAAGACCGGCTTCGCACGCATCCTTGAGGTTGGCGGCCGAACCTTCGATGGACATGATACCCTCTGCCACGGATAAGGCCATCTTTTTGTTATTCCCTCCCTGGGAATGAAATATAACAAGTATTATCGACATTTCCCCTCCCGCGTATGAATATTTATCCTGTGTGAGTTTTTTCGTTTATCAATCGTTTCCGTGTATGATACCTATCTCAAACAAGGAAGGCCGGGAAGGCAATTTCCCATTCAGGTGTTATGAAAATAGTATTCACATGCGATCTCCATGGGAGGAGGCATCTCTATGAGGAGATGTTCCAGTATGCCGTAAGCGAGGGTGCGGAGTGCATCATTATCGGCGGAGATCTCCTTCCCACATGGCTCAAAAGCCCCTATAAGCTCCTGACAGGCGGCATCGATTTCCAGGAAGCGCTGCACGTCCAGATCTCCTTTATCGATTCATTCCTGAAGCCCGCCATGGTCGAGTTCACAGCCCGCCATCCGGATATCCGCATCTTCTATGTCCCGGGCAATCATGACTGGAACAGTGCGATCAAGCACCTCAAGGCCTCGGTAAGCCAGGCTGTGTGCCTCCATTTGAGGAAAGAGACCTTAGGGGATATCACATTTGCCGGCTACGGATGCGTCACCGACTCTTCGTTCTGGGTAAAGGACTACGTGCGGAGGGACATGAAGGAAAGCTCCTACATCCGGAGCAGGTACCCTCTGGTCAGCGCCCGTGAAGGTATCGAGATCAGCCTTGCGGGCGCCTATGCCCTTCAAAGGCCGAGCATAGAGGAAGAGCTTGTAGCTTTTGCATTCCCGAACCCTGCAAAAACTATCTGCGTCTTCCACTGCCCGCCGTACGGCACCGGGCTCGATACCCTATACAGCGGCAAAGCGATCGGCTCCCGCTCCATTGCAGAGTTCATAAAGGAGAGCACGCCCTTTGTCAGCATGCATGGCCATATCCATGAGGCCCCCTATATGTCCGGTCGGTATCATACGATGATCGGCCCTACCCTGGCGATCAACCCGGGCCATCACCCGAGAAAACTCCATGCGGTGAGCTTCGATACGGACGATCCCGGAACGAGCCTCTCGCACCGTGTTTCGGAACAGGCCCGGTGTCCCGGACGGAATTCAACAGGGCAAAAGACCGCTATGCACGGATATTCAAAGGCTTTCTCATGAAAAAGGTTCTCATGAGATGAGCATCCGATGTTTCTGAAATACAGACGGTCTTTGTGATATTCCTATGAGGTTTTCTTAACAAGATCCTCGCCGCAGCAGGTAAACGAGCAGGTGCTCCCTGTAGAGCATTCGTACGAGGATACGTTCGCCCTGTCGCATTCCTCGATCACCTGGATTGAAAAGCCGCAATCTTTGCACGTATAGACCTCGCCTTTCTTCATCGTAGTGCAGTCCGCCATAGCTCTGCCCTCCTTTCACCTTTCACCATTGATAGTAACCGGACTTGCTGCGAAAACAAGGAATCAATAGGTGCAGAGAAAGTATTCACGGTCTTTGATCTGTATTCAGGTGTATTAGCTGCAGCTTTGTCTTACAAATAGAGAACCAAGACCAAATAAGATCTTACAGTAGGGCATTTTGCATATTGATAGAAAGTATGGATTACGCGCCGATTATGTTTGTGCTTTGTCAACGGAGCTGCCTTCGCCATGAACAAGACCGATAGAATCATTGTCCAGAAGCCTGCTGTCATGCAGGGGGCCGTGACGAATATCAACGGCAGCATCATCACCGTAAAAGACACTGCCGGTGTTGAGAAGCGGTTCGAACTCGAGAATGCCGCCGGCATAAAGATCGGCGAAAGCGTGTGGTGCGAGGGGGACTGCGGAAGGGCGCTGAAGATCGGCGACAGGGGAATACGGGTCAAGAGGATCGTGGGGGACGCCCAGTCCAGATAGGAAAGCGGGTTTTGCCAATTGTGTTTGGGTTTTTATAGCAAACCCGGATGCTTTTTTTTGTGAGCTTTTCTTGTTGATTCAATAAAAGAAAGCCAGGGAGGTTTTACTCTCTTCAGGATATAGTTTGTTTTCATAGTATTTCATAAAAGCAATGATGTTCAGACAGCTTAGAACTTTATACTCAATATCAAATCTGCAATTATTCCATCGAATTTAACCTTGATATCCTGATCCTCAAAAATCTTTGCGTTTTGTTCTTTCGACTTGAAATATCTCACCTCGATCCCAGACTCTATAATCGGGGCATTCTCTCCTGAGCCAAGACCCTTTAAACGGTGAGTGACACCTCCTCCATACTGATAACATGGCATACTTACAGTTTCTGAATCGCCAAGCGGTACATCATATAAAACTGTGTTATATCCAACTCCTGCCTTTAAATATGCCCTGAAACTTTGCGCTTGGTATTGAGGAATAATATTTATCGTGAGAGGTATCATGGAGTTATCTAAACCTTCCCATTCGCCTCCCACCCAATATACGTCCTCGAATTCAAATTGATATACGCCCAAATCGAACTCGGCAGCCAAGTTTGAGTGCAAGCTGACCCCAACGCCAATATCGAATGCATTGAGATACATATCAGCATCTGTGAGCATATCTGAATCTGGGAAATAATGGCCTAAACCACCTTGTAAATATACTCCTGCAAGAGCAGGATTCGAAGATAACAATGCAAATAAAACAATAAGGATGAAGCTCCCTTTAACAAAATTACAATTCTTCATAGCTCACCCTCCTTTAAAGCCATGGTTAACTATATACTTTTATTGTTTATAATATAATAATATAGTCAAATAATAATATCATAGTTGTTTACAGTACCGGCAAAACTGTCTCCCTTCGGGAAAAGGTTGTATTCGATCCCCAGGTAATCAGGGAGCTCGAAAAGGGCCAAGCCACCGCGATTCTCTCCATAAAAAGTCAGAGCAGGGATGATGTGATCAATATGTTCCCTGTCTTTGTCTAACACAATAATGGGAGCTATTTATTAAAGGGCATAAATAGATTTGATCATATAAAGCATCCCAGGAAGACATACTATTACCTTACGACTTGGGAACTATGATTGATTATAGTATGAGCTTTAATGAAGGCAATTTCGATATTCAAAACATATTGATAACAGATAACAGCTTTCAGCCTTATTTTGGTTTCTCTACCTTCATGGTAGCATAACTTTTTGAACCAAGCCCTTTCTCAAAGTGTCGTGCTATAGTTTAACCCTGAGATAGGGCCCAGAAATGTATAGTTCATCAGAAGATCATAGGTCTTGGGGTATGCTTAAAACGGATAGTTTTACAGAGATCGAATGTCTGTTAAAGCACTGTGTTTTCTGATTTGTATATCTTCCCTGTTAGATGGCTAGCTTTTATTTTCTCTTGAAATATTTGATAGGTGTCGATATAGTACATTATGTACAAAAGATACAATAGGAGCACTCCCATGAGACGAATGACAACAAGCGAACTGAGAAAGGATATTTCAGAAGCTGTAAACAGGGTGGCATATACCGGGGATCGCATCGCCCTTCAGCGTAGCGGCAAAGATGTCGCCGTGATCGTCTCAGTTGAAGACTACGAACTTCTCAGTGAGATCGAGAACAGGTTGGACTTGGATGCAGTGCGGAAATCAGTTGCCGAGGGTGGCGAGAACATATCCTGGGAAGACTTAAAGAAAGAACTCGACTTGTAAATGTCTTATCTTGTCATTTTCAATAATCATGCTGCCAGGTCATTCCGTAAGTTGCCGAGGGATATCCAGCAGCGGTTAAAACCGGTAATAAACGATTTGCAGGAAGATCCCCGTCCTATGGGTGCAGAAAAGATAAAAGGAAAAGATGATATTTATAGGATACGTGTTGGAGACTACCGTATCCTCTATGAGGTTAGAGACAAGGAACTTATCATTTGCATCATCGAGGCGGGCCATAGAAGGGAAGTTTATAGGCGGTAATCAAAAAGATCATCTAGAAATGGATAGAATTCCTTTGAATATCCTAGGGTTTATGGTGCCCCAGCTTCTATAGGGTTATTACAGAAACATATAGTCTGGTATGAGCCTCATACTTTCATTGTTACATGATACTATTTTCGGTTTTACTATATCCCCTCCTATGAAAATATATTCATCACTGATAATGCTCAAAACCTGCCCTTCATCCATTTATACTCTTTGGGGCATCACGCACCTTGTAAATACCAAATAAATATATAGCATTGAATATCATAAAATGTTAATATACCTTTTATCAGCTAATTCATCTTGGGTATGAAGGACTGACATACTTGAATGCAAATGATGTTTAAAGAGGAGTCCTAACCGATGCTCATCTTCACCCACCATAGACACAGTCTGCCTTGGGGTGCGATACCATTACATGCTTCAGTCATCGTTTAGGGAACCTTGTGGAAGGAGTAATGAGATATTTACTACCTCTTATATGTCCACGAAGGTGAAGAAAAATCAACTAATGGAAATATGCAGGATGAGATATCATGACGAGAGATATTAACTTGGCTAAAGCTGCACTCCTGAACCAGTCAAGCCGGGATTGGTGGCAGGGAATATACAAGGGAACGGTCTACCGGCAGTCGCGAGGGGAGATTGTCCATGGTGATGCTCTCCATTTCATGGAGTCATTGCGTGATTCATGTGCTGACATCGTTTTTTTAGATCCCCCATTTAATCTCGGAAAGCGATATGGGAAGAATGGAAGTCAGAAGTGGCTCCGGTTGTTGAGACAGGGGATGGCGTTTTATAAGTGGAGCCTTGCCGATCCCATTACGCCGCATCGGGTAGATACTCCCGACAACCAAAATAAACCTCATCCGGTGTTGATCCGTCAAGCGTCGAGTGTGGCCTGAAGTGATTGTAGAAAGTCAGATAGCGCTCCAAGCCTCTTCTGGCTTCACTGACGCTGTCATAGGCATGCAGATAGACCTCCTCGTACTTGATGCTTCTCCAGAGCCTCTCCACGAACACATTGTCACGCCAGCAGCCTCTGCCGTCCATGCTGATGGCAATACCCTTTTCCTTCAAAAGCTCAGTGAACTCCATGCTGGTAAACTGGCTGCCCTGGTCGGTGTTGAAGATCTCGGGCGTGCCGTAGAGGCCAAGGGCTTCTTGAACCGCCTCGATGCAGAAATCCGTGCCCAGGGTGTTCGACAGCCGCCAGGAGAGCACCCTTCGTGTTGCCCAGTCCATCACCACGAAGAGATAGACAAATCCCCGCTTCATCGGGATGTAGGTGATGTCTGCCGCCCAGACATGATTCGGACGCTCGATCTTCAGGTTTTTAAGCAGATAGGGATAGACCGGATGTGCCGGATGACGCCTGCTGGTATTGGGCTTCCGATACAGGGCATTGATGCCCATCTTCCTCATCAGGGTCCTGGTATGACGGCGTCCAATCGAATGACCTTCACGCCTGAGCATGTCCCTAAGCATCCGGGATCCGGCAAAGGGATACTCAAGATGAAGCTTATCTATCCGATGCATCAGCTCAAGATCAGACGGCACTACCGGCCGTGGCCGGTAGTATATGCTCGAACGTGTCAGCTTCAAAATACGGCACTGCTTCGCTACCGGCAATTCATGGCTGCGGTCGATCATTTTCTTGCGCTCAGCCTTCCCGCTTTGGTGAGCGCTTTTTCTAAAAAATCGTTCTCCAAAGTCAGCTCGCCGATCTTGGCATGCAGCTCCTTTAGGTCCGGCTCCTTGCCTTTCCTGGGTCCTTCAAAGACTGTGGATGCGCCATCAAGCATCTGCTGCTTCCAGTCCGATATCTGGTTGGGGTGCACATCGAACTGCTCAGCTAACTCCACGAGCGTCTTGTCTCCCCTGATTGCTGCTAATGCCACTTTCGCCTTGAAACTTGCTGAGTGGTTCCGTCTTGTCCTCTTCATGCTCTTGCTCCTTTCTTCGACCGTATTTCATCGGCCGCTTTTGAGCAAGACTCCACTTATCGCCCTGTCCGAATTTCCGGTACCACTTCTCAGTTTCTTATAGATATAGAAGTTTGCTGATATTCTAATCGCGTTCAGATCTCCATAATCTTCCTTGAGTAGGGCACATGCCTCTCCGGGTCTCATTAGATGCAAGTATAGCCACATAAATATTGGCCTATGTTCGGGTCCCCGGCAAAGCCTACGAACCGGTGCCGCCTCCCCTCGGGATCGACGCCGTTGATGCTCCCGCTCTTTGCCCCGAGAGAGACCTTTCAGCACGCGGTCCCGCTGGTAGTTGTAGATGGCATTTGCGACCGTTCCCGACTCCTGCCGTCGGCTCGACGATTCAGACTCAGCCGGGGCCGATACGCGGATCAGTGCCCAGCTCCTCCAGCATGGCGGGATCGTGGTTGTAGAGGTCTTTCCTGAAAAAGGGCACTCCCTTTTTGTCGACCACCACGGTCAATACATCACCAGTATGGGAACCGGCTTCGGCAGGTCGAGCCTCCAGGTCAGGCCGTTGCCGGCCGCCCTCTTGAGTTTTCCGGGAGTCCACCCGCAAAAGTCAGGGAACAGCAACGCGGCCAGTTCAAAAGGCCTCTCGACCCGGATGCACCCCGAGCTGAACGTCCGCTCTTCCCGGTCGAACAGGAACTTGCTGGGGGTGTCGTGCAGATAGACCCGATGCGTGTTGGGAAACATGATCTTGATGCGGCCAAGGGGATTGTCCGAGCCGGGGTTCTGCACGAGCCGGTAGGGGAAGGGCTGTTCGGGGTACAACGACCACTTCACCTCTTTCGGAGGTGTGACAAAGCCCAGACCTTCACTGTCGATGATCACGATGTTGTGCCTTTTCAGGTAGCTCGGGTCCTTCTTCACTGCCGGCAGAACGTCTTCGTCGCGCACGGTGGGCGGTATCGTCCAGGTGGGGTTGAACTCTATGTAGGTGATCTCGGACTTAAGCACCGGCGTGTCGCGATACGGCTGACCCACCTGCGCCCTGCCGGACCACACGATCCTGCCGTTCTCATGGACATAGACATTGAAGCCCACGATGTCCACCAGGACGAAGAGGTCGCCCAGGTTTCTCATCACCCACCTGCACCGTTCCAGGTTTATCCGGATCTGGTCGATGCGATCCTCAACCGGGACATTCATCGCCGCCAGGGTCTCTCTGCCCGCGCCACCGTCCTGTCTGAGGCTGTGCCGGGCCTGGAAGTGGCGCACCGCCCGGGTCAGCCCATCGTCGAAGAGCGGGCTGCCCAACGGCAGGCCGAGCTTGGGGTATTCGGCTGCCAGGCGCCGGCGCAGCGCCTGCACGCCTGAGCCTGAATCACCCATTCCCAGGGGCTTGACTTCGGGCATCCTCTTCCAGCCGCCTTTTGCACGGATGGCCCGGTAGATGGCCAGGGCCTGCTTCAGTCTTTCATAATACACGTAATGCACCTTCCAGGAGTCCACGACCGGGGCGATGGAGGGGAACGCAAGCGCCTTCTCGAAATAGTCCACAAGGTCTTCGCTTCCCGTGGTATCCTCGATTTTCCATTGGGGATGATGGGTGGCGGGGTCCTCCCTGCCGAACATGGTGTTGCTTGCGAGCCGTATGAAGGCATCCGTGAGGAGCATGTCCAGGAACGCGGCCCGGGTCGGGTCGGAGGTCTGGCCGACAGGGTTTTTCTCGAGCAATTCAAGGATCTCATCCAGGTTATAATCCAAAGGGTTGAGGCCCTCGTCATACGATTCCCGTATGGCGGCGACGAACTGGTCAACTGCTTCAGGCGAGGTCCAGAAGGGACGGTACTCACGGCGCTCATAGAGCCTCGGCAGGACAGGCCATGATGAATACCGGCATGCGTCCACGCTGGGGGCGATCGCCTGTTCTATACCTTCCAGGCTCTGCCGGAGCATCTCCGCAACCGGGTCATCCTGGGTCTGCAGCATCTCTGAAACTGGGGCATTCTCGGTCTGGATATCTGGAACCGGGGACATCCTCGGCCTGCAGCATCCCCACCGGAAGGAGCAGAACGCAGAAGAGCAGAAACACAAGTTGTCTCCAACGGAATGTGCAAGGTTCATGCTCCTACCAGTAGCGCACGCGCCCGATATCCACATGCACGAAGCCGAGGTCGGGATAGTAGCCCACGCCTCCGCCCTGCAATCCTACTGCCGCCTTGTGCAAGGTCTTGAGGCTGCATCCCGGCAGGCGGAAATCCACGGCTTTCCCCTCCATGTGAAGGCTTTTGCCGGCTACGCCGTCGTCGTTTTTCCTGAGGAGGGCATTCGTTTCCGATGACCGGTACCCGGAGACGACATGGAGAATGTCCCGGGATCCCACGAGGTCATGAAGGGAGTGGAGAAGATCGAGCAGGCCGGTGTCGATGGGTTTGACATCCCCGGTGCGGAAGTCCCGGAGGATTTGGTTGATGTCGGTAAGCGCTTCCCGGACATACAGGCCCTCGGACCAGTACACGGTCCTGAGCCTCTCGCCGGTGTGGAGATTGTAAAAAGACAGAGACTTTTCGTAAGGAAGCATCGGGCATAGAGATCCCCATGAGTGCCTGCGGGCACAGGCAACCGCCCAGAGCCAGCATACCGCTTCTGAGAAAATCACGACGGGTCAGGGTCCCTGCTGACCGTTTCCTCTTCGGTTCGCTCCTCACGATCGTTTCCACCAACCTAAAAATACTTGACAACACATGGTGTTGTCAACCCTTGGCTGATTCTTGGACCCTGAAGTCAGGCGAAGGAATCTGAACGGCCCAATTTCAACATTGAGCGAATGGGGACATGGATAACAAATATCTTAAGATACCTATACTTTTATCACCTTATGTCAAAAGATTAGATATTCGGAGACCTCGACAGGCTATTAGAATAGAACAGCAGAACGATCTATAGATCTCCAGGGTTTTGAAGCATCCAACGTTGTACAACCTGAAAAATAATAACGTAGCTACTCAAAGTATCTTGTAAGATCAAACCTTAACTTATACAATTCAGGGCATTGCCGCACCTATACGATATATCAGATTCCCCTTTCCCCATTTCTGCTTGAATGATAGTTCTGTCATATGAAAGGAAGGCATCGATGTTTATTTCATTAATCCTGGCTCATCCCGACAAGTCGAGCTTCAATCATGCGATTGCCCGCACTGCCGTCGACGAGCTTCAGAAAAAAGGGCATTATGTTTACTTTCATGATCTGTACGAGGAAGGGTTCGACCCGGTCCTTCAGGGAGGAGAAATTGTCAAGGGTGCGAAACTTCCTTCGCTCGTGGAGAACCATTGCAGGGAGATAGCCAGGGCTAAAGGCATTATTATCGTTCATCCGAACTGGTGGGGTCAGCCGCCTGCGATTCTGAAAGGATGGGTAGACCGCGTCATCCGTCCGGGAGGTGGCGTATGAGTTTCTGGAAGGCGATTCCGGGGAGGGCATCCCGAGAGGACTCCTCAGCGCTGACACAGCCCTGGTTTTCAACACGTCCAACACGCCCGCACTCCGGGAAATGAAGGCCTTCGGGGACCCTCTGGAGACCTTGTGGAAAAGGTGCATATTCGGTCTCTGCGGGGTCAGGACATTCTCCCGCAGGATGTTCGGGGTTATGGCCACAAGCACACCGGAGCAGAGGAACATTTGGCTCCAGGAGGTCAGGGAAAAGGTTACCGTGCATTTTCCGGGGTGATGCGCTCCTGCAACTGCCGGCTTTGAAACCCTCACGAATGTTTCCCTGCCGCCTTCATCCCGCTTGAAAGAGAACACAAAGTTTTGCATTCCCCCTCAGCGGGATGAAGATCTTGAGGGAAAATAAACTCGTTACTTCCTGACTTCCAATCCTACCCTTGCTGCGTAGAACCCGAAGTAGGCACCGAGGATCGCTGTCCCTGCATGGAGGAGAATGTCCGCTCCAAAGAGGGGAATGAGGCCGAATGTCGTACTGAAGACTGGAATCAGCCCCATTACGGTCAGGACCCCGAACAGGATCGCTACCGTCTTTGAGTATACGATCGAAGTGACATAGCCCCTATAAGCGACGATACCCCAAATCCCGACAGCGAGGTGGACCAGGTTGTGGAGTATGTTCACCGGAAATATGCCGAGTAGCCTCCCGGAAAACAGATCGACTGCGAGTGTCCCCGAAATGGGCTGCGTATCCGTTATCAGCGGCGGAAAGAACCCCAGCACGCCGATTATTGTATAGAATATGCCCAGCACGAGGGCAAAATATCGAGTATTCACCGCGTCCTCCTTTCGGTTCAGGAGAGAGATTGTCTTTTCTATTTTTTCCCGTTTGAAGAACTTCCCGGGTATTTTTAATACTCCTTGAACCGTATTATACATACAATAGATATCCCTGTTCCGACTATCAAGGGACGGCAGATAAATCATATCATTGCTGCCCCCAATGGCTCGGAGCCCAAGGCCTGCCGGGCATCGCCCGGTACGGATAAGCGGGGGAATTCATTCTGCAGACCTAAGCATCATTCCCATTGCCCCGGTCGGCAAAGAGCGGTAATGTCAAAGGTGTGACCAGTGCAATCGTTGGGGTATTTCTCATTGTGTATCTCGGCATGCTGCTCGGCAGGCTCCCCCGTCTCCAGCTCGACCGTACCGGCGTGGCCCTGCTCGGCTCCATCATCCTCATAGCCATCGGGGCCATGAACCTGGAGGCGGCTGCGCGCGCCATCGACATATCCACCATAACGCTGCTCTTCGCCTTCATGGTGATATCCGCCCAGCTCAGGCTCGGAGGGTTTTACACCCGCACCGCAGAGGCAGTCACGGGTATTGATATGTCTCCGCCCAGGCTCCTGTTTGCAGTCATCTTCCTCACCGGAGTCCTGTCGGCGGTGTTCATGAACGATATCGTGTGCCTCGCGATCCCGCCTGTGCTCATCCATGCGTGCAGGTCCCGCAGGCTCGATCCCGTGCCGTTTCTCCTGGCTGTGGCCTGCGCCGCCAACGTGGGGTCTGCGGCAACCCTGATCGGCAACCCCCAGAATATCCTCATCGGCCAGAGCCTCAAGCTTTCCTTTTCCGGTTATATTCTCATTGCAGGCGTCCCTTCCCTGCTCGGCCTTCTCGTCACCTGGGCCGTGATCGCCTACCGGTACAGGGGAAACTGGCATGATGGAGATAAAGGCTGGGAGCCCCGTTCTGAAGATCTCACTTCGTGGAACTCCTGGCAGTCCACCAAGGCCCTTCTCATCACCGGCATCCTCTTCGTCGCCTTTCTCGCCACCCCGCTCCCCAGGGACATCCTGGCACTCGGTGCAGCCGGAGTCCTGCTCATGAGCAGGAAGATGCACTCGCGGCATATGCTGGGGCTCGTGGACTGGCAGCTCCTCGTGCTCTTCTGCGGGCTCTTCATCGTAAACCATGCGTTAACGCAAACCGGCGTGCCGAATAAAGTCGTTGCAGAGCTCATCAAGGCCGGGGTCGACCCTGCTCATCCGGCATGGCTCTTTACCATCACGGCCCTGCTGAGCAATCTGGTGTCCAATGTCCCTGCCGCCATGCTCCTGCTGCCCATCGCCCATCATCCCCTGGCCGGGCCGATCCTGGCAATGAGCAGCACGCTCGCCGGAAATCTTCTCATCATCGGCAGCATTGCCAATATCATCGTGGTTGAGTCCGCTGCGCAGCACGGCATCCGCATCGGCTGGAAAATCCATGCACCTGTAGGCATTGCGGTAACGCTGCTGACCCTCGGGATAGCCGCCTGTTCTTTATGGCTCTGGACCAATGCCTCCGGGCTGTTCTAACACGATGCTTTACCAGGACATGCCCATCGGAAGGGCACGTCCTCTTGACACGGAGTTGCGATAGGGCGAGAATGTCAAATTATTAACTGCATGCGGATGGGGCGGAATCTTTTACTTTTCAGAATGAATGCATCAACGCACCCAAACCGGCATCGAACCCGGAAGCATGACAAGCGGAGGGATACATACGATGCATACAATTCCTGATACGATAACTGTCCATCCGGAGCAGCGGGAGCTGGCAAGGGTATTCAGTTCCGTGTGGCTCTACGGCCCGCCCATGGGCAATGAGCTCCTTGCACTTGTTGCCCATCTGTTCAGCCCGGAAGAGGCAGGAGTTGCCAGGCATCTCTCCTATTACATCCCGGTATCGGTTGAAACGGTCGCACGGAGGGCCAAGGAGCCTGCAGGAAAGGTAAGGATTCTCCTCAATGCCATGGCAGACAAGCGGGTCATCTTCAGGTCGAAAAACAGCGATATGCCATACTGCCGCTCATCCCGGGCATGTTCGAATACCTCCTCATGAGCGGCAGGATTCGCCCTGGCACCGGAAGTACGGCAGGCTCATCAACGCCCTGTATGCAACCGGCTATACCCGCCGCTACAGCACGACGCCTTCACCCGTGATCCGTAATATCCCGGTGCAGAGGCCGTCGAGACAAGAACATGATGGTGGATGCCGATCTCATGGCCAGGATGATCGAAGCCCACGAGCACCTGGCTGTGCTGAATGTCTGCCAGTGCCGCCAGTCCCGTGCCTTTGAAGGCCATATCCTGCAGACGTTCCGATCCCGATGACGGGTGCCTGGTGTTCGGGACTTTGGCGGAATCGGCGAGTCGAACAGGGCAGCGGGCGTTTCGTTGAGCAGGGAGGAGATGCGGTAGGATCGTGAGGAGCGCTGGGAGAAGAACCTCGTGTTCATGACGGCGAATCTCGATCCCTCCGAGCTCCAATGCCATCTGCACCTGCTGCGACTGCTGCTGCCACTACATCGAATCCATCAACCGTTTCAACGGCCGCGTTTCCCTTGCCGAGCCCCATTACCTCGCACATATGGATGAAGAGTTCTGCACGAACTGCGGAAAGTGCGCCCGGGTCTGTAATACCCATGCGCATACCATGGCGGAAAGAGAGCATGCATATCGTGCCGCACAATGCATCGGCTGCGGTCAGTGTGTTGCCGTCTGCCCGCAGGGCATTATTTCGCTGCAGGCAAACCCCGGATATAAAGCGCCATCAAAATCATGGCTCGCCTTCGGGCTCAGGGTGCTGCCTTCGGGCATGCCTCTTCTCTGAAGGCCCTCTTCTGGAAGGGATAGTCCTCGTGGTTGCGGGAGGATACAGAGGGTCGTGATCCGCGGGGGGAGCATCGCGGCTGGATACGGCGTGAAACAGGGATATGCGGATATCCTGCAGAGGTACTGCACATCGAAAGGCATCGAGCTTATAAACCGCTCGCGGTTCCGGGACAACTCATTTGACGGCATATGGTCGTTTTCCGAGGATATCGAGCCCTATGCGCCCCAGCTTCTCATGGTGCATTTCGGCGTCGATGATGCATTCTTTCCGGTGTACCGCTCGGAGTTCAAGGAAAACCTCGTACGCATGGTGCAGCGTGCCCGGGAGCTCTTTCCCTTGGATATCTGCCTTCTCACCTCGCAGACTTTTGACGATCCCAATGAAATGGATGCGGTCAACATCTTTTACCGCGTCATCCGGGAAGTGGCGGTGGACCTCACATGTGTCATGATCCCCATCCACACGTACTGGGCAGGGCATCTTTCCGATACGGGGACGGCCAATGCCGACCTCGTCCAGAAGGATGCCCGCTACCCGAACGGTGAAGGCCACAAGGTCTTTGCCGAAGCAATTATCCGCCGTCTCGAACACATCCTGCCCAAGGCCGGTTCATGAGCGACGGAGTATAGTATATCGGGCCATTCATCTTTCATGGCTTTATCACAGGCGATCCTGTCAAAGATAAACTGATTGATTTCGGTAGGTTCTGTGACAACTTTTGTATGTCAGGCGTTTTATTGAGAAAAAATCTTGAAAACAAGCCGACCTTCCTATATGTATCCGTACGATTATTATAAAATGCATAGGACGGATGCAATGAGGAATTATCTTTATAAACTTATAATCGATGATGTAACGGACATTTGCTATAAAAACTGCCTGGAGTATTTTCCCGCGGATTCGACGGATACTCGACGTGGGCATCGGCAACGGGATCATGATGCACCGGTATCACGACGTGATCAAATCAAAAGGGCTGAAGATCACGGGCATCGATATCAACAAGAACTACTTGAGACACTGCAGCAGCCTTATCAGGCGATTGAATCTGGGGGACCATATTGAAATCCAGCACACCCCGGTGGAGTCTTACTCACCGCCTGCCGACGGGTATTTCGATTACATCCTCTTCAGTATGAGCTTCATGCTTTTCGAGGACCAGCAGCTCGTGCTCGACCTCATCAAACCATGGCTCAAACCCCATGGAGAGGTGATGTTCTTCCAGACCATGTTCAAAGATAAATCGTTCCTGCTCGATGCTCATCAAGCCCAAGCCTGAAATACTTCACCACCATCGATTTCGGCAGGGTAACCTACGAGAAGGATTTTGCCGATCTCCTGGACAGGAAGGACATCTCCATCACCGAGGACAGGATGCTCAAACGGGAGTGGTTCAAGGGTGAATACCACCTGATCATTTCCACCCCGAAGAACGGAAACGGAAAAGCTCCTTCGGCGCCTAAAACGGCCTTTGCTTTCTCCCTGCCGGAATGTCGGTCCGGTTGATGCTCAGTCCGAAACCGGGTAGATCACTTCTTTTTCCGTGATGATCGCCGTGATGAGCTGGTGCTCCGTCACGTCAAAGGCCGGGTTGAAGACATCCACCTCCGGGAGCGCATGACCGAACCGTGGAACGAGCGCACTTCGGAAGGGTCCCGCTCCTCGATGGGGATCTCCTCGCCGGTTTCGGCGTCCGGATCGAAGGTGGAAACGGCGCCGCAATATAGAACGGTATCCCGTGGACCTTGGCCAGGACTGCCAGCGAATAGGTCCCGATCTTGTTCGCTGCATCGTAGTTCCGGGCGATACGGTCCGCGCCCACGATCACCGCATCGATCCGGCCGAGTTTCATGAGTCCATCCTGCCATGCTGTCCGTGATCAGGGTCGACAGGGACATCCGAGTTCTTCAGCTCGATAGGCAGTGATCCGCGCACCCTGCAGGAGGGGCCTGGTCTCGTCCATGTAGACCATCTCGAGCTTGCCCTGATCATGGAGCAGCTTGATGACGCCGAGCGCTGTCCCGATCCCGCCCGTGGCCAGTGAGCCCGCATTGCAGTGGGTGAGAACCGAATACGTCCTGTCTTCGGAGAACAGGCCGGCTCCGAGGCGGCCATGGATTCGTTGGCGAGCTTCTCCTCGTCCCAGATATCGTACGCCTCCCGGAAAGCCTCGGGTAGAGTCGTCCTCGGGCTAGTCTTTCACGGCATCGAGGCACCTCCTGACGGCCCATGCAAGGTTCACGGCAGTGGGCCTCGCCTGTACGAGCGCCTCCGAGGCCTTCTCGAGCTCTTCCCTGCCGGTCGGGCGGCCAGGGCGCACCCGAAGGCTGCAGCGATGCCGATGGCAGGCGCGCCTCGCACGGCCAGGGTCTGGATTGCATGGGCCACCTCTTGCGCGGACTGCAGGGGATCCATATGCTTTCTCGGGTAATGCCCTCTGGTCAAGGATGTTGAAGGTATGGTCGTCGAAAGCAAAAAGGGCTGATCATAGATTCGAGAAATTCCTTTGCCGGAGTATCTTTCTTCATGCCGGCCAGCTCGTCGATGCAGTGCTTGCGGATCTGCCGAGGCGCGGGAAGGTCGGAGACGATCCTTCCGGAATCGATGATCTTCTCGAGCAGCGGTTCAGCTCTCCGGAACACTCGCATGTTCTCTGCGCCCCGTAAGGGCACGACGTAGTCCTTCATGCAGGACCGGCACCGCAAGACGGATTTCTTTCCGGATTCCTTGCCGCGCTTTGCGATCGGCCTTCCCTCGATCTCCACGATGTCCATGGAGAAGTCAAGGGCGGCGGCACTCGAGATAATGCGTGCCCACTCCGAACGTATCTGCCGACGTCCACGAGATCGAGAACATCCTTCACGTCGAGGCCGCCCGAGACAACGAGCCTGACATGCGGTATGCCCCCTGAGGTCGAGCTCCCACCTTACTTCCTTGAGGAGGCTTCTGAAATTTCCCCTCCGGGATGACGGGGTGTCGAGCCGTATGCCGGAGAGCCGCTCTTTCATGTGCTCGGCCACATGGATCGCCTCGAACTTCTCGTCCTGGAACGTATCGATGAGCGAGATGCGGGGGACGTCCTTATCGATGATTTCATCGAATGCAAGCGTGGCGGTCAGCGTATCGCCCATAATGAGGACGAGTGCATGGGGCATGGTGCCCACGGGGTTCTCTCCGATGAGCCGTGCGCCGGCAACCGTCGACACGCCGTCGCATCCGCCGATATAGGCGGCACCGCTCGACCATGGGTGCGATCGATGGGTGGATCCGCCTGGCTCCGAAGCTGATGACCGGCTTGTTTCCGGCGGCCACCCTGAAACGGGAGGCCCGGGTGGCAATGCCCGATGCCTGGCACAGGCAGCCAAGGATTGCGGTCTCCATCTCGCCGAAATCCAGGTATTTTCCCTCAATGGTCATGACCGGCGTGTGAGGGAAGAATACGATCCTTCGGGAAGGGCATGGACCGTGACCGCCCTGCCCTCGAGGAGGATGCACACCTCTTCGGCACCGGCAAAAACCCCCCAGCGGTATCGTTGATCCGGCAAGGACTTCATGAAAACCTCCATGCAGACGTGTTCGTTCAGATGTCTTGTTCTCAGGATATTCTCCGTACGGACAAAGTATATATCCGTGACGTCTCCCGCGCGTATCATTTCCGTATCGGCGATGTGCAGATTCTTCATTGCTCAAGCACCTCCTTTACTATTCTGCCGGCGAGCTTGGGGTTTGCTTTTCCCTTCGTTTCGCTCATGAGCCGCGCCGACAAAGAACCCCAGAAGCCCTGTCTTGCCGGCCCTGTACTTCGCAGCTTCTTCGGGATTGGCTTCAATGATGCTTCTCGCAAGTTCCCTGATCTGATCTTCATCGCTGAGCTGCGTGATATTCTTTTCCTGTACGATTCCGGCGGCGGATTTGCCCGTGGAGACCATCTCGCTGAAGACCTCTTTCGCGATGTGGACGGACATGACGCCCTGCAGGACAAGGCCGATCATCTCCGTGAGCCTCTCCGGACCGACCGGGAAGGAGGAGATGTCTATACCCTGCTCGTTCATGACCCTCAAGACCTCGGTCATGATCCAGTTGCTGATCTCCTTTGGGGCATCCAGGAGCTTTACGCATTCCTCGAAATAGTCCGCCAGGGGCTTTGTACTGGGTGAGCACTCCCGCATCGTAAGCAGGCAGGCCGTAACTGGGCCTGGAACCGCTGCCTCATATGCGCGGGCAGCTCCGGCAGCTCCTCCCTGATCCGCTCGATCCAGGCCGCATCGACCTCCACGGGTACGAGGTCAGGCTCGGGGAAATAGCGGTAATCGTGGCTTTCCTCCTTGGAGCGCATGGGCATGGTCGTGCCCGCTGCAGCGTTCCAGAGCCGTGTTTCCTGCACCACGATTGAGCCGCCGGAGTCGAGGATGCCGATATGCCGTGTCGATCTCGAAGTCGAGTGCCTTCTGCACGTTCCTGAAGGAATTCATGTTCTTGATCTCCGTGCGGATGCCGTATTCGGGCGACCCCGGCGGCTTGACCGAGACGTTGGCATCGCACCGGAAAGAGCCTTCTTCCATGTTCCCGTCGCAGATATCGAGGTACATGAGGATCTGGCGGAGTTCCTTCAGATAGGCTGCCGCCTCTTCCGGAGCTCGTGAGATCCGGCATCGATGACGATCTCGAGAAGCGGGACCCCGGCGCGGTTGTAATCCACAAGGCTGTACGGGGCCCCGGCTCGTCGTGGATGGTCTTGCCGGCATCCTCCTCCATATGGATCCGCATGATCCTGATCCTCTTCACTCCGGCCGTTCAGCCTCGATATCGAGATGGCCGTTTTCGCACAGAGGGGTCTGGTGCTGGGTGATCTGGTAGCCCTTGGGGAGATCGGGATAGAAGTAGTTCTTCCGGGCGAATACGCTCCATTGAGATATCCGGCAGCCTGTGGCGAGGCCGAGCCTGATGCCGAAATCCACCACCTTCCTGTTCAGCACGGGGAGCGATGCCGGGCATGCCCATGCATACCGGGCAGGTGTTGGTGTTCGGCAAAAGAACTGTATGTGGCGGAGCAGCCGCAGAAGATCTTCGATTCGGTCAGGAGCTGGGCATGGACCTCAAGCCCGATGACTGATATCGTATTCCTTCACGGCCTCACCTCGTGGAATTTCGTCCGGTCCTGGAAGGCAATGCCCGTGCCGCAGCAGCAGATCTTCACGGAAATGCGGGGCCATGAGCTGCATCCCGATGGGCAGGCCGTTCAGCGCCGAAGCCGCAGGGGATGCTTATGGCCGGCAGGCCGGCGAGATTCGCCGGGATGGTGTAGATATCGAGCAGGTAAATGCTCAACGGATCGTCCACCATCTCATGGAGGCCGAAGGCAGTGACCGGCGTGGTAGGCCCGGCAATGAGATCGCATTCTCTGAAGGCCTCCGAGAAATCACCGGCGATGAGTGACCTGACCTGCGAGGCCTTCTTGTAGTATGCCTCGTAATACCCGGCGGAAAGGACATAGGTGCCGAGCATGATCCGCCGCTTGACCTCGATCATTGAAGCCCCTTGACCGGGTCTCCAGGTACATGTCCATGAGATCCTTTGCATCCCCTGCCCTGGCCCCGTAGCGCACGCCGTCATACCGGGCGAGGTTCGAGCTCGCCTCGGCCGTGGCGATGATGTAGTAGACCGCAACGCCGTATCGGATATGGGGCAGTCGTATCTGCTTGATCTCGGCGCCGAAATTTTCAAGAGTTGAAATCCCGAAGAACACCGATCGCTCCACGTCGCTGATCGAGCCCTTCCCCGAAAAACTCTTCCGGGATGCCGATGCGGACTCCGCGCATATCCAGCGCTTCCAGGCTCGCAGCCGGATATTCCCTGGGAATGCTTGTGGAGTCAAAAGGATCATGGCCCTTAATGGCATCGAAGAGCACGGCCGTGTCCCGTGGCAGAGGCAGCCATGGGGCCGATCTGATCGAGCGATGAGGCGAATGCCACGAGCCCGAAACGCGATACCGCGCCATAGGTCGGTTTCAGCCCGGTGATGCCGCAGAAGCTGGCAGGCATCCTGATGGAGCCTCCGGTGTCTGACCCGAGAGCCCCTGCGCTTAAGCCCGCGGCAACCGCTGCAGCAGAGCCTCCGCTCGATCCGCCAGGGGTTTTCGAGGTGTCCCACGGATTGAGCGTGGGGCCTGTGTTGCTTGTCGTGGTGGTCGAGCCCATGGCGAACTCATCGAGATTGGTCTTGCCGATAATGACTGCGCCTCGTTCTTTTAATCTCCTCACCACGGTTGCATCATAGGTGGGAACGAAATCGGCAAGGATGTTCGATGCACAGGTAGTGGCAATCCCCCGGGTGCAGATGTTGTCCTTGACGGCAATGGGTATTCCGACGATGGGGTCGTCCGAGCCGGCGAGCAGCTTTTCTGCTGCTTCCGCATCCCTGAGCGCGCCCTGCTCATCCACGGTGATGAAGCTGTTGGAGGTATCCTTCCCGATTTTATCAAGGAGCCCTTGTATTTCCTGCACAGGGGACTTATCGAATCTGCGGTAGCTCCTTGCGGTTTCAAGGATGCGGTCTCCCATTACTCGATGACCTTCGGCACCAGGATTAAGCCGTCCTTGTGCTCAGGAGCATTCAGGAGTGCTTCGGATATATCCTGGCTCTTCATGGCCTCATCTGCCCTGAAGGCATTCGTGATAGGGAAGGAACGGCTCATGGGCCCGATGTTTCCGGTGTCGATCCCGGAGAGCATATCCATGTACTCGAGGATGGAGTTCAGCTCCTTCTGATATTTTTCCACTTCACCGGGGTCGAGCTTGATCCTGGCGAGCCCTGCTACATGGAGAACCTCGTCTTTAGTTATCTTCACTTAAGGGTCATCTCCTCAACCGGATAGGAGCTGTATCCGCTCCTGTGTAATCGTGCAGCATGCAATTTTCCAGGTCTTGAGATCTTATATAATAAAAATTTTTACGCCTCAAGGTAAAGCTCTCATTAGAAATTTGTTTAAAAAAGGAATTGATTTATTTCTATGTATTAATGTATTACGTTAGACAGCGTTATCAATAATATCATGCTAATCTAACTACATTGGAGGAGGCATCCATGCCAAAGTTCGCTGAAACATCAATACCTGCGGTTTTTCAGAACCGGGTAGAGCAGTTCGGGAGCAGGGCCATCTGCGCTTACAAAAAAGACGGCGTCTATACAGACATCTCTTGGGACAAGCTGAACGAGATGGTAAGGAACCTGGGGTATTTTCTTATCAACAGGGGCGTAAAACCGGGCGATAAGGTATGCCTTTTCTCCCCCAACCGGTACGAGTGGTGGGTTACGGATCTGGCGATCCTGTCCATCGGTGCGGTGAATGTTCCCATCTACGCAACAAACTCTGCGGAAGAATCCCGATACGTCATAGATAACTCGGATGCCATCATGTGTTTTACCGCTACCAAGGAGCACACGGAGAAGATCGTCTCGGTCAAGGCCAAGCTCCCCAACTTACGGGAAATCATCAGCTACGATCCCCTTGCGAAGCCGATTGACGGCGTCATCGAGCTCGGTGCAGCTTACAAGGAAGGTGTAGGCGTTCCCAATGCCGATGAATTCGACAAGAGGATCCGCAACATCAAAAAAGACAATATGGCGACCATCATCTATACCTCCGGCACAACCGGAAATCCCAAGGGCGTCATGCTCTCGCACAATAACTTCTTTGCAAACGTCCAGCAGATCTACAACGTCGATCCCGAACTCTTCGCCCGTGCAGACGAGCTGACATTCCTTTCCTTCCTGCCGCTGGCTCATTCCCTGGAGCGGACCTGCGGATACTACACGCCGATGCTGCACGGCATGAAGGTTTACTTCGCCGAAGACTTCGCCAAGATTCTTGGAAACTTCCAGGAGGTCAGGCCTACCTGCATCGTAAGCGTGCCGAGGCTTTATGAGAAGATCCATACCGGCATCCTCGCCAAGGTCGCAGGCGCACCCCCGGTCAAGAAGGCACTCTTCAACTGGGCAATGGGAATCGGCCGGGAAAACCTCCCCTATGTCTGCAACCAGAAGCCGCGCACAGGCTTCTATGCGTTCAAGTACAACCTGGCCAACAAAATCATCTTCTCCAAGCTCAAGGCAGCACTCGGCATGGACAAGCTCGAGTTCGGGTTCTCGGGCGGCGGCCCTCTTTCTGTCGCCGATGCGGAGTTCTTCCTCGGCATGGACATCAAGATCATCGAGGGCTTCGGTTTGACGGAAACGACACCGGTCACCAACACGAACAAAAGAAGCAAGATCAAGCCGGGCACCGTAGGCATAGCCGTCAAGGATACGATCGTGAAGATCGGCGACGGCGGCGAGCTCCTCATCAAGGGCCCCCAGGTCATGATGGGGTACTACAAGAATGAAGCGGCCACCAAGGAAGTTTTCACCGAGGACGGCTTCTTCCGCACCGGCGATATCGCAGAGATCGATTCGGACGGATATGTGAAGATCACGGGCAGGATCAAAGACCTCATCATCACTTCCGGCGGCAAGAACATATCTCCGCAGAACATTGAAAACGCGCTGAAGACATCTACCTACATCGAACAGGTCGCAGTGATCGGCGATAACCGGAAGTATCTCTCCGCCCTGATCGTACCGGCCTTTGCCGAGCTCGATAACTGGGCAAAGGCAAACGGGGTAACCTTCAGCTCCCGGCAGGAACTGGTCACGGATCCGAAAATCAACGAGCTCTATGCGAGAGAAATCGAGAACTTCATGAAGGACTATGCACGGGTCGAGCAGATCAGGAAATTCTCTCTGCTCGACAAGGAATGGTCTCAGGAGACGGACGAGCTTACCCCGACACTGAAGCTCAAACGCAGGGTGGTCAACCAGAAGTATAAGGATGTCATCGAAAAGATGTATCCGGAAGATTTGTCTTAAACGAGCAAGCTTCTAAAAAACTCGTAATAGCTATAGGGAGGGCAGTTTCTGTCCTCCCTTTTTTATTCCAAGGATCTCGCAAAAGGGCTGTGATGCACACCCGACTGAGTGAAGAATGTCACCGGGCGCATTCATAGACAATCGCTTAATAACGTTATAGATAAAAACCTTGATAAATGGGTATCATTCTTTTATAATAACTAGCAAATCTTGATCTAATCCAATTTTTTAGGAGGTACTCATGGGGAAATTCAAGGAAACGTCTATGGGAGCGATCTTCCAGAACCGCGCTCAGCAGTACGGTGACAAGGCGCTCGTATCCTTCAAGAACAAAGAAGGTATCTGGGAAGAACTTTCGTGGAACCAGATTAACGAAATGGTGAGGAACCTGGGCAATTATCTTCTCTCGAAAGACATAAAACCCGGAGATAAGATCGCCCTGTTCTCGCCGAACAGGTACGAATGGTGGGTAGCCGACCTGGCCATTCTCTCCGTCGGGGCGGTCAATGTACCGATCTATGCAACGAATTCGGCATCTGGAATGCCGCTATATTATCGATAATTCCGATGCCATCATGTGTTTCACAGGGACCAAAGAGCACACCGATAAGATCGTTTCCGTCAAGGGAGACCTCCCGAACCTCAAGGAGATCATCGTCTTCGATGAGCTGGCGAAAAAGGTACCGGGGGTTCTCCAACTGAGTGATGTTATGAAGGAAGGGAGCAAGTATCCCAAGAAGGACGAGTTCGATGACAGGTTGAAGCCCATCAACATCGAAGACGTGGCAACGATCATCTATACATCGGGTACGACGGGCAACCCCAAAGGGGTCATGCTGACGCACAAGAACTTCGTTTCCAATGTCAATCAGGCCCAGGCAGTCGATCCCGACTTTCTCACGGGCGACCATGTCTTCCTTTCCTTCCTGCCCCTGGCCCACTCCCTGGAGCGCACGGTCGGTTACTATGCGCCTATCTTCCTCGGGCACAAGGTGGCCTTTGCCGAGGATGTCTCAAAGCTGCTGGAAAACTTCCAGGAAGTCCGCCCCACGTTCATCGTGAGCGTACCCAGGATTTATGAAAAGGTCCATAACGGGATCGTTGCCAAGGTCGCAGGCGCACCGCCGATAAAGAAGGCCCTGTTCAACTGGGCCATGGGCATTGCGAAGCAGAACCTCCCCTACATCTGCAACGACAAGCCGCGCACCGGATTCTTTGCCTTCAAGTACAACCTCGCAAATAAGATCATCTTCTCCAAGCTCAGGGTCGCCCTCGGTATGGACAGGCTCAAGGGTGCTATTTCCGGCGGCGGGCCATTGTCCGTCTCCGATGCTGAGTTCTTCCTGGGCATGGACATCAAGGTCCTGGAAGGCTTCGGGCTTACCGAAACGACACCCATCACCAACGCGCAACAGGCCGAAGAAGATCAAGGCCGGCACAGTCGGCGCACCGGTAAAGGATACCATCATCAAGATCGGCGAAGGCGGCGAGATCCTCATCAAAGGCCCCCAGGTCATGAAGGGGTATTATAAGAACGATGCGGCCACCAAGGAAGTATTCACCGATGACGGCTTCTTCCGCACCGGCGACATCGGCGAGATAGACGATGACGGATACCTCAAGATCACCGGCAGGATCAAAGACCTCATCGTGACCTCCGGCGGCAAGAACATCTCCCCGCAGAATATTGAGAACAGCCTCGTGGCGTCATCCTATATCGAGCAGGTTGCGGTCATCGGCGACAACCGGAAATATCTCTCGGCGCTGATCGTTCCCTCCTTCGAAAATCTCGAGAAATGGGCAAAGGCCCAGGGAATCACCTACAGCAACCCCAAAGAGCTTCTTTCGAACGACAAGGTTGCCGGGCTCTTCGAGAAGGAACTCGAGGCAAACATGAAAGAGTATGCACGGGTCGAGCAGATCCGTAAGTTCACCCTCCTTGACCGCGTATGGAGCCAGGAAACGGGCGAGCTCACCCCCACGATGAAACTGAAGAGGCGCATCATCAACCAGAAGTATGCCGGCCACATCGAGGCAATGTATCCGCCCGAATAACCTGCGCCGGAAATAATGTGCAAACAAGGGGAGCGTGAATAGCGCTCCCCTTTTCTTTTGTGCTGTTTTTATGGGGATTTCTGTTGAATCTCAGAGACTCATGGCCATTACTGCTGCGCCGATGGCGCCGTTGACCTGGGCAAGGTCGGTAACCTGGATGGGCGAATTGAAGCGCTTCTCAAGGATCCTGACGAGGCCGATATTCTTGGCCACGCCGCCGGTCATCATAAAGGGCGCTTTCACGGGCAGCCGCTGGGCCATGGCATAGATGCGCGATGCCACCGACTCGTGGATGCCGCAAACGATGTTTTCCCTCGCCTCGCCTTTGGATATGAGCGAAATGACCTCCGACTCGGCAAACACCGTGCAGATGCTGCTGATCTTGGCAGGTTTTTCCGAGCGGAGCGACAGGTCGCCGAAATCATCGAGGTTGACTTCCAGGGCGCGAGCCATGACCTCGAGGAACCTGCCTGTGCCCGCAGCGCACTTGTCGTTCATGACAAAATCCTTTACCTTTCCCTTTTCATCCAGGACAAGGGCCTTGCTGTCCTGCCCGCCCACGTCCACTACGGTCCTCGTCTCGGGGTTCTGGAAATACGCGCCTGTTCCGTGACAGATGATCTCGGTCATGCTCTTATGGGCGAAATCCACACTGTTCCTGCCGTAGCCGGTGGAGACGATCCTGTCTATGGATGAGTACTCAATCCCGAGCTGGTCCAGGAGCTCTTCGAATATCTTCCGGCCTGCGTTTGCCGCATTGTATCCGGTGAACCCGACGCGCGTGCCCAGGATTTTACCGTTTTCGATGATTGCCGCTTTTGCGCTGATGGAGCCGATGTCGATCCCTGCTGTTCTCATGTCTCATAGCCTTTCACAAAATAAGAAACTGTGTCGTGAGTATCACGCATTGTTTCTTATACCGCTGTTGCTCCGCCGTCCACGAGTATTGTCTGGCCCGTGATGAAGGCCGATGCCTCGGATGCGAGGAAGAGCACGGGATGCACCACATCCATGGGCTCGGCGATCCTCCCCATGGGGATGTTCTTTACGATAAGGCTGCATAAGTCCGGATTTGACCAGAAGGGCTTGCTGAAATCGGTCCGCACCATGCCCGGTGCTACGGCATTGACCCGCACGCCGTACTGGGCGAGCTCGCTTGCCATGACCCTGGTGAGCATTTCCACCCCTGCCTTTGCGATCCCGTAGATGCCCATGGCGGGTGAGGCTTTTCTGCCTGCAATGGATGAGACGTTCACGATGGTGCCCCGGCTCTGCGTGCGCATCATCCGGGAGGCCGCCCTGGAGCACAGGTAGGTGCCGGTGAGGTTCGTTTCCATGATCTTCTGCCACATGGTAAAATCCGTGTCCGGGATCGATGGGGTGATGAGATTCATGCCCACGTTGTTGATGAGGATATCGATGCGGGGATGGACCTCCATGATCTTCCTGAACAGCTCTTTCACCTCGCCTTCCTTGGCGATGTGCGCCTGGAAGGTCACGAGGCTTTCGCTGCCGAGTTCTTTTTTTGCCGCATCGAGGTTCTCCTGTTTTCTTCCGCAGATGACGACATGAGCCTTCTGCCTGATCAGCTCCCTGGCGATCTCCAGGCCGATGCCCCTGCTCCCTCCGGTCACTACCGCGACCTTGCCTTCAAGCCCGTAGGTGATATTCCCCATACGCATCACTCCTTCATTCAGATTATACCCCATACGGATACTAGCCCATGAAGATAATCCTTTCAATGGGAAACAGCTTGTAATATGATGATACAACAATATTTTCCCTTTCTGCTGGAGGGTGGCATGAAGACTGTTTCTGTCCCATCGAGGCTCTGGTACGAGAACAAAGATCGGTCGCTTACGTTCCCTGACAGGTGGGAGGTCGACAACCTCACCTCTCCCGGTTTCGAGAAGCCGGGCCTTTCTCCCGAAGAGATCCGGGAAAAGGTGGTGAACCCCATCGCAGGGCCGTCACTTGCCGAACTGGCCACGGGCAGGAAACAGGCGGTAATCGTCTTTGACGACATGACCCGGCCCACACCCGGTGAAGGACATCGCGCCCGCATGTTCTCGAGCAGCCCTCCACCGGGCCGGCATGAAAAAAGACCAGATCCGGTTCATCTGGGCCCTGGGCGTCCCACGGGGCATACGACATGATCAACGCCCGGAAGAAGCTGGGGGATGAAATCGTGGAAAATTATGCGGTGTACAACCACGATCCCTTCCAGAATACCGTCCGGGTGGGCAGGACCCCGACCGGCGTGGAGCTGTGGTTCAACCGGGAGTTCATGTCCTGCGACCTGAAGATCGGCATCGGCTGCATCACCGCCCATGTCCATGTGGGATTCGGGGGAGGGGCCAAGCTGATCCTGCCCGGGCGTCGCCGGGATCGAGACCATCAACCAGTTTCACAACCAGCTTTACCGCGACCAGACCCGGACCGGCCTGGGAAATTTCGACAATAACATCATGCGCGCCGAATGTGATGCCGCAGGCGACATGGCCGGCCTCAATTTCAAGGTGGATTGCCTCATCAACCGCAAGGGCGAGATCACGAACCTCTATGCCGGTCCCTTCAGGGCCACCCATGCTGCCGGCGGCGAGGAAGGCAAGGATCACTACGGCATCCCGTTCTCTTCCGGCTATGACATCTGGTGAGCAATGCCTATGGAAAGGCCAACGAATCGGCCATCGCCATGCTGCTCGCGCTGCATGACCATGAAACCGGGCGGCCAGGGTACGGCGGTGCTGATCTCCGATGCACCGGAAGGGCAGGTCCCCCATTATGTCATGCGGGCATGGGGAACCGATTACGGCGGAGCGCCACTACGCTCCGCAGAGGTCCCGGGCTTCATCCCCCTCCTCATGAAGAAGCTCATCGTGCTGGACCCTTATCCCGACCGGACCGGCCTGGATCTGATCTGCCATGACGACGATGCCCTTTTTGTCAAAACCTGGGCAGGAGTGTCTCGGAATACTGGAAGAGGATTTTCCCCGGGATGCACGAGGTCGCCGTGATTCAGGACGGCACCATGCAGTACATGAAGCTCCAGGCCTGAAGTAACAGGATTTTAAGCTCCTCCTCTGGTGAACGGGCAATGCCGATCAGGTTCCGTCCAGGCCCTGCCCTGTCTGGCGAACACCCGTTTTTACCCCTCTCATTGAGATTTTCCCCCAGGACTCCCATTATATTTACAGGAATATGCACATGATCGAATGTGCCTGAAAAATGATTCTGATGTAAGGGATCTGTCAAAGAGAGGTTAATTATGGCGTTCAATCAAAATGCCCGTACGTTATGCCTGATCAGTATGCTCGTTCTCCCGGCATTGGTATTCATGGGAGGATGTGCCCGCAACCCGAAACCTTCACTGCAGTATATATCTCCTCCTCCGCTTGCGCCTGTTGTAACGGATGAATACATACTCCAGCCGTATGATACGCTCGAAATCAAGTTTTACCATAACCCGGAGCTCAACGATACGGTCATCATCAGACCCGACGGCAAAATAACCCTCCAGATGGTCGATGAAATCCGGGCGGCAGGTCTCTCACCCGCACAGCTCGATGAGCTTCTTACCCAGAAGTACGGTCTTCTGCTCAATCAGGTCATGATTACCGTGATCGTAAGGAACTTTACCGACCAACAAATCTACGTGGGTGGCGAGGTTTATCTCCCCCAGGTAATGAATCTGGCAGGGAGGATGAATGCCCTGCAGGCTGTCTTTATGGCAGGGGGCTTCAAACCCGATGCAAAGATCTCCGATGTCATGATCGTGAGCAGAGGCCCGGATAACAAGCCGTTGGCCCGGAAGGTGAATCTGAAAAAAGCGCTCAAGGGTGATCTTGATTTCGATGAGTACCGCCTCAGGCCGTTTGATATCGTCTACGTCCCGCAGACCGCAATCGCCAGTGTAGACCAGTTCATGAGCCATCTCTACCGGTTTATACCTCCGCAGGTGGGCTTCGGGTTCCTTTATGAAGTGCATGACGAAGCTCCGAACGATTAGGCGACAAGCTTTTTACAGAGATCGATTACATTTAAACATCATTCATATGCAGACCCTGCCCCAAATATCTCACGCTGCGCAGGAGGTACGACCATGGTCAATATCGGCGTCTTGGGATACGGATACTGTGGACCAATATCTTAAATAAATTCAATTTAGTGGAAGACGCACAGGTGGCTTCGATATGTGACATCAGCCCGGACACTCTGGACAGGGCATTCAGGACATCACCGGGCATCCCGACCACAACCGATTATCGGGAGCTCGTACGGTCACCCTCCATCGATGCAGTGGCGATTGCCACCCCGGTGAGCACGCACTACGAACTGGCAAGGGAGGCGCTCTTAAGCGGCAAGCACATCTTTGTTTCCAAGCCCTTTATTGAAACCGTTCACCAGGGCGAAGAGCTCATCGAGCTTGCCGAGAAGAAAGGGCTCTGGATCATGGTTGACCACACCTTTCTTTTCAGCGGTGCGGTGAAGAGGATCAAAGATCTCATCGAAAGCGATGTGCTCGGGGATATCCTGTATTATGATTCCACCCGGGTCAACCTCGGCGTTGCCAATCGTGACGTCGATGCTATATGGGATCTCGCCCCGCACGATCTCTCCATCATGGATTACATCATTTCAGAGGAACCGGAAGCCATTACGGCAAACGGCAGGCTTTATCAGAAGGAGTCTCTTGCCCATATTGCATATATCACTGTGTACTTCGGCAACAATATGATTGCACACTTCAATGCAAATTCACTCTCTCCGGTCAAGGTTCAGACTACCCTCATCGGCGGTGACAAGAGGATGCTGGTATGGAACGATCTCCTTGGGGATGAAAAGGTCAAGGTATACGATAAAGGCATCAGGGTACAAACGGATGAGGGCATGCGCAAGCTTATGGTCAGCAACAGGACGGGTGACATGTGGAGCCCGAAAATCGATTTTGCCGATGCCTTGAAGTCCGAAGCAGAATACTTTATCAGCTGCGTGACGGACAATCACAAGCCGTTCAACGATGGTCCGGCCGGCTTGAGGATCGTGAAAATGCTCGTAGCCTCAGACGAATCGCTGAAGGATAACGGCAGGATGATAAGTCTGACATGATGACTGCCTTATTTTCTTCTGCATCTCAGGAGTAACATTCTAAAAGAAGATTAAAACACAGAACCCGTCATACTTGAGAAGTATATAACAATTCAATTGGATTTCAATTTAAGGAAATGCTATCATATTGTTCACTTACTGATTCACCGCATGAAATGACGTCAGAGGTTTGCTGATACTCGCAATGATGAAAATGAGGAAGCCATACATTTCTTTCCGTTCACCCCTCACAGACGGAGTCTGCCGTTTTCAGACAAGCCGGTTCGACTTTCATCAATTGGGCAGAGGGGGCGGCTTTCCATATGTCTTCATTTCCCTGTTAGCATGACATATTTGCAATACATGGAAAAATCGTGGGGATATTTTCCATGTTTTAAGTCTCTATATGAGTTTAGATGGAAAATAATCCATTTTATAAAGGCAATACATGGAAAATTTCCATCTATTGAGAATGTTGGGGCATTTACAATCAAACTTAAGGGAAAAAGTTATGAGAATATTTGCAGAGATTGATGCTGATCAGGCATTCAACACACAACTTCAAAGGGCAAAGTCTGAAATTGAATCACTTGATAAAGCATCCTCAACTCAAGTTGATGATGAGACCTATATTCTACGAATCCTGTCTCAAGTAAGGATTGATCCAATCCATTTCAAATTTAATGATGTTTATATTTCAACTTATGAAAAGATGATTCCCTCTGAGCAACACCCTGGTCATAATTTTTTCTTGGAGGCTGGTAAGAGCTATAAAAGACAAATAGTAAAGTATCATCTTCCTTTTGAAGGTGATTCAGTTCTTCTACGCTGTATCCCAAATCCTGGAATAATGTGGTCAATTAATGTTGATTTAAATGGGAACGAAATATCCTTTGATATTGTAAATTGGAGTGGTGATGCTGAGGATATTAAACGAGAAGCAAATGACATTTTAAAAACTATCCATGATCAGTGGGATAATTTATCCAAGCAAGTTAATGCATTCAATACTTCTGCGCAGGAACAGATTATGAGAATGTTATCAGGATGGAAGGCGAAGATTAAGAAAGACAATGATTTTGTTGCAGCACTCGGTTTACCTGTAAAACAAATGCAACATTCGAAGACATCATCAATCTCAGTTTCTCAAGGTAATAAGCTGTCGAAAACAACTAAAGCACCAGATAAGAAATCATCCAAAACTTGGGACATCTTCATATCGCATGCCAGTGAAGATAAAGACGCATTTGTTCGTGAACTAGCAAATGAACTTACTGCCAAGGGTCTAAAGGTTTGGTATGATGAATTCACTCTCACAATTGGAGACAGCCTAAGACGTTCTATTGATCAAGGTTTGGCTAATTCTCAGTACGGTATTGTTGTACTAAGTCATAATTTTTTTTCAAAGGAATGGCCCCAAAGAGAATTGGACGGACTCGTAGCCAAGGAAATCTCATCGGGAAAGTTAATTCTGCCCATTTGGCACGATGTTACCAAGGATGATGTGGCTAGATTTTCGCCAATCCTCGCAGATAGGCTTGCAGTTACCTCTGACAGAGGTATGAATAATATTATCAAAGAGATTATGGCTGCTATTGAAAAGAAGTCCGTTTGAGAAAGCCCCAACCATCACATCCACACGGACGCGCTGACGCGCGCCGGTGATGCGTGCCGTTCGGCGCTTAGCAGTGAAGGAAGGGAAATGAAGGATATTTGGCAGTTCTTCATAGGTATATTTTACCACTGGATCCCGTTGGTCACCGGCGGTTTGATCATGGCCGCCCTCGGTGTATTCGAACATAGGACCGGTAGATCTGTGCCTTGGTCATGGTATGCATCAATCCTCATTCTCTTTTTCCTTTACTCCTGTTTCGTCACATGGCGTGACGAGTACCGAGTGCGGATTAAACTGGTAGAACAAGCGAAACCGAAACTTTCGATTCAGTTCAAGGGTTCTTCTCAAAGACCAGAAATGCAAGACCTCGGATTCTGTGAGTCACTAAATGGAGGTTTTCTCGAACAGCGACTCTTTCGCGTGGCGATCCGGAACGAGAGTTCAGTTTCGATCAAGGGTGCGCAACTGGTATTAGAGTCAGTCGAATCAGATCAACGTGAGAGTTTCTTCCCAGGCCACGCACTTCGTATTATGGGCAGCAGAGCTCCCTTACCTCAGTTCGACATTGGAGCTGGTTCAACTCAATGGGTCGATCTGGTAGGTTGCACATTGAGGTCATCCGGCGAGTACTTCTATGTGCCGTACGCAGAATTGGGCGAGCGATGGATTCCCCTCGGACGGCACACTCTTGTCTTGCGTGCCGACGGTGGTGGACTGCCGAGTCGTGCGCAGGTGATCGTTAATTGCCCAGAGCAGGGATTATTCGGAGTGAGTGAGTTCCAGGTGCTTGAATGAAGATGACGCCGAACCATCGCATACAGGCGGACGCAACGGTGCCGCGCCGCTGATGCCATCGTTCGGCGACAAAAGATCGACCACGATTTGTATAAGGGAGGTGAGTTAGAGTGATACAGGCGCGAACTGTCTGGAACGGATCCCGCTTTAGGCCAGGAGATCTAACCGGGTTCTACGAGAGTTACTTTCAGCGGGCCAATCACCCGACTCGTCCCTTGGCCTTCTGGATCCGCTACACCGCCTTGCAGCCTCGAGGGCGGCCCGACCTTGCGTGCGGCGAGCTGTGGGCGATCTATTTCGATGGCGAGACGAACCGCATCACTGCCGTGAAAGAGACGGTTCCGATATCGGAGTGCCATTTCTCTTCCACGCAGCTGGATGTGCTCATTAGCTCCGCTACGCTCACGGATGGAGTGCTGCAGGGCCGCGCGGCATCGCCGTCCCACACTCTTAAATGGTCGCTCCACTACGCAGGCCATGAGCCACCATTGTTGTTGCTGCCCGAACGGTTGTACGAGCGGCGGTTTCCAAAGGCAAAGGCCCTTGTTGGGACGCCAAATGCCGAGTACAGCGGCACACTCACGGTGGACGATCGCGAGATTCCGATCGAGGGCTGGAGGGGCAGCCAAAATCACAACTGGGGTAGCCGGCACACCGATCATTACGCATGGTGTCAAGTCGCGGGCTTCGACAATGCCCCGGACGCCTTTTGGGAATGCTGCACGGCCCAGGTAAAGCTCGGACCCGTCTGGAGCCCACGCCTAACGTTCGCCGTGTTGCGCGACGAGGGACAGGAGATGGCGCTCAACGGCCTCCTGCAGGCCGTGCGCGCGTCCGGGGCCTTCAATTTATTTACTTGGACCATTGATACGCGGAGCCCTGAGACCCGCATCTACGGCCGCATCAATGCTCCCGCCAGCGCCTTTGTCGGGCTGAGCTATCAGAATCCATCGGGTGGCAAGAAGACATGTCTCAACACCAAGTTGGCGAGCGCGGAGATTACCGTAGAGCGACGCGGACAACCGCCGCGAACCTTGAAGACGATGCATCGCGCGGCATTCGAGATTCTCACTGACAGAGCAGACCACGGTGTGGCGATCGTTGCGTGAAACGACCAGGACAGCCGAACAGTGCCTTGCAGCGGACGCGGAGATTGCCGCGCCGCTGATGGCGAGCGTTCTGCTTACGCATAAAATGCTGCAAGCCCTTGGCTGGCTGCGATGCCGATGGTTACTACCTTAGGAGTGTACATTGCGACCCCTCTTGTTCTGGGCCTCGCAATCCGTAAGCGATGGCCGCGCACCGCACTATCCCTCGTGAAGCCGGTAACCCGTTTGAGTATGGTCATGCTTCTCATGCTTGTAGCCGGGTACCTGATTATCAAAGGAAATCAAATTGCTGTGGGCGGATTACCACTGATATTCCTGAGCCTGGCCTCGGCCTGTGCAGCTCTTGCCGGTGGAATTACCGCTACTAAGCATGCCGGCCTCAGGCGTGCTCTGGGTTTTACATCCAGCATCCGTAACGTGACTTTAGCTATCCTGCTCGCCGGCACAAGCTATCCCGGTCCAAAGACGATGCTTGCCGTTCTTGCATACGGGCCGGCTCAGTATGTCATCAGCTTTCCGGTAGCGGTTGTGGCTGCACGAACGGTAAAGGGATATGCCTAAATTTAATTTTCTTATAAAAGAATTGCCCAACAAACTCATACATTGGACGGCTTTCAGCCGCTTTGTGATGCCTGCCGTTTGCGATTC
Organism: uncultured delta proteobacterium; assembly: GCA_963752595.1. GTDB lineage: Bacteria > Desulfobacterota > Desulfomonilia > UBA1062 > UBA1062 > Phosphitivorax. The sequence continues at coordinate 49,861 of CAVVYZ010000026.1, forward strand.
TGGATGGAGGCCGGTCTGTAGACGACATACGTCAAAGCAACCGGACTCTGCTTAAGAAGAGAGGGGGTGCTCCCCCCTCTTTTTGCTTTCAGCGTTATTACTTGCCTGCAGCCTGACCGCCTCCGTTTTCCTTCATGACAGACATTGCGGTGGCTATGATTCCAGCGACATTGGACAGATCCGTGGGCAGGATCATGGTATTGTTCGTCTTCGCAAGCTTGCCGAATTCGGTGAGGTATTGCTCTGCGACCCTCAGATTAACGGCATTCATCCCACCTTGTAAATTTATCGCTTCTGCAATTTTCGCTATGCCCGAAGCAGTCGCTTCGGCAACTTTCAGAATTTCAGCTGCCTTACCTTCGGCTTCGTTGATGCGTTTGATCTTCTCACCTTCGGAATTCAAGATGGCCTGCTGTTTATTTCCCTCGGCAACATTGATTTTTGCCTGCTTGTCACCTTCAGAGGTCGCTATTACTGCCCGTTTTTCCCGCTCGGCCTTCATCTGAGATTCCATGGCGTTCTTTATGGAATCCGGCGGGTTGATGTTTCTGATTTCGTAACGGGTGAGCTTCACACCCCAGGGGTCCGATGCCTTGTCGATATTCTGTACGATTTCTGCATTTATTTTGTCCCGTTCCTCAAAAGTCTTATCCAGCTCCATTTTGCCCATTTCACTGCGCATGGTTGTCTGGGCAAGCTGAACAGAGGCGAACAGGTAATCGCTGATGCCATAGGATGCTTTATAAGGATCCACAACTTTGAGGTAAATCAGCCCGTCCACCGCCACGGAGATGTTGTCTCTGGTAATGCACGTTTGCTCGGGAACATCAATTGCCTGCTCTTTGAGCGTGTGCTTGTACGCCACGTTTTCGATAAACGGCACCAGTATGTGAAAGCCCGCTGTCAGGGTTCTGCTATACTTACCGAGCCTTTCAACAACATAAGCCGCGGTCTGAGGCACCACGATGGCGGTTTTTAAAACGACGATGACGGCGAAAACTACGAGTATTAAAGCGATAAGCGTTCCGATTGTCATGATTCTTCTCTCCTATCAGTTGATTTAATTGCGAGTGGCTTCACGGTAAGTACGAGGTTTCTTCGTTCGGTCACTTCGACCATATCCCCGGGTTCGAGGGATGATGCGGATTCTGCGTTCCAGAGGGTCCCGAAGAGTTCAACTTTGCCAGGACAGCCTGGAGCAATCCGTTCTTTCACCACAACTTTTTCTCCTGTGAAATTTTCCAGGCTCTCTCCTTCATCTTTGACTCCGCCTGTAAAGATTTTTTTGAAGTGCTTTCTCAGGAAGACCAGACAGGCAAAGGAAGTGACAAGAAAGATAAGAAGCTGTGCCGTCAGAGATATCGTGAAGAGCATGCAGATGACCGACACGATAAGCGCTCCGATCCCGAAGAAAATGAAAACCAGTCCGGGTGCGGCGAACTCAACGAGACATAAAACCACGCCGATGATAAACCAGATCAGGTCCGGCCTGACATATTGCATAATTGTTCCCATGTATTCCCCTTCCTATCCGACATAAAGACCAAAGGCATCTTTGCTGAAATCTTATTTCTCCATAACCAGACCAATGCCATACGGTATGGGCTTAGTACTTACCTTCTTTTCATGAGAATTTATATAAATTTATCACCACACCCCTTGGGCTTTAGAGACATTGGCTTTTTACGGATACCATACTCGATTGGATGAAACGGAGAAAGTGATTGTGGATACGGGAACCTGAAGAAAGATTGCTATCAGAATGCAAATAAAAAGAGGCAGAACTCATGGTCCTGCCTCTTTTTATTTTTTATTATTTCCCGTGCCTGCTAGCTGATAAAAAGCATTTCCCAGTATTTCGGCATCGGCCAGAGATCGTTGTCCACGTACAGTTCCAGGGTATCGACCTTGTCCCTGATGTCTACCATGGTCTTTTTGATCTCATCGCAGAAATACGCTGCCTTTTTCTCTTCGGGCTGAATGGAATTTGCCTTGTCGACCTTGGCTTTAAGCTCATTGACCAGTTTCTGTGAATCGTTTATGAGACCGCTGATTACCTTCACGAGCTCTTTTTGAGATTTAAGCTCTTTGCCGTCGCCGATGACATCCATCACTGATTTGACAGACATAGCGATGTTCTTCTGATACGTTACGGCCGCCGGAATGATCTGATTCTGTACCATATTGCACAGCGTCACTGCCTCGATATCGACTTCCTTGATGTATCTTTCAAGGCGTACATGATAGCGGGATATCAGCTCTATCGGAGAAAGCACGCTATACTTCCGGAAGAGCTTGCAGGCTTTATCGGTCTTGAGGTCTTTCAGCGCTTCGCAGGTGGTATTTTTGTTCGGCAGCCCTCTTTTTGCAGCTTCCTCTTCCCATTCCCTGGTGTAGTTGTCGCCCATGAAGAGGATAGCTTTGTTGGCTTTTACTTCTTCTTTCACAACTTCCAATGCAGCCTGTTTTACGTCTCCACCCTTTGCTTTGATCTTTTTGGCGAGGATATCGATGCTCTCCGCCACTATGGTGTTGAGAACCGTTGCCGGGAAAGAGATGGACTGTGAAGACCCTACTGCCCTGAATTCGAACTTGTTGCCGGTGAATGCGAAGGGTGATGTCCTGTTCCGGTCAGTGCTGTCCTTGCTCAAGACAGGCAGCTTTGAGATCTCGAGGTCTATGATCGCCTCATCGGTGGCCTTGGTAATTTTCCCTTTCTCGATATTGTCCAGGATCTGTGTGAGCTGCTCGCCCAGGAACACCGAGATGATTGCGGGGGGTGCTTCATTCGCTCCGAGCCTGTGGTCGTTCCCGGCCGATGCAACGGATGCCCTCAGCAGATCTGCATGGGTATTCACCGCTTTAATGGTTGCCATCAGGAACACGAGAAATTGGATATTATCGTGAGGGGTTTTGCCGGGATTGAGCAGATTATTTCCGAGGTCGTCGGAAAGAGACCAGTTCACGTGTTTTCCCGAGCCGTTGATGCCTGCAAAAGGCTTCTCATGAAGCAGCAGTTTCATCTTGTGAAGCGCTGCAACCCGCTTCATTGTTTCCATTACGAGCTGGTTGTGGTCTGCCGCCAGGTTTGCCTCCTCAAAAATGGGGGCAAGCTCGAACTGGCTGGGAGCCACCTCGTTGTGCCTGGTTTTTGCGGGAATGCCCAGTTTATAGAGCTCTTCTTCAACATCGTGCATGAAGGATAAGACCCGTTCTTTGATGCTGCCGAAGTACTGGTCTTCAAGCTGCTGGCCTTTTGCCGGCGCTGCTCCAAGGAGGCTCCGTCCGCTCAAGACCAGGTCCTGCCTCTTGTAGTAATAGTCCTGATCGATCAGGAAATATTCCTGCTCGGGCCCGAGCGTGGTAAAAACCTTCTTTGATTCGGTATTGCCCAAGAGCCGCATCAGGTTGGTTGCGCTTTTGTTTATGGCGCTGATGGAGCGCAGGAGCGGAGTCTTCTTGTCAAGAGCCTCACCTGTGTAGGATATGAATATCGTCGGGATGCACAGGGTGGTGCCAAGGCCGTTCCTGATGATAAAGGCAGGGCTTGTCGGGTCCCATGCCGTATAGCCGCGGGCTTCGAATGTGGATCGTAATCCGCCGCTCGGGAAACTCGATGCATCGGGCTCTCCCTGGATGAGCTGTTTTCCCGAGAATCTCTCGATGATCTCGCCGGAATCCGTGAATTCGATGAACGAGTCGTGCTTTTCCGCAGTGGCCCCGGTCATCGGCTGGAACCAGTGGCAGTAATGCGTTGCGCCTTTATCGATAGCCCATTCCTTTATCGCATGGGCAATGGAGTTTGCAGTGTCGGCGTCGAGCTTCCGCCCCTCATTGATGATCTCAATGATGCGCTTGTATGTATCCTTAGGCAGCTTCTGCTGCATCACCTTCGTGCTGAAAATGTCTTCCCCGAAATACTTCGAGATCGGCATCTCTTTTTCTTTTTCAATGATATAGGTTCTCTCCGAAGCTGTGATTGGATCTTTGATCTTCATTTCTCCTCCATTTATATTAATGGTTCTCAAAAATGAACTCAGGCGCAAATTCGGGAATTGATGTTAAGGTCTTATGCATAAATTGTCCACAAGATCAATAGCTCACTCAAGGATAACGATTCAATACGATATCCCGTATCTCCTGAGCCGATCGTTGTGAAATCCTCCTTGTTGTTTGATCTGCACAGTATAAAAGCAAGGAGGGTGCCAAAGCAGGTATCTATTAATTTATTGTTATTATTGATATATCGACCTCAACAGGTTGAATGAATTGTTCAAAAATGAGTCATTCTCCATGGAAACGTTCATTATTGTATAAAGTACATTCTCAGAGCACTGATGAATATCGATGAGGATCGACCCGGCCGGCCGTGCGGTCATGGGTGGGCACAAAGACAGCTCTATAAGCAGACCGGTTTTATTTCATACTTGATAAACATCTCCCGGTTGCATAATAGCTATAGAGATAAGGTATTATGCAACCAGGTGCATTCCGCACATTGGTATCTTTAGTACGCACTTTGACAGGAGTAGTGTCTGCCATGAACTGGGAAGAAAAAATCGTACCCCCTCAGGAAGCGTTTGCGAAGATAGAACCCGGCATGAAGATCTTCGTAGGGACCGGTGTTGCCGAGCCCAGGACTCTGATGAAGCATCTCATGGCATCGGATGCCCCGAATCTTCAGGATCTCGAACTCATCCAGCTTGTGAGCCTTGGAGACGTGATTACCATGAAAGAGCTCCAGACACAGAAATTCAGGCTCAAGACCTTCTTCTCGGGATGGGTTGCGAGCGATGCCATCACCCAGGGGTACGTTGATCTGATCCCGAGCCGGTTTTCCCGGGTCCCCGCACTCATCGAATCCCGCATGCTGCCTATCGATGTGGCGTTCATCCAGATCACCCCGCCGAACGAGGCCGGGTACTGCAGCCTCGGGATGGCAGTGGATGTAGCCCGCTATGCCATGGAACAGGCATCCATCGTCATCGGCGAGATCAGCAGCCAGGTCCCCCGCACCTACGGGGATACGTTCGTGCCGCTCTCCGAGTTCGACATGCTCGTACGCTCCGATGATACTCCCATCTATTTCAGCCGCTGGCCCATAGACGAAGTAATTGACCAGGTGGCTGCAAACGTCGCATCGGTTATCGAAGACGGAAGCTGCCTCTGCTTTTCCATCGGCCCGATCTACGAGGCGCTGGCGAAGCACCTCACCCAGAAGAGCAACCTCGGTATCCACACACCGTTTTTCACCGACGCCCTTATGGATCTGGTCAAGAGCGGCGCCGTAACGAACCGGAAAAAAGAGGTGTACCGCGGAAAGTCGCTCACCTCGTATGCATTCGGCACCAGAGAGCTCATGTGCTGGCTCGACCGCAACCCTCTCGTTGATTTCCAGGGGATCGACACGGTCTTCAACCCCGTCCAGATCGGCCTGAACCCGAATTTCATTGCCGTGATACCGGCCAGGAAGGTGGACCTCACGGGCAGGATCGCCATGCACATAGGGAAAGGCAATGTAGCTGCAAGCCCGGGCGAGGCCCTTGATTTCGTCAACGGCGCAGAGCTCTCGCGCGGCGGCGCCACCATCTTTGCCCTGCCCAGCAGAAACCGCAAAGGCGAACCGAATGTCCGCCTGTCGGTGGAAGACCTTCCCAATCAGTTCAACCTAAGGGAATCCGTGGATATGGTGATCACCGAGTACGGCGTCGCCAATATGCGCGGCAGGACCGTACGTGAGCGGGCGCAGTTCCTCATCGATGTCTCCCACCCGGAAGACCGGAAAAGGCTGTTCGATCAGGCAAAGGAGCACAAGATCCTCTACCCTGACCAGATATACCTGCTGGAATCAGC
>CAVVYZ010000027.1:0-14345 GCA_963752595.1 uncultured delta proteobacterium
ACCACGTAGGTCCTTTTTGCGCCTCTGTCCAGTTGCCGGATCTGATCCATTGGTCTCCCCAAGGGCCGTGCCAAGGTTTTTTAAGAATACCTTTTCCGAAAGACTATGACTGGAGCATTTTATCATGGATGTCCTGGAGGACAGTTCTGGGGTGGGTTTTTCTTTGTAAAGGCTTTCCACGGCCCCCTGCTGCCAAGGGACCGTGAAAAGCAGCGACATCACCAAGCCGCCTTTACCCGGCTGGAAAGTTTGAACAGAGAAATAGCCTTATTTTTCTGGTGCGAATGTCTCTGGTCGTAGAGAAAATGAGCTTGCTTCTTGAGAAAGTGACTGCTGATTGCATCCCTGAGTGTCTGGGAGTGCCCCTGCTCAAAGAGCCTGTTCACAAATACCTGGAGAACAGCCATCTCGTCACGGGTACCCTTGAGCCGGTTCAGAATGTCCATCAGCTCATCGGTCTTCTGTACAGCCTGTTCTCTTGCATCTATAACCGTGTTCTCCATGATTACTCCTCCTCTTGCTGGAAATGATCTCGGTGAACTTCATTGGAGATATCCCTATACATAACTCAAAGAGCTGTCTTGACAAGAAGGCATCCCGGTTTTCGAATACGGTGCTTCCGGTAAATACCAAGACCTCCCTTTTAACCTCTTGGGTGATCTTTTCGATAACATAATCAAATCTTATGCCAGCTTGAGACGGTATGTGCGCAGATACGATCACGCATTGAGCCTAAGAGGCTGTATTCCCATGGGTATTAATTACAATGAATTATTTGATATGCAACGGAGACTCTTTACAAGGATTTCATCCATGCAAGCATCATAGGCATAAAGATTCAAAGAGCAGCATGGCACCCGTTATCCGAGAACTGTACCGGATAAACAGGACATTTATAACATGCTGTTTTACTTTCTAGTCGTACGCATCATCCTCATGAGAGGAGGCAGCTATTCTCTCACCCCGCATGAAGTATCTGGGAAACCGTGTCCACGAAAGAGGTAAGCATCTGTGAGAATCTCTGGTAAAACAGGAACCATGCTATCTTCGAATACTCCATGGCTATCCAGGACAGGCTCTTCCGGTCCTTCCACCAGGCCTTGCGAATCTTTTCATACCGGTCCGGCACACAGGTAATTACATAAGTATCCTTAGGGAAGACATATTCTGCCAGCAGCTTCACCCTTCGCATATGGTAGGGAGAGCTTACGATAATCGCTGAATCGAAGCCATAGGCTTTCATGTATTCTTTTGCAAGAATGAGCTCGAGATGGGTGTTCTCGTGCCAGCGATACTGCGGGTGCACTTTATAGGCAAGGATGGACAGCTCGGAAAGCTCTTCTTTGACCTGCATGGGGATCTTTTCCTTTGCATCCGTAACCTTCACGAGCCGGTAACGGGGAGGTATGAGAAGGACATTGGAAAAGCCTTCCGAAATAAGCTGGTATGCTTCTTTTTTTCTTTCAAGGTATTCCGTTCCGAGAAGCGGTATGATGCAATCAGCCTTCTTTGGTTCTTCTCGATAAATAAGATACTTTGGTGCATTATGAGAAAGGATAGGCAAGGAGCCTAGGGCTAAGAGGATGAGACATGCTATGATGAAGTATTTTAGTTTCCTCTTCATGAGCAGTGTATCCCTTTGGTTTTCCGTACCTTTATCCTGATCCGGGCATTTCAGATATTGTGGACGATGCCGGGATCTCCTTAGCTGGGGTTATATTTCCACGCAAACCATCTGACATTTCCAACGACTCGTCCTTTCCTGTCGCCAGGTACTGAAATTACGTCTCATAAAGGTTTTGTCCTAGTATTAATACTCTAAATCATCCTTGCTGGTCAATCGTGGAATTCCTTATGGAACAGGGATAACCCGGGAGTGGGTGCGATTTTCGAGAAGAGCCTTAAACCGGGAAAAGCTTCAGGGAAGTGACTGATATATTAAAGGATGGAATGCCTGGAAAATAAGCGCGGGTAGTATTATATTTTTATGGTGTTTATGAGCTTATATTGCATTGAAGGTATTGACTTGTATGGAATATGGTTTTATCCTTAGCGCGTTATTATTGAGGGCAACTGTTTTTATGTGAGGGGAGAGGGGTCTCTATGAGCAGGCATGGACTGGTCGTACCGCTGATGATCATCGCAAGTACATGCTTGGCTATCCTGCACTTCCCTCTGCAGGCATGGGCTGGTGAAGGGGAAGAATTCAATGCGGCAATTAGAGAGAATCTCTTGCCGGCTCAACAGGGAGATCCTCAGGCCCAGGTCTTTCTTGGGTATCTCTACGAAACCGGTCAGGGTGTTCAACAGAATTTCTCAAGGGCGGCCCAGTGGTATTGGAAGGCGGCAGAACAGGGGAATGCCATCGCGCAGTACCAGCTCGGGAACATGTACCACCTCGGGAAAGGCGTTTCCCAGAACTATATCCTCGCATACATGTGGCTTGATCTGGCTGCCACGGGTGGGAATCCAAATGCAAAGGAGATCAGGAGGCTGATCGCAAGCAAAATGAGTGCTGTCGAAATCGCCGATGCCAAGCGGAAGTCCGAGGAATGGAAACCGAAGAAGAAGTGAGCCGGTTTTACTCAGGTTTTATAGGAGTATCTTTTTGAAGGCGGCATGTTCGGATTGGATGAGCTATAATTTATTGCTCAAACAATATCTCTTTTCTACCTCATCATGAGGTGCATCATTTATCGGGGCATTCTGCAGAAAGCCAAGGGTAAGCTACTTGTTGCTGTTAATCCTGTATACATCGGATGTCAGGAGGTGTGCATTCCAGCAGGAAGGATTGATCATTATTGCAGCTTCAGCTATGGTATATGCATCTATGGTGCAGTGTCCTGCTCTAGCATGCGCCTTCCTAAGGCCTCGCAAAGACTTGCGATCCCTGCTGGCGATGCCGTCGATCCCCTTATCTGTATCCATACCGAACGAGCGCATGAACTCTTCAAAGGCAAGGAGCAAAGCTTCTGTATCCTTGACCGCAACGCTTGTCAGAATCATCCCTGCGAGAATCGCCTTCCCGGCATCGGCATCTATCCTGTCGTCCGCATCGAGCCACAACAGATAATCCAAGACGGCGAGCTCTATGGATTTATTGCGGGCCGCGGAAAAATCATCACACCAGTTAAAATGGCCGATGTTCACGCCGTAAGACCGCAGGATCTCCAGTGTCCTGTCAGGGGACCCGGTATCGACTACAACCACCTCATCAAAGATCCCCTTGATGTCTTCCAGCAGGCTTCCGATATTTTTTTCCTCATTCTTCACGATCATTACAACGCCGAGACGGGAGCGGATGTCTCCGGATATCGGCAACGAAGAATTGCGGAAAGAAACTGGAGGCTTTCCCGATGAGGTCGGTTTCCTTTCATGAATACTGTTAGTCATGAGTCACCTATCCGGACCTCTTCGGGATTGTCTTACCATGGGTTATCCTTCTCATCTGGAATTCGATCATTTTAATTAAACATGTTCCCGGGTGTAAAATTAATTGCCTGGAAAAGTTCTACACTTTTCATGTCAACATTATCAAACATATCGTGTATAATATAAATAAAAAAAGGTTGAGTGAATGGCTAAAGTAACACTTCATCGGACCAGTCGGGTGAAACCGGAAAGTGCCTATCTGCAGCAATACCGGAAGAACATAACATCTCAATCCGGAGAAGATGGGGTAATTGAAAAAATATTTGAAACCATGGGAGCGAGCAACAAATGGTGTGTCGAGTTCGGCGCCTGGGATGGCAAGCATTTCAGCAATTCCTGGAATTTGATTAACAATCATGACTGGAAGGGAGTGCTCATTGAGGGCAACGCGGACAGGCATAAGGAATTAACACAGACCTATGCCGACAACCCCAATGTAATTGCATTCAACAGGCTGGTCGATATGGCAGCCGGGGAAAACTCTCTTGATTCCATTTTAGGCCAGACGCCGATTCCTAAGGATTTCGACTTCCTGTGCATCGATATCGATGGGTGCGACTGGCAGATCTGGAAGTCCGTCGCTGAGTATACTCCTCGGCTTGTATCTATCGAATTCAATCCGACAATACCAAACAACGTGCATTTCGTCCAGGATGACGATATGAGGGTCGCTCACGGTTCATCTTTGCGGGCAATGATCGAGCTCGGCAAAGAAAAGGGGTACGATCTGGTGGCCACGACGCTTTACAACGGCTTTTTTGTCAGGAACGAGGATTTCCAAAAGTTCGGCATTGCTGATAATTCCATTGATGCAATGCATACTCCTGATGGCTATGAGAGCTTTTTCTTCCAGCTTTATGATGGGACGGTGGTGCTTGCCGGATGCAGTCAGCTGGTCTGGCAAGGCGTTCCGATCAGCCTTGAAGACATTCAGGTCCTGCCGAGGGCATTGAGACGATATAAAGGATAGGAAGCCCAGTATCTTTTTAGAAATCCATCGATCAAAACCTGCTGAAGACATCCTTGCCGGGTGGTCATAGGCACGGTACATCCTTCTCGCCATCGGATCGGTGAGGGATACTCCAGGAAAAACCCCCGGGAGGATCCCAGTGAAATTCTGCTTATTTTTCAGCTATCATATTGATGCTGATGGGCATGCCGTTAAAAGTAAATGAGCTGGTGTCATCAAAAATCCAAAAAATGTCAACCGTCTTGAGATTACAGAACCCTGCTTCATTCAGGAAGGCCGACAGTATCTCCCCGTTGAAAGCCGTCTTGTGGTAATCATATTCATCCACATGACCGCCGAGGATCATTCTCATCACGGTAAAACGATCCTTCAGGCTCAGGGTGTCTTTCTTGAGAAAGAGTTCGGCCAGCTTGTCAAGATCAGGCACACTCACATAGAATCTGCCGCCGGGTTTCATTACCCTGCGCCATTCCTTGAGTACCTGGAGCAACTCCCCGGCATAATCGAAATGTTCAAGTACATGGGAGGCATAGATCTCGTCAAATGTATTGTCATCGAACCGTGATAAATCCTTCGCATTTCCGATATGATCAACATACGGTCCTTCTAAGGCATTGAATATTTCCCATTCAGGATTAGATTTCCTTCCTCCGATGTGTAGCTTTCTGGTTTTGCTCTTCACCCCTTCGTTATCCTGCTGCAAGGAGCTGAGGGCATTGTCTCTGTTGGAAACAGCGTCCTCATGCTCCGGATCGATCCTGATGGCCTCATTGAAATGGTGTAGTGCCATCTGCTGATTACCTGTCTGCCAGTAAACAACTCCGACATTGTTATGGACAGCGGCGTTATCAGGATCAATCTCGATCGCCTTATGAAAGGCACTCATCGCATCTTCCAGGCGACCTGCGGCAAAGAGTTCTTCTCCCTGGTGGTTGATTTCGTTTGCGAGTGCGATGTGTTGCTGAATGCCTTCAGGAACGGTTTCTGCAGGTTCGGAAGAGTTCACGCTGTCCCCAATACAACCGTTGCCCGATGAGCACTGTTTATTCCATATTCTTCTGTACTCGTTTTCCAGTCTTTTAGTAAAACCCCGTGCATCTGTAAGATGTGATTTCTCCATCATTGTCCTGAGGTTCTGTCGCAGATGTTTCAACCTTTCAACAGCTTCAGCAAGGCTGACAGCCTTGGCAATATAATCATCCGGAGAATTTGCAGCGAACTCTGCAATGCCCATGTTCGAGAGGATGCTGAAAGAAACTCTCGATACATGGCTGTGGCCTATGAGCGTGATAACCGGCACCCCCATCCAGAGGGCCTCGCAGGTTGTCGTTGTGCCGTTGTACGGGAACGTATCAAGGGCAATGTCGATCTTGTTGTAAAGATCAAGGTGATCGAAAAAAGAAGGAGTGTCGCCAAAGAGTGTTATCCGGTCTTGTGGAACACCGTTCTTGCTAAACACATCGAACAGAAGATCCTGTGTTCCCTTATCAGATAATGAGCCAGATTTCAGGATGAGGCGGGAATCAGGGATCTTGACCATTATCTCCGCCCAGGTTTGTACGACATGTTCGGTTATCTTGGCCCGGTGGTTGAACGATCCGAACGTGACATGTCCGGCGGAGAGTGCAGGGAGTTTTTTTACTATAGGCGCAACCTCAGGGGGCTGATAACACAGAAAACCACCTGAAAGTCGTATAAGCTCCTCAGTGGCGAAGCGGCTTTGATTATCCACCGGGTCTGCCCAGGAATCCGTAATACGGTAATCCATGGTTTTCAATGCCGTGGTATCAGGATAGCCGAGATAGGTCACCTGGACAGGTGCCGGCTTGCGGGCGAATACAAGCATGCGGTTGTTTGCCGTATGCCCGGCAAGGTCAATGAGAATGTCGATTCTATCCTGACGTATCAGGCCGGCGACTTCTTCATCGGATCTGCCCCGGATGTCTCGCCATTCATGTGCCAGGGCTTTGAATCTTTTCGTAAAAGAATCGGACTCAAGAACATCCGAGTAACAATAGACCGTAAATGCGCCGGGATCGTGCGAGGAGAGTATTCCTTTCAAGAAGTAGGCAACTGAGTGGATCCTGAAATCAGGAGACACATACCCGATGCGGATGGTTCTGCCTTCAGTTCTGTCGGGGAAGAAAGTCCTCGCCTTATCCGTAAAGGCCTCTGTATGCTTCTTTGCCCAATCCTCATGAAAACTGAGAACGGCATCCTGGTCGGTAGAATCATCATAATGCAACGCAAGCAGCAGGTTTGAATGGGCATCGTTATACCCGGGCCTGAGTTCCACGGCCTTCTTATAGCTGACAATGGCATCTTGTATCCTGCCCTGATCTTTGTAGAGATTCCCCAGGTTGTTGTATGCCTCCGGATTGTCGGGCTGTATCTCGATTGCCTTCAGATAGGAAGCGGTAGCATCTGCGAAATTGATCATGCTTTTCAACGTATTTGCCATATTGTAGTATGCATTGGCATATCCCGGCTGCAAGGAAATAGCGTTCTTGTATGCATTCAGTGAATCTTCCAGCCTTCCTGAGTCTCTGTAGACATTACCGAGATTATTGTATGCCTGGGCATATGATGGCTGTATCTGGATAATCTTTCCAAAGGCGGCTTCGGCGGATGTATAGTTTTCCATATCCAGGAATACATTGCCGAGATTATTATAAGCTTGAACGTATCCAGGGTTAATCCGGATGGCCTTTTCATAAGAGTCTACAGCCCTACGGTAGTTCTTTGTCTCCTTGAAGACATTGCCGAGATTATAAAAAGCCTCGGCATAGTCGGTTTGAATTTCAGCGGCTTTTTGAAAGGCTGCTATCGCTTCTTGGAACTTTCCCAGCTTTCTGAATACAGTACCGAGGTTATTGTACGCCTGAGCAAAATCCGGCTTCAGGCTGATTGCCTTCTCATACTGCTCAGTTGCAGGATCCATCTTTCCCAGGGCCTTGAACACATTCCCCAGATTGCAGTGGTATGAGGGCATATCCGGTTTTATGGCAAGCGCTTTGCTGATATAGTTTTCAGCAAGATCATAATTCCCTGCTTGATAGGATATGACGCCAAGGTTATGGAGCGCTGTTGCGTTGCCGGGGTCCTGTTCGAGCACCTTGAGAAATGTACTTCTGGCCTCATCCATATGTCCTGATCCGAAAGACGCTTCTCCTTCCCGGATAAGGGATTTCAGATGATTGGAAATGAACGGCTGTTCTGTTTCTTTAGAGACTTCTCCGTTAATGACATCAGGCATGGCCTTCTCCTTACTGCTCCATTTTTTCCACGCGGTTCTCAATTCATGTTCAAGATTATGTGTGAAACCGGCTGCGTCCATCAAAGGCGACTTTTCCATCATGTCCCTGAGATTATACCGTAGGTGTTTAAGCCTTTCGATATCTTCTGCAAGGTGTATTGCATTGGCTATATACTCAGCAGGAGAACCTCCTGCGAGCTCCGAGAGGCCGATGCTCGAAAGGATGCTGAAACTGACCCGTGAGACATGGATGCCGCCTTTGAGCGCAATCACCGGAACTCCCATCCAGAGGGCCTCGCAGGTTGTCGTTGTGCCGTTGTATGGGAATGTATCGAGTGCTATATCGATGGTATTGTAAAATTCGAAATGATCTTTTTTGGATGCTGTAAATCCTAAGGCAGTAACCCTTTCCGGGGGTATGCCCTGTTTGGTGAAGAGCTGAAGCAGTTGTTCTCTCGTCTTTAAATCGGAAAGGGATTTTGCTTTCAGGATCAGCCGTGAACCAGACACCTTGCGGAGGAGCTCGGACCAGGTTTCGATTGTTCTTTTCGTGATCTTTGCCCTGTTGTTAAAGGAGCCGAAGGTTATGTTTCCTGACTTCAATACCGGAAGATCGGTTATATCAGGTGCCCCCTCCGGGGGTTTGTAGCAGAGGAAACAATTGAGAAGCCTGATGAGTTTTTCCGAGTGCCATTTGTCGGTTATGCCGGGCGGATCGGCAAGCGCATCGGTAATGCGGTAATCAACGGTATCAAGCCCTGTCGTATTGGGGTACCCGAGGTAGGTAACCTGGACAGGCGCAGGCTTCCCGGCAAAGAGTGTCATGCGGTTGTTCCCTGTGTGTCCCGAGAGATCCACCAGGATATCGATTCCATCCCTTTGAATCATATCCGAGACGGTTCCATCGGGAAGGCCGTAAATTTTTCTCCAGTGATCCGCTATTTTTCGAAAGAGCTCGGTTGCAGGGTCTTCACGCTCGGCATTTGAATAACAGAATACCTCAAAGGAATCCCTGTCGTGTGCTGCAATAACTGACTGGATAAAATATGCAACGGAGTGGACGCGGAAATCCGGAGACACATACCCTATGCGCAATCTCCTGTCCGGTGATCTGTCATTTTTGTGTTCCGGAATATTGTTTCGAAGTGACTCAGCATGTTCGGCTGCCCATTCTCTATGGAGCTTAAACAACTCATCCGGGTTGATCGCTTCTAGATAATGCATGGTAAGCAGGATATTCGAGTGTATCTCGGCAAGGGGGAAGGAGGGTTTGACGCCATTTTGGGGACACTTTTCCAGTGCGGTCCTATAACAAGATAATGCTTTTTCTCCATTCCCTTGATCTTTGTATATACTCCCCATATTATTTGCTGCAATCGAGAGGCAGGGATTAAGGTCAATGGCTTTCTGATAAGACTCCAGGGCTTCACTGAGTCTGCCAAGGGCCTCAAGGCCCTTTCCGAGATTGTAATACGCTTCCGGTGAATCGTTTTTAAGCTCGAGCGCCCGACGCAGTTTTGATATCCCTTCCTCGGTATGGCCGGAATCTATGAGCGCTGTCCCGAGATTGTTCCACGCATCTACATTCTCAGGATTTATCTCAAGCACTCTTTGATATAATTCCGCTGCCCTGTCGTACTCCCTCTTGCGCTGGAAAGCGCTTGCCAGAGAAAAGAGAATACCTGCATCCCCGGGTTTTATTCCGCCTGCACGGTTGAGATACTCAAGCGCCTCTTCTGTCCGCCCTCGTTCCAGGGACAGTCTCCCAGCGCCTTAAGTGCATCCGCATCCTTGGGGTGAAGGTCTGCCGCCTTCTGATAATGCAGGCAGGCTTTTTCAGGTTCTCCTCGTTCCCGGTAAAGATTGCCAAGATTGGAGTATGCGGCTGCGTAGTCAGGATTTAAGGTAATTGCCTTGCTATAAGCGTCAAGCGCTTCCATGTGTTGCCCGGAGCTTCTCAAGGCAGCGCCTAGATTGTTGTACGCCTCTGCATAATCTGGTTTCAGCGTGATGGCCTGCCTGTAATATTCGGCGGCCTGCAGGTGGTCGTCTTTCATCCGGAAGGCGTTTCCGAGATTGCAGGCGTATTCGGGAGATGCATTGTTTATGGATAGCGCTTTGCGTATAAGGTTAACGGCGTTATCCGGATCATTCCGTTGATATGAAACAACCCCGAGGAGGTGCAATGCATCCGGATGGTCAGGGTGTGCAGCGAGTATTTCCCTGTAGATCGCTTCAGCCTTTTCCAATCGGCCGGACCGATGGTTTTTTATGGCTGTCTCAAGCAGTTTTCCCGTCTTCATGAGATCTCCGGGTTCATTTTTCACATCCCCGTGTTTAGGATTTGTTTTGCTCATGGTCGTTCTCAAGACGTTCTTTCTCTTCCAGATTGGTCCTGGCATCAGTATGGTTAGGGTCCATGGTGAGGATGGCTTGAAAGAGTTCAATGGCAGACCTGATCTTTCCCGTATGCCAATAAACGACCCCGAGATCGTTCATTGCTGTAACATTATGAGGATCAATCTCGAGTATCTGCATGAAAATATTCTCTGCCTCTTTGATACGGCCTGAATTGAAGAGATCCTCTCCTTTATTTATAAACCGCTCGATTTCATGCAAGTCTGAGCTGTTGAGTGATTTCTTCGGCCTTTGTGAGAAGCTGTTCTTTTCGCACCACCTTCGCCATATCATACGGTAACTTTTTTCCAGATCGACTGTGAAGCCTTTTTCGTCCATGAGGGGAGAATGTTTGATCGTGTCCCTGAGGCCGGTGCGGAAACGTCCAAGCCTTTCCGGATCTCCTGCAAGCAGGACGGCCTTGTGAATATAATCCGGAATGGATTCTGCAATGAGATCCTCAAACCCGCAATGCTTCAGAATGCTTTTCCCGACTCTTGATGCGTGCATGCTTCCTGTGAGGGTTATGACCGGCACTCCCATCCATAGTGCCTCGCAGGTAGTTGTCGTGCCATTGTACGGGAAGGTATCGAGTGCAATATCAATGCTGTTATACATTGCTATATGTTCCGACAAAGACTGTATGGATTTCAGTATGGTGACTCTGTCAGGAGAGATGCCGTTCTCCATAAACAGGCCTGTTATGCCTGCTTTCTCCTGTTCGCTCAGGAAGTTTTTGAATTTCAAAAAAAATCTGGATCGGGGAACGTTAGCCAAGATGGCAGACCATGCGTTTATGGCGTTTTCCGTTATCTTTGCCCTCTTGTTGAAACAACCGAAGGTAATGATCCCTGATGTAAGAGCAGGGAGGGGGCCTGGACCCGGGTGTACTCAGGAGGCCTGTAGCAGAGAAATCCGTGAGGCATCCTGACCAATTCTTCGGTATTCAGGCGTTCTGCGCTTCCCGGCGGGTCCGTGATGGCATCGACCAGCCGGTAGTCCATCGTCAAAAGCCCTGTAGTATCCGGATAGCCGAGATATGTTGCCTGAATCGGGGCAGGTTTTTGGCAAATACCTAAGACGGTTGTTTGCGGTATGCCCAGCAAGGTCAATCAGGATATCGATACGGTCCTCGAAAATGAGGTTGAAGACTTTTTCATCGGTCATCCCGCAGATATCCCGCCATGTTACGGGAAGTATTCTGAGCCTCTCCGTCACATAGTCTGGATGAGCGGAGTCGGAATAACAGAAGACTTCAAAGTCGTCTCTGTCATAAGATGCGAAAAGCGGCTCAATGAAATGAGCGACCGGATGAGAATGAAAGTCAGGGGATACATAACCGATCCGCAGTTTTTTCTCAGGGCTTTTGTCAGTTCTTCCTGAATGAACGGTCTCCATGGCAACGCGTGCATCTCTGCCCACTTTGTATGCTCAAGGAAAATCTCTTCGGGAGAGGCGGCATCCGTATAATGCATTGCCAAAAGAAGGTTGGAATGGGTTTTGTGAAGGCTTCGATCAATTTCCAGGCATTTTCTATAGCAGAGTACGGCCTCTCCACGTTGCCTTGGCTGACAGAGATCCAAGCTTCTTCTCTGCCTCTATGCTGGACGGTTGGAGTTTTATTGCCTGTTAGAAATATCCTATTGCATCCACCTCATTGCCGATATCCATGAGGGTGACGCCCAGATTGATATAGGCATCCGGGAAACCCTTTTTTATCGCCTGGTTGTAGTATTCAATGGCCTTGTCGATATCATGAAGCCCTTTACAGGCATTCCCGAGATTATAAAGTGCCTCTGCATAGTCAGACTTCAGTTTCAACGCCTGTAAGAGGTATGGAAGTGCTTCCTCGTATTTGCCGGCATCATTCAGGGTTGCGCCGAGATTGTTATAAGCTTCAGCATATTTCGGATTCAGCCGGATTACCTCTTCGAACATCCGGACAGCGCTGCTTACTCTTCCGGCATACTTCAGGACGTTCCCAAGACTGCATCTGAAATCGGACCTCTCAGGACATAACTGTACAGCTTTATTTAACAGATCTTCGGCGGTGGATAGTTCTCCTGACTGGAAGGCGGCAATCCCATCATGTGAAGGGCATCAGAGTCTTCAGCGTTATCATTGAGAATCTGTCCGTATATGCCTTTTGCATCCTCAATCTTTCCTTCCCGATGTAGGCGCAGTGCTTCTCCCAGCAGATCATTCCTGCGGCAGGATGAGTCAGCTCTGATTGCTTTTATCTCTTTTTTCAGCTCGGCCATATAATTATAAATGTATAAAGTCAGTCATCCTTAGTGTGTTCGTTATGTATTTTATGGATCTCTTCCAGATTGATCCGGGCATCCCGGCAATCGGGATCTATTACAAGAACCATCTGAAAGGTCTCGATAGCCTTTCTCGGGCTGCCCTGTATGCCAGTACAGAACGCCAAGGTCGTTCAGTGCCGTAATGTCGTCAGGATCTTTTTCCAGCGCATGAAGGAAAGCGCACTTGGCATCAAGGAAATGTCCCGACTCGAAGAGCTGTTCTCCTTCATGGATAAGTATGGCCACTTGTTCCTCAACCGGATCTCGGTTTGCGACTGATTCTAACCTGGTATTTACCGGTTGCTCCTCACACCATCTGTGCCACATCGCCCGGTATTCCTTTTCAAGGTTTCGTGTGAAATTCTCCTTCTATCCATGAGGAATGAGCTTCGCATTATGGATCTTAAGTCCCTGCGAAGATGAGTCAATCTATCTATACTCTTTGCAAGGGTGGCTGCTTTCATGATGTATCCATCAGTTGTCTCCGCCACAAGATCATCAAGGCCGATATTTGACAAGATGCTGTAGCTCACCCTGAATATATGGGTATCTCCTTTGAGCGCAATGACCGGCGCCCCCCATCCAAAGCCCTTCACAGGTGGTTGTCGTGCCGTTATACGGGAAGGTATCGAGGCCTATGTCGACAGAGTTGTACAGATTTAGGTGGTCTTCTTTTGCCGGTATGTTGCCGACTGCCGTTATTCGATCTGCACTGATGCCTTGTCCTTCAAAGAGACCCAGGATATAGTTCCTTGTCGATTCATCGCTTAAAGCTGCTGATTTCAGAATGAGCCGGGAGTCCGGAACAAGATGCAGTATCTCAGACCATATCCCGATTATTGTGTCGGATATCTTGGATCTGTTGTTAAAGCATCCAAAGGTAATAAATCCGGACGCGGATGCCGGTAGACCCTTTACCTCGGGAGATTCCTCAGGCGGTTTATAACATAGGAACCCGTGAGGCAGCCTGATGATCCTTTCCGTATGAAGGTGATCTGTCATGCCTGGGGGGTCGGTCCATGCATCGGTTATCCTGTAGTCGATGGTCTCCAGTCCTGTCGTGTTTGGATATCCTATGTACGTGACCTGTATCGGAGCCGGTTTGCGTGCGAACAGAGTAAGTCTGTTGTTGCCGGTATGGCCGGAAAGATCTACAAGGATATCGATACCGTCATTCTGAATGATTGCAGCAGCTTCATCATCCGTGGCCGCGGAGATATCCCGCCAGTGGTCGGCAAGATTCTTGAATTCGATTGTTTTGTTATCCGGACGGTCAAGGTTCGAATAGCAGAAGATCTCAAAGTTTTCCCTGTCATTGGCTTCAATGATCGGCTCGATATAATAGGCTACGGAGTGTATCCTGAAGTCTGGAGATACGTATCCTACTTTAAGCCTTTTACTGGGGCTCTGGTCATTTTTATGCGCGGGTATGAGAGTTTTCAGATGCGACGCATAAATCCTTGCCCATCTCAGGTGCTGTTCGTATATCATGTCAGGCTCGATAGGCTCTGCATATTGTATCAGGAAAATAATATTGGAGTATACACCGGATGCATTTGACGGCTTCAGTTCCAATGCTTTGTAGTAACATGCAAGGGACTCGGAAAGGCGGCCCTGATCCTTCAGCAAGTTTCCCATATTATTATAGGCACTGCTGAAATCGGGACTTAACGTTATAGCCTTCTGGTAGCAGGAGATGGCCTCGCCTATCTTCCTCTGCTTATCGAGCCCTTGGCCCAGGTTATATACCATTTCCGCCGATTCCGGTTGTAAAGCCGATGCCTGGCGGAGGCACAGCACTGCGTCATCATATTCGCCAATATCCAGCAGAGTGACCCCAAGATTGTTCAGCGCATCCGCATTGTCCGGCATCAATTGCAATGATTTCTGAAGGTGTTTGACTGCATCAATGTAGTTCTTCTCATGCTTCAAAGCGGTTCCGAGATTATAGTGAGCCGGGGGAAAATCAGGGTTTAATCGGACT
>CAVVYZ010000028.1:0-28368 GCA_963752595.1 uncultured delta proteobacterium
ACATGGACGCCACCACCAGCCATTCCAGAAAAATATCTCTACATCTATATCAGGAACAACGTACACGTCGTTTGTATCAGGCACCACTATCACATCGGGAGGTGCCTCAAATACGATGAGTGGCGGCAGAGAAATTCCAAAGGACGATATCTACTTCTGCCATTGCTCGAATAGGAACAACAGTTGTTAATACTAAAAGGATTGTCCCCAAAAAAGACTTTTTCATATTGCCTCCCATATCTTTTTCTCTTGCCTCTTATGACGTACAGGATACCTGTGGTGTCTACATCAGGCAAGAGCGCGACAGAGATTTGCCGGCATATGACAGGAAGCAGAAGTATGTGTACAGATAATCTGTAATGGATGAGAGCTTTTCTGGATCTAATAATTATGATTAACACAATGCGACCTTCATGAGGTTTCTGGAGGGGGGGTCATCAATGCTAAATCATTCCAATAAAAAAGAAATACCATATCTTTCAGGAATAATCCATCTTAACCTCGGATTGCACACAATAGAACCGATTATACTGGACCTGTGGGTATAGTTAAGATAGGCTGATCTTTTCCAAAAATGAATCCCGCCATAACCATGAGGTAGGTCAGAAGGAGACCTCAAGAGTGAATGTTGCCAAGACTACGATTCACAAGTCCCTGCTTTCATTAAGGTCACTCCTCAAAGATATATTCGTAAAAAAACACCCTCCTGTCGAGCCGCCGCTGCGGGCGGAACTGCTCAGCCGCGACCAGATGAGGCAGCATGGAAAGGAACTGGCGGACTCGCATAAGGTGACGAAGAAACGCGTCTCCGGAAAAGCTTCTGGCAAGACTGACCGATAATGAAGACGTCCTGGTTGAAACCTGCAGTCTGCTGACTTCGGCCGTCAAGGCGAACCGCCGGATTGCTCCGGCCGGGGAATGGCTGCTTGATAATTTCTACCTGATAAAAGAGCAGATCCGCACAGCCAAAAAACACTTGCCCAAGGGTTACAGCAGGGAACTGCCCCGCTTGTTGAGCGGCCCATCGGCCGGGCTTCCGCGCGTGTACGACATCGCCCTGGAGACGATCTCGCACGGCGATGGACGGGTGGATGAGGGAAGCCTGAGCAGTTTCATTGCAGCCTATCAGCAGGTCACAGCGCTGAAGTTGGGCGAATTGTGGGCAATACCAATCATGCTGCGCCTGGCACTGATCGAGAATCTCCGGCGGGTCGGGGCCCGGATCGCCGCTGACAGACTCGATCGGAACCTGGCCGACTCATGGGCGGACCAGATGACGGAGGTTGCCGAGAAGGACCCCAAGAGCCTGATCATGGTGATCGCGGACATGGCGCGTTCAAACCCGCCCCTGTCGAGCTCATTTGTTGCAGAACTTACGCGCCGGCTGCAGGGCCAGGGCCATGCTCTGGCGTTGCCGCTCACCTGGATCGAGCAGTGGCTCTTTGAGTCCGGCCTGACCATCGAGCAGCTGGTCCAGTCGGAGACCCAGCAACAGGCCGCGGACCAGGTCTCCATCAGCAACAGTATCGGCAGTCTCCGGCTCTTAGGCGCGATTGACTGGCAGGAGTTCGTCGAAACGAGGAGCTTTGTCGAGCAGATACTGCGGGAGGATCCTTCCGGGGTCTACCCAGGATGGATTTTGCCACCCGTGATCGATACCGCCACGTAGTTGAGAAGATAGCGAAAAACAGCCTGCTATCCGAAGAAGAGGTGGCACGGCATGCGATCCGGCTGGCACACGATGGCGCTGACAGTAACGGCGACGCGATCGATCGGCCCATGTCGGGTTTTACCTGATCGACAAGGGCCTGCCGCAGCTCGAACGAATGGCTGATATGCGCATATCCACTGCCGACACGTTTCGAAGAACGTGCAGCCGATTTCCTTTGCTCCTCTATCTAGGCTCGATCACCCTGATAACAGCGATCTTTACCGCAAGCCTGCTGGCAAAGGCTCATGCCGATGGGATTCATGGCCGGCTCCTCACGCTGATCGGTATCCTCCTGGTTTTGTGCACCAGCCATCTTGCTGTCGCACTGGTGAACTGGCTGGCGACATTGCTGGTGACGCCGCATCCGCTGCCGCGCATGGACTTCTCCGAAGGAATTCCTCCGGAATTCCACACCCTGGTGGTGATACCGACCATGCTTACGAAGCGCTCAGAACATTGAGAATCTGGTCGAGGCGCTCGAAGTCCGGTTCCTGGCAAATCGTGACGATAACCTGCACTTCGGCCTGCTGACTGATTTTGCCGACGCCCGCGAGGAAACGCTGCCCGAGGACGAGCCGCTGGTGCAGCTTGCCCGGAAAAGGATCGAAGAGCTCAATGAAAAGTACCGGGATGCTCATGGCGACATGTTCTTCCTTTTCCATCGGCCGCGCCTCTGGAACCCGCAGGAGCGGATCTGGATGGGCTACGAGCGTAAGCGGGGGAAGCTTGCGGATTTGAATTCGCTTCTGCGCGGCGGTTCAAAGGATCACTTCTCGCTTCATTGTCGGGAATACGGCCCTGTTATCGGACGTCAAGTATGTGATCACCCTGGACACGGATACCATGCTCCCGCGCGACTCGGCGCGGCAGTTTGTGGCAGCCATGGCTCATCCGCTGAATCGAGCGCTCTATGACGAAAAAATGCGGCGGGTTAGTGAAGGGTACGGCATCCTGCAGCCGCGCGTGGCCGTGAGCCTGCCGGGCACGAACCGATCGTGGTATGCCAGGCTGTATGGAAGCGATCCGGGCATTGATCCGTATACCCGCGTCGTATCCGATATTTATCAGGATGTATTCGGTGAGGGTTCGTTCATCGGCAAGGGAATCTATGATGTCGATGCATTTGAGCTGGCCGTTCATGGGCGCTTTCCCGAGAACAAAATCCTCAGCCACGACCTTGTGGAAGGGTGCTATGCCCGCTCCGGGCTGCTCTCCGATGTACTGCTCTACGAGGAATATCCATCCCGCTACAGCGCGGACGTGAATCGCCGGTATCGGTGGATCCGGGGGGATTGGCAGATTTCGCGCTGGCTGTTGTCCCGTGTTCCGGTTCTCGGCGGGCATCGCGAAAAGAATCCGCTCTCGGGGCTGTCCCAATGGAAGATCTTTGACAACCTGCGCCGCAGTCTCGTGCCTCCGGCATTGACCCTGCTGTTGCTGCTTTCCTGGACCGTCCTGTCACCGGCCTGGCTCTGGACCTTGGCGGTGATCGGGATCCTCATGGTTCAGCCCGTGCTTGCATCGGTTCTTGAACTGTTCCGGAAGCCGAGGGATGTGCTGCTGGGCCAGCATCTCTCAGCCTCAGATACGCTCGGCCGGCCGGAACTTCGCCCAGGCGGCATTCACTCTCGCCTGCCTTCCCTATGAGGCGTTCTTCAGTCTGGATGCGATTTTACGCACTACATGGCGGTTGCTGATCGCCCGAAGACGGCTGCTCGAATGGAATCCTTCGGGCAATCCGGATAGACGCACGAACCTTCTCGGCTCGTTCCGGACCATGTGGTTCGCCCCCTGTATTGCCTTTGCCGCAATTATCCAGCTCGCTTTTTCGAGTCCGGCATCATTGGTTTATGCCTGGCCCATACTGGGCCTCTGGTTTGCCTCGCCGGCTGTCGCGTGGTGGATCAGCAGGCCGTTCGCCCGCCCGGAAGCATATTCTGAGCGCCGATCAGACCATCTTTCTCCGGAAGATCTCCCGAAAGACCTGGGCATTTTTCGAAACATTCGTCGGCCCGGAGGATAATTGGCTGCCGCCTGACAGTTATCAGGAGAATCGTCCTGCTCCGGTTGCACATCGCACATCGCCGACCAACATGGGCCTTTCACTTCTTGCAAACCTGTCCGCATACGACTTCGGCTATATACCCTGCCGGACAAGTCCTCGAGCGCACAGCGAACGCAATCCGGACGATGGAAGCCTTGGAACGCTACCAGGGCCACTTCTACAACTGGTATGACACGCAGTCCCTGAAGCCGCTGCCGCCTCTGTACATCTCGTCGGTGGACAGCGGGAATCTCGGGGCTCACCTGCTGATATTGCGCTCAGGCCTGCTCGCGCTTCCCGATCACAAAATAGTGAGTCCGCGGTTGTTTGAGGGGTTGAGCGACATACTCGGGGTCTTCATGGAGGCTGCAGGGGAAGACGCAACAGAAGCGCTCACAGGGTTTCAGAATGATCTGGCCTCCGCAACCCTCTCCCGGCCGACTACGCTCCAGCGGTACGGCTTGCATCGAGAGGCTGACGACGTCCGCCGAGGATCTGGTCCGCTCCCTGGGTGAGAGCCTGAGAGCGAAGCGAAGTGGTGGGCATCGGCCATGGCCCGGCAATGCCGCAGCGCGTTGGATGAGCTGACCTTTCTCGCCCCGTGGACAGCGCTTCCTGCCGTTCCCGGACAGGCTCGGTGATTTCAAGGTCATCGGAGATATCCCAACGCTCTCCGAACTGGCAAGGCTCGATAAGGAGCTGCTGCCGGCAATCAGCCATCAACAAGCAGGCGCACGCGGCACCCGAGGAGATCGAGTGGCTTGTTAAGCTTCGGGATCTCATCAGTGAAGCAAGCCGGCGCGCCCGGGAGAGAATAGCAGCCATCGCCACCCTTGCCCGGCAATTAAACGAACTGGCGGACATGGAGTATGGCTTCCTGTACGACAAGGCGCGTCATCTGCTCTCGATCGGGTACAATGTCGGGGAGGACCGGCGGGATTCGAGTTTCTACGACCTGCTGGCTTCGGAGGCGCGACTGTCATGTTTCGTGGCCATTGCCCAGGGACAACTGCCCCAGGAGTCCTGGTTCGCCCTGGGACGCCTTCTCACAAATGCCGGCGGAGATCCGGTTCTTCTCTCCTGGGACGGCTCGATGTTCGAGTACCTCATGCCGCTCCTGGTAATGCCGACCTACGAAAATACCCTGCTCGACCGGACCTACAAGGCGGCTGTGGAGAGGCAGATCGAGTATGGGATGCACCGCGGGGTCCCGTGGGGTATTTCGGAATCCGGATACAACATGGTCGACGTTCATCTGAACTACCAGTACCGGGCATTCGGCGTACCCGGCCTGGGGCTCAAACGCGGATTGGCCGAGGAGCTTGTCATTGCACCGTACGCCTCGGCGCTGGCGCTGATGGTGGCGCCTGAGGCGGCATGCCTGAATCTGCAGCGGCTCGTCAAAGAGGGGTTTGCGGGAAGATTCGGCCTTTTCGAAGCAATCGACTACACGCCTTCACGTCAGACGCGCGGGCAAGCTAACGCCGTGGTCCGGTCCTTCATGTCCCATCACCAGGGCATGAGCCTCCTGGCCCTGGCCTATACCCTTCTGGACCGTCCGATGCAGCAACGATTCGAGTCTGATCCGCTTTTCCAGGCGACAACGCTTGCTGCTTCAGGAGCGTGTTCCCAAGGCAACGGCGTTCTATTCGCACACCACAGAGCTCTCCGATTTACGCACGATTCCCGTCGGCCTGGAGACTCCGGTACGTGTCTTCAGCAGCCCGGACACACCGGTTCCTGAAGTTCAGTTGTTATCGAACCGCAGATACCACGTTATGGTCACGAATTCGGGAGGCGGCTACAGCCGCTGGAAAGACATCGCCGTCACCCGATGGCGCGAAGACACTACCAGCGATAACTGGGGAGCATTCTGTTACATCCGCGACAGTGGAAAGCTCGTGAGTTCTGGTCAAATACCTTTCAGCCGACTCTGAAACAGCCGAAGCTCTATGAGGTGATTTTTTCAGAGGGCCGTGCAGAGTTCCGCCGCCGCGACAATGATATCGACATGCATACCGAGATCGCCGTCTCGCCCGGAGGATGATATCGAGCTGCGCCGAATCCGCATCACCAACCGTTCCCGCAGGCACAGAGAGATCGAGGTGACGAGTTATGCGGAAGTCGTTCTCGCACCGCCTGCCGGTGATGCGTTGCATCCGGCGTTCAGCAACCTCTTTGTCCAGACCGAGATCCTCCGCCCGCAACGGGCGATCCTCTGTACCCGCCGGCCCCGCTCCAAGGGTGAGCCCGTAGCCGTGGATGCTTCACCTGATGGCCGTGCACGGGGCGCACACCGGAGAAGTTTCCTATGAGACCGACCGCATGCGGTTCATCGGCCGGGGAAACAGCCTTGCCTCTCCTCGAGGCAATGAGGAAATCCGCTGTGCTCTCGGGCAGCGACGGCTCCGTGCTCGATCCGATTGTCGCGATCCGGCACCGGATCATGCTCGATCCGGGAAAATCGGCAACGATCGATATGGTCACCGGCGTCAGGTGAAACAAGGGACACAGCATTGAGCCTTGTCGGAAAAATACCAGGACCGGCGCCTTGCGGATCGCGTTTTCGATCTGGCGTGGACGCACTCTCAGGTGATCCTGCAACAGCTCAATATCACGGAGGCCGACGCACAACTCTATGGACGCCTTGCCGGCTCCGTCATCTATGCCAATTCGTCACTGCGCGCCGACCCGAGCCTCCTCATCAAAAACAATCGCGGGCAATCCGGCCTCTGGGGCTATGCCATTTCAGGCGATCTGCCCATTGTGCTGCTGCAGATCAAAGATCCATCCAATATCGAACTGGTGCGCCAGCTCGTCCAGGCCCACGCTTACTGGCGCTTAAAGGGACTGACCGTGGACCTGGTGATCTGGAACGAAGATCACGCCGGTTACCGGCAACTTCTGCAAGACCAGATCATGGGGCTCATTGCCGCAGGCATCGAAGTCAACGTGACGGATCGGCCGGGAGGCATCTTTGTAAGGCTCGCCGAGCAGATATCGAGCGAAGACCGCATCCTCTTCCAGACAGTCGCCCGAGCCATCATCAGTGACAGCAAAGGCGCCCTGGCGGAACAGCTCTACCGGCGAGTCGTTGCCGAAGCAGCCTTGCCGCAACTCAATCCGACCCGGACACACCGCCCCGAACCAAAGTCTGTTGTGGCGTTACCTCGCCTTGACCTGGACTTTTTCAACGGGATCGGAGGATTCACCCCTGACGGGAAAGAGTACGTAATTACGACAGCGCAGGATCAGTTGACACCGTCGCCATGGGTGAATGTCCTGGCGAATCCGAACTTCGGGACCGTCATCTCGGAGAGCGGGATTGCCTACACCTGGAGCGAAAACGCCCATGAGTTCCGCCTCACTCCGTGGAACAACGATCCTGTGGGCGATTCAAGCGGAGAAGCGTTTTACCTCCGTGATGAAGAGCGCGGCCACTTCTGGTCGCCCATGCCGCTGCCCAGCCAGGGAGCCACGCCTTACGTCACCCGGCACGGGTTCGGTTACAGCGTCTTCGAGCATACGGAACGCGGCATCCGCTCAGAGGTGTGGGTTTACGTGGCAAAGGACGCACCGGTCAAGTTCACCGTACTCAGAGTGCGGAACGAGTCGGGCCGAAGCCGGAAGCTCTCTGTGACGGGTTACGTCGAATGGGTGCTCGGAGACCTGCGGCCGAAATCGGCCATGCATGTGATTACCGGGATCGACCCGACCAGCGGCGCCCTGTTTGCTCGGAACCCTTACAGCACTGAGTTCTCCGGCCGGATCGCCTTCTTCGATGTGGATGACTCTGACCCGGACCGTTAGCGGCGATCGAACTGAGTTTATCGGGCGTGGCGGCACGCTACGAAATCC
This sequence comes from uncultured delta proteobacterium, assembly GCA_963752595.1. Classification (GTDB taxonomy): domain Bacteria; phylum Desulfobacterota; class Desulfomonilia; order UBA1062; family UBA1062; genus Phosphitivorax. Next base: position 7,614 of record CAVVYZ010000028.1, read on the forward strand.
GGCTGCAATGAAGCGGTCGCGGCTTTCCAACAGAGTAGGGGCTGCTTACGATCCCTGCGCCGCTATCCAGGTCCCCTTCGAGCTCGCAGACGGCCAGGAGCGAGAGATCATCTTCAGGCTCGGTGCAGGGCGGGATGCCGATGACGCTGTCAATCTGGTTCATCGCTTCCGTGGTTCTTTAGCGGCACGCGGCGAGCTTGAAACTCTCTGGCAGTACTGGAACCACACGCTCGGGGCAATACAGGTGGAAACCCCTGACATGGCGGTGAACATCATGGCCAACGGCTGGCTCATGTACCAGACGCTTTCCTGCCGCCTCTGGGCACGGAGCGGTTATTACCAGTCCGGCGGCGCATTCGGTTTCCGCGACCAGCTGCAGGACGTGATGGCACTCATCCACACGAAGCCGCACCTCATGCGCGAGCATCTCCTTCATTGCGCGGCCCGCCAGTTCAAAGAGGGAGATGTCCAGCACTGGTGGCATCCTCCGTTCGGCCGGGGCGTGCGCACACATTGTTCGGACGATTTTCTCTGGCTCGTTATGGCTGCCTGCCGCTACGTTCTGAGCACCGGCGATACCGGCGTGCTGGATGAACCCATCAGTTTCCTTGAAGGCCGTCCGGTAAACACGGACGAGGATTCTTATTACGATCTGCCCGTCCGGTCTGAAGAAGCGGCCGGTCTGTACGAACACTGTGTCCGGGCCATTGTCAAAGGTCTCAATTTCGGTGAGCACGGCCTGCCGCTCATGGGTTCGGGTGACTGGAATGACGGGATGAACCTCGTGGGCGAACACGGCAAAGGGGAAAGTGTCTGGCTGGCTTTTTTCCTGTATGATGTGCTTATGCAGTTTGCTGAGGTTGCCCGCAAGCGGGGTGATCTGTCCTTTGCCGAGCACTGCCTTCAGGAGGCGGCTCAATTGCGCTGGAATATCGATCAGAACGGCTGGGACGGAGAGTGGTACCGCCGTGCTTACTTTGACAACGGGACGCCGCTGGGGTCGGCGGGCAACCCCGAATGCTCCATCGATTCCATTGTGCAAAGCTGGTCCGTTCTCTCCGGGGCAGGAGATGCAAGGCGCTCACGCATGGCCATGGATGCTCTTGATAAGCAGCTCGTTGACAGGGAGCATTCCCTGATCCGGCTTCTGGACCCGCCCTTCGACAAGTCGGAATTGGATCCGGGTTACATAAAAGGATACGTCCCGGGTGTGAGAGAAAACGGCGGGCAGTACACGCATGGGGCAATCTGGGCGACCATGGCATTCGCCGCGTTGGGCGATGGCGCTCGTGCCTGGGAACTGCTTGCCATGATCAATCCCATACATCATGCCGGGTCCGCCGACGAGGTCAGCACTTATAAAGTCGAACCATATGTTGTTGCTGCCGATGTCTATGCACTTTCCCCGCATACCGGCCGCGGTGGCTGGACATGGTACACGGGTTCGGCTGCGTGGATGTACCGGCTGATCGTGGAATCGCTCCTGGGGCTGAAGCTTGACGGGGACAAACTGCGTTTTGCCCCGTGCCTCCCCGTGAAGGGTTGGGAGACATTCAAGGTCCTTTACCGGTATCGGGAGACGGTCTATCACATCACCATCCGGCAAACACATGATGTACCCGGTGAGATGAATGTGGCAGTGGATGGACTCGATCAACAGGACAAGGCGATACCCCTTGTCGACGACCACCAGGAACATAAGATCGAGGTGAGAATACCTCTTGCAGGCACCTAACTGTCATTTCTCTGACAAGGGTGCAGGATTGTTAAAAGTGCCTCAGATAAAATGTATGATTTTTTAGCATTATGACGGGAGTAACGATTATATCTCATCTCTTAGAAAGTACATATTTTGTGAGGTTATCGGTGGTTGCCCTGTTTTGAATAAAAAGGGCTGCTGTTAGTTCTGATTGTATTTTTTATTCTCTGCTTGTAAGATCAAGTTATGGAATACATTATTACTTTGGCGTTTGGGATAAGAATTTCCCAGAGAAAGAACCTTTGCCGGAAACTGCTTTAAGGCCGTACGTAGTGCCCGCTCTTGCCGCCTGATTTTTCGACGAGGCAGATGCCGTCGATCACCATGGACCTGTCCATGGCCTTGCACATGTCGTAAATGGTGAGCAATGCGATGCTTGCGGCGTGGAGGGCTTCCATTTCCACACCGGTTTTGCCGGTCACCCTGACTTCTGTCTGAACCTCGATGGTTGATGATTCCTCATGGGGAAGGAAATCTACCACAATGTGGTCGATGGGAAGGGGATGACACAGAGGGATGGTGTTCGAGGTGTTCTTTGCTGCCATGATCGCAGCGATCTTTGCAGTTGCAAGGACATTTCCCTTCTTGATACGGTCTTCCATGACAGCCTGGTATGTATCCCGGTTCATGGAGATGAGCCCGCGGGCACGGGCGATTCTTGTGGTTACGTCCTTGGCGCCGACATCCACCATGGATACCCGGCCCTGCTCATCAAGATGGGTAAGTCCCACGTTCGCCTCTACCTGTTAATCCGAATCTGATGAAGAGCCGGGCTTATCGGTCGAGACAGGAGAAGACGTTTCGGACTCTGCCTTCGACTCAGAAGGACTGCCCTTCTTGGCATAATCCGTGAGATACCAGCCGGAACCTTTCAGATGGAAAGATGAACGCGACATGAGTTTCTTCACGGACCCGCCGCATCCGGGACACTGGAGAAGAGGGGCATCGCTGAACTTCTGCATGGCTTCGAACTGATTTTTGCACCTGGAACACTTATACTCATAAATAGGCAATGTAATACCTCCCATGCTCTATAAACATCGTGAAGCTATATAGGGGTGCCGCTTCCACCTTGTCAAGCAGAGTCAGCACGTTTTTCAACCCGGTAACAGGATTTTTTGCCATGAAAAGCCTCGTGAGGTTATCCACATGAACCTCCTCATCTTCCCGGGGGGCTTCGAAAAAGTCGGCCTTGCCGGTAGAAAACCTGTGAATATGGAGGAGCTCATGCGTCATGATAAAGGTGAGGAGGGAGAACATGTCGATCTCCCTTCTCTCCTGTATGAATTCGAATATCCGGATATCCTGGAGACATATCCGGTACAGGGGCTGCCTTCCCGGGGTATCCGGCTCGAGCCTCATGAGTTTGGCAAAAACACCTTCCTGCCTCTCGTGATCCTCGGTTTCCACGAGGGTTTTCACGTCGTAGCAGTCGCCACATTTCCAGCTCGTTTCCTTGGAAACGATATGCTCGGCCAGGGCAGTGCTTCTCATGAGCAGCCCTCTCTGTCCAGGCTGAAAATATCCCATGAATTTATTCTAGTATCTCACCGGGAAAAAAGCAAGGGGCCTTAGATATCCCTGTCCACTGCGCTCGCGATGCGCCTGATCCCTTCCATCACGGCCTTGAACTCTTTCGGGCGGAGCGACTGGGGACCGTCCGAGAGCGCCTGCTCCGGTCTGGGATGGACTTCGATCATGATCCCGTCCGCACCCGCTGCTATTGCCGCGTAGGCCATCCGCTCCACATACCGTGCATGGCCGGTTCCGTGGGATGGATCCACAATCACCGGGAGGTGGGTCCTCTCCTTGAGCACGGGCACGGCGGAGAGGTCCAGGGTGTTACGCGTAGCGGTTTCAAAGGTCCTGATCCCCCGCTCGCAGAGGATGACCTGGCTGTTCCCGCCTGAGAGGACATACTCGGCAGACATGAGAAACTCCTCGATGTTTGTCGACATGCCCCGTTTGAGGAGTACGGGCTTCTTTGTCTTTCCCACTTCTTTGAGCAGCTGGAAGTTCTGGATGTTCCTGGCTCCCACCTGAAGGCAGTCGGCATATTCGAGGATCAGCTCTATGCTGGCGATGTCCATGACCTCGGTAATAACCGGCAGGCCGTATTTCTCACGCGCCTTTGCGAGCAGGATGAGGCCGTCGCTTTTCAGGCCCTGGAACGCATACGGGGAGGTCCTTGGCTTGAAGGCCCCGCCGCGGAGCATGTGCGCGCCGGATTCCTTCAGGGCGGATGCAACCTCCATGATCTGCTCTTCATTTTCCACTGCGCAGGGCCCTGCTATGACCGTGAGCTTTCTGCCTCCGATCGTGACTCCGAGCCCGAGGTCAACGACGGTCGAGTCGGGTTTCGTCTCCCGCGAAGCAAGTTTATATGGTGCAAGAATAGGGATAACCTTTTCTACTCCGGGCTGTGCCTCAAGACAGGTAAGCCGCTCCTTGCCCCGCTCGTCTCCGATCGCCCCGTACAATACCCTCTCGGATCCCTTGCTCTCGTGAACCCTGTACCCGAATCCCTCGATGAGCTCCCTGACATGGCTCATCTGCTCCTGTGTTGCTCCCTTTTTCATCGATATGATCATTTCTACCTCCATGAAGTATGACGGCCGCCGATGCTCCCTTGGCCCAGAATAAAAAAGGCCGTGGGAGGAAGAACCACCCACGGCCTTTGTGTTCAGTTTTATTGAACAGATCAGCCCACAGGCGGTCCTCCCCTGATAAACCAGAAGTAATAATAACCAAAATACCTGTCAGCGTTTCTATTCATCTTAAAAGTATATATGGCAAAGATCCTTGCGCTTTTCAAGGAGAAAATGGCCTATTGAAATTATTGTTTCTTTTTATAGTAACATTTCTTATCTGAAAGAACCCCCGTTCTGCAGGCAAGAGAAGTATTTTCAAGAGCTTTTCATTGACAGAGTAACCCTGCTTTGCTACGAGAGGATAACCCTGCTGCGGATTCAAGGGAACCCGGTGAGATTCCGGGACGGGGCCGCCGCTGTGAACGGTGACAGATGCTCGCAAGAACGACCACTGCGCGAGCGGGAAGGTAAGGGCATCTGGATGATCCGTGAGCCAGAAGACCTATCCGCAAGTAAAGGACTACATCCGCGGGCCTGGATGGAGACTCCAAGGGAATATACCATGGAGGTGTCCAATGTATTACCGATGCATTACGCTGTTCCCCGTTTTGGTTTCCTGTCTCTTTTCCCTCATCCCGTCCGCATGGTCAGAGGAAATAGTCATCACCGCCGCGAATTTTGAAGACTCTTCATTAGAGACCGTGAGTGACAAGGCTCCTACATCGTTTACCGAGGATGTAAAAATCCGACCGCTCGCATATGGCCTCACCGATACCCTTGGCGCATTGCGGTTGTCCGTTGATGTCGACCTGCCGGACTACGGGGGGACAATCCCGGTGCCGGTGTCGCTGCGCGGTTCGAATTTCCAGCAGACACTGGTCATGCTCGATGGAATACCGCTCTCCTCTTCGTTGGGGGATATCGTGGACCTTTCCCTGTATGCAATACCGGAGATCGAACAGATAGAGATCATCAAAGGAAGCAACTCTGCCGTGTACGGACCTTCGGCCATGGGAGGGGTGATCAATATCGTCACCAGGAAGCCGAGTTTGAGCAATTCGGTTGAGCTTACCTCATCCCAGGGCAGCTATGGGTACAACCTCTATAATCTCCTCTTAAATGCAGAAGGAGGAGGCCAGGGCTTCATGCTCGATATTATCCGGAGCTGGGCGGAAAACGATTACCTCTACGAGAAAGAAGACGGCACAGAAGCCCGGAGAGAAAACAACGATTCCGATACGACCTCGCTCCTCACGAAACTCCTGCTGGACCTCGGCGGATGGGATACGACACTTTCAGGAAGCATGTCCGAGCAGCTTCTCGGTTCTCCCGGAAGTGAAGGAAGCATAGGGATGCTCACGCCGACCGATGAGGTGGATACGCATCAGTACCTGTTTGCACTCAGCACAGCCAGAAGCTTCGGCCCTGATCAGGCCATCGAGATCAAAGCCTCCAGGCTGCATAACCGCGTCCACAACCTGACATTCTTTTCAGGAGACGTCTGGTCCAAGCTGACGAGCGATTATGCAGACATGACATATGTCAGAAAAATAGGGATCCTGGATGTGCGGCCCGGCATTGCCCTGCGGAGGGAACGGATAGCAAGCGACGATTACGGCATTCACTCCCGATCGACAGCCTCAGCAATCATAAGCTCTGTCCTGGACCTCGATCCGGTCCTTCTCTCTCTTACCGCAAGGCGCGACCGGAGCTCTGCTTTTGACGGGCAATGGACATACCACAGCGGTGCCCTCTGGAGGGTCATGCCCCACTTCAATCTCCAGGCAAACGTCGGTACCGGATACCATGAGCCTACCATGGGCCATCTCTATACCCCGTCGTCCTGGTATACCTTCATATCAAATACTGATCTTAAGCCCGAGAAATCGTTGAGTTTCGATTTTGGGCCGGTGGTTGAATACACAACGTTCGGCATGGGCGCAAGCTACTTTGTCACCAGGTACGAGGATTTGATCAAAATGGCCTTCCCGGCGCCCAATACGTTCACCTACACCAATGTCGACAAAGCCCGTGCCGCAGGGATCGAGGTCTTTACCTGGATAAAGCCCATAGAATCCGTCAAGCTCTCGGCTAATTACGTATTCAACCAGTTCAGGTACGCCGGCGGCGAGTTCGAAAGCAAGACCATCAGACTCAAACCAAGGCAGGTTTTTAGCCTTAGAAGTGATTATCTCCCGGTCATTTCGGGCAGGCATACTGATATCTTCCTGGCCTACCAGTTCAGAGAGGGAGTCTATAAGGACGATGCCAACACGGAAAAGACCGGGGACAGAAACATCCTCGACACCGGTGTTTCCCTGGAAGTGTCCAAACATGCAGCCATAGCCTTCAAGGTAAACAACCTGTTCAACGATACCTCGGTCGAATTCGAAGACAAATCCGAATGGGGAACCTTCTGGTACCCGGTAGCCGGAAGGACATACCGCGGTTCCATCCAGCTGAGCTTCTAGATTCAAGCTTTGCCCAAACGGAATCAGGGGATGTACTCTTCATCCCCTGATTTCCATGCCCATATTTCTCACATGTTGACAAAAAGGCAGCCTTTCCATGATAATCCGATCCCATTGATTTCTTAAAGGAGGTCGGATGCTCACATTTTATACCGCCGGAGAGTCCCATGGCAGGGGAGTATTCGCCTTTCTCGACGGCATCCCTGCAGGATTGCAGGTGGACAGGGATACTATCGATGCCGACCTTGCCCGCCGCCAGAAGGGCTACGGCAGGGGCGGCAGGATGACGATCGAGAAGGACACCGTGGACGTGCTCTCCGGCATCAGGGGAGGAATTACGCTCGGCAGCTCCGGTCATGCTCGCGGTGTGGAACAGGGACTTTGAGAAACTGGAACGAGATACATGGACCCCTGGAATATCGAGCCGGGGAAAGAGCTCTATACCCCGAGGCCGGGCCATGCCGACCTGGCAGGGGCCGTACGGTTCGGGCATACCGATCTCAGGAACGTCCTCGAGCGCTCCAGCGCTCGGGAAACCGCAGGCAGGGTCGCGGCAGGGGGTCTGCTCAGGTCTCTGCTTGCCGCTCTCGGCATCGAAGTCTGCTCCTGGGTACTGCGCATCGGCCGGGCCCATTATGAAGGCCCTTTCGACCGGGCTTCAAGGATGCTTCGAGCGTGTTCTGCCCTGATCCGGAAGCGACCGAGGCCATGGAGAAAGCAGATCGACGAGGTCAAAGAGCAGCGGCGACACCATCGGCGGCGAATTCAAGGTCGTGCTTACGGGGCTGCCTGCAGGCATCGGGTCGTACACCCAGTGGGACCAGCGCCTCGATACTCTGGTAGCCGCGCATCTCATGTCCATCCCCGGCATCAAGGCGGTGCAGATCGGCAAGGGAGTCGAATGCGCAGAGATTCCCGGCTCGAAGCTCCATGACGAGATCCTCCCCGGTACGCCCAAGACGAGAACTTCAAACAATGCGGGCGGCATGGAAGGAGGCATATCGAATGGTGAGCCCATCGAGGTGCGCTGCACCATGAAGCCCATCCCCACCTTGAGCAAGGGCCTGCAAATCGGTCGACATCCGGGACGGCTCACCTGCACAGGCCCAGTATGAGCGCTCGGACTATTGCGCCGTGCCTGCCGCCTCGGTCGTGGGGGAGGCAATGGCTGATCATCGCGGTCTCAGAAGCGATCCTTGCAGAGCTTCGGCCTTCCGGACATGGGCTCGCTGAAGCAGGCCTTTGAAAATCACCGGAAGGCTGGGAGGCCCTATGATCTTTCTCACCGGATTCATGGGCTCCGGCAAATCGACCGTGGGGGCGAGGCTGGCTACGCTCCTGGAATGCCTTTCATCGGATCTGGATGCCGTGATCAGCAAAAACGCCGGAACCTCCATACCCGATATCTTCCGCTGTGCAGGCGAGGAGGCCTTCCGGTTCCTGGAGCGCAAGGCCCTGCTCGATATCGCGCCGCGGGCAAGCCGGGCGTGATCGCCACAGGCGGGGGACTGCCGGTCAATCCTGCCAACCGGAAGATTATGAAGGCCTCGGCGCTCATCGTGCACCTCAGAGCCATCCTTCGAGACCATCATGAATCGCATCCCCGACGATCAGAGCAGGCCTTTGTGGAACAGTGACTCCCGCGCCTCTTTCGAATCGAGGAAGGATGCGTACGGCGATGCGGACCTCATCGTCGACACCGATACGAAGACCGTAGAGCAGATTGCCGGGCGAGATCTTCGCAGCCGTTTCAGGGTATGTGCAGCCCACCGGGGTCATCCTGCCGGACAGCCCTTATCCGGTCTATATCGGGAAAGGCATTTTCAGGGATATCCGGTCCCTGATAAGCGCCACACTGCTCCCGAAGGCCTGTTTGTCCTTGTGGATGAAAATGTCGTGAAACATCACGGAGGGCTCATCGAAAGGCGCCTCGGCATACAGCCGCATTTCATGATGACTGTTCCGTCCGGAGAGGAATCGAAGTCCTCCGCCTTCCTGAATAAGGTTCTCGAGGAGATGTTCTCCCGCCGGGTGAACCGCCAGTGGGTGTGCCTGGCAATCGGCAGGAGGGGTGACCGGCGATCTTGCCGGCTTTGCGGCGAGCATCTACATGCGGGGAATCCCGGTCATCCAGGCTGCCACGACACTGCTGTCCCAGATCGATTCCAGCATCGGCGGCAAGACCGGCATCAACAACGAATTCGGCAAAAATCTCATCGGCTCTTTCCTTCAGCCGCTCTTCGTCCTGTGCGACATGGATTTCCTCGCCACCCTGGATATGCCCAGATAAAAAGCGCCATGGCAGAGGTGATCAAGTACGGCATCATCATGGACAGCACCCTCTTCGAATACATCGAAAACAGGGCTGCCATCGATTATGAAAAGATCGTGCGCATGTGCGCCCGGGACAAGGCCCGGGTCGTAAGCGAAGATGAGAGGGAAGGGGGCTTAAGGAGAATCCTCAATTTCGGCCATACCCTGGGCCATGCGGTCGAGAAGAGCACGGCTATACCATTCTCCATGGAGAGGCCGTAGCACTGGGCATGGTGTTTGCCGCATGGCTTTCCTTAAGCAGGGGGATATTCTTCCCGACCCGATTTCGACCGTATCAGAAGTGTTATAGACAGAGAAGGGATTATCCCTGTTTCCTTACGGCTGCCGAGCCCCCGGGAGGCGGCAGAGGCCATGTCCATGGACAAGAAGGGCGAGGGCAGGGCTATCCACTTTGTGTTGACACCGTCCATAGGGGATGTTAGCGTACAAAAACTTTCTGAAATCGTAGTATTGGAAGCTTACAAAGGATTTGCTGATGGATATGCTAAAGGCCTTTGAGCGAGGCGATTTCCTTCAGATCATTGAGTCTGCCGATAAAGCAAGCGGCCCTGAAGATCAGCTCCTGCTGGGGATCTCCCTCTATAAGCTCGGGAAGCACCGGGATGCCATGAAGGTATTTCTGAAGCTCTCAGATACCGTCAGGGACCTTGCCCAGGTCTTTTACTACATGGCTCTCATCCATAAAGAAAAGGGCGATATGGAGTCGGCGCGCTCCTGCATCGAACACTATACCCACTTCTATACGGATGATGAGGAAGCCCTTGAGATCCTGGAATCCGGCCGTGAGCAGCCCCCGCTCGTGAGCGTGCCCTCGCTGGAGCTGGCAAAGGTCTATGCGGCTCAGGGGCACTTCGCTCAGTCCCTCGAAATATTCGTAAACCTGCTGGAGGAATCGCCGTCGGATCCCGATGTTCGGAAAGAAGCCGAGCGGGTCCAGACCATGCACGTCGATCAAAACCCTGGAACGATGGCTGGAAAGGATGAAAAATGAAAGTACTGATGATCAACGGACCCAACCTGAACCTTCTGGGCACAAGGGAAAAGGTCATTTATGGTACGGCCTCCCTTTCCGATATCGAACAGACCGCCCGGGAGAAGGCCAAGTCCCTCGGGCTGGAGCTCACCGCATTCCAGTCGAACCACGAGGGGGACATCATAGATAAGATCCATTCCGCGCGCGGCCTCGGGATAAGCTGCATCCTCATCAATCCCGGGGGGTATACGCATACGTCGGTGGCCATCCGCGATGCCCTGCTCGCCGTGGACATACCGTTCATAGAGGTGCACATCAGCAACGTATCTGCCAGAGAGCCCTTCAGGCAGAAGGACCTGTTCTCCGACATCGCCATAGGAACCATCTCAGGGCTCGGGACCCTTGGCTATATCCTTGCATTAGAGGCACTGCATGAATTACTCGGATCAAAGGCTCGCTAAAGCGAGAACATATCTTAAAGGGCTCGACGCCATCCTCCTCTCCTCGCGGACCAATGTGACCTATGTAAGCGGGTATACGGGTTCCGATGCGGTCGCGGTGTTTACCGACTCATCCGCCGACCTGTTCGTCGACTCCCGCAACACGCTGCAGGCCAAGGAAGAAGCCAACGTGGGCGTGCATGAGCTAAGAAAGAGGTGGGAAGAGATCTACGAACACCTGACCGGCCAGGGTGTCAAAACCCTTGGCATAGAATCCAATGTCATCGATCTGGATTCCTTCCTCCAGATGAAGGACCTGTTCAAAGAAATCGAGATGACGCCCATGGGCGGCCAGCTCAAATACCTGAGAAGCATAAAAGATCCGGGAGAGGTCGCCCTGATAAGCGAAGCGTCCCGTATCGCCGAGCAGGCGGTAAACGAGGTGCTGGCTGCGGGCATCATCGGCCGGAAAGAAATTGATGTTGCCTTCGAGCTTGAGTGCGGAATGCGCCGGCTCGGGGCGAGCGGACCGTCCTTCGAGACCATCGTTGCCTCGGGTCCCCGGTCTGCTATGCCCCACGGAGCAGCCTCGGACAGGATTATCCGTGAGACGAACCGGTGGTGTTCGATTTCGGCGCAGCCTACAAGGGATATGCCTCCGACCAGACCATCACCGTATACACGGGAAAACCCGATAAAGAATTCACGGACGTGTACAACCACGTGAGAAAAGCCCAGGAATCGGCCATGAGCGCCGTGAGCAAAGGCATCAAAGCAACGCTGCCGGACAAGGCTGCACGTGACTATCTCGAATCGGTCGGGCTTGCGCAATACTTCGGCCACGGCCTCGGCCACGGGGTGGGCATGGAGGTACACGAGATGCCTACGGTCTCCTACTCTCTCAAAGGATATCCTGGAGAACGGCATGGTGTTCACCATCGAGCCGGGCGTATATCTGCCCGGAAAATTCGGGGTGAGGATCGAAGATATGGTCCTGATCACAGATAATTCTTGCAAGCAGATTACAAAGCTTGATAAAGATGCCATAAAAGTAATAAATTAGGAGACTTTACCATGCAGTACTCAACCGCACAGTTTCGCAAAGGCTTGAAGATCGAGATCGCCGGAGAACCGTTGACCATCGTGGACTTCCAGCATGTCAAACCGGGCAAGGGCGGCGCGTTTGTGCGCACCAAGATGAAGAGTCTCATTTCCGGCAACACCCTGGAGAAGACCTTCCGGTCCGGCGAAAAAGTGGATGTGCCGAATCTCGAAGAAAAGACCATGTCATTCCTGTACCAGGATGAGTCAGGCTACTGGTTCATGGACAGCCGGACCTATGATCAGATGAACCTGAAGGAAGACAACATCTCGGAGGCCATGGGGTATCTCAAGGAGAACATAGAGGTGGGGATCCTCTTTCACAACGACAAACCGATCGGCATCGACCTGCCCATGTTCATGGAGCTTGCCGTGGCCGAAACAGATCCCGGCGTCCGCGGGAACACTGCATCAGGAGGGTCGAAACCTGCAAAGCTCGAAACAGGCAAGACAATCCAGGTGCCCCTTTTCATCAACGAAGGAGATATCGTCAAGGTAGACACCAGAACTGACGAATATATTGAGAGAGTGAGCTAGATGAACATAAAAACGGTCAAAGAGCTCATTGAGATGATCAAGAACACCGACGTGGTGGAGCTTGAATGGACTCCGGACAGAATCCATATCGTCCGGGGCACCAGCCTTCAGCAGGACAGAGGCTCAGCCAGACCAAGGGAATCAGAGAAATCATCCAGCGTTTCGTCAAAGGAAAAACCGACAGTCACGATCACCTCGCCGCTGGTGGGCACCTTTTACCGGTCCGCATCATCGGAAAGCCCGCCCTTTGTCCAGGTGGGAGACCGGGTCAAGAAAGACCAGGTGCTCTGCGTGATCGAGGCCATGAAGCTCATGAACGAGATCGAGTCGCACATTGACGGGACCGTGGCCGCCATCCTCAAGCAGGATGGCGAGCGGGTCGGCTACGGCGACCAGCTCTTCATTATCGAAGAGTTATGACCCAATGGCACCTCATCCTCGAAGGAAGGTGCCCCTCACGACTGAATATGGCAAGGGACCTTGCCCTGTTCCAGTCCGTTCTTGAAGGAGATCATCAGGGAATCTTAAGGATCTATAACTGGGATGAACCTGCCGTCACGGCAGGCTTCACCAGAAAGTTTTCAGTCCCTTTGACCCGACCCTCTCCATCCCCGTCGTAAAGCGGCCCACCGGCGGCGGGGCCGTGCTTCACGTCGACGACATCACGTTCTGCATCTCTGCGCCCGAATCGGCCGTTTTCCGGCATCATCGGGACATGCAGGCAGGTCTCGTCGATCTTCGCATCTGCCTTGAGAAAATGCGGGCTGGATGTCGAGATGCATGGGGACAACACCGCCTTCTCGCCCGTGTGCTTCATGCGGTCCTCGCCCGTTGAACTGTGCCTGCAAGGGGACAAGGTCCTGGGTCTGGCCCTTTTACGCAAACACGGGCATGTCCTGTTGCAGGGGGTTATGCCCTTGTCCATTGACAAAAAGCTTACCCGGCGGGTTTTCGGCGGCGCGAACGAGCCGGGCTCAATGGGAATCTACGACCACGCGCCACGGTTCTCGCAGGAGGAATTCATCGGGCATTTAATAGATGCTTTTTTTTCCGAGATGAATATCTCGCTTCTGCAGGGCAGTTGTGATGATGATAAGCAGCACGACTGCAATGAAGGCGAAATATATCTCCGGAGACAGAAACCGCGAAACAAGGGCCTCTCCGATTAAGGAATAGAGGATCACCGACGGCAGCACGCCTATGGCCGTCGCTTACATAAAGTCCTTCCAGGGACCCCGAAGCAGCGGCTGCCGAGTTTATGGCAACGAACGGGACACGAGCATAATCTGAAGCAGCAGCACGATCCGAAAGCCGTTTCTCCTGATGGCTGCCTTGATCCGGGCCATTCTCTCCCCCTTCCCACATCTCCTCGATGGAGAGCGTCCTGACAAGGAAAAAGGTGATGTTGGCATTGAGGATGGCACCGATAAGGAAAGAATAACCCAGGTAAGGACCGAAGCCTGCCGATCCGGTTATGAAAAGAAGACTGATCGGCGAAACTAGGGGCATGACGGCTAACATGAGAACAAAGATAAGCATCCCGAAATACCCCAGGTCCTTGAGGGTGAGCCTGAGCTCGAACCACCCGCTTAACGGGATGGGTCGGTTATCCTGAACAGCCCGATATCGAAAGAAAGCTGCAATGGTAAGTATGAGGAGGCATATATGGTGCTTAAACCATGAGAAGTAGCTTTCGGAATCCAGACATTTTCGCAATACGTCTGCACGGTCCGGTAGATCCCTGAGGAAGTGATCGCCTTTTTTGAGAGATGCCACAGGATATATTATCGCTGCCGGAGCACTCATCGCAACACCACAGCCCTGGACGGATGCTGTCAAGCAATAGCGGAGCAGTATGATTCCTGCACTGACAACCGGTAATATCGAACGATCGTTATATTTTTAATCTTGTTGCGCTCCTCAAAAGTTGGTACAAGGAATTCTATGATATTCTGATACTTATCACCTAATTGACCATGAGTAGTGAAAGGAATGGCAAGCATGTCTGAGAATCCTCTTCATAAGATAATGAACCCGGCCTCCATTTCCATTACCGGCGCGAGCAACAACTTCAGAAAATGGGCACGATCCAGCTGCTGAACCTCATAAAAAGCGGGTTCACCGGTGAGATCATGCCCATCCATCCCACGGAAAAGCAGGTTCTCGGAAAAAAGCAATGCATCCCTCGGAAAGTTGCCCTTTGCCCCCGACCTTGCAATCCTCGTGGTGCCCACACGGCTCGTTCCTGAAATGCTCGAAGTTTCGGCAGACTCGGGACCCGCCCGGCAATCGTCATCACCGCGGGATTCAAGGAGACAGGCGATGAGGCCGCGCACTCGAAAAACGGATCCTCGAAATGCCGCCCGTTACGGCATCCGTTTTCTCGGGCCGAACTGCCTAGGCATCGTCAATACCAATCAGCCCCTCAACATCACGGTGAGCCCGATCCTCTCATCCGGCGGCCCCTTCAGCCTCGCATCCCAGAGCGGAACCTATATCGCCCAGACCCTGAGCTATCTCCACCAGAACGGGATCGCCTTCGGCAAGGCCATCAGCGTGGGCAACGAGGCGAACATCGATATCGTCGACTGCATCGAATACCTGGGCGACGACGAAGAACCCATGCCATCGGGCTCTACATCGAAGGCGTACGCAATGCTGCACGGTTCCTGGAAACGGCCCGGAGGATCAGCGCGAAAAAGCCCATCGTCGCCCAGTATGTCGGGGGACCGAGGCAGGGGCCCGGTCGGGATCGAGCCATACCGGGGCAATGGCCGGGCCGAATTTCATCTATGACGGGCTCTTTGCCAGGCCGGAGTCATCCGGGTGGATACCATCGAAGAGGTGTACAAGATCGGCTGGGCCCTTGCCATAGCCCGCCGCTCAAGGGCCAACGTATCGCCGTGCTCACCAATTCCGGGGGGCCGGGTTCGGGGATAGCCACGACCTTCGACGCGCTAGGCCTGGACGTGCCTGAGTTCTCGCCGGAGATCCAGGACGGATAAGTAGGTTTCTTCCCGGCCATGCAAGCGCTCGCAACCCGGTGGACCTCACTTTCCACATAGGCATGGAAACCTCACCGAAAATATCCCCGAGGTCCTGTTCCACGCGGAACATCTTGACGGGGTGATCATCCACGGGATAATGGACACAGGGTTCATGGAACTCATGTACCGCTACGTCAAGGAATACCTGACATGTCCAGGGAAGACTTCCTCAAATTCCATGGAAACCCCTCACCTGGACACGCTCCTCAAGATGCCTGAGAAATTCGGCAAGCCGCTCATGATATCGTCATTCTTCGACCGGAGCGACCACTGCATCCGGGTCTTCCACGAACACGCCATCCCCTGCCTGGACTCGCCGGAAAAGGCGGCCAGGGCCATGGCGTGCTGTACCGGCATTCACTCGTCCGGGAGAAAGCCTCCACGACGAACCGGTACCCGCTGGGAGGCCTCTCCCCGCGGAGGCACCCGAGATCATGGCCCGCCGGAAGGGGTCTGTGGTGGATGAGTCCACGGCTCACGAGATCCTGAGGCGTACGGCATCCCGCACGCACGGAGAGCACTGGCGCAGAGCAGACGAGGCATGCTGCCGTGCAGGACATCGGCTGCCCCGTTGCGGTGAAGGCCTGCTCGGCAGCCATCGCCCACAAGACAGAGCAGAACCTCGTGTTCCTCGACGTGAAGGACGAAGCGGGGCTTCACGATGCCTGCACGGCCATCCTGTCGCTACCGCCGGCGCGGACATCCTCGTGGCCCGGATGATCAAGGGCAGGCGCGAGCTCATGGCGGGCATGAGCCGGCACCCGGGTTCCCCTCCGTGCGTCATGTTCGGGCTCGGGGGTATCTTTGCCGAGGCCTTGAAAGACTTCACCATCCGGCTGGCTCCCTTCAACGTTTAAGACGCGCTGCGACATG
Organism: uncultured delta proteobacterium; assembly: GCA_963752595.1. Taxonomy (GTDB): domain Bacteria; phylum Desulfobacterota; class Desulfomonilia; order UBA1062; family UBA1062; genus Phosphitivorax. The sequence continues at coordinate 23,740 of CAVVYZ010000028.1, forward strand.
ATCGGCTCCATCCGCGCCCGCGCTCTCGTGGGCCCGTACCGCGGCATGGAGGCAGCCGACAGTGACGCGCTGGCCTCGATCCTGGTCCGTCTCGGTGATCTGGCCCTCGATTTCCCCTGTATAAAAGAGATAGATCTGAACCCTTCATCATCGCAGACGGCCGGCCCTTTATGCGGCGGATGCTGGGCTGATGATCCATCGAGAGGAGCGGTGACGATGGATATCAGCAAGAGAATCGAAGAAATGATTCGGAAAATCCCCCCAGAAGGGCTGTGCTTCCCTGCGCGGTGGCCCATTACATTGCTCCACTCCCTTGGCCATCACTCCCCGCGAAGTGGGGGATGTTTCTACGGCACTCAAGGTGAAGCTCGATCTGTGCCAGCTCGGCCTTTTCGGGTACGGCAGGAAAAACACCAAACGGGATACAAGATCCTCGACAGGCCCGTGGATGTGCCCGAGAAACGTGTTAGCCATGATCAGGGCGGCCGTGAAGGACGGCAAGTGTTTCCTGCATGGACCTCTGGGTCATTGCCTGGGGGGAGACCGGCATCACCCGGCCCAAGGTGGGAAACGCCGCGAACTCCCTGGGAATCAAGGTGAGCCCCTGCCAGCTCGGGGCGATCGATCAGCGAGAAGTTTATTTAAACTATTCAGGACTGATAAAGAGTAAGCCTCGGCATCACCATGGCCAGGAGAACGCACTTGAGGGCGTCTCCGGGCAGGAAGACCAAGCCCGCCTTTAAGGCGAGCGTCACGGCCGCGGGCTTATTCAGAATAAAGGGGAAATATCACGCGAGGTACGGCACGCCCACAAGATAGACGGTGAACATGCCCGCAGCCAGAAGCCAGAGGACATTGCGCACGGTCAGCGGCTGTTCCCTTCATGAGAGACCCGAGACGGCAGATGCCGCGATGAAACCGAGGAGATAGCCGAAGGTGGGGCTCATCACGTAGCCGGGACCGCCGCCACCGGAGAACACCGGGAGCCCCATGAGGCCCATGAGGAGATAGACGGCCTGGCTCGTGGCCCCTGCCCTCGGCCCCAGCAGCATGCCGGACATGACCACGAAGAGGTTCTGCATGGTGACGGGCACCGGGCCACCGGGAACCTGATGAATGCGCCTGCCGCGGTGAGCGCGGCGAAGACAGGGATGAGGGAAAGTTGGATGTTCATTCATGAAAACGCCCACATAAGACAACCAAATCATTGAGTAAAGAGGATTTTTCGTTGAAACGGGCAACGCTTCTGTATGATGAGGTCTGAGTTCTTACAATAAAGACATATTCATGTGGAGGTGCTGTATGCCCGTACAGATCACATGGCTGGGACATGCGAGTGTCATGGTAGGAAGGCTCCGCACCGTGTACATCGACCCCTGGAAAACTGGGGCGGACCGCCCAAAGCGGACTTCATCCTCATCACCCACGACCACTACGATCACTATTCCGACCATGACATCGAGGCTTCTTCCGAGGCTCCACCCGGATACGCGCCCTGCCCCTCCTCTGGTGACGGACATGATCTCCCCCGGGGAAACCATGAACATGGGCGTGATCATTTAGAGGCTGTCCCGGCATACAACATCGACAAGAATTTCCACCCCAGGTCGAACGGATGGGTGGGGTATGTGATGGTTGGCGGAAGAGGATCTACTATTCCGGCGATACGGACCATATCCCGAGATGAAAGGGCTGACGGTGGACCTGGCCCTCATTCCTGTGGGAGGAACATATACCATGAACGCGACGAGGCAGCCGGGGCCGTGGAGACATGTGCGCGCGTCGCCATTCCCATCCATTTCGGCGACATCGTGGCACGAGGAAGATGCGGAGAAATTGCGAGGATCTCAAAAGGAGATGCACATCCTTGACCCGGGAGAGGCATATACGCTCGCATGAGAAGAAATGGATATAGTCCGCAATCAGATAAAGATCATTTTCGACACGGCGCCGTTTGCCGTGTGTGCCTTCGATGCCAGCGGGACGGTCATCTACATCAACCCCCTCCTGGAATCGAACATCGAACCCGGTGCGCTTCCCTTCGTGGGCCAGTCCCTCTACGAGCTCATCCACAGGCTCCTCGTGGACGAGAGGCTCGAAAAAAACCTCAAGCGGCTCATCGAGACCGACAAGCCCTTCTCACTGATCGTGGAGACCCTGAGCTCCAAATTCGTTAAGGCCTCCGGCTTCATCAACATCATCGGCTACAAGCTCAGCGCCGTCTATATCCTCATCGGCGACTTCGTCAGCGGAGGCCTTTCCCGGGACAGCAGGTACCGCCAGCTCATCGAGGAAGCCCCCGACGCCATCATCATCATGAGCCACGGCGCCATCACCTTCTCCAACCCCGCGTTCAACTCCATGATCGGCAACGCCGAAGAGGTACAGGGCAAGGAGATCTTCAGTTTCGTGGACGAAAAGGGCAAGGAGGATCTCGAGGCTGAAGGAGAACTGTGCCAAGGGCTTCTTCCCCGGTTCAACATGAAGACCCCAAGAGGCGTCAAGATCCTCGAGGGCAATTTCCATTTCATCGAGGAGAGGCCCGGCACGTCCATCGCCCTGCTGCGGGACGTCACGGAAAAGGTCGCGCTGGAACGGCGCCTCCTGAGGCAGAACCAGGACCTCGCCGCCGTCAACCTGATCTCCAAGACCCTGAGCTCGTCCATCAACCTGGAAGAAGTGCTCCAGAACACCCTCGGCCAGGTACTCCAGATCATGAACATCGAGACCGGATGGATCTACCTCCTGGACGACCGGAAGCAGGTTCTAGTGGCCTACGCCTACGGCATCCCTGCGGATGTTGTCCAGACCATCAAGGAGCTCAAGATGGCGAGGGCATTGCCGGCCGGGTCGCGGAAAAGGGCGAGCCCATCATCATCGAGAACGCCTCCGAAGACCAGCGGATCAACTCGCTGCCTTCAAGAAGCAGGGGATCAAGTCCTTTGCATCCATCCCCCTCTATTCTAGGACGCGCATCATCGGCGTGATGAACATCGGCTCCTTCGGCGAGAGGACCATCTCGCCGGACGACGAGCGGCTGCTCATCACCATCGGGGTGCACATGGGAACGGTGATGGAAAACATCCTGCTGTTCCAGGAGATCGCCAACACCTCGAAAGAGCTGAAAGACGCCCTGAGCCTGATCCGGCAGAGGAACGAGGAGCTCCGCACCCTCGTGTCCACGGTGTCTCACGACCTCAAGAACCCCATCATCGCCATCAACGGTTTCTGCGACCGGTTCATCAAGACCGCGGGCCCCAAGCTCAACGAAAAGGAAATGGAGTATCTCCATGCGATCCAGGACAGCGGCAAGCACATGGAGAAGTTCGTTTCGAACCTCCTGACCCTCTCCGCGGTGGAAAGCCTGAAGCTCAAGAAGGAAGAGTTCCCGGTCACGCTCATCGACGAGATCTCCCGCGAGGTGGCACCCAGCTCGACGAGAAGAAGGGCACGATCACCATCGACGCCCCTGCCAAGATCAAGGCGGACCGGGTAAGGCTCATGCAGATATTCTCGAACCTCATCTCCAACTCCATCAAGTATTCGAGCCAGGAGCGCGATCTCATGATCCGCATCGGCTACCAGGAGAAGCCGAACACCCATGTCTTCTCCGTGAAGGACAACGGCATGGGCATCCAGAAGGAGTACCTCGACAACATCTTCGACATCTTCTTCAGGCGCACGAAGGCCACGCAGAGGGCACCGGCATCGGCCTCTCCATCGTGAAGAAGGCGGTGAACGTCATGGGCGGAGAGATCTGGGTCAACTCGGAGAAGGACGAGGGCACGGTCTTCTACTTCTCGCTGCCCTGAAGAAAAAGCATCCCCCTCCCACACCCCAACAGAAACTAACAAGCGCCTCAGGTTTTTGCCACATTCCTCTTGACACCATGCGGGGCGACCGGTATATTCCAAACTGTTGATGGGCCGCTAGCTCAGGGGGAGAGCGCTACCTTCACACGGTAGAAGTCGAAGGTTCAAATCCTTCGCGGCCCACCATTAATCCCTCTCATTATAATCGTATGAAAAATGGAAGTATTATCAGCAGGATCCCAATGAGGATAAACAGATAAACATTTTGAATTAAATACGGATAAATACAAAGGGCAATTCCTGAAAATAGCGCGACACCCTTCCTCTGCTTCTTGCCATAGACAATATATCCCATACCGAATGACCCGAACAAAACACTTAATAGAAGCCAGGTGGAAGTATCCATGGTATCCCCTTATTCCTGAAATCGACGAGTAATATTTCGGTATTTGAGTTCCTGAGCATTAAAATTCCAGCCGTCGCAGACAGCCACTCCCGGCTCCCGGCAATGTTTCATCCACTGCCCATCGTTTTTCTGATCAACCGATTGGGACGGCTGCCCTGCAGATATTCCGGCGAAGATAACCTATATCTCGATAGAGCCCGAAGTTACAATGTACCTGAATGCGCTTCTGTTCGCGGCCGCCGACCTGACATGACTTGAATAGAAAGATTATAAGCTTATTTTCTTTTTGTATAATCCCAAAGGGAGGTGAATTATGGCAGTTTCCGGAAAATATGGTAATGTCTCAATCCCGCATGTAAGCGATAATGAACCGGTATTTATCCTCAGGGCACAGGACAGGCTGGCCCTGGC
>CAVVYZ010000029.1:0-59859 GCA_963752595.1 uncultured delta proteobacterium
ATTCCCGAGCTTGAAGAATTCAAATGGGACACTGTCCTGGGATACAATGGCAGCCCATGAACTGGCAGCGAGTCTTGAACGGGCAGTTGGTTTTCTGAGGAAGATCATCGACCAGCCCGAGCGCCGGGTTATCCGGAGGGAGAAGGTTCCTGCCGTAAAGAAGATCGTGCCCTTCTTTGAGGAGCATACGTACATTATCGTAAAGGGAGGACGGTATACCGAGTATAATGTACCCCGTTTATCAGACAACCCCGTAAGGTGGATTAATGGGGGTAAGAAAGAGGTTTTGGTCGAAGAGGCCGAGACGGATATGATAATGGGGAATGCATGAAGAAACGAAAGAGCTACAGCAATGAGTACAAGGCGAAGATAGCGTTGGAGGCGATCAAGGGAGGAAAGACAATCAACGAGATAGCCTCCGAGTATAAAGTTCATTCCGATATGATCACGAAGTGGAAGAAGCATTTGTTGGAGAACATGGCCGCAGCCTTTGATCGCAGCTCTTCAGAGAAGTCTGATGACACGGAGAAAGAGGAGCTCTACAAGCAGATTGGGAAAATCACTTAATCTGTAGCAAGCTACGGGGTATCAAAAAGTCTTTTAATTTTACCCCCTCTCCTTTATCCTCTCCCGCGAGGGGGAGAGGAAGACGGCAATCCGCCTGCAAGCAACGGGGGTACTTTGAAATGAAGGTCGAGTTGGACTGGTTGAAAAAAAAGTTGGTTTTGCCGGTTGAGGACAAGCGGAGAATGATCGAGCCGATGCATCCGAAGATATCGATCAGCAGGCAGTGTGAGCTTATCGGTCTGAACATATCCTTGGTACTACCGGCCTGTGGAGGAATCTCAGGCAGATTTCCTTGGGACGAGGCTCATAGACGAGCAATACACAAGAACTCCGTTTTATGGAGCACGGAGAATGACAGTATGTCTGCAGGGCCAGGGAATAGATATCAATCACAAGAGGGTCACGAGGCTGATGCAGAGATGGGTATCCAGGCCGTTTATCCGAAGCCTAATCTGAGCAAGGCAGACAGTGAGCACAAGATCTATCCGTATCTTCTGAGGGGCTTGAGCATCAACAGGTCTGAGCAGGTGTGGTCGAGCGATATCACCTATATTCGCATGAGCAAAGGATTTGTGTATCTGGTAGCGATCATGGACCGGTACAGCCGGTAGGTGCTGTCGTGGTCTGTATCCAACACGATGGATACGTATTTCTGTCTTGAGGCTCTTCATAAGGCGCTTTTGAAGGGTAAGCCCGAGATATTCAATACAGACCAGGGATCACAGTTTACGAGCAATGCATTTACAAAAGTGCTCATCGATAACGGCATCCGGATCAGCATGGACTCCCGAGGCAGGGCCTTTGACAATATCTTCATATAGAGGTTGTGGAGATCACTGAAGTATGAGGAGGTCTATCTCAACGAATACGAGACGGTGAAAAATACCCGAGAGGGCATTTTCCGGTATTTCGGGTTCTACAACAAGGAGAGGCCTCATCAATCACTGGGTTATAAAACACCATATGAGGTGCATTATGGTCAACCGCCATTGGCTGTCAATTTTTAGCATGTCCGGAAGTGGCGTCAAGGCCAAGCCCTACGGGTTCCCTTCGGGAAGCCTTGACCCCACTTCTTCAAGCCATGCTCACAGGGAATCATGGCCGACGACGAAGGGATGGTTGGGAAAGGAGGTGCAACATCGGATGACCTGAGTTATCACTTACCGGTTCGAAGGATCATCCACCTTATTCCGGTCACTCTTTTGTCTGGACAATGGGGTACACCTTAGAGTATGGCCGCACGATTTTTATGACCGGAGGTCATTCCACCTTGATTCTGGATTGTATGATAGAGTGGGTCAACCCCTTTGGATAGCGAGAGGTGCAAGGTTCTACGCAGTTTCCGCCGCTGTCGAGGCCGGCATCTCGGCACTGAAGGAAGCCTTCGGGCTTGATCGCTGCACACGGTCCGGATGGGAGGGATCCAAGCAATATTTATGGAGCGCATTGTATCCTATAACCTGCTGGGGCTTGCCCGGATCAACCAGTCACTGGCGTAAAGAGAGGTGGTCGTAGAGGAATGTGTGGAGAATCCCCACCGGCAGTACTTCTGTGGCGGTATTTTCTTTGAGCATCGGTTCCCGTTCGACCCGTCGAGCATGACGAGGTGGAGAGAGAGGCTGGAAAGTGCCGGTCTCGAGGAGTTGCTTAAGAAGACGATCCGCAAGGGGCTTCGAGGAGGGCACAAACAATATAATCAAAACGCTCCCAAAACAGGCTTACAGATTCAGAGATAAAGAATTCTTCAAACTCAAAATCTATTGCTCTTCATGAATCAAAATATGCTTTATCCGGATGAACTACATTTTTGCTTAAGAAGACTCTTGCAGAAGATACCTACTTAGCTTATTCTTGGTCACACAGTATCTTGAGATATTTGGTGATGTTGTATTTGGGTGGCAGTATCTATGGCGGGCAATGATAGCGCAGGAAAAGTTGGTAACGGCCACAACCGAACGAAGATTTTATGAGAGCAACCTCATGACGGCCAAATATTATATCGGTTCGGTGTAACCTACCATTTATGAAAGGTGGAGGCTATAAGGATGAATGATAAAACAGTGCATGAGATAACATCGGAACTTTTGATCTAGCCATGAATAAATTGAAAAAGGAGCCAAACAGCATAAGTCCGCGAAGAGAACAAATAGTAGATAAGGCTAGTACTATTTTTTGGAAAAAGGGATATAGCGGTGCATCCATGAGGGATATAGCCAAAGCCTGTAAATGCAAGCCTGCTAATATCTATAACTTTTTCCATGGTAAGGAAGAAATACTATTTGAGTATCTTTATGCACAAAACATGCGCTTATTTGAAATGATAAAGCATTTTGAAAATGACCGGGATACAAAGTCCAGTGAGCAATTACGAGAGTTTATTCTTATTCATGTCAAACATGTTCTGAAATATCAAAAAACCTCCCGAACTTTGTTCGATACAGGTTTAGAAAGGCTTTCCAAAAATAATCGAGAAAAAGTAATTTTTTTACGAGATGAATATGATCGAATTCTTATTGGAATAATTCAAAGAGGAATTGAAGCAAAGGAATTCAGTGAAATTGATCCCAAGTTGGCCGCACGATACATCGCTTCCATGATTACTCGAACGATTATCTGGTATTCACCCAAAGGACAACTGTCAATCGATGATGTTGCTGAATTTATATTCAACTTCTCCGTCAATGGTCTGAAAAGTGTAATAAATAGTAAGTAAAGTATTCCATATTAAGGAAAAGAAAAAGTATATTTTCAGTGTTCCGATCAAATCGATAAAATGGCAACGGAGGAGGATGTGGCCTGCGTTGCGCTATATCTGTAAGCGCCAATTTAACAACACTTTGACAGAATAGATTGAAGTTGAGCCTGAAACCTTTTCGGTAAAAAATCAGAATGTTTCCGCTCCCTTGGTGGGGCAAAAATGTTCTGCCGAATACGATGCTATCTGTCTACCTGCCGAAAACAGGGACTCGCGACATCGAAATCCATGCACCTGCTATATGAAGGCAAACGCCCTTCCTTCATGATGAAAGCTTAATTTGTATTAGTCACGATCTGATCTGGCAGTGATTGCCAGCAAGTGGTAGTCATGGTTAACCTTTCTGAAGTTTGGCGAAAACTAAGGAAAGGAGAAGAGAACCATGACCACCGATCAAAAGCTTATCAGAAACAAATTGGGATTACTAGATCTGGCCAGTTACCTGAAGAACGTATCCGAAGCATGTCGTGTAATGGGCTATAGCAGGGACACGTTTTACCGGGTGTTCTTGGGCGTGATAAATCTTACCAAAAATGGGCACGTGAAAGTTTACCACCCGGAGAGTCTTTAGGGTTTTCATTTTCAGGAGTGTAGAACGGTTTTCAAAGGGGTCGAGGGGGAATGTGTCCCCCTCGAAGTAGTCAGCCGCCCCGACGTGGTTTCCGAGGAGCACTTAATGGAGTGCAGAAGCGGAAGCATGAGGGGGCGTGGGTGAAGAGACTGGGAGATGTGATGGACATCGTGGCGCTCAAGAGGCAGGGGTTGTCAGAGAGGCAGATAGCGAAGAGGTTGGGGATCTCCCGGCCGACGGTGCATAAGTACCTCGATGCCCCCGAAACATGCGAGCGGGGACGGCGGCCAGTGGTGAGGGAAAGCAAGCTCGACCCCTATGAGGGCAACATCCGGGCATGGCTGAGCGAAGACCCCGAGTACAAAGCGACCTGGATATACGACCATCTCAGGCCGCTGGGGTATGCCGGGAGCTACGATCCTGTGAAGCGCAAGGTTCATGAGCTCAAGGTGGAAACGCAGCGCATTGCTTATATGCGGTTTGAGAGTGAGCCGGGCTGCCAGGCGCAGGTAGACTTCGGTGAGTTCCAGGTGGTGCGTGAAGACGGCACGGTTCTGAAGTACTACCTGTTCTCCATGATCCTGGGATATTCGAGGAAGCTCTACGGGGAGCTCATCGAGCGTTGTGACCTGCCCACCTTCCTGGATTGCCACATCCGAGCCTTTGATTCCTTCGGGGGCGTGCCCGGGGAGATTCTCTACGACCGGATGAGGAACGTCTACATCGGCAAGGTCGGTGGCAAGGCCAGGTTCAACGCCACGCTCCAGGGCTTTGCCGTCCACTATGGATTCAAGCCGAGGGTGGCGCCAGCCTATGCCGCCTGGGTGAAGGGCAAGGTGGAGAGGCCGTATTCGTACATCCGGGAAGGGTTCTGGAGAGGGTACGGGTTCACCTGCATTGAGACTGCCAACCGGGATCTGGCCCAATGGCTGAAGATCAAGGATGAGCGAGTGCACGGCACGACCCATGAGGTGGTGCGAGTTCGGTACGAGCGCGAGCTGCCATACCTGAAGCCCGTGCCTCTCAGGGAGTTCGATACCTCGTACCGGGTGTACCGGAAGGTGCACAAGGACTGCACGGTGCGCTTCGAGGGCAACAGCTACGTTGTTCCCCATACCCTGGTGGGCAAAGGGGTTGTGCTTCGCGTGAAGGACAAGGTCATGCGGGTGTTTGCCGACGACCGGCTTATCGTTGCCTATGTAATCCCTGAAGGCTCTGGCCACCTGGTGCAGGACAGGCGATTCTACGAGGCTCTGCGCAAGGACCGGGCGATGAATGCACGGAAGTATCATCACGCCAGACCGGCAAAGGGACGGGCGAAGCTCACCATCTCTCCGGTAAAGCCTTTATACGACATGGACGTGCAGATCAGGCCGCTCTCGGTTTATGACCATGCGGCGGGGGCTTCGCTATGAGCGATATCCTGGTGTACGAACGGATCGAAGCCAACCTCGCACGCTTAAGGCTCCCGAGGATCCGGGAGGTCCTCGACGGCACCATCCATGCTGCCGAGGAGCAGAGCAAGAGCTATCTCTCCTTCCTTGACGACCTCCTCGAAGAGGAAGTGGCCCAGAAGGAGCAGCGAAGAGTGGAGACCACGCTCAAGATCTCGGGCCTGCCCTTCATCAAGTCCATCGACGAGTTCGACTTCACCTTCCAGCCTGGGCTCGACCGGCAGAAAGTGATGTCGCTGTTCGACCTGACCTTCATCCGGCAGAAGGGCAACGTGATCTTCTTAGGCCCTCCGGGGGTGGGAAAGACCCACCTGGCCGTGGCTTTGGCGGTGAAAGCCTGCCAGTCGGGCCTGAGCGTGTACTTCACCACCATGGAGGACCTCATCGGGAAGCTCAAGAAAGATCACGAGACGGGCCGTTCCGGCAGGGGGAGAAGCTATTACAAATCCGCTCTCGTGGTCGTTGACGAGGTGGGCTACACGCCCATCGACCGGCAGGAGTGCAATCTCTTTTACCGCTTCGTTGCCAACCGCTACGAGAAGGCCAGCACCATCCTGACCTCCAACAAGGCGTTCACCGACTGGACTGAGCTCTTCCATGACCAGATCATCGTCACGGCGATCCTTGATCGGCTTCTGCATCACAGCGTCGTGATCAACATCAGAGGCAACAGTTTCCGTTTACGGGGGAAAATCTCAAAGGATGGGGTCGATTCTCATGGCAGTATTGCATAAGGGTGGTAAACTTCTCACGCCCAGAATTGGTAAACTTTTATACGCCCATTGACACCGGGTGAAGAATGCGTATGATGATGGGGTCTTTAAGCACTCAAGGAGAAGAACAAGCGCATTCCAAATCTCAGAAACCGCATTCCGGAAGATGTTGAAGCAGCAGTACTGGATATCACTCTTGAAGATCCTTCCCTGGGGCAAAAGCGAGTGAGTGATGAGTTGAGGAGACGAGGAGTTTTCGTCTCCGCTGCAGGTGTTAGGTGTGTATGGCTTCGCCATGGCCTGGAACTCTTTCAGAAGCGTCTTAAGGCCTTGGAGGTTCATGCAGCAAAGACCGGTGAAGTTCTCACCGAGGCTCAGATCAAAGCCATGGAGAGAGCCCAGGAAGAGAAGATTGCTCTGGGTGAGATTGAGACCGAGCATGTGGGTTATCTGGGAGCTCAGGATACCTACTATGTGGGCAACATCAAAGGAGTGGGGCGCATCTACCAGCAGACCTTTATCGATACGTTTGCCTCTGTAGCCATGGCAAAGCTCTATACCAGTAAGCATCCCATCAATTCCGCTGATTTCCTCAATGACCGGGTTATCCCGTTCTTCGATGATAGGGGTATCCCCTTGTTGAGGATCCTGACGGACCGGGGCACAGAATACTGTGGGAAGCCTACGACCCATGAATACCAGCTCTTCCTTGCTCTCAATGATATCGAGCATACAAAAACAAAAGTACGGTCTCCTCAAACGAATGGAATCTGTGAGCGGTTCCACAAAACAATCAAAAACGAGTTCTACAGCATCGCCTTCAGAAGGAAGATTTATCTCTCACTAGATGATTGTCAATGGGAAGATAAAAGTATACCAATTCTGAGAATGAAAAGTATACCACCCTTACCCGATCGTGCCATGAGAATCGACCCCGTCCTTTGAGATTTTTCCCCTTAAGCGGAAGCTGTTGCCTCTGATGTTGATTACGACGCTATGATGAAGCAAGCGATCAAGGATCGCCGTGACGACGACCCGGTCGTGAAAGAGCTCGGTCCAATCGGTGAATGCCTTGTTGGATGTCAGGATAGTGCTGGCCTTCTCATAGCGGTTGGCAACGAACCGGAAAAAAAGATTGCATTCCTGCCGGTCGATGGGCGTGTAGCCGACTTCGTCAACGACCACAAGCGCCGATTTGTAATAGCTTCTCCCTCTGCCGGAGCGGCCTGTCTCGTGGTCTTTCCTGAGTTTCCCGATGAGGTCCTCCATGGTAGTGAAGTACACGCTTAATCCCGACTGGCAGGCTTTCACCGCTAAAGCTACGGCCAGATGAGTCTTGCCCACCCCAGGAGGACCCAGGAAGATCACGTTCCCCCTCTGGCGGATGAAGGTCAGGTCGAACAGCGACATGACTTTCTGCCGGTCAAGGCCAGGCTGGAAGGTGAAGTCGAACTCGTCGATGGACTTGATGAAGGGAAGCCCCGAGATCTTCAGCGTGGTTTCCACCCGGCGCTGCTCTTTCTGGGCCACTTCCTCTTCGAGCAGGTCATCGAGGAAGGAGAGATAGCTTTTCCCCTGTTCCTGGGCTGTATGAATAACGCCATCGAGAATTTCCCGAATCCGTGGGAGCCTCAACCGGGTGAGGTTGGCTTCGATCCTCTCGAATACCAGGGTATCGCTCATATCGTACACCCCGCTGCATGGGCATAGGCGGACACAGGCCTGGTCTCAACATCCATATCATACCGGGGTTTCATCGGTGAGATGGTCAGCTTTGCCCGACCCTTTGCCGGTCTGCCATGATGGTATTTCCTGGCGTTCATTGCCGGATCCTTGCGAAGGGCCTCATAGAAGCTCTTGTCCTGCACCAGGTGGCCTCTCCCTGTAGGTATCTCGTAGGTGACGATGTGCCGGTTGTCGGCAAACACTCTCATGGTCTTATCCTTTACCCGAAGCACGATCTCTTTGCCCACAAGAGTATGGGGAACAACAAAGCTGTTGCCTTCAAAGCGTACCGTGCAGTCTTTGTGCACCTTCCGGTATACCCGGTACGAGGTGTTGAATGGACGCGTGGGCAAGGACTTCAAGTAAGGCTGCTCACGCTCGAACCGTACCCGCACCACTTCATGGGTTGTCCCATGCACCCTCTCATCCTTGATGGCAAGCCACTCTCGCAGATCCCGGTTTGCCGTCTCAAGGCAAGTGAATCCATATCCTCTCCAGAATCCTTCCCGGATGAAGGAATACGGCCTCTCTACCTTGCCCTTTACCCAGGCGGCATAGGCAGGAGCCACCCTGAGGTTGAACCCGTAATGTATGGCAAACCCCTCAAGCGTTGCATTGAACCTGGTCTTGCCCGCAAGCTTTCCGATGTAGACGTTCCTCATCCGGTCATAGAGGATCTCTCCGGGAACTCCTCCAAAGAAGGCAAATGCCCGGATATGGCAATCCAGAAAGGTCGGCAGGTCACAGTGCTCGATGAACTCGGCATAGAGTTTGCGCGAGTATCCCAGAATCATGCAGAACAGATAGTACTTCTTAATCGAGCCATCATCATGCTCCACTTGAAACTCGCCGAAATCTACCTGCGCCTGGAATCCGGGCTCGCTCTCGAACCGCATATAGGCTATGCGCTGCGATTCCTCCTTGAGCTTATGGACCTTCAGCTTCACCAGGTCATAGCTACCTGTATATCCAAGCGGTTTAAGGTGATCATAAATCCAGGTAGCCTTGTATTCGGGATCTTCATCAAGCCAGACCTTGATGTTCCCCATATAAGGGTCAAGCTTGCTCTCCCTCACAACCACTCGCCGTTCACGCTCACAGATTTCGGGGTCTTCAAGGTACTTGTGCACTGTCTTCCGGGACATCCCAAGCCGCTTGGCAATCTGCCTTTCGGATAATCCCTGCCGTTTAAGCGCCACGATGTCCATCACATCTCCCATTCTCTTCACCCGAGCCCCCTCATGGTTCCGTTTCTGCACTCCATCAAGTGCTCCTCGGAAACCATGTCGGGGCGGCTGACTACTTCCCGGGGGACACATTCCCCCCGGCCCCTTTGAAAAACTCCTTTAATCTCCTTAAAACGAAAAACCTAAAAACCCTCTGGGTGGTATACTTTCACTTTCCCATTTTGGGTCCCTTTTATCATTCCCAGAGACAATGATCTCCAAAAGGACCTCGATTTATGGCTATACAAGTACAACAACCAGAGGACTCACCAGGGTAAACGGTGCCAGGGGAGAACACCCATGGATACTTTTAATGATAACCTTCCTCTGGCGAAAGAAAAATGGATCAGTTATATGGATGAAGGGCATGCTGATGGTTTTCTCGCTGATGACCATCTGACAGCTCATATCTGATCAGACAACAACCCTCAGAAAGGGGGCCACCTGTCAGATCGGATTGTAGCTACTACACTTAATTATATCCTGTGCTATTCATTTCCTGTGGCACAGAATGGTGCTGAATAGTTACTCATACTTTACCATATATTTTAAGAGCATTTTCTATTTGTTCTCTCGATGGTGCTTCATAGTAACCTTTTCTACTGATTTTTGTTCCCGATACATCTTTTAAAATAATCATCATTTCAGTCATTTTCATTAATGCTCCCGATACATCTAAAACAGTGGCTCCATCAATTTGAGTCATTCCTCCATTAACCATTATTAAATTTAAACAACCACATCCAGGAAGTAAAACCTCAGCCCCATTATTAACTGCTTCTTTCCCAGCCTTTTCAAATCTCTCTAGTACAGGCTTTGCATCAGTGAAGCCTTTTTCCAGTTCTGTTAACGGGAGATTAAAGCTAGTGAATTTAACTGTTCTACTGGACAAACCATATTTATGGGGCAATTCACGATAAACTTTATTATTACTTTGTGGTACATACGAAATAACCGAAAAATACTTGCCCAGCATACTAGCAGTAAGCATACCTGCTTCACCTAAGCTCAAAACCGGTATATCAACGATCTCCCTCAGTTCATCTAAAATCGGATCTAAGAAACATCCTATTGCAACTGCATCAAAGCCTTCCTTTTCTGCTTTTATAACACTATCAAATACATTTGAATTATTTAAAAAATCAAATGACATGAAATGAAGATCGGATGTTCCACTTTGAACACCTCTGACTGATATTTCAAATTCCGAACTAAGGATCCTGTTAGCATGTTCCATAATAGCTTTTTCATATGCAGGGAATCCTTTTATTGCGGTGCTACTTTGCCATAATATTTTATATTTACTCATTCACTTCCTCCTTCTAATAATTGATTTACTTTTTTCGACCATTACTCCGGCAAATCAGTATAGTGAAACGCTTACGGAATTTCGGCCTAAAGATGGAGCAAAGCTGGCTGATATCAAAAAAGGAACCGGGGTGTTCCCCGGTTCCCACGAGGTGGGATCTTGTAACGGGTAATTCTTTAGAAGCTGATCTGCCACTTGGCACCGAAGTAGGTCGTATCCTTTTTCTCGTCTTTGCCGTCGGAACCGTCACCGTAATCAAGCACGCCAACCTCAGGCACTACGATGAACGGTCCATATACAGGCACTGTAACATTCATGTAGTATGCCATCGCCGTGTTCTTATCGGAACCGCTTTCATCATACTCAGAGGAAACATAACCTACCCCTGCTTCCACCGTGTACTTGTCGATCTTCGTCCCGGCCACAAAATGAGCACCGAAGTTCTCCTCATCCACCAGATCTCCTGTTGCATCAAATTTCGCACCTGTTCCATCGGTGTGGGCAAGATTGAAGTTCCTCGCATTCTGTGCATAATAAACCTGTGCCCTGATGAATATCGGATCCAGCTTGAGGCCGCCTCCGATACCTGCTGTCCAGGCATTCACGGTCTTATCGCCGTAGTTGACCCCCCCCATAACGATGTCCTCAACACCGTAAGAGAAAAATCCACCGAACACATCCGCAAAAAACTTCTCCTGATCGACGTGGTAACGAACTTCGAACTTGGGCATGAGCACGTCCACATCTCCTGTGTCCGCATTCAGATCCGATGATGCCTTGTCCTCAACAAGTGCGATCTCAAGACCCTTCATTTTGAACTTGATCTGGGGGGTCCTGGTTTCGTAGATCGCTCCCCATCCCAACAAATCAGTGTCATCAAGAACAACCTGATTGCTGTAGAACATGCTCCCGATCGGCGTCCAGTCCTGCCCAAAGGTGACGGTACCGGCACCAAAGTCGTAAGTCCCATAGATCAACCTTGTATACACTCCTGAACCGCCGCTTGCTGTCGAATCGTCATCCAACCCAACCTCATACACACCCGTGATCTTGTCCTTGATCATCTTGCCGCCTAACCTGGCATTGGCCGCCGAATCCCATCTGAGATCCTTATCGTCGCTGTCGGCATTAAGATCCCTGTCATTATAAAAGGTCTGATACCGCGCACTGCCGTAAATCGTCCAGCTCCCAATAGTCTGTTCCAGCGCCTTTACACGATCTTCAATCGTCTTGTCCTCTGCCGTAACCGGAACAGTGAAAACAAAAACTAAACCAACCGCAACTAGTAAAATCGTTAGCCTCTTCATGTTGATTCTCCTCTTTATGTATTACATTTTTTTACTTCCCAGTAAGTAGTTTGGAGAAAACAAGGGTTAGCGCGGCAAATGCCCCATCCATCTCAATACTTCAATACTGAGATCAGCCCTGTTCAAATCATCTCATTCTTCTTTTATGGATAGCTCGCCTGCACTATTCGCTCCTTATGTCCTTGAACTCCTGTTCCTGAATTCACCCGGTTAACTAGAAAAAGGCACTTTTGTAGGATTTCGTGCCCATGAGCGTATCCTTCGGTTCAGCTCAAACCAAAGGATACGCCCCTTCTTCCTAAACAAAATCCTTGCTTAATACCAAGAACGCTTCTCCCGGAATATACCCTTCGTTGAACCTTCAAATTTTATCCCGGCAAGCTTCTTGACAATGTTTTTCGAATGCTCAAAATTATGATCCCGGTAAATGGCTACCTTCTCGATCACCGGGGATCCGCCACCATGAAGCGCATCGATGAGTTTATGCCCCCCCCATACCGAGGACATCATGTCCTGGAAGAGCCGGAAGGCACGGTGCTGGTTTTCGGCCGAGATGTCGGGATTGCGCATGATGTACTTTTCCAGATAGGGTCCTGTCTTTTCATTATAGAAGTCTTCCTCATGAGGCAGCGTCGCTGACAAACCGCCCGCAATGGCTGCCAGGGCTTCATATTCCCCGTAAATTGCCTCTCCTGCCAGCATGCGTCCGGCATTACAGTAATTTGTATCGGGTATGCAGGTGCCGCAACCGGCCTTTGTACTGTTCATGGCTGCCCCAAGGCCTGATGCATAAATCAGGTCGACAACCTGGATCATTTCAGCCAGCTTATGGCGCACATGCTGGGCTTTCTCGATGCCGTTGTATTCGGCCGCAAGGGCTGTCGCCCCGGTGTATATTTCTGAAACAGCTGCTTTGCAGCCTGTGTAACTGTGCCGATGATACAGGGCAAAGAAGAGGGCCGCTTTCCCTGCCTGTTCCGTTTCACCGCAGAGGAAGACACGATCCCAGGGAACGAAGACGTGGTCAAAAATCGTCATGGAGTGAGATTCACCCTGTCTGTTGTAAGGTGCGTCAAGGCGTTTGCGTTGCGGCGGATTGAAGGCGCCGTTGATGAGCGTGACGCCCTCGGTATCGGCGGGGATCGAGAAGGCCACGGCCCAGTCTGCCTCGTCGGAAACCATGTTTCGGGTGGGCAAAACAACGATCTCGTCAGCATAAGCTGAGCAAGAATTGTGGGCTTTGGCGCCGTTGACGATGATGCCGTCAGCGCGTTTCTCCACGACCCGCAGATAGAGGTCAGGGTCTTTCTGCTTACCGGGGCGCCAGACACGGTTTCCCTTGACATCGGTCTGTGCGCAGACCAGAGAAAGATCCTCCGCCTGTACCTTTTTCATGAATTCGATGAAATTTTTGTAATAACTCGTGCCATGCTGCTGATCCGCATCATAGCTGGCGATGGACAGGGCATTCAGGGCGTCGATGCCCATGCAACGCTGGACACAGCCGCCGATCTCCTGACAATACAGTCGCGTCATCTTCTGCTTGTTCAACAGATCTTCCATATTCTGATGAATATGGGTAAAACGGTTGATCTTTTCCCCCGTGATATGGGAAGTGGCGACACCGACCCCGTCGTACTCCGGGTCAACCGCGAAATCATACGTGGCGGCAATGACATTGATGCCGCCGATGATACTCTGGTCAAAGCGGTCAACCAACTTTCCCCCTTGATAAATATTTGGCTTAAGTTTCGCCATCCTATCCTTATACTCTTTACTTGAAATCATTTTCGTATCCTCCGTTCTATTTTATTCCCAGTTCCTGTTTGATTAGCTCGCGCAACTTGTATTTTTCGATTTTACTGGTTGGGGTTTCCGGCAGCTGCTCAACGAAGCGTATATATTTGGGCCACATAAATTTCGGCATTGCTTTCTTAATCCATTCCCTCATTTCCTCTTCACCCAGTTTCTCTCCCGGATTGGGCACAATGAACGTAACGATGTCCTGCTCACCTCCGACCTCGGCAGGAATCGGGAAGGCACCGCAAATGTTCACTTTAGGGTGCCCATTTATAATATCTTCCACCTGGTAAGAAGAAACAAACTCACCCTTTACCCGAATTACACTTCCCATCCTATCCACGAAGAAATAAACGCCCTCGTTGTTTTTGAAACAGGCATCTCCCGTATGGAACCAAAGATTTCTAAAGGCTTTCACCGTGGCTTCCGGTTTATTGAAATACTCTTTCACAAACAGGCTCGGGAATCTGGGTCTGAAAACCAATTCTCCGGCTTCCCCAGGGGCGCATTCTTCATCCAGATCATTCAATATATTGGCTTCAAACAAAAGGGAGGGCTTCCCCAAAATTCCCTTTGTCTCTTCTTTTTTTGCATCCACGATGCAAATATTGAATTTGTTCGCTATGCTGAAAATTTCTTCCTTTGACATCCCCTTATACAGATCCGGAGGTGTTCCCTGTTCATCTTTCAGCTCATCGATGATACAGATAGATCCACTCCCCGTTTCTGTCTGCCCGAACCCTGTAATAACGAAATCGAAGCCGAATCGTTTTGCAACATCATGATGATACTGGGGCATAGGAGCCATATAGACTTTATTCAAAGTGTTCTTGTAGTCATCAGGGGTTTCCGGCGTATTCATCAACCAGGGAACCATGACATCCAGCAAGACAGCTGATGTGGACCCACTCTTTTTGACTCGTGCCCAGAAATCCTTGATGCTGAATTTATCCCAAACAGCACATTCACATCCTACCCAAAGTGCTCTGACAAGGTTGAAAAATGCCCCGGCCACATGATAGAGGGGAAGATCGCTGTATATGACATCTTCCTGATTAAATATTCGCCTCCAGTTGAAGACATAATTGTTTAACCAACGATAAGTTTGGACAACTCCCTTTGGTGAGCCTGTGGTCCCGGAGGTGTAGATGATATTCGCCGTATCCATATAACATAATTCAGTATCTAAATTGGACGTTTCCCCCTTGGTCATTTCCTCAAAAGAAATCTCTGAATAAAATTTGTCCAAAAATATATTTCCAAGATCCGGTTTGTAATCGTGATCCTTTTCTTTTGGGGTGTACACAATGACATTGGATGTATCGAACTCCCCCTTCACGTCATTCAATAAGGGGATTAATTCTCGTTCGATGAAAATTGCTTTAGGACTTGAATCTTTGATTTGGTAGGCTAGAAGCCGACCCTTATAATTAAAATTGATCGGACAAAATACTGCTCCTGTTTTCCATATTCCGAACATAACCGTTGCAGTAATCAAAGGGTTTTTCAAAAAAACACAAATTCTATCGCCCTTATTTATGCCCAAAGATCTGAGGTTATGACCGATACTGTTAGCGATCTGATTGAATTCGTTAAAAGTCAGCTTAAGATCTTCTTCTCCATAATAAATAAACGTTCGATCTTTTGCTTCCAGAGCCCATTTCTCCAATATATGGGTTACGATTTCTCCGTCTTTCGTCAATTCATTCTTGATATCGTTGTAATTCATAATCACCTCTCTCGTTGCTATCATGAATTTTAATCTCGGCCGGGTCTATTCCTCGCAGCTTGCTGCGTTCCTTGAACTTGCTTTTGATACCTCGCATTTTGCTTCCGGGTAATTCTTTCAACGATGCCAAAGTTTAACAACTCGTGGCTTTCTTTCATAAAACTCAATTATTTTTTATTCTGAGATATCATTTTTCTCTTGCCCGCATCATAGCCTTCATTTCCCCTTCCGCAACAGTTTCATTTCTTTGATTATAGGTTCTGATTTTAAAGACAATGATGCCTTTATCTCTTCTTTTAGTAAGGGATGCTTCAGTGACGACATATTTTATTTTCAGAGTGTCGCCTGACAACACCGGGGTTTCATACCGCCAAGAATTATTTATAATTCCCATCAGAGTTCCCTCATAGAATCCTTGCCTTGTCATGAGCCCGGCGGAAATCATTGTAATAAGCATCTCAGGTGCTGATTGTTCTCCCGAGATAAAATAATCCGGCCAACCTGACATCTCGTTAAATAGTTTAATATCTGTGAGAGTGATTGTCTTGCCTACACTGCCATCTGATTTTCCGATCGGAAAATCTTCAAAATACAAACCTAATGTTTCCAAGCTTCACTCCTTTTCCCAAAAATATTATTTTTTATATATTCGTATTCTCGGTTTGCCTTTCACTTTGTTCCTTCTATTTCAATTGTCATTTTTCCCTTAGAGACAGCGTTTTCTTTGTTTTTCTTGACTTCAAAATTCATTTTCAATGACTCCAAATTGTTTGAAAGACTGGCCCTCTTTTCAATATTAAAAAATCCCTTTATAACATCTCCGACGTGTACGGCCCCGAGATAACTTACATTTATCTCGCTTACTTTTACTTTGCTCGCTGCTCCGAAGTGCATTTTCAGAAGTTGACCGATGGCCATGGATGTTACAGAGTTTCCATGGACGATCGTTGTGCCGAAGGGAGACTTTTCCATGCCTGGTTTATTTGTATGAAGTTGAGCATCCCCTTCCCACAAAATGCCCAAAATCAGATTCCTTTCGCTGAATAATTGTTCTTCAGTCTCTAAAGTCGTTCCAACTTCAATCTGTTCGAATTTTTTATTCATATATTCTCACCATCACTTTAATTTTTTAAAATCCGGATTCCTTTTTTCGACAAAAGCCTGCATGCTTTCAATTTGCTCAGGAGTTCCAAAGCACAAGGAGTTTGCCTCTAATTCATAAAAATCAGCCACTGATTCAGGAGACTCACTTTGCATGCGCAATACCTGCTTTGCCATCATTAACGCCTTGGGAGACTTCTCAATCAATTTCTTTGCTATCTCATTAGCCTTGTTCATGAGTAAGTCGTTCGGTACGACCCAGTTAACCAACCCCATCAAATAAGCCTCTTGTGCTTTAATCGTTTCACCGAGCATGACGATTTGGGCTGCTCGAAAGCGTCCCACCACCCTTGGAAGATAGGAAGCCCCCTTGATGTGTCCTACATTGATCTCTTGCTGCCCGAATTTTGCTCCCTCAGCAGCAACAATGAGATCAGTAGAAAAGGCAATCACAGCCCCTCCGCCGAAGGCAAATCCGTTGACAGCTCCGATGATGGGCTTGCTTAAGCCTAACATTTGTTCCCGAACTTCGTGATACCATGTTGCATACTCTCGATACTGGAACGAATTTTGGTCGGCCATTAAAGAAATATCCGCACCGGCAATGAAAGCCCGCCCGATCCCCGACATTATAATTACCCTGATGTCCTGATCTTTTTCTGCATGTTTTAAGGCTTCCGTAATCTCACTTTGCATTTCCGGGATTAAAGAATTCAGCTTTTCCGGACGGTTAAAAAATATGCTGCAAATCCCTTCAATGGATTCAACTTTTATATAGGTAAATTCTTTTTTCATTTTATCTCCGATGCGTAAAAACTTTATATGCCCAAATACGCTTTTCTGACATGATCGTTGTCCAAAAGCTCTTTTCCTTCCCCTTGCATCACGACTTGACCGTTTTCCAATACGTAAGCTCTATGTGCAACGCTTAAGGACCTGTTGACGTCTTGTTCCACCAACAATATAGAAACACCGGTTTCATTGATCTTTTGTATTGTTTCAAAAACCTCATTCACTATCTTAGGAGCCAACCCGAACGAAGGCTCGTCGAGCATCAGCATTTTAGGCTCAGCCATTAATGCCCGAGCTATTGCAAGCATTTGCTGCTCTCCTCCGCTCAGAGTTCCTGCCATCTGATTTTTTCTTTCCTTTAAGATAGGAAACATATCCATAACTTTATCGAGCAAATTCTTTACTTTTGTTTTATCTTTCTGTACCCATGCACCAAGTAAGAGGTTATCGCTGACGGACATTTTTGTAAAAATTGACCGTTCACCAGAAACAATCGATAAACCCATTTCTACGATACGATGAGCGGGGGCATTTTGAATTTCGTTACTTAGTAATTTGATGGTCCCAGACTTCGATGGGATAAAACCACCTATCGAATTTAAGAGAGTTGATTTGCCAGAACCATTTCCTCCAATGACTGAGACGAATTCCCGGTCTTGGACTACAATGGAAATATCTTTTAATACATGTAACTCGCTGTAATATACATTGATCGATTCTATCTCTAACATTGTAATTCCTTCTTTCCCAGATAGGCGTCTATTACAGTCTCGTTCCTGACGATTTCTTCCGGTGAGCCTTCTGCGATTTTTTCACCATGGTTCAGGACTATCAACCATTGAGACACATTCATTATGAACTTCATGACGTGTTCGATGATCAGTACGGTAAGCCCTTTTGCAGAAAGCTTTTCTATTAAATCTATCATTTCGAGAGTTTCTTTTGGAGTCAGACCGGATATTGCCTCATCCAAGAGTAAAAGCTTGGGGGAAGTTGCCAATGCTCGACATATTTCCAATTTCTTTCTACTGGCAATAGGCAGCTCTCCGGGAGTAGAAGCAGCAAAATTATCAAGATCCACTTCCTTTAATAATTCCATTGCCTTATCTTTACACTTATCACAATCATATGAATGTTGCAGCGCACCTATAACGACATTTTCTAACACACTCATGTTTGTAAATATTTTCGGTAACTGAAAGGTTCGCCCGATTCGCAAGTGTCGCCCTTTTATATGGATAGAGATTATTTATTTCTTTTTGGTTGAATTTTATTACCCCCTTGTCCAAAGGTATGAAACCGCTGATCATATTAAATAATGTAGTCTTGCCCGCTCCATTCGGCCCTATAAGCCCTATTATTGCACCTCGCTTAATGTTCAGAGTTACTCCCTGCAACGCATGGATGCCGCCAAAACTTTTTGTAATATCTTTGAGTTCAAGAATATTTTCACTTTTCTCATTATTAATATTCAACATATTAATATCCTTTTTATAACTGGTTTTATCGTTAACTATCCTGTTTTTTCATATTCTTACAATTTATCGCGTTTTATTTCCTTTACCAGTTAATTTATCTTCAGGGATTAGAAGTTTTTTTAATAAATTTTTCATTTATCAGTGATATCCCTTTCATCATTCCGCCGGGCAAGAAAAGGATGATAACGATTAAAATTATGCCATAAGCAAAGAAACCAACGGGTGTAAACAATCCACCGATCCAACTACGGAAGAAAGTACTTAATGGAACAAGTAGACCTGCGCCCAGAATCGGCCCTGCAATTGTCCCCATACCTCCGACAATTGCGAAAACGGCAAACTGAACGGAAAAATCCACGGAAAAAACCATCGCAGGCTCGATATACCGAGTGTACATGCAATAAAAACCACCGCCGATAGCCGTAAAGAACCCACTTACCGCAAACACGGCAAGTTTTATCCGGAAGGTGTTAACCCCCAAACTCTTGGCTGCTTCTTCGTCTCCGCCGGTTGCAAGCAAATAATAGCCAATTCTGGATTTTGTTATCTTAAGGACAACGAAGACCATCAACAAAAGAAGAATATACGCCAAATAGGTGTAATAAATTTCATTAGTAAAGGTTAAATATTTAAATCCCGGTGTATCAGGAATTGTCGTTCCCAATCCCGAAGAACCGAGTCGCCAGTATGTGACGAGAACTCGAAGCGCCTCTGCACAAGCAATCGTGGAAAGCGTAAAAAAGAAAGCTCTTAGTTTGAATGTCGCAAAACCTATCAAAAGCGACAATATGAGGCCAAAGATCCCACCCAGAAACATGCCGATCCAGGGCGATACCCCATAGTCGGCATAAAGAATACCTGTTATGTATGCCCCGATACCAAAGAAAGCCACGTGACCAAGTGAGAATTGTTTCCCAAAACCGGAAATGAGATTCCATGCCTCTGAAAAGAAAGCAAAAATAAACACTAAAGTCAGCATGTGTAAATAAAAATGTCCTGACGATAAGAGTGGAAGAATACCCAGTACAATCAATAAAATAATTAAAGGGTCCTTGATATATTTTTTCAAGCGATTGTATGTTACTATCACTACGCTCTCCTCTCTTTGATCCCAAATATTCCATTTGGACGGATCATTAAAATTGCCAGGAACATTGCGAAATAAGCAAAGGTAGTCAGGGTTGAATCAAAATAATATCCCACAAGCATTTCCATCATTGCGATAACGATAGCTCCCACAATGGTGCCCATCAGGCTCCCTATCCCCCCGAGAACAACAATAATCCAGCAAAGCAGATTCAAATGAGTACCGATAGTTGGATGAACGCTTTCAAAAGTGACAAGGGAAGTGCCGCTTACTGCGATGCAGCATAACCCCAGTCCTGCGGCAATTGCATAAATTTTATGAACATTGATTCCAATCATCATGGCTCCTTTTCGTTGTTCCGAAACGGCTCTGATGGCTCTACCCGTATTTGTATAATTTAAGAATAAGAGCAGAACTATTATTAAGATTACGGCAGTTAACGAGCTGTATATATGAGAATAATCTATATACTGACCCCAAATTTGGAACACGTCTGCACTATAACTTGTGGAAGCACTTTTATAATCCGTTGAGAATAAAAGCATCGCTCCATACTGAAATACAAAGGAAAGACCGAATGTGGCGATAATTTGTGATTCTTCGGGAGCATCCAACAATCTTTTAAATAATCCTTTATATACTACTATCCCGAAGATAAAAAATAATGGCACCATTATGATAAGGCCTACATAGGGGTCAGCCCCAATGAAAAGGCTCACGAAGAGGCCTCCATACATCGCCAGCATAATAAAGTCACCGTGTGCAAAATTAATCAACCCGAGTGTTCCGAAAACGATCGATAACCCTAACGCCATGAGGGCGTAGGTTGTACCGGTAAGGCAACCATTAATTATCAATTGAACAAAGATTTCCACGGCCTTATCCTCTACTTTCAAAAGGGGGGGAGCACCCCCCCTTTTTGATAAAAAATCATTTAATGAACGGTTGCCTTACTTAATAAGCAATTTATTGACCTCTTTCTGGTCGATAGCCCTTTTGCCGAAATCAGGTATTGGAAATACTGCATTAAGTTCTGCTGCATCTTTTGGCCAGACTGCATAGTACTGCCCGTTAAATATCTGTCTCGCAACTATGCCGGCTTTGATATTCTGCCCAGCCCGCACTGGATCCGTGCTTGGGGCAAATTTAATTCCACCGGGTCGGACTGTTGCCGAGGTAGGCAAATCTAAACCTGCGACCGCTTTGGCTATCCTTGCCGGATCTAAAGAGCCGGCTTCCGGAAGAACATATTCATAAAGCGCTATAGCAGACGTAAATCCTATAGCCACATCCGAGGCACCTGATACGGTTTTATTGTACTTTTTCTGGTACCTGTTAAGAAATTCTTGGTACTGAGACCGGACTCCCGGACTCGCTTTTTGGATTCCGCCCCCTACCTGGTTAATATCCAAAACGTAATTCATATCTGTTCCAAACTTCTGGAAAGCCTCATCAACATAAGCCCACGGGCATCCATCAGCTACCCATATTTTAGGATTAAGGCCATTCTTTCTCGCATCACGAAATAGCCGGTAGCCATCATCCAAATAATTCTGTGTATGGACGATATCCGGTTTTGTCCTCTTTATTTTTAGAATCAAGGATGAGAAATCCATGGTATTCGGGTCATAAGGAGCATCAATTACTATATTAAGTCCTAATTCTTTTGCCCTTTTGATGAAACCATCATGACTTAAAGACTTCCCCCACTCTGTACCTTGATAGACGACTGCTATCCTTAAATCCTTTGGTTTCATCTTTAATTTTGGGGCCATCAATTCAACAACACAATCTGCAGCTTGCTCCCCCCAACCGCTAGCCATTGGTCCGCAGAAATAGGTATTCTTGTGACCCATCTGCCGTAATCTGTCGGCTATCGCATTTGTCTCCCAAAAAACTACGTTGTATTTGTTAGCAATCGGGTGAACAACAAAAGCAAGCGAGCTCGAATATACGCCAATTAAAAGTTTTACTTTTTCTACCGTAATCAGCCGTTCAGTCTCAGTTCTCGCAGATTCTGAATTTGCTGCATCTCCGGTCACCAAATAAATTTTTTGTCCATTCCAAATCCCGCCCTTTTCATTAACCATATCAGTTGCTATTTCTATTCCCCTTAAAACTTCCCTTCCGATGGGAGCCTGCGGGCCGGTAAGCGGAAGAATGACACCGATTTTGACACCTGCGGAAGCTGGGGCAGCCATCGCACGATCTCCTAATGGAATCAATAAAAGACAAAACATTGAAACAATCACGAAACTTCCCAATAACCTCTTCATTATTTATCTCCTTCTCTCTTTGATGCTTTATGGTATTTTTTCTCCAAGCCACCTTATCAATAAAGAATATCTAGCCTAGTCAGTTTCAAGCCATTGATGGAGAAGTTGAATATAAATTCAGCAACATCATCGATTGACAGCTGTCCTCTGGGTGAATACCAGATAATCGTTCGAGTAATCATGGAAGCGATGTATCGTGCGGCCATCTTTGCATCTATTTCGTTAAATTCCTTTGCTTCTATTCCTTTTTGAATTATTCCAGCAAGGATTCGATCATATTTATCTCGTAAAAGAATCACTTTTTCTCGGTTATTTTTGGAAAGCCTTTCTAAACCCGTATCAAACAAAAATCGGGATGTTTTCTGGTAATTTAAAACATGTTTGATATGGATAAGAATAAACTCTCGTAATTGCTCACTGGGCTTGCTAGTGCGGTCATTTTCCAAATAGCATATCCTTTCAAGTAACCGCATGTTTTGTGCATAAAGATACTCAAATAGTATTTCTTCCTTGCTATGGAAAAAGTTATAGATATTAGCAGGCTTGCATTTACAGGCTTTGGCTATATCCCTCATGGATGCACCGCTATATCCCTTCTTCCAAAAAATAGTACTGGCTTTATCTAGTATTTGTTCTCTTCGTGGACTTATACTTTTTGGTTCCTGCTTCATTTTGCTCATGTCTAGATTAAGAGATCCGAGGTTATCTCAAGCACGGTTTTGTCACTCGTTCTCATGGCCTCCACCTTTCCATAGATGGTAGGCAGCACCGAACTGATATAATATTTGGCCGTCATGAGGGTGCTCTCATAAAATCTTCGTTCGGTTGTGGCCGTTGCCAACTTTCCCTGCGCTATCATTGCCCGCCATAGATGCTGCCACCCAAATACAACATCGCCAAATATCTCAAGATACTGGGTGGCCCAGGAAGTAGCCAGGTAGGCTTCTTCCGATGCATTCTTCTTGAGCAGAAACGTCGTGACCTCCTCGAGGGTAAAGACCGCCTTGGATAATTCCTCTGCATACCATGTCAGCCCTTCAACCTTTGAGGCTTCCGATATCGTTTCTTTGACCTTCCCTAAAAGGGTCTGATAGACTTCCCCTTTTCTCATCTTTAACTTCCGGCCAAACAAATCCAATGCCTGTATCCCGTTCGTCCCTTCGTAAATGGCGGTTATCCTTGTATCCCTTGCAAATTGCTCAACTTCATTATCTTCGCAATACCCGTAACCCCCTAAAATCTGCATCGCCCTGCTGCACACTTCAAACGATTTGTCGGTCGAACAGGCTTTGCATACGGGAGTCAGAATATCGACCATGTCTTGCCATTTCTGCTTTTCGTTTGCATCTTCGCAGACCATTTCCATGTCCATGCAAAACATAGTATAAAGGATTAGTGATCTCATCCCTTCCACATATGATTTCATCCACAGAAGATGCCTTTTTATATCGGGATGCTCGATAATGGGGACCTGCTCATAACTTTTGCTTGCGAATCCCCTCCCCTGCATTCGCTCTTTTGCATAATCCAAAGCATCGAAATACGCTCTCGCCGCTTGCGCCAGTCCTTCCAGCCCAACTAATATCCTTTGCTCGTTGAGCATATGGAACATTACCGAAATTCCCATTCCCCGAGGACCAAGCAACTCTCCCTCACATTGCCCATTTTCTCCAAAAGTTAATGAGCATGTCGAAGAAGCTTTTAACCCCATTTTATGCTCTATTCCCGTGCAAACGACATCGTTCCGTTCGCCTAAGGACCCATCTTTATTTACTTTTACATTCGGAACAATAAAACAGGAGAGCCCTTTTGTCCCATCAGGATCCCCTTCAATTCTTCCTAATAAAATATGAATAACATTGTTGGACAGGTCATGTTCTCCCGCCGTTATAAATATTTTTTGTCCCGTAATTGAGCAGATGTTCCCATCACGAACAATTCCCTTGGTTCTGATATTGCCTAAATCGCTTCCTGCTTGGGGCTCGGTCAAAGTCATTGTCCCTGCGAATCGACATGCATAAAGGGGAACCATGTACTTTTCCTTTTGTTCAGGAGTCCCGTAAGCCTTGATTACTCTTGCAGCGCTGTGTGTATTACCAAGGTATATCTGCAGAGACATATTTGCGGCGTAAAACATTTCACAACAGGCAAAATGCAATGTGTAGGGCGCATTCTGGCCTCCCACGTCCTCAGCTTCGGGCAGGGCAAGCCATCCCCCTTCAACATACTTCGAAAACGGTTTATGAAAGGATTCCGGCACCTTTACGGAATTATCTTTCCAAACACAGCCGGCCTTGTCCCCCAATTTATTCGTAGGCGCAAATTCATTTACTGCCAATTTCTCGGCCGCGGCCAATATCATTTCAACCGTTTCCCGTGAATGACCGCTAAACCGATCATAACTGAACAATTTCTCAACGCCCAACTGGTCAAAAAGTACAAATCGTGTGTCCCCTATTCCAATTACCTTTTTACTCATTTGAAATGCCCTCTCAGATCCTCAGCATCTTAGATGTTTTTCTTTTATTAACGATCGCCCATCAATTTGATTAATTAACATTCGTTAATATTTCTCCTAGAGTATTTTGTAGATGGTGTCAAGATTTTTTTGGTTCATCCGGGTTGAGCACACTTTTGAGTTGAAAGAGTGGATACACATGACCTATCCGATTTTTGGGAAAAAATCAGGAGGGGGTCAGAGCATATCCACTAGTCTGCAATATCATGCACTTGGGATTAAGGGTTACCAGTATGTGCATACCAAATATACAGAGGGAGAGCACTCTTCCGAGTGAATCAGGACAGAAGGGTATGACATGTCCTTTGTGCACCTCTCGTCATGTAAATCTGAGAGGATCTTTTCTTCGAGCTTATCGATGTTTGCCTATTGGGAAGAAACCGGTGATGATTGGATTGCCTGAGAGACGATTCAGGCATATCAGACTCAAGGATCTTCGCCTGATAGCCATTGACGAGATATCGATCGGGAGAGGACATCGTTACCTGACTGTAGTTCTTGATCTTGAATCCGGTGCGGTCGTATTCGTGGGTGATGGCAAGGGAACCGAAGCCCTTGAGCCGTTCCGGAAAAAGCTGAGACGCTCCAGGGCACGCATAGATGCAGTTGCCATGGATATGTCTCCTTTATATATCCTTTCTGCCCATAAGAATCTTCCTGAATCTACCGTGGTCTTTGACCATTTCCATATCATCAAGATGTTCAAAGAAAAGCTCCCCGAACTCAGGCGGTACATCCGGAGGGAAGCGGAAGGACCCCTCCAGAAGAAGGTTTTTAAAGGAACCCGCTGGCTGCCGCTAAAGGCTCATGAAAACCTTACCAAGAACAACACCGAACGACAGCATTTTGAGGAAGTTCTCCAGACCAATAAACCCCTTGCCGCTGCATACTACATTCAAGAGGTCGAGAGTTCGATTCTCTTCGGCTCCACCAATTTTTTAATCCGGCAAACCTGTCAAATGACCCGTTTCATCCTATGAGATTCAGGCACTCCACCTTAATGCACTTGGACTGTACCACCTCGAGCCCGGCATCGCGCGCCTTACAGGCTGCATTGTTGTCGGCAAGGCCGAGCTGCATCCACACCACCTTTGCCCCGATGTCGATCGCATCATCGACGATCTTAGGGATGGCATCCGGCTTTCTGAAGATGTCTACGATGTCTACCGGCGAGGGAATGGATTTCAGATCAGGGTACGACGTTTCGCCGAGCACCTCCTTCGTTGCAGGATTGACGGGAATGATACGGTACCCGTGATCCTTCAGGCACTTCGCCACATGGTAGCTGTCCTTTTCAGGATTGTCCGACAGTCCCACGACGGCGATGGTTTTATATTTCGTAAGGATCGTGCGGATCTCTTCCTCCGGAGGATTCCTGTCCGGGAAAGAGCAATTATTTGAATCACTCATGGGAATTACCACCCTATAGTCGTTCTTTCAATAATCATATAGATCTATTATACGAATGAATGAAAGATAATTGAAGAAGCCGATCAGCGGTCTTACCCGCTTCAACGGCGCCGTGCCGGCAGCGTTCGGGCTCGTCGGCAGCGCCGTGCATTTCCGGGTCATATACGGGTATGTCACCGCATTCGATTAACCGCACGTTATGCCAGATGCTTTCTGAACCATCTGCCCGCAAGGTCTGCAACCTCGTCAAGCTTGCCCGGCTCTTCAAACAGGTGTGTGGCGCCTTCAATGATTACCAGATCTTTTTCGGACGGTATTGTATTGTATGCCTGCTTATTCATCTCGATGACAATCGGATCCCATCGCCCGACAATGAGCAGTATGGGAGATGAAACCTGCGGCAGTATCTCATTGACGAGGTCCGGTCTTCCTCCGCGTGACACGATGGCATCGATTTTCACAATGCCGATGACAGAAGCAGCAATGGCAGCTGCCGATCCCGTACTTGCACCAAAATATCCGATGGGTAAGCTTTTCGCTTGCGTATTGGTCTTTACCCAGAGGGTCGTGTCGATCATGCGTTGGGAAATGAGGTCGATATCAAAGCGGTTCTCATATATCATATCTTCCTCGGCGGTCAAGAGATCGAGGAGAAGCGTCCCCAGGCCTTGTTCCTGCAGGAGCCCGGCTACATAGTTGTTCCTGGGGCTCAACCTGCTGCTCCCGGCACCATGGGCAAAGATCACGAGACCCAATGGATTGTCGGGCAAGGCAATTTCTCCTTCAAGGAAGATATTGTCTACCGGGATTCGGAGGAGTTCTTTGGTTTTCATTGTTTTTCTCTTTGAGATTCATCAATCCGGGAAGAGTTTCTTCAATGAAGGTTATAATGGTAAGATTACATCTATACACAAGCCCTCCTGGATGACGGCACAGCTTCTCCCGCCAGGCATGCAGGCAAAATGAGAAGAGCTGACAAGGCAAATCTCCCGACCGGTAATAAATCCAAAAACCTGCTCGATACTTCACGCAGGCAGTTTAAAACATGTTGACAATCGATGATTCGGCATTAAAGAAGAAAGGAGAGAAGGAGAAGAGCACATGGATGATATGACGAAATTGAGCGAGCTCAAAGTAGACCAGAAAAATCTCTACCGTGAGGAAGTGTATTCCGACCTTAAGTTTGCAACGATCAGACAGCTTATCCCGGTCTTGCCTGACGGGCAGAAAGACGACAGGCGCAGCACCCTGTTCTTCGGCCAGACGCAGATGATGACACCCGCAGGGTCATTGCCGCTTCAGTTTGAGATCGAGGCCAAGACCCTCAAGCAGGCAATGGATAAATTCCCCGATGCTGTCGAAGGGGCGGTCGCAGAATTCGTTGAAGCTGCAAAAGAGGCCCAGCGCCAGTCTGAGTCACGCATTGTCGTGCCGGGAGCTGCACCTACAAGCAAAATCATGATGCCGTAAAGATATCCCTCTCCTGCTCCGGAGCAAGGTGCTTAAGAGCAGGGGAGGAATTTCATCGGGATATCTACAGCTTATCCATCTCTTCACTTTCCATGAAGCTGTAGTATCCTTTTCTGTTGAAGATGATATGATCAAGGAGCCTGATGCCTGATGTTTCACCGGCATCCCTGATTCTTTTCGTTATTTCCCGGTCTTCTTCACTCGGCACCAGCGGCCCGATGGGGTGGTTGTGAGCAATGATGGCCGCTGAGGCGCGGTCCGTGATGGGATCTGCAAAAACTTCTCTCGGATGGACCTGTGTCCTGTCCACCAGGCCGATGGTGACGACCCGTGAGTCAATGATCTCACAGCCCCGTTGAGCGACACGCACACAAAATACTCCTGCTCCCGGTCCGCATAGAACTGGATAAGGGGCAGGACGTCGAGTGGGAATGTCACCCGTATGCCTACGGGCCTGATCCGGCGCCCGGCAAACTCAAGCGCTGCCGAGACGGCGGTTGCCTTGGCAGGCCCGATTCCATCGATCGCGAGCATCTTATCGAGCTCCGGGTTTCCCTTATTCTGATCGATTACCTTGATGACCTTTCCCGAGAGATCCATCACATCGGTCTTCCTGGAACCGGTCCGCAGGAGTACTGCCATGAGTTCCAAATCAGAAAGCGTCTGAACACCTAGAAATTGCAGCTTTTCGCGCGGACGTTCCGATTCAGGTATTTCGGATATCCTCTTCACGCTAAAAACCCTCCCCAAAGCATTTCATGGCATGCAAATAAATTATTAATCCGCTCAAAGATACTCCTGATTATACCTCCCTACAAGTTTTTCCTCTCTGCAGAATATCACAAATGCACGGGCGAAAAGGGCGACCGCTTTAAGGGTTGCCCCTACGATGTGACCCATCCTCCAAATCTTTTTGACATCAAAACCTGCTTCCCTTATACTTTTCTATAGTATAACAATATTTACAAAAATCGGATATGTCCGCACTATAATACATTCAGAATATGCAACAAGGAGGATACATTGTTTAAAAGGATAATGCTCTTCGTCGTTACCAACCTGGCAATCATGCTCGTACTCAGCATCGTGCTCAACCTGCTCGGAGTCGGCCGCATTCTGGATGCTCAGGGAGTAGGGCTCGATATGTACAACCTTATCGTCTTTGCCGCTGTTCTGGGTTTCGGCGGTTCGCTCATCTCGCTTGCCATATCGAAGTGGACTGCCAAGCGCATGACCGGTGCCCAAGTCATCACCTCGCCCCGGAATGAGATGGAGTCATGGCTGGTGAATACCGTGGCCAGGCAGGCTCAGTCAGCAGGCATCGGGATGCCCGAGGTGGCAATTTACGACTCGCCGGACATGAACGCCTTTGCCACGGGCATGAGGCGCAACAACGCCCTGGTAGCGGTGAGCACCGGACTGCTGCGCTCGATGAGCCGCGACGAGGCCGAAGCGGTCCTGGCGCACGAGGTCAGCCAC
This sequence comes from uncultured delta proteobacterium, assembly GCA_963752595.1. Taxonomy (GTDB): domain Bacteria; phylum Desulfobacterota; class Desulfomonilia; order UBA1062; family UBA1062; genus Phosphitivorax. Next base: position 28,768 of record CAVVYZ010000029.1, read on the forward strand.
GTGGCCAACGGCGACATGATCACGCTGACCTTGATCCAGGGAGTGGTCAACACCTTCGTGATCGTACTTTCGCGCGTGGTGGGGCACCTGATCGACCGCGTGGTGTTCAAGACCGAGCGCGGCCACGGCCCGGCCTTCTTTATCACCTCGATCATTGCCCAGATAGTCTTCGGCATACTCGCAAGCTCCATCGTCTTCTGGTTCAGCCGCAAGCGGGAATACAGGGCCGATGCCGGAGGAGCAAGCCTGGCAAGTCGCCAGAAAATGGTGGCAGCCCTTGAGAGGCTGCAGCGCTCGGCAAATCAGCCCCACCTGCCCGAACAGATGGCGGCCTTCGGTATCTCCGGCGGGACCAAGAAAGGCCTGGCGCGCCTGTTCATGACCCATCCTCCGCTCGAAGAGCGCATCGAAACGCTTAAACGCGGCTTGTAAGCCGGCAAAAGTCTTTAATGAGAGGCCGGGCCCGGAAAGGACCCGGCCTTTTGTCTTTTTTGCTATCCCTTGAATTATCTTGCGGACAGAACTTTGCCATGATACCACAGCGGCACTTTTTATGGAGATCACAGCATGATTCACCTGACGAACATCAGCAAGCAGTACGGTTCGCAGGTCCTGTTCAAGGACGCCAGCTTCCAGATTCTGCCCGGCACCCGCACCGGCCTCGTGGGCCCCAACGGTGCGGGAAAGACGAGCATTTTCCGACTGATCACGGGCGAGGAAGAGTGTGATTCCGGCGAGATTACAAAGGCCAGGAAGACAGAGATCGGCTACTTCTCCCAGGACGTGGGCGAGATGTCCGGCCGGTCTGCGCTGGAAGAGGTGATGTCCTCTTCCGCCAGGATCATGCACCTTGCGGAAGAGATCAAGGAAATGGAAGCTTCCATGTGCGAGTCTTTGGACGATGACGAGATGGCCGACCTGCTCGACCGCTACGGAGACGTCCAGGCAGAGTTCGAGCACGGCGGCGGCTACGACCTGGAGAACACGGGCCCAGACCGTGCTCACCGGCCTCGGCATCGGCCCGGACGAGTATCATCTCCCGGTGGAATCGTTCAGCGGAGGCTGGAAGATGCGCATCGCCCTGGCAAAGATTCTCACTCTGAACCCCGACGTACTGCTCCTCGACGAGCCGACCAATCACCTCGACGTGGAATCCATCATCTGGCTCGAAGACTGGATCGCAACCGTGTACAAGGGCGCTCTGCTCATGACCTGTCACGACCGCGAATTCATGAACCGCATCTGCACCCGTATCGTGGAGGTGGCAAACAAGGGCATCACCACCTACAGCGGAAACTATGAATTTTACCTTCGCGAGCGTGAGATCCGCCGCGAGCAGCTCCTGGCCAGCTTTAACCGCCAGCAGGAGATGCTCGCCAAGGAAGAGGAATTCATCGCCCGCTTTGCGGCCCGTGCATCGCACGCATCACAGGTACAGTCACGGGTAAAGAAGATCGACAAGATCGAGCGCATCGAGATCCCTCCCGAGCAAAAGCGGGTCAGGTTCGAGTTCAGCGAGCCTCCACGCAGCGGAGATGATGTTTTCAGACTGGAGAACCTCGGCAAAACCTGGCCCAGGCCGGACGGCGGCAAGAAGACCGTGTTCGGCGGCGTTTCCGGCATGATCCGTCGCCTGGACAAGATCGCTGTAGTCGGCGTCAACGGTGCGGGCAAGTCGACCTTTTTGAAAGTGCTTTCCTCCCAGACCGAACCCACCATGGGCAGCGTTACTGTCGGAGCGAACGTCAACATCGGCTATTTCAGCCAGCACTCCATGGACCTTCTCGACCCGGGCAAAACCGTGTTCGAAACCATGCAGGATGCCATGCCCAATGCTACCATCGGCGTGGTGCGGAACCTGTGCGCGGCATTTCTCTTCCAGGGCGATGACGTGGAAAAGCGCATCAATAACCTCTCGGGAGGAGAAAAGAGCCGGGTGGTGCTCGCAACCCTGATGGCACGGCCCATCAATGTACTCATCCTCGACGAGCCCACCAACCACCTCGATATCCTTACCCGGGAAATCCTGCTCGAAACAATGCAGGGTTTCACCGGAACCCTCCTGCTGGTCAGCCACGATCGCCATTTCTTACGCTGCCTGGTAAACCGCGTCTTCGAGATCGACCATGGGGAGATGCGCATCTACGAGGGCGACTACGAGTATTACCTTCATAAGACCGGCCGCGACCACCACATGCTCTGAGATCAGAATATTTCAATTATACAATCTGTAAGCCTCTATTTCCTGTGTGTAAACTATCCTGATGCCCGGCTCGTCTGTTGGGTTATGAAACATATGGTGCAAAGTATACAGACGGTTAAAAATCAGTCTTCGCCTGAGAGAAAGGAGATCACAAAATGAGCGGTAAAAAGGTCGGGGCATATATGAGGAGTCTTGCAATAGCTACTGGTTTCGTTGCGTGCTTCATGGTCGCATCTTCGCCTGCATCTGCCGGTACCCAGTGGAATGTGGGAGTTTCCGGTGGAAAAGACGGGATAGACGGGTTCCATGTTTCCGTAGGTGAATACTACCGGGTTCCTGAAAAAGAAGTCGTTGTCGTTCATGAACGGGGCATCTGCGATGAAGAGCTGCCTGTCGTATTCTTCATTGCACAGAGGGCGCACGTGCATCCCGACTCCATTGTCATGCTCCGGAACCGGGGCATGAGCTGGATGAATATCACACTGCACTTCGGTCTGAGCCCGGAAATCTACTATGTACCGGTCAGGTACGGCTACCCTCATGGGAATGCCTATGGGTATTACCAGCATAACCCGCGTAGCGAGTGGAGAAGGATAGCACTAAAGGACCGGGATATCGTGAATCAGGTAAATTTGAGGTTCATGTCCGAGCACCACGGATATTCTCCGGAAAGGGTCATGCAATATAGATCGCAAGGAAGGAGCTTCACTACGATCAATCGCGACATCACCCATGAAAGACACGGCCGGGTCGCATACAATGACCGGAAAGAAGGCAGGGATAACGGGAGAACATTGAGAGAAAACAGGCATCAAGGCAATGTACAGGCAAACTCCGGGGAGTGGAAGGAAAACCGGCATCAGAAACCGGGCCGGGAAAACGGCAAAGACAAGTAGCGGGAAGAAGATGAATCATCGTATGCCCATGAACAGCGATCTGAATTTGCCGGCAAAGCAGTCAGGTCCGAGCAGAGACAATTCCCGGTGATTTGGGAAAAAGACTACGGGCGGAAGCACAGTGCTTCCGCCCGTTTTTTGATTTTCTCCACGAGGACCGCTCCATCCATTGATTTTCCCCTTCCCCCCTGGATTCCTGATATCTTGCACGTATTATTTCTTTTTCTATGACGTGATGATGTGTGAAAGGAGATCATATGAGCAGGGTTGTCTATATCGACGAAGATGAGTGCATTGCATGCGGTTTGTGCCAGGACATCTGTCCGGAGGTCTTCAAACTGGATGATGATCAAATGGTGGCAAAAGTGCTCAAACCGCAGGGAAGCCCTGAGGAACTCATCCAGGAGGCCATCGATTCCTGCCCGGTCACGTGCATCCACTGGAAAGAATGAGTCCTGATTGCCGCATATGGTATGTACAGCACACCGATTCTCACACTGGGAAAGTATATTTATTTCGAGGAAGCTTTTTGCCGAAACAGTTAAGGTATTGACCTGATAAAACTAATCGCAAGACTTTAGTTTTGTATGGTTATATGGAAGGAGCGGCGGATCGAACCAAGATCCGTCTGGCGGTCATGAAGGAGGATGAGGGCAGAGATCAGAGACTGGAACTTTCCCGGCTTGCCGTTGATCATGCATCCATAAGCGCAATATGGATGGATCCCGGAGGCAGGCTGATCTATGTAAACAACGCTGCGTGCATATCTCTCGGCTATACCGAGGATGATCTTCTTGCCCGATCCATATCCGACATCGATATTTGCCTCACGCCGGAGACATGGAAGAATCTCTGGAACGGGCTCAAGAAAGACGGCTCAGAAATCCTTGAATCAGTATACCGCAAGGCTGATGGAAGCTCATTTCCCGTCAGGGTTTCAGCAAGCTATATCCGCAACGGAGGGCTTGAATATGCCTGCACCTTCGTTCATGACATCCACCCGCGCGAAGACGGCCAAGAAAAAATTCCTACTAAGGATGATAAATCGCCCGACATTTTCGAGGGCGTCTCTGATGCCTGGTACTTTCATGATCTGAATGGGAGATTCACGGAAACAAATCCGGCATTCCGGAGGATCTTTGGCTATCCCGAAGATAAACCGCTGCCTGACGATTTCCGTATTCAAGATCTCCTGCCCGAAAAACTGAAGGCTTCTGCCCGCAGTTACCTTGACTCCGTCACCCGTGATAAGAAGAATGAAGGATTAATAAAAGTATTGTGCAGGGACGGGTTGGAAAGGATCATCGAGTATAAAAATTCCCTGGTTTTCGGAAACGACGGCAAGGCAATAGGCGTCCGCGGAACAGGCCGCGATATAACCGAACGTTACCTGTACCGGAAGGAGATGAAGGAGATCGAGCAGAGATACCGGGATATCTTTGACAATGTAACCGACCTCCTCTTCTTCCATGACCTGGACGGCAATTTCGACCTGAAGCAGTGCAATCCTGCCGTCAGACAGCAGCTTGTGGGAGGGAATCCCGACATAGCAACCGTGAACATCAGGAAGTACATGCCTGAACCTTATCGCTCGGGTTTTGATTCATACCTTGAACGGGTGAAGAAAAAGGGCAAGGACGAAGGCCTGTTCACGATTATCAACTTCGCCGGCCATGAGGTGGTCATGGAGTACAGGAACTCCCTCGTGACCGATAAAACCGGGCCGATCGGTATACGCGGTTCTGCAAGAGACATATCCGAACGGATAGTCTACGAGCGTGCCTTGAGAAAGAGCGAGGAAAAATACCGCACCATCCTCGAAAATATTGAGCATGGCTACTATGAGGTAGATATCTCCGGTAGCTTCACCTTTGTGAATGATTCCCTGTGCAGAATCTTCGGCATCCCAAAGGATGAGTTATTCGGGACGAACTTCAGCAAGTTTGCTGATGAAGAGATGGCAAAGAAGGTCTATGAAACCTTTCACACCATGGATAAAACCGGGAATGACCTGAAGTCGACCGAATGGGAATTCATCACGAGAGACGGCCGGAGGATCCACATCGAGGGATCAATCTCCCGTATTCTTTCCAGAAGCGGTAAGTGCAGGGGATTCCGGGGTATTATCAGCGATGTCACCAACCGGGTGCAGACCGAGCATGCCCTGAAAGAAAGCGAGCTGAAATACCGCTCCATCCTCGAAGGCATGGAGGAAGGCTACTACGAGACCGACCTCAAAGGCGGGTTCACTTTTTTCAACAACTCAATGTGCCGGATCATCGGCCTCAGCCGGAGAGAAATGCAGGGCATGGACTTCAGGGAATATACGGACGACAAGAACGCCGACAAAGTCTTCCAGGCATTTCACCGGGCATTCGAAACCGGAAAGCCGCAGAAGGGCGTTCAGTGGGATTTCATCAGAAAGGACGGCAGCCTCGTACATGTGGAATCCTCTATTCTGCTCATCAGAGATTTAGATGGCAGAGCCATGGGTTTCAGAGGGGTTCTTCAGGATATTACGAGCAGGAAGAAGGCTGAAGAAGAGACGAGACTGCTTGAGGAAAAGCTGAAGAATGCGCAAAAGATGGAGGCGCTCGGAACGTTGGCCGGAGGTGTGGCTCACGACCTTAACAACATACTCTCCGGGGTCGTGAGTTATCCGGAGATGCTCCTGATGACCCTGAATGAAGAAAGTCCCTTAAAGGAGCCCATCAAGAAGATACAGAAGTCCGGAGAAAGGGCTGCAGCAGTCGTTCAGGACCTCCTTACCCTGGCAAGGAGAGGAGTTGCAATCAAGGAAGTGGTAAATGTGAACGACATCATCAGGGAATATCTCAATTCACCGGAATATGCACGGCTTATATCCCTGTATCCCGCTATCAAGCTCGATTTCCTATCCGGCGAATCCCTTTTTAATATTGTCGGATCACCGGCACATCTCTCCAAGAGCATCATGAATCTCATTTTCAATGCAGTGGAGGCTATGCCGGAAGGCGGCATCGTCACCCTGAAGACGTACAATGTCATCATCAAAGGCCGGGGGGAATACATCGAAGGGCTTCCCCACGGGGAATACGTGTGCTTGCGGGTAACCGATACCGGTATAGGCATCTCCGCTGAAGACATATCGAGGATATTCGAGCCCTTCTATACCAAGAAGAAGATGGGCAGGAGCGGCACGGGCCTGGGCCTGGCCGTGGTATGGGGAACTGTCCAGGATCACGGGGGCCATATCGATGTCGCCTGCAGAGAAGGAAAGACTGTTTTTACCCTCCATTTCCCCTCCACCCGCAAAGAACTGCCCGAGACCAAATCGCAGAAACCGCTGAAAGATTATATGGGCAACGGGGAAAGGATACTGGTTGTGGACGACAATGAAGAGCAGTGCGAGGTGGCTTCCGACATGCTTGAATTCCTCGGTTATGAGGTCACAACGGTATCGAGCGGTGAAGATGCCGTCTCTTACATGAAAGACCATTCTACCGATCTCATTCTCCTGGATATGATCCTGGAACAGGGCATCGACGGGCTGGAAACCTTTGAGAGAATTCTCCAGATACACCCTTCTCAGAAAGCAGTCATTGCAAGCGGTTACTCTGAAACCGACCGGGTTAAAAAAGCGCAGAACTTAGGCGCCGGCAGATACATCAAAAAGCCTTACCTCATAGAAGATCTCGGCATGGCGGTAATGCTGGAACTCCGGAAAAAAGAAGGCACATCTTGAGGCGAAGGATCAATCAGTAGCCCTCCTCCTTATACATCCAGCACTACGGTCGTTTTCCATCCTTCCCGGTCGTGCTTGACCTGGAAGCGGTGGAGGGTAACAGCCTTTACGTCGGCATTGAGCTCGTGCGTCTTGGGATTGATTTTTTCTCCCGAAGCCTCTGCCTTGAGAACCAGGCTGTCGTCCTTCTCGGTGATGGAAATCCTGGGGACCCTCAACAGGAGCTGCTCGGCGTCCTTGTAGAAGATGAGTACCTGGAGAAATTCGAAAAGCAGCCTCTCCACATCCCTCGCTTTAATATGGAAATTACGGTGTTCTACAGGGTGAATGCTTTTCAGATCTTCCACCATAACATTCGTCAAAGCATCGCCTGCCTCAATGAACAGATCTTCTCTCGTATTGGCTTGCGCCTCAAAGGCAATATCTGCAATTGCGATGTCTCCCAGATACCGGTAGGGCATTTCTCTCTTCTTTCCTGATTATCAGCCCTTAATATTTCCGATCGGAACAAACCTGGCAACCCTTCTGCTGATTCCGGCCAGCTCGGTCGCCCTCACCACTTCATCAATATCTTTGTAGGCTCCCCCTGCCTCTTCGGCAAGTCCTCTATAGGAAACGGTACGGACATAGATTCCCCGCTCCTTCATATCCCTGGCCAGGCTTTTCCCATGATATTTCTTCCTGGCACTATGGCGGCTCATGGTCCGGCCGCTGCCGTGGGCTGTGGAGTAAAATGTCTGAGCCCCGCTTTCAACCCCTGCAAGGAGGTATGAGCCGGTCTCCATACTCCCGCCGATGATGACGGGCTGGCCGGTTTTTCTGAAGTCCTTCGGCAGCTCTCCCATGCCCGGGCCAAAGGCACGGGTGGAGCCTTTCCGGTGGACGAGGATCTGTTTTGTGCGGCCGCCTACTGAATGGTCCTCCAGCTTGGCCGTGTTGTGGGTAACGTCATAGATCTGCCGGATGCCGAGGTCTTCGGGGCTTTTGCCGAATACCTCGGAGAAGACCTCGCGAATGCGGTGAAGAATCACCTGACGGTTGGCAAAGGACATATTCACGGCACACTTCATTGCAGCGAAGTAGTTCTGCCCTTCGGGAGACTTGAACGGGGCACACGCAAGCTCTGAATCAATGATCCTGATCCCGTATTTTCTCTCCATAACATCGAGCAGGACATGCAGGTAATCGGTCGCCACCTGGTGTCCGAATCCCCTGCTCCCGCAGTGATACATCACCACGATCTGGTCCGGCAGGGTGATGCCGAAGGCTTGGGCAAGCTCTTGATCATAGATATTCTCCCTCTTCGCCACCTGGATTTCCAGGTAATGGTTCCCTGAACCGAGTGTTCCGATCTGGTTAAACCCCCGCTGGACTGCCCTTTTGCTTACCTTTGACGGGTCGGCGCCCTCCATGCAGCCGCCTTCTTCGGTACGCTCAAGATCATCGGCCAGGGCATAGCCGTTTTTCAGGCACCACCGTGCGCCATCCCGGGCTACCGTGAGGAACTCATCCGGGGTCAGCTTCACAAACCCTGTGCTGCCGACCCCTGCGGGGATCCTCTCGAAGAGACGGTCTACGAGCTTTTCGAGACGGGGCTTTACCTCCCCATAGGTAAGATTCGTAGAGACAAGGCGCATGCCGCAGTTGATGTCGAACCCGATCCCGCCCGGCGAGATTACCCCATTGTCGGGTTCAAAGGCCGCCACGCCTCCGATGGGGAAACCGTAACCCCAGTGGCCGTCGGGCATGCAGAGCGAGTACTCCACGATACCGGGAAGAGTTGCCACATTGGTAACCTGATCCAATACCCCTGCATCGAATTGATCGACCAGTTCTTTTGTGCCGTAGAGGCGAGCCGGTACCCGCATACCGTGTTTATAGGATCGGGGAATCTCCCATACACCGGGTGATATGCTGATGAGGGTACCCGATGCGGTCATTATTCCTCTTTCCCCTTCATGCTCCCCCGAAGTATGGCAATAACCTCATCATCCGTTGTCTGTTCAAACTGGGAATAGAATTGTCCGACCGCATAGAAAAAAGGAGGCACCTTCAGCGCAATGGTCTCGTCTGCAAAGTCGGCTATCCGTTTTACGGCATCGGAGGTAGCGACGGGAACGGCAGCAATGAGCTTTGCAGGACTCTCCTTCCGGGCAGCCCAGAGAGAAGCCTGCATGGTAGCGCCGGTTGCTATCCCGTCATCGGTTATGATGACCGTGCGCCCCTTCAGCGGCACCTTCGGCCTCACCTCACGGTATTTTGTGACGCGCTTCTGTATTTCGCCTATTTGCTTTGCCTTCTGCTCCTCCACGTACCCTTTTATCTCTTCGTATCTCCCCAGCCCGCTGATGACATCCTGGATCAGGAAGAGCTTGCCGTCTTCGTTCAGGGCGCCGATTGCCAATTCCGGGTTGCCCGGAGCACCGAGCTTCCGGGAGAGGACCACATCGAGCTCCGCATGGAGAAGGAGAGACAGCTGCATCGCCACAACCACCCCGCCCCTCGGGATACCGAGAATAACCGGATCTTCGCTCGATAAGTTCAGGATTTCATTACCCAGGAGACGACCGGCTTCTATCCTGTTCGCAAATGGCTCTGAACCGTGAGATATAGTCCGTAAAATCCCCATAGGAAGACATTGACCTCGCTTTACAAAAGGTTTGCTGCCGCCCAAAAAAAGAAGAAGGTCCGGTTTTTGATCAGGGCCCTTCTTGAATGTCACTTATCATTCATAAAATAACGTCTGATCCCGCTCTCTCAACAGACGCTCTGAAGCACCGGGACGCATCTTTGCCGTGCACCTCCCGGTTTCATGCGTGCCTTGTAATACCCGGAACAGGAAGGCCCTGTCACGATCCATAGACGTGTACTTGTCCGGCTCACCTTTTCAGATTATTCTTCTTCTCTAGAAGCTTGAATTGATCCTTACAAAAGAGATCACCTTCCCCGCCGGAGAAACACCCTTCCAAGAAACAGGGAAGCGCCTGCAAACTCATCAGCCCGGTGAAACGATTCTTCCAAAGAAGGAGGCGGATATGAAAAAAATCATTCGCACAGAGCCCCCATGGGCAGGTTTTGCACTCATTGTTTTTTTTCTCTTCACGGTCACAGTCGAGGCGGGTTGCGGCATCGAAAGCAGCAACCCGCCTCAAAATGAAACCGGGGCAGAAGCAGAGGAAATATCGGCACCGATATTAAGAGCCCCGGCAGACGGGTCGATTGTCAATACAACAAACCCTGTCTTCGATTGGGATGATGTACCTTTGGCTACGGCATTTCAGATTCAGATAAGCTCGACTAATGATTTCAGTACCCTCGAGATCGACAGGGAGGTTTCCACCTCATCGTTTACGGCATCCGATTTTATTTTAAGCCGTGGGGTGCATTTCTTGAGGGTCAGGGCAAAGGACAGCTCGGGCCAATTGAGCCCATGGAGCACGGTTTTTTCCTTCACGGTGGCAAGCGTCCGAAGCAAAGAGCGGCCCGCTGCAGTGATTACCTATCCTGCAGCCGATACGACCATATTCAAAGGAGGCTACATCGATTGTGCAGGGTCAATGACGGATGGAAACAATCCTTCCGGATGTCTCTGGAAATTCGGCGATATGGGCACCTGTGAGAACAATCCTGCACCTGCAGCCGTAAGGTTCAATGAGGCCGGAACCTACCTTGTCCGGTTCACCGCTTTCACTGCAGACGGGCAAGGATCGAGCGATGAGGTAACCATCACGGTCATCGACGGAAGCCCGGTCCCGGTCGCTCCGGATGACGGATATGCAGCAACGGACCATACCCTTGAGTTTTCCTGGGAACCCATGGAGGGAGCCGACTCTTATATCCTCTTCATGCCGGGAACAAGTGAAGAAAGCGAACTCAATTTCCCGGAGGAGGACGTCTCGAGGGAGGTAAGCTTTGCCTGTCCCGGTGAATATTCCTGGTGCGTGTACGCCCTCGACTCGCAGGGCAATGCCAGTGCGTGTTCTCCATTACGAACCTTTACGGTTCCATAAATGAATTACAGCACGTTTCCGATCAGAAACCTCGAGGTAGTCTCATAAAGCGCTTGGGGCAGATTCTCCACGTATGTATTGCACTGCGGGCACATCCAGACGATACCCTTACTCTGCTGGACATCAGTAAATCTGATGGTTGTACCGCACATATCACAATAATATGTGAGGCTCTCCAGATCCTTCAAATCATCCATCATGTCGGGGTAGTAAAGTTTCAAACCGGCTCCGAACAGATGATGGCCTTCCTGCTCCATGTATCTGGTCCACCTGATGATCCCTACGTTGTCCTCAAGCTCCTTACAGGTTACTTCTTTCGGCACTTCCTGCGCGGTATGGATGAGGATATTTTCACCCGGCCTGAGTTCACGGTCGGCCTCCAGGTACACGCCGTCATCGCTGACATTGAAAACCGTTGCCTGAAACGACTGGTCCGACTGCTTGGACAGACACTCCAGCGGTATCCTGCAGTACATTCGTGAATGCATCCTGTTTTCTCTTATCTGGGCCATGTCCCTCTCCTTTGTAAAGGTTCTCGTGCCCTGGCTTTAAGTTAACCGGTGTCTCCATGCTATTTTCTTTCGTACAGGATTATCATAATAGAAAATATATTCCGGGTATCAAGTGTGTGGAGAAGGTTATTATTTGTGACAGGTGAAATATTTTACCGTTGAAATACCAGGAGATATGATCGGGACAGCCCAACGTATGACAGGGCACGTACGGCACCTGTCTCTTCCGGCCGGCATTCCCGAACGCTTATGGAGCTCCCAGGCATCTGAATCCGGTGAGCACCGGGAAAGCCTCATGCTGCCAATATCTGCTGCAGTTCCTCCTGAATGTACTTGAGCCGGTCGATCTCTTCCTCTGTGATCTTTTCCCTGTTTTCGACCCTCTGGATGCGCCATTTGAGGCGTTCCAGCTCGCTGAGGACCTCTGCATGGATCTGAAGCATGTCCTCGCCGATGGTGGGCTTCTCTTCCTTGGGACGCCCCACCTCGATTGGGTACTCCCTAGGCTTGAGGAACAAGGTCTCGCGCCAGCCGGGCACATAGCTCTTCAGGCCGAATCTCTCGTGTATGACATGTGCGAACTCCACGCTTGCGGAGCTCTCGCCGTGCACCACGAACACGTGGGGATTGGACTCCGTGAAATTGCCCACCCACTGCAGCAGGGCCTTCTGGTCGGCATGGGCAGAGAACCCGCCTATGGTAAAGACCTTGGCTCTGACCGCGACTTCTTCGCGTAAGATTTTTATGGTCTTCTTTCCCTCGACGATCTGCCTGCCCGGAGAGCCTTGGGCCTGGAAGCCGACGATCACGATGCTCGCCCCTTCCTTCCAGATATTGTGCTTCAGGTGGTGCTTGATCCTTCCTGCCGTGCACATGCCGCTTCCTGCTATGATTATGGCGGAACCATCCTGCTCATTTATTGCCGTCGACTCCGCAGGGGTCTGAGTACAGCGAAGGTTCGGCATATCGAAGGGATCAAAGCCCTGATTCACGATGGCCATGGCTTCGTCGTCGAAGTATTTCCTGTTCTGCTTGAAAATCTCTGTCGCCTTGATAGCCAGAGGGCTGTCGAGGTATATGGGGATATCCGGGAGCCTGCCCGCCCTGTAGAACTCGTTTAAGATATAAATGATCTCCTGGGTACGCTCTACCGCGAAGGCCGGGATGATCACTTTTTCCTTGTTCGTTACTGCGTAGTTAATTGCCTGCAGCAGCTCTTCCTTACTCGACTCAAGATCTTTGTGCTCCCTGTTTCCATAGGTGGATTCCACAAAGAGGTAATCTGCATTGAAGATCTCCTGCGGGTGTTTGATGATGAGCTGGTTGTTCATGCCGATATCGCCGGAAAATACGAACTTGATCTCTTTACTCCCATCCTGGATCCAGAGTTCGAGGATGGAAGCACCCAGGATATGCCCTGAATTCCTCAAGCGTGCCCGGATGCCTTCCTCGACGATGATCATTTCATCACCTTCGACCGGATTGAGATATTGCAGGCTCTTATATGCGTCTTCCGTCGTATAGAGGGGTTTGATATCCTTGAAGGCCTTGCGCCGGTTTTTTCTGGACTGCCACTGGGCATCCATTTCCTGCACATGGGCTGCATCGAGCAGCATGATCTCGCAGAGCTGGGCAGTGGGGGGAGAGGTGATGATCCGACCCTTGAACCCGTCTCTCACCAGCTTCGGAATTCTTCCGCAGTGGTCTATATGGGCATGGGTAAGAAAGAGCGTACCGACCTGCGAGGGGACGAAATCCCACTCCCTCATGTTCCGCAGCTCCATCTGCTTTCCGCCCTGGAAAAGACCGCAATCCACCAATACCTTCTTGCCCTCGGTATTCTCCACGAGAAAGCATGAACCGGTTACGCAACCTGCTGCTCCAAGGCATGTCACCTTTATCATAGCAAAACTCCTCTTATGATGATCGTACCCGGCAACTTAAAACGTTGCCGGAAGGTTACCTCATACACGGTATCGGGACGGGAGAGCCCGCCCTTGAATTCTAAAACCGGCTCCGGATGCCTGCTCGACAACTCCTGGAACCTTTTCGAAACTTCGCATGATGCTCTTGACATATAACCCGCGTTGATATTACATCCTCCGTTACCTGCCCGGGTGGCGGAATTGGTAGACGCAAGGGACTTAAAATCCCTCGGTACCTGGTACCGTGCCGGTTCGATTCCGGCCCCGGGCACATCGGTTGCCGCCTCCGGGGCAATGATCACTATACGCGAACGGCCCTGGAATGTATATGCATTTTCTCCGTGGAATGGAGGTCAACCTGCCCAAGATGCCGTCTCTTTCCTTCAACGGCCGGCACGATGTGCAGCCGGTTTGCGGCGTGCATGATATGATCTTTGGTGCTCATCTTTCCATAAATGTCGGGTACGCTGATTGGTCCGAACCGATGGGGAGAAAAAGACATGAAAAAAGTGCTTATCCTGCTTGCGAACGGATTTGAGACATACGAGGCATCGGCTTTCACCGATGTCCTGGGCTGGGCGGACTCCTTCGGGAATCACCCGATCAGCATTGTCACTGCAGGTCTCCACGAGGTTCTGGGGTGTACCTTCGGGTTCCGGGTCTTGCCGAATGAACTGGTTCACAATCTGGATCTCGATACGTTCGATGCCCTGGCCATACCAGGCGGGTTCGGAACAGCAGGCTTTTATGAAGACGCCTTTGCTGAAGAATTTCTGGATGCCATCCGTTCCTTCGATGTGAAGAAAAAGCCGATTGCATCCGTCTGTGTTGCGTCTCTGAGCCTGGGTAAGAGCGGTATTCTCAAAGGAAGGCCTGCCGTGACATACCACCTGGAAGAGCGCAAGAGAGAACAGCTCGCCCGGATGGGCGCTCATGTGCAGGACAAGATGATCGTCCGGGATGATAACGTCATTACCTCGACATCCCCGGGCACTGCCGTCGAGGTGGCCTTCATGCTCCTTGAGATCCTAACCTCGCAGGAGAACGCCGACCATATCAAAAAGCTCATGGGCTTTCTCTAAGGCAGCGTCAGGAGCCATTAACGAAGTCTGAAGGACAAATGCAAAACCGTCACCCCATTTTCACGGGAGCGACGGTTTTTTCTTCGTTATCGGATCGGCGCTGTGTTCCTTTCTATCCCAGCCGTTTCTTGAGCGCTTCGAACTGTGCTTCATCCTCGCGGCAGGCGGTCTCCGAACTGGGCGAAATGCTTTTCCAGGCTCGGTATCTCCGCTGTCCATGCCTCGGCATCCACGTTCAGGAGCTCCTTCATATTCTCGGTCCTTGATATTCAGACCCTTGAGATCGAGACCGGCTTCCTCGGGCAGCAGGCCAATGGCGGTTTCCCGGGCGCCGGCCTTGCCTTCAATGCGCTCGCACATCCATTTCAGCACGCGGCTGTTTTCTCCGAACCCGGGCCAGAGGAATTTTCCATCCGCGTTTTTCTGAACCAGTTCACATAGAAGATCTTCGGGGCCTTGTCTGCCCAGTTTGTCGCCCATATCCAGCCAGTGCTGGAAATAGTCGCCCATGTTGTAGCCGCAGAAAGGCTGCATGGCAAAAGGATCGCGCCTGAGATTGCCCACGCGCCGATATTGGCGGCCGTGGTTTCCGAGGATGCCGTCGCGCCCAGAAATACGCCGTGATCCCAATTGTATGCCTCGTTCACCAGGGGAACGACACCGGCGCGCCTTCCGCCGAAGACAAAAATATCAATGGGCACGCCTTCCGGCTTTTCCCAGTCGCTGCAGATGACCGGGCACTGCGAGGCAGGCGCGGTAAAACGGGCATTGGCATGCGCTGCGACTTCCTTGCTCTCCGGGGGCCAGTCACGGCCTTTCCAGTCAATGGCATGTGCCGGCGGCTTGCCGTCCATCCCTTCCCACCAGATATCGCCTTCATCGGTCAGGGCGCAGTTGGTGAAGATGATATTTTCCTGAAGGGTATCCATGGCCATGGGATTGGAATCATAGGATGTGCCCGGCGCCACGCCGAAGAATCCGGCTTCGGGGTTGATGGCATAGAGCCTGCCGTCCGGACCGATCTTCATCCAGGCGATATCATCGCCGATGGATTCGCACTTCCAGCCTTCGATCGTGGGCTGCAGCATGGCCAGATTGGTCTTGCCGCAGGCGGAAGGAAATGCGGCCGCGATATGATATTGCTTTCCCTTCGGGACTGGTCAGCCGCAGGATGAGCATGTGCTCGGCCATCCAGCCTTCCCGTCTTGGCCATGGCCGAGGCGATGCGCAGAGCCAGGCATTTCTTGCCGAGAAGCGCGTTGCCGCCGTAACCGGAACCGTAGGACCAGATCAGGTTTTCATCCGGGAAATGGCTGATGTATTTTTTCTCTATCGGCGCGCAGGGCCAGGAGACATCCTTCTGCCCGTGCTCAAGGGGAGCGCCGATGGAATGCAGGCAGGGAATGAACTCGCCGTTTTTCCCCGAGGCTTCCGAGAACTTTTGTCCCCACCCGGGTCATGATGTGCATGTTGCAGACAACGTAGGGGCTGTCGGTTATCTCGATGCCGATTTTGGCAATGGGCGAGCCGATGGGCCCCATGGAAAAGGGAATCACATACATCGTGCGGCCCTTCATGCAGCCCTTGTACAGATCTTTCATGGTGGCTTTGAGTTCATCGGGCGCACCCAGTTATTCGTGGGGCCGGCATCTGTCTGCTTCAGGCGTGCTGATATAGGTCCGGTCCTCCACCCGGGCCACATCGCTCGGATCGGAACGGAACAGGAAACTGTTCGGGCCGCTTCTTCAGAGGAGTGGCGCATGCCGCTCTTGACCATCAGTGCCATCAGCCGGTCGTATTCTTCCTTGCTGCCGTCGCACCAGTAGACTCGTATCAGGCCGGCACATCTCCGGCTACTTCCTGAACCCATTGTTGAAGCTTTTCATGTTTGCTTATTGCACTCATAACCCAATCGTTCCCCTTTCATCAGAAATCGAGTGCCGTATTATAACGAATGAATAGCCAATTTTCAATACAAGTTTTCGAGTCTTAGAGAAATACTCTTCTATTAAGGAATCGTTTCATAGTCATTCCTCATGCCGGCATGGCAACATATGAGCGAATCCCGCCATTTCAAGACATGGTCCGAGTATTTTTACGGCAACAATATTTAGTTTTGCCGTTTCAGACGGAATGACCGAGCGAGGAATACAATGGATCGACCGGTAAAAGGCCCTCAACCCTTTCCGGGGATCTTACGGGGAAAGGCACGGAGCATGCCTGGTTACGTCTGCTCACCTGATGCAAGGGATTCCAGGGCCGGCCTGTCCAGGACCCTTATGGTTCTGCCGTCCAATGCCAGGATGCCGTCATCGGAAAGCTTGCGGAGGACCCGGGAAAGGGTCTCTGGCGTGGCACCGATGATCTTCGCCAGTTCCCTCTGGGAGAAGCGCAGCTCGATGAGCTCTTCCTGCCCATCTTTCACCAGGGAATGCGAGAGAAAGACGGCCAGCCGCTGGGGGATCTCCTTCAGAGAGAGGGTCTCGATGAGGGTCAGTGATTCTTTGAGCCGCCTGGAGAGTGCCAGCAGGAGGCCGAAGAGCATCGACGGCTCCTTCCTGGCCACTTCGGCCATCACTTCAGCCGGGAAAAAGAGGATGCGGGTATCCTCCAGGGCCATGGCGCTTGCGGGGGCTAATTCTTCTGAAAGGGCGGTAAGACAGAAGAGCTCGCCCGGCCCGAAGATGAAGATGGTCTGCTCCCTGCCTTCCGGAGAGCTCTTGAAGATCTTCACACTCCCCCACACCATAAGATAAATGCCTTCCGAGTGCTGCATGTCTTCAAAGAGCATCCTGCCCGGTCGCAGGCTCTTCTCCCTGCCGCATCCGGCCAGAATTCCTACCTGCTCGTCCGGCAGGCCTGCAAACAACGGGATATGCCGCAATACCTCAAATGTATCCATTCATTCCTTTTTCTCTCTTTTTCTTGATATAGATCAATGTATTTTTATTGCGACCGGCCGAAATATGATACTACAAGTCTTACCAGTAAGAGAACCTCTATGAAAGGAGATAACATTGATGGTTACGATAACCGAAGCCGGCAGGAAGCAGCTGAATAAGCTTTTCAAGAGCAAGACGAACCCGACTTTACGGATATACATGACTTATGGCTGAGGCGGCCCGCAACTGCGGCTGGCTCAGGATGAGCCAAAAGACGGCGATCACCGGTACGAGATCGACGGGTACAGCTTCATCATCGCGCAGGACCTTCAGCCCCTTGCAGGCAACGTTACCATTGACGGCTCGCTCATCGGGATCAAGGTGAATTCGGACCTGAACCCGAAAGATGCAAAAGGCTGTTGCTCTCATTAGATTTAATCAGGAAAGACACGGGTGGCTCCTCTTAGGATAAACCCGTGTCGCCATTGAACGCGTAAGGACTTGAGATTTCTTCGCCCTGAAGTATTGATAATGCATTGATGGGTGAAGAAAAAAGACCGGTTCTCCTGCGGATCATCCTTTCTCTCACAATCCCTTCCCTCGTTCTTGTAGCTCTGTATTTTACAAGCCTCTCCAGCTATCTTCTTTTCCACAGTCTTGCCGAGATCTTCAGCATTATCGCGGCCGCAGGCATATTCACCATTGCCTGGAACTCGAAGGAGCTCACCTCGAACGGATACATCCTCATTCTCGGAGTTGCCTACCTGTTCGTGGGAGTGCTGGACGTCTTCCATACCCTCACCTATAAGGGGATGGGGATTTTCGAGAGTACCGGCTCCAATCAGACAACCCAGCTATGGATTGCTGCACGGTATATGCAGGGCATAACGCTCCTCATCGCTGCATTCTTCACCCGAAGAATCATACAGAGGCCCTACGTCCTGTTCTCCCTCTACTTGTTCATCACCGCTGCACTGATCGGAAGCATCTTCATCTGGAGGATCTTCCCGGACAGCTTCATCGAGCCCGGCGGCTTCACACCATTCAAGATGGTCAGCGAGTACATCATCTCCTTCGTGCTCATGGCTGCCATATTCGTGATGTACAAAAGACGCTCGGATTTCGAGCCCCTGGTCATGGCAATGATCATTGCATCCATTGCCGCCATGATCGCCTCTGAGCTCTTTTTCACCCTTTATGCAGACAACGTGTACGGTGAAGCCAACCTCATCGGGCATTTCTTAAAGATCATCTCGTTCTTCTTCATCTACAAGGCGATGATAGAGGTAAGCCTGAAGCGTCCCTACACCATGCTTTTCAGGGATCTGAAAAACTCTGAAGAAGAGCTCATCAGAGAAAAAAAGATGCTTGAAGAAGCGCTGGGCCATATAAAAACACTCAAAGGCATGCTCCCTATCTGTGCAGGCTGCAAGAAAATCCGGGACGACAGCGGCTACTGGAACCAGATCGAGTCCTATATCAGCGATCACTCGGAGGCCGAATTCAGCCACAGCATCTGTCCGGAGTGCGCTAACAAGCTCTATACCAAATTCCTCAAGATCGAAGCATAGCGAAGCCTCCAAGAAAACCAGAGCGCCGGCGATGGAAGCTTGGGTGATTTTTCATGAGGTCTGTCTATTGTTTCCCGATCCCATCTCATGTAAATACGTACCCATGAGGCCATGGCCTGCTTTGTGGCGAGGACAATGAAGGCGTAACAGCGCCAAGAGTTTATTTCATAAGGGAGCGGTCGAATGTCATTGGATGTATCCGGTGCAAAAGCGAGTGGCATGATCCGGCCCTGCACCGCCGCGGACATCGATGCCGTGTATGAGATCATCAATGACGGGGCTTCGGCATACCGGGGTATCATCCCTGCGGACCGGCTGCACGAGCCGTACATGGACATGGATGAACTCCGTTTCGAGATCAGAGACGGGGTAGTATTCTTCGGATATGAAGAAGCCTCCGGACTCCTTGGTGTCATGGGGCTGCAGGACAAGGGAGAAGTCTGCCTCATCCGCCATGCCTATGTCAGAAGCGCGTGGAGAAGAAAAGGCATCGGTGCCGAGCTTCTCGGATATCTGGAAAAGCTCACCTCAAAGCCGGTGCTGATGGGCACCTGGAAGGATGCCCACTGGGCGGTCCGGTTCTATGAGAAATACGGGTACAGGCTGGTTGAACCTAAAACGAAAGACCGGCTGCTCCGCACGTACTGGAAAATCCCGGAGAGGCAGGTGGAGACGTCGGTGGTCCTTGCAAATGACGCTGGGTTCAAGTCGCTTCAGGCAGGCCGGTAAGATCCCTTCGAGCTTGAAACATTCCTCTGCTCTGGTGTATGGAGAGACGAGCTTATGTCGAAGGTCGAGCATCCCATAACGAGTGCTGTTCGGTTCTTGCGGGCGAACAGGATAGAGTTCATCCCCCGCCTCTACCCGTACGCGGATCATGGAGGGACCGCCCGTGCTGCAGAAATGCTTGGAGTCCCGGAGCACCGGATCATAAAGACCCTCGTGATGGAGATCGACCAGAGGCACCCCATCATCATCCTGATGCATGGTGACTGTGAGGTGTCTACCAAAGGGCTTGCCAGGCAGATCGGCGTCAAGCAGGTAAGCCCGTGCGATATGAAGACGGCCGAGAGACATACCGGCTACCAGGTGGGAGGCATCAGTCCCTTCGGCACAAGGGTCAGGTTTAAGGTTTATGTGGAGTCTTCCATCCTCGATCTTGATAGAATCTATATTAACGGCGGGAAAAGGGGCTTTCTGGTTGAAATGACTCCCGGAGACATGGAAAAGGCCCTCGCCCCTGAAAAAGTCCACGTTGCCATACTGTCATGAAGAGGTGAACCAATGTCAACCCCACACATCCTTCATGTCTGCATCTCCTGCTGCCGGGATAGAGAAAAGCTCCATGCGGAAGGCCGTTGATGAAACGTTTGCGGCACGCCCACCCCAACCTGCTTGAGATCAATACCTTTCTGTTCATGACGAGGATGCGACAGAAGTACGATGCTCAGACCACCCTGGGGACCGTCCCCCGCCGCGAATGGGAAGAGCTCGCTGCCAAGGGTTTTGCACTGATCTGGCTTATGGGGGTATGGGAGCGCAGCCCGGGCTCCAGGGAATGCGCCCTCAGTGAAAACGGATTGAGGAAGGCATACGGTACTGCACTTCCCGGGTGGACCGATAGCGATGTGAAAGGCTCACCCTATGCCGTACACTCCTATAGGCTTGACAAAAGCCTCGGAAGCGAACAGGACCTCCTCCAGCTCAAATATACACTGAACGAGCTCGGCATGGGTCTTATCCTCGATTTCATACCGAACCATACGGCGCTGGACCATCCCTGGGTACAGAGCAATCCGGAGATGTTCATCCAGGGGACGGTTCAGGATCTTGCACAGGACCCGACGCTATTTTTCGAGACCGGAAGCGGAACTATTTTCGCCCATGGAAGAGATCCCCACTTTCCGGCCTGGCAGGATACGGCCCAGATCAATTATTTTTCATCCTCTGCGCGCGCAGCGCTCCTGAGGGAACTCAAGAGGATTGCACGGTACGCGGACGGTGTCAGATGCGACATGTCCATGCTCGTGCTGAATGAGGTCTTCGAAAAGACCTGGGGTACGTACATTCACGGGCATGTTCAGCCTGAGAGAGAATTCTGGGCCGATGCCATACAGGAGGTCAAGGGAGCATGTCCTGCGTTCCTCTTCACGGCAGAAGCCTACTGGGATCTTGAATACAGCCTCCAGCAGCTCGGGTTTGACTACACATACGATAAGCGGCTCTACGATCTCATGCTCAACACTTCGACACGGGAGATCAGACGCCACCTCCTGGGCGACATGAATTACCAGAAAAAATGCATCCGTTTCATCGAAAACCATGACGAGCCGAGGGCCGCAGCGGTATTCGGCAAGGAGCGATCGTGTGCGGCTGCCGTCATTATGGCAACAATCCCGGGGCTTCACCTTTTCCATGAAGGACAGCTTGAGGGCAATACCCTCCGCGTGCCGGTCCAACTGTCTGATAAGGAAGAAGAATCGACAGATCCGGATATAAAAGACTTCTACGAGCGTCTGCTCGCCTTTACCTCGGGCGAACCCCTTGCGACAGGGATATGGATCCCTCTGGACATCCGGCCTGCCTGGGAAGGAAACTGGAGCTGTGAAAACCTCATCGCGTGGATATGGCATGACGAAAACATGCTGAAGCTCGTATGCGTCAACTATTCCGGGTCCGTTTCACAGGGCAGGCTTCGCATTCCTCTCAGACATATCCAGGCAGGACCTCTTACCTTCCGCGACGTACTCACTGAGGAAATCTATGTGCGCACCACGGATGAGGTCATCGGAGGCGGTCTTTTTGTCGAGCTCGGCCCCTGGAAATCCCACCTCCTGGACCTCCTTGCCTGATCATCATCCAAGGTACCATTTTGTTTTATATTGATAACTTGGAATGATAATGATAGTGAATTTTCAATACTATACTTTTGCTTTGCTGCAAATGATCCGAATGGACTCATGTAAGGCATGCATTCGGGGCTGATCCGATGAAGAAAGACCACAACCTTGGTTCCCTTGAAAAAACCGATCCCGCTTCGGACAAGAAACGTCCTGAGGATACAGCAGGCAAGGGTGCCTTTGATGCCCATGCCTCAGAGGTATTTGAAGCAGTAAGAAAAACCGAGGAGAAGTACAGCAGACTCCTCGAGGCAATCGATTCTGCCTATTACGAGTTGGACAGCTCCGGAAACTTTCTCTTTGTAAACGGCGCCCTGCGCAGAGGCCTTGGCTACCGGGAGGAAGAAATCAGAGGCTCGCACTACAGCACGTTTATGAATAAGGAAAATGCCGAGATGGCCAAGGCGCTTTTTCAGCAGCTGTATGAGGGCACTGCTCCCTCGCTCAATTTCGAAGTGGAGATGATCAGAAAAGACGGTTCACGGGCATTTATTAAAACATGGGTTTCAATCCTCAGCAATGAATCAGGAGCAGTGGTCGGGATCCAGGGCATCGGCCGGGAAATGACAGACCAGAGGCGCGCCCAGGATGCCTTGAGAAAGAACGAGGAAAAATACGGCAGGCTCCTTGAGACCATAGAAGCATCCTATTTCGAGCTGGATATCTCCGGCAAACTCACCTTCTTCAACGGGGCGTTGTGCAAGGATATCGGCTACCATGATGAAGAGCTCACGGGCATGAGCTACCGCAAGCTCGTGGAGAAACATGATGCGGAAAGACTCTTCGATCTGTTCAGGGATCTATATACCTCCGGCAGGACCTCGCTCAATTTCGAAGTGGAGATGATCCGGAAAGACGCAGAAAGAATATGCGTTGAGGCCTGGGTCTCCGTATTGCGGGATAAGACGGGAAAACCGGTCGGCGTCCAGGGAATCGGACACGATATAACCGAACGCAAGCGCGCCCAGAAGGCCCTGGAGGAGAGCGAGGAGAAGTACAGGTCTCATTTCACGACCATATCGGATGTCATTTACACCGTTGACCGGAATTATTGTGTCTTAAGCGTCTCGCCCAGTATTGAAAGGATCCTGGGCTACACACCTGAGGAGATCGTGGGCAGGAATTTTGCCGAATTGGATATCATGCCCATGGAATACACGGAACAGGCCTATAGGAATGCCCAGATCCTCTTTTCCGGAAGACAAACCCATTCATCCCTCTACGAGTTCATCGCACATGACGGCACGAAGAAATATGGAGAGATAAGCGGCTCCCCTGTTTCCCGTGACGGGAAAGTAGTCGGCGCACTGTGCGTAGCACGCGACGTGACGGAGCGGATACGGGCCGAGATTGCAGTGGCCGAGAGTGAGCGGAGGTTCCGGGATATCGTTGATAACGTATCCGATGTCCTCTTTTTCCATGACCTGGAAGGCTACCTTAATGTCGACCAGATCAACAATGCCGGACGAACCATGTGGGGGATCGGCTTTGATCAGGACGCCAGGATAAATATCAAGGATGTTATCACGCCTCAGTACCGGCATGATTTTGAAAGATATATCCAGAGGGTACGCTCCAAGGGAAAGGATGAAGGCTATGTAACCATCCTTGACAGCAAAGGCAGTGAGCGGGTGCTGGAGTACCGGAACTCCCTGGTCTATGAGGGGGGCGAGCCCATCGGCGTGCGTGGCTCTGCCCGGGATATTTCGGACCGCATCCGTGCAGAAACCGCCTTGAAGAGGAGTGAGGAAAAGTACCGGAACATCCTCAAGGAGATCGAAGACGGGTATTATGAGGTAGATATAGGCGGCACCTTCACCTTTTTCAATGACTCCATGTGTACCCTGCTCGGATATTCCAGAGATGAAATGACGGGCATGAACAATCGTCAGTTCGCGGATAATGAGAACGCAAACAACATATACAAGACATTCAACAGGGTCTTCAGAACCGGCAAATCAGACAGGGGATTTGTTTGGGAACTCGTAAAAAAAGACGGAGTGAGAATCCATGTGGAGACTTCCGTCTCACTGATCCGGGACAACGAGGGTAATGTGGCCGGCTTCAGGGGGATCTGCCGGGATGTCACCAGGAGAGTGCAGGAAGAGGAAGAGCGGAAGAAACTTGAACACCGGCTCCAGCAGGCAAAGAAGATGGAAGCCATAGGGACATTGGCCGGGGGAGTGGCCCATGATCTCAACAACATCTTGAGCGGTCTCGTGAGCTATCCCGAGCTCATCCTCATGGATCTGCCCGATAATGATCCCTTAAGAAAGCCCATTTCCACTATCCGGCAATCCGGAGAAAAGGCAGCTGCGATTGTCCAGGATCTCCTGACATTAGCCCGGAGGGGGGTATCTACTACCGAGGTGATAAGCCCATACTCCATCATCTCGGAGTACATGAAATCCCCCGAACTCATTAAACTCAAAGCCGACTATCCAGGTGTACGGATTGATGTGCACTGCGAACCTGACCTGCTTCCCATCCTGGGGTCTCCCTTCCATCTCGGTAAAACCATCACGAACCTGGTCACTAATGCTGCAGAAGCCATCTATGACGAAGGCTCAATCATCATTACGGCGCGGAATGTGTATCTGGACAGACCTCCCAGGGGATATGACAAGGTGAAAGAGGGAGAATATGTTGCAATCACGATCTCGGACACCGGGGTAGGCATATCCGACGAAGATCGGAGAGGATATTCGAGCCCTTCTATACCAAGAAGGTTATGGGCAGGAGCGGAACCGGGCTCGGAATGACCGTGGTATGGGGAACCGTTCAGGATCATCACGGATACATCGAGATCGGGAGCAGAGAAGTGGAAGGCACTGTGCTCACCCTCTATCTCCCTGTCACCAGGGCCGCAATCAAAGACCGCCCGACCAGGGATATTAAGGATTTTATGGGCCGGGGAGAGACCATTATCGTGGTTGACGATGTCGACCTCCAGAGAGATATAGCGACGAGAATCCTCACCCGGCTCGGGTACAGCGTCCTCTCGTTCGCAAGCGGGGAGGAGGCTGTCGAGTATATGAAGGATCATTCCGCAGACCTCATGGTCCTCGATATGATCATGGACCCGGGCATTGACGGCCTGGAAACCTACAGGAGGGTCCTGGAATACCATCCCGGCCAGAAAGTGATCATTGCAAGCGGATACTCCGAGACAAAGCAGGTGAGGGAATTGCAGAAGCTCGGAGCCGGCGCATACATAAAGAAACCCTACCTTATCGAGACGCTCGGCCTGGCCATACGGACCGAGATGGACAAGCCTAACGCCGGCGCATCTGATCGCTGCCCTGACCGGAATCAGGCCCTCCCGGAAGAGGGTTGCATCGAAAAAGTCGATCAGGGGATTCCCCGGGAAAAATTGAACCTGCAGATACCTTATGATAATCACAAGGAATGTTACACGTGAGGAGCAAGGCTTCAACATCTCACGACATACGATAAAATTATCATCATGAAAGGGAGAAATGTGTATGGGCAGCTACCAGGAATCTTCAATGGCGTCAATCTTTCAGAATAGGATCAAGGAGTTGGGAAACAAGGCCTGCGTCGCCTATAAAAATGCCCAGGGAGTCTATGTTGATATTTCATGGAATCAGATGAACGAGATGGTGAGGAATACGGCATGTTATCTTATCTCCAAGGGGATAAAGCCCGGTGAAAAGGTTGCTCTTTTTTCTCCAAACCGGTACGAATAGTGGGTTGCGGACCTTGCGATACTTTCGGTAGGAGCGGTGAATGTCCCGGTCTATGCCACCAATTCTGCCCTGGAAACCAGATATATCATCGATAACTCCGACTCCGTCATGTGCTTCGTGGGGGGAAAGGACCACCGGGACAAGGTGCTCGAGGTCAAAGACCTGCTCCCCGGTTTGAGGGAGATCGTCATATTCGATGATCTCAAGGAAGCCCCGGGCAAGGCCATAGACCTGAAAACAGCGATGGCTGAAGGAAGCAAGGCGGGCAGGAAAGAGGAATTCGAAAAGAGGATCAGCGGCATCCGGCCTGCAGACCTGGCGATCATCATCTATACCTCCGGCACGACCGGCGACCCGAAAGGCGTGATGCTTTCACACAACAATTTCATTTCCAACGTCAACCAGATCTACTCGGTAGATCCCGAACTCTTCAAGGAAGAACGCACCCTCCTGTCATTCCTGCCCCTGTCCCATTCGTTCGAGCGGGCCGTCGGGTACTACTCGGCCCTCAATGCAGGAAAGACAGTGGTGTTTGCACAGGATTTCTCGAAAATACTCCAGAATCTCCAGGAGGTAAAACCGACCCTGATCGTCAGCGTGCCCAGGCTCTACGAGAAGATCCATGCAGGCATTCTTGCCAAGATTTCCGATGCGCCGCCTCTCAGGAAGGCCATCTTCACCTAGGGCCATGTCCGTTGCCGGGAAAAACCTTCCCTATACCTGCAATGATGTGCCCAGAACGGGCCTTTTTGCCCTCCAGTATGCCATTGCCGACAAAATCGTATTCTCCAAGCTTAAATCGGCGCTGGGCATGGACAGGCTGCGTTTCGCCCTCCCGGAAGGGGGGCGCTGTCCGTTTCCGATGCAGAGTTCTTTCCTCGGCATGGGCATCAAGTGTCAACACGGCTAACGAACCCTCAAAAAACCATCAAGATCGGCGAGGGCGGGGAGGTACTCATCAAGGGGCCCCAGGTCATGATTGGCTACTACAAGAACGAGGCTGCCACGAAAGAGGTCTTTACCGATGACGGGTTCTTCAGGACAGGCGAGATCGACAGTGATGGGTACCTCAAGATCACGGGCAGGATCAAGGATCTCATCGAACGCGCAGAGGTGCAAAAGCTTTTTGCGGCAGAGATTGCCGAAAGCACCAGGCATTTCGCACGCGTGGAGCAGATCCGGAAGTTCAGGCTCCTCGACAGCGAATGGTCCCAGGAAACTGACGAACTTACGCCAACGCTCAAGATCAAGCGCAGGGTCATCAATGCCAAGTATGCAAAAGAGATCGAGAGCATGTATTCCTGGGAGAAGGAGTAAGATTAAATAAAAAAAGAAAAAAATACGAAATAGACAAATAAAGGAACTAAAAGCATTGGATACTGCTCTCATGCATAATAGAGCCTTTAGGGATGACAGATGAGCAATCCGCAGCCTTCGATCCTCGTCGTAGACGATGAGTTGCTGAATATCAAACTCATTGTCCAGATCCTCCAGAAGGAGGATTATAAAATTTCTGTGGCCATGAACGGCGAAGAGGCATGGGATCTCCTGCAGAAGTCCCCCCTTGCATTCGATGCAGTGCTTCTCGACAGAATGATGCCGGATATCGAAGGGCTCGAAGTCCTCAGACGCATGAAGGAACACGACGAGCTGAAAAGCATCCCTGTCATTTTTCAGACCGCCATGACCCAGGAGGATGAGATCCTCGAAGGCATACAGGCAGGTGCTTATTACTACCTCACCAAGCCCTACCGGAAAGAGCGGCTTCTCGCCGTAGTAAAAACCGCAGTAGCAGACCACATCCAGTACAAGACCCTCCAGGAAGAAGCCCATCACACGGTCGATGCCCTCAATCTCCTGGTAAAGGGAGATTTCACGATCCAACGCCTCGATGAAGTCGACAACCTCGCAACACTCCTTGCCAAAATGTGCCCCGAGCCGGACAAAGTCGTTCTCGGGCTGTGGGAGCTCCTTATCAATGCAGTCGAGCACGGGAATCTCGGCATCACCTATGAGGAAAAGTCCGAGCTCCTGCAGCTCAATATCTGGCGTGAGGAGATCGACCGCAGGACGAGGATGCCCGAATACTCGGGCAAGAAGGTGCTGATCCATTTCGAGAAAACACCTGAAGAGATAATCTTCCTCATTGAAGACATGGGTCCAGGTTTTGACTGGAAGCCCTTCCTTGAATTCAGCCCCGACCGCGTCTTCGACTCCCACGGCAGAGGCATTGCGATTGCAGGAAATTACAGCTTCCTGCACATCGAGTCTCGGCAACGGGAATAAGGTCAGGGCCGTAATCAAACCCTCCACCGATGCGTAAGGATCGTCGGATTCATCATAGGGCTCTTTAAAAATCGCACAGGCATTCCTGATCTTCTTACATCCCTGCCTGAGCGTACTTTTCAGGACGTAGTCGTATGCGGAAAGTGCTGCCTTGGCCCGGCCCCTGCAGCGACCACGATCTGTTTTTCCGGTTCGTCGGTGACATCGCCTGCTGCGAAGAAACCCGGGACGTCGTGGATTGATCGCGCTGTACAGGTATCTCCCCATGCCCGTTGAGCTCTATCAAACCCTTGACGGCATCCGTATTGGGCGCAAGACCTATTTCGAGGAAAACGCCCTGCACCAGAAGGTCAAAACGGATCTTGCCGTCATTGGACTCGATGCGGATCCCCTGAAGCTTGTCCTGCCCGAGGAACTCTTTTACCTGCATGCCCGGATGGAGCTGCACATTGCGGGCATTCGATACTTCATTGATCAGGGGTGGATCTGCCTGGAAGTCATTGAGGATATTGATGATATGGATCTCTTTTGCCATGGCGATGAGATCCCTTGCCGCGGTAAAGGCCGAGTTCCCTCCCCCTACGACGGCAACCGATTTACCCCGGTAGAGCGGGGCGTCGCAGGTGGCGCAGAAGGCAATGCCCTTGCCGATAAACCGGTTCTCGCCCGGGACACCCAGCTTCCGGTACTGCTTCCCGGCACAGAAAATCACGCTGCGTGCTTTGAATGTTTTCCCGTCAGAGGTCTTGAGAAGGAAAAGATCGTTTCCCTTTTCAATGGTTTTTACACTCACATCAAACCCCTCTGCGACCGAATAGCGCTCGACATGATCTCTGAAGAGTCGGAGAGGTCCTTACCGCTTATGCTCGGCGTCCCCAGCCAGTTCTCAATGCTTGCGGTATCCGTGACCTGTCCGCCGACATGCTCCCCGATGAGAGCTATATTCAGGTCTTTCCGCGATGCATATACGGCAGCCGACATGGCGGCAGGTCCTGCGCCCACGATGATTACCTGGTATGTCTCCCGTGGATCGGCCTCCGATGCAACCATCTCCCCCCGTGACTTGCGCATTTCAGCATCGATCCGGTCGTATACTTTGGGCTTGACGATTTTAAGTACTTCCATGACTGCATCCACGGGCGGAAGAGCGCCTTCGAACGCAGCAAGCTCATTGATGACCGTGCGGGGAACCCCCTGTACCGAGTACCGCTGGACGAGCTGGGGGAACTCGGCGGCATCGACCATGTCTGCGCCGATGTATTCATTGGCCATGGCCATCTGGTGGGCGATATGCACCATGTGGGGGCAGTAGGGGCAGGTGAGAGTAATCATGACCTCCAGGTGTACGGGAACATCGATGAGCATCAGGAGGTCTTCGAGTTCGCGGCTCAAACCCGAAGTGCCTCGCGATACCATGAGTATGGCCTCGATCAGAGAGCTGAACTCATAGCCTGCAGTAATGCCGTAAAAGCGGATCCCGTAGTCCTTTTCACCGATAACGGCAGTGGCGGGGACCTTGTTTATACCATACCGGTGCGCTATCTGAACGTCTTTTACGAGGTCGTGTATTTCCAAAGTAATTTTATCGGATATCCCGGCTACGCTCTTCAGGAGCTCATCCTGCCTCTGGCACGCATCACAGGCAACCTCCTGGGTGAAGAAGACAAGCTTGACCGGGTTCTTCAACCCGGCAAAGATAGCGGTTATATCCTTTCTCAATTTGTCATTGATCAGTTCTGCCATATAGATCTTCCCCCCTTACAGCTCGGCATGAAAAGGCAGGCTTTTTGCCATTCCATCACCTGTCTTGGAAGGTACGCCCTTTACATTCTTTGCCTTGCCCTCTTCATTACATAGTAATGTCATCTTGGCGTTTGCCTACTCTTTAATAAAGACTGTCTGCCTGACATCGAGGAAGGCCATACGGTTGTAAAGCTGATGCTAGCAAGGCATTGCGGAATATATGGATTAACTTTGTTCAGGCATGAAGCCAAGGCCCATTATTCAGGGCATGCCTCCCCAATGCCCATTCAGGAGAGAATGGATATGCCGAGCTTCTCCTGCTTGATCCTGGAGACATTGCCGGCAATGCGCATCGAAGAGGTCAGGTCATTGGCCAGGGAGGCAAAACCTTTGTTAAAAGTTACCCCTGTTTTAACGATGATGTCGTTCAAGCCTGCCTGTATCCCCTGCGCAACCCGACGCATGAAGATCACGAGGGAAACGAGGCCCGGGTGGTCGATGCCGCTCGAGTCCAGCTTGGCGGCTGCCTCTCGTGCAAGGATCTCAAGGGAATCCGCCGAAGAAACGACTTCACCGAGGCTGGAAGCGATGTCTTTGCCCGGCTGTATTCCCTGCTCTTTCAAAGAGGACGCCAGCAGGGTGATCTGAGCCCGATTCCTCCCACGAGCAGACCCATCACCATGACATCCTCAATCTGCCTGAAGGGGAGCGCCATATCGGTATAGGCATAACCTAAACGTCCAAGAATCCGGCCCCGATCGACCTCGCACCCGTCCAGGATGATCCCGCCGTGGGGGCACGGCCTGAGGAATCCGAGATCCAGAGGACCGGTCTTCTTGAGCCCGGGAGTCTCCGCATCGACGATGAACGCGGTATAGCTCTTCCTCTGCCCTTTCTCAGCGGTTATGGCAAGTACGACGAACAGGTCGGCAATGGGGCCGTTGGTGAGGTATGCCTTCTCTCCGGAGAGAAGGTAGGCGCTGCCGTGCTCCCGGGCAACGGTTGCCAGGCGTTTGGGATGACCGCCCACCCCGGGTTCGGAGATGGCCAGGCAGGGAATCTTCGCCCCTGCCGCAATCCCAGGCAGAAAGGTGTTCTTCTGCATGTCCGACCCGAAGCCGGGGAAAAGGAACCGGGCGATAGGGGTATGCATGAGCCGAGACCGCATCCGAGGTTGCGGCCGTTTTCCACAAGGGCCTGGCCGGTGACGCTCATATGCAGCCACCCTCCCCCCATTCCGCCATGTGCGACAGGGATGCCGATCCCGTACAGGCCTTCTTTTGCCATGGCCTGCTGCACATCGGGAGGTAGCGACAGCCGGTCGTACAGATCGGCATGCGGGGCAATATGCTGCCCGGCAAACGTCGAGGCCGTTTCTTTCAGAGCGAGCAGTTGGTCATCGGCCATCATGGCAAAAAAGTCTCCCCCATTAGAGAATAAGCTCCTCGACAAAGTCCACAAGCTGATTCAGGTTTCTGCACTCCCGGAGCTCATGGCAGTGGGCTTTATATGCGAACATCTCACTGTCGCCTGTGTTCCACGAACTCTCGGGCTCGGGATTGAGCCAGATCAGCCTCCGGCACTTTTCCCTCATCTCTTCGAGGGACCCGGTCCTCGGGATGGAAATCGTTGGACCTTGCATCCCCGA
>CAVVYZ010000030.1:0-173371 GCA_963752595.1 uncultured delta proteobacterium
CATAGGCCTGATGAGAATCTGTGAGAGACTGTCGCACAGAATGAGGAAGCCTGCGCCGGCAAGCATCGAGGCAGGCAGCAGGAAGGAATGGTCGGCGCTGAAGAGCCTTCGGGCAAAGTGCGGGACGACAAGGCCGATGAAGGCGATGACCCCGGAAATAGCCACGCAGACTCCGGTAATGAGAGAGGCTGTCAGGAGCAGGATTGCCTTGGCCTTTTTGGCATTCAGGCCCAGATGGTATGACGTCTCGTCTCCCAGAGACAGGAGATTGAGGTCTTTTGCAAAAAATATCAGGCCGATCATAACGGGAAGGACGGCCGTAAGCATCCGGACAGCACCGGCCGGCGGTGTGCTCAGAGAGCCCATGAGCCACAGGATGGAGGCATGGACCTCGCGGGATGAGGCGATGGTGAAGACGAACATCACGGCCGAGGAGAAGATAAAGCTCATGATAATTCCCGAGAGGATGAGCATGCTGTTCGTGAAGTTCTTCACGTGTGCGGCGCCGAGGACTACCCCTATGCTCAGGCAGCATCCGGTAAAGCAGATCAGTATCATGGGGAGGCCGCTGATCCCGAAGAGAATGGCGATCGTTGCACCCAGCGCCCCGCCGCCGGAGACGCCAAGGGTGTAGGGTTCGGCAAGCGGGTTTCTCAAGATGGCCTGGAAGATGACCCCGCATGTTGCGAGTGCTGCACCGACGATACCTGCCGTGAAGATCCTTGGAAGCCTGAGCTCCCAGATGAGGGTATGGGCCGTCCCGCCGGCAGCAGGGTGTAAGAGGGCCGTGACAACCTGATCGTAAGGAATCGGTGCCCCCCCTGAAAAAAGGCCGAGCACGACTGAACATATGCAGAAGAGAAAGAGAAGGAGAAGAAGCAGGCCCCGGTTCACATCACCCCCGGATGGAGACGTTCCGCCACAGCCTGAAAGGCCTTGATGAACATGCCCGGGGTGGGCTGGCAGACCAGATCCCCGCTGATGTAATAAACTCTGCCGTTTTTCACGGCGCTGATGCCTTTGAAAGGTTCCCAGAAAAGGTTTGGCGCCTGCTGTTTTTCCATGTTTGTGACAATAAAGATGACATCGGGGTTTCCCGTAACCACGGATTCGATATTGATCCTTGGATATTTCGCACGGAGCCGTCCGAAGATGTTGTTACAACCGGCAAGGCCGATCAGCTCTCCGGTAAATGTTCTATCGCTTGCCGTCACCAGGGGGTTTGTCCCCATCTGCCAGAAAACCTTGAGCCTCGGCCGGCTTATGATTCTGGCGCGTGCCTCATCGAGCTCTTTCCGGACGCCCGAGATGATGTTTTGCGATTCCTGTTCCTTTCCCAGGAGCCTGCCCAGATGCCCGAACTCACGGCACATGCATGCAAAGGATTCGCAGCCCTCGAATATCTCGACCTTCATGCCGAGCTTCTGCAGCTTCTCGATATCGTTTTTCTTGTTGCAATCAGTGCTTGCAAGGATGAGGTCGGGCTTCAGGGAGCAGATCTTTTCGAAATTCAGGAGCGTGAGCGATCCGATGATTTCCTTTTGCTGTGCATACGGGGGGCAGAAACTCGTAATCCCGATGAGCCTGTCCTGCTGGTTAAGGTCATAAATCTGCCGGGTGAGCGATGGAGCGAGCGATATGATCCGGCTGGGAATGCCGAAAGCTGTGCAGGGCATGCAGAAAAGGAAGATAACTGCAAGGATGCCCGAATGCCTGAATATCGTGTGCATGGTAAAATATCTTTCATTCACTAGAGTATGGAGATCATCCTAATCACAGAATGAAGGACCGGACAAGGGCCTTCAATCAGACGATTCCCGCTGCTTGCAGCGGGCTTTCCTTAAGGGATACTTCCCAGTCTACCGGCTTTACCTTTGACGGTACTTCCTCCCGAAGATATTTCTTATGGCACGGAAGCGGTCTCTTCCCACAGATGCCTTCTTCGCTGTAGAGATAAAGCACCCGCCACCCGAGGATCCCCCGGAGGATTCGCTTCCTGTTGTGAATGACCACGTAAAATCCTCGGTGCCTAAGGAAACCCCGAGGGTGTCCTTGATGTCCTTGCTCAAGGTCGCGGTGTAGGCGGTGGACCTCGCAAGTCCGTTTGAAGGCGTGAACGTCGCGGTGTTATTGCTGTAGGTGACCGTGCCGGTTACCTGTCCGGAGCCGCTGCTCAAGACAAAGGTCGAGTTCGTGATGGTAGATGCATCCATTACGGCGTTAAAGTCGGCAGCGACTTCCGTATCGATGAGAACTTCTTCTTCACCACCGGCAGGCTGTTTGGCGCATATCAAAGGCCGGCCCGGCCCTTCCGGATCATAGCTCATGATGAAACCGCTGCCGGCTGTTGCATCCCCTACTACAAAGATGTTGCGGATGGAACCCCCATAAATGCCGCGTAACGGAGGGACCGGTGCACCGGGGAGAGTCATTGCGATAAGATCCGACTGAGAAGACCAGCTCGTGCCGTCAAAGAAAAATATGATCCCCTGTCCCAGTGATTCTCCCACTGCATACATGCTGCAATGGGAAGTACCCCAGACAGCGGTGAACGTGGCAGTCAGCGGGGCATTGCTCTGCATCCTCAGCCAGGTTTCGCCGTTGTACCAGAGGATAACGCCTTCATCCCCAACGGCAAACACACTGCGCGGCGAGGTCCCCCAGACGCTGTTCAGATTGCTTTGCATACCGCTTGCCTGCGGCTTCCAGCTCTGCCCGTCAAAGTGGAGAATAGTGCCTTGATCACCCACGACAAAGATGTCATTCGGAGAGGCTCCCCATACCCCTCTCAGGTTCTGATTCCCTTCATCGCGAGA
Source organism: uncultured delta proteobacterium (assembly GCA_963752595.1). Taxonomy (GTDB): domain Bacteria; phylum Desulfobacterota; class Desulfomonilia; order UBA1062; family UBA1062; genus Phosphitivorax. The sequence goes on from CAVVYZ010000030.1 coordinate 2,817, forward strand.
GATCCAGTCCGTACCGTTGAAGGAGAGAATTCTCCCCAGCGTTCCTACAGCATACACCCGTGTCGTTGACCCGGAAACATGCCCCCAGACATCTTGGAGATCGCGGGCTACTGCTCCACCGACATTAACGGGTAACCAGTCTTGCCCATCATAATGCGAAACCTTATTGGTATCCCCGACTGAAAAGACGTTATTTATGGCGCCGCCCCATACGGCATTGAGATTTAAATTGGTTCCACTATCCTGTGTTGTCCGGTTAGTGCCGTTCGAGGACGTAACGATGGTTCCGTTATCCCCTACACAGAATATTCTGAGCGATACTGCTGGCGGAGGCGTCTGGGTGACCGATGCCGCAACCCAGACATCGTTAAGATTTCTGATTGTTGAAGAACTTTCCTGAATCCAGCTCTGGCCAAAGGCTGCAGAGGTGAGAGAAAAGGAAAGGATAAAAAGTACGATAATTCGATATATTGTATCAGAGAATAATCTCATGAGTCTCAAGCTCCTCTGCTCCGGATTTCAGGAGTGTACCACTTCATGATTCACTGGGTGCGGTGACCTAATAGAAATAATTTATTATATTTTTTTATATGTGTCAAAAGAGAATGATTTGCCCGGCATCCTGAATACTTCCTGCCTGTGCCGGGGCTATCTGTTCTTAATGGTGAGCTCGTCCCCGGGATGGATATCCGCCGTGGGGCTCAGCTTGTTCCATTTCATGAGTTGGTCGGCTGTTACCTCGAACCGGCGGGATATGCTCCAGATGGTATCGCCCTTCTTGACCGTGTACTGCATCTGCCGGGGGGGAGAAGGGTCGTTTTTTTTCGGCGGTATCTTCAGCACCATCTTGGGCTTGATGCGTTTCGGATTCTTGATTCCGTTTGCATCCATGAGATCATCCAAACTCACCCCGTAATGGCGGGAGATGGCCTTTAATGTCTCTCCCTTGGCTACGATATGGGTATGCTTACCGGGTTCCTTTTCTTTCTTTGCGGCCTTGGGGATGATCAGTTCCTGGCCGATCGAGATATCTTCGTCTTCCTTCATCCTGTTCGCATTTTTAATTTCTTTCACGGACAGGGAGTTGGCCTTTGCTATGCGGTACAGCGTTTCGCCTTTTTCAACGATATGCGTGGTGCCTTTTGGTTTACGGGTGCTCAATGTTTCAATATATTCGGAGACGGCGTCTGCTGTTCCTCTGGGGACCTTTATTTCATGCCCCTTTTCGGAAGGAGGCGTGCACTGCCTGATAAGATCGCTATTCATCAGCGCGATCTGCTTATTGGGAATTTTCAGGAGATCTGCGATATCGTCAAGATAGGTGAAGCTCGGCACCCGGACGGTATCATATGCAAGGGTTGAGGACTTCCCCCCTTCGGATTCATCCAGCCCGTAGTATGCCCTGTTCTTAGCAAGCACGATGGTGGCGATGAGCTTTGGAATGTAATCCAGGGTTTCATGCTTGATGGGCATGTGATGGGAGATGTCCCAGAAGGTATCTATCTCAGGGTGGTCTTTCATGATCCTGTAGAGGTTGCCTTCTCCGGCATTGTAGGCAGCCCCTGCCAGGAGCCAGTCGTTAAAGATGGCATAGAGATTCTTCAGATATTTGGCAGCTGCATGGGTTGACTTCATGAGATCCCTTCGCTCATCCACCCAGCTGTTGATCACGAGTTTGTAATTCTTTGCGGTATCTGCCGTGAACTGCCAGTAGCCGGTTGCCCCGGAGGGAGATATGGCATTCGGCCTCCCGCCGCTTTCAATCATGCAGATATACACCAGGTCCTTCGGGATCCCGTAGCCTTCTAAGATCTTCTCCATGGTCGGGCGCAGAGTGTCAAAACCGGCAAGGGTGCTGCGGAAATATTTCTTATCGGGTCCTGTAAAGCGCTTGATCCACCATTGGATCCGGTTGTTCATCTCAAAATCGATATCGTGCAGGGCATTCTGCTCCAACGGCGAAACCTGTTTCTGTATTTCTGCAGGATCTTCCGCCGGAGTCTGAGTTTCGGTTTCCACGTTCTCGATTTGTGCTGTTGTTTGGGTTACGATATTTAAATCAATGACTGGATCGATAGGCTTAAATAGTGCCGGTTTATTCATCTCTGAGGAGAAGCACGACGGCGGGGGGATTTCCTGCGGGGTATATGAACAACCGATGATGAGCCCTAGCATAGCAAGGATAAATATACCCTAGATATCATCACCTTATAGTAACCCCAACCCCGGATAACAATAAATTTTACCTTGAAATGATGAAACCTTCAACCTTTTTTTTCATCTAAAATATCGATGTAGTTATTACCGATACTTGACGAAGATGGATTGAGCGATATAAAGGAGATGAACATATGAATCTTCCAGTAGTTCAACACCATAACGTAACGGAACTGATCAGCCGGTTCGAGGCGTTTCCTGTCCTGAGCAAGGACGAGGAATACGATCTTGCCATGAGGCTGAAAGAGTTTAACGACATTGATGCGGCTCACAGGCTCGTTACCTCGAACCTGAGGAATGTGGTACGCATAGCCATGGACTACGCAGGATACGGGCTGCCGTTAGAAGATATCGTCCAGGAAGGCACCATAGGCCTGATGGTTGCGGTCAGGAAGTTTGACCCTCACAAGGGGTACAGGCTCATGACGTATGCCGTCTGGTGGGTCAAGGCCATGATTCACGATTACATCCTCAAGTTCTATTCTCAGGTCAAGCTTGGTACCACAAAGCTGCAGAAACGCCTGTTCTACGGGCTCAACAAGCTCTCGGCAGAAGAAGACGTCGTGGACGGGAATTTAAACGAGCGTACCCAGGCCATTTCTGCCCGTCTCGATGCAGATCCGCAGCAGGTGGAGGAAATCATCACGAGGCTTACCTATCGTGACCAGTCCTTGGACAGCCCGCTCGCAGATGACAGCGAAGCCAGTTTCATGGACCTCCTGGCAGACGGCCAATCAAACCCTGAAGACAAGGTAATGGAGTCCGAGAGGTCTGTGTATGTCAATGACCGCATCAAGCAGGCACTTTCTAAATTGTCCGACCGCGAGCAGGACATTGCACGGCAGAGGCTCATGGCAGACAATCCGCAGACGCTTGAAGATCTCGGCAGGCAGTACAATATCTCAAAAGAACGGATACGGCAGATCGAGAACAACGTGAAAAACAAGCTCCGGAAAGCCCTTGAGGGCGAGATGGACGCGATGGAACAATAACAGGGGCTTGATAGCGATGGCTTACCAGAGGAGACCCCCATTACGCGACATCCTGGACCTGCAGGACAGGATGAACAGGGTATTCGAAGAAAGCTTGCGAGACCGGGTCCCCGGCCAGTGCAACCCGCCTGTGGACGTGTTCGAAGACGACGAAGCCTTATACATAAAGGCGGAGCTCCCCGGGGTCAGACGGGAAGATGTCATCCTGGACTTCTCTGACGGGGTGGTCACTATAAGCGGCAAAAAGACATTTATCCACGACAACCAGAATGAGAGCTTTCACATGATCGAGAGGCAGTACGGTTCATTCAGGAGGAGATTCAGCATATCCCAGCCTGTGGACATCAGTGCGGTTCAGGCCAAGCTGGAATCCGGGGTGCTCGAGATCATGTTCCCCAAGATCAAGGATACCACGACCCGCAGGATACCCATCAGCGAGAAGCGATGAGGTACACATCCAGGTTAAGCCGGTAGTCCCTGTATCCTTTAGAAAAATGTCCGCTCTCCTGAAACAACGGATGGGCGACGGGTGCGGGTGCTCCTGCCTGAAAATAGTAAAAACGGCCCGGTGAGGAAATGGCGCTCAAGACAGCATCCGGGAGGTTTTCGAAGGGCGAGAAAGACCGGGACATCAATGCCGGGAAGGGCCCGACAGACTGTTTCAGCGGATCTGCCTCGATCACCTCGATATCCTGAAGGCCAAGCATGTCGATTACATGGCGCAGGAAGATGCATTTTTTCAGGCTTCGTTCGATGAGGAAGACGGTTGATCCGGGGTTCATGATCTTGTAGGGGAAGGCCAGGAAGCCCGATCCTGTCCCCAGGTCGCCGATCGCAGGTTCGGACACGTGCCCGAGGAGGTTCATGGTATCGCTGATCTGCTCTTCCAGGGTTTTTTCCATGGCGGAGCTTACAAGGTGAAGCCTTTTATTGTAGCGCCTTACCTCGTTGATCCATGTCCTGATCAATTCTTCCATCACTTCCCCACGCAGAATTTCGAGAAAATGTGGTCCAGAATGTCCGGAGCCGTGTTTCCCCCCGTAATCTCCTGGATATACAGTACTGCAGTATTGAGATCAATGGCCAGTGCGTCGGGCGTCATGCGGCCTTGCGCCTCTTTCAGACAGTTCGCCAGGCATTCCCTGGTCCTGGCAAGCAGGTATGCATGCCGCTCGATGAACACCTTGGGAAGGTCCTGCGGGAATGAACCTGCCATGGTATCCATGAGCTCGCTTATACCTTGATTATACTTCGCAGATACCCAGACGGTATCGGGCCGGCCGGTACCCGGGAATCCCTGCTCGATGAGGTCTGTCTTGTTCATAACTATGATGGTCTTTTCTCCCAGGGAAAGCCATTGCTCTTCTTCCGGTGTCAATCCCCTGCCGGCATCCACCACATAGAGCACGAGATGGGATTTTTTCAGGATCTCGATGGTTTTTTGAACCCCTATCTGCTCCGGGCCCGATGATGTCTCCCGGATGCCTGCGGTATCATGGAAAACAAAGTCTATGCCCGAGATGAGGAGGTGTTCCCGTATGATGTCACGGGTCGTGCCGCTTTCATGATGGACAATCGCCCGGGGGTACCCGAGAATGGCATTGAAGAGCGATGACTTGCCCGCGTTGGGGAGGCCTGCAATGGTGGTGATGATGCCGGAATAGAGACGTGCAGCGCCTTCCGCACCGTCGAGGAGCGAATCGAGATTGTGAATCAAGGGGGTCAAGGCAAGGGAGATGGAGTCACTCTCGGCCTCCATCTCATCGATGATGAACGATGCTTCGATATCGGAAAGTATCTTCAGCAGTTCGCTGCGGATCTTCTGAAGCTTGCCTGAGAGCCCGCCTTCGAGGAGCGAGTTTGCCATTTCAATGCCGGCGGTGCTCCCGGCACTGATGAGCGCGCCTACTGCTTCCGCCTGTGCCAGATCTATCTTGCCGTTGAGGTAGGCCCTTTTGGTAAACTCGCCGTTTTCCGCACTCCGCGCAAGGCCGGTTGCCCTGATAATTTCCATGAGTTCATCGACGAGCACAGGGTTTCCATGGCAGCTTATCTCTGCAAGGTCCTCTCCTGTATAGGATTGTGGGGCAGGGTGAAAAACGACCATTGCCCTTTCCACGTCCCGGCCGTCAAGGTCCCGGACCCGGCAGGGCTTTTGAATATGGGCAGGCCAGACTGCTTGCGGCGTGATCCGTTTGAGGATCGATAACGTCTCACCGCCGCTCACGCGGATGGTGCTGATGCCTCCGCGCCCTCTGGGCGTGGATTCGGCATAGATGGTATCTGCTAGTATTTCGATGCCTTCCTCGGGAGGATGACCACCTTCTTGTAAATGCCGTCTCCTATGCTCTTGGTGTTCACCCTGGCGTCATTTTTCAATGTAAGGTGGATGATGCGCCTGTCATACGGGTTCATTTTTTCCAGAGACACGGACTGCCCCGTACGTTTGACCTTCTGGCCCATCTTGATGGCCACGGACCGCAAGTGGTCCATATGTCTTTGCCGGTACCCCTCGGTATCGATGGTGATGTAGAGGGGTTCCTCCCGGTTTTTATTCAGAATCCGATTGGTGATGAACTGCAGGGAATCGATGGTGGCCCCGTGCTTTCCGATGAGCAGCCCGGATCCGTCTCCCACGATCTCAATCATGCTGTCTTCCCGTATCCTGACTTCAGCGGACATGTTCATGAACTTCAGAATATCCGTCACGACCTGGCAGGCCTTCTCGAGCGATTCACGGGGTATCTGCTGGGGCTGTTGCGAAGCTTCCTCAGAAGAAGAGGAAAGGGAAGAAGCTGGGGTTTCCTCTTCTTCGTATGTTTCCTGGGGAGACTCTTCCTTTTCCTTTCTGCCCGGACGTGCGAGGATTTTTGCAGACTTTGTTCCCACGAGCCCGAAGAGGCCTTTGGACCCTTCGGAAATGACCTGAATATCGAGACTTTCGAAATCCGACCGGAATGTCCTCATTGCCGCAACGATTGCTTCATCCACAGTCTTTGCTTCAAATTCTCTGTAGTCTTCTTCCATGTTTTGGCGTCTCCTATGTGTGTTTCCTGTTTATGTAGGCCTGCTGGGCAATGGAAAGGACATTGCTCACCAGCCAGTAAATGACGAGGCCCGAGGGAAAATTCAGAAAGAGCACGGTAAATAAGACAGGCATGAAGAGCATCATCTTCTGCTGCATTGCATCCCCGGGAGTCGGTGACATCTTCTGCATGACGAACTGGCTTAAGCCCATAAGGATCGGGGTGATGTAGTAGGGGTCTTTTGCAGAAAGATCGGGCAGCCAGGTGCCGACGATATAGAACGGTGTGTGCCTGAGCTCGATGGCCGCGTAGAACACCTTGTAGAGCGCGAACAGGATGGGGATCTGCAGGAGCATGGGCAGGCACCCGCCCATGGGGTTGATCTTGTGCTCGGAGTAGAGCTTCATCATCTCCTGGTTGAGCTTCTGCTTGTCTTCTTTATACTTAGCCTGGATCTCCTTCATGAGCGGCTGGATCTTCTGGAGCTCCTTCATTGACTTGAAGCTCTTGAGCGTCAGCGGATACAGGAGGATCTTGATGATGATGGTCAGGAGGATGATGGTGAGCCCATAGCTCTTGGTAAAGCCGTAGATCCAGTTCATTGCTCTCAGGAGAGGCTTGGCGATGATGTCGAAGAAACCGAAGTCGAGTGCCTTGTTCAGTCCGTACCCGACCGATTTCAAGGTTTCCAGCTCCTTGGGCCCGATGAAGATGACGTAATCCCTGCCTATACCGGCTCCCGGCTGTAGGGTTGCCGAGGGGGCAGCATAACTCATCCTGATGATGTTTTCGTTTATCCGTTTGATGGTAAGGGTGCTGTCAACCGGTGATTTGGGGATGACCGTCTCGAGAAAGTATGTGTCGACGAACCCGAACCACTGGATCTGCCCCGGAAAATCTCTGTACACGCCGACATCTTCCACCTTCGACACCTTGAATTCTTCCAGGTGTTTTTCCGTGAGGAGTACCGGACCCTCGAAGGTATACCTGCTCGTTTCCTTATCCTTGGGATAGAGCTCGTCCACTAAAAGGCGCGTATTTACCTTCATGGCCTGGGCGGTGTGATTCTCCGTGACCATCCTGAACCCGATGGTATAGGCTGCCGCATCGATGGTATAGATCTTTTTCAGGGTAACGCCCCGGTCAACCTGCGCCGTAAAGACGAGCTGCCTGGGTATGGCTCCCGGGCTCGATTGCTCCGGCTTATCCACGGCATAGACAACGGATGCATCAGTGAACGTATCATCGATGCCGACCAGCGGCATTGGTGTTTGCACGACCTCTACTGTCTTCGAGTTCGGATCGAGAGTTTCCCGGTACTTCTTGAGCTGGAAAGATCTCAACGTGGCGCCTGCGGTGCTCCAAGTGGCCCGATAGAGCGGTGTATCTATGACGATAGCCTCTGCCTGCCGGGACGGGGCTTGGGGATTTTGTCCCGGAGAAGGCATTTCAATGGCGGGCAGGGGGGTTTTCTCAGGGGCCGGGGCTTCCTGCTTCACAGTCTGTTTGGGAGGCTGTTTGGGGGCATTGGGCTTGATGTAGTAAATATCCCAGACCAGCAGTATTACCAGTGATATGACAACGGCAAGCAGGGTCCTTTTTTCCATAGGATCAGGTCTCCTTGGATGATTTAAACAGGGTCAATTCCGCCGGGATGAAAGGGATGGCACTTCATCACCCGACACGAGGTCTTGAGGACGCCCTTTACGGCTCCGTACTTTTGAATCGCCTCTATGGCATACTGAGAACAGGTAGGCCAGAATCTGCAAGATCCTGGGAGCATTGGGGATATTGTCTTCTGATACAGACGGACAGCCAGGATGAGCGCTTTCCCTACCATGTTCGTGATCCCATGGCAGTGTGAATTTCCTGAATGAGCATCTGATAGCATGCTTTTTGTTCCTGTTTTCTCGCTATGAGGACAATATCATACCCGGGTGGGAAGATCTCTTTGTGCTTACGATATATTTCCCGTAAGAGCCTCTTTATTCTATTCCTCTCGACAGCGGTTCCGATCCTTTTGCTCACGGTTATGCCGATACGTGCATAGTCCAGTGAATTGGGAGCGGCCAGGATTATGACATGTTCAGTAACCAGACGGCGAACTTTTGTCGCCTCTACCCGTAGGAAATCCCGCCGTTTTCTCAGCCGCTCTTGCTTCGGGAACCTTTGGTCTGACATTATCCTGCCAAACGCTTACGTCCCTTGGCTCTCCTCGCATTGATTACAGCTCTGCCGCCTTTTGTGCGCATACGGACGAGAAAACCGTGTGTACGCTTGCGCCTGGTATTATGGGGTTGAAATGTCCGCTTCATTAAATACCTCGATCTTCGAATTTAGGCGCATAGTAATGACATACCCCCCATATGCTTGTCAAGCGGCAAAAGGAAGCGCGCATCTGCAATATCGGATAGTTATTATCAGGGTTGCAAGGAGGTGAATCAGGGGAAATGATCAATGAGCGAAAGACCGGCCCGAAGCTTAAAAGATTCGTCCCTTGTCATGCTTGATGATTATCGGGTATAAACCCATGTGCCATGAAAGGGATATTCTGCACAAAAGAGGTGAGCAGAGGCATAGACGGAAAAGCTCTGGCCGTACGCACTATGCTGGAAAAGAAACTCGAAGGGTGTGTCGTCTATACCATGGATCAGGTTCATTCCGACCGGATCGTGCTCGCAGAAGACTTGAATCCCGGGGAAATACCCGAGGCTGACGCGATCATCTCCCGGAATGAGAATGACCTCCTCTGCATCCGCACTGCAGATTGCGTCCCCGTGCTGGCCTGGGCAGAGGATACCACCCTTATCGCGGCGATTCATGCGGGATGGAGAGGCCTTGCCCTGAATATCGTGGAAAAATGCATCCTTGCCATGCGTTCGCTCGGGGGGAAAGATATCCGGGCAAGCATAGGACCTGCCATAGGCAAATGCTGTTATGTCGTGAAGGCCGATGTGGTCGAGGCCTTACATGTGGAGCCCGAGACGAACGGTGAGGGTTCCCTGGTTGTCGACCTCTGGCAGGTTGCCGCATCAGGTCTCGAACGTGCCGGGGTAGGAAAAAGTTCTATCGATATCAAAGGCCTGTGCACCTCGTGCGAAACGGAGCGGTTCTTCTCCTATCGCAGGCAGGGCGCTACCGCAGGCAGGAATATCTCTGCAATCGGGGGGAGGTCATGGTCGTTGCCGGGCTTACTGGTGGGATAGCAACGGGGAAATCCACGGTGGCCGAAGCCTTTGCTTCGTTCGGAGCCGAAGTAATCGACGCGGACAAGATTGCCCGGGAAGTTGTGCAGAAAGAGATGCCGGCGTGGCGACTCATCCGGGAGCATTTCGGCCATGAGGTGTTCTTGGACGACGGGCAGATCGACAGGGAGTCTCTTGGGTCGATCATATTCGATGACGCTCAGAAGAAGGCCTTGCTCAACAGGATCGTACACCCCGCAGTATTCGAGGAAATAGAGAGGCGCCTCCGCGGGCTCAGGCCGGAAGAATGCGGGAAAGTGGTCGTCTGTGATGTACCTTTGCTGATCGAAACCGGGATGTACCGTGATTTCGAAGAAGTGATCCTCGTGTATGTGCCGCATACCTTTCAGGTTGAGCGCCTCATGTCCCGGGATGGAATCTCAAGGGAGGCGGCCCTCAAAAAGGTGAATTCCCAGATGCCCATCGAAGAAAAGAGACAGTACGCGACCATTATCATAGATAACAGCGGATCGCGTAAGGAGACCTTCGAACAAGCCCTCTCGGCCTATCGGCATCTGAAAGAAAAAGCAGAATAATGTATTCCCCGCCCGTCTTTTTAAGGATGCCCTGCCGGGTACTCTGATGGTACGAAAGGGATGAACCCGGCACCAGGGTTTCCGGAAGGTCGTAAATGGATGCTCAGCCCTTTTCCTGAGCCCTGACAGATGCAGGGTTGGTTTCATCGGAAGCAAGAGGCTTTTCAGCGGGTGCGTCCTCATCTCCGGTTTCTTGCCCCGTGTCAGAGGTCTCTTTCATCTTGGGGATATTGTCCGGATGCACCCTGGCGAGAGAAGGCCCGGGAGGTGTTCCTTTTTGATCTTTTTCCGAAGTCCTGCCGCCTGCTGAATCCTCTCCCATCATTTCCCTTCGGATAAGGTTTTCAAACTGTTTGGCTTCCCGGAACGCCGGGTTTGCGGCAACGGACTTCTCTATCCAGATCAGGGCGTATTCCAGGTCTTTTGCGTCAAAATACAGTCTTGCTACGTTGAAATAGAGGTTCTCATCGGTCGGGGAGATCTCCAGGGCCTTCAAATAATTGCCCAGGGCTTCCTCGCCCATGCTCGCCTTTCTCAGTTCAATGCCGAACTCGTTAAAAATATGCTTGTTTTCTTCCTCGAAGATCGCGTCTACCTGGGAGAGTTTCTTGAACACGCTCTTGGCTTTGTCGGTCTGGCCCGTTTCCATGTAGAGCGTGCCTATGCCGAAATTTGCCCTGATGCTTTCCGGGTCGATCTTCAGTGCCGAGGTGTATTCCCACTCGGCTGAATTGAGCTCGTTGTGGGCCCGGTGCTTTTCCGCCCGTGAGAGATGTTTGTCGTGCTCGCGCTCTTCCTTTGTTTTCACCTTGTAATCAGGCTCAAAGGTGTACTTGCTCAGGAACTCGTCATACGGCATTTTCACTACGATCCCCGTAGGCTGGCCCTCATTTCCGAGGTAGCTTATCTCGATCGTTTCCTCATCGATTTGTTCCGCAAAGCAAAAATTCTTCACCCGCTGGGTCTTCTGGGTATGGCCTGTGCCAAGGGTAATCGTTGTTTCCTCGAAGAACACTCCTTTGATCTTTTTCAGGTAAGTACTCATAGTTTTTGTATCGGAAAGTGAATTTCATAAAGTTAATATTTTTTATAAAAATGAGTATTGTTGACGAAAAGGTGCCAGTATGGCAAGCCAGGTATAGTTGTTGAGAGAGGAGGATATCATGGGTGCTTTAGGATTCATCGGAGCCGGGAATATGGCAGAGGCCATTATCGGTGGGGTTCTCAAAAAAGGGCTGTATAAGCCGCTGGAAATCCTGATTTACGATATCCGCCCCGAGAGGGTTAAAGAAATATCTGCCATGTACGGTGTCGGAGTCTCGGATACGCTTCAGGATCTTGCCAGGGACAGTGCTGCTGTCCTTGTTGCCGTAAAGCCCGACAAGGTCTCGACTGTTCTCAGCCAGGTGAAGGACCTCCTGAGGGGAAAGCTTGTTATCAGCATCGCCGCAGGCATACCGATCAGTGCGATTCAAACCGTCATAGGGGCCGATGCAAAGGTCGTGCGGGTCATGCCCAATACCCCTGCCCTGGTGCTGGAAGGCGCCTCTGCAATTGCCGTGTCTCAACCCTGCGGCGAGGATGAGGTCAGGACCGCAACGGATATCTTCTCTGCCATCGGTCGGTGCAGGCAGGTGAGCGAGGGGATGATGAACGCGGTTACCGCGCTGTCAGGGTCAGGGCCGGCATTCTGTTTCCTCTTCATTGAGGCGCTTGCCGACGGAGGCGTGAGGGCAGGGCTGCCGAGGGATCTTGCATTGGAACTGGCCGCAGCGACCGTTCGGGGTGCTGCAACTATGGTGCTCCAGACCGGCAAGCATCCTGGAGAGCTCAAGGATATGGTGACCTCGCCTGGAGGTACCACGATCGATGGGATCAGCGCCCTTGAGTCGGGAGGATTCAGATCGGCTACCATGAATGCCGTGTATGCGGCATATCAGAAGGCAGGCAAGCTCACCTCCTAGTAAGACTGCACCAACCGACAAGCAAGGGCTTTGGTCAAAAGTGCATGAAGCGAGGCAGTACGTCTGACCGAAGCACCGCCTTGCACCGGGAGGCGAAAAGCCGGATTTAAGGCTTCTACACCCTGGTATTCTTAATGATCTCCACCGCATCCTTCGGCGAGTCGACCACGGTGAAGATGGACCGGTCCTCGGGTAAGATCATTTTCTCCATGATCATGGTTTCCTTGATCCAGCTCAGGAGGCCTCCCCAGTATTCCGACCCCACGAGGATTACCGGAAATGGTTTTATCTTGTCGGTCTGAATGAGGGTCAGAGACTCGAAGAGCTCATCCATGGTTCCGAACCCTCCGGGGAAAATGACATAGCTCATGGCATACTTGACGAACATGACCTTTCTCACAAAGAAATAGCGGAAATTCAGGTGTACGTTTGTATAGGGGTTGAGATGCTGCTCGAACGGCAGCACGATATTGAGCCCTACGGACTGCCCGCCAGCGTCGAAAGCGCCCTTGTTGCCCGCCTCCATGATGCCGGGCCCGCCGCCGGTTATGACACTGAAACCTTCTTTTGCCAGCAGGCCGCCCATCTGTTCCGCCATGGCGTAGTACTTGTCACCGGGCTTTGACCGTGAGGAGCCGAAGATCGTAACGGCAGGCTCAAGTCTGGACAGCGTCTCGATACCGTCCACGAATTCAGCCATGATGCGGAATATTCTCCATGATTCATCGGAACTGATCTGGTCGATGAGATAGCGATCGGGTTTCTTCATGTATGCTCCTTCACAGTTAACCATATTTATTATACCTATGTTCCCTTTCATAAGCCAGGTATGATATGGGGATGTGATAAAAATTATGATCGATCTCCATATCCATACATTGCACTCCAGCGACGGGCAATACACGCCTGCCGATATCATTTCTCTTGCAAGGAGGTGCGGGCTCACCGCTCTTGCCTTCTGCGATCACATGGACATCGCCGCTGCTGCCGAAGGGATGGACCTTGCTCCCCGGGAAGGTATCGAGTTTTTTACCGGGGTTGAGCTCTCCACCACCTGGGAGGGGAGAGAATACCACCTCCTCTGCTACGGGTTCGATCCGGGAAGCCCTGCCATGCGGGAATTCATCACACACAACTGCGCTCTTGCATGGGCGAATGTCGATGCTATCCTTACGTATTTCCGCGATCTCGGGTTTCTCCTGAGGGCTGAGGAGGTCAGCGGATGGGGGAAGTCGGTCCCCACCGGGGTAACGATGCTCAAGGCCCTGGTTAAGTGCAATCCGGACGATGCCGGACTCCATCGCTATACCCATGGAGACCGTTCCGATTCTCCCTACCTCAACTTCTACCAGGATTTTTCCCTGTCCGGCTTCGGCAAGACGTTTTCTTCCGAGTTTCCTTCCTTGAAAAAAACCATTGAGGAGATGAAAGAACACGGCGTTCTCGTCCTGGCACACCCTGGCCGGATAAGCAGGGATGCGCTCTTGAAGCTGAAAGGATACGGGCTGCAGGGCGTCGAGGTGTACAGCACCCACCACACGCCCGAGACTATTCTGTATGTTGACTGCCTGGCGCGATCCCTGGGTCTCTTCGCGAGTGCGGGGTCGGATTTCCACGGAGAGAAGATCAAGCCCGACATTTCCCTGGGCAATGTTGCCGGTAAGCCTGATCCTGCCCTGATAGAGGCTGTCAGGGGTTCCATGGCCGCATGGCACGGGGAAAAGCACGGGTCGGATGGCACTGGATAATGGTTCCGGTAGAGTGGAGTATCCTGTAATCCTGCTTGTCATTGTTCGATAATGACCGGCTCCAGAAGGATCACAAGTTCCTGGGTCTCAACGCTCTTTACCTTCTGGCTGAAGAGGTACCCGACGATGGGGATGGTTCCCAGTATGGGGATGCTCTTTGTCTGGTCCGAGAGGTCCTTGCTGATGAGCCCGCCCAGCGCAACGACATTGCCGCTCTTTACCCTGAGCTGGGTGGTTGCCTCTTTCAGGTCGATCGTTGGCAGCGTGAAGGTGCCCACATCGCCAAAACTCCCGATGGTTCTCTCCTCGAGCTTGACCACCTTGCTTTTGATCGGGGTTATGGTGAGATTGACCTCGTTCGTTTCGAGGTCGATATAAGGCTGAACGCCGAGCATGATCCCATCGAAGACCGCGCTTATGGTAACCTCGATATCTTCTTCGGTACGCCCCTCGGTGATCGTCGTCGTCTTTTCTACCTTCTCGACATAGCTGCTGTTCGTGCCGACGCTGATGAGCGCGGGCTGTCCGTTCGTCACCCTGATCCTCGGGTTCGAAAGGACCTTGATATTCCCGAATTCCTGAAGTGCTTCGAGCGCTGCATCGATGCCGTGTTTGGTTGAACCTACCTGGATCTCCAGGGCAGGGGTCAGGCTGTCCGAATTGAACGCGAGCCTCTGCTGGATGGGGTTGAACGCATAATCGCCTATCGTGCCGTGAATACTCGTCCAGTCGATACCGTACTTCGAAGAGTCATTCAGGGAGACCTCCAGGATTTTTGCCGTGATGATCACCTGGGAGTTATAATAGGTTTTCAAAGTCCTGATATAGGAATCGATCCGGGCGATGGAATTTTTCCGGTCATTGACCTCCAGAAACCCGATGGCCCTGTTGAGTGAGTAACTCCCGTGACCGCTCAGGGACGAGTTGACTATCTGTTCGACCTGGGCATAGATGTCGTTGCTTGCAGAGGGGGTAGTGGACTGGATGGAGAACTGTCCTGAGAGGGGGCTCGTGGAGCTTCCCCCTTCGCTCCCGCTTCCGCTCCCGCCGTTCAGGACGTCGCCTCCCACCGAGAGTTTTGTCTCTTTCTGGGATGAAATGAAGTTGAGATGATAGGTCCTGGAATCGGTTCCTTTTACATACAGGCATTTCCCACGAATTTCAGAAAAAATATTCAGCGATTCCGAGAGGTTTTTCAGCGCCTCATCGAGGGGGGTCTTGTTGAATGCGACATTGACCGGCCTTAAGAGAATCGGGCAGCGTGCTCGATTGCATACCCTGGGCAGGGGTGCCTGATGCCGCAGCCGGCTGGACATAAGCAGAAAATGAGGAACCTTCGGAAACAAGCCGCGAATCGATCACGAGATCCAGCCCTGCAATATCGGAAATGGCGGAAAAGATATCAGTGAAACCGGCGTTGCTCGCAGTGAGGGTAATTGTTTTGCCGGCCAGCGGGTCGGGCTTTTCCTCGACTGCAGGTGGTTTGACTTCAGGGAGCTCACGGGGGGCAAGGGGAGTTACCTGAGAGGTCTCCTTCTCTATTTCGGATGCTTCCTTTTTCATGATCTTGTCCGTGGAGCATCCCCCCAGGAGAATAATGATACAGAAAAATACTAAGAGCCTAATATGCCTTGACATGGATTGTCTCCTCGATCCCATCGAGATAACGAATCGTAACTGAATTATTTTGTATTGCAGTAAGGGTAAATAAGCCCGAGCTCTCTCCCGCCTTCATCTTTTTCCCATTGATCACGCTGAAACTTTTTGCATTACCGGCCACGATCATGCTTACCGAAACAGGCGGATGTGCGACAGACTCCTCGATTACATACCCCGTATCCTCTAACGGGATCTTCATCGATCGGAGTTTCATGGAGAAAACGTTTCTGACGCTTTCGGGGAAAACTGTTTCCTGGGTATTCCCGGATGATACACCCAATTGGTCTATGTATTTCAAAAACTCTGGCCGGGCCAGTACAAACGGTTTGGGTTCGGGTACTATGAACGACATGATACCGCATGCGAAGACTGCTGCGATGGGGAAGGTAAAGAGTGCGATGATCTTCGGATCAAGCTTCATTGCCCGGTGCCTCCCCTCTTGAACCCCGTAACCGAGAGCTTGATGCCATCAGGCGTGCTTTCGAGGACAGCACTCTTCAGAAAGAAGAATCCGTAGTCATATGTTGAAACGATTTTCTCGTTCAGTTCGTCGAAATCAGCAGGATGCAGGGTTATCTCGTAATTCACATTTGCTGCCTTATCTTTCGAGAGTCGGCCGAGGCTTGACCATCGCTGTTAGAAGGCACTCAGCCTGGCGCTGTAGGTCTCTTTTTCCGAGCGGGCATTCATGGCGGTACGGTATCGTTTCTCATTGTATTCCAATCTGGTAAGGCTGGATTGATAGTAATAATATGAGGACATGAGGCCAGGGTGCTGATGAGCGCTGCGATAACGGCCGGACGGAAGATTTCATTTCTTTGCCTCACATTCTACCGAGCAGCTCGCCTGGTCCTCAGTGTGCTGGAACGAGGCGCCTAGGACAGGATAGTATGTCTGCACCCCTGACAGGAAGGTGGAAAACAGGATTTTCGACTGGGGGTACTGGGCCGTGATCACCCCTTCTATCCTCACACGGAACGAGGGATTGCTCGTTGACGGCATCTGATGCTCCTGCCCGTCCGGCTGGGCGGTGTTGCCGGCTTGGTCGGGCTGCACACGGACCGCAGGATCTCGATACGCTTGAGTGCCATGTCGTGGGGAACGGCCTGCGTTATGGTCCCCAGGATTGCGTAGAGCTTGGGCTCTGACTGGAAATCCTGGTACAGGCTGATGAGCTCGTTGATATGAGATAAGTCCAGCTCTTTCAAAAGACCTGCATAATCCCGTTCAAGGGTGCTCATGTCCTTTGCGTACTCCTGTTGGGCTCTTCTGGTTTTCTGTTCGTAGTCCAGTGCCACAGATGAGTTGTGGAAACCGAGAAAGAAGAACAGCGCGGACAGGACCGCCAAGGCCAGTGAGATCCCAATGGAGTAGTGTGCAAAAGCTGCAATGGCTTTCGTCTCGCATACGCCTGGGGAAGGAAGTTATAGCTTACGCAAAAAACATTGCCCAGGAGCATGATGGAAGTATGTCCGTCTACAGGCAGGCCTTCGATCTCAAATACTTCCGCCTCGATACCGTTCTCCTGCAGCTCGGCCGTGGAGATCTCACCCTGGCTCATGATGTAAACGGCCGCGGGGGTCCGTTATAAGTGTTTTTCATCAGGGAAATCATCTCGCTGATGCCCTGCCAGGACCCGGCAAAGAGTCGAAGGCATTCTTCTGAATGGTGATAGAGATAGATGATGCCTTCCTTAGAGCTGATCCGTACGAAAGAATCGTCTTCGAATACGGCTACTGACATCTCCTTTGTGCGGCCGGCAATGAGGGATGCGATGGACGCCTCTACCGGGCAGTACGTATCGAGAAATACCTCTTTCTCGTTCAGTATGCCGATCCTCGCTACCTCGCTCGCCGGTACGGCAAGATAGGAGAACCGTGCGCGAACGCTATCGATATCGTAGACCTTGTGGAAGGAAAAAGAATACTGCTCATTGAAGAGTCCGGTCTTATCGATGGTAGACCGGATATGGGCAAGGGTTGCCTCGTTGGAAACACTGGAAAATCCCCCGTGTCCGCATAGATGCTCCGGGGAGAAAAGCATACCGACAGGGTTTTCGATCCAAAGCCGATCTTCTGGAACTCCTCGGTGCCGACGGTGTGGACGTCCCGAAAAATCACCTGGCCCTTGTCTGTGGCGTAAGATGCAATCCTGTGCTCGCCCTCCTGCAGGGAGACGGTGTATCCTGACTTCCCGCTTCTCTTTGCCGAGCCGGGCCTCTTCGCCGTAATGTCCTTCAATTTCTGCAGAATATCCAAACCCATGCAAACTTCTCCTGTCGTCACCTGTGTTCTCGGGTTTTGGATATGATTTCTTTAAGTGATTCTCTTAAGGTATACACAGGAGGCTGTAGAGGTGGACAAGAGGTTCTATCGTGGATATCGTCATACGTCGCCGTCTCCGGGGCATAGGGGAGTGCGAACTGGTTGCCTGCATTATTGGGCGGGTCCGCTGCTCCGTTCGTCCCTGCGGAAAAAATCACGAAGGCTGCCTGAATGTTCGTTCCGTCACAGTACAGGGGCGGGTTATGGGTTCGACTGGCGGGGGTGTCGATGAGCTCATTCAAGCGTGTTTCGAGTTCGTCAGCGTCGGAGGTTATCGGAAGTTCAGGGTTACAGCGTAAAGGAGGGTGTGTTTATAAGCGTCGTTGCCGGGAATCCCTAAGGTTACATAGGGGAAAAATGCTCCTCTTTCCCGATTGTTATTTTCGGTCCCATCCCCATTGGTGTCCGCCCAGGGAAGCCTGCCTTTTGCCAGTGCGTATCCGATGATGGCGGCCTTGGCATCCTTGACCGCCGTCCTATTCTCGCTGAACTTGCCGTGCTTGACGATCATGGGCAAAAGCTCTACGCCCATGGATAAGAGAATCCCCACGATTGCGAGCACGATTGCCATCTGATCAAAGTAAAGCCGTTTCGGTCCCTTGTTTCCAACCGATAGCCCCTTGGTTTTTTTCAGGATGGTGTTTTCTCATTTCATCCTCCCCCGAGCTGCGAGATGAGGTCATAGACAGGGCCGATGAGCGAAACGATGATGAAGACGAAGAGTCCGCCCGAAAGTGCCATGACCAGAGGTTCGATCATCTTTCCCATGACATCGACGAACCGCGAGGTCCGCTCCTGGTAGGTATCAGCAAGATAGCTCAAGCGCTTATCGAGCGTTCCCGTGCTTTCCCCCACGCTGATCATGCGCAGCGTAATGGCGTCGAAGAACTTGGTGTTCGAGAATGCTGTTAAGAGCGTATCGCCGCTGTTCGTGGATTTCCTGATCCCCGCTATCATGGTCTTGATGGCGGGATTCTTGAATGTCGTTTCAAGGACATCGAAGCATTTGGTCAAAGTAACCCCGGAACGCAGCATCAGGGACATGTTCGAGAAGAAGAGGGTCAGCGAAGAGCTTTTCAGCAGATTGCCGACAATGGGAACCTTGAAGTATGCCTTTGCAAGGAGGATGTTCGAGCGTTCATTTTTTCTGAGGAAACGAATGAAAACCGCAAACAGGGCAACCGAGACCGGCAGGACATACCAGTACTCCTTGAAAAGGGCAACGAAGTGTACCAGCTTGAGGGTAATGCCGGGCAGCACCACATTCATGTCTTTGAAGGTTTCCACAAGCCGCGGGAGCACGAAGAAGAGCCAGAAAACCATGACCGAACCCATGGCCGAAATGACAAAGGCGGGGTAGATGAGAGCCCTCTTTGTTGGGAAATGATGTCATCCATTCGCTTGAGGTGGTCGGCGGTATTTTTCAGGGCATCCTGGATGGTCCCGGTTTCTTCTCCTATGTTGCAGAAAGAATACGAGCATTTCGGGAAAGACGTCAGGTTCAAGGGAAAAGGCGCCCGATAAGGATTCACCCCCGGCAATCTCCCGGATAACCCGGTCCAGGGCGTTTTTAAGCCTTTTTTTCTTGATGGTGTCCCGGATGCTCTCCATGGACTCCAGGAGCGGCAGGCCGCTTCCGATCATGGATGCCAGGGATTCGCAGAACTCGACGATATCAACCTGGTCTACTTTGGGCTGGACCATGTCGTCGATGATATCCGAAAGGATGATTCTCTTCTCCTGATATTGAAGGAGGATCTGGTCATGGGCAGAGCAGGGTATCGATGAGCCCCTGGATATCTGTTGAACTGGCCTTTCCCCTTTACCACCGATCCATCCGGATTCAGTGCCTGATAGACAAAGAGCATTAACCTAGGACCCTCCGTGCCTCCTGGAAGCTGGTCTTCCCGGACAGGATCCTGCGGATTGCATCCTGGGAGAGTGTATACATTCCTTCTTCAATGGCCTTGTCCTTGATCTCAAAGGGGTGGGCTCCCAGGGAGATGAGCTTCTCGACCTCCCGGAGACCACGAGGATCTCGGCCACCATCATCCTGCCCAGGAAGCCGGTGCGCAGGCACTGGGGACATCCTTTCGGTGCATAGAGGGTGGTGCCGGGTGCTATACCGAAGGAATGATGCTCCTCCTCGCCCGAAGAGTAGGGCTCCTTGCAGTAGGGGCACAGGGACCGTACGAGCCTCTGGGCAATAACGCACAGGAGCGAGGAGGAGATCATGTAGTCCTTATACCGAGGTCCTTCAGCCGCGGGATCGCTCCTACGGCATCATTCGCATGACCGTGGAGAGCACGAGGTGGCCGGTCTGGGATGCCCGCATCCCCATGGTCGCGGTATCCGCGTCCCGGATCTCGCCGATAAGGATGACGTCCGGGTCCTGCCTCAGGAAGGCCCGGACCGCCGAGGCGAAGACATACCGGCCTTTTCGTTGACCTGGGTCTGGCGGATGAGGGGGAACTGGTATTCCACAGGGTCTTCCACGGTCACGATGTTCTTCTCAATGGCATTGATCTCCCGCAGCGATGCGTAGAGCGTGGTGGTCTTACCTGATCCGGTGGGTCCGGAGACCAGGATCATGCCGAAGGGCTTTGAGGATCTCCTTTGAGCTTGACGATATCGTTTTCGTCAATGCCCAGATTCTGGAGGCTGTAGAGCTCCTCGGTGCTCGCCAGGATCCTCAAGACCATGTTCTCGCCGTGGGATACCCGCAAGGTGGAGACCCTCATATCATAGTTTTCATTGAGGAAGTCGAAGGCGAGGCGGCCGTCCTGGGGCTTTCTCTGCTCGGAGATGTCCATGTCCGCCTTGACCTTGATGGTGGAGATGATGCGCGGGTGGATCTCCACCGGGAAGGTGTAGAAGGGATAGAGAATCCGTCGATGCGGTAGTGGACCTGGGAGGTCATGTCCGTCGGCGTGATGTGGATATCTGTTGCCCGGGAGTTGATGGCGGACATGAGGATCAGCCGGTAGAGCTTTTCGGTATCCACCTCGTGGGCGTTGCGCTTCGCGTGCTCGAGCTGCTCGGCGATCTCGTCCTCCATGGGGTGTTCCAGGAGGTAGTAGTCCTTCTCGATGTGCCGGTGGATCTGGGATGCGGATGCCACCACGCATTTTATCCTCCTCTTTGCAATGCGTGAGGCAAGGTCGATGACCTTCGAGTTGTCGGGCTCGTTGGTGGCTACGGTGAGCGGGTTTCTTCCACAGCCACGGGGAGCAGCGCATTGTCCTTGGCAAAGGCGAGGGGCAGGGATTTCAGGGCCTCCTTGGGAGGCGTATAGTTTCTCAGCTCCAGGAAATCGATGCCCGACTGTTTGGCGATTGCCTGGGCAAGCTCGGTCTGGGTCACGAGGCCCAAGCGGAGGAGAACGTCTCCCACCCGCTCGCGGGTGGCCTTCTGCTCCTTCAGGGCAAGGCCTATCTCCTGGTCGGTGATGATCCCTTCATCCTTGAGCAGATCGCCGATGCGTTTCTTTTCCATACCTATCCTGTTTTATAAAAATTACGTACTAGATCGACGATCCGGGAAAGAACTTTACCTGAGGTGAAAATCCGGGCGGTTATGCACGGGAGCCGGGAGGAGTTATCTCCTGAGAGACCCCGGGTTTGGGGAGTCCAGGAATGCTCTTTGAGGAGCATAGGGAGATATTTTCTGGGAGAGGCTGAAACAGGGGAAAGACAGGTCTCTGTTCCAGCTCTCCCGGATAGTGCGAGAGGGCGGATTCTAAAAATTACAGACGCCAGTACATTATTTTGACAGCGAGGTTCGTATAATCGTATTGGCTCGGATTGATCCGTCATTATACATCCCGTCATCATACTTTCGATCGATCTGTTCGGTCACGTCCGCCGGCACGGCATTAAAAGCCATGCAGTTGGCATTGATGCGACATTCCGCCCGGGTGGCCACCCACTGCACCCGCATCCAGCTCCCAAAGGAATGATTCGGCACGCTGGTGGCTGCCCCGGTATAGTTTCCATTAATAATATCTGCAAGTGCCAGGTCCTCGAAGAGATATCCATATTCGGCAGGTCTATCTGCCCGTTCCCGTTTCCATTTCTGGTGTCCGATGTAGGTGCGGTCGTAAGATTCTCGTCCCCGGGAAGCTGTCCATATCTATCATAGAAGGTGTAAAATGCCGCTGATATTGAATCCTTCTCATTTATCAGCTTTTTTATCTTTGCATTCTGAATGAGTGCCTCGCCTTTGAGGACCCCCGTGATGAGCAGACCCACGATAACAAGCACCAGCGCAAGTTCCACCAGGGTGAATCCCCTTCTGTTGCCGATGGTAAGTTTTTCCAACATATAAGTACCTCTCTTTTTTGTGCACTGTAATATTTAGCCTTTTCGGGTTTTAGTTTTCAGATCTTAAAGGAATTTCTCAGGGGAATTAAAAATTTTAAGGTTTATATGTTGTTACCGGACACTCTATTAGCTGCTCCCTGCTTTCATCTTGCAGGGATGCCGCTTTATTTCACTAGGCGTCGAGTATTACTGCTTCTGCCTTATCCGTGAGCCCAGGCTGCATGGCTTCATCCCAATGAGCTTCGTGATGTCATTCTGGTTGGAATCCATCTTCCAGCTTGTATGTTCCAGTGTGCCGGAAACGAGATCGATGAGCGGCCCGAACGCTTTGGCCTCGAAGAGGGGTTCCTGGATACCCTCTCGCCGGTTTGCGCATCAAGGACGAGGAGCGAGGAGCTTCCCGAATCCATTCCGAGGCATGCATCCGGCGTCCAGGTAGTCACATACAGCTTCGAATCCATGACAATGGCGTTGGTGCAGACACCTCCATCAAGAGCCGTATTCCAGAGAATGCCGGAGAG
Source organism: uncultured delta proteobacterium (assembly GCA_963752595.1). Classification (GTDB taxonomy): domain Bacteria; phylum Desulfobacterota; class Desulfomonilia; order UBA1062; family UBA1062; genus Phosphitivorax. The sequence goes on from CAVVYZ010000030.1 coordinate 25,371, forward strand.
TGTTGCACATGCAGCACGGGTCGGCGTAACGGCTATGATACGGAGCTCTTTTCTCCGGTGAAACGATCTGATGCTCATGAAAGTTCCGGGCATATCCGGTGTGATGAGATTCTGGAACTGCAAATTCTGGTCGAGGATATAAATCAGCCCTTTTTGCGACCCTGCAATGACAATCCCGAAGCAGGGGTCATATTCCAGAATGCATACCGTGCTGTCCAGAGTGAATTGCGATTGGGATATTCCGCCTTCCAGGGTGTAGGATGTAATGGTCTTTCCCTCCGCGATGTATGAATTTCCCTGCGATAGTGCAAAGAGCTCTCCCGGTCTTACCCAGCGGACCTCCGGTGTATTGTTCATGGCAGTGATATTCCCATAGATATTCGGGCCGGTCATGATGATGCCGTTTTTCACCCCGATCTTGCCCCCTACCTCCTTGACCATCCATGAGCAGGCACCCGTTGCCATGTCTATGGAAAGGAGGTAGCCTCGTGAGGTCGAGCATAAGAGCCGTTGGTCTTCCATATACAAGGATGTAGCGGAACCCTTGATACAGGAGGGAGAGAACGTTCCCAGGTGGGTAGGGTCATTGATCATAGGCTGCAGGCAGGACATATGCTCCATGGTAAGCCATAAAGGTTTGAAGGCCAGATCGTTGTTCGTGAGGAAACGCTTGGCAGTACCGTACAATGAGGGTATCTGGCAGATGAAGCCGCCGGGAAGGGCAAAAGAGTTTTTTGACGGGAGATACTCACCGCCGCCTTGAGATGCCGTTTTCTTCAGCAAAGCCGTATCCGGGCCTACGGTATGGATGCGGATGCCCTTTGATGAAGCATAGGCCGCCACGTCATCAAGACAATGTGACCCTGTTTCCCCTGTTGCAGTATCCTGCGGGTCGTTGTCGTGATCGAAGTCCTGAAGCCATCCGGGGATGTTCCCGTCATGAATGGCAATCCCGGTGGTTGCGATGATGATATGTCTCGATGTGCCGCAATCAGGGGGAAATGAATTGATGAGGCTGTAGCAAGCCTCGGACAGGCGGGCATCATGGCCTTGGGGACGGATGCCCAGCACGGTCTCGGTAATGACTTTCCGGTCGCTTGTAAAAGGCTGTATGATGCCTCTCGACACTGTAGCAACGGCAATGGGGCACATATCCATGTCATCGATAAGGCCTGTGAGCTGTGATATGGCATGGGTCCAGCATTGCATGACCCCTCCGAAGTGATACATGTTGAAGGCCTGGAACCATGCGTTCCCATAGCTGCCGCGGAAATAGGTACCTTCCGGCGTCGTGAGGGTGTTCAGGACGTCGTCCCGCTCTCCTGTGGGCAGGATCTCGCCGCCCGTACGCTTGAGGTACATATCCTGGGCACTGTATGACTGCCCGCAGGATGAGAGCATTCCCTCTGAATCGTCTATGAGAAGGATGATGTACGGTCTCCAGGAAGAGAGCAGGTGATCCTTTTCCGTTCTATAGGGCTGTTCTTTGAGCTTGATACGCCACGAATACGTGCTCTCGTTTGCCCATTGCTTCTCGATTACTTCGGTGGAAAAGCATGCATGATCCCACCCCTCCGGTGTATCGAGCACGGTGTTTCTTACCAGGGGCTTTTCCTGTGTATTTACAGGGGCATGCCTCTGGGAGAGCAGGCTCTTGAAGGTGTTTCCCGATTTGACATTATGCGTAATCAGGCTGGTCGTGATCAGGGCGATCCCCTGGATTACGATACAGAAAATGAGGGTATAAATGAGTGCCCACCCCTTGTTATTGAAGTTCATATCTGTAGGAAGTACGCTTTTCTTCGCCATTGTGGCGTGCCGTGAGAAGGATGGTGACGGTTTTCCCGGTAATCGCTGCATCGAAGGCGGTGACCGCTTCGGCAAGGAGCTGGGCATTCCGGTAGAGCCCGTCCTCTTTGAGCTCATAGTGAACCGAAGGCACCGACCGGTCACCTGCCTTTACCTGTGGCTGTGCGGTAAGCGGAATCACGGCGTTCCCCCTGGAATACCCGCGGGATATTACGTAGGGCCCGCTGTCGGTAATAATCCCGAGATCGGCCCAGTAGTCAGGCGTGTTGTCCTGGTCTATATCGATACTGTCAAGGGTAATGGTGCCGGCTGCGGATGATTGTATAATGGAGAAGTACGGCGGGGGATATTTCCTGTGGACGTTCAATCCCGAGTACGATGAGGTGACCGGTGCGCCGGCGATGAACAGGGAGCCTTTCCCGGACGCTATTTTAAGGTCTTGGGGAAGCAGGAAAGCACATTGCTTCAAGTCCGAATCGATCTGGATCAGAGCGTTTCGCAATGACTGCATGCAGTACCAGTGATCCCGGGAATCGAGATATCCTTTGGTAAAAAGAGAATACATACTGTAAACCGCAAGGATAAGGATGGTGCTTATCGTAAGAGATATCATCAATTCTACGAGACTTATGCCCTTATCCATAAGAATGCCTTTTCCATAAAAGTAAATAAGGAGAAGATAAAATTCATGATGAAAAGCTGGTGGTTTATCCTATTGTCTAGATAATAATGGGATACCTTTGCAGGGTCAAGGCTTTCAGGCTGTCGCTGTCATTTCGATTCATGGTGAAATGAAATCCGTATCTTAGGCCCATATGTCCTTTGGGTGCCGGATTCCAGGGGTGGTAATGCATGAAAATGGGAATGGACATCGCCCGTATTCCTTGCTAATAACCTTTCTTCAAATGCCGGCAAACGGAAAAGAGCGAGGTATGGGAAGGAAAGGGAGTTCGGTTTTAATCATAGTCCTTGTCATCACCCTGGTAGGCTTGATCCTCTTTCTCATGGTGCCCTTGGGAGGCAGAGTCGGACAGTTCCGGGAAGCGGCAATCTCCTTTATATTCCGGAAGCCTCCCCAGTTCATCTCCATGGAAGTCAGTGTGAACGGTTTCCCCAAAACCATTCATGCGGGAGAGTCTCTCAAGGTAAGCGGAGACGAGACCATCGTCATCTCCAAGATCAAGGCCAATACCTTTTTTGAATCCTACCTTACTGCAGATGTCGTGGGGTTCGGAAAGAACGATGACCTCTATGAGCCCGTGGACACCGCTCAGATCCGTAAACAGCTTATGGATGCAGGGATCCGGTCCGTCCCCATCGAGATCTTTTATATCGAGCATGCCATCGCAAAGGTGCCCCTTGAAATAGATCTCAATCAGCAGGATTTCCTCATCCGGGCCAGAGAAACAAAGGACATCGATGGAAAGATAGCCATTCTGAAGAGCGCCCATGCCAGCTTCCCCAAAGATCGGAAATTCGTTGCCATGCTCGACGGACTCCTGAGCAAGAAAAACGATTATGAGACGCTCGCCGGCATCTATAAAAAGCTGGTGGAAGCCGATCCCGAGGATGTCGCATCAATGGCGGAGCTTTCCCGGTGCTACCTCAAGCTGGGGATGCTCAAAGAGGCCTTCGATGCGTGCCAAAAGATCGTGGACAAGGGAAATGGCAATGCGATTACGTACAGGCGCATGGCATTTGTAGCAGGACAGTCAGGAGATTTTGATTCCCGGGTGACGTATCTCAAGAAGGCCTTGGAGCTTGAACCGAATAATGAAGCCCTCATCGTTGACCTGGGCAAGACTTATGAACAGGCCGGCAAGAGTGCACAGGCCCTGGAGATTTACCGGCCGGTAGCCGGGAAGGCCAGAGACAGGGAAATCCTCATCCCCCTGATCGAAGACGCGTTAAAGAACAAGAAGTACGACGATGCCGCGACGTACCTCAAGCGCTACGTTACCTTTTATCCTCAGGATAAAAACGCCTATGCCCAGCTGGCCATGGCCATGGGCAAGCTCGGTAAATCAGATGCGCAGGCCGGATATTATGCCAGGGCCGTTGAGCTCAATCCGCATGATCCGGTGCTCCTCTTCAACCTTGCGTCATCGTACGAGAAAGCCGGGAAAGTCAAAGGCGCACTTGATACCTACAAGAGGGTGCTTGCGGTCAAGCCGCATGACCGGGACTCCCTTACCAGGGCCGCAGCGCTGTCTCAGAAGACAGGCGATTACAAGGCATCCTATGACTACTACCAGGTCCTCCTGAAGGTCGATAATTCAAATGAGGCCAGGAAGGGCCTTATCAGCGCAGCAGTCGGGCTCAAAGACCACGACAGGATTATCGAGGCGGCCGAGAACTACTTGAAAAAAACAAAAGACCACGACGTGGCGATCACCCTTGCCTATGCCCACGAGGCAAGAGCATCCGTAAAACAGGGGAGGCAGAAGCTTGATGATCTGAGCGCAGCCCTGGATGCGTACCGGCTTGCCCTGAAGATCAATCCCGGATCAAAGAAAGCCCAGGAGAAGATCCCCGAGCTCAAGATCGAAACGATAAAACTCAAAAAGGGAGCTTAGAGAAGAATCCAAAGGATGCTGTGAAGTCAAAGGCATCTTCTTTTCAAAGAAACATGAAGAGAACGTTTGCTATCGGGGATATCCACGGTTGTCTTGACCAGCTGGAAGACCTCGTAGACAGAATCGACCCTGGAAAAGATGACCTTCTGATCTTCCTCGGTGATTATATCGACCGCGGGCCAAGCTCCCTGGGCGTGGTCGATTTCATGATAAATCTTGCAGCCTCGATACCCTGTGTTTTCCTGCGCGGCAATCACGAGCATATGTTTCTCGAGTTTCTCGAGTTCGGAGCGAATAAGGCCCTGTATTTTGCCAACGGAGGGATGAATACGGTCCAGTCCTACCTGGGACCTGAGCCCTTCCTGTCCCATTCTCAGGTCGTTCAGAAGATCAGCGAAGAGCATCGCGATTTCTATGCAGGATTGAAATGGTATTACGAAGACCGGAATCATATCTACGTTCATGCAGGCATAAGGCCCGGAGTCCCCATGTACAACCAGGACCGGCAGGACCTCATCTGGATTCGCGATGAGTTTATTTTCTCCCCCACAGAAATGAAGAAAAAGGTGATATTCGGCCACACCCCATTTGCAAGGCCGCTTATCAAAGAGGACAAGATAGGCATCGATACCGGGGCTGTCTATGGCGGGGTGCTCACGGCAGTCGGCCTTCCCGGGGAGATTTTCATCCAGTCCAATCGATAGCAGGCAGGTTTTTAAGCAAAAACTTAGTATATGGTCAAGGACTACTACCACATCTTGCGGGTTTCAAAGGATGCCGGCGCCGAAGAGGTCAAGAAGGCCTACCGGAAGCTCGCGATGAAATTCCACCCCGACCTGAACAGGGACGACCCCCAGTCCGTTGAATATTTCCGTGAAATCACGGAAGCATATGGGGTGCTCATAGACGGTGCCAGGAGGAAGAGGTACGATAAGGATCGTGTTCGCAATTTCGAGCGCGAAGATATTTACCAGGACATCTTTAACCGCCCTGATTTTCGCGAGGTGTTCGATGACCTGCCCATCAAGGGAGAGTGGCTCGAGAGGCTGCTTTCGGTCAGCAGGGTGATCGCCTACGAGGCGCTCGTGTACGGAGGAAGGCCCCGGGATGTTCCTGAAACGCTCCTTTGCGAAGCTGGCCTCGAACGGCGCGGCCAGGTTCTTCCACAGCGTAATGGATATTCATGAAGACATCCGGATCCCCGAAACGATCGCATCCTGTGGGGGCTATATTACGATCGAGTACAGGCCCGGTTTCTCGAAGCGCAGGATCAAGGTGAGCATTCCGCAAGGCATTAAATCGGGTACGACGTTACGGATAAACGGGATGGGGAGAAAGAACCTGGCGAATAAGTCAGGCGATCTCTACTTGCACATGGATATCGTATCGTCGTAAACTACGATCTTGTTCTTCCCGTGCTGCTTCCCCCAATACATGGCTCTGTCCGCCATTCTAAGCAGTTCGTTGTAGTCGGCGGTATGCTGGGGCAATCCGGCCAGGCCGATCGTGACGCTGACCTCGAGGGTTACCACCACGGTTTTGCATATTCTCTCGGCAACGACAGTTGCTTCTTCAAGAGAGGTTTCCGGGAACAGGATAACGAATTCCTCCCCCCCATACCGGGCGAGGATGTCGCAGTTTCTCGTGTTGTGCCTGAAGATGTGGGCGAGCCGTGTGAGGAGTTCGTTTCCTTCCTCATGGCCTTTCGTGTCATTGTACTGTTTGAAGTTGTCTATGTCGATCATGGCGAGCGACATGATGCGGCTATAGCGGATATGCCTCGTCACTTCGTTTTTCAACATCGAGATGAGGTGGCGGAAGTTGTAGAGCCCTGTGAGCTCGTCTGTTCGCGAAAGCGTCTTGTAGTAGGCTGCAAGCTCGGCCTCCTCCTTCAGCCTGGCTTCCTCAAGGATGCGGTTTATCGTCAGGTGGAGATGGTCGAGGAGGATGGGCTTGGTAATGAAGTCCGAAGCGCCGAGCTTCATGCATTCCACAGCATCGCGGATGGTGCCGTATCCGGTAATCATGACCACCTGGATATGCGAGCGCATCTTCTTGATAAGTTTCAGGAGCTCAGCTCCGGTCATTCCGGGAAGATGGAGATCCACCACGGCAATATGGTAATTGTCTTTCTCCACCATGCTGATGGCCTGCTCGGCATTGGAGGCCATGCTCAGGTCATATCCCTTTTCCAAAAGATATTCGGAAATAAGGTCAAGGGTTTCCTGCTCGTCATCGACAAGGAGGATTCTGGTTTTCTTATTTGTCTTTATATCAGCCATTATTATCAAGTTGCCGAACGTATTTTACCAAAGCGCCTGCTTTTTTGTGAGCAGTTCCGTATGCCCTGAGCTATACTAACGGAAAATTAGAAAAAATACATAAGGGAAAAATATTTAACCGGGAAAAACACCTCAAGTTATTCGTGAAAAAGTCCGTTAAACCATGACGATGGAAAATACGCAGGTCCATTTCTCCGTTGAAAGGCACATAGAGAGCATCCCGGCTTTGGAGGCGAGCAGGATGAGGCTCTTTCAGGTGCTCCAGGATGATAACGCGGATCTTGAAAGGGTGGAAAGCGTTATATCGACCGACCCTGCCATGGCTGCCAAGGTCGTCAAACTGGCCAATTCACCATTTTACCGCCACGCGAACCAGAATTTCGGGATACACCAGGCGCTTCTAACGATCGGCCTCGACATGGTGAAATGCATAACGCTGTCAATGGCGGTCATCGATACCTTGAGGTGTGAATCGAGATATGCAAAAACCCTCTGGTCTCATTCATACGCAACGGCACTCATCGCGCTGTCGTTGAGCAGGGACAAGGCAGAAAAGGATTGCCTGTTCACCGGTGCGCTGCTTCATGATCTCGGCAAGATGATTTTCCTTTCCAGGATGCCTGATGTCTATATTCCTCTGGTGGAATTCGAAGGGGGCTGGCCCGATTCGGATCTGGAAAACGATGTGTTTTCCATCGATCATACCCTTCTTGGCGAAGCAGTGGCCAGGGCCTGGCATTTCCCCGAAGGGATCGTAAAGATCATACGGCATCATCACAGCCCCATGGACCGTAATTCTGCGATTGTGTACCTGATCAATCACGTGATCTGCCGGTACGAAAAGGGAGAGCCCGAAGCCGTGTCCCCCGATTCCAGGCTCATCGGATCATATCTCAGGGATATATATAAAGATCTTGTCAATACTATTCTTCAACGGTATAAGATAAATAATGTTATTGTTGAAAATCTCTTTTGAGGGGCATTGGTGGTGCTGTGAAAAACAGTTGGTCAGAGCTCAAAGCACCCATGGATTTCTCCCATGATCGAGAGAAGCTGCTGCTCGACCTGCTGAAAAAAGCAACCGGCTTCTACGAAGATACCATCGGCATCCTCTCGAGCATCTTCGAACTCTCGGAACATGTGCGAAAGTGTTCGCCGGAAGATGACTTCTACTCTCTGATCGTCCAGGCCCTCATCCGGGAATCCCGATGTGAAAATGCCTCTGTCTTTATCGTCAAGGAAGGTCGGATTATTCTCAAAGCAGCGGCCGGTTCCGGCTCTCCGGATGAGGCCGTGGATGTCTTCATGGAGATGGGCGAGGGCGTGGCAGGGAAATGTGCGCTGGAGGGAAGGCCTGTCCTTGTGTCCGATGCCTCCCAGTGCTCGTATTTCAAGGAGATGCCCGGGACCAGGGTAAGGATCGGCTCCATGCTCTGTATCCCCATCAAGGAGGGGGATATCACCTTCGGGGTATTAAATCTCTCCCATTCCCAGAACAATTTCTTCGATGTCCATTCGCTACGGGTGTTCGAGCTGCTCGGACTTCTCGTTGGGCAGATGCTCACGCTTGTCCATATCTCCGATGTTTTCCAGAGGAACAACTCGGACCTCAAAGACCTCCTGCAGCAGAAAGACGAGAGCCTGCGGACGATCTCGGAAAGCTATAAGGCAGTCGTGGACGCTTCCGAGGACCTGATCTTCATCCTTTCGCGGGATGATACCGTGTCTTTCTGCAATCAGAGACTCCTGAAGACGCTGGGTAAAACCCCGGGAAATATCAATGATGTCTTCGATACGGATACGGTAAATTATATCTGCACATGCCTGCAGAGGGTGAGCCTTGGACAATTCCAGGATTTCGAGATGAACACATCGGTGGGGAGCGGTTCTGCACTGATCGGGCAATTTTTTATCAAGAAGCTGAGTTCCGAGCAGACCCTGATCGTGATGCGGGACATCACGGCAAAGCGGCGCATGGATCAGCGGGCCATGCAGACGGAAAAACTTACCTCCTTAGGGTTGCTTACCTCGGGCATTGCCCATGAATTGAATAATAAGCTCACGCCCATTCTCGGTTTTGCCGATCTGATCAATACGAAAGATATGAGCGCCAAAGACCAGAGCCGGCTTTCCGTCATCATAAATGCTGCCAACTCGGCCAAGCATATCGTCGAATCATTGCTCAAGTTCTCCAGGAACAAGCCGCCGGAGAAGATCGCCTTTGATATGCGGGACATAATCAAGAGAACGGTGAGCCTCTATACCCCTACGGTAAAGAAGCGCGGCATCAAGCTCCAGTGCGACGAATGCCCTGACCCCCTCTATGTCCGGGCCGACATGAACTGCATAGAGCAGGTCCTGGTCAATTTTATCAACAATGCCATAGATGCTATCGACGACAGGCCTGGCAGCATCCGGCTGAAAAGCGGCCTGATTGATGACTACGTCCATGTCTCCATCGAGGATTCGGGCCCGGGGATTCCGGAAGAGATCATGACGAAGATCTTCGACCCTTTCTTCACGACAAAAGCCAAAGACAAGGGGACCGGGCTTGGCTTGAGCATCTGCTACGGAATCATCTCCGATCACAAGGGCGAGATATCCCTGGAAAATACCGGCCGAGGCGCCGTGGCACGTATCAAGATTCCCGCCATGGTAACCGATAAACAGGAACAGCAGGTGGAAGTGAAGGCAGAAAAGGTTCCTTCCCGTACCAAGGCACAAGACTCGGTAAAACGCTCGTTGATCATGGTGGTGGAGGACGAGGAAGACCTGCTGGACCTCATGGTGGATACATTGAGCCCCTACTATGAAGTAACGCCTTTCAACAACGGTCAGATAGCCTATGACCACCTCACAGAGCAACAGTGGGAGCTTATTATATCGGATTTAAGGATGCCGGTAATGGATGGAATGGAACTGTACCATACAGCGATAAAGAATCATCCGTGGCTGAAGGAGCGGTTCATGTTCATAACCGGAGATACCTATGATTATAAGATAAAGGAGTTCCTTGAGACTACCGGCGTTGCTTTCCTTCGCAAGCCTTTCAGGATCAAGGACTTACGGGAAATAGTGAATAAGCAGCTGTATATGGAGTAGGGCATTCGCGTATGGAAAAGAAAAAGATACTCGTTGTCGATGACGAAGAAATCGTACGGTATTCCCTGGTAAATATTCTAAAGGAGCATGACTACGAGGTGGATGGCGTCTCTTCCGCTGAAAGCGCCCTGGAGCTCTTCAACGAAAAGAAATACCACCTGGTGCTCACCGATCTGGTCCTTGAGGGCATGGGCGGCCTCGAACTCCTGGAGAACGTGAAGGTCATATCGCCCAAGACCCTGGTAATCGTCATAACGGGATACGGTTCCATCAGGACCGCCGTGACGGCTCTGCGGCTCGGCGTCTACGATTATCTCCTAAAACCCTGCGACGAAGACGAACTGATCATCCGTGTACGAAGGGCACTGGAGATGCAGAACTACGGGCAGGAGCAGAAACGCATCCAGGAAGTGAGTGCTATAACCAAAACCACGGTGACGCTTTCAGACAGGATAAACACGCCGTTGAACATTATTCTGGGGAATATCGAGATGCTCCAGATATCCCCGGACCTGGAGGAGAAGACAAAAGTGCAGAAGACCTTGAAGGTCATGGAAGATCAGATCTTCAAGATCAAGGAGGTCATGGACAAGCTTGCACGGCTTACCACGGCTGAAACAAAAAAATATGCTGCATTAAGAGATTATGAAATTATCGATTTGACAGCGCATAAGTCCAATGATTAACAGCAAAAATATACTTATTGTAGATGATTCCGATGACCTGGCGCACGTGATTGCCGACTTCTTGAGTATGTTCGGCTATCAGGTGCACACGGCGAAAGACGGGCTGGATGCACTCCAGTGCTTGGAAAGAAAGGCCATGGATATCGTGGTGAGCGACATCCACATGCCCAGGATGGACGGGTATACCCTGATGACGGAGATAAAGAACCGGTACCCCGAGACCCCGATCATCCTCATTACCGGATTCAGTGTGAGCGAGGCGAAGAAGATGGCCTTTGAAAAAGGCGCCAATGCCTTTGTGGCCAAGCCGTTCCATCTCAAGGATTTGAAAGGCGTGATAGACTCGGTCATCAGCCATTGAAATAATACGATTGAGACACCATAGGGGGGGAAATCTATGAAAAAGAACATGCTGAAGAAACCCAGGAAGATACTCTGCTACATCGATCTGAGCAAGAACAGCTCAAATCTTGTGAAGTATGCGTACGAACTCGGCAAGATCATCGATGCCGAACTCTTCGTACTTCATACCGTAACCGACATCAAAGGCGCTGCGGGATTTTATGTTCCGCATATCAATATCGACAAGCTGGAAGATGAAGTCATCCAGGCTGCGAGGGACAAAATATACGCCATCTGCCACCAAGCCGTCGGCGATGACGTGGATTCAGCTCACAGGATCGTCAAGAGGGGCGGCTCCATCGAGATCATCGAGGAAGTCATCAAGGACAAGGGAATCGAGCTCCTCATCCTGCCCCATGACGGTGATAAAGGGATACTCTCCTGGTTCAGAGGCGATTACGTGGAAAGATTCATGCGGAATGCCGCGATCCCGTTCCTTGTCATGCCGATGGAATAAGCCTCACGGAACGGATCATTCCGGCTGCCTTGGCCTTGTCCATTGACCCGAGGAAAGAAAGCACGATAAAGCCCTGCTGTTGCGTCGTGATGCCCAGGAACTGGTGAGGGGTGTAGAAGAGCAGGGCCGCACTTTTTTGAGGGATGAGTATCTCGGCGCCGGGGCTTTTATTCATCCATGACGGGATGATTTTAGCCTTTATCCCCATGAGCGTGGGATTGAACCTGTGCCCGAGGATCTCCGTCATTAACTGCACTGCGCCCATAGACCGTTCATCGCCGAGCCAAGCCCTGATCATAGGATTGCGAAGCGTTTTTCTCCACCCCTCTTCCTGGGGGAGTTTCTCGAAAAATCGGATCTCACCCCGTATCTGGGAACGGGCGGAAAATGCGCTTAAGGATCCGTCGCTGTTCGGGACGACATCCAGCTCGGAAGGAATGCACAGGGAAAATCTCCCGAATCTGACATCCCTGCAGGGATATGTCCCGGGGGAAATTGCCGCAGGTTTTAGGAAGAGCTCCGGCGAATTTCGTTTTGCCAGGCAGAGGTAGAACCCATAGATCGATACGGCAATGATGCAGAAACCGATAAAAAAACGTAGACCTTGATCCGTGGGCCTGCTCTCTAGAACCATTTCGGGTTGATGGGCTCGTTGCTGACTATGGGACGCTCTGCATCATGGGGGCCGTTTCCCGGATGAAACACTTCCGGATGTCCGGGTATGACCTCCCCGGGGGCCCGGGTCTCTCCGGTATCTTCCTCTTTTCTCTGCTCGCCTTTACTGCTCAAGGTGTACCGCCCGAGGAATTTAAGCACCGAAGGGACAACAAAGAAGAAGACAAGGAGAAGGATCAGACTGGTTAATGATTGTTTGTCCATTGTTGAATGGTAGCACAGAAACATATCCCCGGACCAGAAATTTTATTCAATGAGGCAATGCCCTTCAGCGCCAAGGCTCCAGCGGGCAGGAGCTGCAGCGCTGGCCGGCCGGCCTGCAGAAGTCCTTGCCGATAAAGACGAGGTAGGCGTGCAGGTCTTTGTAGACCGTGAGGTCGTGCGGAAGATTCTGCTGGAAAAGCTGCTGGATTTCGTCATAGGTTGACGAACCTTTGATGATCCCATGGCGCACCAGGATCCTCTTCGTGTAGGCATCGACGACAAAGATTGTTTTCCCGCCGCATAGCAGCAGATGCTGTCGGCGGTCTCCTTGCCGATGCCGTTGACCCCAAGGAGGATATCCCTGAGACTTTTCAAATCCTGACTGAAGAATGCTTCCATGCTGCCGGATGAAGAGTCGGCCACCGCATTCACCAGGTTCTTGAGCCGTTTTGCTTTAATGTTGTAATAGCCGGAGGCACGGATGAGAGACGCAAGCTCGCCGGGGTCGATGGCATGGAGTTTGCCGAGATCGAGCATGGAATGCTTCTTTAGGGTCTGGATCGCCTTTTCCACATTGCCCCATGCGGTGTTCTGCGTGAGGACCGCCCCGACTGCCACCTCCAGAGGGCTTTCCCCGGGCCACCAGCCCGACGGTCCGAAGCGGGCCTTCAGGATCCGGTAGAGATGAAGGAAATCGGGTGAATCAGGAGCAGATGACTTTTTTCCCTGTCGGGTCTTTATACAGGATGACATCTTTCATTTTATCCCGGATGTCTCCTCGGATATTGAAGAGCATCGCGGTCATTTCCAGCTCATACTCGAGCGCTGCCTTCGAATCGAGGCGGCTGACCACGTCGAAGGTCCGCTTGAGGGCTCGTACAACCTCAGGCGATCTGTTGACCAGCTGATAGGCCCATGAGTTCACCTCTTCCTTGAATATTTCCGGCGCAACGACGCGGTTCACCAGCCCGATGGAGTATGCTTCCTGCGCACCGATGGGTTCACCGCGCAAGGTCAGCTCCTTGCTCCTGGCCATGCCGATACGGGCGACGAGGGGCGTCAGAAGAGGGTTAAACCCGTACTTGATCTCCGGATGGCCGAATATGGCGCTTTCCGATGCGATAATGATGTCTCCCATGAGTGCGAGGTTGAAGCCTCCGCCAAAGGCGATGCCGCTCACCGCGGTAATGAGGATCTTGTCATAGTCGATGAGCATCGAGTAGATGCCGACTGCCAGATTGAAGTATCGTGCCGCCTCTTCGGCGGTGAAATTCGGGGCTTCCTTGAGGTCAATCCCGGCAGAGAAGCACTGGTCGCCTCCGGTGAGGATGACGAGCCTGACGCTGCTTTCTTCTGTGAGAAAAGAGGAAAAGGCTTGGTTGATCTCCGAGAGCATTCCGTACGAAAGGGCGTTGAGCTCGTGCTTGCGGTCGAGCTCCACCCAGGCGATCTCTCCGGCTACCTCCACCTTGATAAACTGATAATCCATCGGAAGCTCCTCTTGATATAGTGGTATTTATTAGTACATGGATAGGCTCCCGCTGTCAATGTTTCCCAGCCTGTCGGGCAAAAGCTTAGTCAGGGCATGCAGCCAGAGAAAGATCTTTGCATGGCAGGCCTCCCATCCATCACTTGATTATCTCCGGCTCTTTCTGCTATTCCTTTATGCACATGACATGCATGAGCGTAAGCCGATTAAACGAGCTGGCAAGAGAATCCCTCCAGTCGTGCTTCGATCCTGAGATCTGGGTAAAAGGAGAGATTCACGGCCTGAAATTCCATGCTAAATCCGGCCACCTGTACTTCGACCTTGTGGAGAAGGCGAAGAGCGGCCTGGACGGCTATATCGCGAAGATAAGCTGTGCATTCTTCCGTGGGCCCTATACAAAATGGCGCACGAGCCTGGCGTCACTTGGGATAGGGGCGTTCGAGCTCAATTCCGGCATCGAGGTAAAGCTCAAGGCCAGGATCGATCTCTTCGTGAAGGAAGGCCGCTACCAGCTCATTGTCTCCGAGATCGACCCCTCGTACACCTTCGGCGCCATTGCAAAGAAACGGGAGCAGACGATACGGGAACTGCGCGCCTCAGGTCTTTTTGACAGAAATAAGAGCCTGCCTTTTCCTGAGCTGCCCCTGAATATAGGGCTGATCACTTCGGAAGGATCGGCTGCATTCAGCGACTTCATGAGCATTGTCCGCGACAGCGGATACTGCTTTTCCATTACCCTCTTCGACGCGCACATGCAGGGAGAGAACACCGTACCGGAGGTCCTCAAGGGGATCAGGATCCTCCAGAATCACCCGGATGTGGATACCATCGCCATCATCAGGGGCGGCGGGGCAAAGACCGACCTCTTTTCCTTCGACGACTTCTCTCTCTGCAAGGCCATAGCGCTCTGTCCCAAGCCTGTGATCACCGGCATCGGGCATGAGATCGACGTGAGCGTGGCAGATCTCGTGGCCCATACCTACGGCGTCACCCCGACCGACGTTGCCGGGCTTTATGTTTCAAAGACCGACGAGGTGCGGACGTTCCTGGACGAGGCGTGCCGGGAAATTTCCTTCTGCTGCAGCGAAATCTGGCAGAGAACGGGTGAGCGCCTGCGCCAGTTGTCAGCGAGCCTCGAGCACGTATCGCAGAGGTGGATGGTCTCGGCCCTCTCCGGCCTCAAGGATGCAGCTTTCCGCCTCCATACCGCGGTTGCCGGAGACCTGGCTAAGGAAGAACAGACAATCTCCCGGAGCGCTTTCAGCTTGAGAAGTTCTTCGAACGCAGCCCTTGGAGAGCAGTCCAAGACCCTTGAAGGGTTCCCGGTGAGGTTGGCCCGGGACACCCATGCCCGCATCCGGTCATCGCAGCAGGAGATCCTTCATTTACACCACGGTGCCCGGGATCATACACAGGCCCTCTTCGAGCGAAGCCTTGAACGCCTGGCCCATCTCGACTCGTATGTATCACTTATGGACCCGGCCGAAACCCTGAAGAGGGGGTACAGCATCACCATGAACAATAGTGGCAGGGCCGTCACGGATGCGGACTCGGTAGGGGAAGGGGACTGCATCACCACCAGGCTTTCAAAGGGCACGCTTAAGAGTATTGTCAAAGATAAGGAGTCATGATGAAAAAGACCAGCCGCTATTCCGAAGTGCTCAAAGATCTTGAGGAAACAGTGGACAGGATGAGCCGAGGGGAAGTTCCCATCGATGAACTCGAGGACACGGTCAAGGGAGCTGCAAAGAAGATTCAGTACCTGCGCCAGGTGTTGCGATCCACGCAGGCGGAAGTGACCAAGGTACTCAAAGATATCGAGGATGAAGAAGCGGACGGAGAAGATCGTTGATTCGCTTTTTACGTTCCCATGATTGACCCTTTTGTTTCCGGTCTGTTATAGAGGCTTTATGGATGCAGCCAAAGAGATCAGGTCCATTACCCCCTTCCTTGTCATGGATGTGATGGAAAGGGCGAACGCGCTTTCTGCAGCAGGAAGGCAGATCATCCACCTGGAGGTGGGCGAGCCCGATTTCGACACCCCGGAGTGCATCCGGGAGGCAGCTGCAAAGGCAATGCACAGCGGCCGGACCCATTACACGGATTCTTTAGGGATCATCGAACTGAGGGAAACGATCTGTACGCATTACCGGAAGACCTACGGGGTGAATATCGATCCTTCGCAGGTTCTCGTGACCGCGGGTTCATCTCCTGCCCTGCTCACGGCCATCGCCTGCCTCGTGGATCAGGGCGACGAGATCATCCTGACCGATCCCTACTATGCCTGCTACCCGAATTTCATAAAAATACTGGGCGCGGTTCCACACCTGGTTCGGACGGGAAGCGACGATGCCTTTCAGCTCAACCCGTGGAAGGTCAGGGGCGCGATTAACTCGAAGACCAGGGCGGGCATCATCAACTCACCGGCCAACCCCACAGGGGTTTGTCTCGACAGCGCCCATCTGACTGATATCAGCGCCCTGCGCATCCCCATCATATCCGATGAAATCTACCACGGACTGGTCTATGCCGCCGAGCAGCACACGATCCTCGAATATACGGACAATGCCATCGTGATCAACGGCTTCTCGAAAGCCTATGCCATGACCGGATGGCGTCTCGGCTGGGCTGTTTTCCCGAAAAGCCTCATCAGGACAGCCCAGAAGATCCAGCAGAACCTGATGATCTGCGCGCCTTCAGTTGCTCAGTGGGCAGGCATTGCTGCGCTTACAGAGGCTGCAAAGGATGTCGAGCACATGCACCGGGTTTTTGCTCAGCGGCGCCTGGTGATGCTCGAAGAGATGGCCGGGCACGGATTCAAAGTCGAGGTGGAGCCGACCGGTGCGTTCTATGTGCTCGTGAATATGTCCGAATTCACCAATGATTCATACCAGTTTGCACTCGATATCCTGAATAACACCGGGGTAGGGGTCACGCCCGGCATTGATTTCGGCCCCGGGGCAGAGCGGTACATCCGGTTCTCCTATGCGAATTCCGAGGAGAATATCAGAGAGGGCATTGCAAAAGTTGCCCACTATATCAAGGGATTATGATGGTTAAAATCCGCGATGCAAAGTACGCAGGCACGGTGTATAATACATTGCCAAGCCTGCCTCAGATCGCCTTTGCCGGCCGGTCGAACGTGGGCAAGTCGTCCCTGATCAATGCCCTGCTTGGCCGCAAAACCCTTGTCAAGATGAGCAAGCAGCCCGGCAAGACCAAGAACATCAATTTTTTCCAGGTGGATATAGTGGAGTGCCCGTCCCTCTATATGGTGGATCTCCCCGGGTACGGCTATGCAAAAGTCCACCGGGATATGAAGAGCGCCTGGGATGAACTCGCCTCCCGGTATTTCCAGAATAACAGAGATTTGAAGATTCTCATGGTCCTCCTCGACATCAGGCGGGACTTGGGCCCGGAAGAACTTATCGTCCTGGATCTCGCCCGGAAGGCCTCCATCAAGCCCCTGCTCATTGCCACAAAAGCGGACAAGCTCACCTACAGCGGCCGCATTAAACGCATCAAGGAAATCAGGCAGGCAACCGGCATAGAGCCTATCCCTGCATCAGCACACACCAAGCTCGGGATGAACGACATATGGGAACGGATTCTTCAAGAAATCAACCCTTGAGCCAAAACAGTCGGAGCGTCTTTCCTTAAGCGGCCAAGCCCCATAGCTGGGTTGAGAAGGCAAGGCAGGACGGCATGACAATGCCGATGATCAACCTGTTCTTGGAATACGGCAGAAACGCTGTCGGTACAAATGTTACTCCGCAGCGTCCTCATCAGCAACTTCTTCTCTTGCGATGTCCTCGGTGTCCAGGAGATATTCGTCCTTTTCCCTCTCTTCCTCAGGTTCCACCAGGGAATCAGTATCCACGGATTCGGAAAGGGCATCGCTGTCCTCGGGGAGGACATGCATGTCCGTCTCCACCTTGGAGGGCCAGCGTTTTCTCTTCTGCTTGAACAGCTGCTTCGTCTCTTTATTGTTCTGGTTTTCTCCGCATGAAGGGCAAATCGGATCGGGCCGCTTGAGGTCATAAAATTTGCTTTCGCATTTGAAGCACTTGTACCGTGTTCCTAGTTCACCCACAGGAATCTCCTTTTCTTTGGTTGAAATGCCTTGTTCTTTGTATGTATTTGCCGCAATTTTTAACGAATACCCCGTCCGGGCATCTGCTGATTACCTCTACCCAAACCTGATATCGATTGTCCCGACAATCAATATGGATAAGGGATACACCTGTTCATGTCAAGGCGTAAGATCGGTGGGCAGTGCCTAATGCGTTGCGAATATTCACCAGTGAGTGTGTGCCGGGATAATGTGCGGGATGAGAAGGTCACCAGCTCAAAACAGCAGGGAATTCATCGGAAGCGGGAATCCTGGAGGTTCCTTCCCTCGCGTGGCAGCTTTTGATGCAACGGATGCACGGTTTATTCATGGTAACCGGCTATCAGCTGTCAATGGCAGCGTATAGCCGGTTACCGGCAAGGTCGTTTCTTTTGCTTTATACCGGGGCAGGATTTTCCGATAGCCGATCCGGTTTTTCACTGTTGAATGGAATGTCACCGGCCTGTTGTACAAAAAAGAGCTCATCGGCTGAGAAAACCTTATCGATATCGAGGATCAAAATGAATTCATCCTCTCTCTTCCCCATTCCCTTGAGAAATTCCGTATTGAGCCTAGTACCGATCCTGGGTACAGGTTCGATGTTTTCCGGTTCGATTTCCATCACCTCCTGCACAGAATCGGCCAGGGCGCCTATTACGGTCAAACCCTCATCGATATTGATCTCGCAGATTATAATCCTGCTGAGAACTGTTTTCTCTGCTGTGCCGATACCGAACTTTTCCTTGAGATCAATCACAGGAACCACCGATCCTCTTAAATTGATAACACCCTTCATGAAGTTAAAGGCCTGTGGTACCTTCGTGATCTTCGTGTAATCAAGGACTTCTCTAACCCGTGAGATTTCCAGAGCGAACTCTTCCTCATCAAGGTTAAACGAGAGATACTGCGTCGTCACAGTTATTCCCTTAACGCTCATCGCCTTCTCCTTATTTATTAATTATCTCTAATACATCCTTTAATTCCGGCATTGTCGTGTGGTGCACAAGGGGATGAAGCTCAAGAATGGCGACTCCCCATATAACACTCCTCCATTCGATTAGTAGCGCTCGAACTCTTCATCCTTCTTGTCATTATTGGACTCGGTATGATTCATATCCAGGATAACCCCGGATTTCTGATCCTGATGGGGTATTGTCTTGGTAACCTGGGTGCACTTCCCATCATTCAGGTGGGCTATATGGGAAGGATGGGATAGAGAACTTTTTCTTGAGTTCCGGTGGGTAACGCCCTTCTGCCCCTCCAGATTACCGATATTGAAGAACGAAATAGCTTCCTGGAGCTGTTGTGCCTGGGATGAGAGCTCTTCAGAGGTAGAGGACATTTCTTCCGAAGCAGAGGCATTCTGCTGTACGACCTGGTTGAGCTGCTGGATGGCAGCATTGATCTGTTCTGCCCCGGTATTCTGTTCGTTGCTTGCCGCACTGATCTCCTGAACGAGCTGGGATGTTTTCTGGATGTCGGGAACGATCTGAGTGAGCAGCGAGCCGGCCTTCTCTGCCACCTGGACACTGCTCGAAGACAGATTGCTTATTTCTCCTGCAGCATCGGCTGATCTTTCTGCAAGCCGACGGACAGCTGCTGCCACGACCGCGAACCCTTTCCCTGCCTCACCTGCCCGTGCAGCCTCGATTGCTGCGTTCAGGGCAAGGAGATCCGTCTGGCGGGCAATCTCTTCGATGATTGCAATTTTATCGGCTATGGTCTTCATTGCGGTTACGGTTTCTTCAACGGCTGTCCCGCCTTCTTTGGCATCCTGGGCTGATTTGACGGCGATCTTTTCTGTCTGCAGGGCATTGTCGGCATTCTGCCGGATATTGGAGGACATCTGCTCCATGGAGGAAGAAGCCTCTTCGGCAGCAGCCGCCTGCTCGCTCGCGCCCTGGGACATCTGCTCTGCGGTGGAGCTCAGCTCCTCGCTTCCTGCTGCAACATTGTCTGCAGCGGCATAGACATCGGCGACAATGCCCCGAAGCCGCTCGATCATGATTCTCATAGCATCGGCAAGCTGGCCGATCTCATCCTTCTGATGTACGTCGATATCTGCCGTGAGATCCCCTTCGGAGACTTTTATGGCAAAGTCTACGCCCTTCTGTAATGCTTTTGTAATGATCTTTGAAAGCAGGAAGAGGATGACAAAGGCACCTGCAAAGAACAACATTGCCACTACTGCAATTATATACCGGAATTGAATGATAGGAGCCAGAAATTCCTTATCGGGAAGTGACAGTCCGATGCTCCACCCAGTCATTTTGACCGGAGCGAATCCGCCGGTCTTGGCAATGCCGTTAAAGACATACTGATCGACCCCTGCCTGGCCGGATATCATCTTTTTCGTGATCTCCTCCATGCCTTTGAGTTCTGCCAGGTTGAGCTTCAGTATGTTCTCTTTCGTCGGATGGGCAATTAAAATCCCTTCCTTGTCGACCATGTACCCGTAGCCTGTCTGGCCTACCTTGGTGTTCACAATCATGGTGTTGAAGTAGCCTATGTCAAGGACGTTCGCAACCATGCCCACGATCTTTCCGTCTGCATAGACCGGTGCTGCAATGGGGATAAAGGGATCGTTGGTCACCTTGTTGAGATTTGCCTTTCCGATATTGGCCTTGCCCGTTATGGCATCCTTGAAGTAATCTCTGTCTGCAAGAGATAATCCAATGAAATTATTCTGGGAAGCGGCAAAAACTGCACCGTCTTTCCCGGTGACGCACACCACCTGGGAATTGTCGCGTAAGCCCTCTGTGTCGGCGAATTTCTGAAGCTGCTGATTCAGGGCTCCTATCTCTGCCTGGGCGTTATTCGCACCACCGGATTCGACCGCAGCAGCAGCCCTGACAAGACTATTGCTCACCGAGAGATCCAGCACTGCCTTCATTTCCGCCTTCAGGGTATTTTCTATACCCTCGGCCATGGATTTCGTGATCCCGGCAAGTTCCTCGTTCTCGATAGCCGTAAGCCCTTTCGTTGCCTTGTCCACAGAAATATAACCAACCGTTGCCAAAGGCAACAGCAGTATCACTGATCCCACGATAATGAGTTTTGCTCCTAATTTTAAATTCTTAAACATGGTAAACCCCCTTGGATGCATGAGCCTGGGAAAGAGTTAGTACCCTTGATCTTGAATCCATGAACAGTGCTTCCTTGGTCACAGTAGTCATCTTTACATTCCCCCCTTGGATTGTTTTGTAGCACAGGCAAGGACCCTTTTGCCGTTCAACGCAATCGATTGCCTGTTTATGGATTGACAGCCACTACATAAGCTGTTTCCCTTTCCACCTGAGCATTTAGCAAGGATGTAATCCTTGCGGTCATAATTTTTGGTAATAAAAACCAAATATTCTCAGTTGCTATTTAATATCGGAATATATGAGTGTTGCGAATGATAATGAAAGAATTCTTATGAATTAGTGTAGTTAAACCACTAATTTATCGAGATGGCTTTTATTTTAGATTATAAAGGTAAGCCCTCATATTTATCTTTTTTCCTTTCAGGCCTATCTTCCTCCTGATGTTGTATCTATAGGATATGACTGTGTAGACAGAGATGTTCAAAAGCTTTGCAATCTCCTTGGAGGATTTGCCCTCTTTAATGAGGGAAGCCACCTGGATTTCATTCGGACTCAGACCAAGGTATTCGGACGAAAGCTCTTTGACAAAGGGTGAGGTTATGTCTTTCAAATGGACCTCGACCTCGGAGAGCAATGCCCTTTGGTTTTCATTCAAGCTGGTCGCTTCCAGCCTTTCAAGAAAGGGAAGGACTGATGACTTCATGTTTGAAAGGATGCTCACTTCGATTTCAGCCTTATCTTCATTCCTCTGTTTGAACAGAACCTTCAAGGCTGTGTTCATCTCTTCGAGTTCCCGCTGGCTCTCCTCGATCTCCACTTCTCTTGCTCTCAAGGCATATTCTATTTTAATCCGCTCCTCGATCTCCTGCCGGAGACGCTCGACCGAGTCTGTAAGTCTTTCTGTACGTTCGGCGACAATTTTTTCGAGATGAAAATTATATTCCGCCAGTGCTTCCTCAGCCAGCTTTTTTTCGGTGATATCAAGGGAAAGACTAGCCAGATAAAGCGGATTTCCGCTTCCTTGATCTTTAATGAGTAGTGCAACGGCATACACGTCAGTCATCTTGCCTGTCTTTATATTTTTATACTGAAGATCGCCCTCCCAAATGCCGTTTATAGTAACTGCAGGAACGATCTGGTCTCTTATGATATCCAAATGATTTTCAGGAATAATATCGTAAACGGAATGCTTGCCGATCTCTTCCCGAGGTATGCCCACTATCCTGCTGCATGCTTCGTTAATAAAAACCAGCCGGCCATGGAGATCGGATATGCTGATGATCGCGCTTGTATTTTGTACGACAAGGGCCAGTACCTGCATTTCCTCATCTGCCCACCTCTGTTTACCACTCTTCTCCGGACACTCTTCCGGCGTCATAAAGCTTGTTTTCGGATCTGCATCAAATCTTTCATCTTGTTGTGTCATCCCTTTAGGTTCTCCATCACTCTATTTGCACGCCACGTATAAAGTGTTCCTCTTTCCGGATACATTCAAAGGAGCCCGGCCTCTAATAACTGGATGACATATTTTCCGGTCTCGTGTTCGGATATTGTGGTAAGAAATGTACTAAAAGGTAAGTTTTTGGAAAAATAATGACTTAAGAGCAGGGGGCACTTTTCATAGTGCTTTGGTTCGGATGATGCTTGCATGTTATGTAGCCTCTCGGTTGGAAGTCATTCGAGCATAGCTCTTTCAGTGAGAGGTATCCAGCTTAACCGAACAATCAATAAGTTACCCTATAGCTTCCGTTTACTGAGGCAATGCTGTCCTGGGAAAGCCAACCATTTTTTTTAAATGATTAATAAAATGGCATCGCTGATTAAATATGTCAACATCAGCAAACGTGCCTTACGGAACTTGTGTAAAGGAGATATCAGGTAACTTATTGGTAAGATCATGGTCTCAGCCTATCCTTCCATAATCCGGCTGAAATCTTTTAGAGCGCATTCTGCAACAATCCTTCTTGAAAACACCGCTGATATGAAATAGATCTCCTAGCATGAATCAGTTCGACATCATTATCATCGGCGCGGGCCATGCAGGCGCAGAAGCTGCATTTGCCGCCTCGAAATCCGGCTTGAGCGTTGCGCTCTTCACGATGAATATGGACACCGTGGGAAGGATGCCCTGCAGCCCGTCCATCGGAGGCCTTGCCAAGAGCCACCTGGTCAAGGAGATCGATGCCCTGGGAGGGATCATGGCCGAGGCAGCCGATGAAACCGCGATCCAGTACCGGGTTCTCAATACGAAGAAAGGCCCGGCAGTCCGGGCCACAAGGACGCAGAATGACAGAAGGCTCTATGAGGCAGCGGTCAAATCACGGCTGGAGAAGGCCGGCATTCATTTGCGGCAGGCGCATATCGACCGCATCGAGGTAAAAGAGGGAAAGGTAACCGGGGTTACGGATCATACAGACATGTTTTTTTCAGCCAGTGCCGTCATTATTGCGGCAGGCACGTTTCTCGCGGGTACTATCCATATAGGTGACAGAAGGTTCCCTGCAGGCAGGGCAGGCGAAGAAGGATCATATGAGCTCGCAGAGAACCTCAAGTCGCTTGGATTGGTCATGGGCAGACTCAAGACAGGCACCCCGCCGAGGCTGCATATGGATACCATCGATCACGCCTCTTTGCAGAGGCATGACCCCCTCGAGCACTGCATGCCCTTTGCGTTCGGCTCCAGGGGCTCAACTCTGCCCCAGCTCCCGTGCTACCTGGCCAAGACGACACCTGAGACTCATGAGATCATCCGCAGCAACATCGGATTGAGTCCGCTGTACTCCGGTGCCATTACGGGAACGCCCGCCCGGTATTGCCCATCTCTCGAAGACAAGGTGATGCGGTTCGGCGACCGGCAGGGCCACCAGGTCATCATAGAGCCGGAGGGCTTAAGCACGCGGGAAGTCTATGCATCGGGGCTGGGCAACTCTTTGCCCGTGGACCTCCAGTGGCAGATCGTCCGGTCCGTTCCCGGGCTGGAGAAGGCGGAAATCATCAGGCCGGCGTATGCCATCGAATATGACTATATCCTGCCTACCCAGCTTCTTCGCACCCTCGAAACGAAGATCGTGAAAGGACTTTACCTTGCCGGCCAGGTCAACGGGACCTCCGGGTACGAGGAGGCGGCAGCACAGGGGCTCATGGCAGGAATCAGTGCGTGTTTGAAGATCAAAGGAGAAGAGCCTTTTATCCTGGACAGGTCCGAGGCCTATATTGCAGTCATGATTGACGACCTCGTAACCAAAGGCACATCCGAGCCTTACCGCATGTTCACCTCCCGGGCAGAGTACCGCCTTCTGCTCCGGGAAACCAATGCCCTCTTCAGGATTACCGGCAAGGCCCATGCGTTAGGCCTCATCACCCAGGAACGGAGGTCGCAAGTTCACGATGTCCTCAAGGAGATGGAGGAGCTTGACAATCATCTCGGCAGGACGTCTATCGTGATCCCCCGGGATATGCCTTCTGTAGTGCCGACGCGCGGGGCGGAAAGCGAGCGGATCAGCCTGAAAAAGCTCCTGAAAAGGCCCGAAGTGAGCATTGACGACCTCGCGAAAGCAGGCTTCACCCCCTCGGCAAGCCCCATATGTGCCGTCGAGGTGGAAGTGGGCATCAAGTACGAAGGCTACATATCTCGGCAGATAAGGGATATCGCACACTTCAAAGAGATGGAGCGGATGAGGATACCGGATGCACTCGATTATAACAAGATCGAAGGGCTTTCCAATGAGCTCAAAGTAAGGCTGATGGAGATCCGGCCCTTTACGCTGGGCCAGGCGGCGCTTATCGAAGGGATGACCCCTGCGGGGCTTCAGGCACTGAAGGTCGGCATCAGAGCTTCATCTTCCTGACGGACGAAAGTATCTCAAGCTGCCTTTTGAATACATAGTGCTGGAGATGTTGAATATCAGCGGCATGCAGCTTTATGGACAGCCCATAAGAGAAATCGCTGTCCGTGAGCTCTTCTTTGAAGACGACTTCTGCGGTGCCGAGCAGGGTTTGATTCAAAGGGGCAGGCTCCACAGGGAAGATCTGGGTATTGTCCATCACTGCATGGGGAAGGGCCTGATAGGTCGGCAGCGTCAGGGAGATGGGATAGATCTTTTCTTTCTGAAGACCTTCATAAGGTATCGCCAGGCCTACCCCTCCCTCGCTGATATCCCGGACCGGGATGTGAAGCGTCTGATGATCGCGGGGAAGGACGTGGATAATGACAGGGTCTTTCGGGTCCGGCTCCACGCGTATGAACTGACGTTTCTGCTCGTATATCCTTTCCGGAAGAAACGCGACGATCCTGCCCTGATACAGGGTATCCACGCGGAGATCAAAACCCATGGTCTCTTCATGATGGGTAAAGAAGCCTGAAAGAGGTTTGCCCATTCCCATCTGCGTGTAGAGCTCTATGAACTCGTCGGGCCTGAAATTATCTAAAACGAGCTTGGGCTCGAAATCACCTGTTATCTGAATGATCTCTCCGGTGACGGTGATCGTCGGGAGATCTTCCTGGAACTGGCACGTGAACAGGATCCTTCCTCGCTCCCTGATGATGTTCTGGAATAAGGCCTTGATCTCGGCAGGATCCTGCGAAGGTTTGGTGTAGGGTTCCTGGGGCGCCTTATGCAAAGACGCATGTACGTTGGACATGTCCTGGCATTTCTGGAGAAACGTGACGAATCCCAGCGCCGTGATCTTGGAGATCCCGGATGAGTCGAGAAAGAGGATTCCCTGGGAAGCATACTGCAGGATGTCAAATTCTTTGATTTCTGAACCGGAATAGACAATGATGGGACCCACAATACCGCGATTCCGGATATGGGTTACGGTGTCCTGGAAGTTCCAGTAAAAAGGCAGGACCACGATGTCCCTTGGAGAGCCCTGCTTGAGCAGTTCATAAACCATGGCCGCAATATCCATGATCCTGCAGGGGAACTCATCGCCCTTGATTCCGAGGTCCCTTGCATCATCCTGGGTAATCCAAACAGTCGCTTTTCCGATCATGGCTCTCCTGTATGAAGCTATTCGAGGTCGTCGAGACGCTGCTGCGCCATGGCGCCGTAAACGCCGTTCGGGTCGAGCGTGACCACTTCATGTAAGAATTTGATCGCTTCCTTCTTTTCTCCCCTCTTGATGAGGAGCTGGGAGAGGCCCCAGTAAGCCTCGACATATCCGTTGAACTCGAGAATCGCGTGATTGAAGCCCTCGATAGCCTGCCTCTCGTCACCCTGCTTGATGAATATCTGCGCTGAGATATTCCATGCAGGGGCATAATGCGGATTGCTGTCCAGAGCCAGCCGGGCAGCCTTCTGGGCATCCTCGTACCGGTCCATGTCCAAATAGACCGATGCGAGGTTGAAGTATGCATATTCGGGTGTCACATAGAGTTCGTCTTTGACCGCATTCTTGAAGGCGCTTACGGCCTCCTCTTTCTGACCTTTGAGCACCAGGATAGAGCCTTTCAGATTATAGGCCTCGCTCTTCAATCCCGGGTGATCCAGGCCGAGATTGTCTGCATAGTGGATCGCCTTGTCGACATTCTCCAGGGCTCTGTCATATTTTTCGGATTTCCAGTAGGCAAGGGTGAATGCATAGTAGACCTCGGGATCGCTCGGGTTTGCCTCGAGCCCCCTTCTCAGTTCAACGAGCGCTCCCTGGGTATCGTCCTTCTCAATCTTTCCCATGGCCAAGGATACAAAAGGCTTGGAAAGAGAACGCTTTTCCTTGAAGGATGCAGCGCAGCCCATGATCAGGGCAATGATAAAGATAGAAACAATGCTTTTTTTCATCTTGACCGCCTCATATGTTATTACGTTCCCTATCGACCGGTTCCGCAGAAATATCAAAAGCAGCAGGGAACCTTTTTCCCTGAATGCGTTACTATACCATAACCTGAACCCGGACAATATCACTTCCTATGGAATAGCTGGAAATCGATCATGCAATGGGCTTGGTGCAGTGCGATTTTTTTGAATTATAGGGTATTCATTGCCGTGAAAGTTACAGCATTGGCTGCTGCAGGGAGCGCGCATTTTTTTAAGCAGGTCAATTCTTCCTAGCCGGTGGCCGGCAGGGCGGTCGTAAGGAGGTGCATGTGTCAATCGCCTGCCCCTCGGGCAGCAGCGCCTAGCTTAAAACCCGCTCCGAATAATGCCGAAGACCGGAATCTTTAGCACAGGGGATGTTTTGCTGTTTGTCTGGAGATAGATGTTGTCAATATACCAGCCCTTGTCTTGTTTTAGATTATATACGGTCAACTGGTATTTGATACCGTCCGGCTGATTCATTTCAACCAGGTCGTAGCGTATATTGTCTCCTTTTTCAGCCCTCGTTCCCAAGACTTTAAAAGGGTTTTCGTTTGTGGAAGCTATCGTCAGCATCTGCTTTATTTCCTGACCGGCATTGCCGGTCAGCTTTGCCTCGGCTGGATTTATGCGGGCAAACGGTTTTACTTCGCCCGAAATAACCAGGCTGAACTCCGGCTTCTTTTTGTCATTTGTCCGGACGACCATGGTTTTTGAAATATGCTGCCCGCTATAGCCGCTTGTATCCAGCTCAATGGCTATTTTCCCCTCACCTCCGGCAGGGATCCGCTTCGGGTAAGAGACTGTCGTGCACCCGCAGTCCGGTTTCACTTCCATGAGGTCGAGAGCGGATTCCCCTTTATTCAGCACGGCAAAGTCATGCCGCACTTCCTGTCCATCGACGACGGGTGAAAACTCAAAGGTTTCCTCCGGTACATAGACCTGAGGCGAAGCCGGTGTTTTTGTCCCGTCATGGTGAGAGCGGAACCAGAAAAAGATGATGAAAAAAAGAAGTACAAAAACCGCAATAAATTTTGTTTTCATTTTATCGCGTGGACGTGCAGATAATATAAACCCAGGCTGTTTTCACGAGATCGAATTCACTTTAGGTAAAGATTTATCCACAAAAAGATCATTTGGAACAGCCTTATCCACCTTGGATTCAATTTCTCCCATATATGTGGGGCCTCTTGAACCGGAAGAAATTATCTTTTTCCTCGAGCTCGATTGTTTTTGCTTCATCCTGGAAATACTGCTCTCTGAGTGATTTTAGCTTCTCTCCCCGTTCCGGTTCTTCGGATTCCTGTACGATTTCTTCGCGTTTCTGCATATATTTCAGACCGATTTCCCAGCGCCGTTCATTATCTGCATCCCGCTTTGCCAGCGTTTCAACCTGATCCTCAGGGAATCCCATTTTCCTTCGAATGTCGTTAATCTCCATCTGGCGCTGACCGGGGCTCAACTGTTTCAGTTCATTCTGGACAGAGTCGATGCTGAAGAAGACTTTGGAGAGGATATAATTCTGGTCCAGGATAAATTCTTCCGGAGAGCCTTTATAGGTATCACGGAGAGTTCCCTGATACACATCAAGTTTCTCATCGATGGTCGTATCATCTGATTTATTCAAAACGGCAAGGGTATCCTGCACTTTTAACTTTCTCGTCTCCGTTGCCAGCATCTCGCCCGACCATATTTTCTCTGCGTCATCTCCGAAAAGTTCCCTTCTCTTTGCCCATAAGGCGGCAGCCCTCTCCGTGGCTGTCATCCGTACAAGCATTTTTTTGTTATCGTCAAGCCAGAGATTGTACTGGTCCATTTTGCCGAGTGTTTCCAAAATCTCATGGGCATAATCCGGAAATGCCCGCGTGAGGATGGTATAAAACAAAGCTTTCCCGTTCGCCGGGTAAGTGCCCAGAATATAATCCCTTATCCCGATAAGGCTCGCTTGAGTGCTCTTTTCCGATATGGTTTTGCCGTAGTACTTCTTCAATTGGCCGACCATCTGGTCAATGAAGGCATCATTTTGGGCAGGCAGAGGTTGAGATCTTCCCGTCTCCTGCTGGGTGATATTCAGGGCAGGCTTGTCATCCGCATCACGGGTGATGAAAAAATAACAAACACTGGCGGCAAGTACTAATGCAGCTATGCCGAGTGCGCCGGTTAATTTTTTCATGTTATTCTTCATAGATGATTTTATCTCCGACTATGTACAAATTATCAATCAAATTATGCATCATTGTTATCCGTATATGAGGTGCGGCGATGTATCGTTTTACCGACACGGAGGGAGCGAAGCCCATGGACGGATTAATTGCCCTTTTGAATGTAAAAAGGTTCGAAACCAATATAAATGCATGCACCCAAAGAGGGATATAAGAGAACGTTTACCGGCATCTGCAAGGAAGGGCCACGGAAGCTTTTTTAAGAGCTCTTCCGTGACCCTAAGATTACTTACAGAAGAGGCTGAAGTATTGCCCAGATCCGTTGTGCAAGCTTATATGATCCCGAATCATTGGGATGGACACCGTCGATGATGATATCGGAGTTGACTATGTACGGCCGCGGATCGATAAATACACGATAATTGGGAGCAGCAGTTGCATTCTGGACTGCCAGTGCAAGCTTTGTGTCCCCATAATCGACTGCTTTGTTCAATGACGTGCTTCCGAAGATACCGTTTTTCACATGATAATAGCCCTGATAGATGATGTTCTGCACGCCGTCTCTGCCCATCTGGTTCAGCAGATTCACTGCATCCACGTATACATCGTTTATCAGAGACTTACATGACGACGATAGCCCTGATTCCCACCAGTCGACTTTGCAATTGTAAGGATCAAATACGATGGCAGGGATCAGAATCTCATTGCCTCCTCCGTCCATGAAGATAGTCTGGATGTAGGGATGATCGCTTTTTGCTGTGGCATACTGCATGTTGACATCAGGAGTAATGGAATCGCCGCCTGTAATCGTAGCGCCCGACTTACTGTACCGGCGGAAGGTCTGGCCTGACCAGCTCTGCAGATTATCATGGATCTTGCCGGACAGCGCATAAATGGAGTCTCCCAGGTTCACCACATCGTTGCGGCTCGCATTCCGTATCCATGAGACGCTGAAGATCCCACACGCGGATACCAGTGAAGATAAGAGTAATACCACAATGAAGCGAGCAAACAGCCCTGATGTAAATCTTTTCATATTACCTCCTTCTCTTTTAAATTTTTTAAACCCTAAAGAAATCAAACCGATTACGTGGCAGAACTCCAACCGTGTTTTCTTTCCTCTGGGATTCAAAGTAAAACTATAACAAGTGGATATACTATTGACTTATTAGTATATACAATACTAATTAATATAAGTACTAATTGTTGTCAATAAAAACCTGTCTAGGAAATTTAATTCCTTAAAGAATTTGCACGGCAAGAATGTCAGGGATTGATTCTATTTTTGTGCGGCAGGATACTCCCTTGATCGCTTCAAGGAATGAATGCCGTAGTGGCTTATCAGAGAAACTGATCGGCAACCCAGGACGGTATCTGCATGCCGCCCAGTATCGCGGGCTGCTGGTGGCAGTCGGACCCGCCGGTTGCAATCAGGTCTTCCCTCTTTATAAAGGCGACATAGGTCTTTGTGGCGGTCCTGTTGTGGCGCGTATGCCAGCACTCGATGCCGTCAATGAAGTCCATCATGGTTTCCCGGATTATGGTCGGGTGCTGTGAGATGTCAGGACTCAGGGCGATGAGGGAGGTCCCGTTGCTATCGCCGGGATGTGCGAGGACGATCCTTCCGCCTGCGTTTCTGATGAGCGTCGATGCTTCCTCCAGGCTGAAACGCATCTTCGGCACATCACATTTCACGAGGTATTTATCAAAGGCCTCCTGCTTGTCCTTCACGATGCCCCTTCTGATGAGGTATCGTGCAATATGGGGACGGGCGAGCGACCCGTCGGCATAGGCCTGGATTGCCTCCATATCCTCGGGGGTAAATTCAGGAATGCCGGTCTTGCGGAGTTCCGTATTGATCTTTTCAAGGATTTTTCCTGCACGGTGGATCCTGTAGTCCTGCAGTTGCTCGAGCTTTTCTATAAGTGCGGCATTGTGTATATCAAACCCGTAGCCAAGGAAATCCAGGGGGACTTCTTTGCCTTCCCGGTAATCGGGATGAGAAAAGGTGATATTGAGCTCCACACCGGTTATAAAGCGCATGCCGTACGCTTGGGCGAGCTCAATTGAGCGCTCCTGAGCGGCAATGGAGTCATGGTCCGTGATGGAAATGAGCCCGACCGACCTGTGATCAGCCTCGGCAAAGATATCTTCCACATCCCATCTGCCGTCCGAGCCGTTTTTGGTATGAATGTGAAGATCGATGTTTATCGAATCATATTCCATACACAAGATCATAGTATTTCTTTGCATGCTCTGGAACAGCCATTTTTAAAAACCTTTTTGGAGCCTTGAATCCACCGGCAACCTTAATGACGTGCGTACAGAAGGCGAATACTCAGGATATGGCTGATCCATCCTGGTTTTGCGCGGTATGCATCCGGGATCATGAGCTGCTCAACGAGCCTCCTGCCCGTCATGAATAACCCTTCCGGCGAGCTGGCCGCAGGCGGCCAGGATATCTTTCCCCTTTTCCCTGCGCAGCATGACGGCATAGGGGGAATCTTTCAGCACCTCTTCGAAGGCCAGGACCGCCCCCGGGTCCGGTGCCTCAAGGTGACAGCCCGGCCAGGGATTGAAAGGGATAAGGTTCACCTTGACCTTGAGCCCGTGGAGGATGCGGATAAGCTCTCGGGCATCGCGGATACGGTCGTTTACCCCTTTAATCAGGACATACTCGATGGTGATCCTCCTGCGGTTGGGAAGCTGGTATGCTTTCAGCGCACCGAGGAGTTCTTCCAGGGGATATTTTTTCGTGACGGGCATGATCTCTCCCCGTATCTCGCTGGACGGGGCATTGAGCGATACGGCCAGGGCGGTCTCGGTATCCTTCCACAGCGCGGTCAGCTTGGGAAGGATGCCGCAGGTGGAAAGGGTGATCCGCCTCTTGGAGAACTGAGGGCCTTCCTTGTCGGTAAGGATGCGGATGGTCCGGATGACGTTGTCATAGTTGAGCAGCGGTTCCCCCATACCCATGAAAACGATGTTTCTGATCTGCCTGTCCGGATAGGCGCTTAAGGGGGAGAGCACCTGGGCGACTATCTCGGAGACGGCTAGGTTGCGTTTGAACCCCATGGTTGCGGTAAAACAGAACACGCACCCCATGGCGCACCCCACCTGGGAGGAGATGCAGAGGCTGTAATGCTCCTTTTCCGGCATGAGAACGCTTTCGATGACATGGCCGTCATGGAGCCTGTAGGCGAGCTTCTCCGTGCCGTCCGAAGAAACTTCTGTTCGGACGAGCTCCGGATAGGAAATGACCGCCTTCTCGGACAGCTCCTGTCTGAACTGTTTCGAAAGGTTTGTCATCTCGCTTATATCCCGGACTGCCTTTCCGAACACCCAGCTGAATATCTGGCTGCCGCGGTAAGGCCTGTCGCTGAACAGGCCCTTCATCTGCTCTTTGTCAAAATCGAGAAGATTGATCATGGTGGGATCATCCTATGAAGTATGGATATAAAATGCAAGGGTGGATGAAGTGATCTTATAGATAAGGAAATGCGCCCGACAGGAATCGAACCTGTGGCCTTAGGCTCCGGAGGCCTACGCTCTATCCAACTGAGCTACGGGCGCACACTCATTCATTTAATTCTTGCTTACCAAATGCTTGACAGCCTTTTCCAATCCTCCAGCGTTATCTCGAACATGGGGAATATCTCCCCGATGGCCTCGATGGTCAGAGTGTGCGACCATATCGATGCGTATTTCGGGTTGAGCCATACACTATGTTTGAATGTCTTTGCAAGATATTCCAGTCTTTTTATGCTGGGTTCGCCGGACTGGGTTCCGTAGTAGATGCTCCCGTTCCGGCTGAAGAGCTCGTAGGGCGCCATGGAGGCATCGCCCACGATGATGAGCCGGGTCTCCGGGTCGAAGCGGCGAGAATTCCTCCGAGGAAAACCGGTTTGAACTGCCGGGAGGAGTCTTCCCACACCCGGGAATAGATGGTGTTGTGGAAGTAGAAAATCTTGAGGTCCTTGAACTGGGTCTTCGCATGGTTGAACAGCACCTGGACCACATTGATGTAGGGGTCCATGGAGAATCCGCCGTTGTCGATCATGAGGATGACCTTGAGCTTGTCCTTCAGAGAGCGGTCGAAGACGATCTCGATCTCGCCTGCATTCTTCATGGTCTCATAGATGGTCTTTTCGATATTCAGGCTGTCCTTGGGCCCGAGGGCATCATGTGGCGGAGCTTTTTCATGGCGTCCGAGATCTGGGCCGGCCCGAGGCGTGTGTCCTCGGTGTAGTCCTTGTACCGCCTTTCCAGTGGCGACCTTCACCGCGGACTTGTTGCTGCGACGGCCGCCGACGCGCATGCCCCCGGGATGGTAGCCCGAATGCCCCACCGGCGAGGTGCCGCCCGTGCCGATCCATCGGTTGCCTCCGTCATGCCGCTCGGTCTGGTCTTTGAGCCGCTGCCTGAAGTATTCTTCGAGTTCCTCGGGGGTGAGCTTTGCGAGCTTCTCCTCGTCGATGCCCAGGAATTCCGCCATCATCTCCGGGTCCTTGCAGCCATTCATCGAGCATGGCCTGGATGGCGAGGTCGATCTCGTCGCCCAGGTCCCCGGTCAGCTCGGCCCCTTTGAAGTAGTGGGCAAACACCCGGTCATAGATGTCGAAATGGCGCTCGGTCTTGACCATCACGCGCCCGGGACACGAAGTACAAATCGTCAAGGGAGCGGATGAGCCCCTTATGCAGGGCCTCCTGAAGGCGGAGGAACCCTTGGGCGAGATGGGCAGGCCCTTTGTCCCTAAGAGATAGAAAAATTCGTGAACATGGTTCACTCAGTCCTTACCGGTATGATCCCCCGAGTCTGCCTCTGGAGGATCTTATAGTCCTCGCTCTTCTTGAACAGCACGCCGAGGAAGGGGATGTCGTTCTTGGAAAGGTGCTTCGGGTCGAAATTCTTGTCCATGATGCAGGATCCTGATCCAGTTGATGAGCTCCCTGGTGGCCGGCTTCTTCTCGATGCCGCGGATGTTCCGCAGCCGGTAGAAGGTCTCGATGCAGGCATCGGACACCTTCTTGTCCAGGTCGGGGAAGTGGGCGTGCACGATCTGGTTCATCATCTCCTGGTCCGGGAAGGCGATGTGGTGGAACACGCACCTGCCCAGGAACGGGTCGGAGAGGTCTTTCTTGGCATTGGAGGTGATGATGATGATGGGCCTGTTCTTGGCCCGGACGGTCTTGTCGATCTCGATGATGTCGAAGGACATCTGGTCCAGCACGTCCAGCAGGTCGTCCTGGAAGTCGGTGTCCGCCTTGTCGATCTCGTCGATGAGGAGGACCACCTTGTTGTCCGGCTGCGAAGGCCTGGCCGATCTTGCCCATCTTGATGTAGTGCTCGATATTGCTCACATCGCGGCTGGAATCGCCGAACCGGCTGTCGTTGAGCCGGGTGAGGGTGTCGTACTGGTAGAGGGCCTCGATGGCCTTCATGCTCGATTTCACATTGAGGATGATCAGGGGCATCTTCAGATTTTCCGCAATGGCATGCGCCAGCAGGGTCTTGCCCGTGCCCGGCTCGCCCTTGATGAGCAGAGGCATCTCGAGCTTGATGCTCGCATTCACGATCTTCGAGAGCTCGGGGTCGAGCACGTAGATTTGGTGCCGGTAAAGGTGTATTGTTCCATGGTCATACTCCTAAAGGTAAGAAATGTTTTTTGCTTTTTCCATACCATACAATATGAAGGCGTAATGCTCGGAAGAGGCGAAGGCACAATCCCGAACCATGCTACGGTCGATTGACTGATGAAGATGTTTTCGTTACAGAGTAATGGCATTGGTTCATAAAGGAGATCTCGTTTGGGGAGTAACGAAGAAGTCAAGAACAAAGGAACTTTCTGAAGCGCCTCTGGTCTCTCTCTCCGGGGAGAGAGCCGGCACGGACACAAAAAGAGCAGATCGAGAAGATCCTCGATGAGGTGGAGGAGAAAGGGTTCATCGACGAAGACCAGGGTGAGATGATCCACAATATCCTCGTGCTCAAGGATACAGCGGTGAGCGAGATCATGGTCCCCAAAGGCGATATCGTTGCCCTGCCGAGCACGGTCGACCATGGACGAGCTGGTCCGGGTCTTCATGAAGGAAGGATACTCCGGGTGCCCATCTACGAAGAGAACCTGGACAATATCATCGGCATCGTCTATGCGAAGGACATCCTGAAGTACTGGGACTGCGCGGACCAGGTCGACGGACATCAGGCTGCTGATGCACCCGCCCTATTTCGTCCCCGAAGGCAAGAAGCTCATGGACCTCCTCAAGGAGTTCAGGACGAACCGGCCCAAGATCGCCATCATCATCGACGAATACGGTAGCGTGGACGGCCTCATCACCATCGGCGACATCCTCGAGGAGATCGTGGGCGATATCATCGGGGAAGAGGGCAGGCCGAGGAAGAAGAGATCGTCCAGAAGGCGGCAGGCGTCTATATCCGTGGACCCTAAGATCCCCATCGATGAGTTTGCCGAGGAGTTCGAGATGGACATCCCCGAAGGGGATTACGATACCGTGGGCGGGTTCATCACCTTCCGCATGGAAAGGATCCCGAAACCCGGGGAAACCCTCGAATATCAGCGGCATCCTCTTCGAGATAGCGGAGTCGGACAAGAAAAGGATAACAAAACTCATCGTCCATGCCCCCTCGAGGAAGGAGGATTGAAGCAGCTGTACCTTGCCGTCCTGTCAGGCGTCCTCTACGCTGCTATCGTTCCCTCTGTACAGCCTGTGGCCCCTTGCCTGGGTCTGGGCCGTGCCCCTGCTCTTTCTCATGAAAGATGCGGAGCCGGCCAGGGCATTCCTTCTACGGGATGGTCGCCGGCCTGGTGGCATGGGGAGGAGTTCTCTACTGGATCGCCTACGTCATGAACACCTACGGCGGAATGGACCTGTTTCCTGCCTGCGTTCCTGCTCCTTCTGCTCATGGTTTACCTGTCGCTCTATTTCGGCGGCCTTCGCCTGGCTCGGCCGCAGGTTCATTCCTGCCAAGCTGGGCATTTCTCACCCTGCCGGGGGTCTGGATTCTCTTCGAGATCTTCGGGTCATATCTCATTTTTTCCGGTTTCCCCTGGGCGCTGCTCGGGTACAGTCCAGTCCCCTGGAAGTCATTTGTCCAGATCGCGGAGATCGGAGGCGTCTATCTCCTCGGCGGCATCGTGCTCATGGGCAATATGGCGATCTACAAGGCTGTGGAAGAAGGAGTTCCTACCTGTCTAGTGATCACCGTGCTGTTTGTCGCGGCCGTGCGCATTCGGGGCGAGTGGAGGATGGGCCATGAGTATCCGATAGAGAAGACCGTCAGGGCAGCGGTGGCCCAGGCCAATATCCCCCAGGACCGGAAATGGCCTCCGAAAAGGTGAACCCGACCATCGACACCTATGCAAGACTCACCCGGGAGGCTGTGAAACAGGGCGCCGAGGTCGTGGTCTGGCCCGAGACATCATGCCCGTTCTTTCTCTTTCTCGAATGGCCCTACACCTCCCGGATCCTTTCCCTGAGCAGGTCGGTCGATGCCAAGCTCGTGGTGGGCAGCCCTGCCTATGAAAACGATCGGTACTTCAACCGGATGTGGCTTCTGGAAAAGGGCAGGATCGGGGGCTCCTACGACAAGGTGCACCTCGTCCCCTTCGGCGAATACCTGCCGCTCGCCGATCTTCTCCGAAGCCGTTTTTCTCGGGGCTTACCAAGGAGGTGGGCGATTTCACCACTGCGCCGGAGGCCGAATCCCATCGGGGACATCGGGGTGCATGATCTGCTTCGAGAGCATCTTCCCGGACATGACCCGGGACCTTGCCACCATGGGGCGACCTGCTGGTGAATGCCTCCAACGACGCCTGGTTCAAGACCTGGTCGACACCCGAGCAGCTCCTCCAGATTGCGGCTTCAGGGCCATCGAGAGCAGGCGTGGCTGCTCCGTCCGGTCAACCACGGGATTTCCGCCATCATCAATCCCGAAGGGCAGATCGTGCAAGCAGATCGGGCTGCTGAAAGAGGATGTTCATCACGGCGTGATATCACACCCAGCCGGACGCTCACGTTTTATACGAGATTCGGGCCCGTCATCGCCTTGGCCTGGGCGCGGACTTTCGCCATTGCGGCATTGACAATATACAGATCAGGTGCTAAGGCCTCATGACCATGGTGGGAGATTATCAGCAATCAATCGATCAGATTCAGGAAAAGCTCGATAATATCCGGAGGTTATCTTTGAAATCCCTGAAAAGGAGAAGCGCCTCACCGAGCTAGAAGCCCTGCTCGCAGATCCGAATATCTGGAAAGACCCGGCAAAGACCCGGGAGATCCAGTCCGAGAGGGCACGCATCAACCGGATCCTGGCAATCTGGGAGAAGGTATCTCTCGCTCTGGGAGGACCTCCAGGTACTGATCGACCTTGCAAAAGAGGACGAGCAGGCGGTCGCTCCGGATATCAAAGACACCGTCGCACAGCTCCAGGAGCATATCAAGGCCATAGAAAGGGCCCACGTGCTTTCCGGGAACGACGACGACAAGAGCGCATTCCTGGAGATCCACGCCGGCGCGGGCGGGCTCGAGGCCCAGGACTGGGCCGAGATGCTGCTGCGCATGTACCTGCGGTGGGCGGAGAAGAACAGTTTCAAGGCGCAGGATCATCGATATCTCCTCCGATGAGGAGGCCGGGATCAAGAGCGCAACCGTGGAGGTCGAAGGCGAGTGGGCCTTCGGATACCTCAAGGGTGAGACCGGCGTCCACCGGCTGGTGCGCATATCGCCCTTTGATGCGAACAGCCGCAGGCACACCTCTTTCGCCTCGGTCATGACGACCCCCGAGGTCGATCAGTCCATCGATATCAAGATCGATGACAAGGACTTGAGGATCGATACCTACCGTGCTTCCGGGCACGGCGGCCAGCATGTCAACAAGACAGATTCGGCCGTGCGGATCACCCACATCCCCACGGGCGTCGTGGTGCAGTGCCAGAACGAGCGCTCGCAGCACAAAAACAAGGCATTTGCCATGAAGGTCCTCGCCTCAAAGCTCTATGAGCTTGAAGAGCTCAAGCAGAAGGAGCGCATGAACGAGTTTCACAAGGGCAAGAAGGAGATTGCATGGGGTTCGCAGATACGGTCTTATGTCATCCAGCCCTACCAGCTTGTCGAAAGACCACAGGACGAACCTGGAGGTGGGCAATGTCGAGGCGGTGCTTGACGGCGACATCTCTGGATTCATCGATGCCTTTCTCGCCATGAGTGCGTCCGTTGGAGGGATACAGTGAGAGACGCGATTAAAAGCCGCAGGAGCATCCGGAAATTCTTAAGGCAAAGCGTTCCGGATGAGACCGTCGATGTTGTCCTTGACGCTGCACGCTGGGCACCTTCAGGCCTGAACAACCAGCCATGGCGTTTTGCCGTTGTCCGTGACCCGTTTTTGAAAGAGAAGATGAGCCGTCTGACCAAATACGGCACCATCATCTCTTCTGCAGATGTCGTTATTGCCGTATTTTCCGACACCCTTTCAGGCTATGACCGGACAAAGGACCTCCAGGCAATCGGTGCCTGCATCCAGAACATGCTCCTTGCCATCCATGACTTAGGCCTTGGCGGAGTCTGGCTCGGCGAGATCCTTAAACACAGTTCCGAGGTCAAGTCCCTGCTCGGTGCGCCGGAACCGTATGAATTCATGGCACTGATAGCCTTCGGTTATCCGGATGGAAAGCCCCCCAGGGCACCCATGCGGAAAACGCTTTCCGATCTTGTATTCTTCAGGCATTAAGTTTGACACACCGGTACTTGACCGCCGATACCTATCCCATATATAGAGGTTCACCATGCCGTTAGAGCGAATACAGCTTCCTGATAAAGAAGTGATCATCCTGGGTACTGCCCATGTCTCCAAAATCCTCGGTCGAAGAAACGCATTCCGCCATCCAGGAATTCAAGCCCGATGAGGTTGCCGTAGAGCTCTGCCGAAGCAGGTTCGACGTCATGAAGAACCCCCAGGCATGGCAGGAAATGGACATCGTCAAGGTTATCCGGGAGAAGAAGTCTTTGCTGCTTTTTGCAAACCTGGTCATGTCCTCTATCCAGAGGAGGATGGGGGAAAAGCTCGATGTGAAACCGGGGGACGAGATGCGGGCCGCCATCGAAGAGGCGGAGGCAGCCGGAATCGAGATTGCCCTTATCGACCGCCCGGTTCAGATTACCCTGCAGAGGGCCTGGAAATCTCTGGGCGCATGGGAAAAAACCAAGTTCCTCTTTTCCTCTCTGACCTCGATCCTGTCTGTGGAAGATATCGGCGAGGAAGAGATCGAGAAGCTTAAAGAGAAAGACATGCTCACCCAGGCCGTTGAAGAGATCGCCAAACAGGCACCCACCATCAAGAGGGTGCTTATCGACGAGCGTGACGCCTATATGGCGCGCAAGATCGCGGACCTCAAAGGGAGCAGGGTGCTGGCCGTTGTCGGGGCAGGACACATGAACGGGATAATCGAGCAGATCAGGCACCCTGTGGAAGACATCAGCGTGCTCGAAGAAGTGCCGGAAAAAAAATTCAGCATTCTCGGCTGGCTCCTTCCGCTGACAGTCCTTTTCATGGTGATTGCCGGCTTCTTTTTCGGGAGCCCGAAGCAGGGGTACGAGATGATCAAGTGGTGGATCATCTGCAGTGCATCCCTGGCTGGGCTCGGAGCAATCGCAGCCTTGTCCCATCCGCTCACCGTCCTTGTGGCGGCTGTTTCGGCGCCCATCACTACATTGAATCCTGCACTGGCTGCCGGCTGGTTCGCAGGATTGAGCGAGGCATACATCAAGAAGCCTAAGGTGGCCGATTTCCAGTCCATCCACGGTGATATCGCAACGGTGAGGGGATGGTGGAAGAATCCCATCACCAGGATCCTGCTGGTCGTCATGCTCGTAAACCTGGGGAGCTCCTTGGGGGCATTCCTTGCAATGCCCATACTGACAAGGATAGTACTCCAGGGGTAGCCGCAGCAGTAAGTCAGCTTGAAGTGCCTTAAGGTTGATCTTGTCCTGAAGGCATTGATCTGTTTATGATAACGTATATCTTGCCTGGTCCCTTTTCTGGGGGGCTGGAATATAACAGGCGCATGATTATATGTATGTCTTGTATGGTGGACCCCAAAAGGGGTGAATGTCGGGAATGCCGTATAAATACTATTTCAGTGAGATGAATATATTTCTTCATAAGGGCGATTCTTTTTCCCTCCGGAACGTGAAGAGGCAAGGGTAGAAATTAAATTAAGATGTAAATTTAGTAAGTTAACAAATGGTACTATGTTTGCTTATTAATTCTTTCTTTATTGGATTTTATCAAGATGCTTTTCATTTGAGGGCCTCGTGGTATCCAAATGTAATAGGGAGAGTGTATGAACAAGATAAGCGCTTCTTATCATGATCGCTCATCCATCATGAAACTGCTGGATATCAGCCCGTTTATGCGCAACCAGCTCATGGAATACGGGGATATCGGAGAGAACGCCTTCGATGTATACACATTGTATAAGTCGGCGGCAAAAAGACATCTTTCGGATACTATTAAGACGAATGATGCCTTGGATATGCAGTGTTTAGCCTGGATGACGAAAGAAGAATTCTTTCAGGCGAGGAGGCTGCTGAAACGCCTCGGATTCATTACCGAGAGCATCGACCAGGAACAAGGCAAGGGGTACGAGATACGCCATGTAAGGCTTGAGCGGCGAGTAACCAGGGGACAATAGTTCATTCATCACCCATTATGCTCTTAAGAGATGCCCGGGAACATCCTTCAGGGGTACCGGTACTTGCAGCCTGTCAAAAGTTTGCAGCCTGCCGGGAGGGTCCCATTTCCCGGTCTTTAAGGTTGAGAAGCTCACTGATCGTGGCCTTGAGATTTGTGAAGTTATGGGATTTGAGAATGTAGGCGTCTGCCGCCATTGCCATGGGATGGTCTTTGTAACTTGAGTAAGCCGAGTGGATAATGACCGGTTTGTCCAGTTTGGATTTGAGGATATATCCCATAGCATCCAAGCCGTCCATCTTAGGCATCCTGATATCCAGAATGATGAGGTCGGGTTCCGTTTCCCTCTCATCGAAAAGCATGGAGAGGGCCTCCTTGCCGTTTGATGCAACAGCAACATCATACCCGTCATCGACAAGTTCCTCCCGAATGAGGAACTGCAAATGCTTGTCATCTTCAACCAATAATATCTTTTTCATGTACGAACCTCCTTTACTGCATATCTTTTTGGGTATCAGCGAGTAAGAATCCCCAAAGATGTCCTTTTCATCTGCTCAATACAATCGTGGATGACAATCTTTTAAAATTAAGCATAGAATATGCCACATAGAGAATAATGCCTTCAATGGCCCGAAAGCGCTGATGGATAGGCTAATGCTTGAACCCACATATATATTATATTGACGGTAAGTCTTTCCTATGGTCAATTAATTGACTCAATCTCGCATGATTGATAATTTAATTTTGACACTATGCCTTGCCTTATCCAAAGAATTCTTGCCGGTTAGGAGAAATGTCAGTGATATTCCTACAGGTTTCTCATAAAATACTTACAACATCATCCTCGATTGTCTTATTCCCACTTCTTTGCAGCCGTGGTATCCGATTTTTAAGTTGCCGGAAGATAGACATTATCTCATCTAAGAGTCAAGCATCAATTCTTCCGGCATCTTTTTTTATCGCCTGACCGAACTGCCGATCAAAGGAAGGGTTCAGGAGCAAGCACCCAATTCGACGTCCCGTCCGGCTACGGACCTTGTTATTCTTCCCCTTGCCGCTCGAATTACTCTGATTCCATTCTCGGGCCTCCTTCATCCCAGACAAGCCATTGGCCTGAATCGAAGAAGGAAGGAAGCACGATGAGGTGTTCACTCATGATCATCCGGTGCAGATGTCCGCAGATGACCATGTCCACCCCTTTCCGGCGGGCAATATCCGGATCGATGACCGCCCGGGGCGGCCTTATTGCTGCCGACGACTTGACAAGGAAGCGGGCGAACCGATCCTTTAAAATGCTCGGTAACGACCGGTCAAACAATTTCAGCATCGGCCACCCAAAGGCATGGAGGAACTTGAAGCCGTAGTCATCACTGGTAAGGGTATGCCCGTGGGTGATGAGCGTTTTTTTGCAACAGGGGGTGGTGATGATCTCTTCTTCCTCCATGATGTTGATCCCGGAAGCAGGGCAGTTCGTTATCAGGAAATCCCGGTTGCCGGGAAGGATATAGACATTGGCAGCACGAAGGGCCTCAATGACATGGGCGATGCGATGCTCGATACCTGTGAACCAGTAATCGAAAAGATCTCCCAGGATAAAGACGGCGCTACTCTCTTTTTTTGCCTTATATATCCAGTTGATGAATCTTCCGGTATCTTCTTTTGAATCAGGGCGTATGTGAACATCTGCGATAAAAATAATCACACTATGCATACAATCAGAAGATGCTTGATATATCAAGCGAATCCTTTTATAAAAGAAATCCCATGAGCGTACTTTCCAATTCGAATCCGTGGAAGTTGAGCACGTTCGTCCTCGCTCTCCTGTTGATATCCTGCATCGGTTGGTTCTTCCTGAAAGGCGACCCGGGAATTGCCGATCAGACGGATGCTGTCGAGAATGAAGAGGTTATTATCCCTGAGCATGATGCAGAGTCAGCCCGTGATTATTCCGACCTGGCCGAGCCCAAGGAAGACCTGAAAGCTCTCAAAGACCCTATCCGGAAGGCATCCAGCATCTGCAAGGGCGACAGCGTCTATAAGGTTCTCGTGCAGAACAGCATTTCTCACAGCCAGGCATATCAGATACTCCGGGAAGTAAAGAATGTGTTTGACCTTTCCAGGGTTGTTCCCGGTCATGAGATCGTGCTTATCTTTTCTCCCGACAACGAGAATCTCATCGGGATCGAATATGAAATATCCAATGACGACCGGTTGATTATTTCCATCAGTGAAGACAAAGTCCAGGCACACAAGCAGCACGTTGAAAAGACTCTTCCCGCTCAATATTCCGGGCTTCTCAAGCAGACGGATCACATCGTTCAGCAGGGCGATAATCTCTTTTCCATCCTGCGCTCCTGCGGGGTGAGCAGTGTCCAGATAGATAAGGTGGTAAAAGCCGTTAAGGAGGTGTACAACCTCTCAGGCCTTACAGCAGGGAATTCACTGAAAATATGGGTGACCAGGCAGGAACCGGCGGGCCTTGTTCGGATGGCCTATGAAATTGATGACCTCAATTCCCTCGATGTTGAAGGCAAAGACGGTGCTTTCAAAGCCAGGAAGCAAACCCAGGAGCTTGAAGTACGGTACGAACGTGCAC
The DNA here is from genome assembly GCA_963752595.1 of uncultured delta proteobacterium. Classification (GTDB taxonomy): domain Bacteria; phylum Desulfobacterota; class Desulfomonilia; order UBA1062; family UBA1062; genus Phosphitivorax. The sequence continues at coordinate 68,516 of CAVVYZ010000030.1, forward strand.
AAGGCTCGATTACGAGCAGCCTGTACGAGTCCGCAGTCCAGGCTGGCCTGCCGCCGGAGATCGTCATGGGGCTGACCGATATCTTTGCATGGGATATCAACTTTTTTACGGATATCAGGGAAGGCGACACCTATACGGTCCTCTATGAAAGGTATTATGTGCAGAATACCTTTAAAGGCTATGGAAGGATCATGGCTGCCAGATTCATGAACCAAAGCGATGAGCACGTGGCCGTTTACTACGCCAACGGGAAAAGCGTCGACGGTTATTACGACGATGCGGGCAAGCCGATACAGAAGCTCTTCCTCAAAGCACCCCTGAATTACCGCCGAATATCATCGGGCTTCAGCTATCACAGGAGGCATCCTATTTTTCATGTCATGAGGCCTCACCTCGGGGTTGATTATGCCGCCCCTAAAGGTACGCCGGTCGTTTCGCTCGGCCAGGGGAAGGTGATCTTCAAGGGATGGTCAAAGGGGTTCGGGAAGTGTGTCCAGGTAAAGCATCCATCCGGTTACGTAAGCTATTACGGTCACTTAAGCGGCTTTCCGAAGGGAATTTCCAAGGAGACCCGCCTGGATCAGGGAGAGATCCTCGGGTATGTGGGTATGACCGGGTATGCCACCGGACCCCATCTGGACTTTCGCGTAAGACTGAACGGAAAGTTCGTGAATCCGCTGACGCTGAAACCCGTAAACGGGCCTCCGCTCCGCGGCAAGGCCCTTGCCCATTTCAAGGAAATCTCTCACAAGAGGCTCGCCATGCTTGATGATGCCTCTTTAAACTATACTACAAAGCTCAGTAAGAGAGATTAATCCTTTCCTTTAAGGAGGTGCACTATGGAAGGATATGCCCTGATCACGATTCTTGTCATCGTAGTGTTGTTTCTGATTTCAGCAATCAAGGTGCTCAATGAATACGAGCGGGCCGTGGTATTCAGGCTCGGCCGTGTCCTGCAGGTTCCGAAGGGACCCGGGCTTGTCATCATCATACCCATGGTCGACCGGTTCATCAGGATCAGCCTGCGCACCATCGTGCAGGATGTGCCTTCCCAGGACGTCATCACCAGGGATAACGTCACGGTCAAGGTTAACGCTGTTGTCTACTTCCGGGTCATTGAACCCATGAAGGCGGTCATCGAGGTCGAGAATTACCTCTATGCGACGAGCCAGTTTTCCCAGACAACCCTGCGCTCCGTCTGCGGCCAGGCAGAGCTCGATGAGTTGCTGACAAAACGTGAAGAAATCAGTGCCCGCATCCAGGAGATCCTCGACCGCCATACCGACCCCTGGGGCATCAAGGTCTCAGCCGTCGAGCTCAAGCATATAGACCTGCCCGAAGAGATGCAGCGGGCAATGGCCAAGCAGGCCGAGGCAGAGCGGGAGAGAAGGGCCAAGGTCATCCATGCAGAGGGTGAATATCAGGCCTCTCAGCGGTTGTACGATGCAGCCAAGGTGATCTCCGGAGAACCCATCGCCCTCCAGCTGAGATTCCTCCAGACCATACGGGAGATTTCGTCGGAAGGGTCTATGAACACCCTTATTCCGCTGCCCATGGAACTGCTGGTGCCTTTCCTCAAGAAGGACAAGTAAGGCTGTATCTTTAAAGGGATGAGAGGGTAAGAAAGCCCTTTCGCAGAGCGTAAACGTATGAGCGTAATAACGAGCCACGGTAATTCTGCATTCAAAGCCCTGCTCGCGGCCAGGAAGGACAAGAGCATGATGCTCCTGGAGGGCAGGAGGATTGTCATGGATGCGCTCGCCCGGGGCATGATCCCGGAGATGGCTGCGGTTACTCCTGAATACCGGGAAGCGCACGGGCCTGTCGATATACCGTATATCACCCTTGCCGAAGGGCTATTTGCCCGGGTTGCGGATACCAAGACCCCCCAGGGGATTCTTGCCCTGTTCCCGATCCCCTGGGCCCCTCTGGAAAAGATCATCGGGCATGAGAAAATAATCATCCTCGACGGCCTGCAGGACCCTGGAAACGTAGGGACCATAATCCGCACCGCAGAGGCCTTCGGGTTTCAGGCCGTTGCCGTTACCGAGGACACAGCCTCGCCTTTCTCGGCCAAGGCGGTCAGATCCTCCATGGGTTCTTCCCTCGGGGTCGACATAGCAAAGATGCGTAAAGTTGACGCGGGCAGATTGCCTCACCGGATAGTCAGCCTCGCCCCCTTGGGCAGCTCGAAATTGACCGGAGATCTTTTCGAAGGGAAATGCGCTATCTGCCTCGGCCAGGAAGGGTCAGGGGTAAGCCCTGAGATCCTGGCAATTTCTTATGCAGCCGTGTTCATACCCATGAAGGGGAATGTGGAATCTCTCAATGTCTCCGTAGCTGCAGGCATTGTCCTAGCATATGCCAGCGGTGCTCTCGGGGCCTGCTGACCTTGCACGGGAAAGCTTCCAAGAACCGAAGATGCGGACTCATGCATTACGAAGGTATTCCTGAATGCCTTTGACAACGTCAAAGTGAATCATCTCCCGAAATTTCGTTTTCACGAGCCCTCAGGCCTCGTCGCCTTTTTTTCCGGAACCCGTGAAGTCGATCCTGGTCCTGATCACCTCTACATCGGTATTGGCACGGGCAGTCCCGAAGAAACGTTCGAGCACATTGCCGGGACGGAGAAAGCGTTTGATGGGCAGACCCTTATCGTCGAACGAGATCTCGACGATTCCATGCTTGATGATAGTGATGTCCCCGGCGGTATTATCAAAGCATAGCTGCCTGCCTTTGGGGAAACAAAACGTGGTGACGGCATCGCCCCGGAGATGGAAGAGGGGCTTGAGGCGCAAGTCTTCGCTCGCCTTTTTCAGGATGCGCTCTTCATAGAGCCTTTCAAGAGAACGCCCGAGCCCTGGATGGCGGCTGCAGAGGAGCTTAAGCTTTCCGGACGGGATCCTGGTGAGCTCGCTTTTTTCCATTGTCCGTACCGTTGCAGAGCGGCCCTCCTGGGAAAAGAAACCGAGCTCGCCGAAGACATCGCCCGGATGCATGAATGAAATACGCTCGCCGTCGCGAATTACCTCGAGCGAGCCTGAGATGAGGATGAAGATGTCTTCTCCCTTGTCTTTCTGCTTCACCACGCAGGCGCCCTTCTTGAAACGGATGAGCTGCATGATATCGAGGACGTCCATGAATTCTTCCATGGAAAGGCCTGTGAGGATGGAAGCATCGTCCTTTTTCCATACCCTGCTGCTCTCGGACAACTCCTTGCAGGCGTCACCAATGAGTCCCATGGATAAAAGGATCCTGAGGAGCATGACATGGGTTTTCGGAAGGCATCCGAGTGCGGCTCTGGCGACCTTAGCCGCTGCAAGGGCCTTGAAAGGCATCCTTGCCTTCAGGTATTCCTGGATACAGGCCTGGAAGAGATCGATCGCCTTTCCCTCATCTCCGGCCTTTGCTTCCTGCTCGGCCTTTTTCAAGAGATCCTTAGGATTCGGTTGCGGTTGAACAGCCATTTTTATACCTGCCTCCTGTCATATCATGAAATAGCACCTCTTCCTTAAAGAGATGGCGAAATGGTTCCGAAGATGCAGTTACTGACCCGAAGATGGAAGAGTTTTGTGCAATCCTTTAAAGATAATCGCGACTGATGCTTTTTCAAGCCAGGATTTTGAGGGTTTCCGGTCCCTGATATGGAGACGGTGACGCTCTCCTCTGCAAAAGGGCTACAGACAATTTTCCCGAATGAACCGGGCTATATGAAGACTTGCTGATCCGTCGCCGAAAGGATTTTCCGAACCGAACGTAGCGCTGCCTGTCATATCCCGCACTGCCTGGAGCATCTTCCCGGGGTCAGGCGCGACCATCCGGTTGGCTCCTGCCAGGACGGTTTCCGGCCACTCGGTGGTATCCCTGACCGTGACGCAGGGGCTCTTCATGAGGAAGGCTTCTTTCTGTACCCCGCCGGAATCGGTAATGATGCAACCCGCATCCCTGATCATGGCGAGCATGGAAAGGTAGCTTACCGGCTCGATGATCTGCAGGCGTTTCCCTTTGGAACGGACGATATCCGGGTACATATTTCTTGTCCTCGGATGAACCGGGAATATGACAGGGATGTCGTGGGAAACGAGCTCGAGCCCTTCCCAGACAGCCATGAATTTTTCGGGATCGTTCGTATTTTCGGCCCTGTGGATCGTTGCCAAGGCAAAGGGCTGCGAGTAGGGATGCGAGATATTCCCCCTGGAGACTCTGATGAGTGCATCGTACATCACGTCTCCGGTGAACAGCCCGGTTATCCCCTCATTTTTCAGGAGGGCTACGGCGTTCATCGTGGGGCAGAAGTGGTATGAGGCGATATGATCGGTGAGTATGCGGTTGATCTCTTCGGGCATGGTCCTGTCGAAGCTTCGTACCCCTGCCTCCACATGGCCGACTTTAATATTCAGTTTCGCTGCAGTCAAAGCCCCGGCCAGGGTGGAATTGGTGTCCCCGTAGACGAGCAGGAGACCGGGCTTTTCAGCCACGAGGACTTCCTCGATGGCTTCCAGCATCCGTGCGGTCTGCTGTGCATGGCTTGCAGAGCCTATCCCCAGGTGATAGTCGGGGTTATCGAGCTTCAGGGTATCGAAATGCACATCCGACATGGTGTAGTCATAGTGCTGTCCGGTATGGAGGACCTTGTAAGGTATCCCGAGATCTTTACACGCCTGCACGACAGGAGCGAGCTTGATGAACTGGGGCCTGGCACCCACAACGTGCATCACCGAAGGCCCATGGCTCCCTGTATCCGAGTATTTTTTCATGATCAGCCGGCTATTCTCCGCCCAGAAATCATTTTAAGGCTTTTCAGATACCGGTTATTGAAATAACAGTCAAATCTTATTTCATAAATCCTGCTGGGGAAATGTTCTACAGAGACATTGATACGCTGCAGTCAGGCCAGTACAAGAGAGTGTGGTCTTCCCCAAGGACAAACGCTCTCACGGGCCCATCCTGGGAAATAACAAAAACCAGGCTGTCATCGTATGCACCAGCAAAGGTCATTGCAGAGTTGTGGCGTGTACCGAGCCGTGATGGATCCAGCATTTCTCCTCCTCCTTCCCCAAACCCGTCCGGGCCGGTGATGATGGGCCCGGGCCATTGAGGTGCAGAAAGCATGGCCCCGAAGCATATAAGGTTCAGCTCTGTGGTAAGGATCACTGCTCCGTCTATCGTCCCTAGCTGAGCAAGAAACTTTATTCTTTCCACGATGGCCTTTCTCATTGCAATGCTGGTCGCCACATCGAGATCATTTTGGAGAAGCGGCTCCAGCAGATACTGGATGCTGGTCTTTTCATGAAAACTGAAACGGGGGATGAAATGGCGAATGCGCAAGTTTTCAGAAGGCAGCAGGACGAAAATTGAACCGTGCCCCCGTGCCGCTGCTTCTGAAAGGAGCAATTCAACAGCATCCCGGTAAATCCGCCAGTATGAATCGCCGTACTTGACATGCAGTGCATGGTCACGGACACAGTTTATCATGTAATGGCCGAGAGATTTCACGGTGAAGGGTGAGGGTGTCGCCGGGGCAAATTCTCCATTCAGGATGCGCCCGATCTGATTATGGTGGCGCGCAATCAGGAGCGATCCGGCATTATTGGCATATACGGTGAACAGGTCAGGCCGATAGGCGAGCTCTCCGTAAACCCACAGGGGGATTTCGTTGAAACGTGACGAGGTGGGAGAGAACGTAAAGATGCCCCAGATAGTCAGTTCGTCTCCGGCGGTCGCTGGTCCGACAGCCATGGCACTGACGGTGGGGTCGAGGGCCGGGGCCAGCTTGGCTATCGAATCTACGGTCAGGGGCAGTGGGTTTTTGAGGTGGAGGAGATATTCCGGAGGCCTCTTCACCATGCTCGATCTCCCTCCGATTTCAGGATCTGCCATAACGAGAGCGAAGCGGATAGGGCGCCCTTCTTCTCTTTCAAGGCTTGCGAGAAATGCAATTTCAACGACTTTCTTTATCTGGTTGAAGGGGGGCAGGGGGTTATAGATTTTCTCCTGAAGCGGGTGAGCCTGATCCAAGGACCACGTTTCAATTATTTTTTGAATGATATGATCCTCAAGCATTAATCATATAGTATATCCCTGAATAAGCGTATCTCAATGCAAGCGGGTCAGCCCGATGCATGAATATGCATCCTTTGTTTCGTCATGGTCATCAAAATAGTACTGCAGGGTATTCGAACGTATACGCAGCCTTGATGAGTGAGCCCTTGTCGGCAGTGCACGGTAATGTGATCGGTCGGGAAGAAAATGACTGGGTTACCGGTGGTGTCGTTTTGTAATACCTTTCTTCCGGGAGGCCACTTGTAAAACAGCAAAGGAAAGAGGCATAGTTATGCAAGACAAAGAACATCACGTGCACAATGAGACGGTAAGAGCAGACCCGGTCTGTGAGACGATTGAGATCTTCGATAAGCTGGATATGGGGGTTATACGCATTGATCACTCTTCACATCTTACCTATTCAAACCCTCCGGCACGGGAAATTCTCCAGATGCCGAGTGAAGAATTTGAAGGGAGGCTGATCTGGGACTTCCTTCCGGCCCCTCTTGCAAGGCAGCTTTCCGAAGAGCTTGACCTTACCCGCAAGGATAGTGCGGTTGTAAGCTTTGATTCATATTATGCAGAGCCGCAGCCCCTCTGGCTTCATTTCCGGTGCCTGCCTACCCGTGAAGGGGTCACCGTTTTCTTTGAAGATATCACTGAGATCAAGAATGCGCAGGAGTCCCTGAGAAAGTCCAATGAGGATCTTGAGCAGCGGGTTCAGGAGCGGACAAAAAATTTACAGCAGGCGAGCCGGAGGCTGGAGGAACAAAAGGAACTCCTGCTGACGATCATCGATAATATCCCTGTCATGCTGACCTTCTACGATCCTCCTGGGACTGTCAGACTGGTAAACAGGGAGTTCGAGCGGCTTGCCGGATGGTCTCTGGAAGAAGCCCGGAGCATGAACCTCGTGGCGGCTATTTTCCCCGATCCCATTTACCGCAAAGGCGTTTGGGAATCCATGATGAATGCAAGGCCCGGATGGAAAGACCTTGAGCTGACCACGCGCTCGGGGAAGCTCATGCATAGCTCCTGGGCAAATGTCCGCCTCTCGGACGGCTCGTTGATCGGCATCGGGATCGATATCAGTGCCCGCAAGAAGATGGAGCAGGACCTCCTGCGCCTGGCCAGTGCCATCGAACAGGCCGACGAAGGGATCATGATCCTCAACCAGCAATGGGAAATCGAATACGTAAATCCCGCCTATGTGAATATCAGCGGATTTCAGAAACAGGAACTGATCAATAAACCGGTATATTTTCTTGAAAGCTTTTTTATCGACAATACCTATCAGGAGATAATCCGAAGGGTTAAGAAAGAAGGAAAGGCGTGGAGCGGCCACCAGAAAAGGAAGAGGGCATCAGGTGAACTCATCGAGGTGAACCTCACTGTATCGCCGGTGTTCGGGGCACAGAACGAAATCATCAATTATGTGTTTCTGGCCAAGGATATTACTGAGGAGATACGGTTCCAGCAGCAGCTTCTCCAGGTACAAAAGATGGAAGCTATCGGCAATCTGGCAGGAGGCATTGCCCATAATCTAAAAAGCGCTTTTACCCCTATTTTGATCGACACGGAGATACTCATGGAAGACCTGGGAAACCAGAACCCGTCCTATCCTATTCTGGAAGAGATGCTCAAGGCAACTCATCAGGGGATAGATCTGGTAAGGCATCTCCTTACGTTCAGCCGACGGACTCCCCAGAGAAAAAAGCCAATAGATGTCGTGCCCATCGTACGGGAAGCTTTGAACTTCCTCAGGGCATCCTTGCCGAGTACCATCGAGATCCGTCCCCGGATCGATGAAGATAAAGCCATGACCCTTGCAGACGCAACGCAAATCAAGCAGGTCCTGATTAATCTGGGCAGTAATGCAGGGTATTCCATGGAAAAGCAGGGAGGAATTCTGGAAGTGGATCTCGGCACCGAAAACATAGATGCAGAATCAGCCGTACGGGTGTCGCCCGATCTTGCCGCCGGGTCTTATATCCGGATCAAGGTTCGTGATGCAGGGCAAGGCATCAATGAAAAGGCAATAGAACATATTTTCGAACCTTTCTTCACGACCAGAGGAGATGGTGAGGGTGCAGGTCTGGGTTTATCGGTCGTGCACGGGATCATAAAAGACCATAACGGGACCGTTGCTGTGGAGAGTATGCCGGATGCAGGAACAACCTTTACGGTGTTCCTGCCCAAACTGAAGGAGAACCCTACGAGCTAGGGAAAGGGTGCAGCCGTTTGATCCGGGCTTAAAGGCCGATCAGTCTTTTACAGCTTCACCACGACGCATTCTTTCTGGAGCCTGCTGCTGAGCGTGCCGCAGTACCTTTCGGCCACTTCACGGGTATGGAAATTTCCCCATCTCACGATATACCACCGGCTGTTGTCATCGACCAAGCACCGCAGGTGGGTTTTGCCTTCGAGCTCGGCTGCGTACTGCTTTGCTGCCTCGAGGGATTTGAACGAAGCGATCTGCACGCTGAAACTCTCACCGGACGAAGACTGGCTTTTATCCTTGAGCAGGAGGATGTCCCAGTAGGAGTATTCAAAGCTGTTTGCAGAACTCTTCTGCGGCGCTTCCTTCTCACCCTCGACCGCGCTTTTCTCCGGGCCTTTTGATACGAGCTTGTTCAGTTTCGTTTCCAGGGGGTCGTAGGAATACTCGGGCCGGGCATTGATCGTGGAAAAGAGAAGGCTCGCCCCGGCAAGGATGCCCAAGGACAGGAAGAGCAAGGCGATGTTTTTGGGGAGGGACTGTTTTTTGCTATGCTTACGCTTTCTTACCATACCCACCTACATGCTCTCAGGTGCATCGATGCCCATGATGTGTAGTGCATTCGCCAGTACCTGCTTCACCGAAGCGATCAGAATCAGCCTTGCCGCAGTTACTTTCGCATCGTCTGATATCACGCGGTTCTTATTATAGAACCGATGAAAAGCAGTTGCAAGCTCAAGGAGATAAAAAGATATCCGGTGCGGTTCGAGATCTGCTGCACAGGATACGACCACATCCGGATACGTTGCGATGATCTTGATGAGTTCGAGATCGTCGCCTTTGGTGAGCAGACCTTCTTCGAGCTGCGCAACATCGGGAGTAGGCCCTGGGCACGCGGCGTTCTTGAGGATGGAGCATATCCGGGCATGGGCATACTGTATGTAATATACCGGATTCTCGTCGCTCTTCTTCTTTGCGAGATCGAGGTCGAACACCAGCTGGGCATCGCTTTTGCTCATCATGAAGAAATACCGGCAGACATCCTTGCCCACCTCGTCGATGATCTCCCGTAAGCGTGACGAATTCGCCCGACCGCGTGGACATGGACACGGGCTGGCCTTCCCTGACAAGGGAGACGAGCTGGATCAGCGAGTGCATGGAAACGGTCTCGCTTTTCGCTCCCAGAGCCTCAATGGCGGCCTTCATTCGCGGGACATAGCCGTGGTGATCGGCTCCCCAGATGTCGATGATTTTCTTGAAGCCCCTGTCAGCTTGTCCTTGTGATATGCGATATCCGGGGCAAAGTAGGTGAGCGAACCATCCTGCTTTCTCAAGCACCCGGTCTTTCTCGTCACCGAACCGGGAGGTCCTGAACCAGAGGGCGCCGTCCTCTTCATAACTGAGATCCTGCCTTTCAAGGAATCCCATCGTGTCTTCAACCTTGTTATCCCTGTACAGGGACGATTCGCCGAACCAGTTGTCGAAATGCACGTTGAACAGTTCCAGGTCTTCCTTGATGCCGTTCAGGATGTATGCGGAGGCGATATTCCCTGCAGATCGGCACTGCCTCTTTCTCATCCATGGTCAGGAGTGCCTCGCCGCGGATGGATCTGAAGCCTGGCCGGGCGATATCCCGGATATAGTCTCCCTGGTAGCCGTTCTCCGGGAAGGGTCCCCCTGGCCGAAGAGCTCCCGGTACCTGCAGAGGACCGAGAGGCCGAGGATGTTCATCTGGTTGCCGACATCATTGATATAGTATTCGGCCTCGACATCGAACCCTGCGGCATCAGTATCCTCGCCAGGGTATCACCCACGGCAGCACCCCTGCCGTGGCCCACGTGGAGAGGGCCGGTGGGATTGGCGCTGACAAACTCCACCTGAACCTTTTTCCCCTCGCCGTAAGTCGCTCTTACCGTAATGTCCGGTGTTCTGAGCAATGAATATCGGTATTCAGCTCGCGCACCCACATGGCGGGATAACATGGAAATTGATGAAACCCGGGCCTGCGATCTCGACCTTGTCGAAGATCTCTGACAGGCGTCTCCATGGCGCTGCTTGATGATGCCTGCGATTTCCCGGGGGGTCTTTTTGCCTGGATGCCATCACCATGGCGATATTCGTGCGAAATCGCCGAACTCCTTATTGGAAGGGGTGCTACCGATACCGATTCGAGATCGCAGGTCCGGGATAGCGCCTTCTTTTATCGAGGGAAGCGAGTGTTTCCTTAAGCAGCGATTCGATCTGTTCCTTCATGAATGGTTCCTCTTTACACGGCCTTGGTTCAAAGATATTATTATCCCATGGACTTCGATGCCTCATGTAATATCAAATTCCTGTCATTTGTCCAGGGATTTTGATCAGAAAAACCGGTTACGAACATTTTGCACCGATGTTCATGAGAATGGCCATGCCTCCGGAAGCCGGGCAATGGCGGTAAACTGTTTGTATATTGACATCAATGCTGAGAGACTCTATAAACATTGTTAGCAGATAAGGTAAGCGAGTGCTAAGATTAATGACGTACCACTTAGCGAACGAGATAAAAGCATACTGGGTGCAATCATTCAGGAGTACGTATAGACCGGAGAGCCGGTGGGATCAAGGATCGTAGCCCGGAAGTACATGCTCGCCCTTTCTCCGGCAACGATCCGCAATGTCATGGCCGATCTCGAGGAGATGGGGCTGCTGTACCAGCCCCATATTTCTGCCGGGAGGATCCCGACACCGGAAGGGTTCCGCTATTACCTGAGCGAAATCATGGAGATCCAGGCATTGCCCAAGGGGGAGAAGAATCATGATCTCCCGTCACATGGCCACGGGCCATGGGGGATGTCAAGGAAACACTCCGGGAGGCATCCAGCCTGCTTTCCCAGATATCCCGGAATGCCTCGATCGTCATCCTGCCCAAGCTGGAGACCTTCCTGTTCAAGCGCATCGATTTCGTCAGGCTCGATGAAAGCAGGATCCTGGTGATATCTGGTGAGCAGGGCAGGAATGGTTTACAATCATATCGTCTACGGAGAAGATGTATCCCAGGACCTCCTGGTCAAGTACTCGAATTACCTGAATGAGACTTATGCGGACCTTACCATCCATGAGATGAGGGACAGCTCGTCAAGGAGATGTCGAGCGAAAAGGCAAGGTTCGACATCATCTGGTAAAACAGGCAGTCAGTCTGGGCATGACGGCCCTCGAAAGGCGTTGAAGGCTCGCCGGATATCTACATTCAGGGCAAACAGAGCGTTTTCAACAGCCCTGAGATGGCCGATCTCGACAGGTTCAGAGAGATCGTCAACGCCTTTGAAGACAAAGGGCAGATCGTGCGCATTCTCAACAGGGTTCTCGAAATCCCGGGGGTAAAGGTCCTGCTGGGAGAGGATATGGAGCATTTGGGTATGGACGATTTCAGCCTGGTTGCAAGCGGATACTGCCGCAGGGATGTCCCTGTGGGATCACTAGGCGTGATCGGCCCGATCCGGATGGATTACTCACGGGTCATACCTCTGGTGGGATACATGGCCAAAATATTGAGCGATCTATTGGAGGACGTGTAGGATGGAGGAAGAAAGAAAAGATACGATACAGAGAGATGAACAGGGAGTTGATGAGAGACCCGAGTCCCGCGAAGGAGAAGTAAAAGAAGCCCCGGGATGCATTGACGAAGTTACCGAGCTCAAGGTGCAGGCGGAGGAATACAAGGACCGATACTTGCGTTCCTGCGCCGAGATGGATAATATGAGGAAGCGTTTTGCCCGGGAAAGGCAGGACATTATCAAGTACGGGACGGAAAAGCTGCTGAAGGATTTTCTCCTTGTATACGATGCCATCGAGAAGTCGATCCACACGGCGATCGAAAGGCATCCCGATGATGAACAGTTCATTCAAGGGTTAAAGATGACGGAAAAATTGTTTCTTGAAACCTTGAAAAAACACCAGGTGGAACCTATAGAAACACATGATGTACCCTTTGATCCCAGGTACCATGAAGCCATGATGCAGGAGCAGAAGGAAGATGTGCCCAAAGGGATGGTAGTGAGAGAGACTCGAAAAAGGATTCATGGTACATGACAGGGTATTGAGACCAGCGAAGGTGACAGTTTCAAGCTGACAATAGGAGAAAATTACAAGGAGGAGAAGCATGGGAAAGATTTTAGGAATTGATCTGGGAACCACCTTTTCCTGCATGGCTATCATGGAGGGTGGTGAACCGAAGGTCATACCAAACGCTGAAGGAGCGCGGACGACACCTTCCGTGGTCGCATTTACCAGCAGCGGAGAAAGGCTCGTGGGGCAGGTTGCCAGACGGCAGGCCATAACAAATTCAGAGAATACTCTCTTTGCGATAAAGCGGCTCATTGGAAGAAAGTATGAAGATGACGAGGTCCAGAAGGATAAAGGAATCATGCCCTTCAAGATCGTCAGGGCCGATAACGGTGATGCAGCCATCAGCGTTGAAGACCGCAAATATGCATCGCCCGAGATATCGGCCATGGTCCTCCAGAAGTTGAAGATGGACGCCGAGGCATATCTCGGAGAGAAGATAGAAGAGGCCGTTATTACGGTTCCTGCCTATTTCAACGACTCCCAGCGCCAGGCGACAAAGGATGCAGGAAAGATCGCCGGCTTCGAGGTGAAGCGCATCATCAACGAGCCCACGGCGGCAGCCCTTGCCTACGGCCTCGACAGGAAAAAGGAAGAAAAGGTCGCGGTATTCGACTTTGGCGGAGGGACCTTCGACATCTCCATCCTCGAGATCGGGGACGGCGTCTTCGAGGTGAAGTCCACCAACGGCGACACCCATCTGGGGGGCGAGGACATCGACAACCGGATCATCGATTACCTGGTCGCGGAATTCAAGAAGGAGACCGGGGTCGACCTGAGCAAGGACAGGATGGCCCTCCAGCGCCTCAAGGAAGCTGCGGAAAGGGCAAAGGTAGAGCTCTCATCCATGATGGAGACCGAGATCAACCTGCCCTTCATCACCGCCGACCAGTCAGGGCCGAAGCACCTCAATATGAAGCTGACCAGGGCCAAGCTCGAATCCCTGGTGGAAGACATTATCTCAAAACTCGAAGGACCCTGCAGAAAGGCAATGAGCGATGCAGGAATGTCCACGAACGATATCGACGAGGTCATCCTGGTGGGCGGGCAGACACGTATGCCCAAGGTCCAGCAAAAGGTGAGGGAGATCTTCGGGAAAGAGCCTCACAAGGGAGTGAACCCCGATGAGGTCGTGGCAATCGGGGCAGCCATCCAGGGCGGCGTGCTGGGCGGAGAAGTCAAGGATGTGCTTCTGCTCGATGTTACCCCGCTCTCTTTAGGCATCGAGACTTTGGGCGGCGTGTTCACGAAGATCATCGAGCGCAACACCACGATCCCGACGAAAAAGACCCAGGTGTTCTCAACAGCGGAGGACAGCCAGAACGCCGTTACCATCAGGGTGTTCCAAGGCGAGAGGCCCATGGCAAACGACAACAAGCTCCTCGGACAGTTCGATCTGGTGGGGATCCCGGCGGCGCCGCGCGGCATCCCGCAGATAGAGGTGAGCTTCGACATCGATGCCAACGGCATTCTTCATGTCTCGGCCAAAGACAAGGCGACCGGCAAGGAGCAGTCCATCAAGATAACGAGCTCTTCCGGCTTGAACGAGCAGGATATCAACCGCATGATCCACGAGGCGGAAGAGCACGAATCCGAAGACAAGAAGCGCCAGGCCCTGGTAGAAGCGAAGAACAGGGCGGATTCCCTGGTCTATACTACGGACAAGACGCTGAAAGAGCACGGCGACAAGGTCGATGCCCAGACCCGGGCAAGCATCGAGAACGCCTTGGCAGATCTCAAGGATGCCATGAAGAGCGATGATGTCGACCAGATCAACCGGAAGATCGAAACGCTGACCTCTGCTTCCCACAAGCTCGCCGAGGTGATCTATGCGCAGGCTGCGGGCAGCGGGCCCGGCGGAGCCCAGGCCGGAGCACAAGGCGGCGCAGGAGGGAAACGGCCGGATGAAGACGTCGTGGAGGCGGAGTTCGAAGAGGTAAAGGGAGACAAGCATTAAAGATGCGAAAGGGCAGGGATCCTGATAGATGCTCGATGGATCCTGCCCCTCATTCGTTTCAGCAGACTTTTTGTGCGCAGAAGGGGAGCCATGCCGATCTATGAATATAAATGCCTTGCCTGTGGAACCGTGAAAGGGCTGCTCGTACAGGGTTTCAAAGACCCGGAGGGACTCGCCTGCGAAGCGTGCGGTTCAGCCGACTTGAAGCGCATCATCTCGAGAACCAACTATCACCAGTCCCATTCAGCAGGCTTAATTCCTATGACCCGAGTGCCAGGCATTCGGAGAGCTTTCTCCAGGACTCACGGAATATCGGGCTTCATGCAGAGCATATGCTTCGGCAGTCAGGGGTAAAGCCAACGGAAGAATTCCAGAACAAGATCGAGAGCTTAAGAACCGACCCATCCCGTATACTCAAGGATGAAGGTTGACACTACCTTTAGAAATTGAACAGCTTCTTCTTTGACGGACTCTTCACGTTCTCGCCGGTAGCCTTGGCGAATTCCTGCAGGATCTGCTGCTGTTCCTTGGAGAGCTTTCTGGGTATCTCAACCCGTATTCCCACATTGAGCGAACCGCTCCCATGGGACCTCAGATGCTTTATCCCCTTGTCTTTGACCGTATAGATCTCGTTCGGCTGGGTTCCCGGCTTGATTTCCAGGTCTGTCTCGCCCTCGAGGGTAGGGACCTTGATGGAGGTCCCGAGCGCTGCCTGGACAAAGGAGATATTCGTTTCAATATACAGGTCGTCGCCCTGCCTGATGAAAGTTTCATGGGGCTTGATATCGATGAAAACGTAGAGATCGCCGGTAGGGCCGCCCATATCCCCGGCTTCTCCCTCTCCGGTGATGCGCATGGTTGCACCGGCATCTACCCCGGGCGGGATTTTCACCTTGATCTTTTTCTTCCGGGTAATGGTTCCTGAGCCCCTGCAGGTTTTGCATGGTTTGGAAATCACCTTTCCGGTCCCCCGGCAATGGGCGCAGGTGGTGGATATGGTGAAGAACCCTTGTGTACGGTATACCTGGCCTTTCCCTCCGCAGACGCCGCACGTTTCCGGGGAAGTGCCCGGTTCGGCGCCGCTGCCGTTGCAGCGGTCGCAGGTTTCGCTCTTGGGGATATCCAGCTCGATCTCGGTGCCTTTGGCAGCCTCTTCCAGAGAGATGGCCATGTCGTAACGCAGATCGGATCCGCGCGAAGGCCTTCTTCTCTGCGATCTCCTGCCGCCGGAAAAACCGAAGACATCTCCGAAGATATCCGAGAAGCTGCTGAATATGTCGTCGAAATTGGAGAATCCCTGGAAGCCGCTTCCCTGAAGGCCTTCATGGCCGTACTGGTCGTATATGCGCTTTTTCTCAGTGTCGCTCAAGACTTCGTACGCTTCGGCAGCCTCTTTGAACTTGGCCTCCGCCTCGTGATCTCCGGGATTCCTGTCCGGATGGTATTTCATTGCAAGCTGCCGGTATGTCTTCTTGATCTCTTCTGCAGAAGCCGACCGTGCTATTCCAAGGATTTCGTAGTAATCCTTTTTTGTCATGATTTCTCGTTCAGTGATATCTTCCCTTCCGCAAGTTCTCTCAGGGCAGTTACGACAGCCCTGTTCTCTTTACGTTTGGAAAGAGTCGGGGCTCCTTTCATGAGCTGTTTGGTGCGCTTCGATGCTGCTATTGCAAGCGAAAAGCGGTCATGCACCTTTTCTAAGCAATCTTCAACTGTTACTCGTGCCATTGTATTCCTTCCTGAATCAAAAAGTGAAAGAGTTCTTGCCACATAATTCAAAAATCGTCAAGACCATTGATGGATAAGGAAACATCAGTCTTCGTAGTTTCCTTTCGGGCCGGCTTGTTCCTTCTTGAACTTTTTGGCCCGCTCGATGATCTTGTCTTTTGTCCACTCATCGGGGTCTTCGATCCTTTTTGCCTTGGGACCCATATCATGGGATCCTGCTTCCAGGATGGCTTCCATGGCGAGCGGTGCAGTGTCCGAGGCATTGAAATAGTTGGCCAGGAGGTCATGGATGAAATCCTCCACGCCCTTTTCCATCCTCTCCCGAATGGCTCTCGGCTGAGCGAGGAGCCTTTTCTCGAAGGGCAGGTTGAGCTTCTTGTAGTCGCCTTTCTTCAGTGATTTACCATCGGCATAGGCAACCATCTCCTGCCAGAGCTCTTCGCTTACCCCATGGGTGGGGAGCTTGATGAAGTTTCCGGATTCATCGAGGAGGGCATTCCCGTACGGATTGACCTTTACGCCCCAGGATATCATCTGCAGGGCGGTGGCGACATTGGCCTTGGTGGTCCTGGTTTCGGTGGCGATGCGCTTGAGGCGCTCCATGCTGTTGCCCGAGGTGCCGTGCTGGGCGCCCGATACCCCGTACTTTGCCAGGGCCTCGTGGATTTCCCTGGTCAGCTCCACCTGAATGCCGGCATCGCTTTCTTCGATGCCGTGGGTTGTCCCGTTGTTGAGCGCGATCCAGTCAGGGAAGATGCCGTGGGCATTCAATCCCTGGATGAGAAAGAGCGCCTCTTCCGGGGTGGAAAGGCCTGTCTTCCCCTTGATTTCACCCACTTCGGTTTCATATCCTGCCCAGGAGGGGATGTAAGTGCTCAGCTCGATATTGGCGAGCAGATTTTCTTCTTCGGGCATATGGGAGGCATCAACGGCAACCGAGGTGATCCCTGCATCGAACATGGAGGGGATATCCACTCTGGCTTTTTCCACCTCGATGGGCTTTTTGAGGCCGAAGTGATCGGCATGGACAGCCACTGGAACGGTGATGCCGAGCTCATTGCAGAAGGCATCCACATACTGTGCGAGGTTCCACATATTCTGCAGGCAGTAATCGCTCTCGGACTTGGCGATCTCGATGATGATGGCTGCATTTGCCCGCTGTGCGGCTTTCAGCGCGGCCCTGATAACGGAGCTGTTCCTGCCGTTTGCCGCCATGGTCATGGCACGGCCTTTTTTGAGCATGGCACGGTCAATGACTTTGCCGCTCACGATCAGGGCCTTGGAGTTCGGGAACAGCCTTTTTATGTTCGGCGGCCTGCCTATTTCAAGCACTTTGTTGAAATCCGCTGGTTTGCTCATACACGCTCTCCTCTTCTGTGTTTTCTTTCAAGCGTTTTTTTAAGTTTAAAGGTTTTTTTTAGCAAATTCCTCGTATTCGAGCACATCTTCTTTCGAGCCTATGATGAGGGGGACCCGCTGGTGCAGCGATGTGGGCTTAATATTAAGGATTCTCTCGTACCCTGTGGAAGCATATCCTCCTGCCTGCTCGGCAACGAATGCCAGCGGGTTGGCCTCATAAAGGAGCCTGAGCTTGCCGGTGGGCTTTTTCGGGTCCTTAGTGTCTTCGGGATAGAGGAAGATCCCGCCCTTGAGGAGGTTCCGGTGAAAATCCGCCACGAGAGAGCCGATGTAGCGCGATGAATAGGGCTTTTTGGTCTTGTTCTTCTCTGACTTGAGATAGTCGATGTATTCGCGGGTTCCGCTTTTCCAGTAGGTGCAGTTGCCTTCGTTGGTGCTGTAGATCTTTCCCCGGGAGGGCATCTTGATATCGGGATGGGAAAGGATGAACTCGCCCACGCTCGGGTCGAGGCTGAAGCAGTTAACCCCGTTTCCTGTCGTATATACGAGATTCAGGCTGGAGCTGTAGATGATGTAGCCTGCACCGAAGAGCTTGCAGCCCGGCTGGAGGCAGTCATCCAGGATGCCGTCCTCGCCGTCGGAAGCGCGCTTGTAGATGCCGAAGATCGTTCCGATGGATACGTTGACATCGATATTTGATGAGCCGTCCAGGGGGTCGAACATGACTACATAGTCCCCCTTCGGGTGCTCCTTGGGGATGGCGATGAATTCTTTCTCTTCCTCGGAGGCCATGATGCATACCTTACCGATGTAGTTGAGCGCGTTGATGAAGACTTTATTGGCATATACATCGAGTTTCTGGACCTCTTCGCCCTGGACATTCTTCTGGCCGGTCCTTCCCAGGATGTCTTCGATGAGCCCTGCATGGGCGACCTGGGCAGACACCACCTTGGCTGCAAATACGATCTGGCTCAAGATGGAGCTGAAATCGCCCTTGCCTCCATAACGGCTCTGTTCACTCATGATGAATCGGTCCAGAGAGATAATGTTATCGTTCATAGTTCCTCCCCAAGTATACAGGTATGAATATATGGTGATTCCGTGATCTCAAGCAATGATACCACTGAAAGGAAAGAGAAATCAAGGCGATGTCGCTCCTCTCAGACGTTATTTTTCCTGTGAGGGGGATGTGAGATAAAAAAAGCATTGACACAGGCATCGTTTCTATATATAGAAACATATTATGAATACTTACCTCCCACCATTCACTATCCTGACTACCCGCTGGTGGTGGCGAATCAGAAGAGATGGTGCGGTTGGAGGTTTGCCCTAGAGTAATTCTGATTGGTCAAGCAGTTGGAAAGCGGCAAGCTTCTTAAGATAAGCTTGCCGCTTTTTTTATTCGGAAAGGGGACGAGATGGAAACGATTCGGATTTTCCGGGACGTCAAAGGACCGGGGCGTAGTAGATCAAGAAGAGGCTTGCCTGCGATACGCTCACCCCGGTGCAGACCTACTGGGCAGTGGTGGGTGAAGGGCAGGGGTTTCTGCTGGAGTCCATCCCCGGATCGTACAGCTTTCTCGGCAGGTTTTCAGAGCCCAAGATCCTGACCATCCACGAAGAGGACGACCCCTGGTCCAGGATGCCTCTTCGGGGAAGCGATCTCTCCTTTGACAGGACGGTCTGCCTCCCTTTATCGGGGGGTATGTCGGGTATCTTGGGTATGATCTGGTACGAGGGCATCGAGAGGCTTCCCCGACCGGCCGATCCCGTCCGGGTTCCCGGACGTCCGAGCTCGGGTTAGTCGACACCCTCATGGTGTTCGACCATCTCAAGCAGTCCGTTTCCCTCATCCATACCATCCCATACCCCGGGATCAGCGATGAAAAAGCCTCATGCCGGGCGCAAGAGGCCTTTTCGGCCATCGAAGACTCTCTTTTCTCGAAGCCGCACATGCCTGCCGCCGAAGTGCCGCTCCCGGTGCACTATCAAGTCCGCCTCTCTGGATGAAACAGGACTTCATCGATGCCGTGGGCAAGGCAAAAGAGTACATCAGAGACGGCGAGATCATCCAGACGGTGCTCTCCCGCAGGCTCAAGCTCGATGCATCCTGCGATCCCTTCGACACCTACCGGCGCCTCAGGCACATCAACCCATCGCCCTACCTCTTCTACATCAACTTTGAGGATGTGACGCTCGTCGGCTCGTCTCCCGAGGTCATGGTCAAGCTCAAGGGTGATACCATCACCTCGCTTCCCATTGCCGGCACCAGGCCCAGGGGAAAAAGCGAGGAGGAGGATGAAAGCTCCTGCCGCAGATCTCATGACAGACGGAAAGGAGCGGGCCGAGCACCTGATGCTTCTGGATCTGGCGAGAAACGATGTGGGCAGGGTCTCCAGGCCCGGGAGCGTGAAGGTCACATCCCGGGAGATCGTGAAGATGTATTCCCATGTCATGCACATCGTCTCCTGTGTGGAGGGGGAGAAGAGGCCTGAGCTGAGCGAACACCGATGTCCTCAAGGCGTGCTTCCCGGCAGGGACGGTTTCCGGGGCCCCCAAGGTGAGGGCCATGGAGATCATCGACGAACTCGAAGGGCATGTGCAGGGGGCCCTATGCAGGTGCAGTGGGCTACCTGTCCTTCAACGGCGACATCGACACGGGCATCGCCATCCGCACGATCTTCATCAGGGACAGGAAGTTCTTCGTACAGGCCGGGGCCGGGATCGTCTGGGACTCGGTGCCCGAAAACGAGCTCAGGGAGATCGACAACAAGCTGAGGGTCTTGAGCACGGCCCTGGGAGGCATGGCATGATCCTCATGATCGACAATTTCGACTCTTTTACCTACAACCTGGTCCAGGGTTTCGAGTCCATGGGCGAAGAGGTTGGCGGTATACCGGAACGATGCGATCGACATCGAATGCCATCGAAGAGATGTCCCCTCCGGGATCATCATCTCGCCGGGGCCGGGCTCGCCGAAATCAGCAGGGATATCGCGTCGAGGTGATCAAACGGATTCTATCAGGAAATTCCCATCTTCGGGGTGTGCCTCGGGCATCAGTGCATCGCGGAGGCCTTCG
The DNA here is from genome assembly GCA_963752595.1 of uncultured delta proteobacterium. GTDB lineage: Bacteria > Desulfobacterota > Desulfomonilia > UBA1062 > UBA1062 > Phosphitivorax. The sequence continues at coordinate 89,001 of CAVVYZ010000030.1, forward strand.
GCGGCCGGATAGTCCATGCAGACAGGGTCATGCACGGAAAGTTCTCCCCCATCAGCCATGACGGCACAGATCTCTTCGACGGGCTTCCCCAGGGTTCCGTGCGGTCAGGTACCATTCGCTGGCCGTGGACAGAGGCTACGCTTCCCGGCGGGATCCGTGTATGTGCCGTTTCGGATGACGGTGAGATCATGGGCATGCAGGCATGAACAGTTTCCCGCTCTTCGGCGTCCAGTTCCATCCGGAATCCATCGCCACGGAACATGGAGACGATATTATGAGACAATTTCATTGCAGAAAACAAAGGAGGCGTATGAAAGATTTCATCGAAAAGCTCATTTCCGGACAAGATTTGAGCGAAGACGAAATGGAAAAGGCCTTTGACATGATCATGTCGGGCAGGCCAACGATATCCAGATCGGAGCGATTTCTCATAGCGCTGCGGGCAAAGGGCGAGAGGCCTTCGGAAATCGCATCTGCGGCCCGCATCATGCGGGACAAGGCTCTGCAGGCGTCACGTGGATTTCGACGTCGTGGATACCTGCGGAACAGGCGGGGACGGCGCATCGACCTTCAATATCTCCACGGCCGTGGCCTTTGTCCTTGCCGGCGCAGGGCACAAGGTGGCAAAGCACGGAAACCGATCGGTCAGCTCCTCGTCCGGCAGTGCCGATTGCCTCGAGGCGCTCGGGCGTGCCCATCGATCTCGACCCCGGACGAGGCGGCGAAAGCGTTGAAGGAAGGGGCTTTGCCTTCATGTTCGCGCCCGAGATACCATCCGAGCATGAAGTACGCCATGCCGGCCAGGAAACAGCTCGGCATGAAGACCATATTCAATATCCTGGGGCCCTTGACAAACCCGGCAGGTGCGGCATATCAGGTCATCGGCGTTTTCAGAAGGATCTTGTCGACCCCATCATCGAGGTGCTGAGGATCCTGGGCTTGAAAGGGGCCATGGTGGTCCATTCCGGGCTCGATGAGGTATCCATATCCGGACGTCACCCAGGTATGCAAGGCTTGTCGACGGCAGGATTGAAAAAGGGCAGATCAGGCCGGAAGATGCAGGATTTACGCCAAAGCCCATGGATGAGCTGAAGGTGATGGACCCACAAGAATCGGCTCGGCGTATCGAAGCGATATTCAGCGGGACTTTCAAGGGGGCCTGCCTGGAAAGCATCCTGATCAATGCAGGGGCAGCCTTCATGGCGCTTGACCCTACGACCGATATCCGGGAGGGCGTGCTTAAAGCATCCAGGGTCATCACAAGCGGTGATGCGCTCCAGGCGCTCCAGAGGGCGAGACAGTAGTGGACTTCCTGAAGCACATGTATCAGTTATCCCGGCAGCGGGCAGCCGCTATGGACCAGTACAGGCAGGCTGTTCCTGCTACTTCCCGGTCATTGAAAGACGCCCTTCACGACATGGCAATTATTGCGGAGGTGAAGTACGCCACCCCTGTCGAAGGGGATCTGGGGATCACGAAGAAGCCGTCGGAGCTGGCAGCAGAATACGAAGCTATTGGTGCAGCGGCCATATCCTGCCTCACTGAGCCTTCATTCTTTGCGGGAAGCATGAAATATCTTGGTGAGGTCAGGAGCGCCTGCAGCCTTCCCATCCTCATGAAGGACTTTATCGTGGATGAGCGGCAGATCCGTTCGGGAAGATCCTTGGGCGCCGATGCCTTCCTTCTCATCACTGAGATGCTCTCCAATGAAGAGCTTTCAAGGCTCTATGCCTGCGGCCAAGACCTGGGTATGGACTGCCTCGTAGAGATCCACAGCCTCCAGGGGCTGGAAAAGGCTGCTCGCATAGGTGCACAAATAGTGGGGGTGAACGTGAGGGACCTAACTACGCTGAAAGTCGTCCCGGAAAGGCATGAAGAGATGATCGGGTTGCTTCCGAAAGGGGCGGTCAAGGTGGCCGAAAGCGGCATCTCCTCGGGCAGAAGGCTCGAGGAGCTGAAAAAGGTCGGGTATGACGCGGCGCTCATCGGCCGGGCCATGGTCAGGCAGGAGACGCGTAAGGAGCTGTTCGGATGTGGGTGAAGATCTGCGGCATCACGCGATATGAGGATGCCTGTACGGCCTGTGAAGCGGGGGCCGATGCGATCGGGTTCGTGCTCACCCGGAGCAGGAGAAGGGTCGATCCCGCTCTCGTGGATGCATGGATCCATAGGATAACAGGGGTTGAAAAGGTCGGCGTGTTTATGGATGAAGATCCGGGATACATCCTGGAAACAGCGAAGATGCTCGGACTTCATACCATCCAGCTGCATGTACCTTTAAGTCCCGGGCACAGGATACTCTTTGAAAGATTCGAGATGATTTACGCGGTTAAAAGACTTGACGGGCTTCCGATGCCTAAAGAGTTTCCCTGCCGGATTCTGTTCGATCCGAGCACGGGTACGGGCAAGGCCGGCACCTGGAGGCCCTATGATATCCCCTACATCCTTGCAGGCGGCCTCACCCCGGAAAATGTTCGGCAGGCCATTCTCCAGGCAGGGCCTGCAGGGGTGGACGTAAGCTCCGGGGTCGAATCGTCGCCCGGAATAAAAGATGCGGAAAGAATCAGGAAGTTCATACAGGAGGCAAAGGCATGAAAGGCTATTTCGGAGAATTCGGCGGCCAGTACGTTCCGGAAACGCTGCTTCCGGCACTGGTGGAGCTTGAAGAGGCGTTTACGGCTGCATCGGCGGATAAGGGATTCTGGGACGAATTTCACGGATACATGAAAGATTATGTGGGCAGGCCGACGCCCCTTACCCACGTAAAGAGGCTCTCCGACCACCTGGGCATCGAGGTATGGCTCAAGCGGGAAGATCTGAACCACACCGGCTCGCACAAGATCAATAACGCCTTAGGCCAGATCCTGCTGGCTTCAAGGATGAACAAAAAGAGGATCATCGCCGAGACAGGGGCAGGCCAGCACGGGGTCGCCACAGCCACGGCCTGCGCGCTCTTCGGGTTTACCTGCGCTGTATATATGGGCTCCGAGGACATCGAGAGGCAGAAGATGAATGTGGAGCGCATGCGGCTCCTCGGTGCCGAGGTGGTCCCTGTCACGTCCGGGAGCGCCACTTTGAAGGATGCCACGAGCGAGGCCATCCGGGACTGGGTGACGAACGTGGATACCACCTACTATCTCATCGGCTCCGCTATCGGACCTCACCCTTATCCGACCATAGTCCGCGAATTCCAGAAGATCATCGGAATCGAATCCAGGTCTCAGATTCTTGAAAAGACCGGGCGTCTTCCCGATGCGGTCATTGCCTGCGTGGGCGGCGGGAGCAATGCCATCGGTATATTCTCGGGTTTCCGGGATGATCCGGTGGAGCTCATCGGCGTCGAGGCCTATGGCGACGGAAAAACCAGGCACGGGGCCAGCATCCGTTTCGGGGTTCCCGGCGTCCTGCATGGGACACGCTCGTACCTGCTCCAGGATGAGGACGGCCAGGTCCTTGAGACCCATTCGATATCCGCAGGGCTCGACTATCCCGGAGTGGGGCCGGAGCACAGCTTCCTCTCATCAACGAAACAGGCACGCTACGAGCTGGTGGATGATCGGCAGGCTCTGAACGCCTTCATGCTCCTGAACAGGCTTGAAGGGATCGCGCCCGCCCTGGAAAGCGCCCATGCCGTGGGTTACCTGGAACAGTATGCAAAAGAACACCCGGGCGCTACCGTGGTGGTGAATCTCTCCGGCAGGGGAGACAAGGACCTGCATACCGTTCTCAAGGAGGGTATATGATTACCGAAGCGATCAGGGCGAAAGAAAAGGCGATTATCCCCTACGTCACTGCAGGGCTTCCCGACCTCGATACTACCGGGGAGATCCTGAAGGCACTGGACGAAGCCGGTGCTGCAGCCATCGAGATCGGCATACCCTTTTCCGATCCCATGGCGGACGGGCCGGTACTCCAGAAAGCCTCGCATACGGCACTCCAGGCGGGTTTCTGCATGGACGGGCTCTTGTCCCGTATGACTGAGTGGAGCTCTTCGGTGAAGGCCCCCTTGATCATCATGTCTTACATCAACCCGATCATGAGGCGGGGCATCCGCGAGACTTCGACCCGGTTCAAAGAGAGCGGCGTCCAGGGCATCATCATCCCGGACATGCCGCTGGATGGGAGCGAGATCTATGCGTTGTGCAGGGATTCAGGCCTCGACCTCATCAGGCTCGTCGCCCCGACTACGCCTCTGCCCCGGCAGAAAGAGGTGGTGTCCCAGTGCAGCGGCTTCGTATATGCGGTCACGGTCAAAGGGCGTGACCGGTGCCAGGGCGAGCCTTCCTGCCGAGGTCCGGCAGCAGGTGTCGGACATCAAAGTCCTTCACGGACCTGCCGGTGTGCGCAGGGTTCGGGGTGTCGGATGCCGGGCAGGTGAGAGACATGCTCACCTTCGCAGACGGCGTCATCGTTGGGAGCTACCTCATGGCACGGGTCATGGAATCTCCCCAACCGGTAAAGGCAGCACGGGAGGCATTCAGCGCCCTCATGAGCTGAGGGTTCCGGCTTTCGGAAAGGTCGGATTTCAGCAGACCACCGGGTCAGCCGTGAGTCCATATCGTTGATTCCCGGCTGTGCCGGTGGTATTCTTATGCCATCATGAGATTTATATGGCGTAATCTGCCTGTGTTCTTCATCTGGTTCATAGGATTGAGCGTGCTCAATAACGCTCTGCATCACATATCCCCTCCGGTGGAAAGCGTCAGGGCACCTCTCTTTCTTTCCGCTCGCATGCTCGCTCGTACTCCTGTGGTATGCCTGTAAAAACGAGTATGACGGGCAGAGGATACCCCGGTTTTTTCTCCCCTGGGCCGCGGGTATGACAATCGTGTATCTCACCCCATTCGTGCACAGCCTTACCCTGCCTCTCGATATGAGTACCCAGCGGCTCATCTATGAATTCAGCGCCCTTGCCCAGTTCGGGCTCCTCCTGATGCATGCACGCACCTGGTTCAAACCATGGGACTGGGTCTGGGTATTCGGCGTGACGCTTTTTTTCGGAATGATCCTGGAAAACGGAGGGATCATCCTCGGAGTTTTTTTGGAGCCCGGCTATCTTCTCTACGTACCCGGCTTGCCTGCCCCCTTGGCAACAGCGCTCGGCTGGGCGAATGTGCTCTATTGTGCATTCTTTGCCGTGGAAAGGATTCTTCCGCCCATGGCGCCCCTGGGCAGAGGGCTGGCGTGCGCCCTCATCGGGTTGTCCTTGGACATGGTTTTCGACCCTGTCGCCACGAGGGTCGGATGGTGGGTGTGGGCTCCCGCTCTGGAGGTGAAGATCTGGGAGGTCCCCATCATCAATTTCATTGCCTGGTTCTGGGCGCTCTTCCCCTATGCTTCGGTGTATTACTGGGTGAGGGGAATGGGAAAATACGGGGAGGGAAGGAAGGTATTCTACTTTGTAGGCGGGTTTCCGGCGATCCTGACGGGAGAACTCGCAGGGGTAATCGCCACCCTTGCCCTGGTGGGAGACAGGGCAGGATTACAGGTGATACGGATATTTTTCAGTAGTCTCGGCCTGCCATGAGTTCCTTATATAAGTTCTCATAGCTCCGGACCATCGAAGTCAGGCTGTATTGATCCATGATGCGCTGCCTCGAACGCTTACCCAGGTCATTCCGGTAATCGGGCCCGGCCTCCATGATACGCTGCCAACCGGCACACAGTGCCCGGGGGTCCTTTTGGGGGACTACTATCCCGGTGTCGCCGACAAGGACAGCCGAGTCTCCGACATCAGTAACCACGCAGGGAACTCCGGCAGCCATGGATTCACCTATGCTGTTTGGAAGCCCCTCGCCGTACGAAGATGAAGAAGAGATATCCAGGGCTGTAAGAAGCCTGGAGATATCAGACCGTTCTCCCAGCAGGAGAATCTGATCGGCCTTATCAATCCCTTTTATCATCTCCTGAATCTGCGGATTTTCTTTATCAACCCCTCTGCCGGCAAGGAGGAAGAAGGTTCGGGGGTAGGATTTCAAAAGCAGCTGGACCGCTTCAAAAAACGTCTGATGGTCCTTCATGGCATCCAAGCGGGCAATGAGGCCGATCAAGAACAGCGTCCTGCGGAATGTTCAGTTGAGACCGGACGTTCAGTCGACATTCGGGATCGGGTTTGTAAATTCCGGTATCGAATCCGTTGGGTATTGTTTCCCATCTTTTCGGGTCATACCCGAATGCCCTATGGACCTCTCTCCCGGAATGTGAATTCGTCAGGACAGCCCCGGGCAACGATGAGAAGACAGCCCCTGCATGGACAGTCATTTTATACGTCAGGCCGTATTTATCCAAGTCCATGTATGAACAGAGTATGCTCCAGATGAGGTGCCTTTTGTGTCCGAAGAATAAGCCCAGCAAGTTTGCATGATACATCCAGCAGTGCACGATGTCAGGATCGAATGCACAGACGAGGCGGCCAAGGCGGGCAATGCCCCGTGGATCGGGCAGGCCTTTTTCCATATTGAGCGCATGGGTTTCCACTCCGCTGCCGATGATCTGTCTCCCTATCGGGCCTATGGTGGTCATGGAAACAGCCATGTTCCGGAACAGGGTCTTGTCCATTCCGCTGACCAGGCTGCAGAGGTTCTGCTCGCCTCCCCCGACATCCAGGGTGGATATGAGGTGGAGTATCCTCACGGGCTTGACGGTCCCTGTTTGCATGGGTAAATCCTCACATTGCATATCTTTGCCTGAACATCATGAATACGAGGAGGAGCCAGACACGGTCCACGGCGACGAGCCCCTGCTGTGCTCGAAATCCCTGAACCGTATCCATGACGAAGTCCGGATCGATGTAACTCTGGGTACGGAGTGTCTCCGGGTTGAGATGTTCCTCACCATCCCCATGAGGTCATCACGGAGCCAGGAGTGGACGGGTACGGCAAAGCCCTGCTTGGGCCTTGCGAAAAGCTTTTCGGGGAGATATCGCTTCAGGATCCTTTTCAGAAGGTATTTTGTCTCGCCGGAGCGGTATTTGTATTCCAGGGGAAGGGCAAGGGCAAACTCCACGATCCGGTGGTCCAGGAACGGGTCCCTGCCTTCGAGGCCGTTGAACATGGTGGCCCGGTCCACCTTGGTGAGGATGTCTTCCGGGAGGTAATATTTCATGTCCCAGAGCATCATGGACATCCATGAAGGGGGAGGGATGTATCCAGGGGCGGCCTGGGGTCATGGTAGGCCCCGTGAGACGGCTCGACTTCCCGGGGCAGCCAGTATCCCACGGCATAGGGGTAGGCACTCGATGCGGATCCCTTCCCAGTTCGAGAGAACGGCCTGGAGCTTCCTCATCCGGTCCCTGATGGCGGGGAGTCTTAGTTTCGGGAGATGCCTGCGAAAGCGGAAGCAATCCTGTCACTCCCCAACGGCTCATCATACCTGCCGGCCGTCCTGGGACAGAGCAGTGGGGAGGAGAGAGAGGAACCTGTCGAGCCTGTTCATGACCCAGTACCGGTGATAGCCGCAGAACAGCTCGTCACCGCCGTCGGCAGACAGGCTCACCTTCACGTGCTTCGCGGTCATCCGGGATACGATAGTCGTGGGGATGCCGGAGATGTCGCCGAAGGGTTCGTCATAGATCTCGGGCCACAGGGGTAGGATCTCCTTGCGTGGTCCGGGGTGACGATCTCCAAGGTGTGCTCGGTGCCGAGATGCTCGGCTACAGCCTGGCCCAGCGGGACTCGTCGTAGTTCTTCTCGTTGAATCCGATGGTGAAGGTCTTGACCCGGGTGTCGGTATGCCTGGCGAGGATCGCGGTCACCAGAGACGAGTCGATGCCGCCCGAGAGGAAGACGCCCACGGGTACATCCGCGATGAGCCGTTTCGTGAAGGCATCGATGAGGATCTCCTCGAGCCTGTCCGTAATGCGTCTTCATTACCGTTAGGCAGGTTCGCCCCGGGAGAATTCCGAGGCATCCCAGTACCGGCGGTGTTCGATGTCGAGTCGCCTCGATTCACCCTGATCCAGCAGCCGGGTTCGAGCTTGGAGACTTTAAGGTAGATGGATCTCTGGCCAGCGATGTAGCCGTAGTGGAAGAACTCGCCCAGAGGCATCTCTGTCGATCTGCAGCTCGATGCCGGGCATGCATGGATGGCCTTGAGCTCGGAGGCAAAGGCGAAGATGCCGCGGTCGCGGATAGAAGTACAGCGGCTTGATCCCCATGCGGTCGCGGAACAGGAAGAGCACTTTATCGCGTGCGTCCCAGACCGCAAAGGCAAACATGCCAATGAAGCGCTCCACGCAGGACGGCCCCCAGGCCGACGAAGGCGTTGAGCACCACCTCGGTATCCGAGGTCCCACGGAATACGATATCCCTTTGTCTGCGAGCTCTTCCCTGATCTCCCGATAGTTGTAGACCTCGCCGTTATAGGAGATGGTAGAACGCTGTCCTCCTGGTGGACATGGGCTGGCTGGCCCGTCGGGGTGAGGTCGATGATGGAGAGCCTGCGATGACCGAAGGCGATACCCGCCGACCTATCTATGAATATACCGGCATCGTCGGGCCCCCCTCGGATCATGGTGTCCCGGCAGATACTGCAGCTCCCTTCAAGATCGACCGAAGGGCTTTTATTCCAGATGCCTACGATTCTGCACATACGGGTTGTTGCCTTTGATGAATTGATTTGATGAAATCAATGAGCTTAATCATCTTGGCCCGATAATCCATATATTCAAGGGCATAATCACGCATCATCCGAGGTATATCGTTTCCAAATTTGAAGGACAGGCCCCGGGTGAACCGGATAACCTCATACATGTCAATCGCGCTGTCATCAGCGGGAGCTGTGAAGATAAAAGGCAGATCGGAGGAGATATCTTCATCCGCATAGGAAATCATGAAGGGTATTCCTCTGGCCATATACTCCCGAACTTTCAGGGTGGAGCCGGATGATAATTTTTTTCGATGTATCCCAAGGGTCCCTATTGCAATATCAGAGAGATCAAATTCCCGGTCGAGTTCTTCTCCTGTCAGGTAACCACGGGGAATGACCTGATTTTCTACGGAAAGTGATTTCATGAACTCCCGGAAAGAATCTGTGAGGTTGCCGGCGATATGCAGTTCGATCTTCACATCTCCACGGTATCTCGCTATGCCTTTGAGCACACGGTCGATCCCCTGCCAGTCAGCAGTATGCGATCCTACATAGAGGAGCCTTAAGGATTCCTGATTGGTTGTATTGAATCTTTTCAGGGGATATTGTTCCACATCTATGCTGTTCGTCAGGGTCAATGATGGGACTGTTCTCTCGATCAGACCGAGTTCATACTTTGTTATCTCAGATGTTACCCCGATAACCCCATTTACATTGAGTAGGACCTTTCTACCATTATTCATTATCAGGGGAGCAAGGATCCGGCCTGCTTTTGTCATGCGGAGCTCATCGTTTTCTTTCGCCTGATGTTCGGTTATCAGGACCAGCTTCGGATTGATCTTTTTCGGATTAAAGATCCCTGGTACATACGTAATGTTATAACGCCATATGATTACATCCGGCTGAAAAGATCGAATATCTCTATACGCCTCTGAAAATACGGGGCCAATCCGAAACAGGGAACAGAACAAAGGGATGGAAGAGAAGATACGATAGGGGGCAGAGGAGACTTCTTTCAGGTGATAATACTTACCGGAATCCATTGATTCGGGCTTCTTCTTCCGGGAAGCAACGATGCAGCAGCCATTGAATTTCAAGCCATTGTCTTTCCCGATTTCCCCCAGAAAATTGCAGAATTCCCGCTCTTTCCTGAATACACCGGGAGAGAGATCAGGATTGTTAAATGAAAGATACATTACCCGTATCATACACTTATATGAAAAGCCTCTATCCATTTACCAAAGCAGATCATCCTCCACACGAGAAAACTGAAAGGCCTTTTGCCGTCGATCATTTCATCCAGGATCCCGAGGACGGCGTGAGACAGTATCCCCTGTGAACGATCCACAGCGCTCCTGAGCTCGTTCCGGAACAGCTGTGGATTATAGTTCTTTAACCAGAGCTGTTCAGGAGTAGCAAAACCGATCTTGTCTCTTCGGAGACGGACTTTCTCGGGCAGGATCCCGCGCATTGCCTCGCGAAGCACCCGTTTTGTAATTCCATCTTTCAGTTTGTATTCCTCGGGGAGACCGAGCACAAATTCCACGAGGCGATAATCAAGAAATGGTATACGGGCTTCGATCGAATTAGCCATAGAATTTCGATCTTCCCAGTGGAGCAGCATGGGAAGACTGGTCGCTCTGAGTTGCAGGAGGGAGAGCTCGAGTACAGAGCTCGGTTTCCTCTGCTCTAGTGAAAATGGATTCTCCGCCTCTGCGCCCATGAGATCTCGACTGAGCCATGGAGGGTCAAGGTCAGAAGTATGGAATATCTTTGCTACCATCTTACGCTGCGCAACGGGGAGGAGGAGGCTGGCCATATCCCTGGCAGAGTGGAGTATCGTGTATCCGTGAAGCCTTCGAGTAGCCCTGAGATCACACAATAAACGGATGAAACGCAGCTGCTTCATCAGAGATGCCTGTCGCATGGCAAAGTAGGTATGATACCCAGCGAGATGCTCATCGGCTCCTTGTCCGTCAAGCATGACCTTTATCCCATGTTGCGATGCCAAGGCGAAAACATTCCATTGGGCATATATGCTTGCAGATCCGAAAGGTTCATCCTGATGCCACAGGATATCGGGCAGGGAAGGAAACAGGTTGTCCAATGATGGGTATACCGAAAATGACTTCAGGCCGGTTGCATTTACGACTTCGTCGATAAATTCTTTTTCGTCATACTGCTTCTCATTGGTGCATGCAGAGAACGATTTCTGGAGTAAAGGCTTCGATTGGGTCAGCAGTAAGCGGTTCATCATGCATACGATGGAAGATGAGTCCAGCCCGCCCGACAGGCAGGATCCCACCGGTACGTCGGATCTGAGACGCAGCCCCAAGGCGTCGGAAAAGATATTTCGGAATTCTGCTGCTGCTTCATCCAAGGTCCCTTCAAAGGCCCGGGGTTCAAGCACGTACCAGGGTGCAGACTCGATCGGCTCGTGAAGAACAAGACAGGCATTGTTATGGGAGAATGTATTGAGATGGATCCTGAGGACATGTCCAGGCCTCAACTGGAAAACGCCTTTGAATGAAGTCTCTCCGGAGTGGTCTATGAGCCCCCATATGAGATAGTCATAGGCACGCTGGCCGTTCAAGCGGGGGCTCCATCCCGGCAGCACGGTAAACTGCTTGATTTCGGAAGCGAATGCAACAAGCCCCGAGGGTGATACCCAGTAGTAAAGGGGCTTTACCCCAAAGCGGTCACGGACTAGGGAGATGGATTGGGTCAGTGTATCGTAGATGGCAAAGGAAAACATGCCGTTGAACCGGTTCAAACATGATTCTCCCCAGTACTCCCAGGCAGCAAGGATAACCTCTGTGTCGCTCTGGGAAATGAAGGTATATCCAAGCTCCTTGAGCTCTTCCCGTAATTCGAGGTAATTGTATACTTCACCATTATACACTATCCAATAACGGTTGTTTCTTGAGCACATGGGCTGGTGCCCGGTTACTGCCAGATCAATGATGGATAGACGGCGATGAGCCAAGCCGAGTGTTGCGAGCTCACCTGCCGGCAGCATATCTTTCGGGGCATAGGCAGTGGCTGACTGAAAACAAGCTGGAGAGGTATCTCTGCCTCCGAGTATGAGTGGATCCTGATCCAATCCTTTGAAAAGAACATAGCCTTCGTCGTCGGGCCCTCGATGGCGGACGAGGGTATTCATAAGCCGTAAGCTTTCGGCTCTGATAGGTTTCATGCTGAAAAATCCTGATATTCCGCACATGATAGTCAATCCTTCAGCAACAGGTTCACGTTTTCTATAAGCACCTTTTCAGAGGCTTCAAAGCACAATTCCTCCGATGCCTTGTGGGAGTTCTGCTTGAATCTGTCAACCTGTTCCCGGGTAAGGCGGTTCAGTTCAGCCGCAAGCATCTCTGGAGAAAAATCATCTGCCACAATACCAAGATCGTACCTCCGGACATACCGGGCCATCTCAGGCGAAGGGCCTATGGCCAGGGCAAGCCTTGCCTGAACGAATTCGAAAAATTTATTTGGAAGGGCAAGGGAAGAGTTGAGATTCACCGGGGGCAGTATATACAAGCCGATATCGTAAGAATTCAGTTTCATGGGAATTTCGTTTATTGCCACCGGATGAATGAATCGTATTCTCGGGAGCCGAGATGCCTTTTTCTTGAGATACTCGAGGTAGCCGGAACCATCATCCATGAGCATCAGGTCCAGGGTGAAGCGGTCACTCAGGTGACATATCATGTCTATCATAAGCTCGAGCTTCCGGGATGGGTTGGCTGTCCCGTGATGGATGAGAGAAAACCGCTCTTTGCAGGGTATGGGCTGAAGGTTCTGATAGTATGGGGCATTCATGATGACAAAAGGCTTAGAGATGCCGAACTGCCGGGAATATTTTTCGGCTATACCTTCGCAGACGGTCATCATGGCATTCACCTTTGGAAGGTGTTCCTGACACAGGAATGAAGTGGTATGCCTTTTGGCGAAGAAGCGCCAGGACCATTTTTCTTCAAACTCGGATGGGGAATATTCATGCGAATCAAGAAGCACTTTTCCCCCGTCAGCTATGCGTAGCGCCAGAGGTAGGGATTCAACATCGTTGGCAATGATGAGGTTGAAACGTTTCCCCTTAAGCTTCTGGATAGCTTCCCTGACATCCGGAAGGCCCCAGTAATATCTCTGGAACTGCCTGGTCTTGAGCAGCCATGCACCGAGAACCTTGTCCATGAGTTTCCGGCGCCGGGGAGCAAGGGGAATAAATCGAATCTCCTTCAGGCTCTCTCCGGCTCTTCCTTCTACCGTGAGCACGTGTTTGCCGGAAAGGGCAGAGATCTGCCGTCTCACGCGCGGATCGGTCTCTATGTTCGAAAATGAGATGATGAGGATCTCAGCCATCTGGTAAAACTAGACCTTTGCATAATCAGGCGAGAAGGGTTTGTGCGGGGTTGATTGATATTTTATCATCAATTTTTCAATAAAAAGATTTCAATTTCCAGCATGGATCTCCTTCAAAAACCGCTGTGTCCGAGAAGATCCCAGTGCCTTGCTTAATTCAAGATCCAAGAAACTCATGTTCCCATCATACTCCTTTAATCCCATTTCATTCCCCCTTGGATTACAAGATGAAGAAAGACTACCATATTTACTCAATATTATCATTGCATTAAATGCCATCATCGCTTGTAATAGGCTCTATGTCTCGCCCCGGAATTGCCTGAATTGTGCAAAGGTCTCGGGCGATATGTCGTTTACATCTAGTCCCTGAAAGATAAAGACAGCCTGGCACAGCAGTGACAGGAAAAAGATGGAGCAGATAAAGGTCGTCTTTTTATTGAATTGTATATGGACTTTCATGCTGGCGAAATCACTAATTTCTCGAATCCAGGACTATAGGAAGAATCCTAGGGCTATCTGCTCAATACATGCTCATAAATTTGGACAAGCTTCTTCATTTCGGTACGGGCATTTATCCCGATGGCTGCCTTACCTGCAGCCATCCTCATGGCAGCCCACTCTTCCTTGGTGGTTCGATTGAGCAAGGAGGCCATATGTGAAGGGCTAAAAGAGGGGCACACGACACCGAAACCATAGTTTTCCACAAGGCCTGCCATCGAGGGAGAGGGCCCGATACATACGGGAAGGCCGGCGCAGATGAAATCAAAGAATTTGTTCGGCAATGCAACCAAATTATTATAGTTCGTGGGTGGGAGCATGTAGAATCCGACATCGAATCTCGATATGGTCTGCGTGATAAGCTCCGGGGGAACAGGATCATGGAAGAATACGCGCTCCGGAGCCACTGCTTCTGCTGTTCGTTTCAGCTTTTCCACGTATTCGTTATGGATGAACATGAAGTGGAGACTGTACCGTTCATCACATTGCGCGATGGTTTTAATCATTAATTCCGGGTGCCTCAATCTGCTGGCCCCTCCGTGGTGTATCAATCTGACAGAAGAACTTTCCGTTTTGTGATGTAGCCCTGGAATGTTCTCCGGCGCATTCATGATTACCGTCGGATAGAAGCCGAATTCATCCCGGTATCTCTCTGCGATGGGAGAGGCGACAGTGATTGAAGCATCGGCCCATGGTGAATACTTTTTCAGTATGTATGTGATGAACCGTTTTTTTATCCACCACAGAGGAAGCTCTTCATACTCGAGAGGTGCATATTCATGCAAGTCCATCACCAGGGCGGAATGATTCTTCCGGGCAGCCTGTGCGGCAATGGGAAGGGCATCCCAATCATTGCCGTGATAGGCATCGTAACGGTTTGCAGAGGCATGCCTCCATGCTTCTTCATACTGCGGCTGCTTCCAGTACCAGGCTTCACTGGCGAGAGGGAGGACAATGCCTGATAGTGACAGGAGCTTATTCCTAGCTTGTTGTAATTTATTGGCAACTCGTGCGAAGAATCGGATACCTCTAAAGGTACGGGCTTTTAAAGCTGTAGTGAGGGAGGGTATCTGATCCTGCCGGTCGAGCCGGATCCAGCTTATCCCTGGTGAATCCTCATAGGCGGGGTGTGGTGGTCCATAGCCAATGATGGTGATATCATAGAAGGGGGAGAGGTATTTGATCTGCCGCAGTACTCGGGCATCGCTGGATATGGGTGAGAAAGAAAGGATGCAGATTGATTTTCTCATGCCGGACCTATGTCAAAGGCCTTCATCCACAATGAAAGATTGGCCCATCGCCATGGAGTGAAGTCGCTCTGACCCGAGGTGCGAAGCTTCAAGAGATGAGCTTTCGCCTGTATCGGATCAATGAATTTTTTGAGCTTCGGGTTATCAAGGGCATTTTCAATTAGTGGGGAGAGCACGGTCTTTTGCCAGAGATCTTCAGGGGTGGAAAACCCTAACTTCGTTATCCGCTTCCTGATTTTATCCGGCAGCACCCCATCCATGGCCTGACGGAAGACGTATTTAGAGTACCCGTCCTTCATCTTGAAGCTTGAAGGCAGGCTGAACAGGAATTCCACGATCCGGTAATCGAGAAACGGCACCCGCCCTTCTACCGAGAATGCCATTGAGTTCCTGTCTTCATACTTGAGGAGGGCCTGTAGGTTGTTCTTGAACGTGAGCTGGTACAGGTAATTGTTGAGATGTTCATGCTCTCCGAACATAAGCATATGCTTATTTGCAGCAAAAAAGCTCTGTTCCTCGTACATACCGTATGCATCCGGATTCAGCCACGCCTTGGTATCTCTACCTGACCGGAGCTTCTTGATAGCCCGGTGCAATCTTGGTGACTTTTTCAAGGAACCTGTGAGTTTATACAATACCAGAGGCAGGATGATCTCCAGGACAGGAGCATCAAATCTCCGGGATTCGTGCAGTAGCAGAAGAAGGTTTTTTTTCAGAAAGAGCTCTTTCAGATAGATATTTGTCGAATACGGGATGTACCCTGCAAGCAGCTCATCCGCCCCCTGGCCGTCGAGCATCACTTTAACGCCGTTTTCACTGGCAAGTTTAAAAACCGACCACTGAGCATATATGCTCGTAGATCCGAAGGGTTCTTCCTGGTGCCATACAATTTTCTCAAGCTCACTGATAAGGCCGTCGGAAGTTGGATAAGTGAAGTGTGCGTTCACGTTTGTTGTATGAATCGCCGCCTCCATATACTCCAGTTCGTTGGCTTCTTTTTCATCGAAGTGTGAACTGAAGGTATGCTGAATGTCATGGCGGCATTGTTCTTCGAGCAACGTATGGATAAGACACACTATGGATGAGCTGTCCAATCCCCCAGAGAGGCAGCTGCCCACCGGGACATCGCTGCGAAGCCTGAGGCTCACGCTGTCTTTCAGGAGTGAGTGGAACTCTTCGGAAGATTCGGAGAGGGTAATTTTTTCATTAATGGAAAATCGAGGGTCATAGTATAGTGACGCCGTCAGTTTGGGATACTTGAGATCGAAAATGAGGTTATGGCCCGGCAGGAGGCTCCTGACTCCCTGGAAAAAGGTCTCCTCAGTATGTTCCAGGGCTTGGAAGGATAAGTATTCATAGGCAATCTGCTCATTCATCTTGCGAGGTATGAAGGGAAAAAGGAGCAATTGCTTGATCTCCGATGCGAAGGCAAAATGCTCTCCATCAAAGAAATAATGGAAGGGCTTAATCCCAAACCTGTCGCGAGAGCAGAAAATCCTCTGGGCTTTGAGATCGGCAATGCCAAAGGACCACATCCCGTTGAATCTCTCCACGCACCTTTCTCCCCAATGTTGATATGCGTGCAGGATCACTTCCGTATCGGTCTGGGTTGTGAAAGAGTGTCCGGAGGCTTCAAGCTCCCGGCGCAGCTCGATGTAGTTATAAACTTCGCCATTGTAGGTTATCCAGTAAAGAGAATCCTGATTGCACATGGGCTGAAGTCCTGCGGCTGAGAGATCCAGTATTGCCAGACGGCGGTGTGCCAGGGCAAGGTTCGTTCGCCTGGAGGGAAGGGGATTTCCCGAAAGGGAGGGAAGCCGGGAGACGTCTTTGTCTTTCGAGGAATAATCGTGGAAGAGCACAAATCCAGCCCCGTCCGGACCGCGATAACTGACTATATCGTTGGCAGCCTGCAGAGCAGACAGATAGGGTTGTATACCTGATGGACTATATAATCCTAATATGCCGCACATGTATTTATCTCATGGTAAGAAGATTTTTCCCGGAAGAGAAGTGAATCGAAAGGTCATTCCAGTGGACTGGTCCTCCAGCTCAATTTCGGCCGGATAGTGCCACCCAGGCTGCCAAAATAATCCCTTTTCAGCACCCCGTCATCCAGGCAGTCAAACGACACTGCATGATCCACGAAGAAACTGTCTGACCAATTGTCGGACAAGCCCTTCAGGGACACGTGGTAACGTCGGTTGTTCAGGAGGTTTCCCGGTACCACGCAAACGCTGCGGTAGCGTCCTCTTTCAAGGGGGACATCGTGATACTCGTTTTCGATCGCATTGCTCAATGAACTGAAAACATGGATATCGTTTTCATCCATCAGGTGCAGCGAGAAGATGACGCGCGCACCTGGCCTGGTCACTATAAAATCGATCTCAACCGATACAGACTCGGAAATATTGATATCCGATGCAGGCATGCCTGCGGAATTCCTTAACCGCACTGAAGCCAGCCGGAAAGATGAATTTCCCGGCCTTTCACTTTCACCCCAGATCCTCTGGCCATCTGTTATCTGCCCCTGATTCAGATAGGCCGAGACAACGGATGAAGATGGGCCGTCCATCCTGATGGTACCCCCGTCCACCCAAATGGAGCGGCTGCAGAGGGACTGGATGGCGGATAGGTTGTGGCTCACAAATAAAATGGTGCGTCCTTCATGGCTGACTTCGCCCATTTTGCCGAGGCACTTCTTCTGGAAGGCTGCATCACCCACCGCCAGTACTTCGTCCACCAGCAGGATCTCGGGCTCGAGATGCGCGGCCACGGCAAAGGCAAGTCTCAGGTACATACCGCTGGAATATCTCTTCACCGGGGTATCGAGGAATTTTTCGACCTCACTGAAAGCCTCGATCTCGTCTAGCTTACGGTCGATCTCTGTTTTTCTCATGCCGAGGATGGTACCATTCATGTAGATGTTTTCGCGGCCGGTCAGTTCGGAGTGGAATCCCGTTCCTACCTCAAGGAGGCTCGCTACCCTGCCATAGAGTCTTATCTCTCCCGAAGTTGGTTCAGTGATGCGGGACAGAATCTTGAGCAGCGTGCTCTTGCCGGCTCCGTTGCAGCCGATGATCCCGACGATTTCGCCGGGCCGGACCTCGAACGAGACATCCTTGAGAGCCCAGATGATGTCCCGGCTGTCATTCTCGGTCCGAGTGAGGCGTCTGAGGTTTCTAAGGTTTCTTATAGGGGCGGTGAGACCATCGGTGACGGTTTCACGGAAGGTACGGTTGGCCCTCTCTCTAAGGCCGATACGGTATTGCTTTGATATGCCGGAGACTTGGATGATAGGTGTGCTCATGATCAGATGACGTCGGCGAAATGCCGTTCAACCTGCTTGAAGTAGGTCAGGCCAAGTATGAAAAACCCCAAACTGACGACTACAGATATCAGAACCATGTCCGTAGGGAAGGCCGTGCTGCCCAGCAAGGCGGAGCGGAAGCCTTCGATCACGCCGGTCATGGGATTGAGCGCGTAGATCATGCGGTATCGTTCCGGGATCATGGAGGCGGGGTACACGATGGGGGTGGCGAACATCCAGAACTGTACCAGGAAGGGGATCGTGTATCGTATATCGCGGTATTTTGCGTTGAGTGCGGCGAGCAGCATCCCTACGCCGCCGGCCGTGAGCATCATGAGGATAACGAGCCCGGGCAGCAAAAGCACCAGTAGGGTGGGAAAGATATTGTAGTACAGCATCATCCCGAGCAGTACGATGAACGCCAGGGCAAAATCCAGAAGACCCGCCATGACTGAGGTGAACGGTATGATGACGCGGGGGAAATATACTTTGGAGATCAGGCTTCCGGAGCCCACTATGCTGTTCGATGAGGTGCTGATCGCCCCGGAGAAATAGGTCCAGGCGATCATGGCCGTGTAATTGAAGATAGGGTACGGAATGCCGTCGGAAGGGATCTTGACGAGTTTCCCGAAAAAGAGGGTGAATACGACCATCAAGAAGAACGGCTGTATGATCGCCCATAAGCCGCCGAGCACGGTCTGCTTGTATTTCACCTTGATATCCCTGATGACGAGGAATGCAAAGAGATCCCTGTACTGGCTCAACTCTCTGAAGTCCAGGAGCTGAATGCCCGTTTTTTTCCGGATATGGATGAAATGCTTTCCGGAATCAGAAGTATGCTCGTTCATGGACAGTATAATCCTTTTTCACAAAGCTCCGCATGCCCGGGTGAAACCTGGACGATTGATGTGTATACTCCTCATGAATTAATCATCATTCGATCGACACAGTACTCATCGAATTTGCAGAATGTGAGCTTTAATCCATCATTCGATCGTTTTTTCCGTGAGCTGAATATAGCTGGTAATGAATTGGTTGGCAATCGAACTCCAACATATCGCGCTTTTCATATCCGATCTCTTTTTATCCAGAATCTCCTGCGGAATGCTGCCTGACAGGGCAGCCAGGATTTTATCTGCAAGATCCCTCTCGTCACCTGATTTGAACAGGTATCCGTCCCGGCCGTGATTTATCAAGGATCTATTGGCGCTGATATCCGTCACTACGGGAATCAATCCTGAGGCTATTGCCTCGAGCAGGGCGATTGAAGTACCATCGGCTGTGGCAGTTGATACAAACGCCGATGCACTCTCCATGAGCCCCGGTACAGCATTGTGGGGGACTGTTCCCATGAAAAGTACGTGGTCTGCTATTCCAAGACCTTCAGCCGATTCCTTGAGTGCAAGCTCAAGGGATCCTGTCCCTGCGATGATGCATTTTGCACATTGATTCTTTTCCAATACATAGGGCATTGCGCGGATAAGGGTTTGCGCATCGTAGACCTTTTCCAGGCTCCTTGTGAAAAGGATAGTACGGCCATCGTGATTCGGCCTGATCCTGAAGAATGAGTCGTTTACCCCTGATGAGTACAGTTCCGCTTTCTTTAACAAAGGCCTTTCTTTCATTGCTTCGGAGACGATGGTTACTTTGTCCGCCAGCGTCACGGCAAGATCGAAAAGAAACCGAACCAGCCCCTTCTCGCTCACACGCATATCCATGCCCCGTGCAGTATTAATGACCGGGACCCTGGTCAGGATCCCGGCAAGAGAGGCAATCAGTCCAGTGGGTACGATCCAGTTGCCGTGGATAACATCGGGCTTTTCTTTCAGGCAGAGATATACCGCCTTGAAAAGTCCTGAAATCATATAGATGCACATTGAGAGAACAGGGATGGAATCGAGCTGATTGAGGGGAGTATCCCCGTTCGGGAATCGGAAACGATAGACCCGGATGCCCTGTTCTTCTTCGAACAGGGGGCTTTGTTTAAAAATGCGCGGTGTGAGTACGAGGACCTCAAGGCCCTGATTTACTAGTTCTCTGCAGAGCCTGCGAATGAATATCCCGCGGCTTGATCCCTCATAATCGGGATAGGATGTCGTGATCATGAGGACCTTCATGTAAAAAACTCCTATACCACACATCTCCATGCTCGTAATCAACTCATTGCTGATCGACATAACGGCCTGGTATCTTTACGCTCGACCATACCGTGAGTACATGGAAAATGATCAATAGAAAAGCTACTGCTTAAGTAAAGAGAAAGGCGCTTCCAGTATAAAGGACAGAGGTGAGGGAGAGCCTAAAAGAAGTAATGTTGTAATACAAACATACTAATCTCTTGACAAAAAAGATTGAGATATAATATTCTGTTTTAGATGTAATTTTTGTGTCATTATTTGGGAGGTTTCGTCAGGGGATTTATATGCTCGTTTTCTTCAGGCAGGTACGAGCCGCTGCATAATCATCAGTATTTAAGGGTAGAATCTAAACTTGTTTGGGGTGGATATACTGCGATGAATGTACTTCTCGAAGGAATCAGGATACTCGATTTCAGCTATCTCCTGCCCGGCCCGTTTGCAACCATGATGCTCTCCGATCTCGGCGCCGAGGTTCTTCGGGTGGAATCACCCAGCAGGATAGATATGGCACGTCTGGCACCCCCCTTTGTTGATAAAGATCAGCAGGTTTCCTGCATGCATGCCACGCTGAACAGGAACAAGAAATCAATCGCCCTTGACTTAAAATCCTCCCGGAGCATCGACATCATCCAGGGGCTCATCAAGGACAAGGGGTATGACGTCATCGTCGAGCAGTTCCGTCCAGGTGCCATGGCTCGTCTCGGGCTGTCTTATGAGTGTCTTGCCCGGCTCTGTCCGGGACTCATCTACTGCTCCATTACCGGCTACGGTCAGACCGGGCCCTTAAGGGACAGGGCAGGCCATGATATCAACTATCTCTCCCTTTCGGGCATCATGAGTTATTCCGGCAGGGAACGCACCGGTCCGTGCCAGATGGGAATCCAGGTGGCCGATGTCGGTTCCGGATCGAATAACGCAGTCATAGGGATCCTTGCGGCAATTATCCACCGGATGAAGACCGGCGAGGGGCAGTATATCGATATATCCATGACTGACGGGATGTTTCCCCACCATGTGGTCAGCGGCATCAGGACGCTCGTCGGCGATGCGGACCCGGGGCTGGAGACGGAGCTGCTCAACGGTGCATCCCTCTATGGGTTTTACGAGACCTCCGATGGTCAGTACCTCTCGTTCGGGGGGCTGGAGCCGCAATTCCTCACGGCTTTTCTCAAAGCGCTCGGGCTCGAAGGGTATATCGATCGCCTCATGGAGCCGGAGATTACCAGTGAGATCAAAGTTCAGGCGGCTGAAAAGATACGTTCCCGGACGAGGGAGCATTGGATAGAGGTTTTTAGCACTGCCGATGCCTGTGTGGAGCCCGTGCTCACGGTGTCGGAATCTGTTTCAAGCGGCCATGCCGCTGCTCGTGGGCTCGTTGTCGAAGTACCAGGCCCGGATGGATTGCCAATCAGGCAGATCGGCCTTCCCATACACTTCTCAGGATATGCACCTCAGTACCAGTGGGCCGGCCCTTCATTGGGGCAGCACACAACCGAGATTCTCCAATCTCTTGGAATAGCAGACCAGGAGATCGGGGATATGAAATCCAAAGGAATTATCGGCTGATGAAAAAGCATATGAAAGGGGGAAGTAAGTTATGGTTGGTATTACATCTTACGGAGGGTACATACCGCGCTATCGTTTAAGCCGCATGACGATCATCCAGAATATGGCGTGGTATTTCCCGGTAATCATGGCAGTAGCCGGAGGGGAAAAGGCGGTTGCGAACTGGGATGAGGACAGTCTGAGCATGGCGGTTGCTGCGGCCTGTGACTGCATGGCCGCAAAGGACAGAAAGTCTCTTGGCGGGGTGTTCTTTGCCTCTACCACCATGCCGTTTGCAGACCGGCTCAATGCGGGGATCATCGCTGCAGCCCTGAATGCCCCGGAAGGCGGTGTCACGAATGCGGATTTCGGTTCATGCCTGAAGTCAGGCACCACGGCGGCGATCTCAGCCTTGGAGGCTGTTGAATCCGGGCAAAGGAACAATGTGCTTGTGGCTGCATCCGACTTGAGAAAGTCGAAGATGGCGACCATGGCTCGAGATGTTCACCGGAGACGGTGCAGCGGCAGTGCTCTTCGGAAGAGACAATGTCATTGCCGAGTTCAAGGGCAGCTATTCGATGAGTTATGATTTCATCGATCATTATAAGGGATTCGGCAAGGATTATGACTATCTTTGGGAAGAGAGATGGGTAAGGGATGAAGGGTACGGGAAAATCATACCCCAGGCCATACAAGGCTTTCTGAAAAAATATGGGGCCTCGATTGCGGATTTCGATAAGGTCATCTACCCTTGCTATTTCACCGGCACGCACCGCGAGATAGCCAAGAGACTCGGCATCGATCCTTCAAGGGTGCAGGACAATCTGCATACGTCTGCGGGGATACCGGAACAGCCCATCCTCTTATCATGCTCTCTGCCGCGCTCGAAGAGGCGAAACCGGGTGATAAACTCCTTCTGGCAGGCTTCGGACAGGGATGCGATGTGTTGGGCTTCGAAGCAACAGACAGAATCAAGGGGTTCAAGCCTGCCCGTGGAGTAGCAGGCTCTCTCGCTGCCAAAGTGGACCTGGTCAGTTACCAGAAGTATGCCAAATTCAAAGACCTCATTGCCGCCGATCTCGGGATCAGGGGCGAGGCGAACCCGAATACGTCTCTCACCGCTTTATGGCGCAAGCACAAGATGATCTTAGGCTTCGTTGGGGCGAAGTGCATGAAGTGCGGGACACCTCAATTTCCCCCGCAGCCCATGTGCGTAAACCCTGAATGCAACGAGGTAGGCCGGTTCGAAGATTATGAGTTCGCCGATAAAACTGGCAATATCCAGATGTTCACCGGCGACCTGCTCTCGCCTTCGGTCGACCCCCCGGCTGTGTACGGCCTCGTAGAATTCGACGGAGGCGGGAAGGCGTTCCTCGACTTCACCGACTGCGATCTGAACCAGGTCAAGGTGGGAATGCCCATCACGATGTCTTTCAGGAGAAGGGTCCAGGACCGGGTGCGTGGCTTCACCGGATATTTCTGGAAGGCCGTCCCGCAGGTCGCAGGGTAAGGGGGTGCGAGATGGCGAGCGGAATAAGAGATAAGGTTGCAATCATCGGGATGGGATGCACGAAATTCGGTGAGCGATGGAATGACGGTCCGGAAGAACTGATGGTTGAAGCATTCCAGGAATGCATCCAGGATGCCGGGATCGAGAAGAAAGAGATCCAGGCTGCATGGCTGGGCACTTGTTTTGATGAGATCATGGTGGGAAAGAGCGCCCTGTCGGCTGTCCATGTCGCTCTGAGGCTTCCCAATATCGCGGTCACCAGGGTGGAGAATTTCTGCGCCAGCGGAACCGAGGCTTTCAGGGGCGCGGTCTATGCCGTGGCGTCGGGCGCCTGTGACTTTGCCCTGGCCATGGGGGTGGAGAAGCTCAAGGATATCGGCTACGGCGGCCTGCCCGAGTTCAGCTCTGCCATGGGTACGACGAATTCGCTGTGGTTCCCGAACCTGACCGCACCCGGCGGGTTTGCCATGCTGGCCACCGGCTATGCGGCGAAATACGGCATCGATATCATGGATGTCAAGAGGGCCATGGCCCATGTATCGGTCAAGAGCCATGCAAACGGGCGCCAAGAATCCCAAGGCGCATCTGAGAAAGCCGGTGACCGAAGAGCAGGTCCTGAATGTCGCCCATGATCGCCTTCCCCCTGGGGCTTTTCGACTGCTGCGGGGTAAGCGACGGTTCCGCCTGCGCCATCGTCACCACCCCGGAGATCGCGAAAACGCTTGGGAAAAAGGACATCGTCTCGGTGAAGGCCCTCCAGCTTGCCCTGAGCAACGGGACGGAGATGGCCTACGACTGGGACGGGGCCCATTTCATCACCACGACCAAGGCGAGCAAGGCGGCATACGAGGAGGCGGGCATCAAGAACCCGCGGGAGGAGATCAGCATGATGGAGGTGCACGACTGCTTCTCCATCACCGAGCTGGTGACCATGGAAGACCTCCACATCTCGGAGAGGGGCAAGGCGCCCAAGGATATCATGGACGGGTTCTACGACCTGGACGGGAAGGTCCCCTGCCAGGTGGACGGCGGGCTGAAGTGCTTCGGCCACCCCATCGGCGCCTCCGGCCTGCGGATGCTCTACGAGATGTACCTCCAGCTTCTCGGGCAGGGCCGGCGAAAGGCAGCTCAAGGACCCGAGATTCGGCCTGACCCACAACCTGGGCGGGTTCCCGATGATGAACGTCTGCAGCATCGCCATCGTCGGGAAGATATCGAGGCATAATTGAAAAGAGGAGGTGTCATGGCTGATATTCGAAGGTCGGCAAGGAGTATCGCTCCGATAGCCTGGGAGGTTGAACGAGGCAAGATCCGGGAAATGGCAAGGGCGATCGGCGACCCGAACCCGATTTACCTCGACAGGGAGGCGGCGATAAAAGAAGGAT
Source organism: uncultured delta proteobacterium (assembly GCA_963752595.1). Lineage (GTDB taxonomy): Bacteria > Desulfobacterota > Desulfomonilia > UBA1062 > UBA1062 > Phosphitivorax. The sequence continues at coordinate 113,585 of CAVVYZ010000030.1, forward strand.
ACAGGGATACCCCGGCGCCTCCGACCTTCCTCACCGTCCCCATGATGTGGTGCGCGTCCATGCCCGTAATGATCAATGACCTCAAGATCAATTTCTTCATGGTCCTCCACGGGGAAGAGGAATACGAATATTACCGGGAGATCTATCCCGGCGACATCGATCACCGGCATCCCGAAGGTCGTCAACATCGAGGAGAAGACGAGCAAGTCGGGCAGCGAAAATGGACATGGTCACCCTCGAGATCCTCTATAAAAACCAGAACAGGGAAAAGGTCGCAAAAGCCAGGACGCTTGCTGGTCGAGAGGAAATAGGAGGCTCGACAATGGTCGGAGAGCAAGAGTATATATTATCGAAGACTGTTCAGATCACGTGGCGATCAGATGCCTGACGCTCTGTAAAGGGTCCGGTCCTGAAGCTCCAGCATGTCATGTATGCAGGCGCATCAGGCGATTTCAATCCGCTGCACACGGATGATGATTTTGCGCGGGCGGTGGGCATGAAAGACGGCGTGATCACCCACGGCATGCTCGTCATGGGGTTCGTGGGCCAGGCCATCACGAGCTGGGTGCCGAAGAAGATGCCTGAAGGTTTCGGCGTGCGATTTGCCGGGATGACCAGGCCGGGGAATACCATCACCATAACCGGCACGGTGATGGAAAAGAAGCAGGAAGCGGGGGAGAACCTCGTTACCTGCGAGGTCAGTTGCCGGGATGAGACAGGTGATGTAAAGATAACGGGAAGCTTTTCCGCGGCACTGCCGTCGAAGAGGGCTGATCGAACGAATGCGAGGAGGGAATGAAGTATGGCAAAGATCGATTTTACCGGGAGAGTTGCGATCGTTACCGGCGCAGGAGCCGGGCTTGGGAGGCAGTATGCCCTCGAGCTGGCGAAACGCGGGCGCGAAGGTGGTGGTGAACGACCTGGGCGGGACCCGGGACGGCGTCGGGCTCGAGCGATGCTGCGGCGAACAAGGTGGTGGACGAGATCAAGGCCCTGGGCGGCCAGGCAGTCCCGAACTATGACAACGTGGCGACGGTCCAGGGCGGGGAGAACATCGTGAAGACAGCCGTCGATGCCTTCGGCAAGGTGGATATCCTCATCAACAATGCCGGAATCCTCAGGGACAAGACCTTCACCAAGATGGAGGAGGAGAACTGGGATGCGGTCATGAACGTGCACCTCAGGGGCGCCTACTGCGTCACGCAAGCCGGCCTTCACCAATATGCGGGAGAACGGCTACGGCAGGATCATCATGACCACCTCGGGCGCGGGGCTGTTCGGGAACTTCGGGCAGAGCAACTATGCGTCGGCCAAGATGGGGCTCATCGGGCTCACCAATGTGCTCAAGCTCGAGGGGGCAAAGTACAACATCAAGACCAACGTGATCGTCCCCGTAGCCGCCTCCCGGCTCACCGAGGATGTGCTTCCGCCGCAGTTCTTCGAGAAGATGAAGCCCGATTTCATCACTCCTGCGGTGCTCTACATGTGCTCGGAGGAGTGCAAGGATTCGGGCATGATCATCAATGCGACCCTGGGATATTACAGCCGGACGGCCATCGTCACCGGGCCCGGCGCAATCCTCTCCGACGGCAAGCAAGATCCCGAGCCCGAAGAGGTCATGGAGAACTGGGACAAGATCAAGAGCCTGGAGAACCCGAAATATTTCGATCAGCTCCCCGAGATGTTCGGCGTCCTGGGGCCGCTGCTTTCGTAACCGGTGTGAGGGGATAAGTGGGGCTCTTTTAAGCGTTTTATATTTTTATATAAAGAGCATGGAGTGGTATTCCCGTGGAGACAGAGAATCCAGGTACACGCCTTGATTTGTGGATTCCTGTCTTCATGGGATTGACACTTTACCCGTCTGTTTCTAAACGCGCCCTTTAGATGAGACCTCCGGCACGACAATAAAGCGGACCATATACTTCTCGGGCAGAAACAGGACGGCATGATCCCGACTCCACGGCGCCAACCGTGATTATATACCGCTTGTTCCTGTCGAGAGAAATATCCTTATCAGCTTGGACAGGAATTTTTACCGGAGGTTGAATGCTGATATCCAGGATGGAGGGTCTGTGGGAGTGGCCTCTGAACAGGATCGTGAATGGAACGCTTTCATCCCCGAGGAGCGAAGGGAGGAACTCGGAAAGAGGCCTCTTCGTAGCAGCGGGATAGTTGTATGGGGCCGAATGCGTGAAGCACACCGACCCGAACTTCAGGGTGTAGGGCAATTCGCTGAACAGGGAGACCACCTCAGGAGGAGCATATTCTTTGCTTGCAGTCCCGATATCGTGCAGGATTGTGCATTCGTTATTTCCCCTTACCGCCTTGATATGTATTTTTATGCAAGATATCAAATGCTTGAGAGATGATATGAGGGCTCAGGGAATCGCACATATCCCCGAGGTGTATGAGGTTCTCCGCCCCAAGAGCCCTCAATAACTTGATTGCGCTTTTGAGGAGACCGTTCTTCCCGTGACTGTCAGACATGATGCCTATGGGCGTGGTGAGCATAGCCGATTCCATATCCCAGGGATAATGGATTTGCCGGATCTTTTCAATCATCTTCAAAGGAAGATATATGCATCGAAGAATGCACCATATTGATTGACAGATAGGATAAGAGCTGTTATTTTAAAGTTTAAAGTAAAGCTTTAAAACATCCTTCTCCAGGAGGTCTGCAATGGCCGAATATGATGTGGTGGTAATCGGAGCGGGAAACGGCGGGCTTACCGGCGCGCTTACCCTGGCAAAGGCAGGACGGAAGGTGTTGCTCCTCGAACGGCACAATGTCCCCGGCGGGTGCGCCACGAGCTTTGTGCGCGGCAGGTTCGAGTTCGAGGTGGCTCTCCACCAGCTGAGCGGCATGGGATCTGACGAAAGGCCGGGCCCCCTGAGGTCGGTTCTTGGCGAGCTGGGCGTTATGGACAAGCTTGAGTTCGTGGAGATGGAGAACCTCTACCGGGTAGTCTGGCCTGGATACGTTCGACATCACCCTCGAAGGCCGAGCGGGGAGCGATCATCGAAGACCCTCCAGGAGCGCTTTCCCAAGGAGAAGGAGGCAATCCCGAAGTTCTTCGACCTTGTCTACGGCTTCAGCATGGAGATGGTCCAGGGGCTCTTCTTCCGCGATCCCGCGATATCCAAGGAAAAATATCCCCTGTTACTTCAAATATGCCTTCACACCCACCCAGAAGGTCCTCGACGAGTTTTTTGACGATCCCTCTTCTGAAGGCCGTGCTCAGCATCTACTGGTCATATGTCGGAGTACCGCCCAGGTGGATGCCCTTCGGCGATTTTGCCATCATGCTCTTCGCCTACATCGAGTTCAAGCCCTACCACCTCAAAGGAGGGTCCCAGGCCCTCTCCAATGCCCTGCTCGACGAGTTCCTCTCGAGCGGCGGCGAGGCAAGGTTCAACTGCGGGGCGCAGAAGATCGATATCACGAACGGCCGGATAACCGGCGTAACCACCGAGCACGGGGACACGGTATCAACTCGCTACGTGCTCTCCAATGCCAGCGTCTCGGAGACCTACCTCAACCTCATGGACCCCGACCAGATGCCCCGGGATGCCCTGGAGGCATACCGGAGCTCCACCATCGGCCCATCCGCGTTCACCATCTACATGGGATTCGACTGCGAGCCCGGCGAGATGGGCATACAAGAAACAACGAATTTCATCACTACCACGACGGACATGGACAAGGCCTTCTCCCAGTGGAAGACCACTGGAACAGCAGGAGGTGGGGGCTGCTCACCTGCTACGATGTCTCGGATCCCGAGCTTCTCACCCACAGGGAGCATCCCAGGCGGCATTCGTGGCGCTGCAGTACGCCGATCCCTGGTACCTCGTCCCTCCTCATCAGTACTACGACACCAAGTACCGGTACGCAGACGGCATGCTCAAGCTCGCAGAGAGAGTGTTCCCCGGCATCAGGGGTCATATCGAGGAGATGGAGGTGGCGACACCCATGACCCACTTACGCTATCTCGGGCATCCCGGAGGCGCCATCTACGGCTTTGATCAGTTTGCCAAGGATACCTCCTACTTCATGACCAACACTTCGCCTGTCCAAGGGCTTTACTTTGCAGGGGCATGGGCAGGCTCGGGGGCTTCCAGCCGACACTTACCTCGGGAAGATCTTCGGCGCGTGCGATCCTGAAATCCATGGCAAAGGGTTAAAGAGGAGGACCGGTATGAGTTTAAAAGATGTTCTGAAAGATATCGAAGGGTACCAGGAGATCAGGGAAGAAATCAATATCCTGAAAAAATACGGCACGGATTATTCCACCCAAAGGGGTCAGGCCAGGAAGGTCCTGGATCTGCTTCATCCCGGAAAACTAAAATTGCGAGTTTCAGAGGTCATTAGTGAAACTAAGAGCACAAAGACCTTCAGGATGATTTCAGCTGACGGATACCTGCCACCTTTCCAGGCCGGGCAATATATTAACCTCGTCATTGAAACAGGAGGAATTGTCACCAGCAGGGATTACAGCATTTCCTCAGCTCCGGGGCAGACAGCCTTTTATGATATCACGGTGCGGCAGCTTGGTGACGGTTTCGTATCAGATTATCTCCTGAACGATGTAAAGGTGGGAGACGAATTCGAGAGCAGCTCTCCTGCCGGGAATTTTTATCACAACCCCCTCATCCACGGGAACGATCTGGTATTTCTTGCCGGAGGGAGCGGGATTACCCCGTTCATGAGCATGATCCGCGAGGCTTCCGGCAGAGGTCTTGATCGTCGTATTCACCTGATTTATGGCAGCCGGACCCCTGATGATGTGATCTTTGAACAGGAAATCGAGGACCTTTCCCGGAAACACCCGAATTTCAATTGGACACTCGTCATCTCGAATCCTCCGGAGGGATACACCGGCCGCACCGGTTTTATCACGGCTGATCTCATGAAAGAGACCCTTGGAGGGGATTTATCGGGCAAGACATTTTTTGTTTGCGGCCCTGAGGCGATGTATACCTTCTGTGAGAAAGAGCTTTATCGTCTGGACATTCCCAGGAAAAATATCCGCACCGAGATGTACGGGCCGCCGAAGGACGTTGCCGGACAGCCTGGATGGCCTGCCGGCACCGGCCGTGACGAAATGGTCACTGTTTCCATAAAGAACGGAAAGTCAATCCAGGTGCGCACTACAGAACCCCTGATGAATTCACTAGAGCGAAACGGCATTGTCATCCCTGCCTTATGCAGGTCGGGTGAATGCAGCCTCTGCAGGACAAAACTCCTGAAAGGAAAGGTTTTTCAGCCCGAAGGGGTCAAGACTTAGGGCATCGGACCGAAGGTTCGGCTATATCCACCCATGTATGGCTTTTCCCTTGAGCGATCTTGAAATCCTGCTGCCTAGTGGTGGATTCTCGAATTCATTTGGTTAAAAATGGCTGAAAATGCAATCTTGCATATTGATTTATTACGAAATTTACAAATCGTATCTCCCTGAAAATTAGCTTCATTCATAGGTATTTTCTACATATAGTACATGAGCTGGAAAAGGGCTTATCTGAGTGTTCTGCAAGCTTGACCAGCACCTAGGTATGTTATATGTGTTTTGCTGTCCTTATTTAATGATTAGCGTATCTTACAATTGGTCATTCCATGGAGATGGTTAATACACCGGGAATGGCGGAGCTTTGCTGTTAAAAGGGCTTATAATGATCTTGCATAAACGTGGTGAGGCTTTATTATCTCTTTCCAATTAAATATCAACAAACAACATCACTTCTGGAGGGGAAATGGCTGTACAGTTCATTGACTTACATACTCAGCAAACAAGGATTTATGATAAGATTCTGGAGAATATCAAAAATGTCTTTTCTCATGGGCAATATATTATGGGTCCTGAAATCAAAATGCTGGAGAATCGATTGGGAGATTATGTCGGAGCGAAATATGCGGTTTCCTGCTCATCAGGAACCGATGCACTCCTGATGGCCCTTATGGCATATGGAGTTGGTCCCGGGGATGCCGTTTTCACCACCCCGTTTACTTTCGTAGCGACGGCCGAGGTAATTTCCTTGCTCGGTGCTACCCCGGTATTCGTCGACATCGATCCGGATACGTTCAATATCTCCCCTGCTCAAATCGATAAAGCTGTCACAGCATTGGAGAACAAGGATCCGGGTATACATCCTCTACCAAAAGGATATGAGCAATTAAGGCCAAGAGGAGTCATTCCGGTGGATCTCTTCGGCCAGCCTGCAGATTATGAAAAGATCAATGCGATCGGCTCTGCTAGAAAACTCTTTGTCCTTGAGGATGCAGCGCAATCCTTTGGCGGAGAATATAAGGGGAAAAAGGCATGCTCCCTCGCAGACATGGCAGCCACATCATTCTTTCCGGCAAAACCCCTTGGCTGCTATGGAGACGGCGGAATGGTGTTCACCGATAATGACGACTTGTATGAACAGCTTACTTCTATCAGGGTACATGGAAAAGGCACTGACAAGTACGATAACATCAGGATCGGCATCAACGGCAGATGCGATACCCTCCAAGCAGCGATTCTCCTGTCTAAATTCGAGATATTCCCTGAAGAGATCGATCTCAGGCAGAAGGTTGCCAAGCGCTATAGCGATTCGTTGAAGGATAGCCCAAACATCGAAACACCCCATATACAGAATGGCTTTCTTAGTGCCTGGGCGCAGTATTCGATCACCAGCAAAAAGAAAGAAGATATCTTAACTGCCCTCAAGAAGGCAGGCATTCCCACTGCTGTTTACTATCCCAAACCTCTCCATCTCCAGGGAGCGTACAGCTATCTGGGTCACAAGCCGGGTGATTTCCCTGTTTCAGAGGAAATAGCCGGTAAAATCTTCTCTCTGCCCATGCATCCGTATCTCACGGAGCAAGAGCAGAAGCAGATAACGGACGCAATCTTAAGTGCAGTAAGATAACTCATGAATGGAGGAGGTTGTTTTGGAGAACAGTAAAGCTTTAATAGCAGTTGTTGGTGCCGGATACTGGGGGAAAAATCTCGTAAGGAACTATGCCGAATTGGGAGTGTTGGGCGCTGTCTGTGACAGCAATCAGCAAACGCTTAATTCTTTCAATAAAGCATATCCCGAGATTAAATGCTTCACGAATTTCCAGGAACTTCTTTCCAATCAAAATATTAAGGCAGTCTCAATCGCAGCCCCGGCCGAAATGCATTTTTCATTAGCGCGAGAGGCCCTTCTCTCTGGAAAGGATGTGTTTGTTGAAAAGCCGTTGGCATTGAGCCTCTCTGATGCCCATGAACTGAAAGAGATCGCTGAAAAGAATAACAGAGTCCTTATGGTGGGACATCTTCTTCAATATCATTCGGCTTTTATCAAGCTGAAAGAGATCATACACAATGGAGATCTGGGTAGGATTCATTATATCTATTCAAACCGCCTCAGTTTTGGAAAGATCAGGAGGGAGGAGGATATCCTCTGGAGCTTTGCCCCTCACGACATTTCCATGATTCTCTCATTGGCTCAGGAGGAACCGGAGTATGTTATGGCAACCGGTGGAAACTACCTCCACAAGAAGATCGCAGATGTTACCACAACCCATCTGGAGTTTCCCAGTGGATTGAAGGCACATGTCTTTGTTTCCTGGCTGCATCCTTTTAAAGAGCAGATGCTCGTTGTAGTAGGAGACAAGAATATGGCGGTATTCAGGGACACTGCATCCTGGGGAGAAAAGCTACTTCTCTACCCGCACAATATTTCATGGCATGATGGAATCCCCGAGCCGGAAAAAGGTGATGCCAAAAGCGTGGAGGTCGAAAAGAGCGAGCCGCTTAAAGCTGAATGCGCACATTTCATCGAGTGTATTACTTCAAGGAAGAAGCCTGTTACCGACGCTCAGGAAGGAATTGAAGTGCTTAGAATTCTCAAAGCGAGCCAGGATTCTCTCCTCAACAATGGAAAGAAAATATCTCTGAAGGAAATGCTCAAGAAGAAGGACACTTTTTTTGCCCATGAGACGTGTTGCATCGATGATGGGGTTGCCATCGGAACAGGGACAAAAGTTTGGCATTTCAGCCACATACTCAAAGGATCCAGCATAGGGAAAAACTGCAGTATAGGGCAGAACGTGGTGATCGGTCCTGATGCAAAGATCGCAAACGGTTGCAAGATCCAGAATAATGTTTCTGTATACAAAGGTGTTACCCTAGAAGATAATGTTTTTTGCGGCCCTTCAATGGTCTTTACCAATGTGTTTAATCCTCGGGCACACATCCCGCGCATGGATGAGATGCGGACTACATTGGTAAAGACAGGCGCCACCATCGGAGCGAATGCCACCATCGTTTGCGGCTATACCATCGGGGCCTATGCATTTATTGGAGCGGGGGCAGTCATAACCCGGGGCGCTCCCGATTATGCCCTCATGGTGGGCAACCCTGCCAAACAGATCGGGTGGATGTGTGAATGCGGAAACAGGCTCGATGATGGTTTCAACTGTTCGTATTGCGGAAAAAGGTATGAGCAATCGCAGGAAGGATTATCGCCGGTTTAAGCCATTGGGCAAATTTTCTATGAGCCTGAACGCTGCAATGCAATCAAGGAGACCCACGATTACATCAGGAGGGAGCTACCGGAGCGTAGCGGTAAATGCTTTTGGGGGTAATTACGCAAAGGGCTTAGGAGGTGGATGTGGAAAAGAATAATCCAAACGAATGCTGTCAAGCTGACGAGATCGATCTGTATGACCTGTGGCTTGTATTGAAAAAAAGGAGGATCACGATCCTCCTCATAGCCTTGATATCCTTAAGTGCCGCCTTCGCATACGCAGTACTGGCGCCGAAGGTCTACCGGATCACCAATACCGTTGTCATTAACCAGATACAGGAGAAGGATGAGGTGGAGCTCATCAACCCGGAAGAGATCATTGCTGTCTTGGCTGATCTCGATACGCTCCTGAAACACCAGAAGGAAAAGGCGGCGCATCTACTGAACATGCAGGGTAAGGACCTGAATGGAATCAGGAATATCAAGGCCTCTAGGGGCAAGAACTTGAATGTAGTACGGGTAGATATAGAAACACTCGACAGCAGAGCAGGCATTGCTCTCATGGAAGCATTGCCGGGTTATCTACAGTGGATCCCCAATATAGCGGTCAAACTGGACATGCAGAAGGTGCTCATGGAAAAGAACAGGGATGATCTGAAGGCCATCATAGACGATCCAATGAGAGACCTGAAACTATCCCCTAATACGGTCGTATACGTGCCCTCCATTGACCTGTACACACTACGTGAGAAGTATAATCGTTTGAACATGATGATGGAGAAGATGGAAAAAGGCCAGATAGTTTTTCTTGTCTGGAAGAATGAGCCGTCTGAGAAGCAATACAAGCCGAAGAGGGTGATGAGTGTCCTGTTAGGTCTGGTTTTGGGAAGCTTTCTCGGATTCTTTGTCGCTATTTTCCTTGAATGGTCGGGTAATGCCCGACGAGTAAGAGGGTTTAAGTAAATGCACTTCAGAACGGTTTTCCATTTCTGATTAAGGGGACTTGCCATGGAAGATTCAATATTAAAATATGTTAAATGATTTTCTGGAATTATGAAAAGATCTAGTTTTATCTCACGATATTAAGAATAATCGTAGCAATAAAATGTAACCAAAATAATAGCTAAAAATTCACAACAATGTTGAAAAACTTTTTACAAGCTGGATTTGGCGGTTTTTTTAGCCAAGTAATTGTTTTTTTATCGCTACCATTTATTACAAGACTTTATACACCAGCCACCTATGCAACGTGGGCAATCGTTATGGCAACGGCAGGTATTTTAGGCGCGGTCGCCTGTTTTCGCTATGAGTTAGCGATTGTTACCTCGAATGATGAAAATGATGCCAGTTCAATTTTCTGGGGATGTATTATATCATCCCTGTTAGTCGGCATAATAATTTTCGGCAGCTATTTTATCTTTGCGCATCAGAGTTATTTCAATATAGGCAGAATTAAATTCAATCTTCTCCATCATTTTATTTTTATATCTTTAATGGCGGCATTAATGGGCATTGGCGCCACTTTGCAGTATTGGAACACACGCCATAAATCGTTCTTTCACAACTCCATTGCGCTCGTCGCGTCATCCTGCATCACAGTTATCATTCAGCTATTATGGGCATTTAAAATTTCACCCTCACCTTATGGTCTTTTACTTGGCAGCATTGGTGGGTTGTTAACAGCGATAATATTTCAGTTGTCCGCGATATTTTTAACTAAAACAATCCCCGCATTGAACCTGACAATCATAAGACGCATCTTTGTGTGTTTGAAACAGCAACGGCGGTTTCTTCAATATTCGACGCCTTATGCGCTGTTTGGTGTTATCAGGGATAGGGCAACCATTCTCGTGATGGAGATGTTCTTACCGATGCAGGCCGTTGGTTTATATGCACTTGCCTATCGGGTGATGAATTTTCCTGTGACTCTTGTAAGTAATGCTTTAAGACCGGTTTTTTTCCAGGCCTGTTCATCACAAGGTGTTAAGGCAATAGAATCTCAATTGAATAAAATTATGAAATGGCTAGTCGTTCTTGCGATGCCTTGTATGGTTTTCTATTTTTATTTTGCTAACGATCTATTCACGTTATTTTTTGGTCCACAGTGGCAAGGGGCAGGGCATATCGGCAAATTTTTGATCTTTCCGGTTGTGACATTTTTATTGGTAAACTGGATGGATCGCATTATGGACGTGCTGGGAGAGCAAAAGCTGACCTTACTACTGGAAATAACATTTTCGACACTTTCTATATTTGGGCTATGGTTAGGTTTTTTCTTGCAATTGGGCTTAACTGGCGCTTTATTAATTCAATGCAGTGTCCTCGTGTTATATAATATTGTTTACTTGATGATCGCCTATGGAAAAGCTAACTATAATAGAATTAAGCTCTTTAAACTAATGCCTTCGGCTCTTGTAATATCGGGAATAACAGTTTTTACTTTGGAAATTTTAAAGATGATTTTTTAAGTATTCGATTTAACGAATAACCAAATGTCACGCAAAAGAATATCTGAAATTGCGGTAAGTTTTGTTGTCGCTCTCGTTATATATGGGTCATTTTATTATATTTATAAAATTTCGATATCCCCTGCACAGTTATATCAGAACTTCAATTTCAGGGAATTAACATGTGAGGTACATGCGATTGCCATCGGTTTTTTTTTATTACCCCTTTTATGGCTTCCGATTAAGCCTAAAAGACCATCTGATATGACCATCTGGCTTTTGTATATGTTTTCATATGCGCCAACGACCTTTATGTGCTTTCATATTATGAAAAATCCTTTTCCAGACGCGATATATTTACTAGCAACCTTGCTCATAGCACTTATTATTGTTGACCTTTTCAGACGTCACCACATCAAATTAATCATTCATTCAGATGTTTCAATTAAATTGCCATTGGATAAAATTATTATTATGTTGTTGGTTCTTCTATGTGCATATGTTATCTATCTGATAAGATTTAATTTTAATCTTGATTTCGAAAATATTTATGTCAGACGGCTTGCCGTTCAAGAATCTTCTACAATACTTTCTGGATATATTCTTGCCTTTGGCAGATCAGTAATTATGATTTTTTCTGTTTATATGGCATTTGTTAAAAAATCAAAAATTGCATTTCTTGCATTGATTATTTTATCAGTAGGCATATTTTCATATGATGGAACGAAAGCTTCTTTGATTGTTCCCATGTTTTTGGTTTTGATCTATTTTCTGACTATTTATAAGAAAAGCAATGTTATGTTGAATATTATTTTGCTAAGCTTAATTTTATTATCAATTATTGAATTTGTCCGCCTTGATTCTAATATAATCAGTTCCTTCTTTACTCGAAGGATATTCGCAGTTCCCGGATTTCTAAATACAGCATTCTGGGAATATTATTCTGCTCATGACAAAGTAATGATGGCTGATTCTATAGGCAGATTTTTTGTTGATTCTTCGAATGTGATGGCTTCTACATTTGTAATCGGATATGAATATCTTAACAATTCGGAAACCAACGCAAATACAGGTACCTGGATGGGTGGTTATGCGCATTTCGGATTGATTGGTGTGATTTTGATGTCTATGTTGGCTGGCTTTATCATCGGTTTGGTTGATAATTTAACCAAAGTAAAATTTGCTATTCTTGGTTATCTGGTTTGTACCTATATTGGAATTCTGTGGTCGGAACAAATGCTCCATACTTCCATGTTGACAGGTGGCATTTTTTACATCTTGATATTTTTGTTTATATATTGCAATCCAAACATAATAAACAGCAAAATAAATTATTGCAGCGGCAATTAAAGAAATGAACATAAGCCTGGGCAAGAATCGTTTAGGATTCAGATGAATAATTGCCGCTACTATAATTGCGTTCAATATGAAGCGGTCATACTTTGCGGGGTTAAGGCAGCCTGCACATGCAACGGCTTTCTAGGGACAGGTGTGTCCGGAGCATGGAAATACTACCGGATATGAGAGAATTGGGGATGATTTTGGCTGGGAATTGAGACCTTTTTCTTGAGAAACTGATGAAAAAATACCAATCACCCCCAGATAAACGCTTCTTGCCGGATTGCGCAAAGGTCTTACATTGGCATAATTTAAACGACATCGCTATCAATGTATTTGCGAAAAAGAAGCCGCGGACTTTGTTTGTTCAAACCTCTCAATATATTTGGAATAATAACGAAAGATATTATGTTACATGGTACTAGCCTAAACCAATAAAAATAATTATAAGGTAAAATAAAAAATGACATTTCAGAAAACATTAAAAGATGATTATCAGATTTGTACACGTTGTGTGATGGATACAACAGACACTGGAATCACCTTTGGTTCAGATGGTGTGTGCAACCACTGCCGTGAATTTGATGAGGTAACAAGCAAATGGTGGTTTCCAAATGAAGAAGGCGCAAAGCGTCTATCTGTCATTATTGACCGGATTCGTGCGGCCGGGAAAAATCAGACATATGATTGCATCATCGGGTTAAGCGGCGGGATTGACAGTTCCTATCTTGCGCTAAAAGTCTATGAATGGGGTTTGAGGCCATTGGTAGTACACGTTGACGCGGGATGGAACAGCGAACTAGCTGTGGCCAATATCGAGAAGGTCATCAAATATTGTGGCTATCATCTGCACACGCATGTAGTGGACTGGGGGGAAATGCGCGATTTACAGCTAGCCTATATGCGTGCCGGTGTCGCCAATCAAGATGTCCCACAGGATCACGTATTCTTTGCCAGCATGTATCATTTTGCAATCCAACACCGGATTAAATATATATTAACTGGAGGAAATATTGCAACAGAATGTATCGCCCCAAAATCATGGCATGGTAGCGCAATGGATGCTATTAACCTAAAAGCTATTCATCGAAAGTATGGAGAGAGGGCTTTGAAAACTTATAACACTATAAGTTTCTTCCAATGCTATATCAGGTATCCCTTTATAAAAAAGATGCGGACTGTGCGTCCACTTAACTATATGCCTTACAATAAAGAGGCCGCAATTGATGAAATGCAGCGCTTAGTTGGATGGCGCTCTTATGGTCGCAAGCATGGCGAATCCATATTTACTAAACTTTTCCAGAACTACTATCTGCCGGCTAATTTTGGGTATGATAAGCGTCGTCCCCATTTGTCCAGCCTCATAGTTACAGGTCAATTGACGCGTGAAGAGGCGCTGCGCAAATTGGAGGAACCACTTTATGATCCCTTGGAGCTTGAACGTGATATCGAATACTTATGCAAAAAATTACAGATAACCAGGAATCAATTTAAAGAGTTCATAAATGCGCCTTCACATCATTATACAGACTTTCCAAACTGGGACAGACGCTATCAAACACTCAAAGGCATCCAATCATTAGTTGCTCGTTTGTTGGGTCGCGAGATAAGGGTTTATTCTTGAATTAATGAAAAGCAGGGTATTATTAAATATACACTAGATCAACTTAACAATGTTTCGATCCTAAAAAATATTGGTTCTATGACCTATTTATTTGCGATGATAATAAGATGATCTCAATACTAAATTACGGAATGGGCAATCTTGCTTCCGTCCATAATATGTTTAAAAAAGTGGGAGTACCCAGCAGGGAGATCATGACCGCAGATGCAATTAATACTGCACAGGCACTGGTTATTCCTGGTGTTGGCAAGTTTGATCATGCCATGCGTCAGATCACGTCCATGGGGCTGCGGGAAGCTCTAGATCAAGCAGCACTTGTTCGAAAAATTCCTATACTTGGTATTTGCTTGGGTATGCAGCTTATGACACGCAGCAGTGAGGAAGGACTGTTACCAGGGTTGGGATGGATCAAAGCTGACACCAGACTGATTGATGGCACTAACCAGAATCTGCGCGTACCACACATGGGCTGGAACTTAGTGAAGATTGAAAAATCCAGTCCCTATTTTGAGGATTATTTTACGGAGCATCGTTTTTATTTTGTGCATTCCTACGCAGTGCAGTGTGATGATCTTGCCGATATTCTAACGACCACAGAATATGCGAGTAAATTTGTCTCCTCGTTTTATGTTGATAATTTTGTCGGTGTCCAGTTTCACCCGGAAAAGAGCCATAAGTTCGGCGCGCATTTTCTTTATCGATTTGCCATGGCACATGGTTTGGGTGCTTCATGATGCCATAAATTATGAGAGAGGTTGTTCTATCCATACTAAATAAGTGCATGCAAAAAATGACACAGTGCGCAATATATGCCCATTTATTAGTAACCTTTTTAAAGGCTAGGATTAGAGTATGTTGCTGAAAAATCGTGTCATTCCTTGTCTTTTACTTAGTAACGGCGGCTTGATTAAAACACGCAAATTTGCCAGCCCTAAGTATATAGGTGATCCTATCAATGCCATCCGCATCTTTAACGAGAAAGAAGTGGATGAGTTAATGGTGTTGGACATCACTGCCAGCAGGGAGCAGCGCGAGCCCGATTATGACTTCATAGCGCAGTTTGCAGGCGAATGTTTTATGCCTTTAGCCTATGGGGGTGGCATTAGAACTATAGAACAGGCGAGGCAGGTGTTTGCTCTTGGTGTGGAAAAGATATGTCTGCAGACGGCCGCTTTGGAAGATGTTTCGCTAATCAGCTGTTTGGCAGATCAGTTTGGCCAACAGAGCGTGATGGTGTCCGTTGATGTCAAGAAGGATTTGTTGGGTCGCCATAAACTATACTCCGCTGCAACTGGAAAAACATTGCCGGGTGATTGGGTCACTTATATGATGCAAGCTGTGCAATTCGGTGCAGGTGAAGTTTTGCTGAATGCTGTTGATCGTGATGGCATAATGCAAGGCATGGACTTGGTGATGATCAGAAGGGCTGCGGAATTGATTGCCGTGCCGTTAATAGCTGTTGGTGGTGTTGGCAGTTTGGCTGATATCAGGGCCGCTGTTGATGCAGGAGCAAGTGCTGTAGCAGCAGGTGCCTTTTTCGTATTTCATGGCCCCCACCGGGCCGTGCTTATTACATATCCAAGCTATAATGAGCTTAAAGATACTTTGATACCTGTTTTGTGATGTGACATTCATGACCGCAACACCAGCAAGAAAATAGCCCTTGAGCCTTAGACCTGGTTTATTTCAGTCAATACTTTTTATAAAAATATTTTAAACAGTAAGGGAAATTGGGGTGTGTTTGCAAAGCTCATAACCAGAGGAATATAGCACCGATGACCCACATGGAGCGATAACTGTCTGCTCGTTTATCATATCTTGTTGCTATGGAGCGGAATTGTTTGAGCCTGTTGATGAGCCGTTCGATCCGGTTTCTCATCCGATAGGCTGCACGGTCGAATGGGCCACCCCGTTTATTATTGCTCTTCCTCGGGATCGTTACATGGATGCCATGTTTCTTAAGATACTCTCTGATCCACTGGGCGCTATATCCCTTGTCTCCGACGATGCGTTCGGGGCGATTTCTTGGTCTCCCTCCATGGAGCCGATTGATCGACCCATGTTCCATAAGGTCAAGGAAAGCTGTGGTGTCATGAGCTTCGCCGGGAGTAAGGGCAACCGTTATCGGTTTGCCTTCCCCTTCCGCCCGGAGGTGGACCTTGGTCGAGAACCCACCTCGACTACGGCCAAGAGCCTCTTCTCTCTGCCCCCTTTTTTTGCACCCGCTGCATTCTGGTGTGCTCTTACAACCGTGGTATCAACGAAATGGACCTCCCAATCCACATTTCCTTCCGAATCCGAGTCGGCCTGCAGCTCAGAGAGTATCCGGTCCCATACCCCGGCATCTCTCCACCTGCGAAAACGACTGTGTATGGTCGACCATGACCCGTATCTCTCCGGGATATCCCGCCAGGGCGCCCCGGTCTTTACCTTCCAGAGGATCCCGTTGATGATCTTACGATGGTCTTCCGCGGGCCGTCCTGTTTCTGGTTTCCGGGCCGGGAGATATCCTTTGAGCTTTTCCCATTGCTTCTCTGTGAGTTCATGCCTTCTGTTCATTCCTATTTTGATGCTGTGGCTTAGTATTAAGTTTGCACACACACCGTAGTTGAATGTGGACACTTATTTGTCTAAAAATATCTTATAAATCTGAATTATTGGATCAAGGGATGTAAATATAAGTGAAGTTAAATTCAACATCTGGGATACTCTATGTTCGCGCAAGTCTTAGTCCATTTTCTGAACATATTAAGAGCGCAGGTGGCGTTATCGAGTTTTTCACCAATCTTTTTTGTTTGATGAAATTATCGTACCGCATTTTTTTAGAGCGCGGCCATTTTGGCAGCCAGCATCACACTTGCCTAAGGTAACTAATTCCGGCTCATTAGGTAAAATGGTGGCTAATCATGAGCAAGCTTTTGTCAGTAGACACCCCTCACATAGTTTTGCAGGCATCGGCCCACGCGTGACTAATGTTCTTGAAATGCATGACTACAATTCATCGTGTTTTTTCCCGATATCAGAACTTGCTGCACGATACGATTTTTCTATGTTGTTGCTAGCATGTGTTAAAGAAAGTCCCGGATTCTCAACGGTTCATGCTGTTCAATATGAACTTGGCCTTTCTCAAAAACATCTTATCAGGCATTTACTTAGATGGGACATAGATCTGGGTGATAGGACTAGAAGTATTAAGGCGCATGAGTCACCCGGTTGTAGCCAGTCATTTGATAAGTTCTACCCTTTTTATGAAAATGATGGAAATCTTATTCGCGGAGAATTGTTCGGCAAGTCTTATATTTTCATTAAATCGGCTAGGCAGGCAATGAAATCAGAGAGGGAAATTTTAAGAACCAATCCCCGTTTTGTAGATTGCGGTAGCCTGATCTGCTCTACGTGTAGATTTCGTCTTTACTAAGGATATCATGTATATCTTTTCATCCGAAATTAAAGTGCCTTGTGGGTGTTGCCTAGGGGGATACGGTGATTGTACTATCGATAATATAAATAAGGGAGGTTCTTTGCATGCAAATGGTCTCGGGTTCAAAGAGTCAGCAAATCCAAGATTTATTGAGGTTTGTTCGATAGATGCGTTGTATCCGGGTGATTTGGTAATGCGACAAGCTAACCCGATGATTCAGCGAATTTTCGCTGCGTCACATACGCACTTTGCGCCAATGCTTGATGCTACAAAACCAAGTTTAGGTCGGCACTCACCAGATATGGTTGCATCGTTTGAGCATGCAATCGAAGGTGCAACAAGAGAGAGAATTGAACCAAATCAATGTCTAATTTTCAGAGGGGAGGTCAAGTTACCAATCTATCGTCGTTTTGATTACCCCAAATCATTTGTTAACAATGTGTTGACACGACATGCTGGTCTGTTTCCAAATGAAGCCCATGAAGTTGATAGAGGTATCTATATCTTTCTTTTTCTGAATGGTTCGACTAATTTATTTGTGATCACTTACCATGCGTGTCATCCCGTAACTAGGCACGATATAAAAGCCGTGTCAGCAGATTATGTAGATGCAATCCGACACGGTATATTTGAACGTTTTGGAACATCGCATTGCTTGTTTTTCTTAGGATGTGCAGGGGATATCCGGCCCAACTTTGCAAAAAAAAGAGTGATGTGGTTTCCGAAAAACCGGTTTAATTGGCGATTTAAGTATCCACCATCAGAGATGGATCAGGATGAAGCAGATCAGCAATATCTGAATGCTGTCTATACTGCGAGCCCAATAGCCTCATTTTCAGTGAATGGTTCCGATTTTATTTACAAACTCCGAAATCTTAATGTGCATGGTGTTGGTAACATATCTGTTCCCGAAGTTCACATAGGGAAATACGTGATATTTTCTTTCTTTCCATTTGAAATGTCGCATCGTTTTCACCTGGCAACGCGCTTGAATAAGGCGATGCCTTTGAAATTCATAGTTTCCTGTTCAAATCATACGTTGGGCTATCTACCTTATCCAAATCAGCTTTCTTCTGGCGGTTATGAAGTTGATGGTTCACGGAGAGATATGGGGCTTAAAAACCGGCTGCTCTTAAAGGAGACCTTTTGATAAAAACAAGGATTGCCCATCTAACTACGACACATGCAAGAGATGAAGTTCGTATTTTTCACAAAGAATGTACAAGCATTGCCAAAGATGGATACGACGTGCACCTTATTGTTGCTGATGGGAAAGGGTTTGATCAAGCAAATGACGTTAAAAGACATGGTGTGGGCCGTACCTGCGGCCGTTTTCAACGGGTCTTCATTCAACCCTGGAAGATATATTTGATGGCACGACGGCTTCATGCATCGATATATCATTTGCACGAACCCGAGTTATTATTCATTGCCCCACTGTTAAAGCGAACGGGCGCACATGTTGTGTATGACAGTCACGAAGATGTGCCACGTGCAGTAATGGGGCGCGAATGGGTTCCACCATTACTTAGGCGATTGGTATCGTTTGCTTTTGAGTCATTTGAAGACTGCATTGTCAGCCAGATATCAGCTGTTATTGCAGCCACGCCACATATTGCATCGCGTTTTTCAAAGATAAATTCAAGAACCATTACTGTGAATAATTTTCCACTTCTTAGTGAGATGGTTGAACCGCTAAAGTCATGTAGGGATGCGGAAACGTTCTGCTATATTGGTGGTATGAGTCGGACCCGTGGGGTGATCGAGATGATACATGCATTGGATCTTGCTAATGCACGGTTGATATTGGCTGGTCCATTTGAGAATGCGAACACAGAGCTTTCTGCAAGGGAATTGGCCGGTTGGTCGAAAGTGGACTTTCGTGGCGTTGTGAGCCGCAAAGAGGTTTATCAAATTATGGCTCAATCGTGCGCAGGGTTGATTTTATTTTATCCTGAGCCTAATCATGTCAAAGCTCAACCCAACAAAATGTTCGAATACATGTCTGCAGGTCTTCCCGTAATCGCGTCTAATTTCCCCCTTTGGTGTGAGATCATCGAAAGCAATAACTGCGGCCTTTGTGTAGATCCGCTTGATCCTAAGGACATTGCTGCTGCGATTGATCGCCTTGTAATGAATCCTGATCTTGCGCGGCGCATGGGTGAGAATGGACGCCAAGCAGTTTTGAATAAATATAACTGGTCTATCGAAGAAAAAAAGTTGAGCTCCTTTTATGATGCATTACTTTGATCTTCTAAAAATGAAGTAATTGAAGGTATAATTACTGGCTCAATAAAAAACATTGCAATCTCAGCCACGCGTACTACGCACGCCATGGAACTGATGTAATCCTGGATATTCGCATCATAACGATACAGCATTGATAACTAAGAAAAAGGCCCAACAATAATCCATCCGGAAGAAAGGAAGGGACAGAGAAAGAAGCCGGAGGATGATTACTCTGAGGCCTTTGCACAAATCCGGCAGTTCCGGGGCGAGACGCAGAGCCGATTATCAGCGATAATGGCATTTAATGCAATGATAATATTGATCAATTATGGTACATTCTTTCCATCTTGTGAATCAAGGGGAGGGATGGAATGGGATTCAAGGAGTACGAGAGGAACATGAGTTTTCTGGATCTTGAATTGAGCAAGACATTGGGGTCTTCGAGGACGCAGCGGTTTTTGAAGGAGATCCACGATCATATCAGGTGGGAGCCGTTGGAACGTATCCTGAAGGGAGTCTACCCGGTGGGGAAGTCGGCAGTGGGCAACAGTGCCTATCCTCCGGTGATGCTTTTAAAGGCGTTAATGCTGCAGAAGTGGTTTGGGATCAGGAGTGATCCTGAACTGGAGAACCAGATCAACGATCGGATATCATTCAAGGTATTCATCGGGCTGCCTTTTGGGAACCCATCTCCAGATCACAGTGTGATTTGTCGGTTTCGTGAGCGGGTTGGCAGTGGATGCGAGGCTGGTGAGATCGGCATCGAGCCCTTTAAGCAAGGACAAGCTTGAGAAGGTGCGTGAAGATCGGGAGCAGAAGGAACAAGAGGGGATAGGCAAGCCGATAAAGTTCAGCCGGGATCTGGAATCTGACTGGACAGTGAAGAATGATAATCCGGTCTATGGGATGAAGGAGCATACGTCTATTGATGTAAAGAGCGGGCTGGTATTATCGATGGTGCTCTCGCGAGCATCCGAGCATGACACGAACTATTTACAGTATGTGGTAATCAAGGGGATTCATACAAAGAAGCTGCCGCCGAAGGTGTGGATAAGGGGTATCATGGGCAAGTAAACCGTGAGTTCTTGCATATCAATGGGATAGCAGACGGGATCATGCGCAAGGATGAGAGGAATGCAAAGCTGACAGAGCTTGAGGTAGAGCGAAACAAGATGATCGCGAAGGTTCGCTATAAGATCGAGCAGTATTTTGGGGTCACAGCCCTACACCAGGGAGCCTCCCGAGCCCGGTTCACCACTCTTGCCCGGGAGGGATGGGACAGAATCTGCCAGGTATTGCAGCGGCAATTAAAGAAATGAACATAAGCCTGGGCAAGAATCGTTTAGGATTCAGATGAATAATTGCCGCTACTATAATTGCGTTCAATATGAAGCGGTCATACTTTGCGGGGTTAAGGCAGCCTGCACATGCAACGGCTTTCTAGGGACAGGTGTGTCCGGAGCATGGAAATACTACCGGATATGAGAGAATTGGGGATGATTTTGGCTGGGAATTGAGACCTTTTTCTTGAGAAACTGATGAAAAAATACCAATCACCCCCAGATAAACGCTTCTTGCCGGATTACGCAAAGGTCTCGGGGTATCTTTATGTTTAAAATAGGTAGAGTTTTAGTTTTGGCACCGCATACGGATGATGGGGAATTCGGTTGTGGGGGCACGATAGCAAAGTTGATTGATGAAGGTAAAGAGGTTTATTATGTTGCTTTCTCTGATTGCGAGAAATCGCTGGACCCCGGCATGGCACCGGATACGCTCGTTAAAGAATTAATGAGTGCCACAAAGGAATTAGGTATTCCGGAAGGGAATGTTCTTGTCAAAAAATATGAGGTCAGATGCTTCGGCAGAGATAGGCAGGATATATTAGAAGACATGGTATATTTTAACAAGCATATGAATCCTGACATAGTGTTCCTTCCATCACCTAAGGATCTGCATCAGGATCACAACACAATTGCAATGGAAGGGCTGCGGGCATTCAAACTGACTTCAACTATCCTCGGTTACGAGGTGCCATGGAACAACCTTTCCTTTAACACGACAAGCTTTGTGACGCTGAGCGAAGATAATATAAATAGAAAAATTGATGCATTAAAATGCTACGAATCACAAACCAACCGTTTTTATTCATCTGGGCAATTCATAAGATCATTAGCCATAACACGAGGAACACAAATCGGTACACAATATGCGGAGACTTTTGATGTACTCAGGTGGATCATTAGATAAAATATGACAACGCCAACACAGTATACAACGTACATTGAGGATATGACATGGCGAGTATATTAGACAAAATTGAACTGCTAAGTTATCAAGAGCACTATGAAAAAGTTGATAAATATTTACTGATCAATCAACTAAAATATGTAATGGAAAACAGCCTATTCTATTATGATAAATTCAAGAGTTCCCGCGTTAACACAATTCCGTCAATAGATGCGTTTTTAGATTTACCATTTACAGATAAGCGTGAAATTCTTGATGAGCAAGCATCATATCCCCCCTTTGGCAGACTGGCGATTGGCAATGATGTACGTTCGTTAAGAAGGGTTCATGTGACTTCTGGTTCAACTGGGAAACCGGTATATATCATTTTAACGGAGAATGATTTAGCGGCAACAGTTGAAGCTGGAGGAAGAGCTTTTAGGTGTGCTGGATTAACGCCTGATGATACAGTGATTCACTGTCTGAACTATTGCTTGTGGGCTGGTGGTGTTACAGACCACCTCAATCTGGAAGCGACAGGCGCAACGGTAATCCCTTTTGGCGTCGGAAATACGGTAAACCTCATACGAACCATTCGTGATTTGCATCCGACGGCAATATCCTGCACACCATCATATTTATCGCGTCTTGAGTATGTATTAGAAAAAGAGTTCAACGTGCAACCGCCGGAACTTGGCCTTAAGAAAGCCCTCCTTGGCGGTGAGGGTGGCGTTCAAGATACCAAGGTGCGATCAAGAATTGAGACAACATGGAATTTGCGAGCGATTGATGCTAACTATGGCATGGCAGATGTGCTTAGTATCTTTGGATCAGAATGTGAAACAAGAGAAGGTATGCATTTTCATGGGCAGGGTATTCTTTATCTTGAACTAATTGAACCGGAGACAATGAAAGTACTCTCTTTAGAAGATGGACAGGTGGGTGAAATGGTTTTGACAACTTTAAAAAGAGAAGCACAGCCTCTTGTCCGCTATCGAACTGGTGATGTGGTGAGAATTGTCTCAACAAAACAATGTAAATGTGGGAGGTCATCATTTAGATTTGTCGTTATTGGAAGAACTGATGAGATGATTGTGGTGCGGGGTATAAATGTTTTTCCATCCGTGATAACAAATATTTTATCAGAACGCCCCGATTGGTTCACTGGTGAATATGAATTTGTGTTGGACAATCCGCCTCCAATTGAAAGACCTCTTTTAAGAATTGAACTTAAGGCTACAAACATCAATGCGGCGGATAGAACTATTGAATCATTCATTCAAAGAAAATGTAGAGAGAACTATAATTTTACGCCCCGCATCCAATTATTAACTATAGGCACCTTACCGAGGACGGAAGGTAAGTCCAAAAGGCTTAGAAGGGTTTATCAGGAAAAGGAATGAAGTAAAAAAAGAGACATCGCTACAACCAATATTCAATGCCATTAGTAAGGTTTCTGACGCCATCGTGCCAATGGATCAAGTAAGTCTATGACATTATAAAACAGATAATCGTAATCAGGAAAAGAGGGATTTATGCCTGTCACAAGTTCGGACGTAGCACATTTTTTAGAGAAAAAATTAAATGGGGCTTCCGTATCTATTGATAAACCTGCTGATTTGAATGAATGTGGCTCGTCAGATATTGTGTGGGTCAAAAAGTTTAGTCCTGAGCGTTTAAGCATCTTGGAATCGAGGCGGCCAGGTTTAGTTATATGTGATGAGACAACATCTCAGAATACACTTGTTTCAAACATTATATCTAATAACCCACGCTTGGATTTTATCAAGGTTATGAACCATTTCTTTTCACGCCCACCCAAAATAGGAATTCATCCAACCGCAATTATTGAAGAAGGCGCTATATTAGGAAGCAACATAAGTATCGGTGCATACTGCTGTATCGGAAGCCAGGTGAAGATAGGTGATAATTGTGTGATACATTCTGGTGTTGCGATTGAAGGTAAAGTTCACTTGGGAAGACAATGCGTAATTAAATCAAATAGCGTGATAGGCGGTGAAGGCTTCGGTTTTGAATATGATGAAGATGGGAATCCAATACATTTCCCGCATATTGGAAGAATAGAAATTGGAGATGATGTCTGGATTGGTGCATGTTCAACAGTTGAAATCGGTGCTCTCGGTGCAACAGTAATTCGTAATGGATGCAAGATTGATGATTTAGTCCAAGTTGGTCATAATGTCATCGTAGGCAAAAATACGCTTATAATGGCCAATACGATAATTTGCGGCGGTGCGATTATTGGCGAAAAATGTTGGATTGCTCCTAATAGCGTTGTAAAAGAGAAAATCAGGATTGGCAATAGGGTGACTATCGGCCTTGGTTCTGTAGTAATCAGAAATATTGAGGATGACATCATAGTCGCTGGTGTACCGGCAGCGCCACTTAAGCCTAAGAATAAGTGATAAATAAACTTCCTTATTGATATTTTCGATAAAAGGAGAGGTATATGTATAGAATTAAAAGAATAGAGATTTGGGCATCTGAGATAGCGGAATACCTCAATAAGCCATTTGTGGGAAAGGATTTTATCATAAAAGATCTCCATTCCATTAAAACTAATAAATCTTTCATAAATCATTTAACTGCAAACGATGAGATTAAAGATGATATTTTAGTGATATCTAAGGCGCCATTTGATCAACTGAAATGTGGAGGATACATAATATCAGAAAACCCAGATCTTGATTTAGCCTACTTGCTACGAGAATTCTTCACGGTTTCGTCAATCAGTGAAGTACATGAAACTGCAATTATAGCTGAAAATGCGAAGATTGGTCGCAATGTCATGATAGGCGCAAACTCTGTCATCGGTGATGATGTTGTCATTGGCGACAATACAAAAATCTTGAATAATGTAGTTATAAATGGTCCCGCGGAGGTAGGCAAATTTTGTATAATTAAGGATGGTTCTATTATTGGCAGCGAAGGGTGGGCATTTATTAATGATGAAGATGGTATACCTCTACATGTTCCGCAAGTGGGCCGCATCTTGATTAAGGATAGAGTTTGGATTGGGTCAAATGCTACAATAGAACGAGCAATGATTGATGAGACGATAATAAGCGAGAATGTAAAAATTGATGACCTTGTACATGTTGGTGGAGGATCTATTGTTGGGGAAAAAGCTCAATTGACCGCAGGCGTGGTGGTCGCCTACTATGTAAATATTGGCCTTTGTACAGTAATAGCACCCAATGTGGTCATTAGAGAGCATGTTAACATTGGTGATAATGTATTGGTTGGACAAGGGGCTGTTGTCATTTCTGATCTTGAAGGTGGTAATGTATATGTAGGTAATCCGGCACGTTTTCTTAAGAAGAATGTAATAATACATGGACGGTAAATATGGAAAAGGATATATTTAAAGAAAAGATAACGCCTTTCCTCCAGGAAAGGCTTGCTAACCTCGAATCCTCTTATGGTAAAGAATCAGCCGCTTATAAAGGCCTTGCACTTCAATATGTAAGAAGTAACATGGAGAATATTGAAACAGAAGAATGTAATTTGAAACATTATGAAGCGGGCCTGGAAGCACAAGAGTTATCAGATGGTGTGCCTGGAATTGAAAGATTATACAAAAAAACCATAGTCGTTGAACCAACCCTCATTTGTCTTGCACATTGCCGGTATTGTTTGCGGAGTAATTATAAGAAACATACGCTTACAGAAAAACAACTTATTGAGATAGCAAAGTATTGTGGTAATGAAATGAATCGCATAAGTCTCAATGAAATGCTGATTACCGGTGGTGACCCCCTTATTGTACCGCAAAGGCTTGAGGTGCTTTTGAATGCCTTGATTGAATATGCCTCTAATATAAAAATTATCAGAATTGGTACGCGGGTGCCAGGTCACGACCCAAGAAGAATTGATGAAAGCATCGTTGCCCTTTTTAAAAATAAGCCCACATTACGATTTGAACTTGCCACTCAGATTAATCATCCCATAGAATTTTTCCCGGAAGTTCAAGAAGCCTTTAAGAAGATCAGTGAGTTAGGGGTTAAAATATATGCGCAAAATGTTCTATTAAAAGATGTGAACGATAATATCGATACGCTTAATGAACTATATAGCGAAATGAGAGGAAATAATATTGAGGCACACTACCTCTTTCATTGTATCCCCATGATTGGAATACATCACTTGAGAACCAGTATAGGAAAAGGATTGGACTTAATCAAAGAATTGGTCTGTTCTGGAAAAATCTCAGGCCGGGCTAAACCAATGTTTGCGGCTATGACAGACATTGGGAAGATTACATTCTATGAGGGAGTTATTCAAAAAAGAGAAAATGGACGTGTTCTTTTGCAAAGCAATTATCGTTATGTGGATAGATTGAAATGGAATCCATCATGGCAGCTACCCAAAACGGCAGAGATTGATGAAAATGGTTTATTACGGGTTTGGTATGTCGATGGCGAAGACTCATGAGAATTTGGTTGGTTTCTATAGGTGAACCAATACCAACAAGCTCTGACAGTAATTCTCGATTGCTTCGAACAGGATATTTTGCTAATTTACTGTCACAATATGGCCATGATGTAATCTGGTGGTCTTCTGCATTTGATCACTTCAGAAAAAAGCAGCTTTGCACTACGGATAACGATTTTATTATTAATCAGAATCTTACTATAAAGCTTTTGTGTGGCTCAGGATACAAAAGTCATGTGTCGCTTAAGCGGGCCTGGGATCACTGGATAATCTCTAGGAAGTTTTCTTCGGCCATTAGGAAGGAGATTATACTTCCGGATCTAATTTTAGCTGCATTACCTACGATAGATCTCTGCTATGAATCAGTTGTGTTCGGGAATCAACATGGCATACCAGTAGTTCTTGATATGCGAGACATGTGGCCAGATATTTTTGTTGATCTCGCTCCTGATTTCTTAAGACCATTAACACGACGCCTTTTAAGTTATCAGTTTCGGAAAGCTGGATACGCATGCGAAAAAGCCACGGCTATTGTTGGGATAACGGATGAATTTGTTGTATGGGGTTTAAAACGGGGACAACGTAGCTGGCAAGAATTCGACAAATCATTCCCCTTTGGATATTCGATTCAGGCCACAACAAGAGAATCAGAGGACAAAGCATATATTGAACTCAGTCGTCGAGGAATTCGTTTCGATGACAACAACTTATATGCTCTTTATATTGGATCGCTCAGTCGCAATGCAAAGTTAGGTGATATCATATCTGCAAGCAGAATTCTTTATGAGCAAAACTCGAAATGGCAGTTTATTGTATGTGGCGATGGTGATTGTGTTGATCTAATAATAAATCATGCTAGCAAATATCCAAATGTAAAATACGGGGGTTGGGTAGATAAAAATTTGATTCATGGTCTAATGCGACGATGTCATGTTGGGTTAAATCAACTTCCTGATCGATACGATTTTCTTGCCACCATCAACAACAAAGCCATTGAGTATATGAGCGCGGGACTCCCTATTATTTCAAGTCCGGATCGGGGTGTTCTATGTGAGCTTCTCAAGATGCATGAGTGCGGGATAAGTTATTCTTCTGGTGATGCTGCTGCTCTAGCTGCGACGCTTTCACGATTTTATGATGACCGGGATATGCTAAGGAAAATGTCACAGAACGCCATGCTGCTCTTCCAAAAACGGTTTCCCGCAGAAAAGGTTTATACAGAGATGATGGAGCATTTGGTGATGATAGCGGAAAATACAAAACAGAATCAATCTTTTAGAACAAGACACCAATTTTGAGCATAACATATTTTCGGGAAATAAACTATGAACAGACAGGACGACATTATGATTGACAAGAAAATACAGCAGAAAATTGAGTATAGGCCCTCTCTGGCTGGGCGCCTGGCAAGGATTTTCATACCATTGCTTCAAGCAATACTTCCGCCAAAGGCATACAGAGTGATCTATGATGGACTCTATAAGGGCTACAAACAGATTCTCAGAGCGAGCTATGTAGTAAGGGTACTCGAAGCAAGACTCTTTGGTGATCGGGAGCAGCAGTTAAAGACATCACTCACACGACAGTTACTCCCCTACAGCATGGGAGGATGGAAGGCGCTCGAGAATGCATTCGAAGTTACTGCGTTTGTCGAACAAAAAAAAATCGAGGGAGCCTTGGTTGAGTGCGGTGTAGCTGAGGGGGGTACTGCTGCGATGATGGCTCTGACAAATCTGGAACTTGGAGCGAATACGCGACAAAAGTGGTTTTTCGACTCCTATGAAGGCCTACCTGAGCCAACTGCTGAAGACTACGAAGGCGGTAAAGCGGGCCATTTTATTCGTCCACTTCAAAAAGGGGCATGTCTAGGGACCATTGAGCAAGTCAGTGATTTGATGTTCGATAAATTACACTTGCCCAAGAATGAGGTTCATCTGGTGAAGGGCTGGTTCCAAGACACGGTGCCCGTTCATCGTGAGAAAATAGGGCCAATTGCTGTGCTGCGTCTGGATGGTGACTGGTACGAGTCCACCAAGATACCACTGGAATATTTCTTTGATCAGATTAGTGTTGGCGGCTTTGTAATCATTGATGATTATGCAACTTGCTTCGGTTCTCATAAGGCGGTGGATGAGTTTCGAGCAGATCGCAATATTACTACCCCATTGCGCCCTGACGGGCGGGGAGGTGCTTGGTTTGAAAAGCCGACCTCAGACAACAGATTCAAGAAGAACGAGGCAAGCTTCGGGTAATGTACCCAGAGAGAGTAAATGAATAAAACCGGATTAATAGAAGCTCAGACTACTTGTACAGGAGGACAGATAAAATCCGTCATCCATCCCGCTTGGGCGCTGGTTCTAAAGCGGTCGTTCGATATGGTGTTTTCCTCGTTTGTACTCCTTTTGATATGGCCGTTGATTGGGGCAGTGGCTATTGGCATTAAGTTGTCCAGCCCTGGGCCGGTCTTTTACAGAGGCGTAAGGACAGGCTTACACGGGAAACCTTTCCGAATCATCAAATTCAGAACCATGATAGAAGGTGCCGAATCTCTGGGTGGGCCTACTACAGGCACTAACGATCGGAGAGTAACCCGTATTGGCTCCTTCCTCCGTCGAACCAAGATCGATGAACTACCCCAGTTCCTGAATGTCTTGTTGGGGGATATGAGCCTAGTTGGACCTCGCCCAGAAGTGTTTGAATACACGGCAAATTACGAAGGTGAGGAAAAATGCATTCTTTGTATGCGCCCTGGTATAACTGATTACGCGTCAATAGAGTACGCCGACCTTGATGATCGTGTGGGGAGTAGAGATCCAGACAGGTACTTTCGTGAACATATCCTACCCCACAAGAATGCATTACGGATCAAATATGTGAAGGAATGGTCCCTTGGCTCAGATTGCAATATTCTCTGGGTGACCTTTTGCCGGGTCGTGAAGAGGATTGCTGTTCAATGAGCATTTTGGAGACAATGCATCTGGGTAATACTGGTCCTTATGCCAGTCGTCTTGGTATGGGCTGTTGGGCAATAGGCGGTCATGGGTGGGGAAAGGTGAGGGAGGAGGAATCCATCCGGGCTGTAAAGTGTGCATTAGATAGTGGAGTCACATTTTTTGATACGGCAGATGTGTATGGGCTTGGGAAGTCAGAAACATTATTAGCAGATGTGCTGGGCTCATCCCGCACAAAAGTTGTGATTGCAAGCAAAGGGGGCGTCCGTTGGAACGATAGTGGGCATATATGGACAGATATCTCACCGACCTACCTGAGACTAGCTATAGAAAATAGCCTTAAAAGATTGAAACTGGATTGCATTCCCCTTTACTATATTCATAAATTTGATGATATAACCCCTGTACAAGAGAGTATTGCAGCCCTTGAGCGTATGCGTAAGGAAGGTAAGATCGGGTCTATCGGTGTTTCGAACGTCTCTTCCGATCAACTGTTACAGGCCTTGCAGGTTGCACCGGTAGCAGCGGTTCAGGTTCGGTTGAATATCTTTGATCGAGATGCGAGTAAGGATTTATTCGACATTTGTAAAAGGCAGGGCATTACACTTGTTGCTTGGGGCGCACTTGCGGATGGACTATTAACCGGTAAGTTCAAGGCCGATATGAAGTTCTCAGACGACGATCATCGGAGCAGGATGCCAGAATTTAAAGGGAAATTATTTCTGGGATATAACAGATGCATACAATCGCTTGAGCAGGTGGCTACCGAAAGGGGACGCCGGGTTGGCCAACTTGCACTTCGCTGGGTCTTGGATCTTGAGCCTTTTACATGTGCGCTTTTCGGCGCAAAAACGGATACTCAGGTAACTGAGAATTTGGGCGCGGATGGGTGGAGCTTAACAAAGGTAGATCTCACAGCTATCGATTCCATTGTGGGTAAGTTTGGAAGATGATATGACTTTCTCAATCGATGCATTATATGATTTGTATAAGACCATGCTTCGCATACGCTTTTTCGAAGAGGGCCTGGTGGAACCCATCCTGAACAGAGAAATCCACACGCCCTGCCATCTTTACAGTGGTCAGGAGGCTGTAGCCGTTGGCCTCTGCAAAGCCCTTTCCCAGGATGATTATATCTTCGGCAACCACCGTTCGCATGGCCATTTCCTGGCCAAAGGAGGTTCCTTGCAGGCCTTGGCGGCCGAGATCTACTGCCGGGAGACCGGCTGCTCCCGGGGCCGTGGTGGTTCTATGCACCTGATCGATCCCACAGTGGGCATGCTTGGTTCGGCGCCAATCGTGGCCGGGACCATCTCCCTGGCTGTAGGCGCGGCCCTTGCCTCTTTGATACGAAAGGACGGCCGCGTGTCCGTGAGCTTTTTCGGGGATGGAGCTACCGGGGAGGGTGTCCTGTATGAATCCATGAACTTCGCCGCGCTAAAAAAACTCCCGATCATATTCGCCTGTGAAAACAATCTATACGCTACCCACATGCACATCCGGGAGTGCCGCGTCAACCAGCCGATCCGCAAGATTGCCGAACCCTTCGGGATTGATAATCATGAAGTGGATGGGAATGATGTTCTGCAGATCTACGGTAAGGTACGACAGGCCGCAGAGGCCTGCCGGAAGGGAAATGGTCCGGTTTTCATGGAGTTCTTGACCTATCGCTATCGCGGCCACGTAGGGCCGGATGACAATATCCAAGGGCTCCATACGGATATCAGACCCCAAGAAGAGTTAACCCAATGGTTTGAGAAAGACCCGATCCGGAGACTTGAGCGGCACCTCATGGAACACCATTTGATGGACGAGCAAGATCTGCTGCCTATCAAGGATGAAGCAGAAAAAGAGGTACGGGAAGCTAAGGCGTACGCAGAAAACAGTGCACGACCGAGACTTGAGGAGATGGCCAAATATGTCTTTGCATAGAGAATTATCCTACAGTCTGGCGATCAACGAGGCGCTCCATCAAGTGATGTCGATGGACCCCTCAGTCTTCCTCATCGGGCAGGGTGTAAAAAGTCCCTGGTATGTAGGAAATACTGCCCGTGGTCTCATAGAAAGATTTGGAGAACGTCGGGTGATTGATACACCTGTATCCGAGAACGGCATCACCGGGGCAGCCGTTGGGGCGGCTATCGCTGGCATGAAACCGGTGGTGGTCCATCCCAGGATAGATTTCATGATGTATGCCATGGATCCAATCATTAACGAGGCGGCGAATTGGTTCTATATGAATGGCGGCCTGGCAAATGTTCCGGTCGTTTTCTGGGGCATCATCAACCGGCGGGGTGAACAAGCGGCCCAGCATTCACAGGCTCTTCATGCTGTCTTTGCCCATGTTCCCGGGCTCAAAGTGGTCATGCCCGCCACTGCTTATGATGCCAAGGGACTGATGGTCGCTGCCATTCAGGATCCCAACCCCGTTGTTTTTATAGATGAACGATTGCTCTACCACCTTGAAGAGTCTGTTCCGCAAGAGATATATCGCGTAGAGATCGGTAAGGGTTGTATCCGCAGAGAAGGAAAAGACGTAACGGTTGTGGCAGTTTCACTGATGGTTCATGAGGCCATAAAGGCGGCTCATGAACTTGTCGACGATGATATTGATGTAGAAGTCATAGATTTAAGGACCATCAAACCGCTTGATCGAAAAATAATAATGGATTCAGTCCATAAAACAGGACGGCTTGTTGTTGTTGATGTTGGCTGGCGATCATTTGGTGTTTCGGGGGAAATTGCTGCCTTGGTAGCTGAGACAGCCTTTGAGTCTTTGAAGGCACCAATTTTGCGAGTTGCTCTCCCCGACTGCCCGGCGCCGGCCAGCATGATGTTGGAAGATGAATACTACCCGACAGCAAGAGATATTGTTGAAGCGGTACGAAGACTCATGTAAGAATATGATATTATAAATTATCACTACTGTCCGGTTAATCTGGAAACAAAAACAATTGGTTGGATTCAGTGATGGTTTCAGAAGTGTAGTCAAGGCGAGTAAGTGTTTGCAATAATGGTGATTTTTCAAAAAGAGTAAGGCTCAAGATTTGTAGAATTGTGTAGAGCTCGAAGTCGAGCTTCAGACGTTTCTTCATGATAGCAACGAGTACATAGACGGCAATAGCAATCCGGATTTGAGTCTTCACCGCATTTTCACGGGTTCCGAAGAAGGCCTTGATTCTTAGGTGCTGTTTGATCCACTTAAAGAAGAGTTCGACCTTCCAGCGAGCTTTGTAGATTTGGGCAATGATCAGTGCCGGGAGCGTGAAGTTGTTTGTAAGGAAGGAGACCTTTGCACAATTCCGACAGATCTGGGGCGAGGTATAGAGCCGATCATCAGCGGTTATGGCATTTAAGGCAATGATAATATTGATTAAATATGGTATACTCTTTCCATCTTATGAATCAAGGGGAGGGATGGAATGGGATTCAAGGAGTACGAGAGGAACATGAGTTTTTTGGATCTTGAATTGAGCAAGACACTGGGATCTTCGAGGACGTAGCGGTTCTTGAGTGAGATCCATGATCATATCAGATGGGAGCCAGTGGAGAGGATACTGCTTGGGGTTTACCCGGTAGGGAAGTCTTCAGTGGGCAATGTAGCCTATCCCCCTTTAATGTTATTAAAGGTGTTGATGCTGCAGAAGTGGTTTGGGATCAGGAGTGATCCTGAACTGGAGAATCAGATCAATGATGGGATATCATTCAAGGTATTTATAGGTCTACCCTTTGGAGATCCGTCTCCTGATCACAGTGTGATTTCGCAATTTCGGGATCGGGTGGGCAGCAAGGCGATGGAGAAGATACACGCAGAGCTGTTGAGTCAGTTGCGGTCAAAGGGTTTTTTCGATCGATGCCGGTCTGGCGGTGGATGCGAGATTGGTACGTTCGGCATCGAGCCCATTGGGCAAGGACAAGATTGAGAAGGTGCGTGAAGAGCATGAGCACAAGGACAACAAAGGGGGGATAGGTAAGCCCGTGAAGTTCAGCCGGGACCTGGAATCTGACTGGACGGTGAAGAACGATGTGCCTCTTTATGGGATGAAGGAGCACGCGTCTATTGATGTAAAGAGTGGGCTGGTACTATCGACGGTACTCTCGCGAGCATCGGAGCATGACACGAACTATTTTCAGTTTGTGGTGATCAAGAGCATGCACACCAGGAAGATGCCGCCTGTGGTGTATGCGGACAAGGGCTATCATGGGCAGATGAACCGTGAATTCCTGCATATCAATGATATGAAAGACGGGATCATGAGGAAGGATGAGAGGAACGCGAAGCTGACCGAGCTGGAGATAAAGCGCAACAAGATGATCTCGAAGGTGAGGTATAAGATTGAGCAGTATTTTGGTGTGACAGCACTCCACCAGGGAGCCTCGCGAGCTCGGTTCACTACCCTTGCGAAGGAGGGGTGGGACCGGATGTGTCAGGTTATTGCGTTCAACATGAAGAGGTCTTACTTAGCGGGGTTAAGGAAGCCGGCGCATGCAGCTGCATGCTAGGGACAGGTGTGTCCGGAGCATGAAAATGCTGCCGGATATAAGGGGCTTGCGGATGATTTGGCAGGGAATTGAGCTCTTCTTCTTGAGAATTTGATGAAAAATTACCAATCAGTCCCAGAAAAAAGCTTCTTTCTCGATTACGCAAATGTCTAAATCTTTGGAAAAGATTATGGCCGCTTCTTGTCCGGCCAGGAATACCAGCTGTCAAAAAGCACATACCCTGCGGTGATTCCCTGGGATATTGCTCTTTTCAACATCATAAGGGCAAGCTCAAGCTTGGTATACATCGAGGCTTCCCTGCTCATCTGACCACTGATGCTCCGGGCATCGCCGATACGTTCTTCAGGACTCTTTGGATGACGTTTCTTTCCGTATTTATAGGAAAAGTCCAAAGCATACATCCCCTTGCCTGTGAAGAGGCCGAGCACGACAACAGTATAACCAAGCACCGAGCGGTTCACGGTATGATCATGCAAGAAAGATACGTTCTCAATATCTCTGCCCCTCTTGGAGAGTATGCTATCGTCAAGTATGAAGCATCTCTCCTCTATAGGTGCCTCGTCGAACTTCAGAACCCTCCGGATCTCCTTCATGATATAGTACAGAAACGATCGCCAGCGGTATCCCCTGGCCTTGAACCGATAAAAGGTGTCCTTCCTGCTGCTTGTGTACTGCTCAAGGTGATTGCGGCAGAAGCTCCGAACAGTACGTATTTTCAGCAATGGCAGAAGTACCAGCACGAACAGGATCTGTGCTGCATGATACCCATCCTTCTTGATAATCTTCGCCTTGTTCATCTGCGTCCTGAATCCAAGCCGACTCAGTCCTTCGTCAATCTTGGTCTCAAATATCCGCCCCTCTTTATCCAAGTATTCCTCGATTTCTCCTTTGAACGCTTTGCCCGGTGTGATATACATGATCAGGGACTCCTTTGCGGTGTATTGTTTGTCTTATCAACAACTTATATACCACAAAAGCGAGTCCCTTTCACCATTTTCCTTGCTGTTTTATTGACTTTTCTCACCCCATCCCTTCAAATAAGGGTGCGAAACTTGAGTTATGTATTCGTGAAACCGTAAGGATTGAGCAAGGGGTGGACAAGAGACAGGATTTTGATATCCCTGGCAGAAAAAGGAATATTCTGCGGCACAGAGAATATCCTGAAGTACATTTGGTAAAATATTTTTATAATTCTGAATGGAGAATGTGCGAGGGCGATAAGAAACGGTTGAAAGTCACAAAACAATTTGGCGAGGCCTCCATGCATGATGGTTCAGGTTCATCTTACGCTTGAGGAACCGGATATGCATTTCATTGTGGAACGGATGGCTGGTGTATTGAGAAATGGTGTGTAATCTTGCCATTCTTAACTTGAACTATTTGATAATTCGGGTATAATAGATAATTATCTCAAAAAGATATTGATTTGTTCATGTGATTATACGTCAGAGGCTGGTTAGATAATGCAGGTTTTTTTCAAAAAGAATTTCTGGATTATTTTTCTGCTGGATCTGCTCCTGCTGTCAGTATGCTACTACCTCGCATATTGGCTGAGATTCGACGGGGCCTTGACTCCGGCTGTCAGGAAAATGATCTTGTCGACCATTCTCCCCTTGTTAGGGATAAAAATTACCTGTTTCATTTTTTTTGACCTGTACAATGGCATGTGGAGATATGTCGGCATAAAAGATCTCATCAATGTCATCAAGGCTTCGGTTTCCGGGTCTTTGTTATTTGTGGTCTACCTTGCAACATTATATCACTTTTCGGGAATCTCCCGGGGCGCCTTGCTTGCAGATGCAGTATTGACCATAGTCTTCATCGGCGGGGTGAGGCTGTTGATCCGACTCTATTATCAGCGCGACCAGGGTTTTTTTGATGAAATAATCTTCTGGCGCAAGGCTCAAAAAGAAACTACGAAAGTCCTTATTATCGGAACAGGGTATCTTGCAGTAAGCCTGTTGCGGGAGATCCGTGATGAGAAAAAACTCAGTTACCGGGTGATGGGTTTTGTGGACGCGGGTTCAAAGAATAAAGGGATGAAAATACATGGAATCCCAATTCTTGGCGCTCTGGGAAATATTCCCCAACTGGTAGGATATTACGGTATCGAGAATATACTTATTGCCGATGCCGGGTTAAAACCCCAAGAGATTGCAGACATAATTCAATCCTGCGATGGCTTGGGGGTTCACTTCAAGGTCATTCAGTCGCTTTCCGAGATGATCGCGAATAATGTCGCTGACAATCTCAGGGATATCAAAGTGGAGGACCTTCTTGAAAGAGAGCAGATCTCTCTCGATATGCAGCTCGTCAGGGCCGAGATAGAAAACCAGACTGTCCTGATAACCGGCGCCGGTGGGTCGATTGGTTCCGAACTTGCCAGACAGATCCATGCGTTCAATCCCAAACGGCTTATTCTCCTAGATAATGCTGAGACGCCATTGTACCAGATAGACATTGAGCTTCAATCAAAAGCAGGTGAAACAGAAATTATCCCCTGCATAGGTGATGTACGGAGCAGGCGTGGGTTGGACCGCATATTCCATAAATATAAGCCGCAATTCGTGTATCATGCGGCTGCTTATAAACATGTGCCCATGATGGAGTTATCTCCTCTCGATGCAGTGAACAACAATATTATCGGGACATTCAAGCTGGCAAGTGTGGCCTGCAAGCATCATGTCAACAAATTCGTTCTGATATCAACAGACAAGGCGGTGCGGCCCACATCCGTTATGGGCACAACCAAGAGAATTGCGGAAATGGTCGTGCAGTCTCTGAATGGAAACGGAACCCGGTTTTTGGTGGTACGTTTCGGGAATGTCTTGGGAAGCAACGGCAGTGTTGTGCCTCTGTTCCAGAGACAGATAGCTTCCGGAGGGCCGGTAACGGTTACCCATCCCGAGGTCACCCGCTATTTTATGACCATTCCCGAGGCAGTCATGCTGGTGCTGCAGGCCGGTTCCATCGGTAAGGGCGGGGAATTATTCCTGCTCGACATGGGTGAGCCGGTGAAAATACTCGATCTGGCCAGGAATATGATACGCCTGGCAGGGCTCGCTCCTGATCGGGACATCAAGATAGAATTCATTGGAATGCGCCCAGGTGAGAAGTTGTATGAAGAGTTGCTCATAGACGGTGAAGGAGTACTTGACACTGCATATGAAAAGATCAAGGTCTGCAACAATGCAAATGGATTCGATGAAACGACAATCTTTGAAGCTATTGAGCACTTTAATCTATTACTGAAAGACTCCCGGGATAATGAGTCTGTTATCAAGGTCTTGGAAAATCTTGTACCGGCTTTTCAATTAGACACTCGTCTTCAAAAGACGGAAGCAACGAAAAAATATACTATTACAGAGAAGGATAAGAAAATTAATCTCGAGGGTACGATACATTGAAGAGGTCTTTGTTATCATTGTCATAATGAACACCTCCCGATATTCATAACCTGAAATAGTTCCAGTGAAACCTTTGTGTAGTTCCAACTTTGGCAAATCTCGATTATGAGCATACCTCCGGTGATGAATGTGTATCATGTCAGAGAGTTGTCTTCAAGGAAAGATCAAACTGTGAAACATAAATCCTGAAAGGATGAACGTTTTGCCGGCATGGTCGGCAAGCACGAGAACGAAGGTATGAATACAAATGGAGCATTATATGTTGTAGGGATAAAGTCATATATTCTCCCCATTCTTTTGATAGGTGCTATTTTATCTGAAATAAACATTACTCTTCTTGAAGGGAATATCTCAGTTAAGTTTAGTATAGGCGATATTATCATCTTTGTTACAGTTCTCGGCTATGTGTATTATTCATGGGACAACCTAAAAAAAATTGCTACCAGAAACATATCCCTCATTATCATAAGTTTGATATTTATTCTGGTCTCGTTATGTACCAGCTGCATTCATAATGATTACTGGCTTATTTCACTTAAGTTCTGCATAAAAATCTGCATACTTTTCTTCTTGCTTACTTTAATCTATCAGGATTCGCTTATATCTCGGGGTACATTAACGGCACTATTCTTGATTATGATATTTATTAATGTGGTTGGGGTATTAGAATATTTTTATTATGATAAGATGGAAAATATTTTATTACTTTTTAAATCTAAGGATAGTCTGGCTACATATAAGTATTCGTTTGTAAGTTCAATTTTCCCGAGTACTAACACGTTCGCTGTCTTCAATGCTGTATTTATCGTCACTTCGTTGTACATCACATCGCATTACACTTTTTTAGTAAATCGATATTTATGCTGCCTTAGTCTCCTACTCTGCATAGTAGGTCTTTTCCTGTCTTCAAGCAGGAACGCATTATTGACCCTTATCGTTGGAGTATTAGCCCTGGTAGTTTCATTGGTAAAAGGGAAGAAAAATCTCCTGGTAGCGTTTGCAATACTATTGTTTTCTCTCGTCATAATATTTTCCGGTCTATACATCCAGAAACCCCTTGCAAATAGATTTGCAGATTTAGTTTCCATTCCATCAATGATGTTTGATGGAAATACCCTCGGGATAGGAGTAGTACTGCAGGCTAGATTGGATATTTGGAGAAGAGGAGTGGATTTATTTATAGAAAAGCCGATTTTCGGGATTGGTGCAAGCCAGTTTATAATGAGAAATGAGTTTGACGGTGGTGATACCATACATCTGCATAATATATTTGCCGAAATACTCGTGAATCATGGCATTGTCGGATTTGCACTCTTCATGGCTCTCATCGGAGCTTGGTTTAAGAATGCAATTAGGGGTTGGCAAGTGTCATTAATTATTACTCTTTTTGTTTCTCACCTGTTTGATTGTTTTGTTTTTTACAACATAATATGGCTCATATTCACACCATGGATAATTGCTCTAACAACCAGAAATAACGCAGAAATGTTTATTATGAACAATTTTAACTACTTAAAATAACAAGTTGTAATCACAAGAGTTGGTCTTAGCGAGCATGTAGTATTGTGGATACCATAAAAAAGAATATTTTCTATCAAGCCCTTGCCCAAGTAGGAGGCAAGGGCTTGATGTTTTTTGTTTATATGCTACTTGCAAGGATTCTCGGTCCTGCACTCTATGGCATCTTTGGTTATACCCTTTCCTCCATCCAGATCATTAGTGGAGTCTTCTTTGATCTCGGTCTTTTATTGATTGTTACGAAAGAGTTATCTGGCGGCAATGATTCGATATATATACCAGCATTATGGCTGAAAGTGGGGGGTTCTATACTGGGGAGTATACTTTTTTTCCTATTGATCCCAGTTCTCCACTTCCCTCTTGTCTTAACCATATCACTTGTGACCTGGGCTATTTTTAATTCGTTCACAGACTTCTACTTTTGCGTATTCCGTGCAAAAAGCAAGATGTACGGTGAAGCGATTACAATGATAAGCCAGAGGCTTTTCCTGCTGGGTATGCTCTACCTCATTTACGCTGGATCTATATATCATTTTCAATCCTTAGAGCTCTATGCAAGCGGAGCAGCATTCTGTTGCTCTGCCTTGTTCGGGCTTATAGTGGCCTTCTTGCTAGTAAGACGGATGTTCCCTTCTTTCCTGTATCACAAAGAGAAGAGAATGGTGGTCCGTGAAGTGAAAGCCCTTGCAAAAAAGGCATTGCCCCTTGTAGGGGTGAGCTTTTTTGGTTTTATTTATTACAAAATTGATATCGTTCTCCTGGGGCTTCTTTCCACTAACGAACAAGTGGGATTTTACAATGCATCATACAGGATCATCGAGGCATCATTATTGATACCAATGATTGTAACCAATACCCTGTATCCCAGGCTTGCGCTCTCATGGGTTAATAATTTTGAAAGATTCAGCAGGACATTTAAGAAGGCTGTCGCTGCCTTATTATTGGTGTCGTTGTTAGTGGCGATGAGCATTGTCACCTTGTCCACTCCGATTGTAGTTACCTTGTTCGGCAGGGAGTTTCAGCCATCAGCCGAGATACTCTGCTTGCTGGCAGGCACCGTCGTTATGGTGTATCCAGGTTATTTAATGACTCAATCTCTGGTTATATTGGGTAAGCAGAAGGGGTATTTGTTCGTTACGATAAGTGCTGCAGTTATTAATATTGTGCTAAACTGTTTTTTTATTCCGCTATGGCAGGCAAAAGGGGCGGCAGCAGCTACAATCATCACTGAGGCGTCGGTAACGTGTATAGCTGCTTTTATCATAATCCGGCATATTAAAATCAGGAGACAGGGTTGAGAATCGGTATCGATGCACGGGTTATGTCTTTGAAAGCAGGCGGCATCGGAAGATATACGCTGGAAATGGCTAAGTCCATGGCTGCCCAGACAAAGGCAAATGATCATGAATTTATCCTGTATCCCGGGAAAGATACCGATATTCTTGAACTGCCGGATAATTGGAAATACTCGAAGAGAAAACTTACTTCCCGGGGCATCCTGCGTTCCCTGTTCTATTCCTACATAGCCGGGAAAGACCGGTTGGATGCATTTTACTCTGCAGATTATCTGGGGCCTGTATTACCCATGCCATGCAAAACAGTGATCACCATACATGACCTTATTCCCATTGTTTATCCCAGTATTACACGATTCCAGCACAGGCTTGTCGGGAACTATCTTTTGCCCCATGCCATGAGGAATGCTTCGGCAATTATATCCGTATCAACGGCAACGAAAAAAGATATCCTGAAGTATACTAGTGTCCCTGAGAATAAGATAAAAGTAATTTATGAGGGCAAGAACGCATCCTTCTATCCAAGAGCTCAGGACGACAGGGCTACCCGTGAAGTTCGTTCTTACTATGGAATAGGAAGGGATCAGTATTTCTTATCTCTTGGCGTATCGGACTCCAAAAAGAATATAAAAAAAATCATAAAAGCCTTTTCAGAAGCTATCAAGAGATTAGAAAGCAGATGCATACTTGTGTTAGCAGGGAGCACCGGACAGAACAATTCAACACTGGAGCACCTGATTAATGAATTGCACATACAGGATAAAATCCTGTTTACCGGTTTCGTACAGGATGAGCACCTTCCGCTTCTGATGAGCGGCGCGCGGGCCTTCTGCTTTCCTTCACTTTACGAAGGTTTCGGCCTGCCTGTGCTGGAGGCTATGGCCTGCGGTTGCCCGGTCATAACCTCAAATATTTCATCTCTGCCTGAAGTCGCCGGTAATGCGGCCCTGCTTGTCGACCCCGCCAACGTGGAACAGCTTTCACAAGCCATGGAAAGGCTTCTTAAGGATGATGAACTGTATAATGATTTGAGAGCCAGGGGTATTTCCCAGTCAGAGAGATTCTCGTGGGAACATGCCGCAGCAGAACTACTCGAGTTGCTGGTATCGACAAATCGATGAAGAAGATATCTTTGGTCATTGACTCCAGGGTCATAAAGAGCTCCGGCATTGGAGTATATCTTCAGGAATTATTACCGTATATCTTGAGAACCGGCAATTTTCATGTATCCCTTTTAGGGAGGAAACAGGCAGTCGAAGAGACTTTCCGGGGAAACGAATTAAATGAAGCCAAGATCATTGAATGCAGCGCCGGCATATACTCTTTGCGTGAGCAGGCTGAGATCCCCTTGAAAGTGCCGCCATGCGATATATTCTG
This sequence comes from uncultured delta proteobacterium, assembly GCA_963752595.1. Classification (GTDB taxonomy): domain Bacteria; phylum Desulfobacterota; class Desulfomonilia; order UBA1062; family UBA1062; genus Phosphitivorax. The sequence goes on from CAVVYZ010000030.1 coordinate 154,872, forward strand.
GTCCCCCCACTACAATATTCCCATACTTCCTATCAGGGCAAAGCATCGCGTAGTCACCATCCACGATGTTTATCACCTTGCCTATATACATACATTGAATCTTGTTGAGAAGCTGTACGCCAGAATGGTCCTCCCTCTCGCTGCTGTCCTTTCTGAAAGAGTAGTTACAGTTTCATCCTTTTCAAAAAGTGAGATAGTGAAATACACCGGCATCAAGCCGAAAAAGATAGAGGTAATTCATAATGGTGTGGATTATCTCAAGTTTCAGGATACAAAGGATAATAATGTTCTGAATCTATCGGGCAGTTACCTGCTTTATGTCGGCAATGTCAAACCGCATAAGAATATCATAGGGCTCATCAGTGCCTTTGCCATGTTTCACAAATCCTTTCCGGACGTGAAGCTGGTAATCGTGGGTAAGAAAGACAACTTCATTCATGGCATTCAGAACCTGGACGTATTCATAAAAAATCTGGAAATTGATGGGCATATTGTGTTTACCGGGTTCGTCGAGAGTGATGCTCTGTATAGCCTTTATAAAAATGCATATGTGTTTGTGTTTCCCTCTCTCTATGAGGGGTTCGGCCTTCCTCCTATTGAAGCCATGGCATCGGGCGTCCCTGTGGTGGCTTCTCGATCTGCATCCATTCCTGAGGTGTGCGGTGATGCTGCAGTTTATGTAGACCCCCACAACCCCCAGGATATCGCTCAGGGAATTATTAAGGTTTTTCGTGATGATTCCCTCCGGAATGAGCTAATCGGAAAAGGCTATGCCCGGGCAAAGTGTTTTCCCTGGCAGGCATCTGCAGCGAAACATGTGAAGCTTTTTGAAGCAATAAATGGTAATGATAACTTCCTGAATGATTGATTGATCTTATATGCTTTGGACAGCATAAGTATCAGAAAACAATTAAAAAGATAATCCATAGGACTTTAAAGAATACCATGAGAGTCGCTTTAATTCATGACTGGCTGACCGGTATGAGGGGAGGGGAGAAGTGTCTTGAATGCTTCTGCGAGATGTTTCCGGATGCTGACGTATACTCATTGCTCCATACAAGGGGGAAATGCTCAAAGACCATTGAGCGCATGAAGGTCATAACTTCCTTTGTTGATCGTATTCCCTATAAGGATCGCTATTACCGTCACATGCTTCCCTTGTTTCCCGTTGCCATCGAGCGTTTCATATTGAAAGATTATGATCTTATCTTAAGCTCCAGCCACTGTGTCGCAAAGGGCATTATCCCAGGTCCCGATGTTCTGCATATTTCATACGTGCATTCGCCCATGAGGTATGTCTGGGACATGTACGATGAGTATTTCGGAAAAGGCAGGGTACATCCAATTATCGGCAAGGCTATCTCATTCTTTGCCACATACCTGAGGGCGTGGGATGTGGTTTCCTCTGCAAGGGTCGATCATTTCGTAGCAAATTCCAATCATGTTGCGCGCCGGATTGAGAAGTACTACCGGCGAGAGGCCTCGGTGATAAATCCTCCGGTTGATCTCGACAGGTTCAGGATATCAGAAAAGACTGAAGATTATTATTTGATAGTTGCTGCCTTTGTTTCGTACAAAAGGATCGACCTGGCGATAGAGGCGTTCAATGAGTTGGGCTTGCGGTTGAAGATAGTGGGGACAGGTCCGGACGAAGCGATGCTCAAGAAGCTGGCAGGCCCTACGATCGAGTTCCTCGGCTGGACAGATGATGATGCATTGGCGGATCTGTATTCACGGTGCAGGGCCTTCATTTTTCCGGGCGAGGAAGACTTCGGCATCACCCCGCTGGAAGCAATGGCATCCGGAAGGCCGGTCATCGCATACGCAAAAGGCGGTGCCCTGGAAACGGTAAGGGGTACTGAATGTGACAGCCCGACAGGACTTTTTTTCAAAGAGCAATCCAAGGCTGCTCTGGTTGCCGCTATCGAGCAATTCGAAAATAACCTGGCATTATACAGCCCTGATGCCATTCGTAAGCACGCTTCCCATTGGAAGCGGGACAGATTCAAAGATGAAATGGCCCGAACCATCGAGGAGCTTTTCATGAGTCAGAACAACAAGAGCTGAAGAGCGAAGTCAGCGAATCCAAGAATATGATAAAACTCGGGTATAAGTTCCTGAAACAGGTCTTTTGTTCCCTCGCCTTGTGCTGTTCAGATATCTTTGCCTTGGCAGTGAGCTTCTGGCTTGGGTACTATTTCAGGACATGGTTTTTTGTAGATGTGATCCCCATATTCCCGCCCATACAGCATCCAGTAGAAGTGTATTTAGGCATGTGGCCTCTTTTTTTGCTCTTGATCCTGATGTTTGCATATGGAGATCTCTACCCGTCTATAGGGATGAGCTTTTGGGAAGAATCAAAAAAAATTCTTAAAAGTACTATGGTTGCTTTTGCTGCTGTAGTTATTATGACCTTTATAACCAAGACCTCGGTGAATTTCTCAAGGACTGTGGTGGTTATGGCATTTTTAATTTCCATTTTGATGCTGCCTGCAATGCGAAAATCCATGCGGTCTTTTCTCAGGATGTTGGGATTATGGGAGAAGGCTATTGTGCTCATAGGGACGGAAGCGGCCGCGAGAGAAGTGCTGTGCAATCTGAAAAAGCATCCTGACTGGGGTTACATCACGGCAGGAGTAGTTCTTCAAAAAGGAGAGACCGCGCCGGAGGGGATGAAACTTATAGGATATGTCGAGAATATGAGAGCCCTTTCCTTCAAGGTTGATGAAGTCATTGTGGCAATGCCCGATGTTTCCAGAAAGAAGCTGGTAAGTATCGTTGAAGGTGCCTCAAGGTTTGCACCTGTCGTAAAGGTTGTTGCCGATCTCCATGGGTTGGCGTCCGTGGGGGTGAGGACCCATGATCTTGACGGGATGCTCCTCCTTGAGATGGAAGACAGGCTTGCTTTAAGGAAGAACAGGGTAATGAAACGTGTGTTTGACCTTATATGTTCCGTTTTTTGCTTGATTGTCCTATCGCCGCTTTTTGCCCTGCTGGCACTCCTTGTGAAGCTTGATTCCCGGGGGCCTGTTTTTTTCGGGCATGCTCGTGTGGGAAAGGACGGAAAGGAGTTCATTTGCTACAAATTCAGAACCATGGTCCCAAATGCTCAGCAGGTCCTCGAAGATCTCCTGAAGAATGATCTGGAAGCAAGATCGCAATGGCAAAAGGATTATAAACTTAAAGATGATCCAAGAATTACGCGAGTTGGAAACATCTTGAGGAAGACAAGTCTTGATGAGCTCCCACAGATCTGGAATGTCCTCAAGGGAGAAATGAGCTTAATAGGTCCAAGGCCTATCGTAACTGATGAGATAGAAAGGTACGGCCAGAAGTTGAAGTATTTTATTAAGGTAACTCCCGGCATTACCGGACTTTGGCAGGTTTCCGGAAGAAATGATATAGATTATGATGAGAGGGTGCTCCTTGACGAGTATTATGCTAAGAACTGGTCTCTTTGGTTGGATATTGAGATCTTATTGCGAACGATTGGCGCGGTTTTAAAGAAAAACGGGGCATATTGAGCCTATTTCCATATGAAGACAAATATGTTAGTACCGGAAATGACATTGAGAATTCAGAAAGTAGATTCAATTTCTCCGAATGTGATGATGTGGATAGTATCCGCAGTTGCAGTGCTTTCGCTCCTTCCAATATGGTTAAATTATGACATTATTTCTCCAGATGGGGCTTTTCAGTATATACCGACAGCTCGGTTCTTCCTTGAAGGCAACTTTCTCGCGGGGCTCTCACAACCACAACCCCTTTTCCCCCTGCTGATCGCAGGTGTTTCATGGATGACTGGATTCAATCCTGAGCTTGCAGGCAGGATGCTTTCAGCAGGTGCATTCATACTTGCTGCCCTGGGAATGTTTAAGCTCAGTGAGCTCATATTCCACGACAAGTGGATAGCACTGATTGCTGTGCTCTTTCTTATAACTAACCGTGAACTTGTGGAAAACTCAGTGGATTGTCTGAAGGAATCTCTGCTTGTAGGTTGCATTCTCTGGGGAAACTATTTTGTTCTAAAAGGGATCCAAGCTCCTGGTCGTGTTAGAATTGCCCTGCTCTTGGGTGGGCTCCTTTTCCTGCTTGGGATGTTCATGCGAAGCACGACCCTCTTTTTTGTAGAGGCGTGGCTGATCTTATGGGCATTCAATAAAAAAGGCAGCAGGGTGATGCGGATGATTCTGCTGGTAATCCCGGCAGTGCTGTTTGTCTTTCTATGGTTTATCAATCCGGAGTTGCCGTTCTATAAAAAGAGTTATAATCTTGGCCTTATATTTAATGGTCCCCACACAATATACAGCGTCCTGCAGGCGGCAGGAGGAACTGTAGTTGATTTTTTCAGCACAGGGAATCCGTTCATCGTAGTAATAGGATGCATCGGTCTCTTTTTCCGGGAGAAGGATCTGTACAGCATCCATCTATGCCTGGCCATGGCGATTTTCCTGGCAATCCTATCTGCATGGGAATTTGTCTCAGGAAGATATCTTCTGGTTCTGATTGCTTGGATATGTCCTCTTGCTGCATACACTACCATGATGATGGCCCGCTCTATGAACAGGACGGGAAAGATCGCCGCTTTTCTGGTGGTGATTACCGCATGCATCTTCTGGATGGACAAAGCCTTAGAGGGGCCGGATACCAATAAGATTGCAAGAAAGGATGCGGGGTTTTATATACTGGAGCACGCCGGACCCGATCAGAAAGTAATTACAAATCGGGACCGGCTTGCTTTCTACGCCAAAGGGGAGTATGTCCCTCTTGAAGAAGCTACCGATGCAAAAAAATCCTCAAATATACTTGCCATAGATATTGAAAAAGCAGATGGTAAGGCTGAAAATGCAGAAGTGAAAGCTCTCGGGAAAAAACCGGCACGGGTTTTTGGTACGATTTATGTATACCTTCCCGGATCTTGACCAAATATTCACCCGATGATAGATGATTGAACCAGATGACTGCTCTTTGATGAAATTGGCCTTGGAAGAGGCTGAAATTGCTGCGTGTCAGGGTGAAGTGCCTGTGGGAGCCGTTCTCATTATCGGCGATCAGGTATATCGGGGACATAACCGGGTTATCAGTGATCATGATCCTACAGCACACGCCGAGATTGTAGCAATTCGCGAGGCTGCGCGAGCTGTCGGAAATTACCGGCTGCCAGGAGCGCGACTCTATGTTACATTGGAACCATGCATCATGTGTGTTGGGGCAATTGTCCAGGCACGTATAGGAAGGCTTGTCTACGGTACAAGCGACCCGAGGTATGGAGCAATCGAATCGATGTTGAAATTTATGGATTTAAATATTAATCATAAACTAGACATCTGCTCTGGAGTCATGGACCAGCGAGCGAGCGCTCTTTTAAAGGATTTTTTCCAGGCAAGACGATAAGGAGAGGTACCGAAGTGGTCGTAACGGGGCCGACTCGAAATCGGCTGTCCCCTTAACCGGGGACCGTGGGTTCGAATCCCACCCTCTCCGCCATAATATCAATGACTTAAGTCAAAAAAACCTGTAAACAAACTGTAAACAAGATTCGTTTAATCCTATCTGCCTTAATCCAAAGAATGCATTATTTTAAGTTATACTCCTTAAAGACGATAACCTTATATTATGAAGTAGTGTTTTAGGGAGGTATACAGTAGTGTCCCTTGCGGATAGAGATTATTATCGTGAAAGCTGGAAAAAAATAAGTTCCAATAATGGTTCAGGCCCTAGACCACCAGTTAATAGCAGTAATATTTGGAAGAAGATACTTGTAATAGTTATTGTTATCATTGCTGTTTTACATACCTTTAACGTTCGACCAGGAAATCTGAGTTCATGGCTTTTTAGCATTTTTATCGAGGATGCCAAAAATCTACCTACTACCAAAGTTCCTCAGCTTCATCCCATCACCGACGCCTTTATATCGGAGCAACCTCTTCCAGAGAATGGCTCATGCAAGATGTTCTATACTCAAGAAAGTTATGTAGCTCCCTTCACAGTAACAACTGATCCAAATAATCATTATATTATTAAATTAGTTGATTCTTCTCAGAACCCAGTATTATTTCTCTTTGCCAAAGCTAACAGCACAGTCAGTTTTAAAGCTCCCCTTGGGAGCTATGAGCTGAGGTGGGTTTGTGGCGAAAAGTGGTATGGGTATGATCATTTATTCGGGAACTCATCAGAATATAAAACTGCTTTGAAGCCACTTGAATTTTTAGAATATAGAACTGCTTCGGGCAAAAAGATCCTGGGTCAAACTGTCAAATTTAACAAAAACATAAACGGTAACTTGCCTTCAACACAAATTAGTTCTAGCCAGTTCTGAGCTTAGCAATTACCTTTTAATTCCCACCACTTTATTCAATGCATTCCTCAAAGTGACCGGGCTTGCTTCAGCATATGCATCGGTCATCTGCCTATTAGTATGTCCGAATAACTGTCTCACCAAATCTTTATCCACCCCGGCATTTATCATCTGACACCCCAAGCTATGTTTTGTTGCATTGTATAGCTTTATCCTGGGTACTCCTGCCTCATCACAAGCCTTGTTCCAGATCCGGTTAATCGTGCTCCTGGTGTATGGCTTGCCTGTCACCGAATAAGTAAATCTGTATCTCAAGTCTCTGTCAGGTGCATTATCTAGAACCTCCATTAATGGCTCTATTATGGGGTAAGTGCGCTCAATTTTTGTTTTAATGTTCACTTCCTTTTCATATCGATCGAATGTAACTCTGAACATGATGTTGCTTTTTCGTATGTCGATCTTTCTGAATGCTCTGGCCTCTGAGGGCCGGCAGCCGGTTAGCCTCATGAAATCGAAAATATATCTGTCATTAGATGGTATTTTAGCGAGGATGATATCCTGATCCTCGCTATCTATCCAGATAACAGCCTTCTTCCCGGTACTTACCATCGGGAATTTCGGTATTTTTGATATATGCCCTGACTCATATGCATCGGACATAATTTTGTGAAGACATCCAAGGACATTCTTCTTTCCCTTTGCAGCTCTACTTATTTGATTGCTGAAATCCTTCAACTTATCACTTGTTATATCTGGCAGGTATTCATTCCCGAGATAAGGTAGGATATGATTTTTCAGGCTATTGCTATAATCATGTCTCGTAGTATCCGATATTGAGGATTCGATCCTCTCAATCCATCTTTCAGTATAGGCCTGCAGGTGCATAGGCTTTGCTGTCTTATATCTTGCCGGATTAAATATTCCCCGCTCTATCTCGCTGTTAATTATGGATCTTAACTCTGTTGCATTTGCTTTAGATGTGCATGTTATGAAGTTGCCGCCAATGGGCATAAGATAAATATGATGCCGTTTACCATCCCATGTAATGTCAACATACCATGTTTCTCTTTGTTTGTTTTCTCGGACCTGTCCCCATTTTGACATAAGGTATGTTACCTCTCCAGGAATATGAGTAGGTAAAATACGCTCAAGTGAGGGAAAGGGCAAGGGAGTCATAATTTCAACTCACCACCCTATGATACTTACTTCTTTTTCTATTAATCTTCTCGTTTAAATCAATTTGTCAATGGGAAGATAAAAGTATACCAATTCTGAGAATGAAAAGTATACCACCCTTACCCGATCGTGCCATGAGAATCGACCCCGTCCTTTGAGATTTTTCCCCTTAAGCGGAAGCTGTTGCCTCTGATGTTGATTACGACGCTATGATGAAGCAAGCGATCAAGGATCGCCGTGACGACGACCCGGTCGTGAAAGAGCTCGGTCCAATCGGTGAATGCCTTGTTGGATGTCAGGATAGTGCTGGCCTTCTCATAGCGGTTGGCAACGAACCGGAAAAAAAGATTGCATTCCTGCCGGTCGATGGGCGTGTAGCCGACTTCGTCAACGACCACAAGCGCCGATTTGTAATAGCTTCTCCCTCTGCCGGAGCGGCCTGTCTCGTGGTCTTTCCTGAGTTTCCCGATGAGGTCCTCCATGGTAGTGAAGTACACGCTTAATCCCGACTGGCAGGCTTTCACCGCTAAAGCTACGGCCAGATGAGTCTTGCCCACCCCAGGAGGACCCAGGAAGATCACGTTCCCCCTCTGGCGGATGAAGGTCAGGTCGAACAGCGACATGACTTTCTGCCGGTCAAGGCCAGGCTGGAAGGTGAAGTCGAACTCGTCGATGGACTTGATGAAGGGAAGCCCCGAGATCTTCAGCGTGGTTTCCACCCGGCGCTGCTCTTTCTGGGCCACTTCCTCTTCGAGCAGGTCATCGAGGAAGGAGAGATAGCTTTTCCCCTGTTCCTGGGCTGTATGAATAACGCCATCGAGAATTTCCCGAATCCGTGGGAGCCTCAACCGGGTGAGGTTGGCTTCGATCCTCTCGAATACCAGGGTATCGCTCATATCGTACACCCCGCTGCATGGGCATAGGCGGACACAGGCCTGGTCTCAACATCCATATCATACCGGGGTTTCATCGGTGAGATGGTCAGCTTTGCCCGACCCTTTGCCGGTCTGCCATGATGGTATTTCCTGGCGTTCATTGCCGGATCCTTGCGAAGGGCCTCATAGAAGCTCTTGTCCTGCACCAGGTGGCCTCTCCCTGTAGGTATCTCGTAGGTGACGATGTGCCGGTTGTCGGCAAACACTCTCATGGTCTTATCCTTTACCCGAAGCACGATCTCTTTGCCCACAAGAGTATGGGGAACAACAAAGCTGTTGCCTTCAAAGCGTACCGTGCAGTCTTTGTGCACCTTCCGGTATACCCGGTACGAGGTGTCGAATGGACGCGTGGGCAAGGACTTCAAGTAAGGCTGCTCACGCTCGAACCGTACCCGCACCACTTCATGGGTTGTCCCATGCACCCTCTCATCCTTGATGGCAAGCCACTCTCGCAGATCCCGGTTTGCTGTCTCAAGGCAAGTGAATCCATATCCTCTCCAGAATCCTTCCCGGATGAAGGAATACGGCCTCTCTACCTTGCCCTTTACCCAGGCGGCATAGGCAGGAGCCACCCTGAGGTTGAACCCGTAATGTATGGCAAACCCCTCAAGCGTTGCATTGAACCTGGTCTTGCCCGCAAGCTTTCCGATGTAGACGTTCCTCATCCGGTCATAGAGGATCTCTCCGGGAACTCCTCCAAAGAAGGCAAATGCCCGGATATGGCAATCCAGAAAGGTCGGCAGGTCACAGTGCTCGATGAACTCGGCATAGAGTTTGCGCGAGTATCCCAGAATCATGCAGAACAGATAGTACTTCTTAATCGAGCCATCATCATGCTCCACTTGAAACTCGCCGAAATCTACCTGCGCCTGGAATCCGGGCTCGCTCTCGAACCGCATATAGGCTATGCGCTGCGATTCCTCCTTGAGCTTATGGACCTTCAGCTTCACCAGGTCATAGCTACCTGTATATCCAAGCGGTTTAAGGTGATCATAAATCCAGGTAGCCTTGTATTCGGGATCTTCATCAAGCCAGACCTTGATGTTCCCCATATAAGGGTCAAGCTTGCTCTCCCTCACAACCACTCGCCGTTCACGCTCACAGATTTCGGGGTCTTCAAGGTACTTGTGCACTGTCTTCCGGGACATCCCAAGCCGCTTGGCAATCTGCCTTTCGGATAATCCCTGCCGTTTAAGCGCCACGATGTCCATCACATCTCCCATTCTCTTCACCCGAGCCCTCATGGTTCCGTTTCTGCACTCCATCAAGTGCTCCTCGGAAACCATGTCGGGGCGGCTGACTACTTCCCGGGGGACACATTCCCCCCGGCCCCTTTGAAAAATCCTTTAATCTCCTTAAAACGAAAAACCTAAAAACCCTCTGGGTGGTATACTTTCACTTTCCCATTTTGGGTCCCTTTTATCATTCCCAGAGACACAATTGTCCTAATCTTACTTTTTGAAACTTCATCCATAAGAGCGCTCAAGCATTCAGTCATTGACACTTCATGATTATCATCAGCATAGTTCTCTTCTAATTTGAGTGCATACAGGGAAGTCATGGTGCCAAGAGTTTGTTGAGCGAGTCTCTTTTTGTCAGTTCTAATCGCTTTTACTCGAACAGAAGGATTAGCACCTTGAGATTTTTTATAACCTCCTTTAACATTCTGCCACCATTCAAGTGTTTCTCTTTGTGTATGATGTGTTCTTGGTCTGTCTTGGAATTTTAGCCATTCTGTAAGATATGCCCAGATATTTCTTCATTTATAAAAAGGTCTATTATCAGATTTATTAATAAGGATTTAATTGCTTCTCGTCTTAGCTGGAATTCTATCCTGATGATCTTTTTATCATCTGGGACTTGATCAAGCTTCCATATGTTGAATATCCATGTCTTTTTTGATTTGTATAGGATTTCAAATGCCTTATCGTATATACGGGCAATGATTTGACCCTTTCCAATACTGAGACCCGTGAAATTGGGACCGGTTCGATGGCTACTGTTGTCTCTTGCCCTTGTGACTAAATATTCCAAGATCTTCTAGACCACATGCTTGAAGGGACGACCATATCAATACAAAAATCAACTCTGCTAGGTTTGATTTCTATGATGTATGTTCCAATCCCTTTGATCAGTTCTAATATCCAAAGGAATGCATTTTCTGCACCCATCCTCCAAAGCGCTTCAGAACGTATTTCGACCATAACACTAGGTCTTGATCGTGGATCTATCCAATTACCAATTTTGAGAACATAATCATTTGAAACAAGTATCCAGGTGAAACCCTTGCTACCATGGGGTTTAATATTGAATTTCCATTCCTTAGAACTATCTTCAGTCTTTAATAAGCCTTCAGCGTCTTGGTCTGATTCCTTTGATTTATCTTTTAACTGATCAAAATAAGTAAATAAATTTATGTTATTCCAACTTAAATAGATGGCTAGGTAAAGAGTATCTATTCCTGAAGCTAGGACCTGATAATCTTCAATTTTCACGTTAGCAGGGGGGCTGTTAGTCATTTGCCCCCCCTTTGCTCATTCGCTCCACTCCCCGTGTCGCTTTTCGCTCAAGGATGGAATCGGCAAGAAGAGAAGCCCTCCGACGAGCTATAAGTTGCCCATTCTCGGACTTCTCTTCTTGCACTGGGCTTCGCCCAGTACGGCAATCACCTTTATCCTTCCCAAGGAGATCACTATAGTCATGAATGTAGTTTTCTTTCGCCATAGCTTAATCTCGTTGTTCAGGTAGAGCACTATCGCACCAAGAAGAGGGCGATATTTCCCCTACTTCAAGTGTACAAAAGCAATCACCTGGACATAAAACCAGTTGCTTTACACAGTATAAATTTAGACTAGCTTTTCTTGGTTTTGAGGTATGATGCTTGAATTAGTTTTTGATATTATTGTGGGATTTTTATAGAGGGTATTACCTTCGGTTTTACTTATTTATTGAGCTCCCTCTGATGGCTCAATCTCATTTCCCCATTATTTTAGTATTTAGCATACCTTCTATAATAATAATATTACAAATTATCATAAGTTGTCAATATTATTTTAAAACATGGAGCCGATTGCAAAACTCCCAAAGAGGGATAATATTGCGAATACAGCATATAAGTAATGAAATAAAGAAGAGAAAGCTCTATTCTTTTTGTGCCGAGCAAAAAGAAAGGAGAAGCGATGAGCAATCTCTTCGAGATATGGAATACCACACAGGCAAGACTTTTTCCATGGTTGGAAGAGAGACTCGATCCATTGAGTGAGAAGGAGCAGCAGTTTGTGAAGGTTGTCTGTCTGATGGACCTGCCGAAGCACATGCAGGGGTATCGCTGGAGCGGGATAGGGAGGAAGCGAGAGGACAGGGTCTCAATCGCCAAGGCGTTTGTGGCGAAGGCGGTATACAATTTTGAGACGACGAAGGTGCTCATAGAGTATGTGAGGGGATGCAAGAATCTGAGACGGTTATGCGGATGGGAGGCGAGAGGAGATATTCCATCGGAGTCGACCTTTTGCCGGGCGTTTGCGGAGTATTCCCGTGGATGCCTGCCGGAGAAGATACACGAGGCGATGGTGAAGACACATTGCAGGGACAAGATAGTTGGTCATGTAAGCCGGGATGCGACGGCCATAGCGGCACGAGAGAAGGCGGTAAAGAAGCAGATGGATGAAACCGCGCCGTTGCCGAAGAGGAAACCGGGTCGCCCCAAGCAGGGAGAGGAAATTGCTCCCAAGCCTCCGAAGAGGCTGGATCTTCAGGTTGGTCGGAGCCTGGAGGAGAATCTAAAGGATCTGCCATATCATTGTGCTGTAGGGACCAAGATAGACAGCAAGGGATACAAGATGACCTGGAGGGGATACAAGCTGCATATCGACTGTATTGATGGGGATATTCCGGTGAGTGCATTATTAACCTCTGCGGCAATGCATGATTCCCAGGCAGCGATACCGCTTATGCAGATGACGTCCAAGCGGGTGATAAGTCTGTATGATCTTATGGATTCTGCCTATGATGCGCCGCAGATCAAGGAATTCAGTGAGGCGCTCTCGCATGTTCCGATCATTGATCCCAACCAGAGGCGAGGAGAGAAGATCCCGCTTGATCCAGCCAGGAAAGCTCGTTTTGCGCAAAGGAGCAGTATAGAGAGAGTGAACTCGTATCTGAAAGACAATCATGGCGGAAGTCATATCCGGGTAAGGGGAGCATCCAAGGTCATGGCACATCTCATGTTCGGGCTCATTGTCATAACGGCGAATCAGCTTTTTCAGATGCTTTGTTGAAAGGGGTATTTGCAAACTTGGACATATTCTTGGTACTTCTTGAGCAGTCATGGCGGATAGCTACGCCCGAAAACCGGCATATTTGGCGATTTTTAGAAGTAACATCAGGTAAATGGCTCACATGACCATGAACATAGAAAGTGGCAGCGTCTTTGGGCTTCAAAATCTAAACCGGCTGAGAGTTTTGCAATTGGCTCTACAGTATACCTACAGATCATTAGCTTTTCAAGGAGTCTGTTACACCACCAGAGAGAATGGCATGAAGGCTCAGTTCTGGTTCGCCATATTGGTTTATGTATTTCTGGCAATCTTTATTTAAACCTTAAAATCTACAGCAGCCTACATAAAATCCTACAGATTCTGAGCGCCTCGATACAAGAACCCTACAACGGGTGAAGGGGGTGTTCTTTGAAAAATGAGCGAGGAGGCCATAGAATAATATGAAGAACAATCACAAGGAGGCGAACCATGCTTCCAGAGACGAGGCAAGAAGAAGGGATGTATTCCATCCCTCAGTTTAATGTGAAACAAGAAGACGTAGAGGGGTTTGCAGAGGACTTGAAAGAATTTTACGAGGCTTTTCGGGGATGTTTTGCCCGGAGCGAGCCGCGGGAGAATGCATTTCGCTATCTGGAGGGGAGGTTCAGTGGCCTTGAAAGGAAGACGATCGAGCCGATAGCGCTGCATGAAGAAGGTGCAGATGTGCGGCGGATGCAGACTGCGATCGCGGATGCGGTCTGGGATGAGGATCAGATGCTCCGGACGTATCGGGGGATGGTGAACGAAGATATGGGAGACCCTTGAGGGGGTGCTGATTGTGGATGAGAGCGGATTCCGGAAGAAGGGGACGGAGTCTGCGGGGGTGCAGCCGCAGTACTGTGGGACTGTGGGGAAAGTGGACAATTGCCAGGTGGGGGTATATGCGGGGTATGCATCCCGGCATGGCTATGCACTGATAGACAAGCGGCTGTTCATACCGGAAGCCTGGTTTGATGAAAAGCATGCGGACAAAAGAGAGAAGGATGCTTTTCCTCCGGGGCTTGCGTTCAAGACAAAGCATGAGCTTGCTTCCGAGATGGTGGAAGGGATTCTTCACGAGGGGATTCTTCCGGTGAAGTACCTCGTGGCGGATACCGTGTATGGGGAGAGTTCGGATTTTTTTGACGCCATAGAATCCCATCCTGGCATCACCTATTTGGTTGGGGTTGCCTCCGATACGCTCTGCTGGCCGAAGGAACATCCTGCCATGGAGAAGAGGACGTATCGATACGGCGGGGTGGTCCGGTTGAAGGAGATCGTTGCCGGGACGGAAAAGAAGCCGGTGAGCGTAAGAAAGCTTGCGGGGATAATCCCCGATGTGTTCTGGTACCGGCGGAAAGTATCCGAGGGGACCAAGGGCGCGATCAAGTATGAGTTCACCAGGAGGCTGGTGTCCCTGGCCAGGGAGGGGCTCCCGTACAAAACCGTGTGGCTTGTCATAAGGCGGAGTCTCGATCGGAAAGAGTACCAGTACTTCATCAGCAACGCTCCCCGAAGCACCCGGCTGGAAGTGTTCGTCTGGCTGAGCGGCATCCGCTGGGCCATCGAGCAGTGCCTGGGGGAGGCGAAGGGGGAAGTGGGCATGGACCAGTATGAGGTGAGGAAGTACCCGGCATGGAACCATCACATGCTCATCTGCATGCTCGCTCATTTCTTCCTGTGGCACGAGATGATCCGGTTGGGAAAAAAAAGCACCGCATATTACCGTATCGCAGATGAGGATGCTTCTTTCAGCGATCTTGCCCATGAAAACCCTGAACACGCAGGAGCTTATCAATCTGGTCTTGTGGATAGAAATCAGAAACCATCGGGCTTTCCTGTCCCATAGAAAACATAAGCTCAAGGAAGGGGCGGGGCATGACGCGTTGTAGGGTTAAAGTACTACAGCAATCAAAGAGTTTTGCAATTGGCTCCATGGATTATAATATAAATATTCTGCCCTTTTCTTCTCTCAAAGGGTTTTTTAAAGTGATTTTGTATATTTTTTGTTCGCCTTTGATTTAGTTTGCGGACATGTTTTGTAAACAGATTGTAATGGATTGCCCGAAAAGCAAGGCCTAGAGCTGCTTGTTGGTGGGTTCGAATCCCACCCTCTCCGCCATATATTTTTTCTGGATTTTCCCTTGCTATTGGAATTGAATATCTGCAAAAGCTACTTGGTTTTCTTTGCAGTAGTTTTATTGTCGATAATCCAGCCGTATTCAGTAACTTCAACTTTTTTCCTGGTTTCCACCCGCTTCACCGGGACTTCCTTCCTTGTTATCCTGTATACCTTTCCTTCACCTGTGAAGTGTTTCAAGGCTTCTTCCTGGCTCCGATAGATCTCGATTTTCTGGGTGCCGAAGAGGGAATCCTTGATAATAGCAAACTCTTCTGCCATACCGGGAATGGCCCAGCACAGGATGATGAAAGCAATCATGAGAAAACTCTTCATAACAACTTGCCCTATTTATAGGTGATTGACTTTTTTATGTCTCCTGTCAAGACCGTGTTTATTTTTCTTGAAAGATCAATACCTTGGTGATTGTGCGGGCAGGAACCAAGGCTCGCTTTGAGATTTACTTTAGCCATACTTTATGCTACTTCACTATTGCCTGTTCTTTGAAAAGATGCAACCGGAGGGAGATCTCGTTTCTCTCTATTGGTAAGTAAAAGCGTTTATTTATTCATCTGCATCTGGAGAGATGTCCGAGTGGTCGAAGGAGCGCGATTGGAAATCGCGTGTACCGCCAAAAGCGGTACCGAGGGTTCGAATCCCTCTCTCTCCGCCATGAAAAGGCCGTGCAAAGGGCCGTGTCTCATGCAATACAGCGCTGCGAACTCCGTCAGGCCCGGAAGGGAGCAGCGGTAAGCGGTACGCTGTATGTGTATGTAAGGCGCGGCCCTTTGTGCGGCCTTTTTTCTTGAATTATCACTCTATGAATACTAGGATGCTTTCCCATGTATCAAGTAATCGCACGAAAATTCAGGCCTCAGAGATTTGAAGATGTAATCGGTCAGGGGCATGTGACGGAGATATTGAAAAATGCCATCGAGATGGACCGTCTTCCCCATGCCTTCATCTTTTCCGGCCCGCGGGGCGTGGGAAAGACCTCGGTTGCAAGGATTCTTGCCAAGACAATCAATTGCGAAAAGGGTCTCACGAGTACACCGTGCAACGCATGCAGGATATGCGAAGATATCACTGCATCCCGGGCAGTGATGTCTTTGAGATAGATGCAGCCTCCCATACCGGCGTTGACAACATCAGGGACCTTATCGAGAATTCCCGGTACGCCCCAAGCATAGCGCGTTACAAGACCTTCATTATAGACGAAGTTCACATGCTTTCCCGGAACGCCTTCAATGCCCTCCTCAAGACCCTTGAAGAGCCCCCGGAGCATGTCATTTTCATTATGGCCACGACTGAGCTTGCAAAGGTTCCGGTAACAGTTCTTTCGAGGTGTCAGAGGTATGATTTCAGGCGCATCCCCGTTGATGAGATAATAGCTCACCTGATGTCAATCGCAACCGGGGAAAACATTCGAATCAGCCCCGATGCTTTGATGATTATCGCTCTTCAGGCAGATGGCAGCATGCGTGATGCCCAGGGCATGCTTGAACACGTAGCCGCGACCCAGGCAGAGTCCATCGAAGTTGAAACTGTTGAAAGCATGCTCGGTTTAGTGGGCAGATCAACCATGCATGATCTCCTGACGTCCATCCTGTCAAAAGACGTCCCGGCCGTGCTCGATGTGATAAGCAGAGTGTATCAGTATGGTCAGGATCTCGGCCAGCTGTACCGGTCTTTAATGGAAAGCTTGAGGAATATGATGGTGCTCAAGGCCGGTTATTGCCAACCTTGCACTGCCCAAGGAAGAGAAATCTTTCCTCCTGGAGATGATCAGGGATGTCGCCTTTGAGGAGTTGCATCGGATAGTGAGCGTCCTCATCCATTCGGAAGAGGATTTCAAGTACACCAGCCTTCCCAAGATTACCTTGGAGACGGTTCTCCTCAGAATCGTGTCGGCCCCCGGATCTTACCGATATTCAGCAGGTAATCCAGGCCCATCAGGGAAGCAAGGGGCGGTTCCGGTGAGGCAGACTGTTCAGATTCCTGCCGCTGAAAAGTACAAGAAGCCTCTCTCGACGCTGCCCCATTCCTGGGACGGGCTTTGTTACATATTTGAAAGATCATGATCAGCCGCTCTATGCAATGCTTACCAGTACGACCCGGATCAGTGAAAAGGAAGATATAATCCTACTGGCTCTGCCCACAGTTCTTTTATCGCAGAGCAGATAAGGAAGGCCTTGCCGGAGATCAATAAGAAAGCACAGGCATTTTTCAAAAAAAACATCGGTATCCAGGTGGAAACCATTGATGCGCAGGAGCAAAATGCGAAAAAGCAAAGGCCCTCCGAGGTGCGCGCCCAGGTTATGAAATCCCCGGTTGTCAAAGAAGTCATGGCTGAATTTAACGGAATGGTCAAGGATGTCAAGCCGAACGAATGATACCCTGACTGCCCTGGAGGGCGTCAAGAGTCTGCCATGCTACCGATAGTGAGGGGGGAACCGGGGTAACGGTCATTCTTTTTGACAGGCCTGCCATTGGTGCAGTGGATATCACCGGTATGGCCACCTCTTCAAGGCAGATCGATTCTCTCGATGCATGCATCCCGGCACGGCGGTCCATGCCGTATGCCTTGCAGGGGGGTCTGCCTTCGGGCTCGATGCAGCCTCCGGCGTTGTAAGATATCTCGAGGAGGAGGGAGTCGGTTTTGATCTCGTTGTGGCAAGCTTCCCGTGGTGCCGACAGCTGTTATATTCGACCTGTCCTTCATGGACCCCTCTGCCAGGCCGGATGCATCGATGGCCTACGAGGCATGCAAGTACGCTTCTTCTTCTCCTGTTGCGCAGGGGTGCGTAGGTGCAGGAACCGGTGCAACCGCCGGGAAAGATCAGAGGCGTCCGTTCTGCAACGAAGTCGGGCCTTGGCTCGAGCATGGTCTCCGGTAACGATGGCGTGCGGATGGGTGCGCTGGTTGTGGCGAACTCCTTGGGCGACGTCCTCGACGAGCAGGGCAGGATCATCGCCGGCGCCCGGGAAGGAAAACGCTTTCTCAATTCGTTCGACGCCATAGCAAGGGCGAGGTGCGGACGAAGATGGGCGCTCCGTGGCAATACCACCTTGTGTGTCCTCGGTGACCGATGCCCGCCTCGACAAGGTAGCGGCCTTGCAGGTGGCCCGCATGGGCGGTAACGGCCTGGCCCGGCACATAGTCCCCTACAACACGCCCCTGGATGGAGACATGGTGTTCTGCTTTTCCATAGGGGACAAGGAAGCCCATCCTCTCCACCTTGGGGTCCTGGCCGCACAGGCAGCCAAGGATGCGCTGGTGAATGCGGTTCGCAATGCCCACGCCATGGGCGGACTCCCGCATCGCAGGGATCTCAGGGGTAAGACGAATATCTGATCGTATAGTGCAGACCCTGTACCGGATTTCAATCCGCGATGGTCTAGTGTACATACTCGAAGATCAAGGATCAAGCGCTTACTCCTTAGGTTGTTAAAACCGTTGACAAAAACCGCTTTACTTCAGTAGAAGAAAAACCCGTGGCGGAGTAGCTCAGTTGGTCAGAGCATGCGGCTCATATCCGCAGTGTCGGGGGTTCAAGTCCCTCCTCCGCTACCAACTCTTACCCCTGTGTCTATGGTTTTGCCGTATAGCTGATTGTAAAGAATCTTGACAATAATCGTGATTCAAATCGGCAGATAAGATATCCTGATAAAATATA
>CAVVYZ010000031.1:0-57212 GCA_963752595.1 uncultured delta proteobacterium
GGCACTACCCATCATTCCTGTGAAGATATCGCCATCATGCGTTCCTTACCGAACATGACCGTGATCTGTCCTGGAGATGCAGTAGAAGTGAGACAAGCTTTAAAGGCATCCCTGAACCATAACGGCCCTGTGTACCTGAGACTGGGTAAGGTGAAAGAGCCCGTGATACACGAGACGGTCCCTGATTTTACCATTGGCAAGGGCATCATTATCCGGGAAGGCACCTCTGTCTGTATCCTCAGTACGGGGAATACCCTTCCCATTGCCGGACAGTCCGCCAAGAACCTGGAAAAATCAAAAATAAGCACACGAATCGTCAGTATGCATACGGTCAAACCCCTGGATCTCGATCTTTTGGAAGATGTCTTCTCCAGGTTCCAGCTGGTGGCGACCATTGAAGAACACAGCCTGATCGGTGGACTTGGGTCGAGTGTAGCCGAGTGGCTTGCCGATCATCAGATCCGGGATACCCGATTCATGCGATTCGGAACTCCTGACGAATTTCTGAGCAAATGCGGCACACAGGAGAATATCAGAACACGTATCGGCCTTGATCCCGATGCAATTGCGGCTCGTATTTGCTCAGAACTAGGAAAGGATCAATAAGAGAACATTGCCATGCTCGTAGGTATTGATTTTGACAATACGATAGTTTCCTATGATAA
Organism: uncultured delta proteobacterium; assembly: GCA_963752595.1. Classification (GTDB taxonomy): domain Bacteria; phylum Desulfobacterota; class Desulfomonilia; order UBA1062; family UBA1062; genus Phosphitivorax. The sequence goes on from CAVVYZ010000031.1 coordinate 666, forward strand.
AATATACTGCATCGTTGCCAGAGAGCAGGGAACACTCCCCTCCCACCTAACCTTAACTAAAACTCAGCTGAGAAACCGCTTGCGGGCTGAAGGCCGGGAAGATGTCTGGACTGAAATGCAAGGGTATGTGTATGGAGAACGTATGCAGGAAGCCAGGCCTTTCCCGGGTGTCATCGAGTTCTTCTCTTATTCAGAGAAATCCGGGATTCCGGTTGCGATCATAAGCCATAGGACAAAATATCCATACAGAGGTCCGAGGTATGACCTCCATATCGCTGCAAAGCAATGGCTGCAGGAAAACATGCTCACCGGCACCGGACAGACGCTCCTTCGTGAAGATCAGGTTTTCTTTGAAGTCAGCAAAGAAGATAAGATAAAACGTATCGTACAACAAGGATGCACCCATTTTATTGATGACCTTCCTGAATTTCTTCTCGATTCGAATTTCCCGGACAAGGTGACCAGAATCCTTTTCGATCCGGAAAGCTGCTATGAAGATTCACCCCATTTCCATCGTGCAAATTCATGGGAAGAGATTCGTGCGATGGTGTCCCATCTCCGAGAATTCAGATCTCCCAGGTCCACAAGGCATTCAGCTTGAAATCATCCGGAAATATTTTGATAGAATCAGGTCTGGAAAAACCGGTAGCCGAATTAGCTGCTGAAGCAGGGCTTAAGGGCGATGTTCGTCTGGAAGAGCTTCCCTGCGGAGGTAATAACAGGGTCTTCCGCTTGTATGACAGCATGCATTCTTATCTTCTCAAATGGTATTTTACCCATAGCAATGATCCCCGTAACCGGCTGGATGCTGAGTTTTCATTTTTGGTTTTTGCCTGGGAAAATGGCGTTCATCGTCTTCCCCGGCCAATTGCATGCAGCAGGAAGAACTCCCTTGCTTTGTATGAATTCATTGGAGGAAAAAGAATATCATCACATAAGGTTACACGGTCGCAAGTAGAGCAGGCAGCTGATTTTTTCTACGATCTTAATATCCATAAAAACAGCGAATCGGCCAGTCGGATACCCTCTGCATCAGAGGCATGCTTCAGTCTGGCCGAGCACATGAAACTGGTCGAACAAAGGGTAAGTAAACTCAAGAGTATCGAGAGCAACGATCGTACGGATAATGAGGCTCTGGATTTTGTGATCAATCACCTCGATCCTGCCATGAAGACTGTTCATGATCAGATAACAACCGCGGCAGAACAAATGCAGCTCGATGTAGACCTCACGCTTGAAGCTTCTGATAGATGTCTATCTCCTTCCGACTTTGGTTTCCATAATGCCATCGTAACAGGTGATAACAATATACATTTCATCGATTTTGAATATGCGGGCTGGGATGATCCAGCCAAAACGATTTGTGATTTCTTTTGCCAGCTTGCAATTTCTGTCCCGAAAAAGTATTTCCCCTATTTCCTGTCCAAAATCTCACGATCATCAGCCGACCCCCGATTCTTGAACCAGAGGGTTACGTTGCTCTACCCTCTACATCATAAAATGGTGTTGCATTATCCTGAATGTTTTTCTCCCGGCAGGTAGAGAACGCGTTATATTTTCAAACCGAGCCGGGTTTCATAGCCGCAAGAAACAACAACTGGAAAAAGTAAGGAACTATTTTCTTCGCAATTTCAATACAGAAGAGTCCCTTTTACCATAATATGATATACCTCTCATAAGGAGAAAGCAGATGGAAGACAAGTTCATGATGGATGGTCATAAACTGTTGTGGCATCTCGATAGAGTAATCCAGTGGCAGAATGACGAGAGGATAGCTCCTCTCCATATTGATCTGGGGATAACCACCGGCTGCAACATTGCATGCACCTATTGCTATGGGGTGTTGCAGGGGCGCACAGGAGAATCCAAAAGATTTGATATGCCCGAAGCAGGACTTCTGAGGCTTCTGAAAGATGCAAAAGATGAAGGCGTAAGATCGATTGCCTTTGACGGCCAGGGGGAAAACACCCTGAATGAAGCCTTATATCCCGGACTGAATTACGCAAAGGAAATACGCCTGGACGTCGGCATGGCAACGAACGGGACATCCATCCCTGAAGAAAAAGCCAAGGATATGCTCTCGGCTCTGACCTGGATCAGGTTTAACATCAGTGCGGCAACTCATGAATCGTATCTTCGGATTCACCGGGCAAATAAGTTTGATACCGTTCTGCAGAATATAAGGCTGTGTGTCGATTTGAAAAGAAAATACAACCTGAAAACGACAATCGGCATGCAGATGGTATTGATGAGAGATAATATTGAAGACATTGTCCCGCTTGCTTCACTGGGCCAGGAACTTGGTGTTGACTATCTTGTTATTAAACCTTGTTCCGATGATCCCGAAAAGAGGCTCAATTCACCGACCACCGAATATCTGGATGAGGAATCTTTATTAAAACAGGCGCAGACCTACAGCAGGGACAACTATAATGTTGTGGTGAAATGGGCTAAATTTATAAACTTAGGTCTCAAAGACTTCACAAAATGTTTCGGCACCCGATTCCTGGTAAATATCAGCGGAGATGGAACCGTTTTCCCCTGCGGACATTTTTTCAATATACGCAAAGATGAGTTCCAGATGGGCAATGTGCTCGAAACGCCTTTCTCGGAAATCATCAAGAGCGACCGCTATTGGGAAGTACAGAGACGAATTGAAAATATTAACGTCAATAACGAGTGTGAAACAAATTGCAGACATTATTACCTGAGTAAATTCCTCTGGAGTCTGAAGAATCCTCCGGATCATGTCAATTTCATTTAATCGGAACATACTCTATGACAGAAAACCTCTCAATCCTCATTCTCGGTTCCACCGGTGCCCTGGGTACTGCAACGGCAGGCATGTGTGAAAAGCGTAATATACCATGCATTCCTTTGGCTCATGAGGATTTCGATTTTACCTCAAAGGAACAGACAGAAGCATTGATCCAAAAATATCATCCGCAGGCTGTAATTAACTGTGTCGCGATTCCGAGTATCAATCCATGTGAGGAGGACCCTGGCTCCGCCATCATGCTGCACTGCAATTCGGTCCTCAATCTGGCCGGTCAATGCGCCAGGGATGACATCATGCTTGTTCAACCGAGCTCCCATGCGGTTTTCGATGGAATGAAACATGAGGCATACCTTGAGGATGATCCAGTCAAAGCAACCAATGTCTATGGTGCTACAAAATTTCTCTCGGAGAGGATTGCAGCTACGTATTGTCCGAAACATTATATTCCGAGATTCCCGACATTGTTCGGCCCCAGGCGGAATAAATCCATGGGCTTTGTGGACAAAGTCATTACCTGGATCAAAGAAGGGAGAGAATTGAGGATTGCGGATGATAAGATGGACTCTCCGACATATAACATGGATGCAGCTGATGCCATGATTTCACTGATTACTGGTAACGCTCCCTATGGCATATACCACATCGCCAATCAGGGATGGATCAGCTATTATGATTTTGCCTGCAAGATCCGGGAAATCATGAATGCTGACAATATGATCCATAGAGCCAAAGATCAGGATTTCTCTTCAATCTGCTACAAACCGCTCAGGACAGCGCTCTTATCCACAAAGATCGAACCACTGAGAGATTATGAAGCGGCATTGAGGGAATATATAAAGGACTATGTGGCTTAAGAGGAATGACTTTATGAAACCCTGCTCACTTGTCTTTATATCTCATCTAAGCACGGTAAAAGACTTACCTCAGCAAATTTACGTAAGGGGGCTATAAGATGCTTTTCAAAGACTGGACCAAAAAGATCCTTGCAGAAGAGTTGGAAAAGAAGTTGGATATGGAGTCGATTATTGAAAAGTTCGTGATCTGCAAAGGAAAAGCTGCCTTTTATCCATGCAGCAGGTATACCCGGCAGATTCTTAAGGAAATAAAGAAAAGAGATTCATCCCTTCTGCAGAAGGTCCTTGGTTGCTTCGACAGGTCGTCCCAAGCCATGTCAGAGCCGGGGATCCAGGTATATCCCCTCAGCCGGCTGGATGATTTCACCGGGGAGATTGACCTCCTTGTGATTGCATCAAGCACTTATTACTCAAGACAGGTAGCGTGAAATACAAGAACTGACCACTATGCGGGTCCTGTTTTGAAGACATCTTTTTTCGACTATTCCATGCCCCAGGGCTCGCCTGAAACCCTCTTTCGGAGATCGAGAGGATCAGCGGTAAACTCTGTGATACCAAATCTAAAATGATTTATATGGTTTCCTGGTTGTCCGGATCTGAACGACGAGGACCTTACCAGTCTGTTCGAAAGTGAGAATGAAATCCCCGAATTTTGCGGCGACTCCATCGATTACAAAGGATACACCATCCAGGGCATCAGTAACAGCGAATTGAAGAAGGAACTCTTTGCGGATGTGTATAAAATGAAACATGTGTGCCTTTCACAGGGAGACGTGGTCCTGGACATAGGGGCATTCAGGGGTGAGACAGCTATTGTTTTTGCAGATTCCGTAGGTGATACGGGCAAGGTTTATGCTTTCGAACCCATCGGAGCATCCTATGAGATCATGAAGCAGAACATTCCTAGCAACGGACTGACAAAAATTATAGAGCCGGTGAACATGGGCTGCTCAAGCAGGTCTCAAACAACCGCCGCAGTATCCGTAGAGTCCGGTGATCCCTGGAATTTTATCAGTGAAGATGACGGATCGGTCCCGGTCCGGCTTACGACGATCGATGAGTTTGTTTTTTCAAACAACCTCAAAAAAGTAGATTTCATAAAAATGGACGTCGAAGGTTTTGAAAATGACGCTCTCCTCGGAGCCCAGAAAGTCCTAAAGACCTTCCGTCCCAAATTGGCCATTGCACTCTATCACAAGAGTAGTGATATACTTACCATCCCTGAATTCATATCCGGAATTGTGGATTACAATATGTATGTCAGGTGCAATATGGATGGACCTTACGGCCTGAACCTTTTTTGTATGTAATCCCTGTGATGATAGGTAAGGAGGAGCAGCATGCAGAAAGTATTACTGATCAATATGAATACACGTTGGTTTGGAATAAGACACTGGAACGACATACCATATGGCCTTTGCATTTTAAAAGCCTCATTAAAAGAAAAGTACCATGTAAAGATACTTGACGCAAATTTCTACAATTATAACGAACAGGCATTGAAAGAAGAATGCCAGAAATACTTGCCGGATGTGATTGGTATTTCCTGTATGTCCATGGAATACAAAAAAACTCTCATACGAACAGCTCAACTTGTAAAGGAAATATTACCTGATGTCCCGTTGTTGCCGGAGGTATATACCCCACGTTATTTCCGGAAGAAATAATATGCGAGAACGGAATAGATTACATTATTATGGGAGAAGGGGAGTTCAGATTTGATAAGTTGCTTCAATATTTACAGAATAAATCATTTTCTATAGAAGATATTGATGGCGTGGCCTACAAGCGAAATGGCTCTCCATCATACAAAATGTGAAGAACTATATTGATGACTTGGATGTTGTTCCTCTTCCGGATTATAGTGAACTGGATTATCTTGCATATTCATCTTCTGCTACAAAATATTCACACTATACTCATCCCATGAGGTTTCCTTACGGCAGAATAATAACTTCCCGGGGATGTCCTTACGATTGTATTTTTTGCAGCAGCAAAAAGATTAACGGTGAGAAAATCAGATTCAGGTCGGCAAAGTCTGTGTTGGAGGAGATAGACTGGCTTGTACATGGATATGGCGTCAAAGAAATAATATTTTATGATGACAATCTGATCATTAACCGCAAAAGAATTGTTGAAATATTGGAAGGCCTTATTGAAAGGAATTATGACCTCCAATGGAAACCAACAAGCATCGCAGTATACGCTCTTGATGATGACTTGCTGGAGTTAATCCGTAAGGCTGGATGTTATCAATTGGTGTTAGCTCTCGAATCAGGAACCGAAGAAGGTTTGAAGATCATCAAGAAACCTTTTAGAAAGCTTGAGAAGACGCAAAAAGTCATTGCCAAAGCAAAATCGTTGGGTTTCTATTTGAGCGCAGGATTTGTCATAGGACTACCCGGCGAGACCTGGGAACAAATACTCCAGACATTTCGCTTTGCAGAGAGTCTGGATATCGATTACTGCACATTCAGCGTAGCAACGCCCCTGCCAAAAACAGAGCTTTATGAAATCTGCAAAAAAAACAACTTACTTGTTCCTAATTTCAGTTTTAATGATGAATCTATTACAGGATTTGGAAAGCCCAGCATCCATACCTCAGAGTTTACCCCTGGAGAGCTTGCCGTCTTACGTGCTTTTGAATGGGATAGAATAAACTTTAAGACCCAAAAGCAAGTGGAAAGAATTGCTTTAATGAATGGCATAGATGTCGAAGATGTCCATCAATGGAGAATAAATACTCGGAGAAACGCTTTAGATTTTATAAAGAACAATCATTGAATTTATCATGAAAATACTTTTCATATTTTACGAAGATCCAGGTAATCCTACAAGCTTCCCGCTAGGCATAGGGCTTCTTTCTTCTCTACTGAAAAAAAATGGTCATACCGTCAGAGGATTACATATCCATAAAAATCTTGAAGAAATAGGAGTTCTAGAGGAGATTATTTCAGATGTTAAACAGTTTGACCCAGATCTTCTCGCATTTTCTTGCACCTCACCTGCCTTTCAAGGCATTAAAAAAATCGCCGCATATCTCCGCACTGAAGTAGGAATACCTGCAATATGCGGAGGCTCCCATCCAACCCTCTACCCGGAAGAGACTCTTTCTGCAGTCGGAATCGATTATGTCTGTGTTGGAGAGGGGGAGATTGCTTTTATCGAGTTCATCAAGTCCCTTGAGAGGGGAGAGAAAGGTTCCCTGATTCCCGGAATCTATTCTTTGGACGAAAAGAAAAATCTCTCAAGAACAAAACTCTATCCCCTGGTTCAAGATCTTGATCGCCTTCCATGGATAGACTACGATGTTTTTGGAAATCAGTATATAAAACAGGAAACAGCCGATGGCTGGCTCCGCCACATAACTTCCCGTGGTTGCCCATACAGCTGTACCTACTGTCATACCCCCATGTTCAGGAAAGTTTATTCCGATGGTATCGGGGTGAGTGAGGGAAAACTTGGCTATGTCCGTTTCAGAGGGGTCGACTCGCTGATAGAAGAACTTAAGGAAATGGCCGGGAAATATGAACTCAAGGTCATCAACTTCATGGATGACCTGTTCTGTTTGAAAAGAGATCGCACCCTGGATTTCTGCAGCAAATTCAAAGACCGCCTGCCTGAACACGTTGGGTACTCGATCCAGACACACCTGCAGCACTTCGACAGGGAATGGTGGATGCTACTCAGGGATTCACGATGCCTCAGGGTAGTTGTGGGGGTAGAGAGCGGATCGCAGAGGATACTCGACCTTTTCAACAGGAGGACAACGCCTGGGAAGATGGCAGAAAAGCTTTCCCTCCTGGTGAATGCCCGCTTCCCTTTGGGCACGTGGTCGCTGAACATACTGGGGAACCCGACTGAAACGAAAGAAGAGATGATCCAAACACTGGCGCTCAATGCACAACTTCTTGTGGAGAGAGTCAAGATCAACATTATGGCGCCCTATCCTAAAAGTAGAATCTATGATTATTGCATCGAGGAGAATCTTTTCTCCGGAGATGTTGATAATCAGGAATTCAAGGACCGAAGTACCACCAAACTCAAATTCCCGGAAAAAGAGCAGGCTTTCCTGGAAAAATTCTTCGATATCGGACACTGGTACATGAATGTAATCTGCACCGCTGAATATTGGAGATATACTACAGGCCGCTGATTGAAGAGGTCGAAAAAATCGGTCCCGGTGAGTGGGAAAGGGTAAGGGATCAATACCTCGATGAGGATGCCAGGCTGTCAAGCCATCTAACGAATAATAACCTTCCCTATTATAACTTCGTGCTCAGGGGGAAAGTGTATTCCAATGTGATCGGACTGATCGGAGGAAGACAATCACATGCTGAGTGATAAGATATCTGTAATAATTCCCAACTATAACCACGGGCATTTCATCGGCCATGAGCTCAAAGCAATTGTCGAACAGTCTGTCCAGCCCTTCGAGGTTATCGTCATCGATGACGGCTCGACGACAACAGTGTCGAGGTGATCGAAGTCTTTTGTCAGGCAGTATCCCAACATCAAGCTGTTTAAAAATGCAAAGAACATGGGTACATACTACGCCCTTGAGAAGGCCCTGGGAATAGCGACCGGGAATACATCGCACCTGCTGCTTCGGATGACATTATGTTACCAGGTTACTTTGAAAAGCAGATGGACTTGCTGAACAAATATCCCCAGGCAGGGCTGTGTAGCGGTCTGTCTCTCAAGATGAATGAGAACGGCACAGTAACCGGCTCCATCCCCACAGCGGTCATATCGAGCAAGGGCACCTACCCGTCCCCGGCCAAAGTCCGGCAACACCTTGACAGGTACGGCAGCTGGATCAACGGCAACACGACCATATACCGGAGAGCCTGCATGGACGAGTTCGGCGGCTTCAGAAAAGAGCTGCTTTCCTATACCGACGGCTTTCTGGAGCTCATTATTGCCCTGAAGATACGGGGCATGCTTCGTGCCGGAACCCTTAAGTATCTGGCGGGAGATGCATACCGGAATCAGTCTGGAGACCGCTGCCAGTATTGAAAAGACCAAACTCGTTATCGATAATACCGTCAGACTTATGCGATCCGATGATCTTTCAGAATATTTTTCTGAGACTTTCATTGAGAAGTGGGAAAAGAGAAGGCGTTTCTGGATCGGCGATGCACTGGCTAAAAGGTTGAAGCACCACCACAAGGAGGTTTTCGAAGAGATAGACAAGCTCTACGAGAACAGGACACCCCTCGACAGGATTGTGAGAAAAGTCTGCTCTTCACTCATTCTTCTTGAAAGCAGTACCATATTCACGTACTTTACCTTGAAGAATTTTCATGGGGCCTTTTTCAACGTCTTCATGAACAGGCTCCTGTTTATTGTGAAAACCCGGCTGAAGAGACTTTTTGATTCCGAGGTGGAGCGGCCCTATGTCTAATGAGACGTTATCCGGGATTTCTCTATGAAGCTCATCCTCATCAATACGGCTTACATTACTTCCTATGGGTGCGGGTTGTCCTATTGAACTGCCGGGTCTTGCATACAGCGCTGCCATAATCGAGGGAAACGACAGATACGAAGCTGAAATCAAGGATTGTAGGGGCTTGACGAGAGTGCTGAAAAGGTGGACGGCGCATATCGGATGGGATTGGATGAAAATGAAGTGGAGCCCACTCAAAAATACAACCTCCGGCTTTATGCATGACCTGGTGAATAAAATTTGAAGATCTTTTTCATATACGCAAGGAAAACACGGTCGGAATCGAACATCCCGCCTCTGGGAATAATGTCCCTGGCAGCTGTCCTGCGGAAGAACGGGTACTCTGACGTCAAGCTCTTCGACCTGGCCATCCACTCCGATGAATACATAATCAGGGAATGTCTCGAACATCGGCCCGACCTCATTGGACTGTCGACTGATTCCATAAGCTATGAGAACGGCTCTGCAACTATCAGGTCCATCCAGGCCCAATACTCCGGAGCCCGATACATCGCAGGCGGGGTGCATCCGACCATAGCCCCGGAACAGACTCTTAAAGAGACGGGAAGCGAGGTCGCAGTAATAGGGGAGGGAGAAGAAACCATTGCAGAATTGGTGAACAGATTCGATTCTGGTCATGGATACGCCGATGTAAGAGGCATTGCCTACTTCGATGGCGGGAAGCTCGTCATGACCGAGCCAAGGCCTCTCATCGATGGCCTGGATGCCGTACCCTTTCCTGCCCGTGATCTCCTGCCCATGGACAGGTATCTCAATGTCTGTCCGGATATACCCATGCTCTATCCGACCATGACCATCATGGCCAGCCGCGGCTGCAAGGGCAACTGCATCTACTGCCAGCCCGTTGTCAAAACCCTCTTCGGAAAGAAAATGCGCCACCGGAGCGTGCCCAATGTCATCGAAGAAATCATCCGGCTCCAGAATACTTACTCATTCAGTTCACTCTATTTCGCAGACGACGAGCTGCTCTTCAACGGCCGCGAATGGATCGAGGAGTTGTGCAATACCCTCATCGAAAGGAAACTGAATCTGAAGTGGGTCTGTCAGGGCCGCGTCGACCAGATCGACGAGGATCTCATGGCGCTCATGAAGAAGTCCGGGCTCTACGCCATGGGCTTCGGCGTCGAGTCAGGGTCCCAGCAGATCCTCAACACCATGCGCAAGGGATACCGGGTCGAGAAGATCGCCGAGGCTTTCGAGATCTGCAGGCGGAAAGGCATCATAACCACCTGCAACCTCATGGTCGGGACTCCTGGAGAAACCCGCGAAACGATCCAGGAGAGCATCGACATGCTCAGGAAGGTGAAACCCGACCTTGTACGGGTAAGCATAACCACACCCACGCCGGGCAGCGATCTCCACGCGAAGATGGAAGCCGAGGGCCGCATCAACCTGAAGAGGCTCTCCGAGTTCGACCGGTGGGCAGCCTACCCTATCAGGCTCGACGGCTTCACCAAGGAGGATATCCAGCAGTCCATAAGAGACCTTCTGGGTACTTTCTATAAGAATTTTTTCAGCTTACTGAAGAGGCCCGGAATATTAATGAAGCGCCGGTATTTCTTCAGGATACTGTTCAAACGTCAGCTCCAGATAGCCAGGAACCCGCTTCGCCTCTGGAAGGATATCACATTCTATCTCACCTATTTCTGGAGAAGGATGGGCCGTGATGAGTCTGTCTGATTCTTGCAGATGACATGAAGGCCGGACAATGACCATGACAATCACCGTAGCGATAATCATGATATTCACATTGGGTTTGGTCTTCAGGCTGCGCTATCTCAGGCTGCCCCTTGATTGGGACCACGGTCTGCTCCTTTATCAGAGCTTCTGGTATAGAAAACTTGGAAAATTCATCGCAGGATGGCACGACTACTATCCGGAAGCTCCATCATGCCAGAACGATCTCGGGGTCACGCCCGAACTCGAAGAGAAGATCATGCTGAGGTACCAGTCCCTCGGGTTCTCATTCATGAACATAATCAATTATCTGATATGCCGGGACAAGGTCTGGGCATACCGTGTGCTCGATATTTTCTATAGCCTCCTCATCTCAGGGGCGATCTTTCTCTGGGGATCACAGATCTTTTGCCCGAGGAGTGCAGCCTTGGGCGCAGCTTTCTTTTTCTTATGCTATTCGTTGCCCCTTTATTGGGGGGCCATGGATAATCCGGAGAAATTTCAGATATTATTTACCACTTGCGGCTTTCTATGCATAAGTCTTTCCATCAAAACACCCGGATATTTCTTCTGCGTTGCAGCCGCAACTTCTTCTTCATATCCATGCTCTTCAAACAGAATGTAGGTTTTGTAATCCTCTTTGCCCTGATATTCATAGCCATATACGACAAGCTCGAGGCAGCATTTACTGTTACAGCGACCATGGCATGTTGTTACGCCGTGCTCTTCATATACTACTGCTCAAGAGGATACCCCTTTCTGGTAATATTCAGCAGGCTTTTCATACCGATAAAAATCTTCCGTTCCATGTTCTATCTTCTAAATATGAGGGTAGATGACAAAGGAAAGATGAAGATGTCAGAGGGGCCGGGCTTAATGGAGAGGATAAAGCCCACCCTTGTGAAGATAATGAAGGAGTCCTCTCTTTTCTGGGTCGTGACTCTCTTATGGTTCCTGTCAACGGCAGTAACTGATATAACGTCACCGGGCTTACATACTCTTTGTTCTGCTTTTTGCCGGAACATTTCTCGGTTTCATGGCAGCGAACAAGTTCTTCCCCTATTATTACATCCCCTTCCTGCCGATTGTCGCCCTGACATCCGGTGATCTCTACTGCAAGGTTTTCAGTACGTACAGTCTGATATCCATCCAAGGTATGTTTCTGGCAACAATTACTGTGATATTGTCTCTCCTCGGCATATCCACCACATTCAGGTTCTTTTTCAAATCCACACCCTTCGAGCAGGGTGCTATATGTATGCCAATACCCTGTACAATTTCGGTGTATCAGAAGAAATTGGCCTTCATATCCTTGAGAACACAGCTCCCGACGACTATATCTATGTGTACAACCTCAATCCTGAAATCTATTTCTTTTCGCAACGCAGGTGCCCTACCAACTCCCTGACCGTCGACATCTTCACTACCGCAAGCCTTACTCCGGAAGAACGGATAAAATGGGAACGTATCGTGAGAGAAAAGATCAAGTCCGCTTCACCTAGGTACATCGTAACCAGCAAGGTCATGCCCATAAGCTTTTTTGAGGGAATCACGGGAAACAGGTACTTCCTGGAAAGGGAATACCATGCAGGCTTCGATGTAATGAAGAATCCTGTCTGTCTTCAATTATTCAAGATCAGGAAAAGTCAAGAAGCGCAAAAGTATATTTCCGAAGGTGAAGAACTGTTTGGACAGAACAAGCTCCAAGAAGCCATTGCAGCCTTCCAGCAGGCCCTTGACTTCGATCCCGTCAACGGGGACGCGCTGAATAATCTGGGGGTATGCCATTACCACAGGGGGGACGAGATGAAAGCCGTCGAGTACTTCCTCAAAGCTCTTTCGGCAAATCCACTAAACAGGGATGTAGTGTTCAACGTTATGGATACTGACTTGGCTCCCTGGGATAAACTCACTGTGCTCCAGCTATACCTCTCCTTCAATCCGAACGATGAGGAGATGAAACTCATAAGCAATGAATTGAGGAAATCATGCTCAACAAAGGCGATACATTGATTTACCATTACGTAATAAGCTCCCTGCGAGTTCGGATAAGAACCTTGTACTATAAAAATAGGTTCTTTTCGACAAACATACTGCGAAAGGATTGAGATAGTTATGGGAACTACTCCCCGCTTAGGCGTGATTATGATCGTGAAGAACGAGGAAAAGAACCTCGACAATATCCTGAGCGACATCAAGAATGTAGTGGACGAGGCATTCATTGAGGAGGAAGATGGGATTTTTCGATTCCCCCGAAACAGAATCCGTACAGGAATTCCGTCATTCACTATCCCTGGTGGATACAGGCCAGGTAAGACCTCGGGTTTACCATTGTCTCTCTGGATAAGACCGACCCGTCATCCATTTGGAGCATACCTATAACAATACTTCCGAGAAAGACGATATTCATTTGATCTTAAGCCTGGAGAGGCTGTACCGGTATAAAAACAGGATATCGGATGCCCACAGGCTTTATCTCAATGCATTCAAACTGTTTCCCGATGATCAGCAGATTCTCGCAGGGCTCATTCTGACAAGCGCTACGGTCAAGGATACAGAAGCTTTGCTTCTTGCTCTTGAAGAGTTCATGCGCTCGTTCGGTATGGATACAGATAAGGAGATCAACGGCATCGCAGGGATCGCAAGTCTTTGCGAGGGTTTAGGAAGGCGCATGCTAGAGCAGGACACTGCTACCATAGATGCATATACCATGGCTGAAGCTGCAATAATGATCAATCCTTCCTGTTGGAATGCACACCTCCCGGACATCCGATTATACAGGATTAACAGCAACAAGTAGCTTACCCTTGGCTTTCTGCAGAACGCCCCGATAAATGATGCACCTCATAATGAGGTAGAAAAAGAGATATTGTTTGAGCAATAAATTCTGTAGCTTCATCCAATCTGAACATGCCGCCTTCAAAAAGATACTCCTATAAAACCTGAGTAAAACCGGCTCACTTCTTCTTCGGTTTCCATTCCTCGGACTTCCGCTTGGCATCGGCGATTTCGACAGCACTCATTTTGCTTGCGATCAGCCTCCTGATCTCCTTTGCATTTGGATTCCACCCGTGGCAGCCAGATCAAGCCACATGTATGCGAGGATATAGTTCTGGGAAACGCCTTTCCCGAGGTGGTACATGTTCCCGAGCTGGTACTGCGCGATGGCATTCCCCTGTTCTGCCGCCTTCCAATACCACTGGGCCGCCCTTGAGAAATTCTGTTGAACACCCTGACCGGTTTCGTAGAGATACCCAAGAAAGACCTGGGCCTGAGGATCTCCCTGTTGAGCCGGCAAGAGATTCTCTCTAATTGCCGCATAAATTGTTCCCCTTCACCAGCCCATGCCTGCAAAGGGAAGTGCAGGATAACCAAGGACGTGCTTGCGATGATCATCAGCGGTACGACCAGTCCATGCCTGCTCATAGAGACCCCTCTCCCCTCACATAAAAACAGTTGCCCTCAACAATAACGCGCTAAGGATAAAACCATATTCCATACAAGTCAATACCTTCAATGCAATATAAGCTCATAAACGCCATAAAAATATAATACTACCCGCGCTTATTCTCCAGGCATTCCATCCTTTAATATATCAGTCACTTCCCTGAAGCTTTTCCCAGTTTAAGGCTCTTCTCGAAAATCGCACCCACTCCCGGGTTATCCCTGTTCCATAAGGGATTCGGCGATTACCAGCAAGGATGATTTAGAGTATCAATACTAGGACAAAACCTTTATGAGACGTGATTTCAGTACCTGGCGACAGGAAAGGACGAGTCGTTGGAAATGTCAGATTGTTTGCGTGGAAATATAATCCCAGCTAAGGAGATCCCGGCATCGTCCACAATATCTGAAATGCCCAGATCGGATAAAGGAACCGGAAAGCCAAAGGGATACACTGCTCATGAAGAGGAAACTAAAATACTTCATCATACATGTCTCATCCTCTTAGCTCTCGGCTCCTTGCCTATCCTTTCTCATAATGCACCAACGTATCTTATTTATCGAGAAGAACCAAAGAAGGCTGATTGCATTATACCGCTTCTGGGTCCGGAATACATTGAAAAAAAGAAAGAGGCATTCCAGCTTATTTCGGAAGGCTTTTCCAATGTCCTGCTCATACCTCCCCGATACCGCCTCGTAAAGGTTACAGATGCCAAAGGAAAAGATCCCCGTGCATGTCAAAGAAGAGCTTTCCGGCTGTCTATGCTTCCTATAAGGTTCGCCCGAAGTATCGCTGGCACGAAAACACGCATCTCGAGCTCATTCTGGCAAAAGAATACATGGGGGCTTATGGTTTCGATTCAGCGATTATCGTCAGCTCACCCTACCATATGCGAAGGGTTAAGCTCCTGGCAGAATATGTCTTCCCTGAGGATAATTTTGTAATCACATGCGTGCCGGACCGGTATGAAGTGATTCGCAAGGCCTGGTGGAAGGATCGGAAGAGCCTGTCCTGGATAGCCATGGAGTATTCGAAGATAGCATGGTTCCTGTTTTACCAGAGATTCTCGCCAATGCTTACCTATTTCGTGGACACGGTGTCCCAGATACTTCATGCGGGGTGAGAGGATAGCTGCCTCCTCTCATGAAGATGATGCGTACGACTAGAAAGTAAAACAGCATGTTATAAATGTCCTGTTTATCCGGCACAAGTTCTCGGATAACGGGTGCCATGCTGCTCTTTGAATTTTTATGCCCATGATGCTTTCATGGATGAAATCCTTGTAAAGAGTCTCGGTTGCATATCAAATAATTCATTGTAATTAGTACCTATGGGAATACAGCCTCTTAGTTTCAATGCATGATCGTGTCTGCATACATACCGTCTCAAGCTGGCATAAGATTTGATTATGTTATCGAGAAGATCACCCAAGAGGTTAAAAAGAAGGTCTTGGCATTTACCGGAAGCACCGTATTCGAAAACCGGGATGCCTTCTTTTCAAGACAGCTCTTTGAGTTATGTATAGGGATATCTCCAATGAAGTTCACCGAGATCATTTCCAGCAAGAGGAGGAGTAATCATGGAGAACACGGTTATAGATGCAAGAAGAACAGGCTGTACAGAAGACCGATGAGCTGATGGACATTCTGAACCGGTTCAAGGGTACCCGTGACGAGATGGCTGTTCTCCAGGTATTTGTGAACAGGCTCTTTGAGCAGGGGCACTCCCGGACACTCAGGGATGCAATCAGCAGTCACTTTCTCGAGCAAGCTCATTTTCTTTACGACCAGAGACATTCGCACCAGAAAAATAAGGCTATTTCTCTGTTCAAACTTTCCAGCCGGGTAAAGGCGGCTTGGTGATGTCGCTGCTTTTCACGGTCCCTTGGCAGCAGGGGGCCGTGGAAAGCCTTTCAAAAAAAACCCACCCGAGAACTGTTCTCCAGGACATCCATGATAAAATGCTCCAGTCATAGTCTTTCGGAAAAGGTATTCTTAAAAAACCTTGGCACGGCCCTTGGGGAGACCTATGGATCAGATCCGGCAACTGGACTGAGGCACGAACAGGACTGTACGTGGATTAGCAAAAAATGTAACAGAACAGGCAGGAATAAAAGGCCTATTACAAACTGTTTTATGCTGTGGGGAAAAAACAATAGGTTAAGAATATTATTTCTTAACCTATTGTTTTAATATTATAAAAGTGGTCGGGACGAGAGGATTCGAACCTCCGACCCCCTGAACCCCATTCAGGTGCGCTACCAGACTGCGCTACGTCCCGAAACCGTTACCTTGCTACCACAGGCTTAAAGATGGTGTCAAGGATAAGGGACTCGAAATCTGAAACGAGAATGATCGATCTCTTTGATCCGATTTTCAGTAATCGGTATGGAGGCTTGCCGAAGGTTGCAGATATTGCTTGCAGCCACCATGGCCGGCTTGGCGAAATATGTCGCGGATGATGCTTCTTGCCAGATTGAATGCATCCGCCCTAGTATTGTTGTCCCGGATGACAAGGCAGCCGATGGTGATCGCCTCTCCGGTGGAGGCATTCTCGGCAAATCCCATGAACCAGTTGCGCCTCCCCTCGGGCTCGACGCCGTTGATGCTCCCGCTCTTTGCCTCCTATGGTGAGCTCCTTCAGTACCCGGTCGTTCTGGCGTTGTTGAACGGCACGTGAGACAGTGCCGCTCTTGACGGTCTGGCACATCATGGCGCGCAGGTCTCTGCAGGTTTCCTTGCACATGACCTGCTCCGGGGCAGAATCGCTGACTTTTTAAGATCCTTGGCCTGATCATGTGCCCATTATTGAGCACAGCGCTCACCATCTGGGCTGCATGAACCGGGGATACCCGGTATAGCGATTATATCCGCTCGCAAGCTCCGCAAGATTGAATTCGATTCTCCGGGATAAAGACCGTGCTCGGCGTGCTCTGGCAATCCACAACCGGTGATTTCCAGAATCCGAGCCTCATGGCAGTAAGCAGCAACGGGGTCTCTCCAAGCTGCATGGCGCCGATCTTGCCGAAGATTACATTGTTGGATGAGGCAAAGGCCTTCGCAAGGGTTACCTGGGTGGTCCAGCGATTTTTCTTCGTGCCGATCTGGGACTTATAGAGGGTATGTGCATTGCCGGTATAGCTCAAGGTAGAACTCGTCGACATTCCTGCATAATCGATCGCCGCAGCAGCCGTAACCACTTTGAAGAGGCTTGCTGCGAGATACGCGTTCAGAGCAAGGCTGCATTTTCACCGGAAGCGTCTTTGCCGTATAGTGCAAGGATATCGCCGTTGCGGGGATTAACCACGGCTACGGTGATAAGGCCTGATTTAGAATGCTTGACGGCAAGTGCAATATACTCCTGAAGATCCCAGTCCAGGGTCAGATTCATGCTCTTGATCACGGCAGGAGTAATGATGCGCAGAGAATTTCTTGAGATAACAGGCTGCCGTGAGTGAGATTTCACGACCTCTGCCTCCCCCTTGGTATAGGAGAAGACAAGCAGGAAGGCCGCAATTATTGATAAGGGAATGAATAGATAGTGGACAAAAGCCTACCAGAGTCTTTTCATTATATGCCCCATTTCGTCTTTATCGTGATATTTAAGGTTTTGTTTGCCAATAATCTCGTGTATATCGCACAGCGAGCAACTGTATGTCAACGATACAGCGAGATCTTATCTCTTTATTCCATCGGAAAGAACTGCCAAATAAATTAGCACTGTTTCAGGAAAATTTTCCTACGAATGCGATAGGCACATACAATCAATATATTTAGGGACATGAAGGTGGCTTGTTGAAAATCAAATTCTGTTCTGTTAGGTTTGTATATGGGAGTATTTCTTGAAATCTTTATGATATGCTCTTCTTGAAAAACCCTTTATAGGGATTGCTATCCGCTATCGGGGGATGAACGAGGGACAGGCATGGGTAATGACATTGATCGCGTAAGAAGAATGATAGACAGCATAGACGATAAGCTCTTAGCGCTTATCCAGAGACGCTGTGAGCTCTCCGTGGAAATAGGCAGGCTCAAAAATAAAGACAACCTGCATACATTCGACCCTTCACGCGAGACGGCTATCATCGAACGCCTATCTTCCGCAATCCGTCCGCCGCTGACCAGGTCGATGGTGGAAGGCATCTTTTCCGAAATCTTCAGCATGTCAAGGTCGCTTCAGAAAAAAAAGAAGGTCGCTTTCCTGGGTCCTGAGGGCAGTTATTCTCATCAGGCCACCCTCATGATGTTCAGCCAGGACTCCGAAGTCATTCCCCAGAAGGACATAGAGACAGTCATTACCGAGGTAGCCGTCCACAGGGCAGAGCTGGGTGTTGTCCCTGTGGAAAACTCCACCGAGGGCATGATCAACCGGACGCTCGACATGATGGCTACATCAAAGCTTTTCGTGTGCCGAGAGATCATGCTACCCATACGCAACTGCCTCCTCTCCACCACTCCTTTGGCAAAGATACAGAAGGTCTTCTCCCACCCACAGGCCCTTGCCCAGTGCAGGCACTGGCTCATGGACAACCTTCCGGCTGCAGAAACCATCGAGATGCCGAGCACATCCCTTGCAGCCGTAGCGGCAAAAAAAGAAGAAGGCAGCGCTGCCATCGCATCCCCACTTGCAGCAGGACTCTACGGGCTCGATATCGTTGCTGAGAATATCAATGACTGCCATGAGAATATCACGCGGTTCTGGGTGATATCACCCACCATGCTCCCCATCGAAGGGAAGACAAAGACCTCCATCATCGTCACCCTTGAGAATGTCCCCGGCGCTCTCTACCACGCCACCGGGGTATTCGCCGGCAGGGGGATCAACCTCACCAAGATAGAGTCCAGGCCTGCAAAGAAAAACCCATGGGAATACCTGTTCTTCATCGATTTCCAGGGGAACCTCATGGACGAGAACGTAAAAGCCGTCATGGAAGAGATCAAATCCTACACCAGGGAGATCATCATCCTCGGCTCATATGTGGAAGGGAGAATACCGGATTGAAAGGACCGAAGCCCACCTCATGGATCCAGAAGATCCCGCCATACGTTGCCGGTACGTCAAAGGATTCGATCACCAAGCGATACGGGATTGCCAGATCCCATAAAGCTCGCATCCAACGAGAACCCGCTCGGCGCAAGCCCCAAGGCAATTCAGGCAATGGAGGCCGCCGGGTCGCGCATGCATCTTTACCCCGACCCGGATGCAACGGACTTGAAAGTTTCGGCGGCGTCATATTTCCGGTGCAGACCGGAGCAGATCATCGCGGGGAACGGCTCTGACGAGATCATCGATCTTCTCTGCCGGGCTTATCTCGAGCCGGGAAGACGAGGTAATCATACCGGAATGCACATTCAGCTACTACCGGATTGCATCCCTTGTATGCGGGGCGCAGATCCTCACCACCGCCATGAAAGATTTCACCATAGATGTGGATGATATCCTGAGAAAAGTCACTCCTGCTACCAAGATGATCTTTATTGCGAACCCGAACAATCCCACCGGCACCTGCCTCACCCGTGACGCCGTCACGGGGCTTGTCTCCGGGATTCCTCGCGAAACCCTGCTGGTCATGGATGAGGCGTATGCTGCATTCGTACGTCACAAAGATTTCGTGAGCGCAGTCGGCCTCATCGATAACCACACCAATATCGCCGCCATTTCCACCCTCTCGAAATCCCACGGCCTCGCAGGCGTGAGGGTAGGATTCTGCATAGCCGGTGAATCCGTTATCGGCACCCTCTCCCGCATCAAGCCGCCGTTCAATATGAATATCTTCGCATTGAAAGGCGGTGAGGCTGCATTGAAGGATCCCGGGTTCCTGGAAAAAACCCTGGAGACCACCTGGCAGGGGCTCGACTCTCTCTACGATCGGATTGAAAAGCTCGGTCTCGCCTGCATCCCTTCCCAGACCAACTTCGTGCTCATCAGGATAGGTGAGCATTCGGAGAGGGTGTATGAAAACCTTCTCAAGAGGGGAATCATCACCCGTTCCATGAAGAGCTTCGGCCTTGAGGGGTATCTCCGGGTTACGGTCGGGCTGCCCGGGGAAAACGATGCATTCATCAACGCCCTGGAAGAAGTACTATGAAAGTCACAGTCATCGGCCTCGGCCTCATCGGTGCATCCGTTGCAAAGGCATTATCGGGCAAGGCCCGGATTATCGGCATCGATACCCATGCTGAAGCTGTTGAACAGGCTCTTGCCCACGGTGTCATCCTCCAGGGAGGAACAGATCTCTCTCTGGCCGGGGGAAGCGATCTCGTGGTCATAGCCGTACCCGTGGGAAGCATTACGGATGTGGCAAAAAAACTCATCCCCCAACTCGAAGCCGGCACGGTCGTCACCGATACCGGCTCCACAAAGGAGCACATCGTTACCTGTTTGGATGGGGTATGGCCGGATTTTATCGGATCGCATCCCATTGCCGGCAAGGAGAATCCGGGATATTCGGCAAGTGAGGCCGATCTTTTTTCCGGAAAGGTCGTCATTATCACTCCCAGTGAACTCACGAAGAGCGGGTGCAGGGAAAAGGTCACCCGGCTCTGGGAGGCCTGCGGCGCCAGAGTCATTGAGATGAACCCCCGGAAGCACGACCAATTGATGGCGATCATCTCTCACATGCCCCACCTCCTCAGTTTCACTTCCATGGGAATAGCCAGGGACCTCCATATCCACCGGGACCTCCTCGGTGCCGGGTTCAGGGATTTCACGAGGATTGCCGCATCGGATCCTGTGATGTGGAGAGATATCTTCCTCGCCAACAAGCAGCACATCCTGGGGCTCATCGATGATTATCTCCGCGAGCTCTCATCGATGAAGGAGCTGATCGGCGCCGATGGATCAGAGAGGCTGGAAGAAAAGCTCCGTGAGTATTCAACTATCAGGAGAGACCTCTATGATAATAAACGGTGAATTACGCGTACCCGGCGACAAATCCATCTCGCATCGGGCATTCATGCTCGGTGCGCTTGCTTCCGGCACCACGACCGTCCGATGGGCCCTTGAGTCGAAAGATGTCCAGAGCACCAGGGAGGCACTAAAGGCCCTTGGTACTAAAATAGAAAAGACCGGGGACACCTGGCATGTTACCGGAGGAACCTTAACGGAACCGGCCGGCGTGATCGATGCAGGCAATTCAGGAACCACGGCCCGTCTCTTAAGCGGCCTATGTGCAGGCATCGACGGTGTGACCACCATGACCGGGGACAGCTCCCTGGTCAAGAGGCCCATGGCGAGGGTCATACGGCCTCTGGAAAAAATGGGAGCGACATTCCTCGCAAGGAGCGGAAGGTATCTCCCCATGGCGATCCGGGGAGGAAACCTCACAGGTGTCTCGTATGAGATGGACGTGGCCTCTGCCCAGGTAAAATCAGCCATCCTCCTGGCAGGGTTAACTGCCGGCGGGGTTACCATGGTGAAAGAGCCCTCGCTGAGCCGGGACCACTCGGAGCGGATGCTCGCCTACTTCGGCGCAGAGCTCAGCAGAGAAGACACGATGATTTCCATCAGGGGGCCCCAGGGCCTAAGCGCAAGGGAGATCGCTGTCCCATCCGACCCGTCCTCAGCTGCTTTTCCTGCAGTATGGGCTGCGGCAACGCAAGGATCTGAAATAATCTTAAGAGATGTCTGCATGAATCCCACGAGGACAGGGTTCATATCCGTACTTCAGAGGATGGGTGCTTCGATCTCCATGGAAAACGTAAAAGAGATATCCGGCGAACCGGTAGGCGATATGGTTGTCAAAGGCGGCCGGCTGCAGGCGACCACCATTGAAGGGGATGAAATTCCGAAGCTCATTGACGAGATCCCCATCCTCGTCGTTGCAGCCTGTTTTGCCGAAGGGACCACCATCATCAGGGATGCATCGGAGCTCAGGGTCAAGGAGACGGACCGGATCAATGCGCTCGTGAGGGGAATGGCATCCCTTGGTGCCGGTATCGAGGAAACCCCTGACGGGCTGATCATACAGGGGCCTTTACCTCTCCAGGGAGGCTCGATCAAGACATTCTCAGATCACCGGATAGCCATGTCATTTTATATACTCTCCAGAATAGCCGGCATCGATGTGGAAATCGATGACAGGGAATGCGTCGACATCTCTTTCCCCGGGTTTTTCCCGCTCATGGAGTCGGCTGCATGAAACACGTGGCAATAACCATCGACGGCCCTGCAGGTACCGGAAAATCCACTGTTGCGAGAGATGTTGCTAAAAGGCTCAAATTTACCTTCCTCGACACAGGGGCCCTGTATCGGGCAGCAGCAACAGCCATCGAGGACGCAGGCGGAGATATCGAAGACGATGAAAGCTGCGCTACAATCATTCGGGATACCCGCATTGAATTGACCAATGACGCGGTTACCGTCAACGGCATCGACGTAACCCGGAGGATCCGCTCCAACAACATCAGCAGTCTTTCATCAAAGATAGCCGTGCATCCTTCCGTGAGAAAAGCCCTCCTCGGTCTGCAGCGCTCGTTCAGGGAAAAAAGCTCGATCGTTGCAGAAGGCCGTGACACAGGATCAGTGGTATTCCCGGATGCAGATATCAAGTTCTACCTTGATGCATCACAGGAAGAGCGGGCCAGACGCAGGCATGAAGAACTGATATCTAAAGGGATTGCTGTTTCGTTTGAACAGATTTTGAACGAGCTGAAAGAAAGAGATCAGCGGGATGCGTCCAGAAATGCAGCGCCCCTCGTCATCCCGCAACACGCTGTTGTGGTCGATACGACACACCTTGATATTGAAGGTGTAACTACAAGAATATTGGATATAATATATAAATACCTAGCCAATTAACAAGCGATCCTTTTTGCTGGAAGGGTCTGCTGCCGCCTGTTTCCTCATTTCCAAAGCCATATGGTCCAGCATTTCTTTGGAAAAGTTGATGATGTCCTTGTTAGTGAACCCATTACCTACAAGCTCCTTGTACAAGGACTTTGCCAGTATCTTTGTAGCTTTTTCGGTATCCATATTCTTCAATATAATGTCAAGATTACCTTTTCTGCTCATATTGCACCCTTTCTTCACACTCGGCTAATTATTGCATCTACTATGCCAAGATTACTGGCTTTTTATGTCTCTTTAATATCAATAAGTTATGCGTGTGGATGTCAGGTTTATGTATTATACATGTGTAGAATATGCAATAGGAGGATTCAATACCCCCATGCAATAAATTTTCATGACTGCTCAGAATTCCGCTTCATCACAGGATCCTCAGTATTACTCACAACCTAAGGTAGAAACCGGCGACAATGAGAGACTGCACTTCGGTTACCTGAAAGATCCTCATGGGCAGCGCTGATCCGGCCGAGAGGCAACCTTCGGAAGAAACATATCCACACCATGGTGGCTTTTCTGTAACAGCTCTTTTAACTTTTATCCCGGCCCCGGTTAAACCTTCTCCTGGACGGCCGCCTTTTCCTTCGCGGCCCGGAAGCATCAGGATACTGTTCCCTGAAGATCCTGTCGAAGGGATCCCTCGCCTCGACAACCTCACCCTTGTATAGCAGGGAGAAGACAATCGAAGCATCTGGGTATCGGGACCTCTTTTTGAGAGACCATCTCATCCTTCCGGTCCCCATGGCGGCAAGCATTCTTTCGGCAATGCAGATAGTCTGGATGATGCTTGCCTTCAGGGCCTTGGGTATGGTTATGGACATGCCGGAAGCAATGAGTTCGTCACTGAGGAGTGTGAGCATGTCTTTGCCCTGATTTCCCTCTTCCTTTAATACCTGTTCCGCCCACGGCCAGAACAGGAGGGTCAAGACGATATCCGGCGAAAGCCCATTCCCCGATCTGATACGGGAATCCACCACACGAAGGTTTCTGATGAGGATTTCCCACGCTCCGGGCTCATCCTGCATGGCCTTGCCTATCTTGCCGAAAAGGCACGGCGGGACTCCGTACTTGTGGAGCAACTCGAAGACAGGACCGGCGAACCCTGACAAGAGGTCCTTGTTGAGCTCTTCGAACATCCGAGCCCCGGAACATGTGCACAAAAGTTCTCTATCGCGCTCTATGGCCCGTCCCGTCTCTTCCTCGATCGTGAATTTCAGGCGTGCAGCATGCCTGAGCACCCTCCATATCCGAACCGGATCCTCCTCATATCGCTCATGAGGGTCCCCGATCATGCAGACCCTCTGTTTCTTCATATCCTCAAGGCCGCCGACATAGTCGATGATGGAAAAATCGGCGATATCGTAAAAGAGGGCATTAATGGTGACATCTCTCCGGAAGGCATCTTCCCTGGGAGTACCGAATGAGTTATTCGGGTCAACGCTCTCTTCCGCCTCTTCTTCAGGCTCTTTCCTGAAGGTTGCTACCTCGATGATATTCCCGCCCTTGAATCTGATATGGGCAAGACGGAACCTTCTGCCGATGAGCATGCAATTGGCAAAGAGCTTTTTTACCTGCCCCGGACGTGCATCGGTAACGACATCGAAATCTTTCGGCTTCTTACCAACGAGGAGGTCTCTCACTGCACCCCCCACCAGATATGCCTTGAAGCCCTTCCGGTAGAGACGGTAGAGAACCTTTAATGCATCAGGGTCGATATCCTTTCGGGAGATAGGATGCTCTGCCCGAGTTAATACAACCGGCTCGTTATTCTCCATTCCCTGTGGCTTTGCAGTCTTCATCTTGCTCATCTTTCGCTATCCTGTACGACTCATCAGTCCACCGGATAAAATCAACCCCTTTACAGCCTCTGGAGCAAAACGGCCTGAATGGATTATTCTCATAAGGGGCCATCTTCCCGCATGCAGGGCATGGAACTATTCGGGATTTCTTTCCTTCCATTGTTTCATCCTTCAGAGAGAACGGTCTTCTTTTTTACATTTCCGCAGCAAGCACCATGCACGGTGCAACAGCAACCCTTCCTCAATAGACCCCGAGAAAGGTAATTTGTTTTCATGTACGAGATGGGTATATAGCACACTTCATAACTTGTCAATTTCCAGGCGATACGCACTTTGTGAATTGTTGGTTGTTTTATCCTCTGAAAAATTTCTATTGACTAAATGAGAAAAACAATGGTTTGAAAATATGAAACACCACAGAGGATTGGCGCAAAATGCAGAAGAAGGTAAGAAGAAAGAGGCAGATTCTCCGGAACAAGACCATTATCCTGCGGTCTGCCCGTGAACTGTTCCACAAGAAGGGCTTCTACGGGACCACCATGGAGGATATTGCCGAGCATTCCGGTTTCGATAGACGGACGATCTACAACCACTTCAAAAACAGAGAAGACATCTTTGCAGCACTCATATCCGGCATACTCACTGATATCACCGCCGTATTCGACGAGATCGGATCGGAAAAAGCCTCGCCGCTTGAAAGATTGCGCAAGCTTGTTCTGCAGCTCCTTGATCTCTACATCGAGCATTCCCAGCTCCTGAATATCTTCATGTCGGAGTACGAAATCAACGAGATAAAAAAGAAGCGGCATATATCGCCATATACCCTCAAGAATATCCACGATTACAAGGAGATCGAATCGCGGCTCGTGGATTTGATCCGCCAGGCCCAGGAAGAGGACCTGGTAGTAAATGTTCATCCTTATATCCTTGCAGGCGTGATGAACGAATTGATTTTAAGGAGCGTGATAGTGCTTCACAACCACAAGGGCACCATCCGGAAAAAAGACCTCATCCACGATATTTTCGAGCTCCTCGGGAAAAACGTGGTAAAGATGCCTACTCAGGAACAGACGGCCACCAATTGATCCGGACGTTTCTTCCGTCTATTTGTTATCGATAAAAAAGGCTGGCCTAGCCGTACCTCGCTCATATCCTAATTCCTGCGAAAACATAGTATCCATTTTTTCAAAGAACTTGCGGGTCACCCTGCTTCCATCCAGCCTGCACAAGGATACCGATGTGGCTTTTGAACGTCTGGTTTTTTCCCGGAACATCATAAAAAAGGGCCGGATATTCATCCGGCCCTTTGTATTTTACAATTCTTGTGAAGGGATTTGAAGCTTACATCATGCCGCCCATGTCGGGTGGCATGCCGCCGCCCGGCATTCCGCCTGCGGGCTTTTCTTCCGGGATACTCAGCTACCATGACCTCGGTGGTCAGCAGCAGGCCGGAGACCGATGCTGCATTCTGCAGGGCAGATCTGGTCACCTTGGTGGGGTCGATGATGCCGGCCTTGAGCATATCTTCATACTCTTCTTTATCGGCATTGAACCCCATGGTTCCCTTTGAGACCCTTTACCTTTTCCACCACGATGCCGCCTTCGAGGCCGGCATTCACAGCGATCTGACGGAGCGGCTCTTCGAGGGCCTTCTGGACGATCTTCACGCCGAATACCTGGTCGCCGTCAACCTTAAGGTCGTTCAGCTTGTCGATGCAGCGGAGCAGTGCAACACCGCCGCCCGCCAGGAAGCCTTCTTCCACCGCAGCCCTGGTGGCATGGAGCGCGTCCTCGACCCTGGCCTTCTTTTCCTTCATTTCGGGCTCGGTTGCTGCTCCGACCTTGATGACCGCCACGCCGCCTGCAAGCTTGGCAAGCCTTTCCTGGAGCTTCTCGCGGTCGTAGTCGGAGGTGGATTCTTCGATCTGGGCCTTGATCTGGGTGATCCTGCCCTGGATCGCGCTGCTGGAGCCTGCGCCCTCTACGATGGTCGTGTTGTCCTTGTCGATGATGACCTTCTTGGCAGTACCGAGATCCGCGACGGTAACCGAATCGAGTTTCCTGCCGAGGTCTTCGGATATCACCTGTCCGCCGGTGAGGATCGCGATGTCTTCAAGCATTGCCTTACGCCTGTCCCCAAAGCCCGGTGCCTTGACGGCCGAGCACTTGAGAGTGCCCCTGAGCTTGTTCACCACCAGGGTCGCAAGGGCTTCGCCCTCGACATCTTCGGAGATGATCACAAGCGCCCTTCCCTCTTTTGCGATCTGTTCGAGTACGGGGATGATGTCCCTCATGTTGCTGATCTTCTTGTCATAGATGAGGATATACGGATCATTCCATGACTGCTTCCATCCGCTCTGCATCGGTGACGAAGTACGGAGAGAGATAGCCGCGGTCAAACTGCATGCCTTCCACCAGTTCCAGGGTGGTCTCCATGCCCTTTGCCTCTTCCACGGTGATGACGCCTTCTTTGCCGACCTTGTCCATGGCGTCTGCAATCATCTCGCCGACTTCCGTATCGCCGTTTGCAGAGATGGTGCCGACCTGCTGGATCTCTTTCTTGTCCTCAACGCTCTTGCTCATCTTCTTGAGCTCTTCCACGACCTTCACGGTAGCCTTGTCGATGCCGCGCTTGAGGTCCATGGCATTCATGCCGCCGGCGAGATACTTCAGACCTTCGCTGTAGATGGCCTGGGCAAGCACCGTTGCGGTGGTGGTTCCGTCACCGGCGATATCGGATGTCTTGGACGCGACTTCTTTGACCATCTGTGCGCCCATATTCTCAAACTTGTCCTTGAGCTCGATCTCTTTTGCAACGGTCACGCCGTCCTTGGTAACGGTCGGTGCCCCGAACATCTTGTCCAGGATGGCATTCCTTCCCTTTGGGCCCGAGCGTTGCCTTTACGGCATTTGCCAGCTTATCTACACCACAGAGCACCCGGGTTCGGCATCCTGACTATAAATGATTTCTTTTCCAGCCATCTTCTTCCTCCTTTATTACTCGATAATACCCAGTATGTCGTCTTCTCTCATAATCAGCAGCTCTTCGCCTTCGACCTTGACCTCGGTACCGGCATATTTGGAAAAGAGCACCTTGTTCCCTGCCTTGACATCCAAAGGAATCACCTTGCCGTCTTCGGTCTTCTTGCCGCCCCCGGCTGCAATAACTTTACCCATCTGGGGTTTTTCCTTTGCCGTATCAGGGATAATGATGCCGCCTTTGGTTTTCTCTTCCTCTTCAATCCTCTTGACCAGCACACGGTCCTGCAATGGTCGTATCTTCATTTCCATCCTCCTTATATTGAAGATTTGTTAGCACTCATCACTATTGAGTGCTAACACGGATACCGGGAATCAAGGTTTTTATCAAGCCCAAAATGTATTTTTCATCTTGTATCCACCAATAATATTATCAGTTAGCAAAACATTTCACCCTTTTATCTAATCTTTCCTTGTTTTTTCTATTATGATCTCCGGTTTTCTTTTCCCCTGCCTGCCGTTTCCCGAGTGATTCAAGACGGATTGCGGCACATCCGCATAATCGCGTTACCCCCATTAACATCGGGCTACACAATTCCGATACTACGAGCAATGGCGAAACGAGAACTCCTTTTTCATTTACTCTATAAAGAGGAGCCAATTGCAAAACTCTCTGCCGTATAATTATTGAAGCATAATACAGTTGTCTACATCTAAGATAAAGATCATAACGCGCCATTTACACGGTGATTCTATGCTCAACATCACCCTTATGTCGATTTCCGAGCGCAGCTATCCAGCTCCTACTCCAATAGGCGGTGCGAATATATCTGATTTTATCGCATGTATCCTTCAACAAAGCATCTGGAAGAGTTGGTTCGCAGTAATGACAATGAGCCCGAACATAAGATGCGCCATGACCTTGGACGCTCCTTTAACCCTTATATGACTCCCTCCATGGTTATCTTTCAGATACGAATTCACCCGCTCAACGCTGCTCCTCTGCGCAAACCGTGCCTTCCTGGCAGGATCAAGAGGTATCTTCTCTCCACGCCTTGGATTGGGATCAATGATCGGAACATGAGAGAGTCCCTCACTGAACCCTTGATCTGCGGCGCATCATAGGCGGCGTCCATGAGATCATACAGGCTCGTCACCCGCTTCGACGTCATCTGGGCAAGCGGTATGGCCGCCTGGGAATCATGCAATGATGCAGAGGTCAACAATGCACTCACCGGTATGTCCCCATCGATACAGTCAATATGCAGCTTGTAGCCCCGCCACGTCATCTTGTATCCCTTGCTGTCCTTCTTGGTCCCCACGTCACAATGATACGGCAGATCCGACAGATTCTCCTCAAGGCTACGGCCAACCTGAAGATCCAGCCTTTTCGGAGGCTTGGGAACAGCTTCTTCTCCTCGCTTCGGGCGGCCACGCTTCCTTTTCGGCAACAGAGTGGTTTCCTCAGCCTCTTTCTTCACCGCCTTCTCCCTCG
The DNA here is from genome assembly GCA_963752595.1 of uncultured delta proteobacterium. Taxonomy (GTDB): domain Bacteria; phylum Desulfobacterota; class Desulfomonilia; order UBA1062; family UBA1062; genus Phosphitivorax. The sequence continues at coordinate 30,008 of CAVVYZ010000031.1, forward strand.
CCTCAATGGCCGTCGCATCCCTGCTCACATGCCCGGCAATTTTCTCACCACAGTGCGCCTTCACCATGGCCTCGTGAACCTTCTGGGGCAGGCACCCCCGAGCATATTCAGCAAACGCCCGTGAAAAGGTCGATCCCGATGGTATATCCCCTCTCGTCTCCCATCCGCATAATCGCCTCAGGTTCTTGCTGCCCATCAGGTATTCTATGAGCACTTTCGTCGTCTCGAAATTGTATACCGCCTTGGCTACAAACGCTTTCGCGATCGCTGTCCTGTCTTCGCGTCTCCTGCCTAACCCTATCCACCGGTATTCACCCATATGCCTGGGCAAGTCCATCAGGGAAACAACCTTCACAAACTGCTGCTCCTTCTCACTCAATGGATCAAGTCGCTCTTCCAACCATGGAAAAAGTCTCGCTTGTGTGGTATGCCAAATATCGAAGAGATTGCTCATCGTTACTCCTTTCTTTTTGCTCGACACAAAAAGAATAGAGCTTTCTCTTCATTATTTCAATCAGTTATCTTGCTTATTGAAATATTATCGCAATCTGTGTGTTTTGCAATTGGCTCAGAGGTATGGAGAAAAACTTATGGCCGCGCCCTATACAGGCTTTTGCTCTGCTCTTTCTGTATGTTGGCGATATGGCCGTATTTCCTTTCTCCATCAGTTTCCGCAGCTGGCTTCGACGATAAGAACCCGAAGCCCGAGCCGGGTAAGGCGCGGAATATCCTCACACTCATCCAGGAAAAAACGGATACCGGAATACTTGTCAGGATTATCGGAGACGGGAAGCTGGATATGGTAGAATCCCGTTCCCTCTATGATCCCCCGAGACTCGTGATGGATTTTCCCGGGGTCCTTTTCCCGGAAGGTCCGGATGTATACACCTGTTCTTCCGATGCCATCAAAAAGATACGCATCAATAAATCAAACCCCGACAAAACCAGACTGGTCTTCGATCTCACAGGGATAACCGGCACAGCCCACCATATCAACCCGCAGGGAGCTGTCCTGAATGTGGAATTCATCACGGGGAAAGAAGACGACACCCGGCCCGTGGCAAAGATAACCGAACCCCAAGAGAATATAACGGTGCGGTCAGGCAGGAAATTACCCTTCTCCGGCTCGGTAACAGGGGGAAATGAGCCCCTTCTGTGCGAATGGACCTTTGCCGGAAACGGCATGCGCTTTACTACCCATAAGCCCGAGGCATTCATATTCGATCAGCCGGGCACATACGAAATCACCTATCATGTAACGGATAAGGATGGAGACACGGCAACCGACTCAATAACGGTCACGGTAAACGATGCATCGGGAACAAATGTACCCTATGAGGCTTCGCCCCGGAATCCCGTCATCGAGCAAAACGACGGTAATTTCGGCATGCGCCTTGGAACAGGAATATACCATGCAGGCTCTGTCGATGAATTTATTATCGAGCGTCGGGAAGAAACCGGGAACGAGAACTGGTCGTTGTCTTCAAAGGACAGGTACATGCTTATCCTAGGCACCTCCTATCGATTTACCCCATGGCTCGATCTGAATGCAGACCTCTCATGCGTCTCGGGCGATTCTGATGCGAATTTCGTCTTCGTATCGGCGGGGCCGAGGATAATGCTCCCCGTAACCGCCGGCCTCAAACCCTATCTCAGAACAGCGCTCACCTACGGTCATCTGGACTGGGGCGATGCGCCGGGAGATTTCGACTATGCTCTCGGCTGGGTATTCGGATACGGCATCGCCTGGTCTGCAGCGAATTGGGATCTCGGCATTGACCTTTCCTTCCATAATATGAGCTTTGATTACACCGGCCCTGCTACCGGTGATGTGAGCGAAAGCCGTGACCAGATTGATTTCTCCGGGTATGCCCTTTCTCTCACCTATTCGCACCTGTTTTAAAAAATCTCTTCCTTCCCAATTTGACAAAGGCTCTCCCCGTATGCAAAAGTCCTAGAGGCTTAAGGAAAAGATGGAAATCACGACCATAATACTCATCGCAGTAAGCCTTGCCATGGATGCCTTTGCCGTATCCATTACGAGCGGGCTTACCATGGAAACATTCCGCCTCAGGAGCGCACTGCGCATTTCTCTGTTCTTCGGCGGATTCCAGGCATTCATGCCGCTCATAGGTTTTTTTGCTGGGTTGAACATCCGCACACACATTATGGGTTTCGACCACTGGATAGCGTTCGGCCTGCTCGACCTGGTGGGGACAAAGATGATTTACGAAGCCCTCTTTAATCATGAAGACACGGAAAAAATGGATCCGGAAAACATATTGACACTCCTGATGCTCGCCGTTGCAACGAGCATCGATGCCCTAGCCGTGGGGCTGAGCCTCTCCCTTCTCCAGGAAGGTATCATAGTGGCTGCCTCCATCATCGGTATCGTAACATTTATCATCTCATTCATCGGGGTAGCGATCGGTAAGCGCACCGGGCGTTTTCTCGGCAATAAAATCGAGATCCTGGGAGGAATCATCCTCATCGGGATTGGAACAAAGATCCTCATCGAACATCTCAGTTAAGGTCAAAATAAACATCCCCCCTCTAGAGAAATTGAACGGGCAGTAAAGTTGTGCTAAGAGAGGGAGCTATCTATTATTATTTTGAATCAATGCTTTCATATGAGTGCAGGAGGGGAACTGTGAGTTATCTCGGTGTTGACATAGGGAGCTCCTATGTAAAAATATGGCATAAGGACGAATCAGGCTCTTTCCTTTCATCGAAATGCATCCACCATAGAGGATCGCCCAGGGAAACCCTGAGGAATGAGCTCTTCCATATGTCCATCCGGCCCGAGCGGTTATGCTATTCAGGCCATGTCCATGGACAGGGTCTCGAGCGATGGCGGTCGGACGGCCTGCTCGCTGAGATCAAGTTTCTCAAAGACATCTATCCCCAGAGAACCGTACTGGTCCTTGGAGCGGAAAAGATAGAGCTCGTCCATTTCAATGCCCAGGGCCGCATCCTTTCGTACCGGACAAATCCGGCCTGCGCTGCAGGGACCGGCTCGTTCCTCGATGAACAGATGGATAGACTTGGGATAAAACTTGCCGATCTCAAATACATCAAGATCGATGAGAACGCCCCCATGGTGGCAACCCGGTGTGCGGTATTTGCAAAAACAGATCTCATCCACCTCCAGCAGGACGGCCATTCTCCTCATGCCCTCTATAACGGCCTGTGCAAAGGTCTCGTGATGTCAGGGTTAAAGAGCATCTTCGGAGGAAGCATCCCTGACGGCAGTGGCATCCTCCTCACAGGGGGTCTCCTGGAGAACCCTCACATCCGCCACTACCTCGCGGCCGTTCTTCCCGGGGCAACAATCGCCCAAGCACCGGTTTTCTCACGGGCCATGGGACTGTGCGAGTCAGCACGGCTGGGAGATTATGCCATGGACGGATTCCTGGATTGTCTGAAGGGATCTCTTAGAGATTCCCTTGCCGATACCGGTCAGGGAGCCCTCGTGCTCGTCAAGAGCCGGTTTCCTTCCCACGAGATGAAGAGATCCCTTGATGGAGAGGGCAACGAGATCTGGCATGATATAAAGCAGGGAGAAACATTCGATGCCTACCTGGGGGTAGATGTCGGCTCCACATCGACAAAGGCAGTCCTCGTAGACAATCTTACAAGCTCCATCAGGCTCGATATTTACACCAAGACCTCCGGCAATCCCATTGATGCAACCAGGAGGATTTTCAAGAGCATAACCCTGCTGCAGGAATCGACCGGTTTCGGGCTGAAAATAAAGGGATGCTGCACAACGGGCTCCGGCAGGAAATTGGTCGGCACCATCATCGGCGCAGACCTTATCATCAACGAGATATCGGCACATGCAAAAGGTGCGAAATCCGTGGATGAACACGTGGAGACCATTTTCGAAATCGGCGGCCAGGATTCCAAGTTTATCAGGCTGGATAAAGGTAGAATCGTGGACGTGAACATGAATTATGTCTGCGCTGCAGGTACGGGCTCTTTCATCGAAGAGCAGGCAAATACCCTGGGAATGACCCTTGACGAGATCAGCGAGGCAGTATACGGCCTCTCACCGCTGCATAATTCCGACCGGTGTACGGTATTCATGAATCAGGAGGTTACCCGGCAGCTCGCTTCAGGCTATGCCAAAGGATCCATTATGGCCGGGGTCCTTTATGCAGTATTCAAGAACTACCTCAACCGCGTTGTCGGCAACCATCCCTACCGGTCCGACAAGATCGTTTTCCAGGGGGCCACTGCCAGGAACAAGGGGCTCGTTGCTGCGCTCGAACAGATCACCGGCGCCGAAGTAATGGTTTCTCCCTTCTGCCATGTAATGGGGGCCTACGGGGCAGCTCTTCTCGTGAAGGAAAGGGGCATGAGCGCCTCTTCGTTCAAGGGCTTTGCCCTGCCTGAAGTGGCAGTAGGAGAGTCCTCCTGCAGAAAATGTGAAAACATGTGCAGAATAACAACGGTCAAAACTGGAGAACGGAAAGTGAGCTGGGGATATCTCTGCGGACGAGAGCAGAACTCTCTGAAAAAGAGAGAAGACAACCCCGCAATGAGGCTCAGGTACGATCTCCTCCAGCGTCATAGCACTGATTACAAAGGGCGCGACCGGATCGTGAGGATTCCTGCGCTCGGGCTCTACGACGAATTCATTCCTTTGTTCACCGAAATCGGCCATGAGCTGGATATCCCCATCCAGGTATGCTACCCCGGCAAGGAAGAGATTCTGGATGAGCTTTCTCTGCTTGGGTCAGGCGATTTCTGCTATCCCATTAAAGTGGCTATTGCCTGCACCAATGTACTTTTGCGCACCTTCCCGAACGACCCGGTCCTTCTCCCCTTCCTCGTACAGGAGGATAAGGACCCGGCCATACTCCCAAGGAGCCTTTACTGTCCCTTCATTACGGCTTTGCCGAGCTTTTACCTCAAAGGTCCGGATGCACACCGGGTATCCACACCCGTTATTGATCTGAGCATGAAGATATCCGGGCAGGCCCGCCAGATGAGGGATTTCATCGAAAAGGAAAGCCTCGCAAAAGTTCCGTTTTCCCGGATCAAGAAGGCCGTGAAGAAAGGCATAAAAAGGCTGTCCGACTGCCGGAAGTCACTTGAGGATCAGGGGAAGGCCATGATTGAGGACCTTCCCCAGGGCAAACCGGTTATCGTGCTTTTTGGAAGGCCCTATAACCTTTATCATAAGATCCTCAACCTGGGCCTTCCGGAACTCATCGAATCACTCGGCTACCAGGTGATCCCCATGGATATCGTCCCTGATGAGGTGAGCAATGAGCAGGTCATGGAACAATACCCTGATTTATACTGGACCCTGGGCCAGAAGATTTTGCGGAAGGCGCTGACCATTAAGAACAAGCACACCATGTTTCCACTCATGCTGTCCAACTTTTCCTGCGGTCCCGACTCCTTCGTCCTGAGCTATTTTGAGGAGGTATCACAGAATAAGCCCTACCTTATCCTCGAGCTGGATGAGCATGGATCGGCCGCCGGCTATCAAACCAGGATCGAGGCTTTCTGCGATATGATCGAGCAGTACCGGGCAGGTGAAGCGAAACCTACAAAGTCAGCCCCGAATCGCATCGGGCATCATCTCAAGGACCTCGCGGGCAAGACCAGGATCTGGCTCCCCCAGATACACCCGTATATTCCTCAGTTATGGGCTGCCGTACTCAGGAGATACGGCTATGACGCCATTCCCACAGGGGAAGAGACTTCAGCCGAGTGCACGTTGGGCCGCTCCTATTGTCGAGGAAGCGAATGCCTGCCTGCAGCAGTAACCATCGGGAAATTCCTCTCCTGTGTCTCAAACAATGCGCCCGGTTCCGGAGAGGTGAACGATGTGCTCTTCATGCCCCGTGCGGAGGGTCCATGCAGGTTCGGCCAGTATGCAACGCTGCAATCCCGCATTCTTGAACAGAGGGACCTTACCAAAACCAGGATTTTTGCTCCCACGTCCGAAGACGGGTATTCCTTCCTCACCCCGGCCATGGAGCGCAATGTCTGGCGCGCCATGTGCCTGGGCGACCTGCTCTTCAAGTTGAGATGCAAAACCATGCCCTATCACCCTGACCCCGGGTACGCCTCGAAACTCTTCGAGCAGGCTTTGCAGGAGATCGGCTATCAGCTGCTCATGGGTTATGAGTGGAAAGAAACCGTCCGCTCGCTGATTGGAGAGCTTCAATCTTCCCTTGACCCTGCACAAACCAGGAAGCCACTGGTGGGGATCGTGGGAGAGATCTTTGTACGGATGAATACCTTCTCGAATCAGCACATCATTGAGGCAATCGAGGCGGAAGGCGGCGAAGCCTGGCTCTCGCCCATGTCGGAATGGTTATACTACGTCTGGGAGGCTGTCGCCAGAAAGAGCAAGCTGGCAAAGTCCGTGACGACCTCGGTGAAAATGCGCTTCATGCATATGATCGAGCAGAAGATGCACTCCCTCTTTTCACCGCTCCTCGACGACAGGAAAGAACCTCCCCTTCGTCATGTGATCGACCGGGGCCTGCAGTTTATCCCCTTCGAACTCGAGGGCGAGGCCATCCTTACCATTGGCAGGGCCAAGCTGTTCGCCGAGCAGGGAGCGTCCCTTGTGGTCAACTGCTCTCCCTTCGGCTGCATGCCCGGCCGGATTACCTCTTACCTTTTCCAGAAGCACCCTGACTATTTCGAAGTCCCGATCGTCAACCTTTTCTTCGACGGGATCGGGGACGTGGCTTCCCAGGTAGGCATTTACCTCAGGTCCATCACACAGAACGCGCCGCCTCAACAGAAAGAGTATGTACAGCTTTTCACTGACAGGAGAGACGGAAGGAGCCCGCAGGCTTTTACCGGCATCCCTTCAACAGAGGATCTTCCCCATCCCAATGACATGGATCTGATGTAGCCAAGACACTGCATCTTAAAAAAGAGCCCATCCTTTGCAAGCATTTGCCCGCGAAGGGTGGGTTTGAATACCGTCTTCTTTTTCTCCCCTGCTAGAGCCTTTACAATGTTCCTGATAATTTTTACAGAATTGCCCTTGACAAAAAGGGAGTAATCATTATTATCATTTAGTAATGAGTTCTCATTACTAAATTATTTAAACATGTTCTCATTCGCCTTTGTCTTCTGTGCGAGTGGCATGTTGATGACAGGTTTTACTTGTTCGCAGAGTATTTACGGATCCTTCCTTCAGCAGCAGGATAGCTATGCTCAAACTGCAGGAGAGTTATGCCCCGATATTCTGCGGGCATGATGGGGAAAGGGAAGCCCTCGTCGTGAGATCTTTCCCTATGCATATCTTACGAATGGCTGGGAGGCTTTATGGTTTTGGATCTTGATGGTCTTTTTCTCGTACCGCGAAGGCAGGCAGGGGGTGAATCAACCGGTGTCATATCTCTTGTACGGCAATGGGCGGACAAGGAAATCATAGGAAAACGTCTCGCCTACCTCCAGAATTACCCGGTCCTGTTCATGGAGAAGTTCCGGGTTCTCGCTTTATCAATGGGACTTCAGAAGCTCGCTGTCTCAGAAGATCAGGGGGGGTTCGGCTGGAACACACCTGACCATGCCTCTGATATCTTGGAGGTGGTCACCGGGATCGCACGGGCTGATGCGTCCGCCTCCGTTCTCATGGCCATGAATTATGCGATCTTCTCCTCTGTCATCGAAACGGTATCATCGGAAAACTCGGATTCCTGCCATGATCTCACCCGGCGATATCTCTCCGATGAACTCATGCTCTCCTCCTGTATTCTTCCAGGGCCAGGATTTGCAGGCGAAATCACCCCACTCTTCAAAGGCCGTTCTCTCCGGGCAAAACTGGAGAAGGCAGGAACCGGATTCGTGATCAGCGGGACAAGCCTTCGCCCACTTGCCGGAGGAAAACTTGCTAACCTGTTCTGCACCGTCTGCACAGGTGTGGACGGCCTTCCCGTCATCGCACTGATGCCGGCAGAAGCCAAAGGAATCACCAGAGGCAACTCGATCATGACCACTGGCCTCAATGCCTGCACCAATGCAGATATCACCTTTGAGAAGGTGAAGCTCCCACGGGAGCAGCTCATCGATTATCCGGGGGCATCGGGAAATCTCCACACCTGGATCAACCTCCTCTTCGGTGGGGCAAGTCTCGGTGCCGGTCTGAATTTTTTTGAAATCCTGAGCGACTGGTGCGAGACACGGGTCATCAAGGGGTCTGGGCTTCTCAAGGAAAATCCGCTCTGTGCTTCCGTCCTGGCCGATGTGGCAGAGGAGTTGGCATGCACGAAGCTCCTTCTGCAGGACCTTGCAAGCCTCATATCCTCAGAGTCAGGTCAAGGAAAGGAGGCCGGTCTTTTCACCTATGCCGGCATGATCGGTGCCCGCGCCCAGCAGTCGGTGATGAGGGCCATCAACAGGGGCCTCGAACTTATGGGGTCGGCCGGTTATGCAAAGGAATGGCACGCAGAAAAGCACTGGCGGGATGTGAAGACGATCCAGTCTGTCCTCTGCGGTGTCGGTGCCGAGGCGCCTGTAAAGATCGATACCGCCCGATATTTCTATACCTGCAATGACATATGACAAGGAGTAGCTGTATGAAGACATTTGACGACTTCTCAAGGCCTCTTGAATATATATCGCCCCTGGACAAGCATTTCAGGGCGGTCCTACGGAAATATATCGAGCAGGAGGTCATGCCTTACCGGCGGAAATATGATGAGGACTGGAAGAGCCACACCCTCATCGAGCCCGCCTTCGACAAACTCATGGGCGAGCTCGGCCTCCAGAAAGCCCTCTTCCCGCAGGAATACGGCGGCTGGGGCATGGCAAATTCCGATTATGTCTTCCGCATCGCATACATGCTCTGCGAAGAATTCGGCAGGGCGGACACGGGCATGGCGGTAGCCTTGACCGTCACCTACTGGCCGCTCCTGGTGATCCTCGTGGAACCATATGTGAACGAAAGGCTCACCAAGGAGTTCGCACCCATGTTCTGCAATACAAAAAAAGCAGTCTTTGCCGCAAATGCCATGACCGAGCCCCAGGGAGGATCCGATATCGAGAACATGGGGCTCCTGGGAGGCAGGACCATTCATACCACGGCCCGGCTCGACGGCGACGAATGGGTCATCAACGGCCACAAGCTCTGGCCTACCAACTCGGGCGGTGTATCCAAGCTCTTCGGCGTGCCGTGCACCACCAGGTCCGGCTCATCAGACTTAAACGACTTTGCTTTCATCTTCGTGCCGGCCGACGCCAAGGGTGTTACCCAGGGCGGTGCGTACGAGAAGGCAGGCATGGCTGCCGACAAGAACGGTGACATCTGGTTCGATAATGTCCGCGTCCCGAGCTGGTACCGGGCACACGGCCCGGGCAGGGATGCAGAAGCCTTCTACCAGCTCATATCCTTCGGCCAGGTGGCGAGCGCAGCCTTCCTCACCGGTGCCATGCTCAATCTCTACGAGCGGCTCAATGAGTTTGTCTCCACCCGGACCTACAACAACAGGCCGCTCAAAGAGAATGACGCCGTTGCCGGGATCATCGGCAGGATCGCGGGCGACATCGATATCTGCAGGATCTTGGGCCACGAGGCTGCCATGATGGGCGACCGCCGCAACAAGCCCTACGGCCTGCCTATCATGTCCGAAGAAGTGGTGGGCAAGATCCGCAACATCAAGGACTTCATTTCGGACAAGGCGGTCGACAACTTCGGCAAGGCAATGGACGTCCTGGGATGCTATGGGGCAGACCGCGATTGGGATATCGAGAAGCACTGGCGTGATATCAAGATCATCCAGCTCTGGATGGGTGGAAAGCAGCTCTGCCAGATGGAGGCTGCCCGATACTTCTTCAATTGCGAGACACTCTAGGAGGCAGGTCTATGATGAGCCGACCGAACAGAGGCATTATCGATGCAGGGAGCCGGGTCCTGGAACAGGTTATGGCCAAGCCCGCGTTCAAGGACGACCTGAGGGCTCTGCTCAACAATATCGACCCGGAGAACAGCCCCCGGCTTATCCGGACAATGCTGGGCAGAGACATCGAGGTGCCACTTGCCGTCATGTCTGCACTGCCCGGCATAGCGAATATCCTCATCAGAATGGCTGACGAGCTCATCCGGCAGGTTTACGACAAATTCCCTGACCCTCTCCTCCAGGGCTTTGCCGAGTCGCTGCTGGCCGAGATCGACCACGAAGCCCTTGCCCGTACCGTCGAAGGCATGCAGCAGCTCGGCCGGGACTTGACACCGGTGTTTCAGGAAATGCTGAAAAAGATGGAAACTAGGCAGGTGCGCACTGCCAAAGGAGCCCTCCCATGAATAACGCGATGCATCCGGCGAACCGAGGCGGCATCATCAGAGAGCTTCTGAGGACGCCGGTCTTCAAGGATATCATCAGGAACAATACGCATGCATTGCAGTATGGGAGCGGCAGTACCATGGTCAAGACCGTCATGGGCCAGGACCCCGAGGTCTTCCTCAATCTCGCCGTCTCGACGCCCGCTCTCGTAAATATTTTTACCCGCGCCCTGGCAGAGCTGGGGCAGCAGCTCAAAAGCCAGTACCCCCCCGACACCCTTGCCGTCTTCATGGAAAGCATCCTCGGCGAGATCGATACCGGCTCGCTGAAACAATGCGATCTGGTGTGGAAAGACCTCATCAGCTCCCTGCTGAGGTCTTCGCCCGAGGTGATGAAAAAGCTTGCGGGCAAGGCTCTTTCAACAGGACCGGCCACGGCGGCACAGGCAATCGATGCCCTCTCCCGGGCGCTTAACAGCCTGGAAAGGGACAGGCCCGGGGCTCTAAGCGGCTTCATAACCGATATGCTTCTCCACGTTGACCGGCCGGGAGCATCCAATGCCGCTCGCCTCATAGCCGGGGCGGTCCTCGACCAGAAGTGGCATGTATGCTCCCGGCTCTTCGGTCTTATGCTGAGCAGGATCAGAAAGCGTTTCACTCTCCGGAGGTCGTGCTGAGATGCCGGTCGTACAGCGTATCGTTTCTTTGACTTTTCCGAGGTCTGACAATCCCTCCAGGGAAGAAGGTGCAGCCGGAACCGGAAGGTATACTTACGGCAAGGCAAATAATAAAACATCATTACAGATAATAAGGTGATCCTGTGCCCATGTTGAAGCTCACAGAAAAAAAGCGGCAGTATACAAGAGAAGCGATCATAGAAGCTGCTGAAGATCTGTTCAGCCGGCACGGCTACCACAATACGCAGGTCATGGATATCGTCAAGGCCGTGGGCATGTCTGCAGGGACATTCTACAACTACTTCAAGGACAAGCGCGACCTCTTCGCACAGATTACCCGCCAGAACTTCGACGATCTCAGGACCCAGGTCAGGGAGGTCAGAATACCGGTGAACATCTGGGACCGGAAAGACCGGATAGCGAAACTGGACGAGACCTATGCGGCATACTTCGATTACATAGATGGCCACAGACACCAGTACCTCATCCTCCTGCGTGGCAGCTACGGCGTGGACGAGGAATTTGACGACAACGTATGGAGCTACTACAGCGACATAACTCAGGATCTCACCGAAGACATCCAGGGCTGGCTGGATATCGGCGTTATCGCCAAGGTAAACCCCCATACCCTTGCCTGCGCCGTGGTGGGCATGACCATGCACCTCGGCCACACCTACCTCATGGAAAACAAGTTCAGCCGGGATGAGGCGATCCAGATGCTCACCTTCATGAGTAACCTGATGTTCGAGTCGTACCTGACAGAAGCGGGCAGAAAAGCCCTTTAAGGAACTGAACTAGATGAAGCGGAGGTTTGTACGATGAATACCACTGACCATCAGACAGAGATTGCCCGTCTCTCGGCAAAGATTATCGGAGAAACGATCCGGGCAAGAGGCACTATGGTTTTGTTCAGCGAGGTCGCCCGGGAGATGATCGATGAATGGGCAAAGAAGGGTGGAATCAGAAACAGGCTCGCATCCCCTGCCAGGTGGATCGTTTCAAAGTTCCTCAGACCGGGCGGCAGGGGAACCGTCAGGGGCATATCGGCCGACGTGGGAAGGCTCCTGACCGTAGTCGCGAGAAAGGTCAATGCCGACCAGCAGAAAAGACCCTGTCTGCCATACGACGACACGAGGGGACGCCATCCATGATTTTCTCAAACATACCGACTTCGGCGAGATCAGGGAGATGGTCGAGGGTTCGGACCCGTGCATCCTCAAGACCATCGAGGCCTTCAACGAGCAGCTCTGGAAGTACCCGGCAAAGGTGGGCACACTCGTCGCGACCGTCATCCCGCTCATGAACACACTGATGAGGGTTCTGCGTGAAATCCTGGTCCCCATCGAGAAGGCCGTCGGCCCCGATCTGCTCGCAGATATTATCCTCTCCGTCATCAGGGGCATCAACGGGACTGACGCGGCAAAACTCACCAACTCCCTGCAGGAGGCTGTCCGGAGGGTCCACACGGGGAGTCTCCTTCTCGGTAAGGGCGGCAAGCCGCTGTTCCAGATCTACCTCACAGACCTGCTACAGGACTGCATGACTGAAATGGACCCGGTGCTCCTGAAAAAAGTCCGTATCGTCTTTGCCGAAGACAGGGAGGCAATCGCGAACGCCATGGCGGATGGCTTAAGCGACAACCCTGAGATAACACGTATCCTTCCTGGCATCCATGGGCCAGGTGAAGACCTCGGACATCAAGGCAAGATCCCGCAGACTGGGCGTCATCGAGGAGATGGACCATCGAGAGCCTTGAATCTGCCGTATCCGAGAGCATGTCGGACCTCGATACCTATGAGATCGCCGGGCTCGTGAACACTCTCTGCAGGGTCGCCAACCGGATACACGATGCCAGGCCGGACATCATGAGCAACCCTTAAGCGGCATCATGGATTCCGTAAGCGTCGGAAGAAGTCGGAAAAACCGCGCAGTGGCTGATCCCCGATTTGGTTGATGCGTAAAGCCGCTGGCTGCGAGGTGATGCCCATACTGATGAAATCACTCCGTGACCTTATGAATCCTGATGATAACTATAAAAGCCCTGAGCGCTCAGACGGCATGGATGCCTTCAGGGCAGCTCCGGCATCAGGGGGTGAGCGATGAAGGAAAACTGAAACAGTGCTGCAGCCGCCTTGAACAATGAATTCATCCAGAAATGGAAAGAATGAAGGTGGCAAGGTCGTGGGCTACTCGTGCACCTTCATCCCCGAAGAGATCCTCCATGCCGCAGGGCTGCTGCCGTTCAGATTGCGGGGCATAGGTACCACATCGGTCTCCATCGGTGATTCATACTTCGGCCCGGTAAACTGCAGCCTGCCCAAGTGCATGCTGCAGCTTGCCGGACAGGGGTCGTACACCTTCCTCGACGGCGCGATAATCAGCAACGGCTGCGACTCCATGCGCAGGCTCGAGGAGTGCTGGAGAAAGGCGAGCGACGACTACCCGGGCACCCTGCCTGGATACTACGAGTACTTCTCCGTGCCCCACAAGGCAGTGGATTACAGCATCGATTTTATACCCAGGAGCTTGAAGGATATGATCGCAACCCTTGAGAGGCATTTCAAGGTCAAGATCACCGGATAAGGCCCTGAAGAAATCGATCAAGCTCTACAACCAGGGAAGAGCCCTCCTGCGGAAACTCGACGGGCTCAGGGAGCCGCAGGCGAAGTGCCCATCACGGGCGAGGATGCCATGGCCATCCTCATTGCAGGCCATGCCATGCCGCGTGAAGAGTTGCAGCGCCAGCTCGAGGATCATCATTGCAGACCTCGAAAAGGCGCCATCAGTATCGGACCAGAAGAAGCGCCTCATGCTCGTCGGGAGCGCCAACGACGATGTGGATTTCATCAGGTCTGATCGAGGACGGAGGTGCCATTGTCGTTGCAGACACGGTCTGCTTCGGGTCGCGTACGCTATGCAAACCTCGTGGATGAACGGCGGACCCGATCCTTACCCTCGCATCCCACTACCTGAACAACAGCATCTGCCCCCGCATGCTCGGCTCATACAAGGACCGGCGTTCCTACATCATGGACACCGTGAAAAGGCTGCGGTCGACGGCGTCATCCTGCAGAACGTGCGCTTCTGCGACCTTCATGGCTCGGAGAACGGCGTGCTCGAACGCGACCTGGAGGCAGCGGGAATTCCCTGCATGCGCCTCGAGAGGGAGTACGGCCCCCTGGTGGAGACGGCAGGATCAGGATGCGACTCGATGCCTTCATGGAGAGGATATCATAAAGGAGGTTACCATGTGCGAGATTGACAGAGAGAAGTTGCCCTGGAGGTTTTGCGGGACATCGCCCTGGATGACGGCAGGATGCTGGCCGAAAGGCAGCGGGCCATCGATGCGCTCACCCTCTTCCTTCTTCCTCGGCGGTCAGACCCTGGAATACATCGCCCGCAAGACCGACCTGGAGGTCCTCAAGGATCGCGCCAGGCTCTACATCCAGCGCATCAAGTCCGGGGCGCATCTGAGTATGTCCGCGGTCTAGGAGGAAGAGGCATATGAAGAAGGAAACACGCGAGTATAACTATGACTGGATGCTCTGGACCACCATCACCGCCGCGGCAAGAGCCCTGGACGGGACAGAGAAGGAATATGAGAGCCTGAAAGGGGTCATCCCGAACTTCAGGAACGTCCTGTACGCTTTGTTAAGGCACGGAGAGCCCGGGCAGGCTCTTCATGAAGATGGCTGCGGAATATCTCACCGACATCATGACAGCACATAGCCAGGGCAAGAAGCTCTGCCTCGGCACCTTTGTCTCGGCAAAGCACCTGTTCTTCGCCTTTGACAACGTGGTGCCTGCCTGGGCCGAGATCATGACCGTATTCGGTACGCTAGTCTTGACGGAAGGGCACGGCAGAGTACATGGACTACTGCTGCGAGGTGGGGTTCACCGAGACATCCTGCTCGGCACAGCGCGGTTCGTTCGGGGCATACCTGGCAGGCCTTGCCGAGAAGCCCGATTTCTCTCGTCTGCGGCGCGCCCGGCATCTGCGACACGAATGCCAATGCGGTCCAGTTTCTCTCCTCCTACCTCGACCTGCCCATGTTCCAGCTCAACTTCCCCTCGAAGCTCACGGGGAAAAGGATCGACGACTACCACCGCAAGGACTACAAGGCCCTGATCACATTCATCGAAGAGCAGTCGGGCTCAAGGCTGAACGAGGACAAGCTCAAGGATCTGCTCGAAGAGCAGAAGCGCCAGGACGAGCTCACCATCGAGCTCTATCGATCTCATGCGGCTTAAGCCCTGCCCGGTGCCGCCTATCTTCACCCTGTTCATCTATGCCGGAAGGCTCTCCATGCCGGGCAGAAAATCGTACACCGCCGTGCTCGAATCCATGCTTAAGGTGGTGCGTGACAATGCTGCCAAAGGGCTATGCCGGCACGAGCTCGAAAAAGGAGCGTGCGCGGCTCCTGATGTGCTACATCGACCACTACACCACGGACGCACGGTTCTGGGAATGGATCGACTGCCCAGGAGATCAGCCTCCTGCCTACGCTCATATTCAACTTCTGGAACGAGGGCGTCAACTACGCGGAAGGCAGGGAGGACGAGACCTACCACATAGACACCTCCAGCCTGGATACCATGATCGACTCGCTTGCTGACATCAACTCCCGCATGCCCATGGTCAAACAGCTCCGGGGCCCGTACGACGCGCCCGGGATGTGGCGGGACGATCTCCTCTTCATGTCGAGGATCATGAAGCCGGACTTCCTGGTCTATGTCGGGAGCATGGGGTGCCGCAACAGCTGGGGAGCGAACAAGCTGCTCCAGCGCGACTGCGAGCGGGAAGGCCTCCCCACCATGCTGCTCTTTGCCGATGCCTTCGACGACCGGGTCGCCTCCTGGGAGCACTGCGTAGACAAGATCAGGCGAGTTCATGCACGTAAGGGGGATCTGTCATGATCGTCAGCAGGCTGTGACGTTGGATCACTGACCACCAAGGCAGTCATCCTCAACAACACCCGGATCATCAGCCATGCGCTTGATCCCTTCGACGTTCAACCCGGAAAAATCCGCAGCCGAGGTCATGGACATGGCCTTGAGCGCCGCCGGGCTCACCCTGAAGGACATCGGGTTCTGCGTGGGCACCGGCTACGGCAGGGAGCGGATCCCTTTCGTGGGCAAGGCCGTATCCGAGATCGCCTGCCATGCCAAGGGCGCCCACTGGCTGCTGCCTTCGGTCAGGACCATCATCGACATCGGCGGCCAGGACTGCAAGGCCATCCGCCTCGATGACAAGGGCAACATCGCCAGGTTCGTCACCAACGACAAGTGCGCCTCCGGCACGGGCAGGTTCCTCGAGGTCATGGCAAAGCTCCTGGGCGTAGAGCTCGAAGAGCTGGGGAAGCTCTCCGCCCAGGCCAGAAACCCCATCAACCTGGCTGCCACCTGCACGGCCTGGGCCCAGGCCGAGGTCATCATGCACCTGAACACGAACACCTCGAAGGCAGACCTGGCCGCGGGCATCAACAAGGCCATGGCAGCCAGGGTCGCGATCCTGGCCAAATCGGTCGGGGTGCGAGAAGGATGTGTGCATGACCGGCGGCGTGGCAAAGAACGCCGGCGTCGTGTCAGGCCATGGAGAAGCAGCTGAACGTACCCATCCGCAGGCTCAGGGTGGACCCGCAGGTCATGGGTGCCCTGGGCGCGGCGGTGTTCGCCAGAGAAAAGACTGGGAGGGAAGTGATGTATTACCGCAGGATGTGATGTGGGTTCCTTGAGCGCCAAGGCGGTCATCATGAAGGACGGCGAAATCGTGGCCTCGCACGTGATATTCGCAAAGCCCGAGCCCGGAGAGTCGGCCCGGAGAGGTGATGGACATGCGCCCTTGAAAAGGCCGGGCTGTCTCTGCAAGGATATCGCCTACTGCGTCGGCACCGGTTACGGCAGGGACTCCATCCCCTTTGCCGACGCGTGGAGTCCGAGATCGTATGCCACGGCAAGGGTGCCCAGTGGCTCATGCCCGGAGGTGCACATGGTCATCGACATCGGCGGCCAGGATGCCAAGGCCATCCGGCTGGACGGATGCGGAAATGTCATCCGCTTCGCCTACAACGACCGGTGCGCTTCGGGCACGGGCAGGTTCCTGGAGGTCATGGCAGGGGCCATGGGCATCAGGCTCGAAGACATGGGTGAGATATCTGCTCCAGTCGACAAACCCTCTCTCCATCTCCAACCAGTGCGTGGTCTTTGCAGAGACCGAGATCATCTCGCTCATCAATGCAGGGAACAACCTCCCGGACATCGTGGGCGGGCTGCACAAGTCCCTGGCCCACCGGGTGGCAGCGCTCGCCAGGGGCATCGAGCTCGATCAGCGAGATCACCATGACCGGCGGGGTGGCGAAGAACTGCCGGCATGTTCGCTGCCATCGAAGAGGCGCTCGGCGTGAAGCTCACGAAGATCGGAGACCGACCCGCAGATCATCGGCGCCATCGGTGCAGCCCTCATCGCTGCAAGGCTGCAAACGGAGGCAGCTGTGAAGAATCGCATGGAACTCTTTGCCGACACCATCAAGGCAGTCCGATCCTTTGTGGAGAACGCGCCTGCCCAGGAGGTCATGGCTTGCTGACACTGCCATAGCCCATGGCCGGCAGGAGGGAGCAGGAACATCGTCCTGAAAGAGGACATGGGGCTCGAACTGGGCAGCCCGGGGAAGGAATCCGTCTCCTGCCTGCTGTGGACCGAGAACCTCGCGACAGTTGCAGACGGCCGGATAACCCTCGTCGGGCCGGATTTCCCGGAGAGCGCGGGCAAGAGCCTGCCTTTCGGCAAGGTGGTCCTGGTGGGGGTTGAAGGGTTCACCGAGGACAATGCCTATGACCGGCACAAGGAGCTGGATTTCCTGCGCTACGACCTCGACCTCAAGGGCTTCATGATGAGGGCGGTGTCCCAGTACATGAGGGAGTGGTGCAGGATCAGCAGCGAGGCCCTGCTGAAGGGCTTTTCCGCACGGATCCTGGGCTCGGCTCTCATGGCCCTCTTCCGGAAGAAGCCCTATGTGAAGGCCGTCGAGGTGATCTTCCTCACCTCCAGCACCGGATGATGTGAGCAGGCTCAGGGAGATCACGGCGCCTGCGGAGAAGATCATCGCTGCCATGAACAAGATGGCGGCCGAGATGGATTTCGAGTGCGGGAGCTGCGACTACCAGGACGTCTGCGATGAGGCCGACGGGCTGAAAGCATGAGGGAAACGCTCATGGAAAAGTCAAGGGAGGCAGTCGCATGGCTGAAACGAAAATACTGGCAATGTGCGGCAAGGGCGGGGTCGGCAAGACCTCGCGTCTCTGCCCTCATGGTGAAGCTGCTGGCGAAAGACCAACGGCAGGAAGATCCTGGCCATCGACGCGGACCCGGCCGTGGGCCTGGCAACAGCACTGGGCGTACCGGTGAGGAAGACCGTGGACGACATCAGGAAGGGTCTCATTGCCAGGATCCAGAAGGGTGAACCCCAGGGAAGCCGGGAGACGAGTGAAGCTCCTGGACTATGAGGTCTTCGAGGCCCTCGAGGAGCGGGACGGCTTTGCGCTGCTGGCCATCGGCAGGCCCGAGGACGAGGGGTGCTTCTGCAGGGTGAACACCCTCCTCAAGGACATCATCGGCGACCTGGCCGACAAGTTCGACATCGTGCTCATCGACGGCGAGGCGGGTATCGAGCAGATCAACAGGCGGGTGATGAAGACCGTGGACCACCTGGTCCTGGTGTCGGACACCTCGGCAAAAGGCATCGGCGTGGCAAACACCATTGCGCGGGTTGCCGGCGAAAGAAGGCGGTCGACTTCACAAAGCATGGGCCTCGTGCTCAACAGGGTGAGGAGCGAGGCTGAGGTGGAAGACATCAGCCGCAGGACAGGCCTCGAATCTACGGATGGATCTCGGATGACGACATTATCAGGGATTTCGACTTCACGGAAGGTCCCTGATCGGAGTTCCCGGACACCTCGCCGCACACTCGGCGTGATTGCGAATGTCCTGGAGAAGATGAAGGTGATGATATGAATGGTTCCCCCATGACTGTGATGCCTGGTCTATTTCTCCCAGACCGGTAATACGCGTAAAGTCGCCGAGGAAATGGCAGATGCTTTCCGAGGCAAAGGTCACAAGGTCTGCACATTATCCATGAAGGATGTAAAACAGACCGATATGAGAGGGATGTGACATACTGGGCATAGGAGCACCCTGCTTCGAGAGCCAGGCCCCGACTCTGTCAAAGGGTTTCTTCAAACATGGCCGCTGCTGCATGGCAAGGCCGCCTTTGTCTTTGCAACCGCAGGCGGGGCTCCCGGCCGCGTACTCCATGACCTCGCGGCCGGGCTGCAGAAAAAAGGGCAGCGATTCTGGGTGGTTTCATGTGCCGCGGCATGGTGCATCATCCCGCCTCCTGCCTAACGGGCCGCATGCCGGGCCGACCCGACCGGGAGGATCTTGAGCGTGCCCGCTCGTTCGCCCTGGCAGTGGACAGGCATCTTGAGGACGGCGCTTCAATGCCAATGGCTGAAGGCATAAAGGACGCCATCACCCCCAAATGGGGGTTTTTATGACATGGTTTCATTCATTGCCAAACCCTTCCTGCTGCGCATCCTCCTTCCCAGGCCGCACCCGGATCATTCCCGGTGCACCCAGTGCGGGTCATGCATGGAGGGATGCCCGATGCAGAGCATTGACCTGAAACCCTATCCGGTTGCGGACACGAAGTGCATCCGCTGCTACCACTGCCTGAATGCCTGCCCGCAGAAAGCCTTAAACGTATCCTGGCAATATGGCAACCTCGGTGATTCTGTCGCTGTACAACACGCTTTTCTTTCGCCTCTTCGGGGATCTAGAGCCAGGGGAAAGGATATATTGATATGCTGGTGATCATCGAAGATATTTGAAGACCTTCTGGAAAGCCCGCAGAACAGCCTCGTCGAGCAGGCCGTAGAAGAGGGACGCATACCCATCGGGTACTCCTGCTCGTTCGTGCCCGAAGCCCTGCTCATGGCGGACGTCTTTTCCCGTTGCGTCTTCATGCAACAGGAGTCGCAGGCACCGAGATCGCCGACAATTACCTGTCGAGCTTCATCTGCTCGTATGCGCGAAGTCTCCTCGAATTCGCCTTCGACGACCGGTACGACCTGGTGAAGGGCTGGGTCTTCGTCCCATCCTGCGCGCACATGCAGCGACTCTACGACAATCTGGAATACCTCAAGAAACCTGCGTTCAACCATGTGATCGACGTACCGCGGAAGATCAACGATGCCACGATTACCTGGCTGACAGAGGAACTCACAGTGCTCAGCGGACAGGCTCGCCGACCATTTCGGGGTGGACATGAGCGACGGCTCTCTCATGAAGGCCATTGCCGAGTGGAACAACTTCGCGCAAGCCATCAAGGCAATGGGAGACTTGAGGAAGAGATCTTACCCGCCCGTCACCGGCACCGAGTTTCACGCCCTGCTCATGGCATCCCTGGCCTCGCCCAAGGACCTGATCCTGCCGAAAATCAATGATTTTTGCACAGAGATCGAAAAGCGCCCCGGCATTGGAAGCTATCGCGCCCGCCTGATGGTGGTAGGCGGGCACCTGCACGACCCGGAGTTCATCAGCATCATCGAGTCCCAGGGGGGGCTCGTGGTGGCCGACCGGTTCTGCACCGGGTCGATCCCCGGGATCACACCTATCGAAGCGGCCGGGAGCGACCCCATCCGGGCACTGGCCGAGCATTCCTTCAAAAAGACCCTGTGTCCGCGCATGATGGAGAACTTCGACATGCGGCTGCAGACGATCATCGACACGGTAAAAGAATACCATGTGGACGGCGTGGTCATCGAGATCATCAAATTCTGCGACCTCTGGGGCGTGGATTCCATGCCGCTGGTGAAGGCTTTGAGGAAAGAGGGAATCCCCGTGCTTAAATTGGAGCGCGAATACCGGCTGGGCGGAGAAGGACAGCTGCGGACCCGTGTTCAGGCCTTTATCGAGAGCATGGGAAAATGATGCCTTGCAAAGGAAGAAAGAGATGACGAAGCATGAAGCAATGAGAACGGCCAGTGACATGATCCGGGGCCTGCCTTCACAGGCCCGCTTCTTCAGGGAGCATTCCTTGGAGATTATCCGGGATATGCGCTCCCTTTCGGCAAAAGATTTTCGGGTATACGCAAAGTACTGGCTGCTGATCTGGATGTGCATTGCAAAGGTGGTCGCGAAGAGGGGCCCAATAGGCTTCATCCGGGAGCTGATCCGCTACCCCTGGATGCTGCACCTGCTCAGGGTGACCGGCCTGATGCGGAGGCTCTGCCGGGGGCGGAGCGGGCTCTACCTCGAATCCATATGCATCACGATCCACTCGGTGGCGGTCATGCTCGCCGAAATGCTGGAAGACCTGTTCTACCGCAAGGACCGCCTCATCATCACCGAAGAGATGGTGCCGCCGGACATCGCCCGCGCCATGGGGCTCAAGGTCTGGATGCTGGAGGCCATGGGGATACTCCTGCCCATGATGACACCCGAGTTCAACCTGAAATATATCGACGAGGCTGAGAACGCAGGCATAAACCCGGATGCCTGCAGCCTTCCCAAGGCGACCGTGGGCATGGTCATCAATGGGCATATGCCGGGCGGTCTCGCCATGGTAAGCTCCAACATGCCCTGCGATGCAGGGATGGCCTCATATTCATTTATCCAGCAGGAGTATGGTCTCCCCATGTACCGCCTCGATGTGCCGTACAATTTTTACAACGAGAGGGCGGAGAAGCTCTTTTCCGAAGACCTCAAAGGCATGATCGCCTTCCTCGAAGAGAACACGCCCGGCCGCATGGACTGGGACCGCCTCAAGCAGATCTGTGAAGGCAGGAACCGCATGCTGGAGCTGGAGCTCGAGCTGTGGGACATGACCCGGGTGAGACCTGCCCCGCTGGCAGCCGAGGCCGTGTTCCTGAGCCACTTGTGGCATTTCAATCTTTTTGCCGGCGACGAGCGCTCAATACGGCATTACGAGCGCCTGGTGGACATGGCCAGGAAAAATCTCTCTTCAGGCACCCCTGCCACGGACAAGGAGAAATACCGGGCAGTGCTCTGGAACCCGCCCTTCCCCCATTTCGTCCACATCTTCAACAATGCGGAGCGCCTCTTCGGCGTCACCCTCATCAACGACAGCATGACCTACAACCATCACACACCCATCGACACATCGACCCCGGACACCATGCTCAAAGGCCTGAGCATGGTCATCATGCAGGGCCCCATGGTCCGCCACACCAGGGGACCTGCGGAAAACTACCTCGATGACATCTTCCGCATGTGCAAGCAGTTTGATCTCGACATGGTGTGGGTTGCAAACCACGTAGGCTGCAAGAGCGGCCAGGCCATGAACGGCATGCTGAGGGAAAAGTGCCGCGAGAAGAAGATACCCGTGCTCATTCTCGATTACGACCTGCTCGACCCGCGCATCGTTTCCCAGGAGACCATGATGAGCCAGGTGGAATTCTTCATGGAAAACGTGATGAAGGCACCGCGCATGGATAGTGAGATGAGTCTGAGCAAGCAGAGGAATCAGCACTGGCAAAACCCTGCAGGAGCGAAAGCAAGTGCCGGAATACCAAGAAAGAACCGGACGGCTGATGTCCGGTCGATGCACCACGACACCTGAACGAGAGGGAGACTGACATGGCAATAAGATTTTACGGCGGATGCGACGTGGGCTCAACAACAGGCAAGGCCGTCATCATCGACGAAGACGGCTCCATCATCGCCACATCAATTATCCCGAGCGAGATCGATCCAGGGCTGACTTCAACGATCGCTTTGGAGAAGGCCTGCAGCCAGGTCCCGGGCTTAAGCAGCTTCCGAGACCTTGCCTGCCTTGTGGGCACAGGGTACGGGAGGAACGAGGTCGCCTTTGCCGACAGGAATATCTCGGAGATCAGCTGCCATGCCATGGGAACATTCACCTGCAATCCGGACATAAAGACCATCGTCGACATCGGAGGGCAGGATGTGAAGGCCATCTCGCTGAACAGTGACGGATCGGTTCTGGAGTTTGCCATGAACGACAAATGCGCCGCAGGCACCGGGCGGTTCTTCGAGGCCATGAGCCGCATATTCCGTATGGACATATCGGAGTTCTCCGGGCTATCGCTCACGGCGAACAAGATCATACCGGTCACCGCTCAGTGCAGTGTATTTGCCGAGAGCGAGGTAATCAGCCTCCTGGCCAAACGCAACCCGCCCGAAGAGATCGCGGCAGGCATCCAGGCAGCCGTGTCCAAGCGGTGCTTCACCCTGCTCAAACGGATCGGCATGCAGCCCCTGGTAACCGTCACCGGTGGCTGCGCCAAGAATAAGGGCCTCATCAGGGCACTGGCAAAGATCATCGGCATGGAAGTGACGCAGCTGACGATCGACCCCCAGATCGTCGGGGCCCTTGGGGCAGCGATATTCGCCCGCAAGGCTTCTGCATAGATGAAGATCGGGGAGAACCCGGAACGCATTGAACGACATGCCGATGCTGATTTCGCAAAGAGCGGAGTATTGACATGCAGGAAGGTCATCAAAGGGACGGAGCGGCATTTCCGGGAATAACACTTGTCCGGATTTAATAAAAAGATGGTCGGGAAGCGGGGAATTTGAAATATGAAATCATATAGCATTTAAGCTATTTTGCAGGACACTACGTGAAAATTACGTGAAAGTTAATAAATCAAGGAATAGAGATTGAGGGAATCGAACACCACCACACCCACTATGTCCAGCCATGTTTTGTGATCTGCATGCACATGTTTTTACACAAACCCCTGAAGGACTCGAATACCCCGGCCTGCGGATTCGAAGTCCGATAAGAGCAATAAAACACAAAAAAATAACCCCTCGATCTTTAGTCTTATTTCCCATAACTACTCAATTTATGTTAATACATGATTTCCATCACCCATTAGGCCAAACCTTTATCAGACCTCACCATTGAACCTATTTTACTGTTTCCTCAGGTATTTGTTTCCTGGATACTCTACCCTGTAAACGGGAGGTTGGCGGACGATTCCTTCATGCCCGCTTGCTCTGTTTTTCAGAATTCGAATGAATTCGACAGAAGCGCTAGCTGTAAGGATAAGGGATTTGATTATTTCAGAACCTTTTGGTCGGCCGATGGCTTTGAAAAAAAGCTTCATCACCAAAAGGGTCTTCATGCGCGACCTGATGTTCGGACCAAACACAAAAGCAGGCAGCAGTGATGGGAAATAGCGCCCGGCCTCCTCTTTCATCACTTTTATTCTCTCCAGCATGAAGAGATCGACATCGGATTTGCCATTTCTTTCATACATCATCAAATCCGGGTTCCATGCCATACCTTCAGCCTGGCGTCCTGTATAATCCTTCACTGCCTGCATGTAGCCGGTAACTGCTGTTTCTGCCATCCTGACAATGGCTGGTCCGTTTGTTAAGTAATTTTTTCTGAATGCCTGCCTGAGAAGGCTTTCATGATCTTTCGGGCTTGTATAATGCGGATGGATGAAGCTCAGCTCTGCCGCGCCATGCTGGTGGCGGTATGGCACGTTTTTCAGGCGGTTTTCCTTCTTCAAGTCTTCGTAAAGCGGTGTCCCGGGCCATGGATGATAGTTCATGAACTGCACAAGATCTGTCTCAAGATCAATCACCCAATCTATTTCTTCTTTCATGGTGTCCTTGTCATGATGGTCATGAAAAAGGATTGTTGAGGCCAGAACTACTATTCCTTTTGACCTGAGTTCCCTGAAAAGATTCTTTAGATCTATTCCTTTTGTCTTGTCATGCAGGTTTCTTTTGGATTCTACCCCTACCCAGATGCGGCTGATGCCTGCCCTGACCAGAAAATCGGTGCCGATTCGCCTTATGTTTTCAGCTGAGGAAAACGTAACGAAAACATATGGCTTTTTCACCTTTGTCATTTCATCAAGCAGCTCTCTTGCACGTTTGTCGTGCTTGAGAAAATTCTCGTCAAGCACCATGAAATTTTTTGCTCCCATCTCTCTGTCAGCACGGAGGCAGACATTGAAAATATCACTACCGCCAGGCAGAAGTGAGACATGCTCCTTTTTGAACATATGTGAAGTGATGCAGAATCTACATCCGTTTTCACATCCTACTCCCGGAAAAATTGCTGACCCTCTCGGTTTTGTGGGCATTCCATAAACATAATTGTACAAGGGATTCTTGAGAACAGGATGAACAATCGGCGCATAAGGATTGTCTCCAAAATATTTCCTAAACCATTTTACTCCTTCGCCCCTGCAACACTCATCATGCGGCACAATCTCTTCAAGATCAGGGATAATGGTTCCGTAACCGCCAAGTATTATCTTTACCTCAGGATAATGCCGTCTGATGTATTCAGCCATTCTTTTGACTTTGAGCACGTTGGGCACAATGAAAGAAATGGCGACGTACGAGTAGCCTTTCTCAAGCTCGTGGACGAAATCGTCCCATTTCGGAAAATCCAGCACAGTGCTTGGCACAGAGATATTTTCGGCAAGAAGATAGAGTGCGAATGTCAGATATGACTGGCGCGGCGAGTGAACTCCCTGTTGGCGTGTAACCTGGTTATTCAGAAGTTCCATCTGCATGCCGAGTTCCTCTCCCCATTCGTCTTTAATTCCGTATGGACCGAATACAGACGAGAAAAGTATCTTATGCGTATTCATGGCAGATCTCCTTTTGCCGGCTTTTTTGAAATCTCATATGGGCGAGATCGTTATTTTTTAAATCACTTGAGGTATTAACAGATTGCGATGCGCAAGGGTGTAAAACTACTCTAAATTTAATGTAATAGTTTAATCACCAACAAGGCCTTTACCCGGTACTGTCAGGTAATAAATGTAGATAATGGTGGAGGCAGGGGGAATCGAACCCCCGACCCATTCGTTGCGGGCGGTTGCCAGGAAGAAAGAAATTCTCGAAAAGAAAGTGATCAATATCAAATGGACAAAGAAGCGTGAAAACACGTGAAAGCTCTTTAGGGCCGGAGACCAAGTAAATATCAATAAAAAGATGGTCGGGAAGCGGGGATTTGAACCCCGGGCCCCAGCGTCCCGAACGCTGTGCTCTACCAGACTGAGCCACTTCCCGTTACCGTCGTACTGTATAAAAGAGAATCACCAGCGAAGTCAAGAACGATGATGCTATCGTATCGAATGTTCGTACGTGATAAATGGCTCCCGTACTACCTTGTGATCCAGCCGGGAATTGACATTTACCGGATATCCGCCTTTCTCAAACCTGAAGAGATCTTCTCCCAGACGCTCCATCGGCACAGTGACCTCCAGCTTGCCGAAGATCTCGCCCCTGTTGTTTCTTCCGGATTCGATGGCATCGTTTCTGCCGCCTAAGGTTACGGACATGATCTTCATGGGCTTTACTTCCACGGCAAAGCTCATCCCTTTCATATCCGACCTGTCTCTACCGTTATAGTAGTAGAGGCCCGGCCACAAGGTGATGAAGCTTGCATTGGGCATGGGGATGCCGATGGTCATATCGATGCCGGGAAGGGCCTCTTCCCCTTTGTGTTCGTCAGAAATGGGGAGGTAAAGATTTGCATGGGCGGAAAAATAAGGATGATAGATTTCCGCACCTGTTCCAAGACGTTTGTGGTGATTATCCGTTGTATAATCGAAAAACAGATTGTATCCGGCAATAGCCTGCCTCGCGAGGATGGGCGTCCTTATGCCTATGCCCATCCTCGCGAGGCAGGCTATTGCCGAATCTCAATCTGTTTTTTCGACTTCAACGGATAATCACCGCAAACGTCTTGGAACAGGTCGGGAAAATGTACTCATCCTTATTTTTCCGCCCATGCAAATCTTTACCTCCCCATTTCTGACGAACACAAAGGGGAAAAATTACTCCCCAGCATCGATATGACCATCGGCTTCGTCCGATGCAAGCTTCATCACCTTGTGGCCGGGCCTCTACTACTATAACGGTAGAAGACTAGTCGGATATGAAAGGGATGAGCTTTGCCGTGGAAGTAAAGCCCATGAAGTCCGTGTCCGTAACCTTAGGCGGCAGAACGATCCCATCGAATCCGGAAGAACGACGGGGGCAAGATGTTTCGGCAAGCTGGAGGTCATTGTACGATGGAGCACGGTCTGGGAGAAGATCTCTTCAGGTTTGAGAAAGGCGGATATCCGGTAAATGTCAATTCCCGGCTGGATCACAAGGATGATACGGGAGCCATTTATCACGTACGAACATTCGATACGATAGCATCATCGTTCTTGACTTCGCTGGTGATTCTCTTTTATA